>QFXG01000016.1 GCA_003402285.1 Candidatus Nitrotoga sp. SPKER | reverse complement strand
AGCATGCGATTGTTGGAAAAAGCAGCGGCGTCGATACCATCTTTGGCGGCAATATTGCCCACATCAACATTGAGATCAATAATTTTTCCCAAGGTGATTTCGGCTTTCGTAAAGAAAGGCACGGACGCCTCCATACGCTGGTAGTAATCGACGAACAATTGTTTCTGTTCTTTTTCGGAACTGTTGTGGCTCAAGGCTGAGATGGTTTCATTGACTCGTTTATCGGCTAGCTTAAAGGCATCCCATTCCAAGAGAAACTGCTTCCACAATACCTCTTCTTCCTTGGTTTGTGGCAATGGCTCATAAAGCTTCCACCCTTTGTTAATACGCTGCCAGATGGTCTCTTTCGCATTTAATGCAGCTGTATATTTATCTTGCGAAGAGTAGTCGTTTTCGAAAAAGGCGACCCTTCTGTTTTCAGAACGTATCGCAGTCTGTCCTTCATGGACGATGTCAAGACCAAGAATAGAGGGTAACCGTACCTCGCCTATTTCCTTCATGGATGAAGTTACATTTGAAATGCCGAGCCATCCCGCCATGCCGGTAGCAAGCAGAGCAGTAATCGCTACCGCCATAAGAAGGATGAGTTTTATTTTGACAGTTAGATTATTCATTATCTCCCCTTATTATTGTGGCTACCCAATAATTGATTGCACCAGCATATAAATTTGTTCTTGAATTTAAAGTAGATTCAATGCGGAATTAAATGTGTAGCTATTTGGAACAGGTTCGGCGCCTCAAGCGATGCTGCTATTCTCCGGTAGGTGGACAGCTACCAGCAAAAATTGGGTACACTTTCTCTATCGGAAAATTTATGGATTTATTTAGGTTATCTCTAAAAAATATCAATGTTCACATGAGATATCAATAGCCTTAAATGAATCGCTCGAGTTTTGTTGAAACTCCACTTCTTGAAATGGATGGCGAAATGAAAAAACCGATATTCTTCTGAGGGTGGGCGGTCAATTAGCTTCAATTTTGATCATTAGGATGAAGTGCAATTTTGAGTAACGCAGGTCAGGTGGGTGGGATGCGGTAGCATCCGTGCTTTTTGACCAGCCAGTCGAAATTACACAAATGAACTACACACATCTTACCCGAGAAGAACGATACCAGATTTATGCCTTAAAGAAAGCGGGGCACAAGCAATACGAAATAGCGCAAGTGTTGAAACGAAGTGACTCAACTATCAGCAGAGAATTAACGCGTAACTGTGGGCGGCGTAGCTATCGACCGAAACAGGCGCACAGCATGGCAACAGGACGACGCTCTATGAATGCACGGACGATAGATGATGCCACCGGCAATTCGCTCAAGAGAGGCTGTTGGAGCAATGGAGCCCGGAGCAAATTAGTGGGCATGCTGCCATCAGCCCGGAGACGGTGTATCAGCGTGTTTATGCCGACAAACGTGCTGGTGGTTTGTTATGACAGAATCTACGCTGTCAGAAACAACGCAAGAAGCGTTACGGCAAGATCGATCGGCGAGGCACGATTCCGAACCGCCTCTCCATTGAGGATCGTCCAGCTATCGTCGAGACCCGCAGTCGGATTGGCGACTGGGAGGCTGATACCGTCATCGGCAAGAACCACAAGCAAGCTATCGTAAGCATTGTTGAACGCAAGACTGGATTCACGCTGATACTCAAGGTTGAGCGAAAGACAGCTCAAGCAGTCAGCCGGGCAATGATCGCGCTATTGAAGCCGTATCGGAAAAAGGTTCACACCATTACTTCAGACAACGGGCGCGAGTTCGCCGGACATGAAGAAATTGCTAAAAAACTGAAAGCAAATTTCTATTTCGCGCACCCTTACTCGTCATGGGAGCGAGGCACTAACGAAAACACAAATGGATTGATACGGCAGTATTTCCCAAAAAATCGGGACTTCACCACCATTACACAGCAGGAGATTGATATGGCAATGTTTAGATTGAACAACCGACCCAGAAAAAGGCTTGAGTACAAAACACCCAGTCAGGTATTCTTCAAGTCAGGCGTTGCACTTCAAACTTGAACTCGCGTTTCTAATAATGAAGAATCATGAAAGTGTATAGATCATCGGGCCGGATCGATATGATGGTTTAATGCTCCCATACCTGCGACGCGCCCGCTTGCGAAACAGGCGGTAAGCAGATAGCCGCCGGTGGGTGCTTCCCAATCCAGCATTTCGCCTGCACAAAATACGCCGGGCAGGGCGCGTATCATCAAGCATTCGTCCAACGCCTCGAAGGCAACGCCTCCTGCGCTGCTGATGGCTTCAACTAGTGGACGAGGAGCGATGAGCCGTAATGGTAATGATTTAATCGCAGCCGCAAGGCGCTCGGGGTTGGCGAAGTCTGAGGGCACCACCCTTTCGCGCAGCAGGCCAGCTTTTACCCCCTTGATGTTTGCCCGGCTTTGCAGGTGACTGGCCATCGAGCGGGATCCGCGCGGATGTGCTATCTCGCCAATGACACGCGGTAAATCTTTCCCGGGCGTCAGATCAAGGTAAATGACTGCCGCGCCTGTGGCTGCAATCTCATCGCGCAGGAGTGCAGACAAAGCGTAGATCGGTCCGCCTTCAATCCCGGTCACTGTTATCATGAGGTCGCCCTGTCGACGGTGAATACTTCCTGCGGCATCGATAAAGGTCACAGCCACCGCTTTTACCGCATGCCCGGCGAAGCGGGATTTGAAGTGCTCACTCCAGCCAATATCAAAACCGCAGTTTGCGGGCCGTAATGCCACCATGGGAATGCCACGTTGTTCGAGCAGCGACACCCATGCGCCATCAGAACCGAGCCGCGCCCAACTGCCGCCGCCTAGTGCCAGAACCACTGCATCGGCATCCGCAGTATGCTCGCCCTGTGGTGTGGCAAAACGAAGTGCACCATTTTCATTCCACCCGCACCAGCGATGGCGCATATGGAAATTCACACCTGCTTCACGCAAGCGGTGCAGCCAGGTGCGCAAGAGCGGCGCTGCTTTCATGTCAGTCGGAAATATGCGCCCGGACGTGCCGACGAATGTAGCGATGCCGAGGTTGTGCACCCACTCTTGTAGAGCCTTCGGCCCGAAAGTATCAAGCAGCGGCTTGATCTGGGCGCGGCGTGCACCATAGCGTGAGAGAAATGGTTCGATTGGCTCGGAATGCGTGATGTTCATGCCGCCCTTGCCAGCCATCAGAAATTTGCGCCCCACGGATGGCATCGCATCGTAAAGATCGACACGAACGCCGTTCTGAATCAATACCTCTGCAGCCATCAGTCCGGCAGGCCCGCCGCCGATGATGGCAACTGATCTGGTTTTGAGCTTACTCCTCATTCAGCAACTTTCCCGCAATCGCCCAGTTTTCATCCGACAATTCGTCGAAGGTAATGTAGGTGTAGGACTTTGGTTTGTGTGCGATGCGTTCGAGGGTGTCGGTGATTTCTGTAGCGATCTTGGCTTTTTGTTCGCGGCTGAGGGCACCGGTAATGCGAATGTTGACGTAAGGCATAGTGGTTTCCTAAATGAATAAAAAGGGTTCTATGTGAAATAAAGTGGGTAATTAACTTATCACCCCCACAGAAGAAGAAAATATCTGGAGTATTGGACTAGCACCTTGGTGCGATATTTCGAGTATTGGCAAAGCACAAGAAAGTGAAAATGTTGAAAAGACATCTTATGTCAGATCATGAATAGATATGTCGGTGCATAAGCTGAAGTATGTAGTGTCGAACGTGGTCAGTGTTCTAAACATTCAGAGCGACCAGTATTAGGCTGTGCCAGCATCTTATCACGTAATTTAACGTGATAAACATATGAATTTGAAATAATATTTTTACAAAATTAAACAGCTGCTGATTTACGTCGAGTAGTACTAATTTCTATTTTTCTGAAAATGCCTTGGGATTTCGCAGGCCACTTTAAAGCTTGACCTGGATTATCTGCGTGACCAAAAGCCCTTTTTCCTAATTGATTGATCACAATGCGTGGTCGTTCTCACATAAGTAGCCAAAATTTTTCTGGGCTGATATGGCTGGCATTCAGCATGATTGAGCTATTAACCAGTATTCCAAGTTGATCCATCAGTTTTTCGCGCTATTTCTCTGTCTAATAATTAAAACAGGGTTTATTTTCGCATACTGAAAATTTCCACACTGATAGCTGTTAAAATATTCAACATATTTTTACCATGTGGTACCGCTTCAAACTGCACCACTTCACCGCTTCGTAAGTCACTGATCGTTGAACGCTTTCCATTTACTGTGACTGTTGTGCTCAAAGGGTCATACGCGTAAGTTACCCCTCCAATCACCATTCTGCTCTCATTTACGTGGATTTCACTCACCTGACCACTTTGTGGGGCTAGATTCACTGGCGTGGCCGAAATATCGCTTCCTGACCGGGAGGATTCAATCACCATTCTGGCCTGCGCCAAGCTACTGAAAAAAATGGCTGAAACAAATATCGCAACAAGCTGCTTCATCATTCACGCTCCTATTGAAAAATCTGCTGCCATCTCTAAAGATACATTGTGGACGGCAGTGTGTTTAAATTAATATCCAACATGCTTGCGGCGGTTAGATCAAAGTGGATAAATAGCAATCATGCATGTGCACATGCACATGCACTATGGCCTGTCGGCTACCTTGCCCAACACTCGGCTATCGTGCCGCCACTCCCTTGTATTCCGGTATTATCCAGCGTGTAGGTGCCGCACGCATCAGTAGACATGACGCCAGTAGGTGTTGCACTAAGTGTAAAAGTCTGGGCTGGCGCTGCACCATATGCTGCAGTGATGTTGTATTTTGTTGTTCCGGTTTTCGGTGAGGTTAGGTATGGTAAAGCGATAGCAGCTCCCGCGCTGGTTTGGTCATAGCGGTTAGCCGTAGTGTAATTCCGTTCAAGAAACTGCACGCTTTCCATTAATATAGCGCGCGCCTCTGCACGGTTTGTACGTAATACATATTGTGTGTAACTGGGATAAGCAATTGCAGAAAGAATGCCGATGATCACCACAGTGACCATCAGTTCAACCAGCGTAAATCCAAGCTGGCGTTTAAGGATTGCCCGCAACCCAGATCGTGCAAATGTAACCATATCGGCGTTTTTCCTAATTGTATCTGCTCGCATGGAATTTTCTCCGTTTATTGCAAAATTTCCCGCCAATTAACGCGGCCACCAGTTAAGGAACCGAAATTAATTTTTGGCGCAATTAATTCACCGTTGGTCAGTGAGGCGATACCAAGTCCGACTGAACTACCTACTGTTCCTTTGATAAACGTCGTACCTCCGATGGCGGCGCCGATTTTCATTCCACCGAAGTTCAGATCTGCATTATTAAAAACACCATCCTTATTCCCATCAAACACTAGCAAACCAGGCTGAGCTCCGGTCAGACTATCCACAGCCATCAACCAACCTGTCCCTCCAGATTCGCATGCTACAGTGGAAGGAATCAAGGTATTAAAGAAAAAATTACCGCTCTCCATTTTGGGGACACCGGTCAGACGTTCTCCCGAAGCAGGCAGGTCGAGGAGCCACCCCTGCTTTGTTGTCCAATTAATCAACGAGCCTGATATCGTGCGCTTCCCAGTTGGATCAAGCATGGTTCGCACTTCCAACGCGCTCGCCAGCACCGTACCCGAACCACTATCGCGTATGCCATATATCGTTTGCGTGGCGGCAGTCGCGTTGTCTGTCAGCTCCAGATATTTGCCCGTCCCAAATAACACCATGTTACCGCCCGATGGATGAGAGAACACCACGGGGGGAGTTGTAATTGGCTTGGTTGTTCCGCTACTGAACAAAAGTGAGGCGACGGGAGTGGAGGGGGTGCTGATATCAAACCGCCACATATTACCCAGTAGATCGCCTGCGTAAGCAACATCTACCATGCCATCGCCATTACTATCGTAAGGTACGGGTGTTGACAAACCATTGTTAGGTCCACTATCCGCTACCACTTTAAAGAAATCGCCCGAGGTAACCCAGCTGCCATCAATCCCCTTTTCAATGTTAAGCAGATATAATACCGCCCTGCCATTCGTGCTGTTGTAACCATTACCGACGACTGCTACCCAATTCCCGTTTTGCAGTCTGACGATCTGTTTGGCCTGGCTATTAGTCGAATCTTGTGGTGGCAGGTTATACGCGTAGCCCATATCGGTGTCATCGGCATCAGTGAATTCCCATAGCAACAAATCTGCCGCATTGCCAGCGCTGAAGGTGGATGCAGAAAAGCCGGATAGATTGGGGTTGGTGATATCGAGCGCAAAATAACCCTTGCCGCCGCTGTTCATATTGCCGATTAAGACGGTGCGCCACTTGTCTACGCTACTGCCTGTTAGTGACGGTAAATACACATCGGCTGACATGGGAGTGCCATCTACCATGTAGCGATGGTTCTGGTTATAGTTTTGAGCAGTGAGTTGGCTCAGGGAGCCAAACATTTGCGATGGTACATAGGCGATCACCTCATTTCCTCCTGTGGAAACCGGGTTTCCACTGCTATCAAGCTGTGCATCGAAGCCGTGTAACATGCCATCGTTTGCACCTACGTATACCACCGGTTTACGACTTAAATACCGCGCACGAAAAGCAGCATAGCCAGGATAATCGACATCCGAATAACCGGCTTTGGGTGCACCTACATAAAGCGGGCCGGAGTTGACAATATCGCCAAGGATGCTGCCACTCGCTGTTGATGCGTTACGAGCACGGAATTGTCCCGGTGAGGTGCCTTCGTTGGAGGTCTCCCCACGCAGGTAATCCAGTCGAGCCGACCCCAGCCCATCGTTAATACCAAGATTGTTGGTGTTGAGCAAGGTTTGCTGACTAGTGGATGAGCCAAACGTCAGGTTTGCCCATTCGAAACTTACTCCGTCAGCCGCCCCCTTAGTTAGGATGACCCGGCTAGCGGGTGATATAGCATCGAGTTTGGGTGCCGCATCCCATTTCTCCGTCTTAACTACCGAGCCACTGCTGGTATCAACGCGGAGCGAAACCAGCTGCCCGCTCCAGTCTGTCGTTTGAAATTTAGCCTGGAATATATAATTGTCAATCTGAAGATTTGCCGTATTGGTAGCAACCGCAGCTGCAGATCCCGTTTTCGCAAGAATATCGCTGAAGATTTTGCTGAATGTGGAGTTCAGCGAGACAAGATCACTCGCAAAAAAAGCAGAGAACGTGCCGCCCGCGACTGCCATTTGATCGAGCGGATTGGGTGGGTTGCTGACGAAATAATTATTGGTAAATTCCGGCAAGGCAAAACCAATGACGTAAGTTTCGACTGGACGCGTACCATTCTTCAAATTAGTCACTGCTGCCACTGCATTCACCACCTCACTTGCCGAAAATGGTTGACCAACGCTATAAGTAACGGCTCCACCGGATGCAGTTCGACTAGGCAATCCATTGGTCAATAATACGACGAAATCGTGACCACACGCAGCTATGGGGGCTGCCTGTGGCCCGCCTTGAGCGGCAGTAAAATTTGTGGTGGCACCATTGAAGTAATCTTTGGCTGTCCTGAATGTTCCGGTAATGGGAGATAAACCTGCGTTTATAAGGGGTGCGTTAGGATTCGTCGGTGTATTTCCACCTGAAATGGCGGTAGGGTTGTCGTTCCAAGTACAAACATTCCCAACCCGAGTGCAAGTGGGCACAACACTCGTTGCTAGCTTTACATTAATCTTACCTGCTTGAACCGTATCCAGGCTTACGATCGGTACATGTAAATAGCCCAACCCCGGGCTGCCATTGGCAAACCAGGTTGGTCCTTGATCAGAAGATGCAAGTCTTTGGCCAAAGTCGTCTATATTTTGTGCAAAATCACTCTCGGTCGGGCCAAAAGTTCCACTAAACAGTACTCCGGTCGGATAGCCTGCACCGGCTACACCTGGTGCAGCATTCGAAAACCCTGTCTTGGTAGCGTAGCACTGATAGCTTGTATGGTCACCTGGGAAGGTGGGCGTGGTCGCCCCTGTCGTGGCTGAATAGCAGAAACTGTTACCTTGCGGTGTTGCGGTATAGTAAGGCAGATTGACGTTGTAGTACACGCAATCAACCTTAGTGCCACCGCTTGTCGTACATGCCCCGGCCACATTAGGACTGCTGGAGTTAGGGATTTTAAATTTTTTATGGGTTGCACTATCTCGTGCACCCGTCCAGGCCGGATCATAAGTCGCAGGGTCAAAGCTGATATCGTAAGGGCTTTGATTCAGCCATTGATGCACCACACCACTTTGCTGGTATGCCATCAAACCCATATTGATCCGACCGGTGTAATTCGTTACCAGGTTTCTGGCTGCTATACGTGCGATCTCTGATTTACTGGTTGAGTCGTTGCTACCCACAGCTAAGCCCGTGGGGTCTTCATCCATGGCGTTAGAGTTACTGAAAATTAGCAGTACATTAGCTTTTGTCGCGGAAAGAACAAACAGAGGGGTCTGGCTTATGAGTAATGCGCCACTTGCTACCCCGTAATATCCCACCGAAAAAGTGGCCAACAGCGCCAATGTTAATCGTTTCTGTTTGAAAATATTCATAAAATGCACTCCTTTGAATCAGTTGTTAAGGGCGCCTAAATTCAAATTTCCAGGCAAGAAAAGGCACAAGTAAAAAATTTAGCGCCACATGCAGTAATACGGAATGGAATTATCTGTGCTCCGATACATCATTCCTATTAATCCATATACTTTCTCCAAGAAGAGGGACGGAAGTTGGAATAAGGTCGATTGTGTAATGTGGCCGCAGATGGTTTTCATAGCTCTATTTTTTCGATTAAGCACACTGCTAGTATCTGTATACTTCCTGCAACCACACCACCGTATTGGCGTTTGCGCCTTGTGCACGCACGGTAATACGGTAGTAATAAATAGCGGTACCTGATCCGTTTTTTTCTATACCTTCGATGATGTAACGCGGCTGCGCCGAAAGCCCGGCAATACTTGTCGCGCCCGTATTTGTGCCATACGCAACGCTGGGGGCAGCCGTCATACTGACCACGCTCCAGATTGGAGTGGTAGTCCAATTTGTCCCGTTAGCATTCCCTGCGAGTCCGTTGTAACACAGGCCAGCAGTGCAGGTTGAGTCGAAGTTGGTCAGCCCGGAAATTGCTGGTGTGCGAATAATGCCTGTGCCCCCACGAATATCACGCTCGGCATCACGCAACGCCATCTCGGCTGCCTGCATGGCCAATGAGCGATCCCGCAGGTTGCCCGACATGCGTTCTTCAAGACTGGACATGCGCGCTGCCGTGATGGAAATCAAAGTTAATACCACCAGGAAAATCAGTCCGGTAATCAAGGCGACACCATGCTGGCGATTAACGGATTGAGTATTACAGTGTTGATTTACCATGATCTTAAGGCGCAGCAGCGACGCGGTTACGCAGGTTGTAGGTAGCCACAAAGCTGCGATGCAGGCGCAGATCTCCGGCAGATGCTGTGGTAAAGCCCGTCGCCGTGGTATCGACACCTAGCGCACCCGCACAGTTGAGATATCTTTGTGGAGAGGGAGTCAGGCCATTATTGGCCGATCTAATCCCCACACAAACGCGCGCGGTCACGACATTCGGCCACTGTGCTGCAGTGGGCGCTGCCACATATAAATCAGCTGACCTAAAATCTGGACTTCCGGAAACATCGGTATCAATGCCGTATACAACTTGAAGATTTTCGACATTTTCAACGAGTGGCTGCACGCCTCCTATACTGCCCGTACATCGTAGATTGGTAGCGGTGATGTCAAATGTGTTGGTTACCACTACACCTGATGCAGGGTTAGCAATACCGCCAGCGCAATCACGAGCCACCCATAAACCCAAACCAGTATTGAGTTCTTCACTCCCCGCATAAAATTGCACTGTTAGCGTATCAGGATCCGTCACGGTGACACCATTAACCCCGCTAATTGCATCGCATATCCCAGGTACATTACATTGCAATGCGGTTGCGGTTTTGTTGAAATTCATTTCCGCATTTGCACCTGCCTGCCGGATGCTGCGGCCCAGCACTTCCAGCGCATATCTACCCGCTTCCTGAAGGCGAGCGTTATCTTCCTGAACCCGGTAGGTCTGCCGACTGCCGATGTAAATCGAACCAACAGCCAGTAGCACAATCAGGCCCAGCGTAATTGCAATCATGAGTTCTACTAGCGAAAAACCTGCTTGATGTTTAGGTATATCAAGTTGAGGTGTTGCTTTGTGGAGCGAAGACAAAAACATGTGGTTTTTCATGGGGTGATACTCGTTACAAAGCAACGCGTGTTGGCTGGTGATCCCGCCGGGCAGCTCGGATCGGCACCTCCTCCCACACTCTTTTCAGTCCAAGTAACGGTGATGTTGAATACCCAGTTGCCTGTAGCCGCGGTACATCCTGCAGCAGCAGGGCCATCTGCACACACGACGGTTCCATTGCCGTTAGGCAATAAGGTTGCATTGGCCCTGTTCCACTGACGATGGTCGGAAATGGCCATATTTTCAGGGGTGCACGCCGCAGCGAAGCAGTCAGGGTTTCCAACCGGGAGGCCTGCCGCCAAATTGTTATATCTATAACCATGAAGCGAACCTGCGCCAGCCAGGTTGGCGCGTAATCGATCGGCGATGTCGTATGACTGCTGGGTAGCAATGCTGCGATAGTAGGCAGTTTGATTGTTGCTCAGGCTGGCAGCTTGCAGTCCAGCCAGTCCGAGCAAGCCAAGTGACAGCACTACAATTGTCACAAGGATTTCGAGCAGGGTAAAGCCAGATTGTGTTTTTGTCAGGGGCATGCTGTGGTTCCTGTGCTAGTAGATACCCGACCTTGCAAACTGATAGCAATGGCCCGCCCGCTTGCTGTGCCACGATTGTCGCAAAGACGGAAAGTGTCAGCATTGCCGGAAAAACCGGAGTTTTGATACGTGACACGTTGTCTCCCCGTCGTGCGTAGCGTATTGCCATTTTCTAGCGGCTGCCGCACTTGGAGTACCATTTCGCCTGCGTCTATCACTTCATTGTTATTAAGATTAACAAATACCAGCCAGCCCGCATCCCAATTAAATACACCTGCACCCGAACAGGTAGTATTGTTTAGACGGCTACACACTGAAACCCGAACACCGCGCTTGATAGCTTCACTTCTGGCGTAATTGAGTGCGGTGACCAGGTCATTCGTTTGCCCGACCAAGCGACTGTTTTGCACAAACGTAATGAAATTGGGCACAGCGATTGCCAGCAAAATTGCTAAGATTACGATTGTGATTAGTAATTCGATCAGCGTGAACCCCATTTGTCCACGCGATGTGCCGACTTTTGGGTTACCTAATAATGGGGGGGTGTTTTCCATAATTCATTCTATCGATAGGCTTGAAACAAATACCACTTTGCTCCGACCAATGGTCGCCTTGCCAGAATATACGGACAGACCATTGGGTTTACTCTGATTTAGCTCACCACGTAATTCGCTATCGGCATTGATATCGTTAACTTTAATACGGACCAAGTCTAATTGTAGATTTCCACAATCCGATAGACGAATGGGGTGTCAAGTTACATTCGCATAAATAATTTGCATCAAGGCGGTTTGAATGGCGTAAAAGATGTACCACATCAATGTGACGGACTGTGTGCGTAGATGCTACGGCGGGATCTAAGTTGGCCTTCGGATCATCCGCGGTTGTATATGAGCCTTAAGTATGTAACTAGGCTTCTTTCAGAGCGGACTAAATAGAATAGTGGAGTCGGGAGGGGTTGTCGGCTCAACGGATGCCTTGTTAATATAGAAATATGCGGGCTGACTATATAAATGGCATTGTTCAGTACAGTACGTTAGATTTTTGGTGATAAAAACTTTCTAAGATTAAATAAATATGCTCCATTCAACCCATCAATCAAGTTTTGCATTGCCAGTACGGGTGTTTTTCCAAGACACCGATGCAGGAGGAGTGGTATATCATGGTAGTTATGTGAACTTTTTGGAGCGTGCACGGACTGAGTGGTTACGGGAATGTTATGGTTACAGTAATAAGGGGTTGATGAGCGAATTTGGTATGGTATTTGTGGTTCGTTCATTAAGATTGAATTATCTCAAGCCTGCTTTGCTTGATGATTTACTTGCTGTCAGCGTGCAACTGAAGGATGTCGGGCGTAGTCGCGTGACCTTATGTCAGCAGGTGCTGCGCGGCGAGGATGTACTGGTTGAGGCGGAAATACATCTTGTTTGCGTAGCAATGGCTAATTTCAAGCCGGTGAGTGTGCCGGAAGCATTGCGAGAGCAATGGAAAAACTAAAGGATATTGTAAATATGGATGTAACACAGAATTTATCGTTTATCCATTTGATTCAGAACGCTAGCGTACTTGTTCAATTGGTAATGGGTTTATTGTTACTGGTTTCATTGATGTCATGGTGGTTCATATTTCTTAAAATGTTTACTGTCAGGCAGGCGGTGAAGCAAAGTGAGGAATTTGAAGAATCATTCTGGAATAATGATGACCTTAATAGGTTGTATCAAAATACTTCTGTAATGCGTGGTGATTCGGGCAGTATGGGACGAATTTTTGCAGCTGGCTTCACTGAGTTCCTTAAGCTTAAAAAGAAACATGGTATGGACAACAATGCGGTGATGGATGGTACGCGTCGTGCCATGCGTGCCACTTATCAGCGTGAGATGGATATTCTTGAATCGCATCTGGCTTTTCTGGCTACAGTTGGTTCGGTCAGTCCTTATGTTGGGTTATTCGGTACAGTGTGGGGAATTATGAATGCATTCCGTGGGTTGGCAAATGTTGGTCAAGCTACATTGGCACATGTTGCGCCAGGCATTGCCGAGGCATTAATTGCTACTGCGATGGGTTTGTTCGCTGCTATTCCTGCCGTGGTTGCTTACAACCGTTATTCGCATGATATTACGCGCTTGGCATCACGCTTTGAGATTTTTATGGAAGAATTTTCTAACGTACTGCAACGTCAGCCATGATTCCCCGCCGTTCTGCTATGCGTCCAATGAGTGATATTAACGTCGTGCCTTATATCGACGTGATGTTGGTATTATTAGTGATATTTATGATTACAGCGCCATTAATGAACCCTGGGCAGATCGATTTGCCCAGCGTGGGAAAATCGCTCGCGCCGCCTGTTGCACCTTTAGAAGTGATAATAAAAAAAGACACCACGCTGGCGCTGAATGATCGAAGTAAGAAGGGGCAGGAGCAGAGCGTTACACGCGAGGAATTAATTGAGCTCCTCAAGCAAAAGCAGGCACAGAACGTGGATCAGCCCGTTGTAATTTCTGCCGACAAAAATGTGCGCTATGAAGAAGTGATTAGTATGATGGATGTGTTGCAACGGCAACAGATTAAGAAGGTTGGTCTGTTGGCGCAAACCACGGGGCGATGAGCGCGATCGTGTATGCCAAACCCTACAAGCTTCGTGCTGGGGCATTGGCATTGGCTGTTCATTGCGCATTTTTCGTGCTGTTATATTTTGGTGCCAGCTGGAAGGCGCAACCTCCACAGGGTATGGTAGTGGATATTTGGGATAGTTTGCCTGGAATCGAGGCGGCTCCAACCCCAGTTAACGTTGAGCCTCCTAAACCACCGATTGAGCGACCCAAGTTGAGTAAGCCTGTGCCGCCTGTGGCGCTACCTAAGGCTGATATAGTTTTATCTCAAAAGAAAAGGCATCAGGAAAAATCCAAGCCGATAAAAATAGAGCCTAAGCGGCAAATAGAAAAAACGAATGTGCAGGCCGAGCAAAAGAGACAGGAAAAATTGAAAGTGCAGGCTGAGCAAAAGGTGTTGGCTGAACAGAGAGCGCAGGCTGAACAGAAGATGATTGAAGAGCAGAAGGTGCGGGCTGAACATGAACGCGCTCGTGCCGAGCAGGCTGATATTGTTGCCAAAATACGTCGTAACCTTAAAGCTGAATTGGAAAAAGCCGAGCCATCTAAAGTAATTGAGCCAGTGAAATCTGCGGCGTCACTGAAAGCTGATTTCGAATTAGCTGAAAAAAAACGATTGCAGGAAAAATTTCAAGAAGCTCTGAAGTCTGAGGCAAAGCGTCAAATAGAAAAGGCGGATGCTCAGTCTAAATTGAAGGCTCAAGCCGAACATAAGATTGAGGCAGAGCAGAAGGTTGAAGCGGAGCAAAAGGCTCAGGCTGAACAGAAAACCCAGGCTGAGCAGAAAGCGTTAGCTAAACAAAAGATACAGGCGGAACGAAGAGCTGAAGCTGAACGAAGAGCTGAAGCTGAACGAAAAGCTGAAGCCGAACGAAAAGCTGAAATGGAACAAAAAGCTGAAATGGAACAAAAAGCTGAGGCCGAACGAAAAATTCAAGCGAAACAGAAAGCCCTGGCTGAAAAGAAAGAGCAGGCCGAAGAAAAAGAGCGGGCGAGACAGAGGGCGCATGCCGAGCAAAAATTGTTAGAGGAACAGAAGGAGCAGGCAGAGCAAAAGGCGCAAGCCGAACAGAGAGCAAAAGTTGAACAGGAGCGTGCGCGTGCTGAGCAAAAAGCTCAGGCTGAGCAAGAGCGCGCACGTGCCGCACAGGCAGCAGCCATAGGCAAAGAGGTGGCTGAATATAAGGCCAAAATCATCGCCAAAATACGCCGCAACATCGTGATGCTGCCGGATATACCGTATAATGCGCGTGCGGAATTTGACGTAACCTTACTGCCTGGCGGTATGGTGTTAAATGCAATATTGGTTAAGCCGAGTGGGAACGCGGCGTATGACAGTGCGGTGGAACGCGCCATTAAGAAAGCGGAGCCGTTGCCCTTGCCGCCAGATGCGGCGCTATTCAACAATTTTCGTGAATTGCATCTCAAATTTAGCCCAAAGGAATAGTTTATGAGAGGAGTGAATATGTTACGTTATTGGATTTTGCTGGTGTTGCTTTGTGCCGCTTTACCCGCTCGTGCTGCACTGACCATTGATATTGTAGGGGCAGGAGAACGCCAGATTCCGGTAGCCATTGTGCCGTTTGCCAACGAAAACAAGCTTGCTCAGAGCATTACTGAAGTAGTGTCCTTGGATTTGAAGCGCAGTGGATTATTCCGATTGGTTAATCCGACGAACAAGACACCGCATGAACCATCCGAGGTCGTATATGCCGATTGGCGTGGTGTGGAAGCTTTAGCTATTGGTAGTGTGGAGGCGCAGCAGGATGGTCGGGTCACTGTTAAATTCCGTTTGCTCGATGCAGTTAAGCAAACCGAGTTGTTTGGCCAAGCCGTAACCGCTAAAGGCGATCAAATGCGTGCCATCGGCCATCGCATTGCCGATCTGATATATGAAAAGCTCACGGGTAATCCTGGGGTATTCAGCACGCGTATTGCGTACGTAAATCGGCAAGGTAAGAATAACCGTCTGGTAGTGGCAGATAGCGATGGTTTTAACGACCGAGTTGTGTTGTCGATCAATGAGCCTATTATGTCGCCAGCATGGTCGCCAGATGGCAGTCAGCTTACCTATGTGACATTAGAGCAGGGTCATGCGGTTGTATATGTACAGTCGTTAGTGACCAATCAACGAACAGTGCTTTCTAATGCACGGGGAAGTAATAGTGCCCCAGTATGGGCACCGGATGGCAAACATCTTGCCGTTGTGCTGACGCGCGATGGCAGTCCGCAGATATACCTTGTTCGTTCCGATGGCACTGATTTGCGTCGTCTTACGTTTAGTGGTGCGATTGATACAGAGCCTAGCTTTTCTCCGGATGGACAATCTTTGTTGTTTACATCTGATCGTGGAGGCAGTGCGCAAATTTACAGGATGCCAGTGGAGGGGAAAACTGCCGAGCGATTGACTTTTGAGGGTGGCAATAATTTCTCTCCGCGATATAGTCCCGACGGCAAGAGTTTTGTTTTTGCGCATCAAAGTAATGGGCGATTTAACATTGCCGTTCAGGATTTTCAGACTAGGCAAATGCAGTTGTTGACTGAAGGTGGTTGGGAAAAGCGACCAAGTTTTTCACCCAACGGAAAGCTGGTCCTGTTTGCAACCGAGGCGCAGGGCCGTGGTATACTGGCCATCGTTTCCAGCGATGGCAGGGTTAAGCAGAAGTTGTCCTCACAGGCAGGGGATGTTCGTGAGCCGACTTGGGGGCCTTTTTTGAAGCAGTAACATTATTTATTAGGGATAAGGAATAGAGGATGAAAAACATAGTGATTGGAGTATTGTTGGCGAGCTTATTAGTTGCTTGTGCCAGCGACGAACCGCCTGTGGGTGACCTTAAAAAGAGAGGGCGGGCAGCTGCGTCTTCGTCAGCAGTGGTTGATTCTGCTCCTGGTGCATCTGTGGGAGTTGATGTCTTGAATGATCAAAACAACGCGTCTCAATCTTCTAATTCAGCTTCTATTTCTAACGGTACGGCAGATCAAGAGGCAGCGGCAAAGGCAGTGGCTGAAGAGGTTGCATTGGCAGAGGCTCGTGCTGCTGAGGTACAAAATGCTGCCGTGGAAGCTGCCAAAGTAGCTGCTGCGAAGGCTGAGGCTGAAGAGACCGCATTGGCAGAGGCTCGTGCTGCTGAGGTACAAAACGCTGCCGTGGAAGCTGCCAAAGTAGCTGCTGCGAAGGCTGAGGCTGAAGAGACCGCATTGGCAGAGGCTCGTGCTGCTGAGGTGCAAAATGCTGCCTTGGAAGCTGCTAAAGCAGCTGCTGCAAAGGCTGCAGCTGATGAGGCTGCATTGTTGGCAGAGGCTCGTGCTGCTGAGGTGCAAAATGCTGCCTTGGAAGCTGCTAAAGCAGCTGCTGCAAAGGCTGCAGCTGATGAGGCTGCATTACTAGCAGCGGCTCAGGCTGCCGAAGTGCAAAATGCTGCACTGGAAGCAGCTAATGTGGCTGCTGCGCGGGCAGCAGCAGATGCGGCAGCGGCACGCGAAGCGGCTAGTGCGGCCGCTGAGCGGGATGCGGCTAATGCGACTAAGGTCGCGTTGGAATTGGAAGCAGCTAAGGCGGCTGCAGCGCAGGCAGCCGCGGATGCGGCAGCGGCACGCGAAGCAGCTAGTGCGGCTGCGGCGAGGGAAGCGGCTAACGCCGCCAAAGTCGCGGCAGAACTTGAGGCGGTCAAGGCATCTGCTGCACAGGCAGCTGCTGAGGCGGCAGCTGCACGTGAGGCGGCTAGTGCGGCGGCTGCTCGGGAAACGGCTAATACCGCTAAGGTGGCTGCGGAACTTGAAGCCGCCAAAGCGTCTGCTGCACAGGCAGCTGCTGATGCGGCAGCTGTACGTGAGGCGGCTAATGCGTCTGCTGCGCAGAATGCTGCTAAGGCTAATGCTGCACGAGATGCTGCTAAAGCAGCTGCAGCACGGGAAGCAGTGGTTGAAGATTCTCTTAATATTCCGAGTAGCTTGTTGGCTAAGCGTAGTATCTTTTATCCAAACGATACTGATGCCGTACAAGAACAGGATAAGCGCACGGTACAAGCTCATGCCAAGTATCTGGCGGAACATCAAAATCGATCAGTGCGTCTGGAAGGTCATGCCGATGAGCGAGGGAGTAGTGAGTACAATTTGGCCTTGGGTCAACGTCGTGCCGATGGTGTGAAGAAGATGTTGTTAGCGGGTGGTGTTAAAGAAAGTCAGATTGAGTCGATTAGTTACGGTGAAGAAAAGCCGATGTCTACTGCACATAATGAGGCCGCGTGGTCACAAAATCGTCGCACTGACTTAAACTATAACGCTAAGTAAGGTAAGGAATGAAGTTTCAAGCTTTGCTGTTTGTTGGGCTGTGTGTGGTTACAGGACAGGTTCAGGCTGCACTATTCAGCGATGATGAGGCGCACAATCAGATCAGGCAGTTACGAGATCGCCTAATCATTCTGGAAGGTACTGACAAACAGCAAGTTGAAACGCTTAAGCAACAATTCAAATTGTTTAATGAACTGCAAACGCAGATCGAGGCTCAAAACGCAGAATTTCATAAGCTGCAGGGGCTAAATGAAGGTTTAGATCACAGATTACATACTACGGAAAAACAACAGACGAATTTTAACAGTAGTCAAGAAAAAGAATTGCTCAGCTTGCGTGGTCAATATGAAAAGTTGATAAGCAATTTACAGGATATTGAGAAGCGGCAGGCGGAGACTAATAAAAAACAGGCTAGCTCCATATTAGATCAACAAGCACAGTTGAAGGTGCGCATCTCTCAATTAGAAGAAAGCAGCAAACAGCAAATTGAAACGATAAAACAACTTGAGACCTTGAAGCAGCGTGTTAATACTATGCTAGATCAGCAGGTACAGCTGAAGGCGCATATTTTTCAAATAGAAGAAAGAAGTAAGCAGCAAGCCGAAACTAGTCAAAAACAAGCGGAAATATACAAACAACAAACTGGTTCTTTTTTGAGTCAGCAAACGCAGCTCACCGAGCGTGTTTCTCATCTTGAGGAAACTAGTAAGCAGCAAACTGAAGTCAATAAACAGCAAATCAGCTCTTTTCTCAGCCAGCAAGCGCAGTTCAATGAGCGCATTTCTCATCTTGAAGAAACTTCAAGGCAAGTTAACTTTTTGTCCGGCCAACAAACCCAGCTCAATGAGCGTATGTCAAATCTGGAAGAAAATGGCAAACAACAAGTTAATGCCATGCTTGATCAGCAGCAAGCTCAATTCAAAATTCGTATTTCTCAGTTGGAGGAAATCAGCAAGCAACAAATTAATTCTATTGTTGACCAGGAGCAGGCAGAATTTAAGATAAGAACCGCCCAGGTGGAAGAAAGCGGCAAGCAACAAACTCAAGCTATGTTGGATCTACAAGTACAGATCGATGCTCAAAATGCAGAATTTCGTAAGCTGCAGGGTCTGAATGAAGATTTGGATCACAGATTGCAGGATGCGAATCAACGTCAGAAAGATGTTTATACTGATCTGGATACTCGTATGCGTCATTTTGAAACGGTATCTCCGCTTGAACTACAAAAGCAGATTCAGGTTTTGAACGAGGAATTATCCAAGTTACGCAGTCATAACGAAGAAATATTAACGCATGGTTTACAGGATATGGAGAAGAGGCAGGTAGAGGCCAATAAACAACAAATCAGTTCCATGCATGATTTACAAGAAAATGTTGAGGCGCAGAACGCAGAATTACGCAGCCAAAATGAAGAGTTGATGCACAATTTGCAGGAAATAGAAAAAAAACAGAAAATTTTCAACAGTGATTTAAATAATCGTGTGCGCCATGTTGAAACGGTTGCGGTTCTTGATCTGAAAAAAAAGATTGGAACCCAAGACGATGAAGCAAATATGTTACGAGACCAGAATGAAGAGTTGTTGCATAACATGCAGGAAGTAGAGAAACGGCACGCAGAAATTAGCAAGCAACAAACCAATTCTATACACAAGCTGCAAGCGCAGGTTGATACACTGAACATAGAATTGCACAAATTGGGTAGCCAAAATGAAGAGTTATTGCACAACTTGCAGGAATCAAAGCAGCGGCAGATAGAGGTCAACAAGCAACAAACCAATTCAATGCTCGATCTGCAAACAAAGATTGATGATGCACAAAACACAGAATTAAGAAGATTGCGCAGTCAAAACGAAGATCTCTTGCGCAACTTGCAGGATGCGGAGAAACGTCAGAAAGATTTCTATATTGATATGGATGCCAGCTTGCGTTATTTCGAATCGATAGTTGCTGGAACATCATCAGCGCCATCTGCTTCTCAGTCTGCCAAAGGGGCTGGAAATGCACTCTCATCATCTTCGTCCATTAAGGCTACTAATGGAAATGCCTTGGAAACAGATACGGTCAACATGGAAAATCGTGCATATGATTTAGCATATGGCCATGTTAAAGTCGGTAACCATCAGACTGCTATTAATGGTTTCCAGGAATTTCTAAAAAAATATCCTGAATCGAAATACGTGCCTAATGTTCACTATGAAATGGGTAATGCCTATTTTGTATTGAAAGATTACAAGAGTGCATTGGATAGTTATCAGTTGTTGATTAGTAAATATCCATCCAGTCCTAATGTGCCAGACGCCATGTTAAGTATTGCAGACAGTCAGCATCAACTGAAAGCTATAGTTGGTGCCAAGAAAACACTCAATCAAATAATCGTTAAATACCCCGGAAGTAAAGTAGCTGATCAGGCCAAAAAACGCCTCGATATCCTCAAGTAAGTGTGTCCTTGTCCGATATTTCGCAAGAAGTGCGTCTGTATCTTTGGTATTTTGTCAGTTTGCGTGTGAGTGTAACCGTATGTTAGCGGCGACAGGATTAAGAGATGTCCTGAAAATAAAAGATGTATGCGGCTAACGTTAGGATTTTTAAAGTAGCAACTTTGTGAAAGTTGATATTATGAATAAAATGAAAAATGTTAAAAAAATAGTAATGGGCGTATTACTAATACACTTCCTAGTTGCTTGTGCTAAACCTCCTGGTGCGGCTATAAAAAAAGACGGTAATAATGAGACATCCATGGATGCAACCGCTATTCCTGATGCATCAGGAACTGCTGGTGATCATCCACTTACAAGTGCTTCTGGTGTGACAATTTACCCTGGCTCTGGCTCTGGCTCTGGCTCTGGCTCTGGCTCTGGCTCTGGCTCTGGCTCTGGCTCTGGCTCTGGCTCCGCTGAATCTCAGGCGAATGATCCCTTTAATAACCCGAACAGCTTACTGGCTAAGCGCGTTATTTATTATCCAACCGATGTAGATACCATATCAGAGCAAGATAAGCCCATTGTGCAAGCGCACGCTGAATACCTAGCCGAGCATCCAAGTCGTACAGTGCGCCTGGAAGGAAATTCGGATGAACGTGGGAGCAGCGAATACAATTTGGCTTTAGGGCAGCGTCGTGCCGATGGAGTAAAAAAGCGGTTACTCATGGGAGGCGCTAGAGAAAGCCAGATTGAATCGATTAGTTATGGTGAAGAAAAACCTGTAGATAAAACGCATGATGAGTCGTCCTGGGCTCAAAATCGCCGTACTGATTTGAATTACACCTCAAAGTAGGTGGGTATGAAACTTTACGTTTTACTGTTTGCTGGATGGAGCATTGTTGCAGCATGTTCTGCACATGCTGCCTTTTTTACCGATGAAGAGGCACATAATCAAATCCGGCAACTAAAAGAACGTGTTTCCAATCTAGAAGGTAGTGGTAAACAGCAAACGGAAACAATCAAGCAGCAAGCGGATACTATAAAACAACAGATTGAAACTCGTAAGCAGCAAACCCGTGAGATATTTGATCTTCAAGCGCAGATCGAGACACAAAAAGATGAATTGCGCAGGTTGCGTGGACAGGACGAGGTATTAGCGCATAGCCTGCAAGAAGCAGAGAAGCGGCAGCGAGATTCTTATATCGATCTGGATGCTCGCGTGCGTCGTTTTGAAAAACTTGAAGCAGCGGTGCCATCCAGACCAATAAAGCCATGAAACATGCTGGCATGTTTTAAGAAGAGCAGATTCCATGATTACGTGCTCCGTCAGCGAGCAGTTGCGCATCACCGAAATTTTTTATTCCTTACAAGGCGAAACGAGCCGTGTTGGCCTTCCCACTGTCTTCGTGCGTCTGACGGGCTGTCCGCTACGTTGTTCATACTGTGATACTGCTTACGCCTTTAGCGGCGGACAGAATATGGCTATTGTGGAAATACTCACTGCCGTGGCGCGGCATAATACGCGCTATGTTACGGTTACTGGGGGTGAGCCGCTGGCGCAGAAAAATTCCTTGTTTTTGCTAAGTGCCTTATGCGATGCAGGTTACGAAGTGTCGCTGGAAACAAGCGGGGCGCTGGATGTGTCTAATGTCGATGTGCGTGTCATGAAGGTTCTGGACATTAAGACCCCAGCGTCAGGTGAAGTGAAAAAGAATTTGTGGAGCAATCTTACTTTGTTGCATGCACACGATGAAATCAAATTTGTTTTATGCGACGAGTCTGATTACATATGGGCCAGGCAGGTGTTGCGAGAACATGATCTATCTGGCAAATGCACCGTATTATTTTCGCCCGCACAAGACCAATTGTCACCTACAGCTCTGGCCGATTGGATTCTACGCGATAGTTTGCCAGTGCGGCTGCAAGTACAATTGCACAAGTTATTGTGGGGCGGTCAGCAGGGAACATGAAGAAAGCCGTAGTGTTATTGTCAGGCGGCTTGGATTCAGCCACCGTGATGGCCATGGCGAAACGGCAGGGCTATATTTGTTATACTTTGAGTGTGGACTATGGGCAGCGCCATTATGCCGAACTTGCTGCAGCAGAGCGTGTAGCACAGGCACTGGGTGCGATTGAGCAGCGAGTTGTTAGTGTAGATCTGACCGGATTTGGTGGCTCTGCTTTGACGGATAAGCGTATTGCAGTGCCGGAACAGGCAACATCAGGCATTCCGCTGACCTATGTACCAGCGCGCAACACCATCATGTTGTCACTCGCTTTGGCTTGGGCGGAAGTATTGCAAGTGCAGGACATATTTATTGGGGTGAATGCAGTTGACTTTTCCGGCTATCCTGACTGTCGTCCAGAATATATAGCAGCCTTCGAAAGCATGGCCAATCTCGCCACCAAGGCAGCGGTAGAGGGCAAATATTTGACATTGCATGCGCCTTTATTACGTTTGTCCAAGGCTGACATAGTCAAACTAGGTATGGAACTTGGTGTGGATTACAGCCTGACAGTGTCGTGCTACCAAGCAGATTCGGATGGTCGTGCATGTGCTTTGTGTGATTCTTGCCAATTACGCCGAGCCGGTTTTAAGACCGCTGGAATAGTTGATCCGACGCGCTATCACATTGCAGGATGATACATCCCGCCGCGTTGACAGGGCAGGTAAAGTCCGTATAATGCGCCCTTCTTTAGGGATATGGGTCGTTAGCTCAGCCGGTAGAGCAGCGGACTTTTAATCCGTTGGTCGCCAGTTCGAATCTGGCACGACCTACCAGTTTCAGTGTGTGGTTCAGTTGAATCAGAATATATGAATGACACATCAATAGTTATATCGCCGCTTTAGCTCAGTTGGTAGAGCAACCGCCTTGTAAGCGGTAGGTCGTCAGTTCGAATCCGACAAGCGGCACCAGTATCCATAAGGCTTGCAGCGGTGCAGGCCTTTTTTATTCTTGGAAAGTTTTTAAGTCTGTAACCAATCCGTAACCACATTTTTTCAATACGGTCAGTTTACGGACTTTAATATCTATGCCTTAGGCTGTTCGCCTCAGGACATTTAGCTGCGGTGTTTGTGCCGGAGCTGGGATGGGCGCGGCGGCGTTGATTGATTTGAAATCATTTGATTGTTTTTTCATCAAATGGGCTGCAACCCTCCCGCTATTAGCGGTTCGTAGCCGATTTCGATTACTGCCATTTGCTGAAAACCATTTTTGAAATGGGGAAAAAATCTGCGCGTGGGAAGACATGCGGTCTAGAGCAGATGAAGCTTTAGAGATTTAACCTGCCCCCCATTCACCTGCCATAACCAAATAACAATGCCTTACACTCTCGAATCAAGTTGGTTACCCGCCGGGTTTCATCTTTTCCCTCCTGTGAATACGCACCGTGGATAAATGCATTTTGACTGCTGTGAGCCTTGCCTTCGGTTGTCCTCGGCCCAGTTGCCAGTTCCCATGGTCTCCACTTGCGAATCTGCATTGACTGCCGTGCCCGTTCCTCTGGTGTCCAATGTCGCATCTAAAGTCTCCGTTTATAGTTCGTTTGAGGGATTAAGTTTTTTCTCGTGCGCGGGATTCGTATTGCCATTTCTAACATCGCCATTATTTACTTGCTGCTGTTCCGCTATGTTGGTCTGTTTGATGAATGTAGCAGACTTGGGTGCTTTGATTTCTGCAAGTGTTTCTAATGTCGTGCGGCATTGCGCTTGTGCTTTCAGTGCCATGCGAAGATATTTCTCAGCTGCGTCACGATTACTCTCGATATTTACCCCCGCTCTCTGCGCTAATGAATTGAAAATCACATCAAGTGTATGAGCTTGGGCTAAAAGCATTGTTTCAGGCCTGTTCATATTGCCTATTTTGACAGCCTCGACATGTTTGCTCAACTCGGCAACCAATGGAACCATGCCGGAATCAGCCAGCGACTGTTGAAATTTAGTGGCAGTCCAAGCGGCATTGGTAACCGGATGTAAATGAGCTCTTACTATGGCGGCTTGTAAATCTTCACCTGGCTCCTTACGAATTGCGAGGACATCTTTATCAATTTTCTTCAATTTGCTTATTAGTGTTTTCGCCTGGATTGTGTCTTTAAGGTTTACCTTTTCGTTTTTTGTATAAGCAGGCTTAACTGTCTTCATGCTTCATCTTTCATTTTAAATATTGGGCTGCCATCTGGTATTTTTTCTGTTTTATCAAGTCTTAGAAAACAATTCGCCATTGTGGATATTAGCCACCTGCTCAGGATGTGCGCTATCGCTTTTAACTCCACTCGGCAGGTATCCATCATCCAAGGGCAGCAAAGACGCTTTCAGAGGGCTTGCAGTAGCATTGCTCGACGCATTGCTTGAAGCATCGGGGAAGTCAGTGCAAAACTCACTGGATACGGTTTTGCTCGCCGTCAGCCATGCAGCAAATTCGAAAGCATCGCCACATCGTTCATACATATCTGGCGGCAGGGCTTCATGGCATTCTTCAAAGCGGTCACGTACCCACAGCAAACGGCGCTCAAGAGTGGCGATTCTTTCCATTGCCCAGTTCGGTTGCGTCTGGACGTGTTCAGGTGCGTTTGCAGATAGGCTGTCAGCGATATAGGCAAGCTGTGCTGGGTGTAGGTCAAGAATTGCGGGTTCGCCGCAATAGTCGCGTTGCTTTAGTCGGATAGTGCCATCATCCAAAGTTTCAATGTTCAGGTCGTAGAATTGTTGATTCATGTTTTTCCCTTTCAAGCGTAATTTCTAATGGGCTGCATTCGGCCACGAGCAACATGAGGCAGCCGATGAATACTTGCTGTTGTTCTTGCTGATTCTCTGTGTGCTGAATGGGTGTATATTGGTATTAATTCAATATGTTCACTTTTGGGGTGCGGTATAGCCTCACTTTTGGAGGTTGTGGCCTGTGTCAGCTCACCATTTTTGAGGCTGTGCGCCCTCACTTTTGGGGGGCGGGATTTTTTTTGTTCTTGCTGCCAATCACGCCAAGCGCAAATCTTAAAACCTTGCATAAAAATGCCCTGGGTATTTGTGACAGATAGCCAAGTAACCGTGAATTGGGCCGCCCCTTGATGAAAACCGCCGCTTTTAGTTTTGTAGATGAAGCCGTGTGTTATTAGCTCGTTGGTAGCGCGGCTCAGAGTGTTAACGCTAAACCCGAACAGCTTCATGTAAGCGAACGTGGCTTGTAAGTGACCGTTATTGTTTGGCACGGTCAGTTGACGTGTAATCTGCACCAGCAAGGAACGTGCAGAGAATGACAAGTCAGCATAGGCAGGGCTATCTATCACTCGATGCTCGATTGCAGCGAAAGGATGCTTTTTGGATGTTTTGGATTTCATGCGGCACCTCGCTGGCGTAACCATGCGTGAACCTTACGCCGGTCTCCATCGGTAAAATCATAAACACCAAATCGGACAGGGTACCCGTCACGGTCTATTGCAGGCACACGGCTGCATGGTGCATCCAAACCACGGCGGCGCAATTCGGCAATCAGTTCCGGCCCGTTGCTTGCACCTGCAATCCGGTCTATGTGTTCACGTTTTTGGGAACGCGTCATCAAGGCCGCAATAACACGCAAGTGTCGTGGGTTATTAGTTCCGCTGAATTTGCTTGCAGTCTTTGATGGTGCAGTATCGCTTTTGTTAGCAAGGCTCAATTCTGTAAATAATGGGGGAGTTTTCATTTATATGGCCTCCCCATTTAGCAGCTTGCGGATATCTGCTACCGGCCAAAAAAGGCGGCCATGAATTCGAATAGGGCGAAGGGGGCCGTTTTCTAGGCACGCCCAAGCTCTACCGGTTTGCGGTTTTCGGTTGAGGTGGAAGCACATGCACGCAGTTTCTACGTGGCTTCGTGTTTCCTGCTCAATTGGTGTGAAGTTTTGATGTGTGACTGTTTGCATGTTGAACCACCTTTCCGCATTGCTGCGTGTTGAAGATGGTTCGCATTTAATACAGTGCAACTATTGCGCAACGGCAATGCAATGGCGCACCCCATGCGGGGCTTAGGATTTAGGGGCGATAGCGCAATAGCGCAACGCAATAGGGTTTCAGTATTTCTTGCCCTTTATGACTCGAATTTGTGGTGGGTGCTGTGAATTTTGCCAGGAATTTTTAGTGCTTAATTTATTTTTTGCTGTTTTTATCAGAGCAGCGATGCGTTGACGTGATACGCCGTGCTTTTTTGCTAGGCTTTTATTCGTTACGCCAGGTAGGATGCTTTCTTCCCATAATGCTTTCAGTTTTGAATCGTCCCAAATCTTTTTGTTTGTCCTAATCTTTTCATCAATCAGCGTTTGTTCTATATCACCACCGCTTGGGTTTGTGACTGGCACGGCTTCCATCTTCACGGCGGTGGGCGCATCTGTAGGTGTTATGCACAGTAGGGTGTCATCAAACTGTATTTTCTGACCTGTCACATAGGCCAGTGTTTTTGCAGCGTCCATAATTTCGCGCATGGATGCTTCTCGGTGGTCGAATGGGTTAATTCCCGCTAATTTTGGGTCGCTCGGGTCATAAGCTTGCCACATACATACGGCCTTTAATAGTTCGGCGGCCGCACGCTCTACAGCGGTGAGAGTGGCATCACTACGAATCAAACGTGATGTTGCCCATAGAGAGCGTGCATAATCCATTGGGGTTGTCCTTAATTTCTTGCATCGGTCGCGGGTATTCTGTGCAGCTGGTAAATAATCGATTGCCTTATCCCGCAATTGCATTAATTCAAAAGTGTAAGGGTTTTTTATATCACCCTCAGTTTTTTTCGAGGCTTCTTCCCTTACGGTTGTGACATGGGGCGCGGCTTCAAGAGTCACCTCGCAATCGGCAAGCAGCACATCGCGTTCGGGTTCCGGCAGGAAGGCGGCATACCTTCTTACTGCATCGCGAGTCTGATTCGCCAGCGCATCTACGTCTATCTTTTCAAGTGGTGGCGCGGGTTTGTTGCCATTGGGTGGTTCCGGCTCCCGTTGCCATGCGATTGCCCGATGATTTGATATGACTGCAAGCAGCTCGGCGGCTGCTCTTTCGCGGGGCGTCAAGTCGCTACATTGATGCAGTGAGACTGCGAGTTGTTGCTCACGCTGAATTAAACCAACTTGCCCGTTTAACTTTCCCCAAAACTTGCGCATAGAGTCATAGCCCGGCAAGTCGAGATAGGCGTGCAGGTCGTTGCAACAGTAAGTACGGATTTGTTGATAAGTGCGGAAATCCATTGCGCCACCCCTTCTTGTGTCAGCCTTCAAAATAGGAGCACCAAACAGGCAGGTGAAGGTTTCCTGCTTTTCTCCCCGTCGGGATAGTCTGGTGCTTCGAGCTCGTTATGCGGTTAGCGTGCTGGCGGCTTATTTAGTACAGCGGTCGCCGCCCTTGTTCGGTACGCTTTCGGTGGTAGGAGACACGCTCTTGCAACAATTGTTTGTTAACCTTAGCCCCGATGAATGCGGCGCGCTTAGGTGTCGCTAGCATGTATTCGGGTACGTCTTTATATTGTCCTGGCTCCAGTGGTCGAACCTTACGCCCGTTCATACGTGGTGCATGGGTGTTCAGGTACCCCATTGCTTCAGCGGTCTTTTCCGTATAGATAACGCTTGCATCGCTGAGCGGAATAGGCTCCCCTGGCCTGATGCGTTCCCATGCATAGCGGTCGGCCAGTACTTCATTTACGAGCCTAATTTGACGATGGCATTTATCGCGTACCTTCAAGTCTTTTATGGCCATAATTCCCCAGCTATCGAAGTTGTCCATGCGATGGCCAATCTCATGCCATACCACGAAGGGATAAATTTCGTCATTTTTCAGCGCGGCCCAGTTCAGCTCTGGGCGCTGGGCTCCAGCGGCACGGAACTTACCAGTGTTAATCGAACTAGCAAGCGTAATCAAGGCTCGTTCGCTCCACTTTGTATCCGGTTCGCTGGTATCTTTGCAAACTAGCAGCGCCCAAGGTGAATATGCTCCCCAGCACCCCATGTTTTTAACAGTAGATAGGTTCAGGCCCATGCCGAATGTTTTAGTTATTTCAGCTAATGCGCGGTATTGCAAGCGCGTAATATGCAAAGTTGTGTTGCAAAAATCGTTAGAATGCTTCTTAGCCATGGTGCAATTCCTTTTAGTGGTCGTGCATTGTGGTGAGGCGGGTTTGATGTATCAGCATCTTACCCGCCGCTTTTGCCTGATACCGTCAGGCGGCGGTGATACTTTTAACTACCTGCATGCTCCTTATCAGTGATGTTTTGCCCAATCGCGTAATGCTTCATTTATGCGAGTCTGCCAGCCGTTACCGGTCGCCCGGAATTGCTCCAGAATTTCCGTGTCCAGACGAAGCGTTACTTGTTCTTTTTTCCCACTTCCAGGTGGCCTTCCGCGCCCTTGTTTGAATTGTTTTAACTCGGTATCAGTCAGCGGTAAATTGTCGGGGTCAGTCATGGCGGCAGCGGTAATCTGCGCATCTTCTTCCGGGGTTGGCAATATCAGTGTCCGGCCTGATTTAGTTTTGATTTGCATAATTTGTAACCTCTCTAATATTCGCTTTGCGCAAGCTGATTATTCTGCGCGTATCTTCACGGTCAACATAAACCACGCAATACAGCCGTTCACCAATCACACACAATGCAATCATTCGGATTTCACCATAATCGCGACGGGTGTCATGCCATACCAATGCGTCATCCCATTCCAATTTTTCCGCTTCGGATAGTGACAAGCCATGCTTGTTTTTATTCAGAGCGTCTTTTGCTTCATCGAATGTGATGCGCATGATATTTAATGTAGTTATGTTTATTTCGGCAGTCAAGTATTATTTGTAGTTGCGTTTATTTCCCTGCTCCACCACGTGCAAACCTATTTGCCCCCTCTCAAATTCAATTTCTGCCTGTTCCAATATCCATTTCTCTATTTTGACGTGCCACATGTGCAGTAAATCAAGTTCCCGCTGTATGTAATGCTTTTCAGCTATCGCGCTGGGTTTATGCCCCATTATCTGCGCAACAATACCGGCAGGAACTTCCACCCATTCGGACAACGTGCCAAAGGAGCGACGTAAACCATGTAGGGAAAGCGCGGGAAGTGCGGCGGCTGTCAGTGCCTTGACGTGCTGAATACGCGGCTCTTCAATCCTTCCTGATGCAGCGGTAGGGCTACTGAAAACAAACTCATTACGGCGGGGCAGGGCGGCTATTAAATGTTCCAGATAAGGGGTTAGCGGTATGGTGCGCTCCCCTTCCACCTTGTCGTGAATGGTCAAACTCTTCCATTGAAAATCCACGTCTTGCCAACGTAACGTAGCCAGTTCGTTACGCCTTGCGCCTGTCAGTAGCAAGCCTTGTAAATAGGCGGCGATTACTGGATTACCAATTTTTTTCACGGTTTCAAACCATGGCTTAATCTGTGCTTTGCGTAGGCTGTCATCTTTTTTGATTTTCGGTGAAGGTACTTTATTTTTCACGTCTTCGGACTGACATGCACCAGCGTTAACGGCGCCACTGTAGGTTTTATGTTTGGTACACCATGTCAGGAAGGCACGAAGTGCGCGGAAGGCTTGAGCGGCAGTTGTAGGGGCTTGTTTGGTTTCCTTGTCTAACCATGCAGCCAAGGCATCGGCGTCCAGGGCAGTAAGGCGCATGTTCATCAATGGAACCAAGACGCCGGGGCGGGTCTTTTTCGATTCGCCGGGGCGGGTTCCACGTTTACGCTTGACACCACCAGCTTGCACAAAATAGGCATGGTGCGCTTTGTGTCTTTCCCCCCATACTGGTTTTCCGTCTATCTTGGCGGCGCTACGTTCGGCAACATAGACTTGCCATGCTTCGGCCACTGTTACTATTTCGCGGGCTTCCTGCTCACGTTGAGCGGCGGCTTCTGTTTCCTGGGCAATGATTGCATCAGCCATCACCTGGCGCGGGTCTTTGCCGTTGTCTATCAGGATTTGTAGGCGGCGGGCTTCGGCTTCGGCCTTTGCAATACCCCACGCCTTAACGTCACCAATGGTCAGGCGCATCGTTTGCCCCTTAACCTTGGCTTGAAATATGAATGACTTTGCACCGGATGGATAGGCGCGCACTGCCAGCCCTAACAAGTCACTGCTCCAAAGAAAGGTTTGAGGCTTATCTCTGGGGCATTCAAAGCCTGCAATGCGCCCGGCTGTCAGTTTCACCTTTTCCGCTTTAATTATCTTTTTGACCTTTGCCACGGTATCGCCCGCTGAAAAGTTGTAACCATTTTGTAACCACAGTTGCAGTATATGTCGGAATACTTATCAACACAATAAACAGGATGTCTACTAACAATTTATTGTTTTATATGGATTACATGTTTTTTAAGAATGGAAATCAACACAGGGAAATACATGCTTTCTCGGACTTGTAAGCGGTAGGTCGTCAGTTCGAATCCGACAAGCAGCACCAGTATCCATAAGGCTTGCAGCGGTACAGGCCTTTTTTACATCAATCTGTTTTTCTCTATGTAGGCTTTTCAGGAAGCCATTGATTGATGCCCAAACTGACGTACTCGGCATTTGCTGATTGATTTGAAATCCTTTGATGATGTACTAGCTTAGACCTGATCTGACAGTTACCTAATTTTTGGGGTATCTGTCAGATTAAATTTGGTTTAGGTTTTTTTCCATCTTAAATCAGTTTCCACTAAGTAAAGTTTCAAACGGCGTTCTGCCCTCACAACTTTGCCCTGATGAGTTCTTTCATTTGGTAAATGCGGCTTAGGACTTTTATAGATTGCCTACGTAGAAAGTGTCTTGCGCACCCAGGTAGTCGGAATAAGCCGTTTCAATTTTACTCAGGCGACATCGTCCTTATGCTTGCGTTCAAGTGCGGCAATTTGCGCATCGTTAAGCAACCCGCATTAGCAACTTTGGCCTCCAGTGCGCTTAAGCGGCCTTGGAAATTCTCAAGCTTGTGCCGCAGCGCAAATAGAGGCGCCACTGTCTGAAACAAATACACCGCGTTTACTTAATTCATTACGGGTAGGGTGCTGACCATGCGCAGGAAAATCTACTGCATAACCGATGACAGTTTGTTCTGTGTCGTCGTCAACACGGTTTTTAAGATTAGGGACTCGGCGTTTGTGATTGATGAGTCCTTCTAAACCATCAGTTTCAACGAGTTCTTTATAACGATAAAACGTGTCTCTCGATACGCCCATAATCTTGCAGGCTTTAGAGATGTTTTGAAGTTCTGAAGCAAGATTGAGCAATCCTGCTTTATGTTTAATGATTGGGTTGCTAGTATGAAAGATGAGCGTTACCTTTCTTTAAGTTTGATGACGGATTTGATACCCATATCAAACTCGGTAACGCTCGCTTTTACAAGTACATTTTCAGATCAGATTGAGACTAGTTCATGTAATAACATTCTTTAAGTACTAAAATTAAGCTTGTGACAACTCCACCTTCATTCCTGCCATTCTCTATGATGACTGATGAGTTCCCTATTTTAAACTTGAGCTAGTTTTATTTCTTTTTCCAACGCACTTCGAACCAGTTCATTAAGGCTGATGTTTTTTATGTTGGCATATTCAGCCGCCAATCTATGCAGATGAGTGCCAATTTGAATGTTAATAGAGCCGCTATAAGGTTTTTCTGCCTGCTTACCTATTTCCTCACAATGCTGCAAATAGTCATCTACAGCTTTTCTAAAGGAAGATTCCAGCAATGAATAGCTTGTTGCCTCATAGGTAATTAAATCTTCGATGTATAAAATATGTCCCTGCATGCAATCATCGTCTAAACTTGCTCTATACGATCCAGAGTAACCTTTATAGTTAAAATAATTGCTCATAATATCTCCTTTGGCAATCGCTTTTTACGAACGCTAGCGGCAATTATAGCTCATACGAGCTTTTTAAAAACAGATAAAAAAGTCCGTCTTTATTGGCTTGCAAGCAAAAACTTGAGCAATAGATGTGTGAGTTGAAAAACCGTTTTCGTCAATTGCACGCGCAAATAAAAAAGTAAGTATAGGGTTTTGAGAATGACAAGTTATAGAGATTCAAACTCCTCTATCTTTAGGCTGGTAGCTACAATTTCAAACTTGGATTGTAAAATTTGCTTTTACTAAATTTTCATCTATAAATCATTTACACGTCATTAATGTCCCGTCTTTGATATCAACATGGTGAGCTATCATCCGTGGTTTACCAGAATTAATATACTACATCGCCGATTTTGAACTCAGCGATACAAACAACCTTGCATTAATAAATAAATTAATTTCAAGCTGCATTCCACTTTGTAGTCCAATCTTTCAAGCGGATAAATACTTCATCAAGTTTACTCATGGGGACACCTTTTGTTAAAAGTGCTTTACCAATACACACTGGATCCCATGTGGCGGGAATCTTTTTATAGCCCTTATCTACCCGGCACACTTTTAGCCATTCAGGTGGATCTGCTAAATACAATCCCCATTGCGCATGATTAAAATGTAAACCATTAAAGGCGTTAATCACCGCATTCTTTGTAATGCTGGGCTTTTTGTTAACGGCATGTTCAGTCTTGCTGGCAACGGTCGTGATGGATTCATCACTCTGAGTATTAATATTAGTAGACATAATAAGCATTCATATTAAAATTAAATTTTGAAATGTTTTCTGCTAGATGCGCGCCAGAAGAGACTCCAAATGTTGTAAGTTAGCTGATCAACAACACTCTATAGCAAGTAGCAGACAACGGTCACAGCTTAAATGCATAGATAAGCAAGGTCTGTTCGATAAATCACATTGGCGTAATCGGAGAACGTCACTTTGTAAATTGTCGAGAACCCCCTTGGGAACAGATATTCGGACTCTTGATAAATTTGTCAACTAAGTTAGCCCAGTGAATCATTTGATCTCTATAGATTTTCAGCCAGGTTCTATGGGTTTGTGGGTTGAAAACTTTTGTTGTGAGGCGTTTGACCTCTCGTGATAACCTGAAAAAACTTTCCAATTCGAGGATGTGTGTAAAGTAAGGCACCGGTTTTTAGCTTAACACCCGCTAGACATTTACTACCCCACTTTTCTATAGTTCTATCATGCTTCAATGGAGGGCTACAGTCTCTGAAAGCAGTTCAACTGAGTCGTATGCATCATCTTTTTTATTGTGCTTATAGTTAAGAAAAACGATCTTTGACCTGTATTATTCGTTCAAATATTCTGATTACAAACCAATGAGGCCTAACTTACACATTAAAATGTCATATGACGATTTAACTGATGTGATGCATTTATCTTACGCACATGGTATCCCTACTAAAAGTTTAGAAGATGAGGCGGGGTTAGTACTACGTTATGACTATAAAACGCATAAATTTGTTGGAGTTACTATTTTTGATTACAAGAACTATTGGTACTCCAGGCACAGACACCTTGTTAGACGGCTTTCTAATTACTTTAATATCAGCCCAGATGAGGTAGAGAGTATTATTAATTTAGCGAATTGACGATAACTGCTACGGTTGTCCTAAATGAAACCTGTGATGTTACGGGAATCTTTCACTACTTTGAGTTCTTAAATCTTAGCCTTCCTCGAATCATTTAAGGGTTGTTGAACACACAGAAAAAAGCCTTCATCGGGATGAATGAAGGCAAGAGGAGAGCTACATGAAGCCCCCGCTAAGTGCGCGTCCGAAGATTTTTCAGATACAAATAAGTTCATAAAAATATCTGTACCCTTATAGCAAATAGCGGGAAGCGTTTGCATGATAGTTAAATATGTTAGGGGCGTCCGTTCGGTAATGCACAGACCATTAAAACATCACTTGTTATTCTTGTTTCAGAGTTAGCCAATAACTATTCGGATACAACTCTCGAAAGCGACACACTTCAGTAATGTCAATTTAAGAAATCTTCCGTAAAACTTTTAAATGGAGTTACAAATGAAAAAAACTTTTATGTCTCTCGTTATCACATCATGTTTCGTATTAAGTCCGGCTATAGCTCAGGCGGATTCATCAAAAGGAAAAATGCAAGAAAATATGTTTAAAGCTATGGATACCAATTCTGATGGCATGATTACCAGAGAAGAGTCTAATAGTTTCCGCGAAAAGAAATTTCAAGAAATGGATCTTAATAATGATGGACAAATATCGGGGCCGGAAATGAAGGCCGCGCATAAAACTATGGATGGCAGCGGAAGTGTAAGAAATAAAATGGATGATGAGGGAAAAGATCCCAAAGGCATGGAACGATCCACTGACATGAGTGGTGATAGAGACCATCAAAGTGTTAGGCATGGTGACAGTGACCGTTCACAGAGTGAACGCACTAAAAGCGGGGCTTCGAACAATCAAGGTAGTTATAGGGAGACAGGAAATCCAGGGAAAGATAAGGCCGCATCGGGAAAAATTTTGAATCAAGAAAGGTTGAAAATTGAAAACCGCGATGAAGCTATGGATCCCACTGGATCTGCGGGTAAATCCAGTAGTCCGTCTGGTAGTTAACGTTGAACCTAAACCCGCTTCGGCGGGTTTTTTAATTTTGAACTTTATCTTTATGTTGTAGTGTTCACCACTCGCAAATCCGTTTGTACTGGCACAAACTTAATCCCCTCCTGCGCAATATTCCCGCTTCAATTTTGGCGTGCCACATAATTCGCGTAATAAAAAAACGATACCAGCTGACACTTAAGGTGTACATTTTTGATTACCCAAAATGCTTGTAATCTATTTTTGGCGTTTTTTTAGATATCTGGCAGTGTAATGTTCTAGGACGGTATTTTAGAGGTTAAGGATCAAAGTTTTGATACAATCAGAAAAGTTTGCATGGCTGTTTATGGCGATATGAAAGCGGATATTTCAGTTTAATAAGAATTAGGTATACCGAGAAATGAAGATGATAGGATGTTTTTAAAAGATGGCAACCATGTTCATTCTTACATTGGTGGAAAGAAATTCATGTGATGCCGTAGTTCATATTGGGCTTGCGACAATTTAAGTGAATAAGTCCGTATTTCCTCTGCAAGCAATGTCTGAGATTTTCGCACTTGTCCCCGCCGCTGGTTACGGTTCTCGTATGGGTAGTCAGTTACCAAAACAATACCTACAGTTGGCTGGACAGCCGATGATTTATCACGCACTTTTAACGTTGTGTGCCAGCTTAGACGTTAAAACTGTTTTTGTAGTGCTCGCGCCGGATGACAGATACTGGAATGGTTATGACTGGTCGCTATTCGGAGATAAGTTGCAGCCATTATTTTGTGGTGGTGCAACGCGGGCAGAAAGTGTGCTGAATGGACTAATGGCCGCAGAACTTGAACTTGATGACTGGTTGCTGGTGCATGATGCCGCACGGCCTTGTTTAAGCCATAAGCAGTTGGCACGTTTGATTGAAGTAGTGCGGGATGATGAGGTTGGCGGCATTCTTGCTGTGCCAGTGGCGGACACTTTGAAGCGTGCGGATGTTGAATGTCGAATTGTGTATACCGAGAATCGTGAGGGAGTATGGCAGGCGCAGACTCCGCAGATGTTCCGTACGGGGCTGTTGCTACAGGCGTTGCGAACCACCTCAAATGTAACGGATGAAGCTTCCGCAGTAGAGGCGCTTGGGTTTCATCCCAAGCTAGTTGCAAGCAGTTCCAGTAATTTCAAGGTAACTTATCCGCAAGATATTGAGTTAGCTGAATTGCTTTTAGCTCAAAGAAAATAAATATGAGAATCGGACAGGGTTTTGACGTTCATCAATTGGTTGAGGGGCGCAAGTTAATTATTGGTGGCGTGGAGATATTGTATGACAAGGGGCTGCTTGGCCATTCCGATGCTGATGTCTTGCTGCATGCCATTTGTGATGCCTTGCTGGGTGCAGCAGCACTGGGTGATATCGGGCGTCACTTTTCAGATGCTGATGCAAAGTTTAAAAATATTGATAGCCGTATTTTATTGCGCGAAGTAGCGCGTATGGTGACCAATGCGGGTTTCCGTATTGGCAATTTGGATGCCACGATCATTGCACAAGCACCCAAGATGGCACCGCATATTCCGCGCATGGTAGAAAATATTGCCGCTGATTTGGGTGTGGCGGTGAATGCTGTAAATGTGAAAGCGACCACCACTGAAAAGCTGGGCTTTAGCGGGCGCGGGGAAGGTATCGCGGCACAAGCTGTAGTGCTATTGTTAGTTTGAATCCACATAAATTATGACTATTCCACTTCATTATTTTAATGTTTACCAATTAAATTGGAATGAGAATAACCATGTCATTCAATGGACTAATTTTTAATAATAATGCGTATATTGGCGCTAGAAACGTCCACTGAATATTGCTCCATCGCCCTATGGCAGGATGGCAATGTTGCCAATCGTTACGAACTGGTTGGGCAGCGCCATTCCGAATTGCTGATAGGGATACTGGATAGTTTATTGCATGAAGCGGGCGTTAAAATTTCGGAATTAGATGGCATTGCATTTGGCGCTGGGCCGGGCTCATTCACCGGCGTGCGTATTGCTTGTGGGGTGACGCAAGGATTGGCGCTGGGAGCGGATTTGCCGGTGGTGGGAGTGTGTACGTTGCAAGCATTAGCGCAAGCTGCTGGTCACGATAAAGTGATCGCTGCACTGGATGCACGCATGGGCGAGATTTATCATGCAGTATATGAAAAACGGGCGGGGTCATGGGTGACAATTTGCGAGCCGAATTTGTGTTTGCCGCAACAAGCTCCGCAGATTCAAGGTTCGGGATGGTTTGGCACAGGCAGTGGTTTCGCCTTGTATGGTGCTGTATTGGGTAATCGTTATGCCGAGCAAATTTCTGGCTGCGATATTCAGGCCGTGCCACAGGCCAGCGCCATTGCAGAATTTGCCGCGCCATTATTTTCTGCTGGTCAAGGCATGGATGCGGCGCAAGCCATGCCATTTTATTTACGCGACAAGGTGGCGTTGAAAACCAGCGAGCGATGAATTTTCCCTTATTGCATAGTCACACCGTTTTGCGTGATATGAATCTAGCAGACGTGGCCGAGATAGTGTGCATTGAGCAACGCGTGCATGCTAGTCCGTGGTCTAGCGGGAATTTTACCGATGCGCTTAACAGTAATTATGTATGCAAGGTGTATGAAGCAGAGGGTGAGATATTAGGCTATGTTGTTTTTATGTTTGCAGTGGATGAAGTTCACTTGCTTAATATCAGCATCGTCGCCGACTATCAACGCAAGGGGCTGGGTCGTAGGCTGCTAGGCGCAACCATGGAAATGGCGTGCGGTTATAACATGCGACGTATGCTGCTGGAAGTGCGGCATTCTAACGCGGCTGCGTTGGGACTATATCGTGATGTCGGGTTTCGTCAAATTGGTCTGCGCCCTGGCTATTATTCAGCAGGTAATGCGCGTGAAGACGGAATTGTGATGGAATATTTATTGTGATTCGAGAAGAAGCAATACTACGTGAGTTCAATCTCTATCCGCTGTGGCAACGGCGCGAACAAGACCAGTCTATACTTGAGCAAGTAACAGCAACTGTTCAACCGGCTACAGAGCAAGTAGCCAGCAAGTCTGTAGTGGAAAAAGCAGACATGCAGAATCTGGATAGTTACAACTGGCCTGAGTTGCAAGCATTGGTGAAAAATTGCACGGCGTGCAAGCTACGCGCGAGTTGTACACAGACGGTTTTTGGTATGGGTGATGTGCGGGCAGATTGGCTGTTTGTCGGCGAATGGCCGGGCATGGACGAAGATGCTCAAGGTGAACCATTTGTGGGGCAATCCGGCAAGTTGCTTGATAATATGCTGGCTGCAATTAAGTTGAAGCGCGGTCACAATGTTTATATTACTAACTTCGTTAAATGCTATCCATCTGGTAATCGCACGCCAGAAGCCAATGAGATTGCTCAATGCGGGCCTTACCTGGAACGCCAGATTCAGCTTATCCAACCCAAGCTGATCGTGGCTTTGGGTGAAACCGCCGCATTATTATTAGGGTATGGCGCCGCGTTGTCTGGCATGCGTGGGAAATTGCACCACTATTGTGGTTCACCTACTCATACTTTGGTAAAAGGTATTCCACTCATCATCACTCACCATCCGGCCTATCTATTGCACACCCCGCTAAAAAAAGCAGAAGCATGGGATGATCTGTGCCTAGCAGTTGCTACGATGCAGGGGTTGGGGTGAAATTAAAGATTACATTTGTCCCGCATCCTGATCATGACCATGTTTTTTATACAATACCGTCATGATGCCTGCGAGCAGCAAGCCAAATACTAAAGTAATCGTGTAAATGCTTAATTCCAATTTCTGCATTAAGGCAAACAATGCAAGCATGGCGAAAATACTGATATTTTCATTAAAGTTTTGCACAGCAATTGATCTGCCCGCCCCCATCAGTAAGTGGCCGCGATGTTGTAACAGCGCATTCATGGGCACCAAGAGATAGCCACCCATTGCGCCAATAATGATGAGTAGCGTGATGGCAAGTGGTGAACTGGTAACCGGGATCATGGCCAGCACCATTAGCCCCATAGCGATGCCTATTGGTAACACTTTCACCGAGTGTTCCAGTTTGACGTATTTAGCCGCCAGTACGGAGCCGATAGCAATGCCAATGGCGACCCAAGCGGTGAGCTTGGCGGCTTCGCCCATATCATAGTGAAGTACGGTGACGGCCCATGCCAACACGATTAAACGTAATGTGGCACCTGCCCCCCAGAAAAGCGTGGTGACGCTTAGTGATACTTGTCCTAGCGGGTCTTTCCATAGCAGTTTGAAGCAATGCGCGAACTCACTTACCAAAAATCCTAGATTGCGGCTTAGCGGCTTGTGTTCGATCGGCACGCGCGGGATGTAGAGATTGAACAACGCTGCGATGAGATAAATAATCGTGATAATGGTGATAGCCAGTTTCGGCGCTGAGTCGATGCCGGTTTCTATTATGGGTACGTCCCACCATTGCAGCATATGGCTTGAAATACTTGGGCCGATAAGTATGCCCCCCACTACTGCGCCCAGCACGATGGCGGCGACAGTCAATCCTTCCATCCAACTGTTGGCCAGTACTAATTTGTCGGACGATAAATATTCAGTAAGGATACCGTATTTTGCCGGGGAATAAGCCGCCGCGCCCAAACCCACGACGGCGTAGGCGAGAAGCGGATTTACCCCTATCAACATGGCGATACAACCGAACAGCTTGATGCTGTTGCTGATGAACATCACGCGACCCTTGGGCAGTGAATCAGCGAAAGCACCTACAAAAGGCGCCAACACAATATAGGACACCACAAATGCGGCTTGCAATATAGGCGTATGCCATTCCGGCGCATGCACTTCATGAAGTAATGCGATGGCGGCAAAGAGTAGAGCATTGTCTGCGAGAGCGGAAAAGAACTGCGCCGCAAGTATTATATAAAATCCGCGATTCATTGGGAGGCGCAATTTTTAAGAGGCCGTTTTATATCACGAAAATAGGATGCCTGCTATCATTAACCACCCCTTATTTATCCTGCAATCTTGCATCCATGCCCCGTCCGATCCAAGCCCGCATTGATCTTTCCGCGTTAGAGCGCAACCTGCAAGTCGTACGTCGCGCGAGTAGCGCACGCATTATGGCGGTGATTAAGGCCAATGCGTATGGCCATGGTTTATTACGTGCTGCTGAAGCGCTAAATGAGGCGGAAGGTTTCGCACTGCTGGATATCCGCGATGCGATACGTTTGCGCGATGCGGGGTTTAGTCAGACTATCCTGCTGCTGGAAGGGTTTTTTACGCCGGACGATTTGCCGCTGATGGCCGAATATGACCTCGCCTGTGTAATTCACAACCAGCAGCAGATTGATATGCTGGAGGCTTATCCTAAACGTCGCGGTCTGGAAGCTTGGCTTAAGATTGGCACTGGGATGAACCGTCTGGGTTTTGCGCCGGATCAATTTTCCGCTGCAATGCAAGCTCTTAAAAAGCATCGTGCCGTGCGCGACATCACGTTGATGACGCATTTTGCCCATGCAGATGACTCGACAGGGGTGGCTGCACAATTGAACGTCTTTAATGAACTGTCCGCTCCGTACCGAATGCCCCGCTCGCTGGCTAACTCTGCCGCTCTATTGCGTTATCCTGCAACCCATGCTGATTGGGTGCGCCCCGGTATCATGTTGTATGGCGCATCGCCGTTCGTGGAAAATAGTGCGCAGCAACTTGGTTTGCGACCGGTGATGACACTGGAAAGCCGTATTATTGCGGTGCAAGAATTGAGTCCGGGCGAAGGTATTGGCTATGGCGGAACCTTTCGTGCGGAGTCTCTCATGCGTATTGGCGTGGTCGCCTGTGGCTATGCAGACGGTTACCCGCGCCATGCTCCAACAGGTACGCCAATACTGGTCGACGGCCAGCGTACCTGCATCTTGGGGCGCATTTCGATGGACATGCTGACTGTCGATTTAACTGCATTGTCGGCTGCAGATGTGGGCAGCAGCGTTACGTTATGGGGAGAAGGGTTGCCGGTGGAACAGGTAGCCCATGCAGCTAATACTATCAGCTATGAGTTGCTATGCGCGCTGACCGAGCGGGTGCCAATCGTCACGGTCTAGATGAATTCCTTGAACTACTGATCAAAGATGCTGGAAGAAAAGTGTTCTTGATTTTGAATATTTGAGACTGCACCACAGCATACCCCTAAAGGCTTGACAGGAAATAAGCAAGGAAAAAATAGAATGCTTTTATTTTTCCAACTTCAGTCCGGAATTAAATCCGGATGAGCGGTTGGATTCAGACATGTTGATAGAATGAGCTGGCTATTTCAACGGAAGGTAAACGTCTGTCATCAATTCGTGTTCTGGTGTATCTGAAGCCAAATTCAGGTAGTTAAAAAACAACGGAAAATCGCGCAACTCTTCCCCACTGCCGGGTAACCAATCTCTGTACAAATAATAGGCTGCTTCTCCAATCTTGTCATACGAACCCACATGGCAAACGACGGCACAGCGACCCGCTGGTATCTGTTTATTGATGATGCCCTGTTGGTTTTCTGGAACCCATTCTGTTACTGAGCCGCAGATATCGAAACGGAATTGATCAGGCGCGGTAGTTTCAGGATTGTCATAGACAATGCCCATGGTTTTGCTTGAAGTAACAGGTGACAAGCCCCATTCCTTGCGCCATTCAATAAATTTTTTGACCGAATTGTTGACTAAATTTGGGTTGCCACGATGCTCAAGTGCAGCCACTTTGGTGTATTCGAAATTGACGATTTTGACTTCCATATTTGCATTCCATTTTTTATTGGGGAATTGATAGCGTTCAATCCACGGCTCCCATGCCGGTTTCTTTCTGAAATCAGACGGGGTTTGTCCTATCGTGTTTTTGAATGCTCGTGAAAATGATTCCGGGTTTTCAAATCCGGCATCGAGCGCTATGTCGATAATCCGTTCAAGAGGGTTGAACGCCAGCCTGTAGGAGGCACGCTTGAGCCGCATTAACTGGATATATCTAATGACACTGATGCCGCAGTATTCAGAGAATTGGCGGTGAAAATGAAATTTTGAGAAATTCGCAAACTGACTCAGCAAATCTACGCTCAATTCTTCTTCAAGGTGTTTATCGATGTAGTCGAATACCTTGTTAAACCTCTCAGCATATATCTGTTCTCTCGTAGTTTTCACCGTTACTTCTCCTTGAGAGGAAATATACGTAATCGAGCCGGGTGCGTCTTGACCGAAATTGCTTTCATGATGAGTTTCCCAGCAGGGTCTGCCATCCAAAAAATACCGCGTAATTGGCAACTCAGCGCATCTGCGCAAGATTGTGAGCCTCGATCACGACTGTATAGCAATTGTGCTGTATGAGTTCTTCGACGACAGCCGATGTACTCGGATTGAGTGCGCCGCACGGCTTATCTATTAGCAGGATGGAAGGTTCCAATGCCAGCGCTGACACATCCAGTCAGTTGGGGGCTACTTCCCATAAACTGACGTCACGCAAAACGCGTTCAACACGCTCGTCAATGGGGCTGCGCTGACGCAGCCCGTGTTAGCGCATCAACATTCGGTAATGCTTGTGGCCAGACCTCCCAGGGAGGTTTCCTTGTATTTCGTAGACATTTCCAGCCCGGTTTGTTTCATCGCGGCGATGCAGCTATCCAAGGGCATAAAATGCTGGCCGTTACCGCGCATAGCCAGTGAAGCGGCGGTGTGTGCCTTAATCGCGCCAAAGCCGTTGCGTTCTATGCAGGGAACCTGCACCAGCCCTTTTACCGGGTCGCAGGTCATGCCGAGGTGGTGTTCCAGAGCGATCTCTGCGGCATTTTCTATCTGCTCGGGCGTGCCTCCGCGTGCGGCACACAGCCCGGCAGCCGCCATGGAAGCAGCAGAACCAACTTCTCCCTGGCATCCCACTTCGGCACCGGAGATAGAGCTGCGGTGTTTGATGATGCCGCCAATCGCACTGGCGGTGAGCAAGAAATCCCGCACCTGTTCCGCTGTGCCATTTTCATGGGTGATGAGCTGGTAAAGCACGGCGGGGATGACGCCGGCAGCCCCGTTGGTGGGGGCGGTGACCACCATGTGACCGGCTGCATTTTCTTCATTCACGGCCATGGCGTAGGCGCATAGCCAATCGTTGACATTCGCCGTTGTCGGCTGACTCATTAGTTGGTGATGCAGATTCTTTGCTCTCCGCGGCACATTCAGGCCACCGGGCAAAATGCCTTCGGCTACAAGACCCTGTCGGATGCAAACTTGCATGGCATTCCAGACGGCGTCCAGGCCTTGATTCAGCGCTTCTTCGGAGTGATGTGCGAGCTCGTTTTTAAGCTTCATTTCAGCTATAGAAAGTTTGCTCTCCTGCGCCATTCTCAGCATTGAGCGAGCAGAATTGAAAGGATAGGGGCAGGACTTGACGGATTCCATTTTGAGCGGCGCAACCAGTTCCGAGATTTCCGTCAGGGTGCTGATGAAGCCACCGCCGATAGAAAAATAAGTCTCGCTCAGCAATGATTCTTCGGACGGCCCTATCAGTTCAAAGATCATGCCATTGGGGTGCTGCGGCAGCGGTGCGCCACGGTCAAACACGATATGCTGTTCTGGAACAAACAGAATGGATAGTTGATCACCCACTGCAATGCAACCCTTGCCCCAGATGCGCCCAATCACGCTATCGACATTTTCGCCCGCCAGGCCCACCGCTGTGTAGCCATGCAACCCCAGGGCAATCGCGCGATCGGTACTGTGGCCCTTGCCGGTAAACGCCAAAGAGCCCTTGAGAGTACAGCGTATGTGGCTGTTCGGGATGTACGGGTGTGACGAAAAATATTTTTCAACGCAACCGGTAAATTCCTTCGCGGCCACCATGGGGCCGACGGTGTGTGAGCTGGACGGGCCGATCCCGATTTTGAAAAGATCTAAAACGCTTATAAACATGACTGACTCCTTAATGGATTTTTATTTTACGCGAGCAACGATGAAAAAGGCACTGTCTTGTAACAATATCGCTAGGGAAAGCAGTTTGCAGGCAAAAATCTGGATGAAAATCAGAAGCTCATCTTGAAGCAAACCTAAGGGTGAATTACATGCGCTCTACTAAGGTGTCTGATGTATAAACCAGCAAAAAGTTGATGATAAAAGCGAGTAAGAATGTGATTTTCAGGGTCTCGGTATTTTTTGACCGAACCCAACTTTCAAAAAGGTAAATGTCTGGTCTTGACCAAAATCGTGCAACCCTCTTTGCTGTAAGGCTGGTGCAGACTCAAATGCGGGCTGCGTATCCAGGTGCCTTGCGGATAGCACCCATGCTCATCCTCAAAAATCCCGGAGATCACCAGTATTTCCTCACCACCATAGTGCCGATGCGCGCTGAAGTAAGTTTCAGGCGACCAGCGCACCAGGGCAGTATTTTGGGTTTCAAAGTTGGATAGAGGCATAACCGCAAGGCCGGGTACCAGCCCTGGATGCCAGTTCGTTTTGAGTGTATCCACAACCACGCTTTGACGATCTCTCACGCTCAGGTGGCCGCGCTTGACGAATAAAGTGCAGCCCTCAGCAGAACGTGATGCATGCATAGAGCCTGAGGCATTCTTAATATAGCTGCCCGGACCATAGTCTCCGTTTTTATCGCTGAAAATACCTTCCAGTACGAAAATCTCTACACCAAGATCGTGCCCCTGATTAGGAAAACTTGTCCCGGTGGCCTAGCGCACAATGGATGTGGTGCGTGCTGTTTCCGCTCCATCCTGCTCAAGTATTTTTTGTTCAATTCCATTTGATGTGCCGGACGACCGGGTCAGAGTGTCAGCTTCGATGACAACACGTTGGGAAAAATCGGAATTAAGGTTCATATATCAATGCTAATTGAAGTGTGAATCAATCAAGTCCTTCCAGTACACGCCAAATTTTTCTATAGATCTGTCCCTTTTTTGATCCGAGTGCATGATCCCAGAATGATGAATCCGCGCTGCGAAGCACATCGCGAATTTCAGTGAGTGGGCGCTGGGCGTTGCCGCGCATCTGCGAGGCCAGGGGCTCGGCTGCCATGCGAGGGATGCCCAGCAAACGCAATGCGATGGCATTCTCATCGGTCACCCCGTAATAAACCCGTGATGCCAAGTTGTTCAATGACTGCCGCTCTTCTTCCGGGATGTCGCCCCCGGTGATCGACAGCAAAGCCCCCAAGCCCCAAGCCGCTGTTTGCGTCAGCTTACCGAAGAGGTTTCGTCCGCATTCAGTTAGTGCATCTGTTTCACTGCGTCCATCCTTGGAGAAATAGCGCTGGGCAATATCGGGTATAGGAGATCCGCCCACCCAGTCTTTAAGAATCAAGGCCAGCTTGTCGCCATTGGAGCCTTCTTTCCCGGTGACAGCTTCGAGGTTTTCCCTGAGTTCGGGCACCTTGAGCAAGACCCCCATCATTTTTTTCAGCATGTCACTTTCTCTGGTGAATAATGTTTCGGCATTCCACGCTTCTTTTCCTATGCCTTCCTGCCCCGCCGCGACCATGGCGGTCTTGATGCTTTGCAAAGAGAAGCCCGTGCTGTCTACCAGCTTCAACGGCTGGCTAGGTTGGCTCAAATAGTCCGCATAAGTACGGATACTAATAAGCAGCCGATTGGCCTGATTAGCATTTGCAGCTCTGAGCTTGCCGAACCCTAACGTGCCGCGCAAAATTTGCTCGATCTGGTCTGCAAAAGACTGCGGTCGCCCCATCTGTTTGTAGGTGTGCGCGAGGTATTGCAAAAACGCTGACCACTCTGGCCTGAAATAAACGATGCCCTGAAGATCGTCAATCAAATCGCCTGCATCCGCAACAAGACGAATCAATGCCGAGTTAAGTTCGCCGGTTTGCCTATGAATGAACTCTCTAAGTTTATCGGCCTTAACATCATCGCCAGCAGCCAAAGCAACCACGCCCAAACTGCCATGATCCACCCTTCCCGCACGGCCAGCGATATTCCAGAAATCCGCAGGTGGTATATCCTGGCCGTATGGATATTGGTGCGATGCCATAACCACACCCATCACAGGAAAATTGACGCCTTGGGCAATCGTCGTCGTGGCGACCAGAAAATTTAGTTCCTGTTCTTCAAACAGCCACTCCATCAAGGCGCGAGTATCATCGGACAAGCCTGCGTGATGGACACCAATGCCATGGGCAAGCAAGTCTATCAGCGGAAAATCCTGCCCCATTTCAAGCGCAAGATAATCTTGCGCCAACTTCAATTTGTCGGAGATTCCTGTGTGGCGATTGCAGCCAGACTTCAGCTTGCTGGCTAAAGACCAAACGTTTCTTGGCGTTTGGTGCATGACGATCACCGGCCCGCGTTTTTTTATCTGTTGTGCGGTGGCCACTGCAACGTGAGCCGATGTGGAAATTTTACTGAATGTTTTCTTGCAGCTCGGGTCTTTGCCGAGAGAAACCAACTCATCAATATTTAACGTAGCGCGAGTGGTATGCACCGTTTCCAGACTAAGCTGATAATCGTAGCTCTTGCCTTTGATGAGCGCCCCTTTCTCAGGCTTCACAATGCCGATCACCCGATCATTAGGCTGCCAATCTATCGCCAAACTGATGTCGTCTGAATTGGCCTCTCCGAGCCAGCGGGCAACTTCACGTGCATTGCTGATAAACGGTGTCAGCAAAAGGAACTGCGCCAATCTGCATTCGGAATTGATTGTCGCAAGCAGCAACTCCAGCTTTAAGCCGCGCGCGCCTTCCTGGATGTTATGCGCCTCGTCAACCACCACCAGTGTCAGCGGGCGACCGATTTTTTCTTCCCAATCCTGGCGCAACATGAGGTCGAGCTTTTCAGGGGTCGTCACGAGAATACGGAACGCGCGACTCGCATTTTGTTCGCTCAGCAATCCCGATTCCACGCCATCGACTTCGAGCGCGGGACTCACTTGTTCCACCACCACACCGAGCGGCTCAAAATCGCGCCTGAGCCGCCGCGCGACCTGACGTACCAACGTGCGCGTGGGCGCAAGATAGACGACCCAACCCCGCTCGTGTTCAAACTGGTTTAATGCCTGAAGGATGCGAAACTGGGCGATCAGGGTCTTGCCGCTGGAGGTCGGCAAACTCACCACTACGGCGCGACGACTGGAACCGAGCAAACCCTGCTCTGCCAACGCGCGGCGCTGAGGCGGCAATACATCAAACAATGCCTTGTCACCTCGCCCCTTGGCGACCAGCGTCTGAACAAACTTCGTTACACGCGAATTGACCGCACGGGTAACCGACCACAGCGCATTTCTGACCATTTGCTGCGCCGTCGCGGCCAACAAACGGATAAGCGGTTCCAATTGAAAAAAAGCGCTGGCCTGGGATGCCGCTATGGCGCGGTCGAATTGTATGTCCAGGAGGATGTTGATCTGGAAGTTGCCTTCGACCACACCGTCAGTCACATACAGCGCGAGAATTTCCGCCGCTTTCGCCAAGTGGTAAAGCGCCATCAACTCGAGCGCTGCCGCCCTAGCCCCGCTGCCAGCTGCATTTTTGAGATAGCTAGCCTCGAAGGCCTCCTGCGCTTGCCGCAGCATGGCGATGCGTTGCAGAACTGTGTCGCGGTCATCCCATCCACGCTTGCGGATCAAGCGCAGCCAGATGTCGATGATCGTACACAGGGTGCGTGTGCGCCAGTCCTCGGATTCAAGCTCAAGAACGGGCCATTCTCGCTCGCGCAAATTGCGCGCCGCATCAGCGCCAAGATCGCCCAGCACGGCCAGTGAGCTCTGGCGCAAGTGCAGCTCTGCTTCAGCCAGCGCAGTTTTTTGCGCAGGCAGTACGCGATAGAGACGATAGGCATCCGCTGCACACTGGCGCAGCGTAAGCAGTTGCCCGTTCTCATCGGATGGACTGAGCAACAAATCCATCACCACGGTTTCCAACACTTGCGCAACCCGCTCGATCAAGCTGTAGTCCACTTCATATGGCAAACTCGAAAGCTCGCTCAGCACCTGGGTACGCGCCGCCTCATGCAACGCTTGGGCGCGCATATCGCCTAGCGATTCCAGCATCCAGTGGCTCATGATCCGCCTCCCACTTGAACAAGATCAGGGAGACTGGAAACCAGGCAAGGGAGATAGAGCGCCACCAAGTTGCAACGGGCAGGCGATTGAACGATGCTGCTTAAATGTTCGCCACGGCTACGGAGGTCAAGCTCGTCAGGCTGTGTGTCGCGCACCAAGACGCCAAACAACGTCATTGCCTTGTTGCCCGTCTGGAGCAGCAAACCTACTGCCGCATCAAACAATGGCTTAGAAATATTGTCACGGCAGCGCGGCTGCAACCAGCGAAGCAGCGTAAACAACAAACTTGTGTCCGTAACCAAATTTTCCAACTGATGAGCCATGCCGCTGCGCCCCGTCATTACGTTCGGCGGCGTGCGGCTATCGGAAGAGCTTTTGACTTCCCCCAACACCAAACGTGTTTCGCAGCCTTGAGTGACAAACCCCACTAAGTCAGCGCCGGGAAGACTGGCCTGGGGCGTACGCTTGTCACGCTCCATATTCCAGGGCCAGACCACGCCATGCTCGCGGCTCAGCCAAGCTTCGGCTAACGCTTCACCTACCGCCCAGTCGCGTTCTTCAGGTTGTTCTGCTTCCAGAATGACTTGCAGGTTTTCTTGCGCGAACCCTGTGGAGGCGAGACTATTCAGATGGGCGGTGAAGTCGGCCTTGCCGACCTCGTCATGCAGACGTGCAGTAACCTCATCAGCCATGAAAGCATTGAACTCGATCCCATAAGCAAACTGAATGCCATTCCAGCTTATGGAGTCCTGAGTATTGCTGTAGGCGAGTGCGTGCATAATTTTGAAAATTGGAAAATGTAGACTCGAATTTAATTGCTATGCAGCTTGTCTTGCAGCCACACTTTTATCAGTGACTGATAGGGTACGTCACGCGAATTGGCCGCTGATTTTATCGAGTCCAATAAGTGCTGCGGCAGACGCAAGGAAATGGTCTTGGTAGTCGGTCTCAGTTTGGGTAGCACAATACGCTGAGCTTTACGCCAATCCATATATTCAGATGAATCGTAGCTTTTCCCAAAGCTCCGCTCTTCCGCTTCGTTAGCGAATTTTAGAAGGGGTTTAAGTTGCTTTCTCATAGTTTGCTCGCTTTTTTTGTGCATATTTCTTGCAAAAATAACTCGAATTAACGTGTTCTTTTTTCGAAGGGTAAAAGTAATGTGCCACATCCGTCCTTCGTCAGTTTTGCCCGATGCGTGAATGCGCGATTCCTCCTGGCTGTGTTTGGCATCTTTAGCAGAAGCAGCGGATCATTAAAAAATAACTGCTCTGTTTCTGACATTGAAACACCGTGCTTATCGTTCTTACGGTCATTACCGTCGTCCCAATCAAAACCGATAATGTTGGTCAAATTAAGCATTTTTTACATTATCAATAATATACAAAATGGCGTAACTTATGTCGCTTCATTTAATGCGATGTTCTCTCCCAATTGTTCGATGGCGACAGATACGATCTCTGGCTGATGCAGCAAATGGTCGTTGCGCTTCAACCGCGAGGTCCGCTCCGACCCTTCCATACAAGTTGCCTTCCATAGTTTTATATTTTTGCTTCTCGCCAAAATGACCGCAATGCGTTAGCCTGTTTTTTTGATTATTGAGTTGTGAGATTCTATGAAACCCAATATTGGTTACATCGGCCTGGGCGTGATGGGACATGCCTGCGCCAGCAATTTGCTTAAAGCGGGTTATCCGTTGTGGGTGTATGCGCGTCGCTCCGAACAAATGCAGCAACTGGTGCAGGCCGGTGCGCAGGCATGCAACACTCCGCAAGCACTGGCAAAACATTGTGACCTGATCTTTACCAATGTTTCCAACACCGAAGATGTACGGGAAGTTATCCTCGGCGAACAGGGCATCATTCACGGCGCACAAACCGGTAGCACGGTAATTGACATGAGCACCATCTCACCCTCAATCACCCGTCAAATAGCGTCGGCGCTGGCACAGAAAAAAATCAACATGCTTGATGCACCGGTGTCGGGTGGCAGCCAGGGTGCCATCGATGGCACGCTCTCCATCATGGTGGGTGGCAAGGCCGACGTATTCCAGCAAGCATTGGTTGTGCTGCAAGTGATGGGAAAAAACATTGTGCATATCGGTGATCATGGTGCCGGGCAAGTAAGCAAAGCATGCAATCAGGTGGTGATAACACAGACGCTCGCCGCGATTGCCGAAGCTTTTGCGCTGGCTGTTGCGTCCGGTGTAGATCCGGCAAAAGTAAGACAAGCTTTGCTGGGAGGATCAGCAGGCAGCCGAATACTTGAAGTGCAGGGGCAACGCATGCTCACGCATAATTTCACACCTGGTTTCAAAGCCAAGCTGCACCAAAAAGACTTGGGCATCGTGCGGCAATTTGCAGATGAACTGGCGATTGAATTGCCGGGCACCACGATGGCGAGTGTGTATATCAATGCCCTTGTTGAGGCGGGAATGGGTGAAGAGGATTCATCTGCCATCGTTACTCTGTTTGAACAGAAGCTGGGGCAGAAATTTTAAAATATTTTTTGATGGAGCTTCTTGCAGAATCTTCAAAGTGCAAGCAGTGATGTGCGGGCTTGGCTACGAATTGCCTCGCTATCAGCCGAAGCGCCGCTGCGCCTCAACCGCAAGTCCAGCGCCAACGCTGCCGAACAAGTCGCCTTCCATGCGCCGGGCCATAGGCAAAATTGTGGCAATGCGTTCGCGTAACACCGGTACGCCGCTGGCACCGCCAGTGAAAAATATTGTATCCACCGATTCGTTACGTACACCTGCCTTTGCCAGCAAGGTGCTCAGGGTGTTGCCAATCTGCTCTACCAATTCTGCTGACGCTTCTTCAAACTCGATGCGGGTCAAGGTGTGGCGCATGCCGGGTGCGAGCCTATCCAAATGTAGGGCTGCGCTATTGCCGGTGGACAAGGCGATCTTGGCCTCTTCCACTTGCACCGCCAGCCAATGGCCGGCGCGGTCGCGGATGAGCTTGAGCAGGCGGTCCATGGCTTCAGGCGCCTGGGTGTCCAGATACAGCTCTTGCAAATCGGCCCAGGTGCGGCTGGAATAGGCCTGGTTAATGGTGTGCCAGGTGGCAAGGTTCATGTAGCAGCTGGAGGGCATGGTCAGGCCGCGTTTGAGCAGGCTGCCATAGCCCAACAGGGGCATCACGCTTTCCAAGCTGAGTTGCCGGTCAAAGTTGGTGCCGCCGATGTGCACGCCGCTGTTGGCCAGTAGATCGTCGCGCCTGTCGGCTGCCAGTGCGCGTTGCGGCGAGAGCCGGATCAGGGAAAAATCGGAAGTGCCACCGCCGATGTCGGCGATTAGTACCAGTTCCTCGCGGTCTATCTGGCGTTCGTAGTGATAGGCGGCGGCGATGGGCTCGTATTGGAAGCTTATCTCGCGGAAGCCGGCGGTACGGGCGATAGCTTCGAGCGTTGCCTCGGCTTTTTGATCGGCAGCCGTATCGTCATCCACAAAAAACACCGGTCGGCCAAACACGGCCTGGTCGAAAGTACGGTTCGCCGCTGTTTCGGCGCGGCGCTTGAGTTCGGTGATAAACTGGGTCAGTAATTCCTTGTAGGGCAGCGAGCGTCCCTGGATTTCGGTTTTGCCTTCCATCAGGCTGCTGCCCAGCAGGCTCTTCAAGGCGCGCATCAAACGGCCTTCGTAGCCTTCCAGATATTCCTTGAGGCCGGCTTGGCCGACGCTTACGGTGTTTTCTTCGGCATTGAAAAAAACCACGGAGGGTAGGGTGGGCTTGCCGTTTTCCAGCGCCAGCATGGGGTGATGGTAAGGGCGCAGCCAACCCACGGTGGAGTTGGACGTACCGAAATCGATGCCGCAGGCGCGGGCGGGAGCTTCAATAGACATAGCAGGAGAGGAGCTTAAGTCGAACCTATAAAAAATGGAGCGCGATGCTACTGCTCGCGCAGGAAAATGTCGAATGGTAAGCAGGAATGATTGTTCAAAATTTGCCCAGAAATGACAGCAGGGGGCGATGATTTGTCTATTTTATGGCAGAGATGCTTGCATCTATAGTTTCGCCAGCAATGTCTTGGTGCCAGTATCGAGCGTGGCTTTTACGGTATCGCTCCACGCTAATATTTTGCGCATTCATTTCCACGAGAATGGCGCCATCCCGATCCGAACGTAATAGTTCGCTATCCACTGCAAGATAGCGTTCGACCACTTCCTTATTAGGATGATTAAAGCGATTGCGGTAACCCACGGTGAATACTGCATAGAGTGGATGCACGGCTGTTACGAAGGCATTCACCGACGAGGTTTTGCTGCCGTGATGTGGCACCACCAAAAGTGTAGAGGGGAGTGCTTCCTCATGCTGTTTCAGTAATCGCCATTCGGAATCTTTTTCAATGTCGGCGGCCAGCAACACACTATTTTTGCCCGTGCTGATTTTTAACACGCAGCCGCGGTTATTGTCGCGGATTTTTTCTGCTGCATAACTTTCCGCTGTCGGATGTAGCACTTCAAAGTGTACGCCGTCCCATTCCCAGCTTTGCCCATCTGTGCAGCGTTGGGTGTTCGAAGCTTGTTGTAACAGGGGATGGTTTGCGGCGAGCGAGGATGATAGCCAGCCTACCGGCAACCCTTGCAAAATGGATAATGCGCCGCCGGTGTGGTCGTTGTCATCGTGGGTAAGAATCAGGCCGTCGAGTTGAGCGATGCCCATGCCGCGCAGCGCCGGAATGAGGATACGGTTGCCACTGTTGGCTTCGCTATTAAAATTGGGGCCGGTGTCATACAGCAGCGCATGGTTGTGTGTCTGTGCGGCTACCGCCAAGCCTTGCCCGACATCGAAAATTACCAGGTGTAGCGTACCTTCTGGCGGTACTACAGGCAGTACCAGAAACATGGGTAGCAGGGCGATCAATCCCAGCCAGCGTGCAGGAAATCCACGCGGCAATAACATCCATAACACACCTAACATACCGATGGCTATGCTCCATGTGGGTGGTGCGTGCTGTGTCCATACTACCTCTGGCAAATTATTCAGCCACTCCAGCAGGCTGATACATATTCCCATGGCCTGATGTGCCAGCCACAACGGCCAATCGAAGGGAAGCACCGCGCTCAGCAGGGTGAGCGGCACCACCACGAAGCTGACTAACGGAATGGCAAAAGCATTAGCGATGGGCGATACCAGTGAAACTTGCTGGAACATTGCCAACAGCGGCGGAATCAATCCGATGCTCATCGCCCACTGTACGCGACCATAGGTTACTAACCAGTGTGGAGGGCGCAACCGGTGCGCCGTCACATAAAAAATCAATGCCACAGCACCGAAAGAGAGCCAGAATCCCGGCGACAACACCGCCCATGGGTCGAGCAACAACACAGCGAGCAATGCGGCTGCAAGAATTTGTGACGGTGCGACAGTGCGTGAAAGCCACAACACGGAAGCGATCGTCGCCAGCATATACACTGTGCGTTGCGCCGGCACACCGAACCCCGCCAGCAGTGCATAGCCGAGTGCCACCAGCAAGCCGATGAGGGCAGCAGCCTTGCGCGCCGGTAGCGCGCGCGTGAGGCGCGCACTGCGTCGCCATAACCAATAGCTTGCAGCGAATGCCAGCCCTGACAGCATGGTGATATGCAGTCCGGAAATACTCATCAAATGATTAACGCCCGTGCGCGTGAAAATTTGCCATTGTGCCGCTGGAATGCCAGTCTGATCGCCGATGGCCAGAGCGGTTAACACGCCGACGTAATTGTTTTTTTCGATGACACTCACTTCAGCGCTATCGAGAACTTCTTTTCCGCTTGCGGTGTGGGGAATTTGTAATGGATGAAGCTGATTGGGGAATGGGTTTAACGTTTTATGGATATGGTCGCGCACTTTTTCGCGTAGGCTTTGGATATAGTAATCCGGCGATGGTACTAACGCATCCAGTCGCACGTAATCTTGCTTCCGATTAATATAACCAGTAGCGCGTAGCTTGTTTTCCAGCATCCATGCTTCAAAATCAAAATCGTGAGGATTGCTGCTGCCGTGCGGCTGCTTCAAGCGTACTGTGAGCCGCCAACGTTCACCGGCGTGGATTTCAAGCGATTGTTCCCGTATGCCATCGTAACTGGCTAGCAGGATGTGTGGTGGAACAATGGCACTAGGGGTGAGCACTTGTTCTACATTGAAGACAAAACGAAGTCCGCGTTCATGCTGTATGGGAAGCTTTGCCACCACGCCTATGATTTCAATGTCTTTACCCTGCCATTCGGCAGGTAGAGCATCGGATAAGCGTTGCTGGGCAAAAAATGCTGCGTAGAAAAAACCAAAGGTACAGACAAATGCTGCAAGAAGAATGGGGTATGCTTTGCGCTGCAAAAGATTGCTACGCGGTAGCATCAAAGTACCAGCGAGCAATAAAGTCAGCCCACTCCAAGCGAAATTGGGAAGTATTGCCTGTTGCTGCAAAAGCCATACGCCCAATGCAAAAAATAAAACGGCATAACGCATGGTTTGCTTAGTGCCGTCGAATGGATTTGAGCAATTCGAACCAGAGCACGCTGCACAGACCGGCAGCAAAACTCAGCGCGAGTTGATAGGGTGTAAGCGGCGCGAAATGAAATATTTCGCGTAAAAATGGTAAGTGCAGGCTTAGTAGCAGGAAGAAAAGTGCTCCGCCCACCACCCACCACAGCGCAGAGTTGCGGCTGTTGAGCGAACTGAAGATGTTAAGTTGCCAGGAACGGTTGACCAAAATGAGTCCAAGATTACCGATGACCAGCGTCGAAAAAGTCAGTGCGCGAGCTTCATCTTCTGTTGCGCTATGATGCAGTGCATAACCCAGTACTGCGAGTGTGGTTAGCAACAGCACTGTACCCTGTAATAGGCTGAGCAGAATGACCTGTCTTCCGAACAGCGGCTCCTGTGGGCTGCGCGGCGGACGTTGCATGACATTGCGCTCTGCCGGTTCGGCTTCAAAGGCGATGGAGCAGGCCGGGTTGATGATCATTTCCAGAAACACGATATGGACCGGAGCGAATACCGTTGGCCAGTCTAATAGCAGTGGGATCAGTGACAAGCCGGCGATGGGTATGTGTACTGCAAAAATATAGGCCATCGCTTTGCGTAGATTATCGAAGATGCTGCGTCCGATACGCACGGCGCGCACGATTGAGAAAAAATCATCATCCAGCAATACCAGTGCGGCTGCTTCGCGTGCCACATCGGTGCCACGCCCACCCATAGCGATGCCGATGTGCGCCGCTTTTAACGCGGGCGCATCGTTTACTCCGTCGCCGGTCATCGCCACCACTTCGTCGTTTGCCTTGAGCGCGTTCACTAATCGCAGTTTTTGTTCCGGCACCATGCGCGCGAAAATATTGTTGTGACGGATGCGTTCGCGCAATGTTGCATCATCCATTTTATTAAGCTCTATACCGGTAATAATACCGTCCGGCCTGCCGGGCAGGCCGATCTGTTGAGCAATTGCGCCAGCGGTAACAGGATAGTCGCCGGTAATCATCACTACGCGGATGCTTGCCGCCGTACATTCTTTGAGCGCCGCTGCAACGGTGGGGCGGATTGGATCAGCCAATCCGATCAGTCCGATAAATTCAAACTCGAAATCATGCTGGATACCTGGCCATTCACGACCGCGATAGCTGGCCTTGGCTACCCCTAGTACGCGCATACCCTGCGCTGCGAGCGTATTTACCCGAGTAGAAAGTATGGATAATTGATGCTCGTTCAGATGGCATAAGTCAGCCACTGCTTCTGGCGCACCTTTGGTTGCTACTACGTATTCGTCGCGGTCGTTTGCCCGCCATACGTGCGAAAGCGCGAGCAGTTCCGGGGACAATGAATACTCATGCACCAACGCCCAATTATGGTGCAGATGTTCTGTGTCGCTCAGATAATATTCGCCGAGCGTATGGATGGCTTTTTCCATTGGGTCAAAGGGATCGGTTTTACTTGCCAGAATGCTGAATTCGACCAATTCATGAAATGTCTCGGGTAGTGGCGTGTGCGATGCAGCTACTACGAACGATGCATCGCCAGCAATTAACTGCTGTACCGTCATTTGATTGAGTGTAAGTGTGCCGGTCTTGTCTACACACAGCACAGTGGCCGAGCCCAGCGTTTCCACCGTGGGCATGCGGCGGGTCAGTACCTGATGGCGTGAAATGCGCCATGCCCCCATCGCCATGAATACGATCAGCACAAATGGATATTCTTCCGGCAAAATCGACATTGCTAGTGTGATGCCAGCCAGAAACCCATGCAGCCAATCACCCCGGCTAAGGCCGTAAACCATTACCAATAGCAAGCTTAGCAAGGTGCCGACAATAGCGAGGTTGCGCACCAGCTTGTTGATCTCTTTTTGTAACGGTGTGGTTTCGTTATTTAATTCCTGCAACGCTTTGCCGATCTTGCCGAGTTCGGTGTGTGATCCGGTTGCCAGTACACGTGCTGTGCCATGTCCTTGCACCACTAGCGTGCCGGAATACACAAACGGCAAATCATCGCCGCCGGGTGGACGCAGTGTATGGGCATCAGGTTGACCGATCTTGCGTACCGGCACCGATTCGCCGGTGAGCATCGATTCATCTGTCGCAAAATCATTGCAGGAAATTAGTGCCGCATCTGCTGGCACCCGGTCACCTTCAGCTAGAATCAGGATATCGTCGCGTACCACTTCACGTCCGGCGATGCGTTGCGCGACACCTTTACGCAACACTAGCGCGCGCGGGCTGCTGATGTCGCGCAATGCCTCCAACACCCGTTCCGTCTTGCGTTCCTGATAAATGGTGATTCCCATCACCATGCACACAAAACCCAGCAACATCAGCGCATCGCTGACATCGCCCAACAGCAGATAAATTACGCCCGCCACCCATAACAGCAAGAACATTGGTTCTCGCACCACTTCAAGTGCAATCGCCGGAATGTCGCGGCTTCTGGCTGCGGGCAATTCGTTCATGCCTTCTGCTTGCAGTCGCCGACGTGCTTCGGCATGCGTCAGGCCGCTCATATCGGTTGGATCGGGTGTTTCCTGGCTCACGTGTGCAAACTTCTCAAAGAGGGGCTGGCATATCAAATATAATCAGGTAATCTACCATCCTGATTTTGCTTAGTAATGATTCTGCCTTATTAAACGATTGCTCGTGCCGAAAAAATATTTCAGAAAATTTCTGCCCAGCCATGAAACATTCAAACAAAGCCGTTGGACGCGTTGGCTTGGTGGCTGGCTTCATCATCCCAACCTGTGGCATCTTAATCGCCATTCAGTGTCGGGTGGCGTAGCCGTCGGCCTCTTCACCGGGTTGATTCCTGGTCCGCTGCAAATGATAGGCGCAACTTTGCTGGCGGTGCTATTCCGCGTTAATTTGCCGGTAGCTGTGGTCACTACGCTGTATACCAACCCATTTACCATCGTGCCTCTCTATGCTTTGGCATATGAGCTTGGTGTATTTGTTACCGGGTATCATAACGGCCAGTCGTCCGTAAATTTGTCTCTACCGGAAATGACTTGGGTTAACTGGCCTGTCGTCATGCTGGATTGGATTGTGTCATTGGGCAAACCTCTCGCTGCGGGTTTGCCGCTTTTAGCGTTAAGTTTTGCTATTGCGGGTTATTTTAGTGTACGCATGTTGTGGCGTGCGATTGTGATATGGGAATGGCGCAAGCGTGCATCACGGCGGCGATGATAGGGCTCGCACGCTATGGTGCTTAATTTATTACTCTGTTATAGATTTCGGTAAATCAAATTTAAAGTATCGCCATGAAAAAACTTGACCAATTAAATTTTGATAATACGTTTTCTCGTTTACCAGATGTTTTCCATAGTCGTCTGAACCCTACGCCTTTGCCAGATCCCTATCTGGTTAGCTTTAATGTGAGTGCCGCCGAATTAATTAATCTGGATGTAAGCGAAGTTGAACGCGCGGACTTTGTCGAATATTTTATCGGCAACCGTTTGTTGCCCGGTAGCGAGCCATTGTCGATGCTCTATGCCGGGCACCAATTTGGTTACTTCGTGCCGCAACTGGGAGACGGACGCGCAATTTTGCTTGGTGAAATAAAAAATAGCGATGGAGAGTATTGGGACATTCAATTGAAAGGGGCCGGTGTCACACCGTTTTCGCGAGAAGGCGATGGACGTGCGGTGCTGCGATCCAGCATTCGTGAGTATTTGTGCTCAGAAGCGATGCATGGTTTGGGTATTCCTACTTCTCGCGCTTTGTGCATTGTGGGCAGTGATGCAGAGGTGTACCGCGAGACGATCGAAAGTGCCGCTGTGGTTACGCGTTTATCACCGTCGCATGTGCGTTTTGGTTCATTTGAAGTGTTCGCCTATAGGGATCAGCATGAACCGCTTGCCGTGCTCGCTGATTATGTGATTGCCAAGCATTTTCCTGATATTAGTGATGCACCGGACAAGTATTTGCGTTTTTTGAATGAGGTAATCACGCGTACCGCAAGTTTGATGGCTCAATGGCAAGCTGTCGGTTTTGCACATGGCGTGATGAATACGGACAACATGTCGATTCTTGGGCTGACTTTCGATTATGGCCCCTTTGGTTTCATGGAAACTTATGATCCGGCTTTTATTTGTAATCACTCTGATCATGGCGGACGCTATGCCTTTGATCAGCAGCCGCAAATCGGTTTATGGAATCTGGCTTGTCTGGCGCAGGCTTTGACACCGATTATCGCGGTGGAAGAAGCGCAAGCAGCTCTGGAAAATTACGAGCCGACATACTTTGAATACTATATTGAATTAATGAGTAAGAAACTGGGACTAACCAACGTTACCAAAGACGATATTTCTCTTATTACCCCTCTGTTGGAAATGATGCGCACAAGCCAGTTGGATTACACCAATTTGTTTCGCAGTTTAGGTCTGTTCAAATTTGCGCCGGATGAGAAAAACAGCGAGTTACGTGATCAATTCATCGACCGACAGGCGTTCGACGCTTGGGCTGACGTTTATCGTACGCGCTTGCAAAGCGAGCCAGGAACGGACGAGGAGCGAAAGGCACGTATGGACAAGGTCAATCCTAAATATATTTTGCGTAATTCCATGGCGCAAAGTGCAATTGCACTCGCAGAGCGGGAACGTGATTTTTCGGAAGTAGACCGCTTGCTGGCATTGCTTAGTCGACCATTCGATGAACAACCAGAGATGGAAGATTATGCTGCGCCAGCTCCGGATTGGGCACGTCATGTCGTGGTAAGTTGCTCATCCTGATTAATGGATGCTGTCTGTAATGAATATTGACGACTGAAGCTGTTACGTATACCTGCATGAGAGATTTTCCATACAAATCTGCAAAAAACCAAAAGTTAGGTCGCTATGCTAGATGAGCATAGCGCATTGAGCGACTGGCTCGCCTATCTTGAAACCAAGCATCCTAAAATCATTGATCTGGGTCTTGAGCGCGTTGCAAAAGTTAAAAAGCGACTGGGACTTAAGCCAACTTTCCCGGTTATTGTGGTTGGCGGTACTAACGGCAAAGGCTCGGTGTGCGCAATGCTTGAAAGCATGCTGCACGTGGCGGGTTATCGTGTTGGCTGCTACACCTCGCCGCATTTGCTGGATTACAACGAACGCGTCCGTATCGGCCAGCGGCAGGCCAGTGATGCGATGCTGTGCGCAGCATTCGAGCGAGTAGAGCAGGCGCGTGTTGTGCCATCTTTGCAAAATAGGGATACCAGTTTGCAGTGTAATGATGAATTATCAGAAATTTCGTTAACCTATTTTGAGTTTGGCACGCTGGCTGCGATGCAATGTTTTATTGATCAAGCGGTAGAGGTGGCGATACTGGAAGTGGGTTTGGGTGGACGGCTGGATGCGGTGAATGTGTTCGACCACGATTGTGCGGTGGTTACCAGTATAGACTTGGATCATATGGAGTATCTGGGTGATACGCGTGAACAAATTGCATTTGAGAAGGCGGGAATTTTTCGTGCTGGAAAAGTAGCGGTATTTGGCGATAGGGATGTGCCTAATGCGATTCGCACGCAAGCGCAGCATGTCGGCGCGCAATTGTGGTGTCTGGGTGAGCAATTCAGTTTCACGGCAGGCGCGCAACAGTGGAATTATCATGGTGTGAGTGGCACTCGCAGCGCTTTGCCCTATCCTGCTTTGCGTGGAGTATTTCAATTGCACAATGCCAGCGCCGCACTGGCGGTGTTGGATGCGCTGAAGAATAAATTGCCGGTGAGCATGGCGGCGGTGCGACGTGGCTTGGTCGAGGTAGTGCTGCCAGGTCGTTTTCAGATTGTGCCCGGCAGACCGATGCTGATTTTGGATGTGGCGCACAATCCCCAGGCCGCGCGTTCGCTGGCGCAAAATTTGGCCGACTTGCCGCCTTGTCATAAGACTTTCGCTGTGTTCGCCATGCTTAAGGACAAGGATATGGCCAGTGTTGCACGTGCGCTCAAAAAGCAAGTGGATGTCTGGCTAGTGGCTGGTATAGCCGCACCGCGCGGTGCAACGGACGTGGAATTATCCACAGTGTTATATGCCGAGGGAGTGGAAAGTGACGTGTTGATGTTTGTCACGGTAACAGATGCACTGCAGCATGCCTGTAATGAGGCCGTCGAAAATGATAGAATTGTAGTATTTGGTTCATTCTATACAGTAGCAGAAGTGATGCGTGCGCAGTCTGCGCTACGCTTTGATTTGCGCGGAGAGACATGATGGCAAAGCAACTCATGGATGATGAATTCAGCCTGAAGCGTCGTGCAAGACGTCGGTTGCTTGGCGCAGTGGCGCTGGTCATCGTCATTGTGGTGGTGCTGCCCATGGTGTTGGATAGTGAACCCAAGTTAGGCGGTCAGGATATTGAGTTGCGCATTCCGGACAAAGATAAGGTGGGTGAGTTTATGCCCAAGATGGGGATGTCGTCAGCGCCTGGCTCTGTTCTTGCGGTTTCTTCACCGGTTGCTGCTCCTGTTTCAGCTGTGCCCAGCGCCCCTGTCATTAAAGAACAGGTCATCGCGGCATCGCGAGCGCTTGAAAGTAAGCTTGCTCCAGTCAAATCTGAAGTTAAGTCTGTGGGGGATATTCATGTAGAGAATAAGCAGGTCACGACACACTCTGGTTTTGTGGTGCAGGTTGGTGCATTTGCGAATGCCGACACTGCGCACCAATGGCAGAAAAAATTGAGTGAACAAAATATCAAAGTTTATACCGAGAAGGTGGGTAACAAAATCCGCGTACGTGCCGGTCCGTATGCCACGCGTGACGCGGCAGACACGGTATATAAAAAGCTGGAAGCGCAAGGACTGAAACCAACGGTAAGTCCAGCGTATTAGGCATGACGTGGTTTGATTATACTGTCATTACAATCGCCACTTGGTCGGTCTTTCTGGGATGGTGGCGAGGCTTTGTATATGAAGTGTTGTCGCTACTCGGTTGGGTGGTAGCTTACTTGATGGCACGTTGGCAGGCAGTTAATTTGGCAGCAGTAATGCCGGCAGAACTGGGGGCAGATGCGATCAAGGTCACGGTGGCTTTCGTTGTGTTGTTTGTGGCGACCTTGATCGTCAGTGGCATTGTTATATGGTTGTTATCGAAACTGATCAAATTGACCGGCCTCGGTTGGATAGATGGTCTATTTGGTAGTTTATTTGGCATGCTACGCGGCATGTTATTGGTACTGATGCTAGTTCTGCTAGCGGGGTTGACTGATTTGCCGAAAAAACCGTTCTGGCGCGAGGCAAAGTTAAGTAAGCCATTAGAAAGTATGGCGCTAGCTAGTCTGGTCTGGTTGCCAGATAGCGTGGCACGCCGTGTGCACTTTGGATTGAGAAAATGAATATTGGGGTTAAAACATGTGTGGCATTCTAGGCGTTGTCGCGCAAACATCGGCCAATCAAATTCTATATGAGGGTTTGTTAGTGCTGCAGCATCGTGGGCAGGATGCCGCCGGTATTGCCACTATTGAAGGAAATACCTTTCATTTGCACAAGGGTAATGGCCTGGTACGCGATGTGTTCCGAACGCGTAACATGCGAGCGTTGCGTGGGAATGCGGGCATCGCTCATGTACGTTATCCTACTGCGGGTTCCGCTATCGATCACAATGAAGCACAGCCGTTTTATGTCAATTCGCCATTCGGAATCGTGCTTGGACATAACGGAAATTTGACCAATACCGAGCAATTGCAGCAAGAATTGTTTCTAGAAGACAGACGTCATGTTAATACCAACTCTGATTCGGAAGTCCTGCTCAATGTGCTTGCGCATGAATTACAAGCTAATTCAACAATGCGCTATCGTTTAGACATTAAGAATATTTTTGACGCCGTATCCGGGGTGCATCGTCGCTGCCGGGGTGCTTACGCAGTGGTGGCAATGATTGCGGGTTATGGCCTGCTAGCCTTCCGTGATGTTTATGGTATCCGGCCATTGGTATTAGGCAGTCATCAAACTGAGAATGGCACGGAATATTTGATTGCTTCGGAAAGCGTAGCGTTAGATACGTTCGGCTTCAAATTTCTTCGTGATATTGCACCAGGTGAAGCGGTATTTGTTGACTTTGATGGAAATCTTCATAGTCAGCAATGTGCAGAAAATCCAACGCTTAATCCCTGTATTTTTGAGTATGTTTATCTGGCGCGTCCAGATTCCGTGATTAATGGAATTTCGGTCTATGAAACACGCTTGAATATGGGCGAAAATCTGGCCGATAAAATTACCCGTGAATGGCAGCAACATGATATTGATGTCGTTATCCCCATTCCGGATTCCAGTCGTCCTAGTGCTTTGCAATTGGCTAATCGTTTAGGTATTTCATTTCGCGAAGGTTTCGTGAAAAATCGTTATATTGGACGTACCTTCATCATGCCGGGACAGGCAATGCGGAAAAAATCGGTGCGCCAAAAACTAAATGCAATTAGCGTGGAATTTAAGGATAAAAATGTCCTGTTGGTAGATGATTCCATCGTACGAGGTACTACGAGCCGTGAAATTGTTCAAATGGCGCGGGATGCTGGAGCACGCAAAGTGTACTTCGCCTCCGCCGCCCCTCCGGTACGTTTTCCTAATGTGTATGGCATAGACATGCCGAGCCGCAAAGAGTTGATTGCCACTGGCCGCAGTGATGAGGAAATTTGCCGTGAAATCGGTGCAGACAGATTGATTTATCAGGATCTTGATGACCTCAAAGCGGCAGTGCGCAAGACGAATCAGGATATTCAGTACTTCGATGCTTCATGTTTTGATGGTGATTACATCACTGGAGATGTCACATTAGAATATCTCGATGAAATTGAAGCGGCGCGTGAAAATGGCAAGGTCAATACAGACGATGATGTCAGCCAGCTGGATCTTGATTTAGTAGCGAACCCGTAATTAGAATTGCTGTTAAGCGGTTGAGATTATTAGTTTTCGAACGATCAATCTGATTGAACTCAAAGTGTCAGAAAAAGCAGGCTATATAAATAGCAGCTATCTGGATGCTAAAACTGAGAATTGAATTTGTTTGACAGGGGCTAGTTTTTTAACATAAAATTCGCGCCCTTCGAAGTTCACTATTTTTTGTTTTAGGAAGCGCCATGAAAACATTTTCAGCTAAGCCCCATGAAGTCCAGCATGACTGGTATTTGGTAGATGCTGCCGACAAGATTTTAGGTCGTTTAGCTAGCCAAATTGCAGCCCGTCTGCGCGGCAAACATAAGGCGATATACACACCGCACGTGGATACAGGCGACTTTATTGTCGTTGTTAATGCTGAAAAGCTGCGCGTGACCGGTAACAAGACGCAAGATAAAGTCTATCATCGTCATACTGGTTATCCTGGCGGAATTTATACGACTAATTTTAGCAAATTGCAGGAACGTTACCCAGATCGCGTGCTGCAAAAAGCGGTTAAAGGTATGTTGCCCAAAGGCCCATTAGGCTATGCCATGTTACGCAAGCTTAAGATTTACGGTGGTGCTGAACATCCGCATTCGGCGCAGCAACCTAAACCTATTGATCTATTGAAAGCTTAATCATGAACGTGACTTACAACTATGGCACTGGTCGCCGCAAGAGCGCAATAGCTCGTGTATTCATTAAACCAGGCAAGGGTGATATCGTGGTTAACGATAAGCCACTCGATATATTTTTTTCGAGAGAAACTGGTCGTATGATCGTACGTCAGCCGCTGGAGCTGACCGACATGCTTAACAAATTCGATATTATGGTAAACGTATGTGGAGGGGGTGAATCTGGTCAAGCTGGAGCGGTGCGTCATGGCATTACTCGCGCCCTGATAGATTTTGATGCGAGCTTGAAGCCAATGTTGAGCAAAGCTGGACTCGTTACCCGCGATGCGCGTGAAGTTGAGCGTAAAAAAGTTGGTTTGCGCAAGGCGCGCCGTCGCAAGCAATTCTCCAAGCGTTAAGTATATTTGGAGTGTTTGGAAAAGCCGCCTTTGGGCGGTTTTTCATTTTTATTGAAAAAATTACCCTGACAATTTGAGTGTGCGCGAAAACAGGCTGTAATCTTGGATCTTCATCTGCAATGTATCGCCATCGATAACGCAAAATAGGGGAAATGAAGTGATTAAAGTTGGTATCGTTGGAGGAACAGGTTATACGGGAGTCGAGCTGTTACGACTACTGGCACAACATCCGCAAGTGGAGTTGTGCGTCATTACCTCGCGCGCTGACCAAGGAATGTCAGTTAGCCAGATGTTTCCCAGTTTGCGTGGCTATGTAGATTTACGTTTTACCCATCAAGATGAAGCACATCTGGATCAATGTGATCTAGTGTTTTTTGCCACACCTAATGGCATTGCTATGAATCATGCGCGTACATTGCTTGACGCAGGTGTGCGGATAATAGATTTAGCGGCGGACTTTCGTATTCAAGACGTGGCGGTTTGGGAGAAATGGTATGGTATGAGTCACGCCTGTCCTGATCTGATTTCTGAAGCAATATATGGTTTGCCAGAAATCAACCGCGAGCAGATAAAACAGGCACGGTTAGTGGCTAACCCGGGTTGCTATCCAACGGCTGTGCAGCTCGGTTTTCTCCCCTTGTTGGAATCAGGGATTGTGGATTGCAGCAGTTTGATTGCAGACGCAAAATCAGGTGTGTCTGGCGCGGGACGCAAGGCAGAGGTTGGCATCATGTTTTCCGAAGCGGCGGATAATTTCAAAGCTTATGGTGTATCTGGGCATCGCCATTTACCAGAAATTAGTCAAGGGCTCGCGCGAGTGGCACAACAAAAAATTGGTTTGACTTTTGTGCCACATCTCACCCCAATGATACGAGGTATTCATGCCACATTGTATGCACGCATAGTATGTGATACTGACCTGCAAGCGCTATATGAGCAGCGTTACGCCAATGAGACATTTGTGGATGTAATGCCAGCCGGCAGTCATCCGGAAACGCGTACGGTACGCGGTGCGAATTGCTGCCGTATTGCGGTACATCGGCCGCAACAAGGTAATACTGTGGTTGTATTGTCAGTTATTGATAACTTGGTCAAAGGTGCGGCCGGTCAAGCAGTACAGAATATGAATATTATGTTCGGCTTACGCGAAACGACAGCGCTGACCAGCATTCCTTTATTGCCTTAGAATGCGTTAAGTCAATTTGGGATAATTTGAAGTAGGTTGTCAATATGGGATTTGAGCACATCGTTTAAGGTACTCTTTTCATAATTTGGCCCCCCTGTTTTAAATTTAACAAAACGTAAAGCCATTTTTAAAGCCTAAAAAATTCAGGGTGTCATCTGAAAATCTTGTTTTCTTGAATTTCATTTTTGAAAAATACTATTACTTCATAAAGTACACGGAAAACGTTAGAATTGCGGTCTTTGCAATAAACTTAAGGAAATTCAACCATGTCTATGGCTGACCGCGATGGCTTTATTTGGTATGACGGCAAACTTGTACCTTGGCGAGATGCCACAACGCACGTACTGACGCATACACTGCACTATGGTATGGGCGTGTTTGAGGGGGTGCGTGCCTACAAAACTACTGAGGGCACGGCAATTTTTCGCCTGAAGGATCATACTGACCGCCTCTTTAATTCAGCTTATATCTTCAAGATGAAGATGCCATTCGATAAAGACACTCTGATGGAAGCGCAACGTGAAGTGGTACGCGTCAATAAACTGGAGTCCTGTTATATTCGCCCTATTGTGTTTTATGGTTCAGAAGCTATGGGTATCGCTGCCACTGCTATTAGTACCCACGTTGCCGTTGCAGCTTGGCCATGGGGCGCGTATCTTGGTGTAGAGGGAATGGAAAAAGGTATTCGTGTCAAAACTTCCAGTTTCACTCGGCATCATGTAAATATCAATATGTGTCGTTCCAAATCGGTCGGTACTTACACCAACTCCATTTTGGCCCATCAAGAAGTGGCGCACGACGGCTATGACGAAGCACTGTTATTGGATGTGGATGGTTATGTTGCAGAAGGAGCGGGCGAGAACATCTTTATTGTGAAAAAAGGTAAGCTGTATACTCCAGATTTGACTTCCTGCCTGGAAGGCATCACGCGTGACTCTATCATCACGCTAGCGGCTGATCTTGGTATAGAGTTGATTGAAAAACGCATCACGCGTGATGAGGTATATTGTGCCGATGAAGCTTTCTTTACAGGTACTGCGGCCGAAGTTACACCGATTTGTGAGCTGGACAACCGCACCATAGGCAATGGCTCGCGCGGTCCGATCACAACGCGCCTGCAAGCGTTGTTTTTTGATTGTGTCAGTGGAAAAAATCCGCAATATGCCGATTGGTTGGCACACGTTTAAAGGGAATTACATGCAAACCGAACATGCCAAGCTACGTTATATCGAAGTGACCGCCACAGATTTGCCGCTTTATTGTCCGATGCCTAATACGAGTCTATGGAATGCACATCCCAGAGTGGCCATCCCAGTCGACAAGATCGGTGAAGCGCGCTGTCCCTATTGCGGCACCCTATACAAGTTTAAGGGTGAATTACCTAAAGGACATCATTAAAAATTTCTGCCAGATGCAATCATGGGGCGCTTTAAGTTGATCGCATCAGGATTGAGTATTTTCTCTTACACTGTTTTGTGCCTCTTGATAGAGTCATGCCACATTCCTATCTAATCCATGGAGTAAAACCATGCAAAACTTACCTAAAGAAATTTTTAAGGCCTACGATATTCGCGGCATTGTCGGTAAATCATTGACCCAGGAAATTATCGAGATCATTGGCCATGCTATCGGCTCAGAAGCCAAAGCACGTGGCCAGCACACGATTGCAATTGGCCGCGACGGTCGTCTGTCAGGTGTGGAGTTTGCTGTCGCTTTAGCACGTGGCATCCAGAAGAGCGGTATCAACGTCATTGATGTTGGGCGTGTTGCCACGCCCATGGTGTATTTTGCAGCTTATCATCTGGACACACATTCTGCAGTCATGATTACCGGCAGCCACAACCCCCCCGATTATAATGGACTGAAAATGGTGCTGGGTGGTGAGACGCTCTCCGGGGATACTATACAAGCTTTACGCATACGTATCGAGCAAAATAATCTCAGTCATGGTGTGGGCGCTTATTCGCAATACGATATAGGTCCTGTATATATTGCACGCATCGTTTCCGACATCAAGTTGGCACGACCCATGAAGATCACGGTCGATTGCGGAAATGGCGTGGCCGGGGATTTTGCTCCTACTTTGTATCGCCAATTGGGTTGTACTGTCACGGAACTGTTTTGCGAAGTGGATGGCAACTTCCCTAATCATCATCCTGACCCTTCACAACCGGAAAATTTGCAAGATTTAATTCATGCACTTTCCAGTAATGATAGTGAACTGGGTTTAGCCTTCGATGGTGACGGTGACCGTTTGGGTGTTGTCACTAAAAATGGCAATATCATTTTTCCGGACAGACAGTTAATGCTGTTCGCCGCCGATGTGCTGACACGTAATCCTGGTGCAGAAATTATCTTCGACGTTAAATCCACGCGCAAGCTGTTTGGTTGGATCACACAACATGGTGGTAAGCCGACACTCTGGAAAACTGGCCATTCGTTCATCAAGGCAAAAATGAAGGAATGTGGCGCATTGTTGGCAGGCGAAATGAGCGGTCATATATTTTTCAAGGAACGATGGTATGGATTCGATGACGGTTTGTATGCGGGTGCTCGTTTGCTCGAATGCTTGAGCAAACAGTCAGATGCTAATGGCATATTAAATGGCTTGCCTAATTCAATTAACACACCGGAACTGCAAATTAAGCTAAAGGAGGGTGAGAATTACGCATTGATCACACGGCTGCAGAAGGACGCAAAATTTACCGATGCACAGGACATTATCACCATAGACGGTTTGCGCGTGGAATATGTCGACGGTTTTGGCTTGATACGATCCAGCAATACAACGCCCGTGGTCGTATTACGCTTTGAAGCAGATAATGAGGAAGCGCTAACCAGAATCAAGCAAGACTTTCGTCGCGTGCTGCTGAATGCCAATTCAGAATTACAGTTACCATTTTGATGCCAATTTCTTGAGTTGAAAATATCGCGCAATGTGGATATTTTTGACGTTAAGCGGCATTCAGCTGTGCTTTTATAGGGTACTAAAGTTAATAATTGAAATAGAAATTAATCGATAAAATATGATCGTTCCTGTTTACTGAGGTAAGTGGCCGGTTAATGTATTGATTCATATAGCCGATTTCTGATTTAATTTCTTTATTGAAGTTATAGCCTATTCCTAGGAACGCTCTGTTTTGATCGAATCCTTTACGAGGCCCCCAATCGTTGTTGTTGAGGTTTAGAAAGTATTCATTGCTAGCCACTATGCTATAAGCTGGAGCAGCAGTCAGTGGTACAGATACTTTAAACATTTGCCGAAAACGTATAGCGGTATCATCCCCTAAACGAGGTGCTAAGCGTTCTTCCAGGCGGCTTCGACTGGTGACTGATCCAAATGAAAATTTATTGTTCCACAATAATTGTTGCCAGAATCTTCGTTCGTTGAATGTTGTTTTGGAAAATGGTGCTGCAGTGGGAACAAATGCATAACCCACCCAAACACTAGTCGTATTGTTAATTGCATATCCTATCCCTGGACGAATGATAGCCTGAGAAAAGCGTGACGTGTCATCGCCAAAACGCCCTTGAAATTCCGCCCAGTATTTGAAATACTTTAATGCTGGATTGACATTGTCTAGGCTACCAACTGCCGTTGCAGTGCCCCATGTTTGAAAATCGTTTATATCTTTTGCGGCAATAGCTGGAGTCGAAAGTATCAAGCTAGATATTGTTAAAGCGGTAGACATATTTATTTTATTTGGCACTTTGCTCTCCTCACCATAACATATCTTGTATCGAAAATTTAATCTAACTAACTGAAAAAAGTTCTAATTCATTGGATGTTTGCTTTTTCTGACTCACAGCCATCGTCATCTTTTCAGTACAAACATAACTATCTAAAATTCAGCAATATTGCCCGGCAGCATAACCCGATGACCACGCCCATTGAAAGTTGTAGCCGCCTAGTTGACCTGTTACATCAACGACTTCTCCGATGAAATACAGACCATTCACCTTATTGGCTTCCATTGTTTTAGACGATAAAGCATGGGTGTCAACACCTCCACAGGTAACTTCTGCCTTGGTATAGCCCAATGTGCCGCTAGGCGTAATTTGCCAATTATGCAGTTTAACGGCAAGTGCAGCGATCTCTTTATCTGAATATTGGTTAATTGGCATGTTACTGGAAAGATTATTTCCGACTAATTGAGCACACCATGTTTCGATAAATCGTTTGGGTAAATATTGTGCAAAAAAATTGCTTAGCAACATGCGATTGTCTCGTTGCTGTGCGAGCAGTTTTAGTGTGTCATGATCCGGCAACAAATTAATGTGTAGCGGTTGGCCCGGTTCCCAATAAGAAGAGATTTGTAAGATGGCCGGACCACTAAGGCCGCGATGGGTAAAAAGGAGATTTTCACGAAAAAAATTCTTTCCATAACTTACCACCGCATCTATAGAAATTCCGGCGAGATCAATATAAGGTGCCCAATCGTCTGGATGAAAACTTAATGGTACTAACCCCGGCTTGAGTTTGGTCACGGGAATGTTGAATTGTTGTGCGACTTGATAACCAAATGGTGTTGCGCCAATCTTGGGAATAGATAGGCCGCCGCTGGCGATTACCAAGGACTGCGCGTGAAATGTGCCATGATTGGTAGTGCAACTAAATCGTTCGGTTGATGGATGCATACTGTTTTTTACTTCGGGTTCCTTTTCTGTTTGCGGGAAACAGGGATTGAGATGATCAACCTTATGCACTTCGCAAGACATAAGCCAACGTACACCCGCTGCATCACATTCGTTTTTTAGCATCGCAATAATGGTTGCTGATCCTTCGTCACAAAATAGTTGCCCTAGTTTTTTTTCGTGATAACCGATGCCTTGTTGGTTAAGCCATGTGATGAAATGTTGAGGGGTGTAGCGCGCTAATGCAGAGCGACAAAAATGCGGATTGCCAGATAAGTAATTTTCCGACTTGGCGTACAAATTGGTGAAGTTGCAGCGACCACCGCCGGAGATGCGAATCTTTTCTGCCAGTTTCTTAGAGTGATCAAGTAACTGCACAGACCGCCCACGACGTGCCGCCTCGATAGCACACATCATGCCCGCTGCGCCAGCACCGATGATCAACACATCTACATTGACACTCATCTCAACAGACAGCTAGGGGCTATCAACAGCCTGTCAGCTTGGACATGCTTCTAAGATTATGTATCACGGCTGCACCTCCAAAAGTTCCAACTGTTTCCATAGACATGCGCCTTTGCTGGCTTTATCGATATCCGTCAACTGTTGCGCGTGTTGCGCCAATTCATCAGTGCTGGCAGGGAGCACACGCAGTTGCAAACGTGATAAATCTGCAAAAACCATGATTGGTTCTTCTTTCTGTTCATTGCTCCCATCATCCAGTAAACTTTTTTGACCGCGCGTCATGGACAAATAAACCTCTGCCAACAGCTCAGTATCCAATAGTGCACCATGCAAGGTGCGGTGAGAATTATCTATCTGGTAACGGTCACACAAAGCGTTCAGATTATTTTTCTTGCCGGGATGCAACTCCTTGGCCAGTTTCAGTGTGTCAATGACGCTTACACAATAGCTATTCAATGCAGGCAGCTCGCAACGTTCCAGCTCCTTATTGAGGAACCCGATATCAAACGGTGCATTGTGAATGATGAGCTCCGCGCCGCTAATAAATTCGAGTAGCGCGGGTGCAATTTCAGCAAATTTTGGTTCATCCTGCAGACGCTCCAGCGTCAGGCCGTGTATCTCCGCCGCTCCCGCATCAATCTCCCGTTCCGGGTTGAGATAGCGGTGAAAACGTCGATCAGAAATTTTGCGGTTGCATAATTCGATAGCTGCCAGTTCAATGATGCGGTGGCCTTTCCCTGGATCAAGGCCAGTGGTTTCGGTATCCAATACAATTTGTCTCATTTCATGCTCTCATTCAAAAATTGTTCAATCCCGCGATTGGCTAATTCATCCGCACGCTCATTTCCATCATGCCCAGCATGTCCTTTTATCCACTCCCACTGAACATGATGCTTGTTCGCTAGCTCATCCAGTGTGCGCCACAAGTCCTCATTTTTGACCGGTTTCTTGTCGGCAGTCTTCCATCCCCGCTGCTTCCAGTTATGCACCCAGATACTAATGCCTTGCTGCACATATTTTGAATCAGTATGCAGAATCACCCGGCAAGGTCGTTTCAATGCCTCTAGTGCGCGGATTGCAGCTAGTAGCTCCATGCGATTGTTGGTTGTATGTGCCTCACCACCCCATAGCTCGCGTTCTTTGCCCATAATTTGTAACAGCGCGCCCCAGCCGCCCACGCCAGGGTTCCCTTTGCAAGCGCCATCCGTATAAATTTCTACTATATCTTCACTCATTGTCACAAGTTCACTCATTTTGGTTCCGTTTTTTATACGGTGATATTTCCTTATTCAGCTTGGGTGTTGCTGGTAGTAGCTTGCCAACCAGTCCCTCATTCCATTTTGGCTTGATCAGGTTCATTCCCGGCACATGCTTAATCGCTTGTAAAAAATAGACTCCGCCCCATACCGCCCACCAGCGGTCACCCGCTGGTTCCATAAAATTAAAGTGGTTAAGCCAATTTGGATTGGTGAGCGGAGGGGCGTAACAGGCAAAGCGCCCTGTTACCACTACAAATCCCAGTAATGCCAGCCAATCTTTCAATCGTGACAAAGCAATAAAATCTCCCCGCCACGGGAAATTTGTACGTGAACCTAATATGCGCCGCGCGCCCCACAGGCTACGTGGATTAAAGCCGCTAATGATGACATTTCCCGCCGGTCTTAACACACGCTCAACCTCGCGTAAAATTTGATGAGGATGGGCATGGAATTCCAGTACATGTGGCAAAAGTACCAAATCCAAACTACTGCATCTGAATGATAATTCATTCATATTAAGCTGGACTTGCACACCGACTTCGTTTCCCACGACGGCGCGTAGTGGCATACGACTGGCACGCAGAAAATCATGCTCGGCCAGCCCAAGTTGCAGCGCATTAAAGCCAAAAATATCAGTCACACTGTGATCAAATAATGTTTGCTCGCATTCCAGTAAATATTTTCCTGGGGGTGTGGCAAACCAATCATTCAGTGTATTTGTGGTTGACATGCAATACTCTTTCACTCGAGTATAGCCAAATAAAAAATGGATATCCCCATGTTAAATATTATTCCCATTCCTGCATTTAAGGACAACTACATCTGGATGTTGCATGACCATCAACATGTGGTAGTGGTCGATCCAGGTGATGCAGCCCCGGTATTGGCTTATCTTAATTTACATAAACTCAAACTTACCGCCATCCTGTGTACTCACCATCACAATGATCACGTGGGTGGCGTCTGCAAACTGGTTGAATTATACAACGTGCCTGTATATGGGCCACAGCGTGAAAATATCCCCTGCATCAGTCATATACTTGGCGAGGGTGATGTAATTGAAATTCCGGAATTGGAAATAAAATTGAGTGTGATGGATATCCCTGGTCATACCCACGGGCATATCGCTTATCTGGGGGCTGGTGGCGTGTTTTGTGGTGACACCTTGTTTGGTTGTGGCTGTGGCAGATTATTTGAAGGAACAGCCACGCAATTATTTTATTCTTTGCAACGGCTGGCAAAGTTACCTGATAAAACAAAAGTATATTGTGGACATGAATATACCGAGGCCAATATATACTTCGCATTAATCTGCGAACCCGATAATGCTCGACTCAAACAACGTCAAGCAGACGTGCAAGTGTTACGTGCCGCCGGTTATCCGACGTTGCCCTCAACTATTGCCCTGGAAAAAGATACCAACCCATTTTTGCGCTGCGCTGAGCCAGGTATCGTTGCCACCACGTTACGTATGTCACAAATTGAAAAGACCGACGAAATCAGTATCTTCACTGCCTTGCGTACCTTTAAAAATAAATTTTAAAAAAATATTTTAGATTGCGATAAAGCCTTTTCTGGTTTATTCTGCGCGACCTTCGGAGAGGTGGATGAGCGGTTTAAGTCGCACGCCTGGAAAGCGTGTTTAGGATAATATCTTAACGCGGGTTCGAATCCCGCCCTCTCCGCCAACAATGAGTTTTTTAGCTTCCATTGAAGCTCAAGAAAGAAGTGATAAGCCCCGTAGTTATAGATACTACGGGGCTTTTTAGTTTTTTAACGTCCATCTTAGTTCGTTGACATCCAGTTGAATCAGGGGGCACAATAGGGGAAACAAATCGCCTCTCATTACCTACACTTAAAAAGTGCCCCCAAATGCCCCTAACCAACGTCAAATGTGACCGAACGGTTTGTCCTGTCGACAAGCCTTATATACGCCTTTCTGACGAAAAGGGAATGTACCTGGAAATTACCAAGGCCGGGGGAAAGTACTGGAGACTGAAATATCGCCACGGCGGTAAAGAAAAACGCCTGGCCTTTGGAGTTTACCCCACTATTTCGCTAGCACAGGCTCGTAAAGCTCGTGATCAGGCACGAGAGATATTGGCTAACGGTGATGATCCAGCACAACTTAAGCGTGATGCCAAGCTTTCAAGGAAGGTCAATGATGCTAATACTTTCGAGGGCGTAGCCCGGCAATGGTGGGAGCACTGGCGTGGTCCCAAAAGCCCCCGTCATGCTGATTACGTCCTGCGTCGATTGGAAGCCGATGTATTTCCGGCACTCGGGCCGCGCCCGATACTAAGCGTTACCGCCCCCCAGCTTTTGGCGGTAGCTAAAGCCATTGAAGCGCGGGGAGCTGTAGACATTGCAAAACGATCTTTGCAGACCTGTGGCCAGGTTATGCGTTTTGCTGTTGCACATGGCTTACTTGAACGTAACCCGGCTGCAGACGTGAAGCCATCGGATGCTCTTAAGCAACACAAAAGAGTTAATTACGCTAGGCTCGACGGCAGAGAAATGCCCGAATTACTGCGTAAAATCGAGGCATATCAAGGCAGCGCGTACACTCGGCTTGCGATGAAACTGATGGCCTTGACGTTTGTTCGGACGGGCGAGTTGATTGCAGCACGCTGGACAGAATTTGACCTTACAGCGGGCCAATGGCGAATTCCAGCGGAGCGTATGAAAATGCGCACGCCTCATATTGTACCCTTATCACCTCAAGCAGTAGAAGTATTGCAAGCACTGCAAACCATTGCAAATGGCGCCTTAGTATTCCCCGGAGAACGTGACCAGGACAAGCCTATGAGCAACAACACGATCTTGAAGGCCTTAGAACGCATGGGCTTCAAGGGCAGAATGACTGGCCACGGCTTTCGGGGGGTCGCTTCAACCATACTGCATGAACAAGGCTTTGGACATCACTTGATAGAACTACAACTCGCGCATCAGAAACGTGACGCGGTATCTGCATCCTACAACCATGCTACTCATCTAGCAGACCGCTTAACGATGATGCACGCATGGGCAAATCATATAGACAAAATGAGGAAGTGCGTAAATTAGCTCGCAAAGTGAGACATTGGGAACAGCCCCCAAAATCATAGCCAGTACGTGCTCACGTTATGATATGAAGTGGGACAGAATGGGAACAAAAGGGGAACTGTGGGACATTCTAATGCAGCAGAATGAGTGGTGATTTCTTTAATACCTTTATTTTATTTAAATGATTTGATTCACCCCTCTTCTTGTAAACGCCTATTATTTTTTGCGATTTATTTTGCCTTTTGCTTGAGTCAGTACTTTGGCCATATTCTATGGTCCATACTCGATGCTATATAAGACAAGGATTTGCTCACTCGTAGGAGGGACACATTATTTACATAACATAGATCGAATATGATCGCTCAAAGCCGAGTTACATCGTAAATAAAGGACGAGGTGAAAAATGATTGCCTTAGATTTGGAGCTTATTTTTGCTTTAATAGAATAACTTACCACGTGTACATTCTGAATATCTGGTGATAATAATGCGTCAATGTCAAAACATGAGGGTGAAGATTATGGATAAATCCGACAGAACGAACTGGACTTTAAGTGACTATGCAGCAGCATTGGCTGCTAATGCACCGCAACCCTTGGTACGGGAAACTTCCGAGCCACCGCCCCCGAAAACGGATGAATCTGAAGTCCGTGGTGACTTTGAGAACAATGACGTTCATAGAGTTTGCGAGCTGTATGGTATCTCCGCTCAGGTTGAATCAAAGCTTCAAATACTGGTGACAAGTTTGCAAGTAGTCAAAGAAAAAGTTTGGGCTGAATCAAACACTCCGGGTGAACGCAAAGAAGTGCTTCGCGAGATAATCGCAAAAGCGAACGAGTTAAAGTTATTGATTGTAGGCTTGCCTTTCGCGGACCGATATAATTTGGATGATGCATATTTTGGGGCACCAGGGGATCCTCACTTTGACCATTTAATGGGCCTGGTTAAGGACACGTCAATGTTTAGTTTAGGTGACAAAGTATTACCGGATATTGAAAATGCAGCTAAAAAGGTTCAAGCGCGAATGAAAGGTGTTTGTAAACCAGAACGTTCTGCTGATTTTATTCGGTGTATTGCTCAAGCCCTTAAGCCGGCAAATATAATTCCTAGCTATTCTGGACCATTCAAAGAAATATCCATTGCGGTTTTTGCTGATGGAGGGGTTACATTGTCAGGAAAGGAAATACAATTTTTTATGAAAAATATCCGGCCACAAGTAAAAGCACAAGGTTACTGCCTCTAGCATATTTATCCGACCGCGTCTAGGATAAAATCCCCCCAAAATTTCACCAAATTTGTCGTAGATTGTAGGGCTGCTGACGCGCAAAATTTGATCTTCATTTACATGAAAGGTCGAACAAGTGCAAACCCATCCAAACGAAAATATCAGAACTGAGCGACTAATTAGACTGCCAGAAGTTGAGCATCTAGTAGGTCTACGTAAATCCAGCATCTATGAAATGATGGGACGCAATCCTCCCGCATTTCCGCGACCTCTCAAACTTAGCCGACGTGCTGTGTGCTGGAATTTGCTTGCTATAGAAACTTGGATTCAAGAGCGCATCAAAGCAGGTGGCCAATAATGGAAAAGGGCGAAGTACCAAACAATAAGGGAAAGACTGGGCAACCTTTAACGAAACATGATCCCATCCAAGCCGGAGCCCGACAAATGCAAAAATCACCTTTCTTTGAAACCCGCACCGCAGTCGAGCCCCAAGCGCTTGTCCCTGTTGCGCACTCGAGTACTACAGACGAAACTCCACAGAGCGAGCTGAGCAGGGCAAGTGTCTCGAGCTCTGAAAGTATTGGCCAAGTTGCAAAGGACTTCACTGTTGACCCTTCTGGCGTTTGGTATGCGGGGAAGTTTGATAGAAACGGCAAACGCAAGCAACCCGAATGGATTTGTAGCTATCTCAAACCTGTAGCTCTTACCCGGGATCAGTCCGGCCACAACTGGGGCTATGAGTTAGAGATTAAGGATAAGTTAGGTACCATCAAGCGGTGCATCATGCCAGCTCGTCTGTTGTCTGGCGATGGCGGTGAATATCGCGGCATGCTGCTAAGCATGGGCGTGCAAATTTCATCAACACGGGAGGCTCGGGTATTGCTGACAAGATACATTCAGACCAGTGACCCACAAGCGTATGCGGTTTGCACGGATCGCTGCGGCTGGCAAGACAGAGCTTATGTCACGACTGGGAAAACATATGGCGATTATGATGAGCGTATCGTTTATCAGCGGGACATCCCTATAGAAGATCTGTTCAAAGCAAGTGGTACGGTTAAACAATGGTGCGATGGGCTGGGAGCCATGTGTATTGGTAACTCTCGCCTGGTCTTTTCGGCTGCGTGTGCTTTTGCTGCTCCACTACTTCCTTGGGCGGATCAAGAGGGCGGTGGATTTCATCTCCTAGGCAATTCTTCCAACGGGAAAACCGCCGCACAGAGACTGGCGTCAAGTGTAAACGGTGGCTCAAACTATATGCAATCTTGGCGCGCTACTGATAACGCCTTAGAAAGCACCGCTGCTATCTTTAACCACGCGCTACTGGTTCTGAATGAACTAGGCCAATCTGACCCCAGGACGGTAGGTGAAACCGCTTACATGTTAGGTAACGGACAAGGAAAAGGCCGAATGACTCGTATCGGGACTTCGCGCCCCCAGCTATTCTGGCTGCTGATATGGTTGAGTTCGGGGGAGGTGAAGCTTTCAGACCACGTGTTAGATGGACAAAAACGCACTCGTCCGGGTCAAGATGTACGTATGGCTGATATTCCGGCTGATGCTGGGAAGGGACTCGGACTGTTTGAAAATCTGCACGGTTATGCGGATGGAAAAGCATTCGCGAACCGCATTGAATATCTTGCCAAGATCAACTACGGTGCCTCGGGCGATGCGTGGTTAGTAGCGTTGACTGCCAACACAGAAACTCTTAAGGCCAAAGTCCGCCCCAGGATTGATGCACTCGCTACGAAGATGATCCCTAAAAATTCAAGTGGGCAAGTTGGTCGGGTTGCCACACGCTTTGCGCTCGTAGGTGTGGCCGGAGAAATAGCTACAGAAATGGGCCTTACCGGCTGGCCGGTGGGTGAGAGTAAGCGGTCAGCAATTATCTGCTTTAATGCCTGGCTGGAAGCCCGCGGCGATCAGGGTGATGGTGAGATTATTGCCATGCTGAGGAAAGTGCGACGCTTTCTTGAAACTAACGGTGAAAGCCGGTTCTCAATGTGGCATCGAGTAGGAGATGACAATGCCCCAAAGACTTTATTGAAAGCGGGTGTGAGGCGCATGGTGAATGCTCACGGTGAACCCATCAAAAGCAATAATCATCCCGCAGCTGAGTATGCCGAGAAGATGTCTCTTATTCAGGTTGAGGAGGTGAGTTTTGAGTACTTCATCTTGCCGGAAACGTTCCGGTCTGAAGTATGCCAAAGCTTTGACTACAAGGCCGTGTGCCGTGCACTGCTGGACCATGGTTGCCTGCTCCCCGGCAATGGTCGGACGTTTGATTGTAAGCAACGTCTTCCAGGAATTGGTAATGTATGGGTCTATCGAATTCCACCGGCGATATTTGAACTTGATTTATAAAACGGGTGGACGTTTAGTAATTCGCAAGGAGTCGGAGGACAAATTATGCTCTGCAGGATCCTGTTCATGAGACTGGCCTTGCATTTTGTCTCGTAGAAATCATTTACCCCCTATTTGCCATGTCACACAGCGAGTGATAAAGGTTTATATATTAGGAGGGTAAAAGGGTCTTAACGCAACGGAGGTCGGTGGGGGTGCTCCCCCTCTTAGGTACTTCCGGCCAAGCTGAGCCCTAAGGGTATTTCCCAGCCCTCAGTAGCACTAGTGAATAAGTTTTTGTTTTAGGTAAACGGCTAATAGATAATAGAAGGCCACATTTGTCATTCCAACGTCATTCTATACCTACAATAAGCTCTGTGATGTAAGCCAATTCACAATATATGTTCTTAAATGTACGGCAAAGTCGCGCGACCGTGCACGCGTAATTATTGGGATCATCCCACTCGGTCTCGCTGGCGGTCCAACCTGGCGAAGTGAAACTATCATGTTCCATTCTCCCTCCGCCAGTGTGACAAAAGCACAATCGAAGATTAGCAAATCTATCATCATCTTTTATGAGCAATTTCTCCCAGTGCTGGGGGGCTGCATTCAAACCTTCTTTCAGTTTTATCTGAAATCCATTCGTAGTGCAGTGAGCACATACAGGAATTTTTTGTTCGATACGTTGATCGAAAAATTGGAGAACTCGCTGTTCCATTTGTAAATCTTTGTTGCCAATTGGCAGATAGCCCATGGCTAGTAAACTTAAATCCTTCGAATCCAATAGCGATCGCTTTATCAAAAAATATCCCGCCAATTGGGACGGCGAGGATCGAATGCGTCAAAGCCAAAACCACGCCAATTTTAACCTTTGGGCGATGTATTACTATGTTCATAGCGCAAAGGAATCGGGATCAGGGGTTCCACTGCGCGATAAGACGGGTAAGTCATGACAGTCAACCTCTCACCGAAAGACTGGTGTTTAGGAGCAATCGAAGGCGCGATTCAAGTCGTCGCTGAGGATAACCGCAGTACGTTTAGTTATGCTGGCATTGGAAGTAGGGTGCAGGTCGAGGGCGCTGCCGTATTAAAGATCGATCCGAAGGCAAATCCATGGACAGATTATGTTGGGCGATGTTTTTATGTAGACACCAGGATACCATAGAGCCTTTCGGTGATTGCATTTCAACATACATACTGGTGCCATTCCGCATGATCACTGTTGATCCGACCAAATTCCCTTCGGCACAGCTTTATATATCTCGCCCGCGAAGGCGGTCTGAAATCTCTCTCGCTCGGGGTATAAACGTCAAATATGATGGGTATTTTTAGCGACAGATATAAGTTGCGCGATAAAGGGTCAGCACATTAGTGTGTTCTGCGTGGCGAGCGCCACCAACTGTCTGCCGACAATCATCCCTAGCAACGAAACAAAAAGTTCAAATTATTTATTGTTAGAGATGCTGTGGTGATATTGTCATTGAGGGGCTTTGCACAAGCGATAAATTTTAATAATAATTCTGTAGGGTCACCCGCACGTTCTGCAACAATGCATATCGACGAGTCAAATTGACTAATCCAATTGTCAACTTGAATATATCAGGGCAATATTTTTAATGGCAGAAGGCCGTTGGAACCGTTACTTAATGGGAACCAGATTTGGAGAGGAAGAATCTAAACCCAATTTTATCTGCCAGACACCCGAAAAATTCAGTAACTGTCAGATTAAGCCTGAGCTAGTACATTTTAAATGCAAATTAGCTCTACTTCATTATTATATCTAACATTTTTCTGTCATAGTGAATCCCGACAACAACATTTTCTCTTGTTATTATCTTTTTGTTATCTGGCGTCTTTTCAAAATGTAGATTCAATGTACTGTTAATTTTTTTTATTACCTCGAGATCTAAATCCAGTGGCGAGCCATTTACGTTAACTAGAGAAATAGTAATTTTCGCATCGAGCGTCCGCGTAATAATATCGAAATGTGTTCCATTTTTTCTATAATTGTAAAGCATCCTAGTAAGCGTTGGATTTTCATAAAAACTTTTTTCGATTGCTGCAAATATAATATTCTTCGGGATACTTTCGGTCTGAATCTTAACAAAAGCAATATTAACATAAGGCTCTTCTGCCTTAGGACTTGCACTATTCTTGAGAGTCTCCTTTATCGCGGACTTTAGGTTAGCAATTGTGTTTTCTAAATTTGAATGTAATATTTGCTCCTCTGAAGCAGATATATTCCACCCTTTAGTAAATTCTACTAGATATATTGGAACTTTTGGATCAAAGGTTTTCTCAATTTTATTTTTTGATGGGGAGATTTCTATAATTTGTCCAGGAGCGTAGGCATCGCTGGGAAACCGAACCCTTACAAAATCAGGATATTTAATTGTTTCGGATTGTGTCCCGACACAGCCAGAAATTACAAATGCCAAGAAAATTAGAATCTGTATAGTACAAATTTTCATTTCGATCTCCAAAGGTTGAGTGGAAAATACGACGGATCAAAGTACATACATTATTCAACTTCGTGTGTGTGTAAATATTCTATACCGTGAGCGTCACTACGATGATTTTCATCTCTCATCGATTCTTTGCTATTTTTAGATAAATATGAAGATATAAAAATAACAAGACCGCTACATTGGTTTAGCCGGGATCACAGACGTATAAATGAGGCTGATATATGCTCCGTAAGGCTCAATGGGTTCTTTTCCAGCGCCTCTCGCTTAATATGAACCCTCCAACTCACCGATGAAGTGGCTATAATTCAGTAAAACGCTGTTAGAAATGTCACATCGAAAGTCTTTTTTAGCTATAGCAGGGCATGCCTAACAAGGAATATAGTTACTATAACCAAGTAGTGGAAGGGCTTTTGACATTCCAGTACTCTGCGGTTATTTTCTGTTGGTTCATAACTGTCGTTCGCAGCAATCAGCAAGTAAGTGCATACAGCGGTTCAGTGTATGTTAACAAACTCATCCCATATCCTCGTTCCCTATCAGTTTAGAAATAAGAATTGACCAGGGCTAATGTCAACAAAAATCAGACCAGAAGCTTACCTTCCACCATAGTTAACAATCGAAGTTCAGCTGGCTATAAAACTCAACAACCTATATCGTGAAATTATCAAGACGGCCTGATCCTTAAGCAACCGCAAATTCTTTTTGCACATTGACCATGAATTCGATATTCTTCTCTTAAGTCATATAATATCGACGATAACTTATTTTTTGATACCTAAGGTCGTTCGCGGAACGCCAACATCTAAGGTAGTTATCGGAACGCCAACTTCCCCTAAGGTTGTCCCCGGAACAGTCCTCTCCAACGGCGTGCTCGGATGTTCCGGCCTTCCTCTTCTGCTTCTTCTTGGGGATTCGTTGAGGGATTTGCTATAAGCTTCGACTTGAGTTTCAATAGCTTTAGTGCAAATAGGGAATATTCTTTCCATTACGCTATTCAACTTCAAGGGATTGTTTACATAAGAAAAAAATATTGACATACACGAGTCCGTCAGATGTCCCTTACTTAATACCATGTCTACTATATCAGCCGTTGCATCTGAAAGCGCTTGTACCGTCTCCTTGTTTATGCCATAGCGACTAGTCGATGTTGAAAATGTTCCTGCGCCCCCTCCAGAAGCGTTGGCGGAGGTTGTTGCTGTGCTGCCTAATTTGGCGATTTCATTAGTGTTTTCGTGCGCCTGTTTCCATGAGGATTCCGCTTCAAGCTTAGCATCCAGCATCTTCTTCTCTTCCACTTTCGCAATTTTTAGCGCTTCTTCTGCACTGTCTGCTAATGCCTGTTTAGGATCTAAGCGAAGAACCTGTATCTTAGCATTATTCTCAGCAAGGTTTAACTCAGCTAACCGAATTGATTCATTTGTATCATTGGCCGCCACTATCGCAGTTTGACGTTCTTTTTTTGTATCGGTCACGCTTTTTTCAATCTGTTCAAAGCTTTTAGCTGCACTTTTCTCTTCTTTGACTGCCTCATCGCGATTGTTTTTTAACTCATCAATCAGTTCTTGGTTGGGGGGAGTTGCTGTTAAAGCTTCTTGATAGGCAGCTTCAGTTTCCGTCTTTTTCACACCTGCCACATCTTTTCGTGCTTTCTGTTCGGTTTTATTTTCTTCCAGGACCTTAATTCTTGCAGTGAGTCCCGCCACATTGCTTATCAACAAAAAGCGTTTTTGTTCGGCTTTTTCCAGTTCTTTTGTCGCTGTGTCCAAAGGCTCAACAAGTTTGTTGAGCTCAGCTTGGGTTGCCTTAGCATTCTCCTTCGCCGTAGAAGCCTCAATTGACTTATCAGCAACAATTTTCTCTTGCTTATCAAAAGCTGTTTTTGCGGAATCTAAATTCATTTGCTTATTTTTTTCGTCAATCCTGGCTCTGTCCAATTCCTTTTGCGTGTCGTTGATAGACGCCGCAGCAGTAGCTGCCGAACTTGTGTTGATGTTCACCTGTTGTGCTACTACAGCGCCGGTAAGTTGCTCTATGGCCAAAATTGCTAGAGACAAATCCTGAGATCGTTCCAGAAGCACAAGCACAGAGTTCTGATCAATAGAGCCGTTATAGAATTGTTCGCATATCCTGTAAAGCTGGTCGCGCATAAGTGTTATAGACTGGGTCCGTAAGCCAATACTACCGGCACTTGCAGATAATGCCTGTGCAACAGAAACAGACTCCTTGCTAGGGGCGGAAATTCCCGCCCCTAGCGATGAAGCATAAGCCTGAAGAGAATCCGGCGATGGTTCTGCACACACCATTCCAACCTTGTTGGAGATTGCTACGCGTTGTGGAGCATCTAGGTGAATAGCTTTCCCCCCATCCGGAAGATCAGTTCTTCGCTCCACGGTGGTAAAATTTGCACAACCTGTAAGTAAAATGGTGAAAATTCCAAACAACACGTGCGTAACGTTCATCGCTTTCTCCCCTTAAAAATTGCTATCTATTTTGCTACCTCTCAGTGAAGTTTAATGTGAGGACACTGAGTTCACATATTTGTTTATTACTCTGAAAGAAACTCAATACGATCAAAGCTAAGAGAACTTGTCTCAGCGATCTTTGTCCCATCGTCCACTCTAGCAGATAAACTGTAAGGAACGATTACGACATTTACCTTAGAAAGATCAGATAGATCGATAGCTTTGAGCGCCTGTGTGATATCAAATGTATCGTGGGAATCAGTAGATTTTAGATCATTATGATTTCCATGCTCTTTTAATGGACTTTGATTTTTTTGAGAATGACGAAAAAGAGCTATAGTCCCGACAAAGCTTTTATCTATTCTTTTTGGAATCTTTGTAGAGTCAGTAACTATGTGAACGTCGAATCCCGTTGACTGAATTGCAGAGAGATCAATTCCATGAATTCGCATCAAGATACGTTTGGACGAAGCGCCAAACAATATTTGGTCCCGTGTCTTTTCTGCTGGAACTTTTAAGGATTGCGAAATAGAACTTGTAGAAACACGTTCTGGTCTGAGTCCAGAAACACGAACGTTAACAGTAAAAGATGCGAGTGATAATGGTTTTTTCAAATCTGTGATAGGTTTATGAGCTGTAAGCAGGATTTGGTCAGGTAGGGCAAGTGGCCTTATGTTTAGATTCTCATATTTGAAACTTATTCCTAGCGCACGATGATCAAAATACTCCTTACGAGCCCTGTTAATAGGTTTTGCTTGAAGCTGACCAGTGTTTGATATAGGGTCGAAGACGACAGTGGGGTCGAAGAAAAACCATGGTTTTTCATCAAACCATTCCTGAGGGGGGAAATGTCCCCAGCCTTTATCTGGCATAAGTGACCATTCAGCCCAGAGACGATCGATATTAGAATGATGAATAGAGAATATAGGATCGAAGCCCGCGGTGGCTGGTTTTGCCATACCTAAACCGTCACCCGCTTTAGTAATAACTTTCCCAGGCGATGACGGATCAAAAACTATCTGATCGGGAACGACAATCCCAGTTATACGGTGAAGAGGGTCATGTGGAAATGATTCTAAGAGCCCGCGTGTGTTTGTATCGTCGTCTGCCACACCTCCGCCAAGGCCCTCCTGCTCTGTGGCGCCAAAAAAGACCAACGAGTCTTTCGCCAGTGACCAGTCCACTGCTTCTGGTGTCAACTGGACATAAGGCAAGTAGTTATTTGACCAATGTTCCCAAGATGCAAAATAAAGGTTCCTATCCTCATACCAGAGAGGATTGTCATAATTATGACCGACTGTTGCAGCTAGCTTTGGAGATAATTTTGTTATACCAAATTCCCGCGGGAAACGGTAATTTTCAGGTTTGGAGTAATCCCAGTATGGTAAAGAAAATCGTGGTTCGTCTGTGTGAGCTCGAAGAATTCTCTCAAAATGGCTAGTATATGCTCGATGCCAAGGAAGGAAATTAGCAGACTCTTGGCTATTGTGGGGGCATTGGTTCCAATATTTTTTTTGATCGACATTTAGCACATCTGGGTCCTGCGCAGCCGCTTCAGCAATTTTTTCAGGTGTAACTCCATGAATTGCAGCTTGGTAGAACCAACTTAAGGGATCTGAAGGTTTCCTTTCCTTCATAGCGCGTACCCCTTTAATTAACGCCTTCATGAGCTCTTCATCTTTGACAAATTCATGAAGCGGCATTCGAGGTGGAATCTTGTCGGTCGTTAGATCCTGATTTTGTGCATTTGAAAACTTGTTGCTGAACAGGATTAATATAAGTGCAAAGAAAAATAATAACCATTTGCTTGAAGTTGAGGCAAAAACACGTATAGTTTTTAAATTGTTCATGTTATTGATCCCTTATGGTTATTTATTTGTTTCAAGCTTAAACCTGGCGAAAAAAACGTTCAATATATCGATATATTAGGTGTGCTAGCTAAAATCTGATCTGACAGTTACCGAATTTTTCGGGTTTCTCTCAGGTTTAAGGATATGGGGCAAATCCCACTTTGACCGCTGGGTTAGCCTATTTTCTATCAAGGAATGCCATGACCAAGCATCTCCTGGATCACGGAATAATTTCAATGGTACCATTGTGGCAATTTCATGCACTCAAAAATATTCACACTTACCATCTACGAGGTATCCAATGACAGTGACATTCTGCCTAGTACCGCTTGCCTTATTTAACGCCTTCGTGACGTCATCTTGCCCTTTGAGTCTTGTTATACCATTTGGATTATGAATAAGATGTGTTGAGCCTTCCATACAAATACCCATTTCACTATTTTTGGTAATAAGTCCTGAAATCACTGTACGCATTAATAGTAGACGTGCCCCATCTTTCAGCACACTCCATGGAAATGTATCACCTGGATCTCTGAGAATTTCACTTGTTATTTTGAATCTCGTTTTTAATTATTGATGCCGAGAAGGTTGCAATTGCCCTCATCTCGGCATTGATAATTAACAAGCTTGAGATAAAACTCACCGATCCGCATAGAAGGAACGTTGGCTATCATTTCTTCTGGACACATTCAAAGTAACAAAATAATAAAAAAATACTAAAAGATTTGATATAAGCAAATTCCTTATTTTAAAGTATCAGTTGCTACAATATTCCGATGTAAGGCGGCATTGCCGACAGCCTGGCGAATAGATTGGCGCAAACCGTCGACCAAATAGAAATATTTGGCCTATGTGCGTTATCGAACAGACTGGGGTTGGATTGACGTATATTTTTGTTCTACTTAAAGAGGTAGCGATCAAGAAGGACGGTACTACACCTCTCGATATAACTGAAGGTATCGTAGTATCGCTTTGTGACAGCAATTTTTGCTCACGTCGGTAGCTTTGTGCGCTGTGTTTGGTGTGTCTCGCCATCCGTCATCACCGTTCTCGTTAGCTAGGATAAACCAATGAAGAAATTCGAATCGTCCGCCATTGGACTTGCATCCCCCACCGTGGCGGCATTGGGCGCGTTTGCAAAGCCCCGCCTCATTGATCAGGTCGCGGCCGTGCTCAACCGCCTCGCGGACGCGGGCTGGGCCGATCTCTTCGCCACGCATGGCCTCGACATCCGCGCGGTGGATCTCGCCGAGGAACTCGCCCGGCCGGTCTCCGTCGACCGGACCGCCTCAGGCTTCGAAGACTACGCTCACGAAGGGTGTCGGGGCATCGAACCGGGCAAGCCGGCGCTCAGCCTCGTGTACCACGCTCTCGCCTCTCCCCGTGTCATCGAATACGTCGATGCCAACGGCGCGGTCGTCCCGATGCGGGAATTCCCGTCCCTCGCCGATATCGAGTGGATCGAAGACTACGTCTACTCCACTCGCCACGCCTCTCTGGAGGACTTGCGCGTGCTCGCGAACGGCGCCCACCTTGCGATCGTGGTGTACGCCCTGGAATACCGTCCCGCTATCGGCACCGTCCACAGCAAGCACGCCGACCTCTGCTTCTCCCGAACCGGGATTGCCCGCATCGGAAGCGAGCCCGCGCGGTACCTGCCGGAAGCCCGTGGCTTCCTCCCGTTCGCCGATGACGATCACGCGGTGCGTGTGCTCCCGTGCCGGTACGCCGCGTTCATCGCCGCCCTCGTCCCGGGCCGCCGGGGCGAGCACGGCCCGCTCCGCTTCTTGGAAGCGGAGATCACGCCTTCCGCCGCCAATGCGTCGGGAGGAAAGGAGGCAGGCCTTGCTATTGCCCCCACGGCATTACAGCGAAGAGTCGCCGATTCCGAGCGGAAATTTTGGATTCCTCTCCACAAACTGTTCGAGGGTGACGAGTGCCTGCGCGGCCGGTCGCTCGGCCTGCGGCTCTCTGCCAATCACCGCAACGAAAAGATCCGGCGCGCCCACCTTCGATTCCTGTCCCTCGGCCACTTCGGCGGCTGGCTGGAGCCGGATTTGAAAGCACATCCGTTCGTCATCACCGATGGTATCGCCGCATTTGGGACTGACGCCAAAGACGGAAGCTGGCTCGTCGTACCCCAACATCGCCCCCGCCTCGTTGAACCTGCAGAGTACAAAGGCAAGCCGTTAACCTACAACGTCCCAAAAACCGACTTGGCAGTGGAAGGGACCTGGCGGGCCTACCAGTCCAGCCTCAACCTGCTTCCCCAGGTCAGCGGAGCCCGCAACGCGCCCGAATACCTCCACGCCCGCCACATGATGATGGACGAAGGGACCATGAAGAACCTGAACCATGAGCCTGGCATCGTGGGGAAGGTCAACGCGGGTGACTACCGCGCCCTCCACTATGTGGACTACACCGGCGACGGCTGGATTGACGTGGAGTGCCCGGAACTCGCGCTTGAAGTGCCCCGCCGCCTGCCCGCCTACTCGATCGTCTCCTCGCCGGATTTCTTCCCTCACGTCGATCAGGCCGCGCTCTTAGAATGGACGGAGCGATCCGTCCAGCCGACGACGCTAAAGATTCTTTGGTCGGCCCCCGGCGTTGGGCGTCCAGAGCCGCTGTCGGATCAGCGGTACGCTGCAAACCTGCAGCTTCCCGGCGCGAGCTTCGACCCTGCGGACGACACGATGACCGCCATCGTGGGCGGGTACGGATCTGGCCAAGGCGATCAAACCCGGCTTGACCGGCCCCGCTATCCTCGCGCATCAACCCTTCCCGATGGCGCCGCAGGGGTGTTCGCGCCCGGGTGGGACACCTCATACGACCGCCAGCTGGAGTCGGACGCCGACGATACCGGAGACACACTGAAGCCGGGAGTGACGTTCCTCACCAACTACGGCCTTGGCTCGCCGTTCCCCGAGGATTCGATGCTCTGTGCCGCCCTCAGTTCGTTCTGGCCTGCCGTCGCCCCCGACATCACCCGCACTTTCGCCCCCGGGCGCAGTTACGCCACCGCAACCCCGCTGACCGACGAGGCGATCGGTCTCGGTGCTGGCGAGCCGTGGGACGGCATCCGCGGGCCGGTCGTCGATCGCGATAAGGGGGTGGTGGAGTATAAGACTCTGGCCTACGGCGACTACGTTGAAGCGGCGCTAAACAGGAACTTAAATTACGGCGCGATAGCCCACACAACCCGCGACGAGTATGTCGCCCGTACGCTCACGATGGCGCTTGTCTATAACGCGCTGGGCGTCGAGACGAATGAGGACAAGACGCTTTGGAGCGTTCTCTCCTTCCGGTCGACGGATCCGAAAGACCCGGAGTACCAAGACGCGCTCGCGAAGACCGGCCGCATCCTCAGCCCCGAGTTCGCCTACCGATTCGAACTTTTCAAGCACTTCCGGGGCGAGGGCACGACTAGCCCCGACCCAGCTAAATTCGACCGGCGGGTGCTGCCGCTTAAGGAAACTGCCGTTTTCTACGCCGACCCGTCCATTGTGCTGGCCAAAGACGGCGAGGATTGGACGGTTCATGAGTTACGACGCTGACGTGGGCATCGTGGGGGGTGGACCCGCGGGCACCGCCGCAGCGATTACGGCCGCCGGGTCAGGCATGCGCGTTCGCCTCTACGAACGGGCTTCATTCCCGCGGAATCTTCCCGGCGAAACCTTGCATCCCGGAGTGGGCGTCCTGCTGGCCGCCCTCGGCGTTGACGTGCGGGTGACCGCAGCGAGCGCGTACCGCCACGCCGGCGTCTTCGTGGATTGGGGAGGGAACCGGTCGGTGCAACCGTTCGGGCAGGATGAGCAGGGCCCCTGGCTCGGCTACCAGATCCTACGACGGGACCTCGACCGCATCCTTATGGACCGCGCCCTCGAGCTCGGCGTCGACATTCGGCAGCCTGTCGGCCCCGTTCGGGTTCGGGTCGAGGACGGCCGCGTCGTGGGTCTGCGCGAACCCGCGGGCGAGACCCGCTACCGCTTCCTGATAGACGCCAGCGGACGCGCCGGCTTCCTCCGCCGCGGACTGGCGCTGCCCAGCCAAGTGGCGTCGCCTCCGCTGCGGGTCGCCTATGGTTACCGCGCCGGTGATCCGGACGCCTTGCGCGAGACTCCCACGCTTGTGGGTGACGCGAGCGGGTGGGCCTGGATGGCCCAGGTTGCCCCCGGATTGGTGCACTGGACCCGTCTCGCATTCGACGGATCCAAGGTGGAAGGCCCGCCCCGGGCGCTGGCCGACCTCCCGCCGATCGGACCGACCAAAGGTGCGGACGTCAGCTGGAACCGCGTAGTAGCCGCCGCCGGCGCTGGCTACTTCATCGCTGGCGACGCAGCAATGGTCCTCGACCCCGTCGCCTCGAACGGGACCCTCCGCGCGCTGCTCTCCGGCATGCGCGCCGCCCGATCCATCGAGGCGGTCCGGGTGGGAGCCGTGCCCGAGGCGAGGGCCACCGGCAATTACGACCGGTGGCTCGCCGATTGGTTCGACCACAATGTTCGCCAGCTTGACTCCCTTTACCGCGAGCTCCGCCCCGTCCATTCACCGTACTTTCATCAAGGAGAATCTCTTGCCTAAGACCATCACCGTCGACATCATCAACAACCAGTTTCCAGAGGTTCGGATTACGAAGGGGACGTTCGTCGTCTGGCGCAATCTCGACCCGTATCCTCACACCGTTGAGACCGCCCCGAACAACTCATTCTTCTTTAACGCCGGTCCCCTCTTTACCGGCGGAACCACAAGCCCGGTATACTTCGGTTCCTCGGGCCAGTTTGACTACCTGTGCCGCTTCCATCACGAGATGTCAGGCACCGTCGTCGTCGAAGATGCCGGCGCGCCGGGGACGACCCACCCCGGTCACGGAGGTCACGACCACGGCGGGCATGACGGCGACCACCTCCGGCACTTCCACGGCTTCGTTACCGGCGGCCGATCGGGCCGGCGCCTCTTCATGTCCCACACCCCCGTGATCGCCGACGATCGCCATCGTTATCAGGTGATTCTTCAGGGCAGTTTTGTCGAAGAACGGCACGTGCAGGCGTACGAGGCGCAACGTAACGGTGGGTTCGGCGATGGCAAGGTGCAGATATTCCACGACCACCTTTCGCTGGTGGATATCGGCGCAGGCAAAATCACTCTCCTCCCGGAGGCGTCGGTGGAATATAACCGGACTGACGCTAGCGAGCCGATGCCGGGACTGGAGGAAAAGGTTCCAGTGCGCATTGACCGCGTACTACACTTTCACCAGTTTGAGCCCGACTCCGACTATCCCGAGGGCCTCGCATACTTCGTTTACGGCGATGCAGACGACGTCTTCATTGACCACCACATCACCCGCGCCCCAAGCTACCACACCATCGCCCGCCTCGCCACCCGCCCCACGTTCTGGACCGAGGAAAAGTTCGCCGGCGTCTACGAGATTCTCGTGCCGTCCAAGCGGATTTTCGACGTCTCCCCGAAGGTACTACTTCGCGCTGCCTACGTGGACAACAGCTTCCACTTATTCTGGCTCCCTCCGCCTGGCATCCTTTCCCCACGCCCACAGGACCCGCTAATCCGGCGCGATGGTTCACCCCCCGTCTACGACGTCGTCCTCCCGAATGGTGGCACCGACCAAATCACGATCGGCCGGTTTCTCCACTTCGATATTGGCCTCCTGAACAACCGCGTGGTCATCACCTAGCCAAAATTTGTTAGTGTTAGCCCTTTTGGGCCTGGGTCCGGCGCAAACCCGCGAGGATGCTGTGTTACTCTTGAAAAGTGAAATGTAGTTGCCATAATTGTAGTGGCCTAATGAAAACGGACACCTTGATAGGATTATATTCACCTAGAGAGTCCCAGCAATGACAAAACAACGCCAGCATTAGGAAACTACCGTCAAGCTCGAAGTAGCACGCATGGTAGTAGATCAAGGATGGAGAGTCGCGCAAGTTGTCAAATAAATGAAAATTGGCCACACGGCGATCAATCATTGGATTAAACAATACCGCGCGGATCAGCAAGGCAAGGCGGGACTCCGAACTGCAACGCAGTTGCCAATTAAAACATGAGAATCGTCAACTCGTTCAGACAACAACCTCTTTAAAAAAAAAGCATCGGCCTTCTTGCCCGCGAACTGATGATTGACACCTTAGTGGATCAAGTGCAACAGAAGGCCAACATGTCCAGGCTTGCTGCGTATTGCGGGACAGCCGCGCAAGGTATTAGCAGTTCGGCAACGCGCCAAAAAGCCCGCTATTTGCGTCCTAGGTATAATTCAGGGGGTTGGCGATCTGCGCATTAACCCAATTGACTCTGTAAAGTCTGAGTACATTAAACCTTTGATAGTTTTCAATGTCTCCCTAGCGGTGAATCAGCCGGGCTTAAACGAAAGGCCAGCTATGACGTCACGCAGCAAAAACATCAATGCGTTAAAGTTAAAAGGTAGAAAATGGACACCCCATGATCTTCGTCGTACCGGGGCAACAATGATGGGTGTACTTGGCGTAAGAGCGGATGTCATTGAAAAATGTCTGAACCAATTTGAGCAAAACAAGATGTCCGTGTATCTTTATGGTTATGATCCGCAGTCACTGCAGGCTTACGGACAGAAGATGCGACAAACAATTATGAGTAATCTTGGAATTCCTGTCTGCGTAGGTATCGCCGCCAAAAAGACGATGGCCAAGCTTGCCAATCATTGTGCCAAAAAAGGATTTGCTGGGACGGACGGCGTTTGCGACTTTGGCCTTCTAGACGAAGGACAACTGAGCGCGCTCTTTTCTAGTATGCCTTCCAGTGAGATTTGGGGAGTCGGCAGACGAATAACAGAAGCTGCTGACGATGAAGATCAAGACTGTTGAGGAGCTAAGGCGCTCCAATCCCGATAGGATAAGACGTCAATTTTCAGTTGTAATGGAGCGTCCCGTGCAGCAGTTTAACGGCGTCTCATGCTTGGCGTTGGAAGAAGTCGGCAAGCCACGCCAGCAAATCATCGTGTCCAGGTCGTTTGGCTCCTGATTACTGATGTAGACGACTTATTAGAATCTAAATAATATTATGAATAATAAAATTAAAAAAATTGCGATCGGCGTATTGGTTATACATTTTTTAGCTGCTTGTGCTTCACCTACTTCTGATTCACATATGGTGAAAGGCAGTAATAATGATGCATCAATAGATGAAATATATGCCATATCTATTCCTAATTCCTCAGGAGCAGCTGAGCATCCGCTTAACAGTGATACTAGTGTACAAGTTCACCCTGGCTCGAGCTCGATACAACTTGTACCGAGTATTGTGTACAACGCAGATCTGTCACCTCAACTCCCTCGGAAAAAGGAATTTCCTAATCTTCCTGTCTTAAAGTCTGCTCAAGCAGCCACCCTACGTTTCGACATCGGCCCGCCCTGGACAAAGTCTATCCTTACTCCTAGGTCACCACCTTCCGAAATCCTTAATAGCATAGAAGACGTCGGGCTTACTGTTGTTTTCTCCTGTTCGTTTTGCAAACCCCATGCGGAATCGCTCAAGCATATCACGTACCAACCGAGTAAGCGCCGCTCGAACGAAATTCTATTCCATTTCACTCCGCAGCACGGTCCGGAGGGTCGCGCTTACATAGGAGCAGTTCAGTTGTTGATCATAAACGACAAGACGGGAAACGAGCACGACCGGCTGACTGTCGATGTTGCCATTGAGGAAGATGGCACCGTGTCCACAACTGCGTTGCCCACAGTGGTCGCTGGCCTCGCTTCGGAGCCGAACGTCACGTCTAATTGGAGTCCAGATGTGATTCTGTACGCCACCGAAGAGCTAAACCGGATCATCAGCTTCGAGGTTGAGCCGGTTAGCGCTGAGCTCAAGGCAGAGATCGGTGAGCTTGCATTTGACAACCGAGGAGTGCGCAGGAAATTCCTGTCTGGCGTAAATGACACGCTGATGGATGCCATGACATTGTCCGCGTACGGAGCAATGTCAGCCGTTAGCTTGCAGGGCGACTTCCTTAGGCGATTGAGCTCGACTGGGATTGATGCCAAAGTGTCGGAGAAGTCATTGGAGAGCCTTGAGTTGACAAACATGGAGTCAGCGAACGTCGTTGGAGCCATCGCCGATGTCGGGCAACAACTTTATCGGCACCTGTTCAGCTATGCTCAGGACAGTAAGTTGCTCAACATCATCGGTCAGCTCGAGGTCTTCGCGGCGCAGACCAAGGACCGACCCTTGAGATTGAAAATCGTAACTAACCGGGTCTCGCTACCATGGCAGTATCTACACCCACTTGGTCCAGACATCGAGCCGGCGAAGTTCTGGGGATTGCGGTTCAGCCTCAGCGTGTTGCGCGCCAACACCGGCGAGCGGCAGAGGACCATTGCTAAAGGCAAGGAGCTTGCGCGCAAGGTAGTTTTCGCTCAATACGGAAGTAGCGCCGACCCCACAGTCAAGCTGGCTGAGGATCAAATGAATCAGTTACGCCAGATTATGTCACCATCAAATCTAATTGTTGTCAATTCGGGCGCAGATTTGCTCGACAAGGCGCTGACAAAGCAGCGAATGAACATCTCGGCCATCTTCACTTTTCTACATGCCTCTAGCGGCGCCATGCAACCAGCTAACTCCTTGGAACCACTAGGGCCGCAGCTGTCTTTCAATGACAATGACATCGTAACAAGTACTAAGCTAGAAAACCTCTTAAATAGGCTGACCCAGGAAAATGTACCTTATCTTGCGGGAGCCCCACTCGTCATCCTTAATGCTTGTGAAACCGGTCCTTCTACCAATCTTCCGCATGTAAGCCTTGAAAATGCGATGTTTCAGCTCGGAGCGCAAGGTGTGGTAGTGACAGAGGTGTCAGTATGGTTGCGTCTAGGGCACGAGGTAGCAACGCGGCTCATCGCGAAGCTAGGCAAGGGGGAAATAATCAGCGACGCGCTAACTGCGGTTCGCCGCGAACTCTACGTTGAAAAAAATAACCCGTTGGGGCTGCTATACGGCTATTACGGCGATCCAGCGGCTACTTTGAGACATTAATTAGCATCACTAAGGAGAGGGAAACCATGCAACACGATTCAAGTCGTCGTACCTTCATTGCCAGCATTTTAGCGGCGCTCGCGCCGTTCCCTGGGACCACCAAAGCCGCGACCCTGTGTCTCTCCGACCCCACCGTTTTAAGTATTGCAACTCCGCTGACGATCGACACGCACGCGCACTTTTTTAACGGCAGAGATTTGCAGATCAAGTCATTTCTGTCAAAGACGACAGTTGGTCCTGATTCTGAGATGTATCCTCTCGTCAATCAAATGGGAGCAATCTTGCAAAATTTGGCATGGCACCTTGCACCCAGCGCACAGGATGAAACAAGGGCTATTGAGCGTTATGCAGAGTTGCTCAAAAACTGCGATGGCGCCGAGCAGATGCGCAAGATGGCCATGCCATCATTCCGGGAGGGCTATGCGGTCGGGCGGCGTGAGCTCCGAGCGGCAGCGGATGTGGTGTATAAGTCACCTCTAGGTGCTTCGGTACTGGGACCGAAAGTCGGGAAGGTAGGCCTTGGCGCTGCAATCGCGGATTTGCCCGCGACGTATGATGAATTTGAGGAGCGTAGGTCCGATGGGGCGACAGTGCTAGGCAGTCAGCCTACCTTCCTCGGTTATCTACAATTCGTGCTGCACAACTTCAATCACCGCCATGTCAATGCCATTGACTACCTAACGACGTATTCGAGGCAATCCGAACGCAAGATTGACCTAGTAGTGCCCAGCATGGTCGACTATGACTGGTGGTTAGCACACGGCAAGCCTACACCGACATCACTTGCCGACCAGGTGGAAGTTATGAGCAAGGTCTCCATCCTGCTCGGTGGCCGAGTTCATGGCTTCGCCCCCTTCTGTCCCTTCCGCGAGGCAATGACCAGTGGCTCAGGTAGTATGGGGGAGTCACTACTTCTCGTCAAACATGCCATCGAGACTCGTGGGTTCATTGGCGTGAAGCTTTATCCACCTATGGGCTTCGCCCCGTGGGGTAACACAGGAAAGACTGTTTGGCAGGGCAAAGCGACGCTCCCCTCCGCCGCAGCGAATCCAGACTTTGGTGGTCGCCTCGACGCCGCCATGCAGAGTCTATTCCAATATTGCATTGCCAATGATGTGCCCATTATGGCTCACACTAACCATTCAAACGGACCTTACGAAGAGTTTAAGGATTTGGCAGGCAGCAAATACTGGACTTCCGCACTACAGAAGTTTAAGGGACTGCGCGTTAGTTTTGGGCATTTCGGCGATACAGATCTGGAGGACCACCATGCCGAAAGGCCGCGCGAATTTTTGAAGTTAATTACCTCGGCAGGGGGATCCAATGGCGTAAACACATATGCCGATAGCAGCTATTTCGCGGGCGTCCTCGGTAATCAAAAGAAAATTGCGGACATCTTGCAACAGCTCTACGCGGCTTCGGAAAACCAGGTATTATTCGAGAGGCTAATGTACGGTACAGACTGGACCATGATCCTGCCGCAGCGCCACGTGGAGCGATACCTGTCAGACTTCATCGATGTGATGCACCGTATCGAAGCTGATCAGCCAGGGATTGTGACGCGAAAAACGACACTTTCCAATGCATTTTTCGGACAGAATGCGGCGCAGTATCTTGGCTTGACTGCCGGCAAACCTAATCGACAGCGCCTAGAGCACTTCTACACGGCTAACAAGGTTCCGGAGCCCGACTGGATGCGCAAGCTCGGCTAATGATATATTCATTAACGAAAATATAATTTACTGTTTCTACAGGATAGGATGAGGTTGATGCCCCGTCTTGTTATTAATAGATGATTTATACTTTGGACACCTTCCGCAAATGTCAGCAGTAGACGATCCTGAACAGGTCGAGTTGATACGGTGGGGATTAAGGTTGCCTTCCCACCACGAATTAACATACCCCAACTGTTCTCCGCTGGAGTTTTAGAACCTTCCAAATTTACTAAGTGCCACCCAATGTAACTGAGTAATGCGCAGTCCTAAGTCATAGTCGAAATCACCCATAACTCTAGCTAAACAGCAAACCAGTGGGTGCACCATAAATTGCCCGAGCATGCCCTCCCGACTGCCGGATAGGGAGTAACCATGCCGTTCAATATGAGTGCAAGGGAGCACATTTATGGGCTCAGGCTGAATCTGAACGGTTGGTAACATGGGAAATTTAAAACGATTTCGGTTTGTCATGAATTCAGTTTTCAGCTTTCTGGGAAATTCCCATGCCCAACAGTACTGTCAGATGGGTATAATGCGGCACAATGTCCTATTCATCTGACAGGTATGCCATAGGTGGAAAGGTTAGGAACTTAGCTTAGGAAGGAAATTGTTATCCTAATCGCGAAATCAACTCCACCCCCGCATTCCTTGCATTATTCACCTTGGTAGAGACTGCACGCCATGCAAATCTCTCGTCAGTCAGCGAACTTTGAGCCAGTGCAGAAATTTCATCAGTTCCCAAACCTGGCTTGATCCATTGTTTACCAGCGTCACCGGAAAGCACCAACGGTTTTCGATTATGCACATCACGCAAAGCACCCTTTGCTTCTGTGGGGAGGATGGAGAAGCTCGTGATGTTGGCATGGGTGTTGGTTTCATACAGCCCAGCCATAAGAATCGGCTCATCATCTGAACGATGGATGAAGTAAGGTTGTTTACTCTTCCTTGTTCCCATCCACTCATACCATCCATCAGCGGGGATTAAGCAACGACTAGCTTTCCAAGTCTTGCGAAAATAGGGCTTACTAGCAGGAGTTTCGACACGTGCATTGATCGGCTTCTGGCTGGTAGCATCAGCCCGAAGGGTCTAGATCAAAATACGTAGGATTCCATACCAGATCGAGCGCACGGGCATAATAAATAAGCGGTTGGGATTGAGCAAAGCGTTCACACATGTGGTGTATGTTACAATATGTTCTCTCCAGTTTGATAATAGAACGATCGTTCTATATCGTGAAGGCGGTTATTTTTCTCTCCCCCCCTGGTATCCTTCTTCATGGCAATACACATTTCATCTTATCCGCATACGCTCACTCACCATGATAAGTGGCTGCCTGCTCTATTGGCGCCGGTTGAGCGGATTCCCTTATACGCCCACAAGGTCTCAGCCGATTTTCCGTCACCTGCCGACGACTACATAGAAGTCCGATTGGGCCTCAATCAACTTCTAGTACAAAACAAGTCATCCATCTTTTTCCTACGCGTTAAAGGGGATTCAATGATTAATGCAGGCATTCATGACGGCGACATCATCGTCGTTGATCGTTCTGTCGAGCCAATAGACCGGTCTGTGGTTGTAGCTGTCATTGATGGTGAACTGACAGTCGAGCGCCTGATATTACTCAATGGCATTGCCGAGCTCCATGCCGAGAATCATAAGTACGAACCGATCCGATTTAGAGAAGGACAAGATCTGACCGTTTGGGGTGTAGTCACCAGTTCAGTGCATTCGGTCAAGTAGCGTTCTATGACTACCATCGCCCTGGTAGACATGAACAACTTCTACGTCAGCGCAAATGCTTTCACTGGCGGCACATTGCAACATAGCAGCGGCAGACGTCACGAATTCTTTTGCCGTTCTCACGGCGAAAGTCGGCAATTGTCTTGAAGTCGGGTGCCAGATGTTCTGTGAGCTATCAGCTCGACATTACGTTGTGCCTCCCGTTCCAGACGCCGACTCGATTGAATGCGATTGAGATATCCGTAGATGTATAGCTTCAGAAGAAGTGATGGATGGTAGCCAGGTCCTCCTGTCGATGCGGAGTAACACCTTCAAACCCAAGTTCGGCCAGCTCAAGCTCATTCACAAATACATCGACAATCCGCACCGGATTGTCCAGGCCATTGCCATTACAGCTCTTGAGCAAATTGAAGGGCCGCGCCACTACCGTTACCCTCCTTATTCCTCAATAGCCCCTATCAGGCCGCTTAGTGCCGATTGTAATCACAGCACTGGGCGCGCTCAATAACCAACTGCAACACCTTGGAGCGGTTAAGGTGTAGCGATGGAGAAATCAGAAACGCATTACACGCATGTGAATGCCGAAGAACGGGCGACGAATATGCTGATGAGGCAAGAGAGCAAAGGGGTGCGGTAAATCGGACGATTCTTGAACCGCTCCCTCGGCACCATTTCACGAGAGCTGGATCGGGATTAGGTGTTTGAATCTGGTTACAATGCATCATTGGCTGGCGACCAAGCACGCAGTCTGCGCATCAATCCCCGCAAGGAATTGAAGCTCATTTATGGAGGCGCATTGTTTGGAGTTGTTGTAGGCCATCTCAAGAAGAAATGGTCACCCGAACAAATTGCAGGCACACTCAAGGGCATGCATCCCGACGAACCTTCGCAACGCGTAAGCCACGAAACCATTACCGCACGCTCTATGCCATGCTGCGTGGCAAACTGCGCCGTGAATTGATTGCCTGCTTGCGTTGGAGTCAAGACAAACGCCGTTCTAAAACACGGACTCTAGAAGGACGTGGGCACATAGCGGAAATGCAGAGCATACACCTGCGACCCCCGGAAGTGGCAGATCGCCTGATACCAGGACACTGGGAGCGGACATGATCAAAGGCGCGATGAACCGTTCTTCAGTCGGTACGCTGGTGGAACGCATAACTCTGATGGAAGTGTTGGCCAGGATGCCGGATGGCACGGCACAGTCGGCGCTTGACGGCTTCAGCGAGGCACTCAATGCGATTCCACCGGAATTGCGCAACACCTTCACCTACGACCAGGGGCGCGAGATGAGCAATCACGTGCAATTGAGTGAAAGAACCGGGGTGGCGGTCTATTTCGGCGACCCGCACAGCCCGTGGCAGCGCGGATTGAATGAAAATACCAACGGTCTGCTGCGTCAATATTTATCAAAGGGTACAAACCTGTCGGTATACACGCAAGAGCAACTGGATGAGATTGCATGGAGCTTGAATACACGCCCGAGGAAGTCACTCGGATTTAGATCACCGGTAGAGGTTTTCAGCGAGCTGCTGCACAATACGGAACTCGCTAAAAAAAGTCACTAAGCTTGTTCTGCATTGCTAATTTCTCAATCACTCACATTACAAACAATACTTATTGATAACTTTTTTTGTATTCTCAGGTTAGTGTGCATAGCATCCGTTTTTCTGAAGTTCGCCTATCGCGAGTAGACAAAACTTCCGTCAGGGCGATTTCAATGCGGTATCACTGACTGGTTTTGGAGCTTATAGTGCATTAGCCAGCGTCCGGTTACGGGAAGTCTAATCCATGTGGACTGTAAATGGCATCGGGTGTGAATGCAACATAGTACCCATAAGCTGCCATTGGTTTGCCCAGCTGGTGCTGGCTATAACTGCTTTAGGGGCCTTGCCCACAGCGTGCTCCGTGCCACAACCGGACCGTCAATGTATGAACAAAATAACAACCGCTTTCTAGGAAGCGTGGGGTTATAATATAAAAATGCTGATAAATCACGAACGCGAAAAGTTGATTAACGCAATCATTTATTTCGCCAAACATACAAGTTTTCTTGGCAAAATTAAGCTTTGCAAGCTTCTTTATTTTCAAGCGCATAGCAGTTCGTATCCCACATGGATAAAGTAGCAGCTATCAACAATAAAATTTTCATGTGGGCTTCCGCTACATTAATGGGGCAAGCGGATTTAAGAGTGATCAAAAATTACTATGCACAATACTCTGCGGTAAGAAAAAACCCGCCGAAGCGGGTTTAATCAACATAAATAATAATCTTAATGCCCGGATTCACTCGAACTTCCCGAGGAACCTGAACTACCACTACCTCCACCATCAGAGGAATTTGAGCTACCCGAGCGGGAACCACCCGATTGACCAGAGGAATTAGATCCACCGGAGCGTGACCTATCTCCAGAGTTAGTTGAATTTCCTCGATTATTTTCGGAATTTCCCTGTGAACCCTTACTTCCGCTCCACCCGTCTTTATTCTTCTTGCTATGCCATGCTTTAAATTCATCTAAAGTTACATTGCCATCTGAATTGGTATCAATGGATTTGAACATCTGTTCTGGAGATTTTCCTTGATAAGAACCCGAGTCTGCGTGAGCTACTGTAGATCCCAAAACTAAACAGGACGCAAGGGTGAGGTAGGTAAAAGATTTTTTCATTTTGTGACTCCATTTAAAAGTTAGGAATTCTTAATTAAAATGACGGACTGTCATTCACATAGAGTTATCCATGTAATACCAACTCTGTAATAACATTAACCTATAGTTAGCACACAGTCTGTGCACAAACCAACAGACCCATCAACTTGATTTTAATTTGGCAGCTTGAAACTGATCTTCAAAGTGTTACACCGAACAGACCTTTTGATGTAATTCACCTATTCTATAATCGTTCTCTGCTTGATGATCAACGTGTGCAAAATACCTCCTTGCTTTTTGTTACACGTGAGCTCCCTTTTCAGTCTTTAAGCGGAGAGCATCTTTAAAACTCCCCTTGCCCGCCCTGTCTCTCCAATTCAGGGCGGTTTTTTATTTGCCTTTTATTATTAATCCAACCACCAATTTGAGCGGGCTATGTCCCACCAGGACGAATTTTTGAAAGATTTCACTGCTTTTCATAGATGTGCGAAACCAGACATATTTAAATGAATCGCTAAGTTAATATTTAATTGGTAATAAAATGAATTGATAAATTATTAACAGTTTCGCCGAGAAAGGAAACTTTGTCGGTTTATTGAATGAAACCAAATTTATATACACATAGCTGATAGCAAATAAAGTAGATATCAATAATATGAAACACCAGTTAAATAAACGGTCGATCAGAGAGGATCAATTAAATAAATACGGTATTGCAGCAGTTATGGCAGCGCAATACTGTCAATCGAATGCGGCAATTGCACCAAGTTTTGCTTGGAGATTTGCTTTAGCAAAATTATTTACAAATTCTAGGCTAGTACGCCAAGAACTTTATCCCCGCTGTTCATTTCTCGGACTTTGCGAGAGTGGTTTGATTATTGGAATACCTAAAGGGAAATATTGTTCATCGATTATGTACAAGGGCATTGCCACGAGAGCAATATTCTTACTGAGAACTAATTCCAGTCTTGTGGATGACGAATTGAAATTATGGCAAAGTGTAACTCGAGGTGCGCATATAGCTCCACATCAAGAAATGCAGGTTGTAATTGCACTTTGGAAAGCAGGTTTAATCAAACACGAATGTCAATAAATTTAGAATAATAAGAGCCATAACTATAAGATGGTATGCTTAGAAAAAGTTTTATTCAAATCGATTCAGTATGCTACCTTGTATAAAACTGATGTTCTAAATTTGGTGATGCGTGAATTAAAACCCCTACAGCATGCACTCGACCCGCCACTGGGACGGGAGGCAGCGATGAAAAAAAGAATTATCAAACAATTGCACATCAAACGTTGAGATCAAACTCTAAAATTTTACTTAGCTTTAGACGTCTGATCATTTTTTGATGCTCCACGAATATTTAATCCAGCTAAAGCCAACTGCAAGGCTAAAAGTGCATACGCTTGATCATGCCAACCCCATATTCCCCACAAAGCATTGCTTAGAAGAAAGACCCAAAAACCTATTTGTCGCTTATGCGTTGATTGTGATGCAACCAACCAAGATGCAGTTAGAGTAACGATCATTGCTGGCCATTGGAGGAGGTTTATATATTCCATTGTTAGTTTTTGAAATCTGGCCGCACTCTCAACCTTAATTTTGCCTGAGCTTCTGCCCTATTATTTGCTGTTGAATTGCGACCAAAAGCTTCTCGATTTTCTCTCGTGCCAGTCCTAACCGCTTCAATACTCTGTATACAACGCCATCGTTTCCCAGATTTAGAGATAACCAAACGCATCTCCTGACGAGGATGCTGTAGATTGCAGTGATAACAATAGATCATTTCAGTAGTTTTCATATTTGAATACGCAACTCCGCTTGACGATAAAATGAATCCAGGCAGAATATAAATAAACTTGCGGATGAGTAAGTAGAAGGCACTAAGTAAACAGGGACTTCTGCAAGTGAAAAATTACACCTGTGAGACAAACTTGAAGCAAGTTGCGTAACTTGATTGCCGTTCCGTTTTACAAGCCAATAGGAACAGTCTTTCTGGCCTATTATAAAGAAGACCCATTAATTACAGTTATTTATGGTTTGTCTTTAGTTCTTATAGGTACATCTGAAGGTGTACCTCGATCCGTATCTTTGACCCCTCGTTTGATGTCCTTTAAAGCTTGATCTAGGAGACGCTGTGATCCTTCATGCGACGAACCCGAACCCGTACCATCAGCATCGGTGGACTGATCACGCTCATGAGGTAATTTATAATTTTCTTTATTTCTTACTTGATTGACTGTCTTCATTTTTTAAAAAATTGTATAAATTATAAAAATACCAATTTTATAATTAAGTTTTAAGTGATTTGAAATACTACTAATGATCACTTTATTTGTAAGAATATAAACCTATTTTTTTGATCAAATCAAATCTTAAATTTACAAATACACAATTAATTATTTGCACCATCCGCCCCAACTGCATGATGAGTGTCTTTAGGAACAATTGGTAATACACTTGATGCTGGAGTTTGCTGATTGTCAGCTTTTTTGCCATGCACCGCTAATTGCCCGCCGCCTTCGCAGCCAGTAAGTATTGCGGCAATAGCAATCGTATAGCATGTGGTTATAGCCAAACTAATTAATGATTTATTCACATTAATCTCCGCGTGGCTTGTTAAGTAATTTTACAAACATAAAACTCAGGGCAATAGCTATGCCGACACACTTAAGGGGATTGCTCTGTATGCAACTCCGGCTTTTATCAATAAGACGATGATAGCTGTCTTCAATTTGTGCTGCACGATAAGCAACTGACTCAACAACTTTATAGATGATTTCGCTAGCCCAGCAATCATATCCACTTCTTTGTCGGTCACCTTATCAATTGTTTCATGTAGCTTTGATTCAATGTTTTTTTGGGGATTAACTGCATTATCCATATTCAACTCCTAGAAAATAGTGAAAAATAAACGTTCGTCACTAAAATGCGCGTCCTGAGACTTTTAGGCAAAGATATTTTTAAAGGAAATTATCTATAGCTTTATAGCAATTAGTGAAGAACGATTTAATAATACCTATTTAGTGTTCTCCGATCTGTGCGGTGGATCTCAATAGGAATTAAATTTTTTCTATTAAGTACTCACTTAACTGAGAGGTGATGCTGTCCAGTCTTCATGATCCTTAAAATAATGTGCTTAAAAAGCTGCGGAAGTAACTCGCCAGATTATATTGCCTACATCGTCTGCAACTAATAAGGCTCCTCTTTTATCCAATGCAACACCCACGGGCCGTCCCAGTGCGTCCCCTTCTTTGGTAATAAAGCCGGTTAGCACATCGACTACCGGCTCAGATGTCGGATGACCGTTGCTAAAGGGTATAAAAATCACCTTGTAGCCACTATGTGGCTTTCTGTTCCAAGAACCATGCTGACCCACAAACATTCCGTTATGGAATCGGGTAGGTAAGCTAGTGCCTTGCGCGGAGGTCAAACCCAACGAGGCGGTGTGAGACCCTAATGCGTAGTCAGGATAAATTGCTTTTGCAACCAAGTCAGGGCGCGGCGGATTCACACGTGTATCGACGTGCTGCCCGAAATAACTGTAGGGCCAGCCGTAAAAACCACCGTCTTGCACCGACGTCATATAGTCTGGTACAAGATCATTACCTAGTTCATCGCGCTCGTTTACTGTTGTCCACAATGCACCACTATTCACTTCCCATGCCATCCCATTCGGGTTACGCAGCCCCGAGGCAAAAATACGTTTAATTCCCGTTCTGAGATTTAGCTCCCAGATAGCGGCGCGCCCTTCTTCTTTCTCGATTCCATTTTCCCCAACGTTACTATTGGAACCTACCGTCACATACAGCCGTGTACCATCAAGACTGGCTATGAGGCTTTTAGTCCAGTGATGATTAATCGGCCCAGCGGGGAGATCCATTACCTTTACACCTGGCGCAGAGATTTTAGTATCCCCTGGTTTGTAGGGGTATCGTATCACTGCGTCTGTGTTAGCAACGTAAAAATCATTACCAACCAATGTCATCCCAAAGGGCGAATTTAACCCTTCCAGGAATGCAAATCTTACGTCTGAGATGCCGTCTCCATCGGAGTCACGCAATAATGAAATTCGATTGGCACTTGGCACTGTAGCACCTGCCTTACCCATAACCTTTTTCATAAACCATCCTTTAATACCTTTGCCATCTTCGGGTTTAGGTGGCGCATTGGTTTCGGCGATAAGAACATCACCGTTGGGTAAGACGTAAATCCACCGGGGGTGATCGAGGCCTTCAGCGAATCGTGTGACATTTGTGCCCGGCGCAGGGACTGGCTTAGCATTTATAGGCCAGCCTTTAGCAGGGGCCACATGCACTGTTGGAAACAGCGTGGGTTGTGGAGGAGGCAATGTAGGATTATGTCCGATGCCAGCCGAAGTGGGCAATGTAGTCTCGCTCCCGCATCCCGCCAGCGCCAAAACTATAATGATCATCGCCAAAGAAGATGAAAGTTTCAGTCTTCTAGAGTAAAGATTTTTTTTAATCATGATAATTCCAAAAAATAATTTTTAGAATTATCAAATTAAAATTTAAATCATGACTGTACGTGAGCGCACATTGAAATACTTCAGGCTACAAGATAAAAAAGAGGCCATTCTTATTGCTTTACATAACAGTTGGACTGAATTCCTTGTGTTTATTGAAGCGAATATTTAGGCCTAATTCCGTCATGCCGACATATTCATACTAACTGCTTCAAAAGAAAAATAATAAGATTCTGGATAAAAATTTTTATTGGGCAGAGGTGTACGAGATTCCTTTTCGTGATTAGATCGCACTACTTTTTTGTGTGTTAGAACTTGTCCAAAAGTTAATTGAATTTCTAAGTGACCCGATCCCAATCAAGCAATACGATTGGGATGCGATTGCGAAAGGCGGGTGCACTTGAAGAAACGATTGGTGACATTTTGTGGCATACCCGACTAGAGATGACTGCACATTACTCGGTTGTACAGATTAATGAGCTATTGGAGGCAATTAAACCGCATTACGAATCAAGTCCGTCGGGTCAATCGTAGTCTTGCAATGATCCGGTGGGAACAGATTGGAAATGAAAGGCCCCAAAAAGCCTTCAACCAAAAGAAAATCGGTTAGATCATTTCTGACCTAGCCAATTGATTTACTGGTGCTCCAAAAGTACCTGCATATCCACCGATACTTTCAACGATACCCTTTGATCGACATGTAAGATTAGTTATGTATTGCCGCACTAACCTGCAACTATTACTTTATTTTCACAAAAACTGTTAACGATTTCCAGTTTCCTTCGCCGGTATTGTCTTCAAAAACATCCATATTGCCTTCAATTCCACATCGGTCATAAGGCTGAAGTTCTTCCATGGCATAGGCGGCTTCAATGTCGAATCATCCGGGCGCACGCCGGTGCGCATTGTTTTTATGAATTCAGCCTGACTCCATTTCCCTAGATCGCCGGCAGGTGTGAGGTTTTTGGCATGTGGCCAATCTGGCGGACCGCCCGGAATGGTGCCGCCAGAGAAGCCCGGCCCATGACAACCAGTGCATCCAATTGCCAGATAACGACCATATTCGACGGTCTCGCCGACTTCCACTTGCGCAGGCGATTTAGCCTGATGGTTGATCAATTCCGCCGAAACCAGCAAAGGCATTTTCCCCGCAAGGAACAATAAACGTGTGATAGGACCTGCGTGCTGTGCGGGAGATGTCTCGTTTACTGGTTTTACCCTACGGATGTAAGCAATGATCTTCCCTACGTCCTCATCGCTCATGCCCTGAAAATCAGTCGCGGGCATAAAGATCAATGCACTTCCATCCGGAGCAATACCATGACGAATCGCGAACGCGAAATCGGTATCGCTCATCGTACTTGCTGCCCCTCCCTTGCCTGAGGTCAGATTGGTGCCCGTAAATTTTCCTATCGGCGGAACATTGATAAAGGTTTGACCAGATAAATCTGCGCCATGACAGTCTACGCATCCTCTGGAAATATACAGTCGTCTACCTTCTGTGATCGAGGCCTGATCTTTCGGTGCATTGATAGTTGATGCAACAAGATCGTATTTCTTGTTCATGCGTATGGTACTCAGTGTATAAATAACCACTAAAGCTAATATGATCAGAACTACGAGCGCAGCGACGACCATTCCTGTCTTCCTAAGCACCTTATTCATGCATTTTTCCTTTACTCATCATTCATTGCAACGCCGCACATTTTAGCTAATAAGAAACAAATTGATAACAATTTGAGCCGCTCAGGAGGTATGTAATTTATATAGGTGAACACCTTTCCGCGAGGAGAACCACTTTATAGGGTACTGTGGAGTTTGCTCGGCTTCCTCTTTTATTGGGTTTGATAAAAATGAAGAAGACTATACCTATATTAAGATTAACGTTTTACAAATATCGGTGCGCCAGTTAATCAAGGAATTAACTTAAATGTTCGCTCCATTTTCTTTTTCAGGGAGACGTCTATTTGTGAACAACATTGTTAATCATTGCCGGTTTTGTTGGGTTCGAAGATTGGATTGATACTTCGCTTGACACACTCCATTTTAAGCAGCCCAAATATGCGCACCAAGTTAAGCAACGACGATAATGCGGCCCTTATTAGCTATTTTTAAGCATTTACTGCCGTGTTTTATGTGGGTAGTTGGAGCGGCAAATTAAGATTTAGCTTTTTCGTCAGGTACAAGTTAAATAGCTTTAGAAGGACAAATATAGCGATACATTATGGCAAAATTATTGGCGGTGGAGTGGACGTTTATCCATTCATCGGGATTACCTCGACATCTTTTCGGTTGAGGAACTTGAGGAGGTAGCGGTAAGTATCACGGTCAAAACGGGGGGGACCTGTTACCTCATCTAATTTATGGTGATCGTCGGCGGTTGCCAAATGGCACCATTGGTCAAAGACGTGTATTTCGGAGATATCATTTTCTGTATTGTGCTCTCTAATTCCAATACGTCCCGCATACGGCCATGTCAGAAGCTTATATCCACTTAATGCGGCGACGAGGCGTAACCAGTGTGACTTGGCGGATTCCTTGCCATCACACAAACCTCTGCATTGCTTAATTTGATGAGAAAAACATATACCCGATCCTCTTTCTAGCCCTAAAGCCTTATCGCATAAACCATGTTCATCGGCCAGCTTATTCAGTACTTCAACTGCCTGACGTGTCGTTTTGAAAGCGCCATATACATTTTCCATATCACGCCAATTTATGTCGCTATCATTGATCAAGGTCACTAAGGGCGAGCCGTTGGGATCAGAGTTGACTTGCCATGCACAAAGTTGTCGCTCACGTCTAAGCTGCCTGTTATAGATGGGTTGATATTCTTTAATCAACCGCGATTCCAATAACAAAGCACCTAATTCACCGGCAGTAAGACGATATTCAACTCGTTTGATTTTTTGTGCAATGCGCATTTCCTTAGCGGAAGAATGATCGCTCTGAAAGTGATTAAATATTCGAGATCGCAATGAAACACTTTTGCCAACATAAAGTAATGCGCTATCGCCATAAAATAAATACACACCACAGGTTTCTGGGATAGCAGAGATATCAAGATGATTTAAACTTACCGGAATCGCTTGTTGCTTCAGTAATATTCCTGCAGCCTCCTGGACTTTAAATTCTCCTAATTCAAACATTGCTGCATCAATGAAATCTGCCATCATTTGCGTATCGCTCATCGCACGGTGACGCTGGTGACACGTTAGATTAAATCTTTCGATAATGGCACTAAGGCCATGTGAATGATGGTGGGGATATAGCTTTCTGGAAAGCTTGACGGTGCATAGAAGTTTCTTTTGAAACGTAATACCGATCCGTTTAAATTCGTTTTTGAGAAATCCATAATCGAAACGTGCATTGTGGGCACACAATACTGCGTGATCCAGCCATTGCAACAACGTTTCACTTACCTGCTCAAATGTGGGGGCATGAGGAACCATTGCTTGGGTAATACCTGTAAGCCGCTGAATAAACGGTGAGATACTGACTTCAGGATTAATGAGCGTATTCCAACGACCTACTTCAACACCCTTTTCATAGCGAATCAAACCAATTTCAGTAATACGATCAAGTGTAGGGGTGCATCCTGTTGTTTCTAGATCAAGCAACACATATGCAGGCAACAATGTACTCATTCAATATAGCGGAATTATCCTGTCCTTGAGGAATTGGCACCAAATAAATTATCTATATTTTCGAAACTGCCCGATGACTATGCCAAAGATTTCCAGATTGCCTTCAGGGCGTATAGGGGGAAATTCTGGATTAGAGGGATGCAATACAAATCCTTTCTTGTCCTTGCCCAATCTTTTTAGCGTGAATTCGTTGTCCACGATTGCAATAACCAAATCTCCAACGTTCGCCATGTTGCGCTTTTCTACGACTACGGTATCACCCGGCATGATTCCATCACCCGTCATAGATTGCCCTTTGACCGTGACCAAAATGGTATTGGAGGGTTGATTGATCAGAAACTGATCTATAGTCAGTGAATCCGAACAGGAGTCTTCGGCAGGACTGGGCATACCTGCGGGCACACTATCAAATACTGTGCGCTCAAAAAAACGTTTACCCGGTTTAAGGCGCTTTTCAGCAGTGAATTCCAGAAAGCCAAGCAGTCGTAAACGAGTAATCAACGCAGCAACGGGAGACTTAGATTTATATCCCATCAATTCCATAATAGTGGAATAGGGAGGTAATACATTGTGCTGAGCGTAGTAATCCTGAAGTTTTCCAAGATATTCGGTGTCATTTGCCATGTGCATTAAGATTTCATATGGAACACAATTTTTCTCAATGCTAAATATATATCACCAACTAAAAACTACCAAAAACAGTGCACCACACATACATCCAAAAAATACCATGCGATCTGGATCAAACACATTATCTTTTTGCATTTTTATTTCCTCAATTAATTACATGTTAGACCGTTCAATATTTGTATAGTAATGGAACGATCGTTCTATTGTCAATATGAGAGGTAAATCATGTTTAAGATCGAGTTATGTGCGGATACTCCCCTTGCTAGTAATGGAACCTCTGAAAAACGCGCAACGGTATTTTTTACTTAATGCTTCTCAGCCATCCCATTACATGCACTGTGAAGTTAGAAGAAGATTTAAAGATGCCTAGTAAATGATAAGTAAAAAATAAGGCTTATACTAATGGAATAGAAATTTCAAATTTGGGTAAAAAATGCACAGCAAACCGTTTAAATTATTATTTGTCGAAATTTGGAAAAATTAAAAAGGGTTTAGAAGGGTTGTAATTTAGTACAACCCTTTTGGTGTGAAAATAAAAATGGGCCGCATGCAAATGCAAGGAAGAAATAATATTTAGAATTTATATGCCAGACCTACCGACCAAAAATCAATCCTAGTTTCTCCAGTCGTACCTTTATCACCCACATTGTTTAAACGTTCATATTCAGTACGGATTGAATAATTTTTAGCGAAATCAAATTTGGCTCCCACACCAAAATTTGAACCAGTATTTGATTCTTTACGATGTGAATTAAAACCAATTCCAGATACATCGGTGGTGAGCCTGCTTTTAACCATTCCTAGTTTTCCAAAGAGACCAAAGCCGGTTCCAAAGACTGAGAACAAATTAGAAGGGGCAGTTATAATCGCCGCAACACCCCACGCAGTCGTATCTCCAGATACGTTGGTAGGAATAACAGTTGAACCATTAAAAGCCGTTGAATTACCCCTGTATTTGGCCAAATCATAATAAGTCCCTTCTAGTCCAACAACAGGATTTAGCTGAAATCCAGTAAAGACCTTATAACCAGTATCCTTTTTATCACTGTTAGTTAGTACACCAGGCGTATCCTTGTATCGAGCTTCACCAATACTGGCCCCTATGTATCCAGCAGAATCTCCTAACCCGAATACTGCAAAAGCTGTAGGCATTAAAAGGATGTTGCCAGTTCCTATTATGGCAATAGCATAGGACAGATTTTTCAGTTTCATTTTTGTTCCTCTCTTAAATTAAATACTAATAAAATTTATAAATACATGACATTAAGTGATCAATTACGCGTCATATGATATTAAAAGTAAATTATCTTCTCTGTACGCTATATAACTTAATTGATTAAATTCATTATGTTTTATAATAAATTTAATCAAGGGAATAGTGAAAGCATTGGGGAAGTTAATATGTAGCGCTGGAGAAAAAAGAAAAACATTACATGCATTTGAAAAATGAATAATGGGGAACAATTATGCGTATCGGCAAAAGAGCAAGTGCACGGGAAATAGGTCGTTTTATAACCATCTTCCGTCACAATCTAACGCAAACCTGATCGAAATTAGAGATGAATAAATCTTTGCTGCATCACTGTCTGATCAAAAACGATTTATACATTATGCCAAATGGATTGAACGAAAACACCAACTTTCTGAGTCAAAATTTGCCGATGAAATTAGACCTGTCGATATACACGCAAGCTTAACTAGATGAGATTGCAGGAAATTCGAATATACCTCTAACAAAGTATCTTGAGTTTAAATAACCGGTAGAGGTTTGTAAGAGTTGGCTGACAATATTGAACTCTATAGAATCGCTACTAAATAATAGTTCAGTCGGGTTTTGAATCCGCCCTTCTTAATATCCCAGCATATGAGCAATATTTATTTTCCAGGGTAGCCAATCCGTTGAAGTGGCTATTATTACGAAAAGAAAAAATATCGTTGCCACTGCAACAATAGTAGTCGTTGAAATTTCCAGAAATTGATCTATTCGCCGTTCCCTTTTTATTTCATCCAAGTTAGTGTATTTATCATTATGATTACTATGCAAAGCAGACATCATCATTCTCCAAATTTAATTACTAATGTGCTTACTAATACGTTTTATTAGTTATCGCTTAGTACTTCCCATCAGCCAGGGAATAAATTCTGGATTCCAAAAATAAATAATTAGTGCTGCTAATCCTAATATTACTGCTAGGGCTGCTAACAATTTCCTCGTTCTCTTAGGTGTATCCACCAATAACACGGTTTTTGAATTCTGAGGATTACTGGCATTTTGAGGTAGCATATTTATCTCCTAAATCGTCATTGCAAAAATTGAAACTTCGACATGTAGAAATAATAAAATATTTAAATATTAAATTCTGTACGACAACGAACACTATCAGTGTGCAAATGGCCAGATGACCGAATTCTTACTCGTGCATCACCACTCAGGCGCAATCGCTTTTTTAAATCAATCAATTTTCTATTTGGTTTTTTTTAAATTTTTGTACGTTCCCGTACAGAAATAAAAATTCATTTTCAATAATATTTGATCATTCTCCATTAATAATCTGGAGATATAACTCCCAAAAAATTTATTAATAATTGTTATATAAATTTGGGAAAATCAGATCTAATCATTAAGGAAAAAAGGAAAAAATCATGACAACAGGAAAAAGCAGCAGCAACAGTGGCGCTCAAAACAATAAAACGTCATCTGACAATAAATCCTCAGCTGGAAAAGACACGAAAGACACAAAAGATACGACTTCCGGTCATAGTGGGAGCGTTAGTAGCAGCAACGGGAGTTCAGCTTCGAGCAAAAGTGGAACATCTGCCGGAAGCAATAAGAGTAAAGATGAAAACTCTTCTACTTCAACACGAGGTGGAACGCATGAGCAGCATGTAGAGGCGGGTCGGCAAAGTCATAAAAACCGTTAGTACAAATATAAACAGAGTAGGTAATGCGTACTCGATTTAATTAATCAGTATTCCATGTGCTTTGTAATAATTTAAATCATTTTATTTTAAGGAGCATTTCATGAATAAGAATATTGTTAGTCTAACGTTATCTGCTTGTTTTTCTTTAACAGCAATGTCAGCCTTTGCCGATGCTAATAACCTAGATTCTGATAGAACCAGCCAGTCCGGTAAAACCAGGTCAGAGATGTCGAGGCAATCGGGACCCTCGGATGGTGAGAGAATGCGACAATCTAACTCGTCAGGAGCAGATGGAATGAATCAAGCTGGTATGTCTAAGTCTGATATGTCAGGGCAATCTGGTAGATCAGGGAGTGACAGATCGCGGCAGTCCGGTTCTTCCGGGAGAATAGAAAGTGCTTGGGACGGACATGGTTCTTCTGGGCATGCTAGTACTTATCAAGGAAGTGGATCTGAACAATCTGATTCATCTAACGGTTCTGGTCAATCTAACAGCTCGGGGCATACTGGCGGTTCTGGACAATCTGGGGGTTCTGGATCAGGCGGATCCGGCCATTAATACCTGAATCAATTTCGAATATTATTTATTTTAAAGATACGACTAAATATATTTTGGGCGTATCTTTACTTTCAGTAACATTGTCTTCATGTACAACTCCTAGGGCAATAAATGAAAAAAAAGATTGGCTAATAGCGGCAAACGAATCATATCGAGGTCATAGACCATGGGTCGCCGCTAGTAATGGTTTATCAGAAGCGTACAAAGGATTTCTGAGAATATATTCAGATGGTTTTGAACCTTCCGAATGTCCTAAAGATAAAAAATCTGAAATTTAATTACAGGATATGGTCAACTCCCTTAGAGCAAAACTTATAAAGTTTCTCAGCAATACCATATTGCCTTGAAAAACTAGTAGCCGTGTCTTTTTTAAGCCTGCATTCTATGAATAACAGTTCATTTTAGTTAATTAGTTTTGCCCAAAATTTACGTATTAGGTGCGTGACCCCGTGGCAAAGTGATAGTAAATATTGTACCTTCATTGGCAGTAGACGTGACGCGTATCGTCCCTTTGTGGGCTTCCACAATTAAATGGGTGACATACAGACCTAGACCAAGATGTCCATCTGCCGATTGCTTTATTGAATATTGTTTATGTGAATTGAATAAACATCGAAGTTCTTCAGAACTTATTACTTTCCCTTGGTTCTGAATTACCCACTGAATTGCATTATCGTTTTTAGTCACCGTTACCGATATTGCGGTACCGGGGGATCCGTGGTGAATAGCGTTTGCTACAAGATTTGAGAGTGCTTGTCCAATGCGTGCCCGATCCCAATACACTATTAGGTCACTCTCCATTTCCAGTCGAATGTCACTCTTGGGGTAAAATAATCTCAGTTCATCCACAATCGCTTTACATTCGACTTGAAAATCCATTTGCACTAACGTTACAGGTATATTCATACCTAGATGTGTCGTTGAAAAATCCAGTAGGTCGGAAACGATCTTATTGGCGCGATCAACACTGAGGCGGATTACTTTTGCGATGTTGACATGTTTTAAATCGAGCTTGTCATCCTGTAGGAGTAGCTGACTTCCCATGCTAATTGCCCCAAGTGGATTTCTTACATCGTGGCCTAAAATCGCCAAAAACACATTCTGTGCCTCACGCTGTAGGCAGGTATAACGTGCAATTGATTCAGTTAAAGACTGATCGACCGCTTCGTTGAACCGAATCATATCCTGCACAACGTGTTCATTTGCCTGCCTAAACTTGGATTGCCAAAGTCGTAAGACACTGGCGCGCAAAGCCCTGTATTCGGCCATAACCTCTTCAATTGATAACCCGGAATTTATCCGCTCTTCGGCATGAGATTCAGCAGCAGTGAACGTGCTATGGGGAGGAGCCTTGCCCCAGGATTTATCTATGCTTACCTGAGCACATTGAAATGTTTCAAGATCGTCACAGATAACATGCAACATCATCTGTGCGTGATCGCGGAGCTGCATCTTGTTGGAATCTTTAATGGGGGGAAGAGTAACTGCAAAATCCTCCCATTCTTGTAAAATAATTTCCAAATTTTGTCTTATAAAAGCAGCAAGCCGCATAAGGATTTTTCCTTAGAAAAAATCAATAAAGCAAGTTTCTCAACTCGTCCAAAGATAGACAGCTCTGTCGGCATAATACAAAAATACAAGTCTATACTATAAAGTTTTGCCTAGATTATGAAGATTAATTCTTTTTTAAAGGTTTAACCTAACATCTATTAAGAGCGATGTAGTCATAACCGGTTTAATCGACGAATGGTGCCAAGCTTATACAACCCCTTTACTTATTAATGCGCTGTAGCTAACCTGTTTTGTCCTTGTTTTTTTTACGCCATTGCCGAACTCTCTCAAGCTGGATTTCTTTTTTATTTTGTTCGTAAATTATATTTGAGGGAATACATCGTCTGGATCGGGAATGGGCAAATTCGGTAGCCAGATGTTTAATTTCACATGACTTACACCACCGATCAGGTAATTCTTTCTCCGTTGTTAGGACAGGATTATGGCTCTTTACTTGCGCACGAGGTTTTATTTTTGGGGACAAAGAAGGTGATTCCAATGATTTATCGCGTTTAGGTTGTGTAACATGGAAAGATAGCCAATAGACATTGTACGATCTTCCGTTTTTGGTAATGTTGCAGCAGAAAACTTTTCTATCCTGAACTAGATGTTCAAGCGCATTGATTACATCTTGTTTTTTGGCCAGTAAACTTAATTTACTTTCCTCGACGTATTTCAAGCTGCTGGAAGACTCTAATTCAGCTATTATTTTATCTATAAGTGTTAATACCATGCCGATTACTCTTTTATAAATGCCCTCGAACATTATTTTTTGATATATCAATAATCACTTCTAAATTCCCATTAAATTTACATCTGTCTGATGGGCGAGGAATAATTCATTTTTTATTTTGAAAACAATTAATAGCAAACAATTTTCTAGCAGTGGTATGCGATGTATAAATCAGAACTTCAAAGGATGTATATCTTGATTGGACTGCGGGGTTTGTTGAACACTTTCGACATACGCTCGCGCAATCTTTCGTTGTTTTTCAGAAATATTGCTGCTCTCTTCTTCAGTATCAAAGATTTCTACTGCAGTGGTAAGAAGAAGTTGTAATTGAAGGTAATCAGGATGTTTTGCAATGAGAGTTGTGAGTATCAAAGTGACTCCCACTTGTACACCTTGTGCAAGTTCTAATAGTTGTTTAAGTTCGTTATAAGCATTTTCAGCATCTGTCAGATTTTCAAAAATCATGGTTTCACTGAGCAATTAAATTATTTAGGTTCAGCAAATTTAAAATTGCTTAAAATGGGTTTATTAAAATAGATAAGTGAGATTAGCAAATAATTCTGTGGATGGTCTGTGCGATATGAAACATATTTCAGAGTGTGAAGAAAAATATGCTTGCGAAGAAGTATTTGAAAAATTTGAGGCACAGCAAATTTGTCAGCTCATCAACTGACAGACTAATCACCCTTTGAATTATTTGTTCTGGCTGACGGAGTGGCTCTATGAGTAATGATTCGTGAGTGGTTTGTTACGCTATTACCCGCCCTGATAGTTGAATTAATGTTGCATACCTTTTATATTAGTTTTAGGCTTAAATCCCAAGACTTTCATTGCGTATGATATAGATTGAGACTTGGCGTTATAGCCTGCCCATGGATCATTCCCTATATTCAGACGACTGTGAATATTGGATACAGTCCAGTGAGCACTACTCGTAATGGTTTTGAGTTCTTCCCAAGCTATAGGCACGCTTACTCCCACACCCGGACGCGCGCGAGCTGACCAAGCCGACACGGTGGTCGCCCCAAATCCGTTACGCAAGTAATCAATAAAGATTTTGCCAACACGATTATCAGGCCCACTTATCGCTACAAAGCGCTGAGGTAGGGTTGCAGCCAGATGTTTAACAATGGCATGAGAGAAGTCCTTAATGGTATCCCAGTCACGCAGACGTTTGAGGGGTACTACCATATGCAAGCCTTTACTCCCGCTAGTTTTCAGAAAACATTCCAGACCCAGCTCTTTAAGAAACTGGCGAACAAGCTGCGCTGATTCTTGCATGGTATTCCAGTACACTCCCTCACCTGGATCCAGATCGAATATCATCCTGTAAGGTTTGCCAATTGCACTTTTGGTGGCATTCCACGTGTGAAACTCAAGCACATTCATTTGAGCTGCAGATACAATTCCCTCTGCGGTCGAAATTTCAAGTAATGCCGCATGTTCTGGGTCTAGGGCAATATCAAGATGTTTGACTGCTGCCATGGTATTTTTTTCCAAATGTTTTTGGAAAAAAAGTTGGCCTGTTACGCCAGCGGGAGCACGTACCAAAGAAACTGGCCGCCCTCTGAGATGTTCCAAAATTAAAGGAGTGACCAGACTGTAGTAGCGTACGAGGTCAATTTTTGTCAATCCAGTGGATGAATCTATGACACGGTCAGGATGGGTTACTTTTAATGAAATTTTAACTGAAGGCGACGGTGCAGGCTTTGTGGGAGGGGAATGCATAGGTTTCTCACGAATAATGGTATGAACGTTCTTGTCTGTTCTCAGGCCATGGAAAACTGAATGACGGATATGTCCGCGCTTCGTCCATTCACCAAATGAAACTTCAGCCACGAATATGGGCTTGACCCAGTGAGCCTTTTTATCGATATCATTTGCTTTGCTAAATGGCCTGGCGTCAGCAGAAATTCCATCCAGTTTTGCTTTTAAATCTTTAAGATTTTTTTCATTAAATCCAGTGCCAACATTACCCGTGTATTGCAGCTGACCTTTTTCATCATAAACGCCAAGCAGGAGTGAGCCTATATGCGAACGAGAGCCCTGTGGATCAGTGTAGCCACCAATAACAAATTCTTGTCGCTGCTTGCACTTCAGTTTTATCCAATCAGTTGACCGGCGCGAGACATAAGTAGAGCTTTTAAGTTTGCCAACGACACCTTCTAAACCCAAGTGGCATGCTGTAGCCACAATATCATTTGGTGGCGCATTAAAAACATCACTGAAACGTATCTGTTCTGGGGTTGGTTTTTCAAAGAGCGTTTTGAGTAACGCCCGACGCTCAATTAATGGAGCTGATCTTAAGTCGTGCCCACCATAAAATGGCACATCAAAAAGGTAGTAAATAATACTTTGAGTAGCTGAGCTATCAAAAGCACCCTGTAAAGCTTGAAAATCAGGAATTCCTTGTTCATTAAGTACTACGATTTCGCCATCCAGCCATCCCGGCTTTAAATTCATTTCCACTATGGCCTTGACCAACGTAGGTAACTTATGTGACCAGTCATTTCCATTACGGGTGAATAGCTGAATTTTCTTGCCATGTACCCTGGTCAATATTCTGTAGCCATCAAATTTTATTTCATATATCCATTCAATCGAATCCTTGGGAGGTAAATCTACGAGCGTGGCAAGTTCAGGTTGCAGCGTAAGCGGAAGTTCAGCTTTAACAGCTTTGTCGGAAATTTCAGAAGTTAACTTTTTTTTACTTGCAGGTAATATTTCTTTAGGTTTCGCAACTATATGGCTTTTGGGTTGGAGTTTGGCAACGCTGTCAGGCATTTCATCCACCACGCTGAATTCACTCGAAGGACGAACGTATTCATCCTTTTCCTTTATAAGTAACCAGGGCTCTTGCTTTTCTCCATTGCTTTTCATGCGAACCAGCGCCCAATTGCCATGTAATTTAAATCCACGCAGTTCAAATTTGAGATTGCCATCACGATAATTTTTATGAGGATCATCAAGTGGAATCCAGATCCCTTTGTCCCAAATGATGACCTTTCCTGCGCCATATTGTCCCGCTGGAATTTGTCCTTCAAAGCGGTTGTAAGAAATAGGATGGTCTTCCACATGAACTGCCAAACGCTTGTCTTTGGAATCAAAGCTTGGCCCCTTAGGGATTGCCCAACTTTTCATTGCACCATCAAGTTCAAGCCTGAAATCGTAATGCAAACGGCTCGCCCAATGTTTTTGAATAACAAACGAAAGCGCTTTCTCATTTGCTTCACCGCCTTCGGCGGGTTCAGACGTGATAGAGAAATTGCGTTTGGATTTATAAGTTTTAAGTGGGTCCGACTTTGCCATGTTCTTTAATATTCAGGAGGCACGAGATTTCTTACCTGCTGTCGAATGGGTCAATTCTTTAGATGAAGTTTTTGCAGCTTTCTTGACTGGTGCCTTAGTATCCTCAACCTTATTTTTATCTTTCTTTAGGCTGTTCCGGAGTAGTTCAGTGAGATCAATAATTTGCGCTCCGCTTTGTGGTTGTTCAATTTGTTCAGGTTGAGAAACAGATTGAAGTTCACCACTTTCAGCTTTTTGGTTGACAAGCTCCATTATTTTTTCTTTGAATGTATCGTGAAATTCTTCAGGATTCCATTCTGAACTCATGCTTTTCACTAACTGGGCAGCCATCTTTAATTCTTTATCAGTAACGCTTGTCCCTTTTATTCCTTCGGCAGGAAGATTCAGATCTTCCAACTTACGAATGTCATTCCCCCAGCGCAGCAAATTTAGGATTAACACAGGGCCAGAAGGGATGAGGACAGCAAGATGCTGCTTGGTTTGAATTACAACGCGAGCAATTGCAACACGCTGAGTTTCAAGGAGAGTTTCTCGCAACAATGCGTAAACTTTTTCTCCTTTGTTAATTGGGGCAGTATAGTAAGGTCGTTCCAGATAAACGAAAGGTATATCCGTAGCAGGCACGAATGTCGCTATCTCAATCGTTTGAGTGCTCTTTGGGTAGGCCGCTGAAATTTCTTCCGGGCTCAGAACAATGTATTGATCATCTTTGTATTCAATACCTTTGACGATATTTTCCTTGTCAATTTCCTTGCCAGTTTTTTTATTAATGCGTTTGTATCCAACGGGATCCATACTCCGCTTGTCCAGCCAATCGAAATCCAACCCTGTTTCAGTGGTCGCGGAATAAAGGGCTATTGGAATATGCACCAATCCAAAAGTAATAGCACCTTTCCATAAAACACGATTATTTGAAGAAGTCATAATTAGAACTTAGTCAATATTCAAAATGATTGTTGCAATATTATTTAGAAGTTTGCGCATCAATTTTTCCCCCGTCGGTACGGGAACGTACAGAGCATGTAATTCAAACTTGATATTGTTTTATAAAATTATAAGGTTAGAAAAAATTTAAGATTGGATGCTTCAAAAAATATTAAATGCGCAAAATTAATATCACGCCAATTAATAGCCACAAATTGTGAGCGTTCAATAATCAACTGCAACATTCTGAAGAGCTTAAGGCAAGTGATGGGGTAAATCGGCTTATTCTTGATCCGAATTCCCGACACTACCTCACATGAACTTGAGTGGGATTTGAAATTTGAATCGGTTAACGTTGCATCATTGGCTACTCATGGCTGAGTGTCTGATCGCTGACAAGGAATACGAAAGAGATCAAACATAAGTAGAATTAACCTTATTAAAACTTGAAATGACTCATACACATTGGTTTTTAATAATTGGAGGTGTATTACTCGCTAGAGGTCTAACCACCACAATTCTGGGTCGTTCGCCGTTTACCTCTTCAATTATGTATTTAGTGGTCGGACTTATAGCTGGTCCACTATTCCTAAATTTATTTCATTTCGATCCATTTAAACAATCAGCACAATTAGAACTCTTGACGGAAATCGCCGTTCTGATTTCGTTATTTTCTGCCGGGGTAAAAATGCCCGTGCCAGTAAAATTATCACGTTGGCGCCCCCCCATTTTGCTTGCTTGGGTATCCATGTCAATTACAGTGGGAATAGTCGCAGCATTTGCATACTATGTGCTTGGGCTACCAGCAGGTGCGGGAGTATTACTTGGAGCGATATTGGCGCCCACCGACCCAGTCTTGGCAACCGATGTTCAATCCCGACACGCCGGTGATAATGATCAGCTGCGTTTTACTTTAACAAGTGAAGCGGGCATGAACGATGGCAGTGCGTTTCCTTTTGTTATGCTGGGAATGGGGTTGCTAGGTCTACATGATCTCGGGGATTTTGGTTCAAAATGGTTTTTACTCGATGTGTTGTGGGCCACTTCTGCAGCAATCGGGATAGGTGTGATCGGTGGAACAGCACTTGCTCATTTGGGTTGGATGTTGAGAGGACAAGACCCAAAGCATGAGGTATTAGATGATTTAGTTGGATTAGGACTTATCGCTGTAGTATATGGATTGAGCGTCTCTATTAATGCGTGGGGGTTTCTGACCGTATTTTTTGCGGGCGTTGCATTACGCCAGACTGAAAATAAACTTACAAGTACGAAACGGAAGGAGCTGGTCGGGGACCAAGCTAGAGTGGAAGAAGTTCAATTGAAAGCCCCTAAGATAGATAGCGTGAGAGTAGACATCGATCTCCCTCCTAAAATAAGCGCAGAAACCTTAATCTTCGAGGAACATTTAGAGAGGCTATCGGAGCTGTTACTGGTTTTCTTGATAGGGGGAATGTTATCGGTTCACTTTATTAATTGGGAAACAGTCGGTCTGGCTATGTTCTTATTTACGGTTGCTCGTCCAATTAGTGTGTTCATTAGCCTAATAGGATCCTCAACTACTTGGCGCCTACGGTGTATGACAGGGTGGTTTGGTGTGCGCGGCATAGGATCAATCTACTATCTCATGTATGCAATAGATCATGGTCTTCAAGAAAATATCGCAAAACAAATGATTCAAATGACACTTGTAGTTATCACGTTATCCATTCTGATACATGGGACTAGCGTTAAACCTTTAATGAGTCGTTTTTGGTCAACAAAAATTAGCAGATAACTAAACGGATTAAACTCTTACTTCTCCCTGCGACATTTAAGCAGCTGCAAATTACCGTTGAGATTTAATAACTTTATTGTGGGGTCACATCAATAATTTTTACACCTTGCTCCTTAAATTTTTGATCAACTTCCTTACCATCCTTTATTGGAATAGTTTCTGAAGTGTCAATTTTTGGTTCACCGACAGGTTTATAGGTAACAGTCCCGTCAGAATTTAATTTTTTACTCATAACTGACTGATCATTTATTTCTACAACTTTTACTCCTGAATCCGTAGCTTGCTTTTCTATATCTTTACTTTGCTTATGAGTAACAGTCTCGGAGAAATCTGCGTTTAAATCATTCACGGAGTTATACGTAACGGTTCCGTCCGAATTAGCCTTCTTTGTCATAATGGGCTGATGCATTATTTCTATTACCTGAACCCCTACTGCCTTAGCTTGCTTATCAATTTCTTTGCTTTGCTTTAGTGAAATTGTTTCTGATAAATCTGCATCTGGTTTCCCAGCAGTTTTATAGGTAATCGTCCCGTCAAAGTTGTTTCTTTTTGTTAAAACAGGTTGTCGTTTTTTATTTGAAGTTTTCCCGCTTTTTTTGATAGATTTGTAAGCAACTGCATTCTGCTTCTTTTGCTGAAACGTTTTTTCTGAACCTTCATCTTGTTGTCCAGCTGTATTTAAAGTAACAGTTCCGTGAGGATCGTTTGTAATTGCTATTGCGGGTAAGGCAACTACTATGCTTGAAAAAATAAAAAGAAGGTGTGAACCAAGTAGAGAAACTCTCAATTCTCCCAGCATGTTATTCAAATCACTATCAGTAGAATTTTTTTCACTCATCTTATTTTATCTCCCTTAAATGCATTGTCTCGATTAGATATGGCTGGCATTAAGAACCAAACTTTTAAAAAGTCGATAACCTCAATTGTAAAAATGCACACTTTTTCATAATTTTTTAAATATAAGTATAACTAAAACAAAAAACCACTCCCCCCGCTGAAGGAAAGAGTGGAAAAGGAGATACAACATGAAGCTCTATACTCCTTGCGCGTCAAGGGAGACTTTAAAGTGCTTATAGGGACTCAGACTATTTGCACTTTAAGCAAGGAGTAAAGAACGGTTTTATGCTACATCAATGAGAATGGTTCGTATGTGCGGCAATGCACAGACCGCAGATTATTACTGAATTAATATCGATACTGAGATGGTCCTTTATGGATACAACTCTTAGCGACTGACAATACGTCATATCAATTAAGAAAATTTTATACTTTTTAATGGAGTTACAAAATGAAAAAAACTTTAGTTTACTTTGCTCTTACGTCCTGTTTTGTATTGGGAAACACTGTAGCGCATGCCAATTCTGGTTCTACTCAGGAAAATATGCACAATAAAATGTACAAAGATATGGATATCAATTCTGATGGAATTGTTACCAAAGAGGAATTTAATAATTACGGAGAAAAGAAGTTCATTGAATTGGATCTTAATGGTGATGGTCAGATTACAAATAAAGAAATGAAGACCTCACATCAAACTATGGATGGCAGCGGAAGTGTAAGAAATAAAATGGATGATGATGGAAAAGACCCTAAGGGCATGGAACGCTCCACTGATATGAGTGGTGATAAGGATCATCAAACTGTTAGGCATGGCGAGAATGAACGTACTGAGGGTGAACGCACTAAAAGTGGATCCTCGAATAATTCAGTAGTTATAGACAGACAGGAAATCCAGGAAAAGATAAGGCCGCATCGGGAAAAATTTTGAATCAAGAAAGGTTGAAAATTGAAAACCGCGATGATGCTATGGATCCCACTGGATCTGCGGGTAAATCCAGTAGTCCGTCTGGTAGTTAAATTGTTTGCTCACACTTAACCCGCTTCGGCGGGTTTCAATTTAAATCTTACCGTTTGTTGTAGAGTCCTTTTAATATCGACATCGAGGAATGCAAGCTCAATATTTCGAGATGTGTACATATTTCTTAGGTGGACATTTCCGATTGTTGGACATAACCCAAATAGCAGGACATCTTCTACCTAGCTTAGGTGGGCAGAACCTCTTCATATAATAACTCATCCTTTCGTTCCGCAATATTTTGTCCCAAGGCTATTAAATCTAAATCCATTTCTTCAGCGAAGAGAAATATTTCATTCTCTTCTTCAACATGGTCAATGACGTATTCTGATAATTTTAAAACTTTTGAATTAAATTGTTCATGTCTGGGTGATAATTCTAAAAGTTCTAGGATGAGAGCTTTTGCACTCGCATGCTCTTGTAAAGCTTGAAGGACCAACTCACGACCCTTAGCAGAAGATTCTTCTACAGCAGGATAAAATATCTCTTCTTCGACAATTGCATGTATTGTTAAATGTGTACAGATTTGATCTACAAGTCTTAATTTTGAAGAGTAATCATCTTCACCCAGTGTTTTATATTCAAGGAATGCTTCACTTGTTTTTTTATGGTCAGCTTTGAGTATTTTAATTGCATCATCAGTTAATTGGCTTTTCATTATTATTACCCTTTTTAAATAGCAAGCTAAACATTAACTAATATAATTGAAATAATATGTACGATTTCTAACGCAAGTAGATTATTTATAGAAATTCTTATGCTCAGCACTGATGGACAATATAAATTTCATCAAATGGGTAAATTAAAACTTAAGAATAATGAAAAAGATATTGGTAGGGAATTAGATATTTTTGTTTACTTCGTAAGGTAAATTTCAAAAACATTGAATTTGCCAATTCAGCATTACTTAAAAAACTCACATCAAACTTGTTTGTGAATTGGAGCAAAAAACAATTATCTAAAGTTAACTTATATAGCCTATTCGATCAGCGGATCAAAAGTAATCTAGACTCAATTAGCAGAAAGTGACTGCGGCAATATACCTCATGATATTTATGCGATGCCGATACAAATGCAACTCCTTTAAATTATGTTTAAACCCTTGTTATTGCTAAGACCGAACAATTGGCAACTCACCCCACTGAGTGGTATAAGCGGGACTCTTACTACCGGTCTTCATCTTCCAGCTCTGTTCTAATCCTTCACTAGCCAGCTTGAGCTTGCCTTTACCCATTTTGAGATTGACCTGATCTAACATACTCATTAGTTTGTTGGAATGATTTGTTGTGAACTGTTCGGCAAACAAATCGCTTTGGCTAATACCTTTGGGACTAATGTCTGACAGCATTACCCCAGCTTTCTGGTACTCATACCCTCTCTTGTATATTCTGCGCAAACAAACCAGCACGGCATTGGTCAGTTTTCGTGTGTCATCTGTGGGATGGGAAAGCCCTATCGTCATTCCTGGGGAGTATTGTGGTGCACCCTCTTTATGGGGATTTGTATGGATGTGGACAAAGACTGTAGAAGCGACCGAATTTTGTCGGCGTAGTTTCTCTGCGGCGCGCGACATATAGGTACTGACCGCTTCTTCCAGTTCACAGAGTTCTGTAACATATCGCCCGAAGCTACGTGAACTAATAATCTGCTGTTTGTCCGGGGCGATATCCACCATTTCGAGACACGATTCGCCACGTAATTCACGTACGGTGCGCTCCATCACTACACCGAAACGCTTACGAAGACGCATGACATCGAAATCACGCAATTGCTGTACGGTTTGGATGCCTCCCTGTTGTAAATGTGCATTAAGTTTTCGTCCTATCCCCCAAACTTCTCTCACCTTGATGCTTGCTAAAAGTATGTCGAGTTCAACCGATGTCATTTCCTTAAAGTTACAGACACTCTCATATTGAGGATGCTTCTTGGCAACATGATTAGCAAGTTTAGCGAGGGTTTTAGTAGAACCTACACCGACACAGACAGGGACTCCTATCCATTGTTTAATACGTTGTCGTATAGACTGACAATATTGAGTTGTATTACTTTCCATACCGTCTAAATCAATAAAGCATTCATCAATGCTATAAATCTCTTGTCGCGGACTGAAATCACTCAACACGGTCATCACTCGATTGGACATATCGGCATACAGCGCATAATTAGAGGACAAAGCGATGATGGCATGTTTGCGGGCCATGTCCTTCAGCTTGAACCACGGTCCAGCCATCGGGATGCCTAAATCCTTTACTTCATAACTGCGAGCCACTACACAGCCGTCATTGTTTGAAAGCACGACGACCGGTACCCCTTCCAGCTTGGGATTGAATACTCGTTCGGCACTGACGTAAAAGTTATTCACATCCACCAACGCGATTGTAGACATAAGATTTGCTAATTTACGGAATGGACTGAGCTAGTAACCACGCCCCAAATAGTCAGATTTTGTCCTTCCTTAAATCGGATCGGAGCGTACTTAGCATTCTCTGCATGAAGCTCGGCCACGCCATTGATCAATACCAAACGTTTAACTGTTAGCTCTCCATCAATAACAGCTACTATCACAGACCGGTCTACAGGCGTGATGGAACGATCGACTACGATCATATCTCCATCTTGTATGCCTGCATTAACCATAGAATCCCCTTGGACGCGCAGAAAAAAGGTGGAAGATTTGTTTTGCACTAGAAGCTGGTTCAGATCCAGCCGGTCTTCTACATAGTCGTCAGCGGGTGAAGGAAACCCTGCTGAGACTTTGTGGGTGTAAAGGGGTATCTGTTCCACTGGTGCCAGTAGTGTGGGTAGCGATATGTCATATCGACCGGCCACGGCAGGGTAAGGGGAAATTTGCATAGCCATGATAAGTTTATTCGAAGAGAAAAATCACTACTCTCACGATACAGAACGATCGTTCCATTGTCAAATTACCAAATATTATGTGGTACACATAACGGTATGTGCGGACGCTTTGCTCAATCCAAACCACTAATCCATTATGCCCATGCGCTTGATCCAAGATGGCTCTTTCGATCTACAGCCTTCCTGGAATCTAGCTCCAGGACGCCGTGCGCGGGTATTCCGTGAAACAGACAGCGGGCAGATTGCTGATCTCTTTCATTGGGGTTTTCTGCCAGTATGGGCTAATACTACCGTGCAGAAGCCAATTAATGCCCGTGTAGAAACTCGCTGCAAGTAAGCCATATTTTCGCAAGACATGGAAAGCGGGTCGCTGTTTAATTTCAGCTGATAAATTGCATGAGTGGGTGGTAACGGGGAGAGTAAACAACCTTACTTCACCTATTGTTCAGATGATTAGCCCATATTGGTGGTTGGGGTATATGAAATCAACACCCATGCGAATATCACGAGCTTTTCCATTCTAACCACAGATGCAGATGGTGCATTGCGTGATAGGCATAATCGAAAACAGTTAATGCTATCAGCAGACGCGGAATAGCAATGGATCACGCGGGGCGTGGCAACGCGTCAGGGCCTCCCAAACAAGATGTGCTTACTCGTACTGTACAAATACTAAGAACGGCAAACCGGTCGTAGCTTGCTTCGTCCGCATCCTGTTCACCAAGGAAACCATCGAAGCCTGGGCCGAGATGGCGTTGGCGTCTTGTGCCAAGTACTGTCCGATGGCTTGGACTGCTTCCAAGGCGTAGTGGTCAGCGGCGCAACGCACTCTGCCATTATTATGAATGGCGGCACCAGACGGGAAGTGGTGCAACATTCAGCACCGTGAATACCGTGCGGGTAACCTGAGAACAGCTATCAATGGAACATACCATGCTTTCGACTTTCGTAAATACTCCAATCGTTAACTGTCCGAGGTTCAGTAGCTTTAACCGCCGCTTCGATCTTGGCATCCTCAAACGTCTAGTTCGCGTTACAGCAACTACTGTCCCCTGGAATGAAACTGATGTTCGGACGGCAGAGATATGTAACTATTGATCCGGCCAAAGTGAAGTTTCAACTTTATTCGTCCTAAAATATTAACGCTACATTAGGACTCCAACGCTTTAGAACGAATTGCCGACTTCAAACTTCATTTGGCCGGATAAATAATCAGAAATTTAGTGATATATAACAATGTGCATATGTTAACTTTCGTACAGAACTTCCAACATTAATTAAATAAAATTATTTATGAAATTAAATTTAATATCTCATTGATTAAAGAGTTCAGAACATGGCTGCCGGACAAAATAAAAAATCTTCATCCAAGCAAGGGAAGCGTCGAGGCCACGATTTTATGGAAAATATAGCATTAGCGATTGAAACTACTACAGGTGAATATCATCTACGGCATCATATAAGTCCGTTTGGGGTGTATAAGGGGAAAAAAGTGGCCAAAAGTAGAGTCATAGGTAGCTTCAATAATATGAATTTATTATGTAATCAATTGAAGTAGGTTTAGAGCACATGTATTGATGTGAGTTCGTATTTTTAAGAATTAGCTTTATGTATCAGAAATTATATTTTTATGTATTCTAAAATTTAAATCTTTCAAGGAGAATGCAATGGCTTATGTTGATGGTTTCGTGTTGCCGCTTCCAGTAAAGAATATAGACAGTTACCGCGAAATAGCGAGCAAATGCGGCGCAATATGGCGGGAGCACGGCGCCCTTCAATTCCGTGAATGTATCGCTGATGATGTTAAGCCTGGGAAGCTTACATCTTTTCCACAAAGCGTTAATCTAGAAGCAGAAGAAACAGTAATTTTTTCGTGGATCGTGTATGAATCGCGTGCTCACCGTGACGAGGTTAACGACAAAGTCATGAAGGATCCTAGAATGGTCGATATGATGAAAGCAGAGACCTCTCCCTTTGATGGAAAGCGAATGATTTATGGTGGTTTCGAGGTGTTGGTTGATCTTTAAATTTACGTTAGGTGCGGATATAAATATAGATAGTTAAGGATAAATGCTATCTCAAATGCGCGCACGAATGGGATGGGTACCTCGAAGCATGGGGGCTTGAAGGCGATGTTATGAAAAAATGGATTCTTGTGCCGCAGCGGTGATTATCACTTTGTGCCGCGCGGTAAGCCGCACGGCTGGTTTACCTCGAAAGCTGGCGGTGTGCTGTTCGTCCGTGGTGGCATCGAAATCGCCCTCCATCGTTGATGCGCCTCACTTGTATTGTCTTCGCCGGAACATTTATCATGGCGGCTATGTTCATTTGGGCTGCTCCGACCGAACCTGCCTCCCGGGAGCTTTATATAGCTCCCGCCTGGCTACCCGGCGGCCACGTGCAAACTATCTATACCAGTCTCTTCATCACCGTACTCCCAGCTAACTACCGACGCGAACGGCTCGAACTGGACGATGGGGATTTTCTGGATTTTGACTGGATAGACGGTAACGCGAACGCGCCCGTTGTGGTGCTTTTTCACGGCCTCGAAGGTAGTTCGGCCAGCTATTATGCGCAGGACTGTCGCGCATTTTCGAGGCTGCTCGGGTGAAGATAACCGTCTGCCGCGCGCTTATTTTGCGGGAGACAGCGCAGAAATCGAACGTATTCTGCGGTACGTTAAATCACGTCATCCAGACGCGTCGTTATACGCCGTTGGTGTCTCGCTTGGTGCCAACGCTTTGCTGAAATGGTTGGGGGAATCGAGCGATTCAGCACACAGTCTGGTAGCGCGCGCCGCCGCCGTTTCCGCTCCGTTGGATTTAACTGCCGTTGGTAATTCACTGGATCAGGGTTTTAATCGCCTCGTCTACACCGCCCGTTTTCTTTCCACGCTCAAAACTAAAGCACTGCGAAAAGCCGAAAAATTCCCCGGCCTGCTAGACGTTGACGCCATCGCTGCTGCCACCACTTTTCGTGAATTTGATATGCTCGTCACCGCACGGTTGCATGGGTTCATCGACGCTGACGATTATTGGTTCAAAGTCTCCAGCAAACCGCTGCTGAAATTCATAGCTGTCCCCACGCTCGTCATTAACGCAAAAAATGCCCCTTTCATGCCTGCCTCGGTGTTGCCAAGCCCCGCTGAAGTTTCGCCTGCCATGACACTGGAGCAACCCGATACCGGCGGCCACGTCGCGTTTCCGTCCCGCCCGTTGCCTGGAAATATCAACTGGCTGCCCAGCCGGTTGATGGAATTTTTTTCGTCCACAAACTAACCCTGCCCTTAATTTTAGGAGTTCAACCTCCCAACCGCGTAGGGCTGACGGTTACAAATAGTACTTGAGACTGTAATAGTACAAGTTTCTCGCATTAACGGACTGTTTTCCAGAAAAGGTTATTCTATTACTTCATTAAGTTTCTCCTTATTTACTGGCCAGTGATAAATATTTTACGCTATCTTGAAAACCATCCTGTAGTGGTCTAATAAAAACGTACACCTCGATAGGATTATTATTCAGCTAGAGAGGGATCACCGATGAATAAGCGCCGTAAGCATTACGAAGCCGCATTTAAATTAGAAGTTGCACGCCATGGTGGTTGATCAAGGACTGAGTATCACGCAAGCGGTTAAAGACACGAACATAGGTCGCACAGCGGTAAGCTGCTGGATTGAACAATACCGGGCTGAACAACTGGGTCAAACCGGTATCGGGAAGCCTATCACTGCCAAGCAGCAACGCATACGCCAACTGGAAACCGAGAACCGCCGACTGCGGTTTGACAATGAATTATTAAAAAAGGCATCGGCCTTCTTTGCCCGCGAACTGAGATGATCTACCACATCATCAAGCAAGGGCAACAGAAGGCTATCAGCCAAGCATGTCGAGTATTACAAGTCAGCCGCTCGGGTTATTACACCGCCAAGCGGCGCGCCGAGAAGCCGGTCATTTGTGTCGCCAGTGTGCAGGTTAAAGCCGCCTTCGTGGCAAATCAACACTGCTATGGTAGTCGTCGTATTGTTGACGAATTAAAGGCGCAGCAGATTGTTATGGGTCGATAAAAAGTGTGCGTCGCTTAATGCGTGAAGCGGGTTTAAAGCCGGTTTAGAAGAAGTTTGTGAACACCACCGACAACAAGCACGATCTACCCGTAGCAGAGAACTTACTGAATCGTCAGTTCAACGCACCGAAGTCGAATCAGGCTTGGACGTCAGATATTACTTACATCCGTACCAAAAAATGTTGGCTGTATTTGGCCGCGGTGATGGACTTGTATTCACGCAAGATCATTGGCTGGGCGATGAGTCCCACGATGATGCCAGCGGCCTTAGTCTGTCAGGCGTTGCAGATGGCGATTGGACAGCGGCAAGCAACGGTCGGACTGATATTGCATTCAGATCGAGGGAGCCAGTGCGCCAGCTACGAATACCAGGCCTTGCTGAAACAAGATGGCATCATTTGCAGCATGAGTCGCACAGGTAATTGTTGGGATAATGCAGTGATGGAACGTTTCTTCTTGAATTGAAGATGGAGCGGGTATGGCAACGGGAATATGCAAACCAAATGGAGGCCACTAAAGACGTGACGGAGTACATTGTGGGATTCTATAACTGCACACGACGGCAAGCCGTCTTGGGAAATTTAGCACCATAGTTTACGAAATACAGTTCGCCCCAAAACAACCTATCGGGTGTCCGTAATTATTTGACCACTACATCCGTTACCTGTTATCCGTTTACTTACTGCAAAAGTTATTCACTAGCGAGATTGCGTGCTTTGAAATACCCTTGACGCCCGGGTTTGGGGAAGAAATATTGAGCACTGCCATACTAATAATTTAGAATCCTCAGAAAGTTTGATGATCGTTGGATATCTTTACTGCATCCTGCACTTCTGTCCTCGGCTACGCAACGAGTAAGTATTCGTTGAATTTTACCAGTGATTAAAATGGATAATTGGTAAAGGAAAATGTGTATTCGTTGCTTAGCGCACATACATCTTGGTTAGATTTTGTTAATTTGCAGACTCTGTTTTTTAGGAGGCTAAAATGAGAAACGAATCTACTACCCACGCAATCATGCAATTGTCCAAAGAGATAGAAATGTATGCTTCAGAAGCAGAATACGAAATATTTCCTGGCGTAGATGAAATGGATTTAGAGTTCGAAGCATTAGGTAAGTATATGACGGAGCGAATGGATAGATTGGATATAGACGATTCTTTCCTTGTGTTATTTGAATAATAGCGGCGGGCGATTATTGCCGATGAGCTGTAAGTTCTTTTCGTCGATACAAATTACCAGTTCAGCCTGATACAGTGACCGTGTGTACAGTTCGAGTAAATGATACATGCGCTGCCGGTATTCCTCGGTCAACGCCCTGATGCACCACATCAGTGCGCCAGGTCTTGAGTTCGTATTTTTTGAGCATGCCGCCCCGCGCGGTTTCCCTACTGACGGGGCTCAGTCCTAGTTCCTGGGGGCTGCACGTTCTGACTCGATTGTTGTTCGGCGTTGTCGGGTGAACAAGATACTTTCTACGTAGGTAATTTAAAGGCGTAGGGTGCCTTTACCAGCAGATGGTTACTGATACCTACAGCAAGGTCGTTCATTGCAAGTTGTACACCACTAAAACACTAATTACCGCAGCTAATCTGCTGAACGATAAAGAACTGTCATTTCATACAAGCCACAACCTGCCTATGCTACGTGTCTTAACGGATCGGAGTATTGAGTATTGTGGCAAAGTAAAACAACATGATTACCAACTCTATTCGGAGTGTGAAGTGATTTGTTGTGCGCGAAGTTCCCAGTATCCAATAAATCCTGTGCGTTACCTAACGCACAGATTTCATTTTCTAATTTTTCTAGAATTTAATTCAATGATTTCGTATTGTGTCCTGATCTCTTGAGAAACTTACAAGACGACCATTAATAAAATTAGCATAAGTTAAGTTAATGTATGTGGAAAATTAAACCCGGTTTTCTTCCATAAAAATTACTTCGAGCATTCAGAAATCCATAAAAAAGTGATCTATAATTTTCTATTTTGTACTTTTGGAAACGGTTGGCACTGCTGGATCGTAAGAACATTGTGCGTTTTACCGATCCTATTTATTGGAGTATTTCGGATCGCAACTGATGCTCAATTCGTCTTTGCATCCTTGGTGGTATTGCCTGTGCTTGTGATTGCATGGATTGATGGCAAAAGAAATGGTTTGTTTATGGCTATCCTTGCATCTGCAACATGGGTTGGAAGTGATATTTTTTCTGAACATCAATATAGCGCCGCATGGATACCATGGGTAAATGCGTTAACCTATTTGATTACTTATAGTTTAGTCGCTCTGCTGGTAGCCCAGATTCGTCTGCAATTTGAAAGAGAGCATGAACGAGCAACCCTGGATGTTTTGACGGGGCTTTATAACCGGCGGGCTTTTCTTGAAGGGGGTACTTTTGAAATTGAGCGTACGAAACGCTACAAACACTCTTTGGCCGTTCTGATTCTGGATTTAGATAACTTCAAATATCTCAATGATACTAAGGGCCATGCTAGTGGGGATGCAGCACTTCGAGCGACAGCAGCAGCTCTGCGCAGTATTTCACGCTTAACCGATCGAGTAGCGCGATTAGGGGGCGATGAATTCTCCATCTTGCTTTTAGAAATAGGATATGAACAGGCTGTAGAAGCAGGCCAAAGAATTTCTGCTGCAGTGAATAGTGCACTTCAAGAATTCACGCCAGTGAAGAGTAGCATAGGTATAGCATGGTTCAAGGAGGCTGACCGTTCGTTTCTTGAAATGCTTCATGCTGCCGATGAATTAATGTATGAGGTAAAGAAGAACGGCAAAGATGATTTGCGCTCGCAACGATTCGCTTAAGCTTTCGTGTAAAAGCTATATCTACTACTTTAAATTACTCTATCCGAAGCAACTGCACCCTTCCTCGCTCTCATCTGCTTTCCTGGTTTTAAACCACTTACTTTCAGTTTGGTCAACCTAAGACCCCATTTAGGAAAAATAATGCCTATTGGAAATAGGCTAACTGCATCCAAATAAATATTTGCCATGATTTTTTTGTGTATAAATAAAAAAACGCTCTCAGCTAGAGGGAAGAGAGCGAAAAGAGCTACACATGAGTCCTCCCTCTTATGTCGTCAGGGGAGACGTTAAGCACAAATAAAAATTGGCGGAAATATTTGTACTACGAGCATAAGACAGAGAACAATTGCAGCATAGTTCAATGTATCCGGGACGTCCGTTCGGTAGTGTACAGACCAATAAAAAGTCCTTTGTTATTCTTATTTCAGAGTTTGCCAATAACTATTCGGATACAACTCTTCGGCAAGACATAATTTAATGTCGATTTAAGAAATCTTCTGTAAAACTTTTAAATGGAGTTAAAAATGAAAAAATCTATTGCTTTTCTTGCTATATCATCTTGTTTGACATTCGGTACATCAATTGCTCATGCAGACTCGGATTTGTCTAAAGCAAAGGACGATAAAATATTTAAAATGGATCAAAAGCTGTTTAAGTCTATGGATAAGGATTCAGATGGAAAAGTAACAAAGGAAGAATATAAAGATTTTACAAAAAAGAAAGATGTAACGGATTTTAATGTATGGGATGTTGATGGTAACGGCGATATTAATCTTTGGGAAATGAAGATTGTGTCGGAGAGAAATGGCGGTGATCAGAATTCCGGCGGAAATTCTGAAGAGGCAGGAAATTCAGCTAAAAATACTACAGTGCCTTCGAAAGGTATGAATCCAGACAAGTTGAAAATTCAAAACCGCGATGGCGCTATGGATCCTACCGGCGCTGCTGGTAAATCCAGTACTCCATCAGGTAGTTAATTTGCTTTCAATCAATAAAAAAGGCCATTTTAAGATGGTCTTTTTTATCTACTACACAAAACACGGCTTCATGGGTCATCAATCGTCGATGCTTGTCAAATAGCGTAATGTGTTCTCTTAAGTCACTTGCTATTTCCCTTTTGGTCGTCTAATTGGCTCAAGTGTTTTGATGCGTATGCTTATAAGACATTAAGATTGTATTCAGGACAAGCTTAATGATACAGATTTTGAAATTGCTTACGTAATTGCACCAATTTGGGCATGTCGTGGTGGACGATGTAGGGCTGGTAAGGATGTAAAGCCAGATAGTTTTGGTGATGTTGTTCGGCTGGATAAAATTGTTGCAGCGGCATGACTTGAGTAACGATGGGAGCAGCAAAGGTGCGCGTGGTGGTGAGATGCTGGATATAGCTTTGCGCAATTTTCTGTTGTTCGGCACTGGTATAAAAAATCGCAGAGCGGTATTGGCTGCCGATATCGGGGCCTTGGCGATTGAGTTGGGTGGGATTGTGCGCTACGCTGAAAAATACTTGCAGCAGTTGTTGATAGGTCACCTGAGCCGGATTGAAATGAATGCGCACTGCCTCAGCATGCCCGGTATTTCCCTCGCTGACTATTTCGTAATGCGCTGTTGCTGCACTACCACCCGTATAGCCGGACACCACGTCAGAGACGCCTTTAACGTGCTTGAAAACAGCATCTACACCCCAAAAGCAGCCCCCGGCAAATATTGCTGTTTGCTCGTTGGGTACTGCCGGGGCGGCTGATAATGTGCCTGAGCTGAGTATGAGATACATACTGCTGAAAATAAAACCGCGTAGATATTTGATGGTTACCATAATGTCACTCCTTAAAGTTAGCCAAAGGTAAAGGCAAACGCTTCTGCGTCGCCATCTAAAAATTCAATACGGAAGGTGTGAGATCCAACTTTCCCATTTTGCCGTATGAGCTGGTAAAGCCGCTGTTTGAGGATTGTGCCGTTGCCTGGTGCGTCAATATCTGCGCCGTGATCAATACCCGGGGCGACTCCATCCAGGGTTACTTTAAATCGTACCGGTTTGCCACTGCGCGAACCTAGCACAAGATGCAGATCGCGTCCCTGAAAATGATAACTGATTACCCCGCCTGTAGTTGGCAATGTAGCGGATTGCTCGGATATCAGCCATTTCCCCTGCAATGCCCATTGATTCGGCTTGAGTACGGGCGGCATGCTGTATGTGCTGACTACATCCTTGCTTACTACCTCAGGTGAAGCCAGGTTTTTCTGGCGGCTATAACCCAGATAGGTTTCCGGCGAGCGTTCTATATTCGCAGCAGCGGCCGTCGCGCCTGCCCCTGTTACATTTACTAATTGATCACTCGTTGCCAGTACGCCTTGATGCGCTTCCTTGAGTAGAGTCTGGATCATCTGCTCAGTTTCCTGATACGCGCCTTCGCCAAAGTGTTTATGGCGAATTTTCCCTTTTGCGTCGAATAAATAATGTGCTGGCCAATATTCATTTTTATAGGTATTCCAAATAGCGTATTGGTTATCCATCGCCACCGGGTAAGTGATGCCTAGATCGCGGATCGCCTGCTCAACATTGCGTTGATCTTTTTCAAAGGCGAATTCCGGGGCATGGACACCGATGATGACCAAGCCTTGAGCGCGATATTTCTCATCCCATGCTTTCAGGTAGGGCAGGGTGCGCAAACAGTTAATACACGAGTATGTCCAGAAATCCACCAGCACTACTTTGCCGCGCAATATCTCGCTGCTTAGTGGCGGAGAATTCAGCCACTGCGTCGCACCGGTCAATGGCGGCATCGTGAGAGTTTCGGCGACGATAGTTGCACCGGGTTTCTGTGCCAATTGTGCAATCAATTTTTGCTCGGTGTTGGCAGTATTTAAATAAGTAAATTTTGAAAGAAAGCGTGTGTCCCAGCCTAACGCGATGACCACTACGCCGGCCACTACCGCGATGCCCAATCCCCGTCGCACCCATTCTTCTGCTCCCAGTCCGCGCTTCATCAGTTTAAACATTCGTGTTCCCGCCAATAGAGCAAAGCCTAATGAAGTTGCGGCGCCAGCGGCGAACACCAGCAGTAATAGGGCGCTGTAAAGGTTCGCGCCGTTTAGCGCAGCGCCTGCTAATACCAGACCCAAAATCGGCCCGGCGCAAGGGGCCCATAAAAAGCCGACGGCCACACCTAGCAGTAAAGAGCCTTTGAAGTTGCCTTGCTGATCGGCATGTTGCTGTAACCGGCCTCCCAGGGAGACAAATGGACGCATCAACCGTTCCGACAAGGCAGGGAAGATGAGCGCTGCTCCTAATAACAGCAACAATAACATCGCCAAATAACGGCCATATTGATTAACTTCGACCAGCCAGGCGCCACCCACCGCCGCAAAGCTGGCGAGCAGTGTGAAAGTCGCTGCCATGCCGAGTAAGATTGGCAGGCCGGAATGGCGGAATGACTGATCCGAGCGGGCAAAGATAAACGGTAATACCGGTAGTACGCACGGGCTGAAAATGGTCAGCAGACCGCCCAGATATGCCAAGAAAAATATCAGCATAATGTATTAGCTTTTCTTTGATTTGGACACAAAGCGCATTGCCACCGTGTTCATGCAATAGCGCAATCCAGTGGGCTTGGGGCCATCGTCAAATACATGGCCCAAGTGTGCATCACACAGCGTACATTGCACTTCGGTGCGTGTCATGCCGAACTGGCGATCGACAATATTACGCACATTCTCTGATGCGATGGGTTGCCAGAAACTCGGCCATCCCGTGCCGGAATCGTATTTGGTACTGCTATCGAACAGCGCATTATTACAGCACACGCAGCGATACAAACCTGCCTCATGCCTGTCATAGCCCGGTATCGAAAATGCCCGCTCCGTGCCTTTTTCGCGGGTTACCTGATAGGCTAATGGCGACAGCATCTTGCGCCATTCGGTATCTTTATTTACCTTTAACAGGGTGACGCGACTCAGTGGTTTCCCGTCATCTGAAAATTGCATGATGGTCACCTTGTCGCCACCTGATGCTGTGCTGGTAGAAGTTCGGGTGGCAAAAAACATGGCAGCGGTACTGGTTAAAGTGAATAAAAACTGTCTGCGTTGCATAATGAATCCTCCTGCGTATCAATTTTGTCTGACTAGCAAATCCTGTATTCGGTTTAGAATAATCATCGAAACCAATGTTGGTTTGCTCTGCTTGCCCTTATATTCGAATTAAGTCGTTAAATAGTTACATTGTCTACGTGATATATGTCAGGCATTACAGCCTGCCCGGAAGCAGAATGGGATAACGTAAGATGATTAGATGCCATTTAGATAGATTTAGACATGCCTGAAAAAGGTTAAGTAAAAAATTTACAACATTTGGATGATAGATAGAACCGACAGTTTTGAAGTATTGATGCGGCAGTCTCAGAATGGAGATCAGCAGGCTTATGCTTCCTTACTAAAACAAACCTCACTTTTTCTTCATACCTTCCTTGCGAATCGACTCCGCTACACTAATGAGGTAGATGACCTGTTGCAGGAAATTCTGATTTCCATTCATAAAGCTCGCCATACCTATGACAGTAATCGCCCCTATAAACCTTGGGTATATGCCATTGCTAAATTTCGTTTGCAGGATTATTTACGCGCGCATTATTCTGATCAGTTACGCCAGGCCATTGATTTAGAAGATATAGAAGAAAATTTTCAGGAATCTGTAACCGAAACCGCCATTAGCTTCGAATCTATTAGTGGGGAAATAAAAAAACTGCCCGAAAAACAGGCGGCCATCCTGCAACTGATGCATCAGGAAGGCTACACCGCTAAAGAAATAGCAGAAAAAATGGGGATGAATGAGTCTGCCGTAAAAGTCGCGGCGCACCGAGCTTATAAATTATTAAGAAAGAAGCTGGAAAAATAATGTCCAATATAGACAATCTTATTACAAGGCTTGCCCAAGATGAAATCAGAGTGAAGACTGCGCCGCACCCGTTCATACTGAGTCTTCAGTGGATGGGAGCTGCTGGGATCTATCTTGCAGTATCGCTCACACTTTTTGGCCTGCGCCCGGATCTGTTGGAAAAGTTTCACAGCGTATGGTTTGTCGCTGAGATTGGTGTGTTGCTGGGCATTTTGATCGTCACTTCGATCAGTGCTGCCTTGCTGGCATTTCCCGATCTGTATCAGAAGCGCAATCTGGCTTTGGCACCGGCATGGATGCTTGCTCTGTTTTTATTGACCTTGTTTTTAGCTTGGCGCGCCGACAATCCGCTCATACCGCTGCCTGTCCACAGTTTCGAGTGCACTCTCGGCATCACTGTAATGTCATTACTCCCAACAGTGTGGATTTTCTCTTCGATGCGTAGATATGCCAGTACGCACTATCGGCTGGCAGGCAGCGTTGCATTGCTCTCTGCGTTTAGTGTTGGCGCATTGTGGCTGCGACTGCATGAAGTGAATGATTCCATCGTGCATGTTATCAAGTGGCATTACCTGCCCATGCTCGCCATAGGTATCATCGGTTTATGGCTGGGGCAACGTGTATTGAAGTGGTGATATTTAGAGCTGCAATGGGTCGTAGATGGTGTGCTTGTTTGCCAGCCAAGGATTCGTGAGAAGACATGGAACCTTTCTTTGGGTGCTTTCGTTAGCAGAAAATCAACGTGCTCCGTTCTTGCGCAGTAACGTGGCGATGGCTGTATAGCCACGATGCACGGCGTGTTGGAGAGGAGTGATGCCTTCTCTGTCAGGCAGATTAACATCAGCGCCTGCTGCAATCAGCAGACGTACGATTTCTTGATGCGCTGCTCCACCATCGGATAGTAGGATGGCTTCGAGCAATGCCGTCCAGCCAAGACGGTTGATGTGATCGACTTTGACACCAGCGGTAATCAGCGTGCGTACTACTTCCACGTGGCCGCGTTCAGCCGCAGGAATTAAGGCTGTGCCACCGTAGCGATTGGTGCTGGCCAGGTTAGCGCCATGGGCCAGAGTCATCTTGAGTATTTCAAGCCGGCCCTCAGCGCCGGCGAGCAGATAAGGAGTGTTCTGCTTGGCATCCGTGGCGTTCACGTCAGCGTCGGCATCGATCAGCGCTCGGGCGATATCCACTCGGTTCAGCTCTGTGGCTAGCAGTAGTGGGGTACGACCCATTTCATCTCGCGCCTCAAGTAGTGATCGACTGGACGGACTGATGAGCAAGCGTTGTGCTGCAGGTAGGTCATCTGTGCTAACGACTATATGGAGGGGAGAGGCTGTGGCTAGTGAAGCGAATAAGATGCAAAACACAAAAATGAAGTTGCAAAGACGTTTCAACATAGCAATCCAGTGATCAATCTGAATGAGTAAAGTTTATTGGAAAATGCTTGTTCATCCAAAATAAAAACCTAACCGACTTGGTCGGTGGATTTACTGATACAACAACCTCATGTTTGAGGACGTTTATGTACGGTTAATTTAGATGTTCCTCTATTGGAGGTAAATTTAAAGGATATCTCATGAGTCATGATTATGGTTTTCCTTTTAAAAAGACGGCTGACTGGCTGGCTTGCGCACTTACTTGTTGGACACATATGCTGGCTGGCTTGTTCGCCGAATAGTAATAATAATTCTTATTACTGTTTTTATAGTAACAAAATATTTGTAAGTTTTTTGTAATATTTGTAACTATCCCGAGATTTTTTGTAACAAGTTTTTAATTATTTGTTGGATGTTAACCTGAGAATTAAGCGCAGGGAGCTCTAGTAGCTCCAGGCACAACAGTACTAGTACATTAATATGCAAGTTTAGAAACATAATGTCTTCCAAGCTTTATATCTGCATCTGTCGAGTGAATTTTCACTCAATGGTTCGCTGAAGGGCGTCAAGCATCGATTCTAATGAAGGCAACAAAGTCCACTTTCCCTCGGTGCTCGGGGACCAAGACAATGCGCTGTCTGAATCGCCCCGGAACTTGAGTAGGCTGATTGGTCAAAGTAAAACGGTTTGCTTTCTGGATATTTCGAGTTGCGGATAATAGCGTTGGTCTGCCTCAATGGGTGGAATATTGCCGATTGAGCCAAGCAAGCGCTGATGGTTGAACCAGAACACCCGCTCCAGGGTTGCCAGCTCCACAGCGGCTCTGGATTTCCACGGAGTTCTCCGGTGAATCAGTTCTGCTTATAAAGGCCGTTCTGCTAATACGTTGTCATACGCATCCCCGGTACTGCCAACAGAAGAGCGGATACCCATTCGCCCAGCCGTTCGGTGTACTTGATCGAAACATATTGTGATCCCCGGTTGCTGTGGTGAATCAACCCCGCTGATTTATCCGGTTGCCGGTCATGCAGAGCCTGTTCCAGTGCATCCATAACTAGGTCCGTCGTCATTTGACTGCTTACTCGCCAGCCCACGATTCATTTGGCGTATTCGACTGTGCAGCGGGCAGCGTGCTGCATACTTGCGGTAAGCAGAGGGGGTAACCTGCAGGATTTTGCAGATTGGCTCAACCCATACAGATTCCGATGCTGATCAATGTAGGTATTTATTTCTTCAGTTCGCGGTCGAGCGCCGCCTGGGCGAAAAAAGTATTGGCTGTCTTCAGAATCTCGTTGTCACGGCGCAGCTCCTTGATCTCACGCTCCATGGCTTTGATGCGTTCACTTCCATCAGTACTGGGGCCCGGGCGGATTCCCCGGTGAATCTCTGCCCGCTTGACTCAGTCCAACAATGTAGATGGCACACAGTCAATATTGAGTGCAATCGATTCAACTGCTGCCCACAGTGAGGGATATTCCTGACGATGTTCCTGCACCAAACAGACTGCCCGTTCTTTTACCTCCAGGGAAAACTGATTTTGTTTCTTCATGGCTCTATTCTCTCAAAAGTTAGAGCCTCCTCCATTCCCGGGGCGATTCAAGGAAGTTAAAAGAAGTGGTTAAGATAATGATGGGCAGTGCAGTAAAGATGAATAATAAAAAGAAATTAGCGATAAGCTATCAGTCATAAATTTTTAGTTGAACCGTGCTATGCAAATACACTTATCCATTCCTCGATTCGAAAATTTGGATAAAGTGGCGGATAAACGCTATTCGTTAGGCGTTTATCGTGTGGTTTACGTCAATGCCAAATTTTTTCAGGTTCTCAGTTTTCGGTGCAATTTAAGTGACTGTCTATCAATCCTACTGGAGTGCAGCGCTGTTGTACTATTTTCGATTGGTAGATGCCTCACTTGCACGAAGGCCGCAGCTAAATACTACTGCGCTTCGGCTAATATGACCTAAAGAATAGGGTTTGATCATGATTGCGAAGCGAGTCACAACCCTAGGGCAACCTTATAGAAAATATCTTTTTGGAAGTTGCTGCGGTTTAAAGTTTTTCCAGAATAACGGGTGCTTGCCCGTTTCATCAAATTTCGATAGTTATAAATATGGTGGGGAGGGCTATTGCAAGACTGTTCTCAATACCGTCCTTGCGTCTTATGAATATAATTGGCGAGTTCCTGGCTTTCCTGATTCATCCGAGAAAGATTGGCATGGGTGACTCTGAACAGCGCACGCATTACTTTGTAAACCAGGCGTGGATGGAGATCTAACAATGATTCAAATGCCTCCGGAGTAAGCGTATAGACCGTGGCATTATCGAGCGCACGCAATGTGGCTTTGCGTGGCACTCGGTCGACAAACGCACGGGTACCGGCGCATTCGCCTTCTTTCATCGTGTAAACAAAGGTCTCTCTGCCCTCAGTATCGTGGCTGATAACGGCAAGCTTACCGGAGGCGAGGATGAACAGAGTTTGATCGGCTTCCCCTTCGCTGACCAGCAGCTCGCCATCCTTCAAATGACGTACTCCCAGTATCTCCACCAGAGTCTTGGCTTCGCTCTCATGAAGTTCTGCGCCCACCGTTGAGTTACGGACTAGCTTGTAATCTGCGGTATCGCCCATATCAAAACACTCCTTTCTCTATTTACTGTTTAACCAGAAGTACGGTCACGTCATTGTAATTGCTTAAAGTTGTATTTTAGCGCGATAACAAAAAATTGTCGCTGAGGAGATCAATCATTTGCCCAGCCCTAATTACATCAGTCTTGCATAATCGGTATTGCACCTTGTAAAATACAAATAATTCTCATTACCTGTTGGGTCCGCACACGTGCTTGACCAATTACAAGGAGTGCATCGTGTCGGCGGATGATATTGCAACACAGCAGATTCGTATACTGTACACCGACCATCACGGTTGGTTGTACAGTTGGCTGCGTCACAAACTCGGCAACGCCTGCCACGCCGCGGATCTTGCGCAGGATACCTTTATGCGCGTTCTCACCCGGCAGCAGCCTCTGTATCTGGACGAGCCGCGTGCTTATCTTTCTGCCATTGCGCGCGGTCTGGTTGTGGATCACTGGCGACGGCGCGAGCTGGAATTGGCCTGGCTGGAAATATTAGCCGTTTTGCCTGAAGCCGAGGAGCCTTCGCCCGAAACGCGGCAAATTTTTCTGGAAACGCTGATTGAGATTGATCGGTTGCTCGATTCACTTAAGCCCCAAGTTCGCACCGCTTTCCTAATGGCCCAACTTGATGGACTCACTTGTCCACAGATCGCTGAGCACTTGGGTGTTTCACTGTCCACCGTGGAACGTTACATCGCTAAGGCGCTGCGCGGTTGTTATGCCCTGCGGTTTGAGTTATGAGCGAACGCGCTCTGCCACAAGGTGCTACAGCGGAAGTACCGGACGAGTCGTATCACACTTCCAATGTATCACCGCCTGACCGACTGCCTGAATCCATTATTGACGCTGCCATTACTTGGGCGATCAGGCTCAACTACAACGTACCCACTGTCCAGGATCGGCGTGCATTCGAGTGCTGGTTGAACGACGATCTTTTGCACGGTATCGCCTGGCAGCGTGTGCACTCTTTGAAAGGTTTTCAGTCTGATCTGGGCGCATTGCCGCCCAAGTTGGCGCTCGATGCGCTGCAAACGGTGCAGGCTCGCCGTGCACACCTCAGCCTGAGCCGACGTAATGCCATGAAGCTGCTTTCCCTGGCCGGTATTGCCGTAACGGCGGGCTGGATCGTACGTGAGCAAACGCCCTGGCAGCGTCTGCTGGCTGATGTTAGTACCGGTAGCGGTGAGCAAAAGACGCTGCATCTTGATGATGGCAGCGTTATTGTGCTTAACATCGACAGCGCGATCAATACCGACCTGGCCGGTCCGCGTCGTCTTGTTGTGCTACGACGGGGCGAAATTCTTATCACCACGGGCGCGGATGCCGGCATGTCGGCTAAACGCCCGTTTTGGGTCTATACCCCTTTTGGCAAGATGCAGGCCTTGGGCACGCGCTTTGTCGTGCGGCTGGACAAGGAGCGTGCCCGTATTAGCGTGCAGGAGGGCGCTGTGGCATTACACCCGGCGGATGGCGGCGTGTCCGCTGTCGTGCAGGCCGGTGAAAGCCGCTGGCTTATGGATGATGGTACCGCACCAGCCGAGCTGCAAGGTTTTGAGGCTGACGGTTGGGCCGAGGGCGTCATCGCTGGCAAGAATATTCTTCTGCAAGATTTGCTGGTCGAGCTGGCGCGCTACCGGCCAGGCCACATCGTTTGTGACCCACGCGTAGCCGATTTGCGTCTGTCTGGTCTTTTTCATGTTAAAGAGACCGATCGAGCATTACAGTTTCTTGTTCAGACACAGCCGATCAGCGTCAGTTATCGCACGCGTTTCTGGATCACGGTGGGTCCACGAGAAGTCCATTGAAAAAGACGTAAACCAAGTTGTAAAAATTTTTTCAGAAAATAGTGAGGGGATTTCCATTTTCGACCGGCCTCCCAAGTAGGAAGCCATTAATAATCTATCTTGTCGAAAGTGAGAAATGACCTTAAACCGTTTGCAGCTCCCCGTCGCAGAGCCCCGGATCCGATCTATACCCCCATCATTCCGTCCGCAGCCTACGCTGCTGGCTGTCGCCCTGCAGGGCATGTTGTTGAGTCTGACCGTCGGCTTGGTGCTGCCGCATGTTGCCCAGGCACAGGCGGTCATGGCGCTACCTGCTGGTGGCGAAATCCACAACTTCAACGTGCCGGTTGGCCCATTAGAGGTGGCGCTGGATCGCTTTGCGCGCACCGCCAGAGTTAATCTCTCCTATGACAGTGCGCTACTCAGCGGCCTGCAATCCAAAGAGGTGTCCGGCAGTTACAGCATTGCTTCGGCGCTAAGTATGCTACTGGCTGGCAGCGGCATTGAAGCGGTCGCCCAGCCGGGTGGTGGTTATTCGCTGCGCAAAGCGCCTGCCGCCATGAAGCCATTTTCTCAAGCGGACTCGTCTGCAGCGGCGGCGAAAAAAGTTGAGGCCACCATGCCGGAGGTGATGGTGACAACTAACACCGAACGTGATCCTCGTACTGAAGGCACGAGCTCTTATACTACACGTGCGGTTAGTATCGGTAAGACGCCACAGGCGCTACGTGATATCCCTCAGTCGGTGAGTGTGATGACGCGCCAGCGTATGGAGGATCAGAATCTGTTTCAGCTTGAGAGCGCACTTGACCAGATGACTGGCTTGCAGTTCGACACCAGTACTGGGCCGGCTGGATCAGCCAACGTTATATCGCGTGGCTTTCTCATTAATAATTACCAGGCCGATGGAGTGCCGCAGACTTTTCTCGGTACTTCGTTTACCAGTGTTGACTTGGCAAGCTATGATCGGATTGAAGTTATCCGTGGTTCGGCCGGGCTGTTGCAGGGCGTAGGCAATCCCTCGGCGACGGTAAACCTGGTGCGCAAGAAGCCGGGGAACAAATTTTCTGCTACCTTAGCGGCCAGCGCTGGCTCTTGGGATTTCTACCGGGCCGAGGCTGACATCGGTGGCCCGCTCAATGATGCCGGTACATTACGTGCGCGAGTAGTGGCAGTACATGAAGACCGTGACTACAATGTCAACGTGATGTCATCGCGCAAGAATATGCTGTACGGGGTTGCCGAGCTTGATCTTGGTCCTGCTACCATGCTTACGCTGGGCTTGCAACGGCAGCAGACCAATGCCGTGCCGCTGATCTTTGGCTTGCCGCGTTATAGTGACGGACGTAGCCTGGGGTTACCGCGTTCGACCTATCTGGCACCAGCCTGGAGCCGCTGGTCGCAAGACATCGACGATGCTTTTTTTAACATTGAGCACTATTTGTCAAACGGCTGGAAACTGAACGTAGGCGGCAACAGTACGCCCCAGGATCAGGATTTCAAGCGCACCGTGATGCGCGGCACGGGCACCGGTTTTGGTGTGAACCCCGCCAACCCGGCAGCCTCAATCTATACCGGTGTTAGATATCAATCCGAGGGCGAGCGCCGTAACTTTGACGCCAATGCCAGTGGTAAGGTTACACTGTTTGGACACCAACACGATCTGACCATCGGTGCCAGCTCTCAGGACTACGTGTCGCGAACCCGGCAATCGGCTTTCTTTGCCGCCGTGCCGGTGCCGAATATTTTCAATTTTGACCCCTACAGTGTGGCTGAACCCAACGAAGGGCCATTCATTTCTGGAACTACATTGCGTACCCATCAGCATGGCGTGTACGGGAGTGGCCGGTTTACCTTGATCAAAGATCTGAAGCTGATTCTTGGTGCCCGCTTGAGTTGGTACGACACCAGCACCGACAACCACAATCTGCTTACGGGTACCACTGTCAAGGGCAAGAAGGTGCGCTACGATCGTGAGCTTACGCCATATGCGGGCCTGATCTACAAGCTCGATCCAACCTATTCGCTATATGCCAGTTATGCTGACATTTTCCTGCCGCAGAGCGCACAATTTACTGCCAGTGGCGGTGAACTGGATCCAATTGTTGGTGCCAACTATGAGGCCGGTGTTAAGGGCGAGTACCTAGGGGGGGCCGTGAACGCTTCGCTAGCGGTGTTCCGCATTAATCAATCCAACCGTGCCTTTGAAGACCCGGCTGCGCCGTGCGCGACGGCTACCATCATCAACGGCTGCTACCGCGCCGAAGGCAAGGTACGCAGCGAAGGTATCGAGACCGAAATATCGGGACGGTTGGCGCCTCAGCTGGATCTGTTTGCTGGCTATACTTTCAATATGACCTCGTACCTGAGAGACAAAGTTAACCAAGGGCTGGCGTTTCGCCCGCAGACACCGCGCCATATGTTCAAACTGTGGGCACAGTGGGGTCTGCCGTGGGACGCCAGCCGCTGGTTTCTGGGCGGTGGGCTTAATGCGCAGAGCGCCTACTATGCGCTCAACGGTGCGGTACGTTCGGAACAGGCAGCCTATGCCATTACCAGTCTGCGCCTGAGCTACCGGCCGAATCAACAGTGGCAGCTTGCGTTGAATGTGAATAATTTGTTTGACAAGACCTACTACTCCAGCATTCGTGGCGTCGATTTCGGCAACGTATATGGTGAACCGCGTAGCGCCATGCTTACCGCGAGAATGCGTTTCTGAGCCATCCGCTGAGCATGTCTTCCATTACATTTTACTGAAAAAATGCACCATGGCATTCATCATCACGTTATTGAAAAAATACACTGTGACATCTCATTTGACCATGGCACGGTGCAGCAGTGGTTGTAGCTGGGCTAGTACTGGCGCCGGCTCACGCCCACCAAGTTTGGATCGAAGAGAACGCACAGGGAGCTACGCTGTATTTTTGTGAGTATGGTCATAGCCTGCACGAGATTTCACTCGGGCTGTTTGATAAGTTCGTTAAGTCAGTCGCGAACATTATCGTTGTCGGCCATGTTTAATATTTGAGAAAGTGTAGGGTAATTACCGTGCACAGTGCCTGGCTAGCTTATGTGGGATTGCTGGTGCCCGGTCTGCTGTTAGCAGTACAAAGAGCTCCATCATAAAAGTGGGTTTTCGCCAATCGATGGCGGGCTTACTTACTTGAGTGGGATTGATATTGAGCTGGGACTTGAATTTGTTTGATCAATTCTCAATAAGCGCGCGGCGTACTCCTTCACTCTCAGCAACTTTTTACTTTTGAAGTAATAGTTAAGGCGGTTCGAATTATGCGTCGAGTTTTTGGATTGCTGCATCGCTGGATTGGCCTGCTGACCGCAAGCTTCTTGCTAATTAGTGGCGTGACGGGTGCTGTAATTTCATGGGATCACGAACTCGACGATTGGCTCAACCCGGATCTGATGGAGGCGAAGTCAGTTGGAACCGTGTTTCCGGTGCTGGACATAGTCAAGCAGATCGAAGCACGCTACCCACAGGTGCGTGTGACTTTTCTTCCGTTGGCCGTTGAACCCGGCGAATCCCTGCACATAAGTGTTCAGCCACGCGTGAATCCCGCTACCGGCAAATTATATGTGCCGAGTTTCAATCAAATTTTCATCGATCCCGCAACAGGCAATGAATTGGGCAAGCGGCAATGGGGTGCGGTATGGCCCATCACCAAGGAAACATTTGTCTCGTTTCTCTACCGGCTGCACTACACGCTGCATATTCCTGAGCTGTGGGGCATAGACCGTTGGGGCCTATGGCTGTTAGGAATTATCGCTATCATTTGGACGCTCGATTGCTTTGTTGGTATCTATCTGACCTTACCTGCGAAACGGCGTATCACTTCTGAGAATGAGATTAACAACATTAGCAAAGATGCTTTAATTCCGATGAATCGCTCGTTCTGGCAGCGCTGGCAGCCGATGTGGAAGGTTCGGTGGAGCAGTGGGTCAACAAAGCTTAACTTCGATTTACATCGTGCTTTTAGTTTGTGGACATGGATATTGTTGTTCATCATTGCGTTTACCGCTTTCTCTCTTAACCTTTCTCGCGAAGTGTTTTTTCCGTTGATGTCAATGGTATCAACGGTAACTCCCTCACCTTTCGATCAGCGTAAGCGTGCATCGAAGCATGAACCTATAGAACCACGTTTGGGCTTTGGTGAAATCATTGAGCGTGCAAGCGCTCAAGCCATGGCTCGGGGCTGGAAAGACCCTGCAGGAAGCGCCTCTTATTCGTCGAACTTTGGAATCTACAGCGTGCAGTTCTATGCTCTTGGCGCTGATCATGGAGCAGGTGGCGTGGGTCACCCCCGGCTCTACTATGATGGTCAGGATGGCCGTTATCTTGGCGATCGTCAGCCGTGGACAGGCACTGCCGCTGATATTTTTGTGCAGGCCCAGTTTCCGCTGCACTCTGGGCGAATTCTTGGTTTACCTGGACGTATTCTGATTTCGATCATGGGGCTGGTCGTAGCAATGTTGAGCGTGACCGGTGTAGTAATCTGGTGGCGTAAACGCAAAGCACGTGCTTTGGCGCTGGCAAGATTCGATGTGACTTCGCACAGCACTATTCGTGCACAATCAGGTCCGCTTGCAACTTATAAGTGATAACGCCTGCGTGAACATGACCAAGATGAGAATTCTGAGCAGCAAGCTTTTTGGCGATAGAAACGCGTTGCTGATTGAGCATGCGGGAGCATGGTATTTGTTGCGCAAAGTCGCGCGTGGCGGGCTCTTACTCACCCGCTGGACGGATAATCCGTGTTCGTCAATCTTTAAGACACAATCTCCATCGATCTCTGCCCCCAAGCAAGCGAGGCTCCGTATTGGGTTATTTGGCCGTATCTGGTTAGGCGAATAGGCTCATGCGGATACAGGAGGGAAATGAGGTAATACTGTTCCGATAGGGTTGAATTCCCTGTTTTTAAACAAGCATACTCCATTAGTTTCGTCATTCCCGCGCAGCGGACAATGCAGTCATGTTGTCCCGCTTCGCGGGGTAATTTTCAATCAACTGGTTCCCCGCCTTCGCGCACTGCTGTCCGGAATAAATTGAGCCGATAGGCATAAAGGTGTTGCAGCATCTGGTAATAGGAGATATACCCCTGAGCGCCAACTCACAAACCGGAGCTGCAACATGTACAGGATAAGCCG
>QFXG01000015.1 GCA_003402285.1 Candidatus Nitrotoga sp. SPKER | reverse complement strand
GCAGTTTGGTCGCTACGAAAGAGACAATTAACCTGCCTTGCATGTGCTGTTTTAGAGCAGACAATACGCGCTACTTTATTGAAATGCAACGGGGTTTTGAGGGGAGACCTCAGAGTCTGACTCTAATTTCTTGCAAATAATTGTTATTAACGAATATCGTTTGTAATGTGAGAAATTAACTATGCTGAACAAATTGAGTGGCTTTATATCTGCGCTCATTGGCCCCGCCAGTGTCGAAAACCGTTCCGAACACACCCTGCAACTGGCAACGGCTGTGCTACTCATCGAAGTCATGCAGTCAGATTACGATAGCACCGACCAAGAGCAGGCCACAATCCTGAAGATTCTTAAGGAAAGGTTTCATCTATCAGATGCGGAAGTGGCACAACTGTCCGAACTGGGACACAAAACGGTAAAAGGTGCCAATGATTTCCATCAGTTTACGTCTCTCATCAATAGCGAGCTGGAATTAGTCGAAAAAGTCCGCATTGTTGAATACATGTGGCAGATCACCTATGCCAACAACCAAATCAGCGCACATGAGAACCATTTATTGCGAAAGATTGCAAGCCTTCTCAATATTCCTCATGGGGACTACATTGCCGCTAAAATGCGTGCCAAGCCTGCTCATCTGAAATAGCGATTAACGGCATAACCTTGGTCATGCCAGACACTGAAGCCTGACTGCCAAGTATTACTGAATTTCCTCAGATAAATTCACGACACCTTATACAGTGCTATGACTACAATAGATACCAAGCGATCTGGCATGGGCTGCTGAGGAATCAGGAGGGTAACGATAGTAATGCTGTCATTCAATTTGCTCATGAGCTGAAATGGCAATGGCCTGAAATAGTTATATTTAGCCTCTCTAACTGGCTTATGCTGTTGAAACTTAATTTAGCGTTATTCTTAGTTAATTCATAACTCCAGGAGAAATGATCATGTTAAAAACTTTTTCAGCAGTCCTGCTAATAATTATTTCATTCTTTACCTTTTCGCTACCGAACTGGGCATCTGAAATAGCCAAGGAATTGGAAGAGGTGCCAGGATTGAAGCACCCTTACAATAATTTGTATTTAGCCGCACAACCCAAACCAGATGATTTCGTAGCCTTCAACAAGGCAGGCGTACAGCATGTCATTAATTTGCGCGCCCCCAAGGAAATGCCCGATTTTAATGAAGCTGCGATTGTTACTAAATCAGGAATGGCTTATTACAACATTCCTATTGTTGAAAGTTCTGATCTTACTAAAGAAAACGTCAATTTATTGAACTCGTTACTAACCAACTTGGACAAAGAAACGGTATTAATTCATTGCTCATCGGGTAATAGAGTAGCTGCACTGATGACATTACGTGCCGCTTGGTTTCATGGCGCATCTAATGAAGATGCTATGAAACTAGGGGAAAGTTATGGTCTTACAAAATGGTCTCCCGATGTCAAAAAACTACTGAGTTCTGATGCGAATACTCTGAAGAAATAAGTGTGACTAGTCGATATTCGCCAATAGCAGATTGACAGAATTTTCTATTATACATTTGGGCACGGTGTTAACTGTGAGCTTCATCAATCAAGATACCGAATAGCGTATAACGCTCGGAAGTAAGCACCGAGGTTTTTGAAAACTGACGGTCATACAACTTTTAACAAGACACTACCAAAAAATCGAGAATGACGAGGTCTTACAATTTCGGCCATTCTAGGTTGAACCGCCACGCCACTTAAGGCAAGATGCGCCCTCAACGATTTTTGTATCAACCATCACACAAGAGAACAGACATGGGCGCACAGTGGAAAGCAAGGCACAAAGAAGTCGCAGCGAATGCAAGGGGTAAGATTTTCGGCAAGCTGGCCAAAGAAATCATGGTGGCGGCAAAGGGCGGGGCTGACATTGGTTCAAACTCACGTTTGCGTCTGGTGGTTGAGCAGGCCAAAAAAGCCTCTATGCCGAAAGATACCTTGGATCGTGCCATCAAAAAAGGGGCTGGTTTGTTGGATGGTCCGCTTCACATGGAGCATCTGGTGTACGAAGGTTTCGCGCCACACCGTGTGCCCGTCATCGTTGAATGTCTGTCCGATAACATCAACCGCACTAAAGCCAGCATGAATGTGTTGTTCCGCAAAGGGCAGTTGGGCGCGCCCGGTTCTGTATCATGGGATTTCAACCATGTCGGCATGATCGAAGCGACACCAAATACAAAAGATGTAGATGCCGAAGTCGCCGCAATCGAAGCGGGCGCGCAAGATTTTGAGCCTGCGGATGAAGGTGCGACTCTGTTCATTACCGAGTTCGCCGATCTAGATACCGTATGCAAAGCGCTACCCGCACAAGGCTTCACCGTCACCTCCGCAATGGTGGGCTATCGCCCCAAAAATCCCGTCACCCTTAGCAATGATGCTGAACGCGAAGAGGTCGAAGCCTTCCTCGATGCCATCGATGCGGATGATGACGTGCAGAATGTTTATGTGGGGTTGGCGGGGTAGCTATGAAGGACGGCTTCACATTCACATGAGCGTTTTTACAAAACGCCGTTGAAAACGGTACTTAGAGAAAAACTGATTGGGTATGGAAAAATCTAAACCAGATTTGGTTTGACTGATCCCCCGAAAATTCGATAAATATAAGCTCGGATCTGAGCTATTTTAATCTAATTGCATCGCCACTTTGCGTGACGTATTCTTTAGCTAATCCAATTAATTAAAATAAAAATCGAGCCACAAGTTTGACATCTCCTTTGCGTAATAGCAGCTTTATCAAGCTGCTAATTTTCCGTTTTCAGATTTCGTTGGCCTACCAGATCATCGCCGTGGTGGTGGGCTGGCATATCTATCAACTAACGCACGATCCTTTTGCGCTGGGTCTGATTGGATTGGCGGAAGTCATTCCCTACTTTTGTTGTGCGCTATTCGCGGGTTATGTCGTCGACCATCATTCCAGGCGCATGTTTGGTGTGCTGGCAAGCATCGTGCTCAGTTGCAATGCTTTGGTGCTTGTATTTGTAGCCAACGGCTGGGTAGCGGGTTCTGCGTTGATGTGGATTTATGCTTCTATCGCCGCGGGTGGCGTCGCTCGCGCCTTCATTGGGCCTTCTTATAGCGCACTGCTTGCGCTGACTTTGCCGCGTGAGCACTATGCGCGTGCCGCCGGTATTAGTAGTTCGGTTTTTCAGTCTGCGATGGTGCTTGGTCCTGCGTTGGGGGGGATACTGGTTGGTTGGGTCAGCCTTACCACTGCTTATATGGTGGCTTCGATCCTTAGTATTAGTGCCGCCACGTCTTTGTTCATACTGCGCATTTTAGAGCCACCAAAAGCCGAAAGTGCACCGGTATTTTCCAGCATTGCGCAGGGGCTGCGTTTTGTGTTCAGCAACCAGATCATCCTGGGCGCGCAAGTACTCGATATGTTCGCCGTATTATTTGGCGGCACGGTTGCCATGTTGCCCGTGTTTATCCATGATGTTTTCCATTATGGTCCGGAAGGCTTGGGTATCCTGCGCGCAGCGCCTGCGATAGGCGCCATCACCACGGGCGTCCTACTTGCACGCTATCCCGTGAACCAGAATGCAGGCAGGATATTGCTGGCATCTGTCGCCGGGTTTGGCGTATGCATCATTTTGTTCGCCCTCACCAACCATTTCTGGCTAGCAGCTTTCATACTACTGCTTTCTGGTGTGTGCGATGGCGTTTCGATGGTGCTGCGTACCACCATTATGCAGCTAATGACGCCAGACGCTATGCGTGGCCGTGTTTCTGCGATCAACGGTATTTTTATCGGCTCATCCAACGAACTGGGTGCTTTTGAATCTGGTTTGGCTGCCCGGCTGATGGGATTAGTGCCCTCGGTAATTTTTGGTGGAGTGATGTCTTTGACTATCGTCGCAGCGACCGCGCGCCTGGCACCAAACTTGCGCAAATTGAACCTGCAACAATTGCGTTAAGAAAACTTTGATCTCTTCAATCGTCTGCCGGATGAAATGACTCTATTTGATTATGTAACCGAGTTCAGCGATGTTGTTAGGAGTAATGCTCGTGGAACTAAATAGCTGGTACTACATCCCATGAATGACACATCCTTAATATCAGGGCCGACAAGGAAAATAATGAGTTTTATACACAACAAAGGCATGAATGAGGTTTGAGTGCGGATGATGATGGTGGTAGGATGCAAAATCACTGTTAAGACTATATTCAACCACTCAAACTCAGTGGGATTTTTTAAAAACACGAGTAAGATGTATAGGCAGATCGAAGGCAGCGACGTTGTAGGGTAAAACATAATCACGTCGGGTTAATAGACTTAAATTACGAGGAATCAAAATGCACAACACAATTAAGGTAAATTTATTTAGATTGTTTTTGACAATGATTTTTTTAGCGATAAGTGCCGGTGCACAAGCTGACTTGCAAGATGCGACTGAGGCTTATGAGAAGGGTAACTATCCCGCTGCATTTAAAGAATTTCGTCGGCTTGCAGTCAGCGGCGATGCAATTGCTCAATATAATCTTGGTTTGATGTACCACAAGGGTCAAGGTGTTCCACAAGACTTTAATGAAGCGGCTGTATGGTATAGATATTCAGCTAAACAAGGGTTTGCGGATGCACAAAACTCTCTTGGTGCTTTACATCAGTATGGCAAGGGTGTAACACAAGACTATTTTGAAGCAGAATCTCTGTACCACAAAGCGGCCGGGCAGGGACATGCAGGTGCACAGTTTAATCTTGGGCAGATGTATCATAATGGTAAAGGTGTGCCAAAAAACTATAGAGAAGCTGCATGGTGGTATCGCAAAGCTGCAGTTCAGGGTAGCGCAGTAGCACAATACAATCTTGGTGTGCTATATGAAAATGGCCAAGGCCTGCCACAGGATTTCAAGGAAGCGGCAGCGTGGTATCTAAAGGCAGCCGATCAAGGAAATGCAAAAGCACAGCAGAGCATGGGATTGATGTATGAAAGTGGCGAAGGGGTACCTCAGGATTGGGTTCAAGCGCACATGTGGTATAACCTGGCAGCGGGGGAAGGAAACGAAGGATCTGAGAGAAGTAGAAAAAATATTGAATACAAATTAGCAAAAGTGCAAATAGAACAGGCACAAGCATTGGCGCGAAAGTGGCTGGCAGAGCACTCCAAGCAATGATCGAAACATGATGGCGGCGCTTTTTTGAATTAAGGCCGCCATCATGTGAATTTCCACTATCGAATCTGATTTAATAATATTTTTGTAAAAGTGAGCGTTACCAGTTTGTTGAGTCTGTCATCAAACTCAAAGAAAAGTAACGCTCATGTTTCATTCCCAACCATTAAACGTAAAGCAGGATTGCTCAATCTTGCATCAGAACTTAAAAACGCCTCTAAAACCTGCAAAATTTTGGGTGTGTCGACAGGCACGTCTTATCGCTTGGTAGAAATTTGAGAAAAATCCTCTGGAATAGCGTTAATTAAATTTTAATCACAGATTTTAGGCTGGGTTAGCGTAGCGCGTGGGAATGATAGTGCGGTTATAATTGCAGGAATTATTTAGCAACACTTTAATTAAAGGAATGATATGGGATTTCTGGCAAATAAACGCATTTTGATTACGGGTATGATTAGTAATCGTTCTATCGCTTATGGTGTCGCACAAGCCATGAGACGTGAAGGCGCAGAAATGGCATTTACCTATCAGGGTGATCGCATACGTGACCGGGTATATGATCTAGCACGCGAGTTTGACAGTGAACTGGTATTCCCGTGCGATGTATCAAGTGACACTGAAATTAACCAGCTGTTTATTGATCTTGGCAAACATTGGGATAAATTTGACGGTTTTGTGCACGCGATCGCCTTTTCTCCACGCGAAGCACTTGGTGGTGAATTTCTTGATGGATTTACTCGCGACGCTTTCCGAATTGCGCATGACATTAGCTCTTACAGCTTTCCAGCAATGGCTAAAGCCGCGTTGCCTATGATGGAAGGCCGTGCCGCCGCGCTGCTGACATTAAGTTATCTCGGCGCGGTACGCACCATGCCACACTATAATGTAATGGGTCTGGCCAAAGCCAGTCTGGAAGCCAGTGTTCGTTATTTGGCAATGAATCTCGGCCATAAAGGTATTCGAGTTAATGGTATTTCCGCAGGCCCGATCAAGACGCTTGCTTCGGCAGGCATAGCCGATTTTAATAAACTCTTAAACTATAACGAAAAAAATGCGCCGTTGAAGCGTAACGTTACGACTGAAGAAGTAGGAAATGTTGCCGCGTTTTTATGTAGTGATCTGGCCAGCGGCATCACTGGAGAAATCACCTACGTGGATGGTGGTTTTAACACCACAGCACTTGGCACAACCGAGCCCTAGTTTAGCTAAGTCCTTAAACATTTCCATTTTCACCTTTCGCAGTAAGGACATCGCTGAAACGTGCTGGTGGTAATTTGTACGATATAAAACCCAGCGTAGAAATTGAATCTGGCACATGTACTGTGTTTTGAACTCCCATCAACGCGAGAATAGCCGCTCAAAGCTGGCATCCAAATGGCCGTCGATCACTACGAAAATTTTCCTGTTGCTTCTATCCTTCTGCCTAAGCGCTTGCGGCGAGCAGTTGAGATAATTTACCATTTTGCGCGTCAGGCTGACGATTTCGCCGATGAGGGTGATCTCCAAAATGAAGAACGTTTTACGGCGCTTAATGGATTTCGTAGTGAACTTGCGCGTATTGCCGCCAATGAAGCACCGTTGACGCCTTTATTCCGAGATTTAGCGGAAATCATTGCACAGCACCAATTGCCGTTGCAATTATTTCACGATCTACTTGATGCTTTCTCGCAAGATGTGCTCAAAAAACGCTACGCCAATTTTGACGAAGTGCTGGATTACTGTCGTCGTTCCGCTAATCCGGTCGGCAGATTGTTGTTACATCTGTATGAAGAAGCCACTCCCCCCAACCTGACATATTCCGATGCCATCTGTACCAGCCTGCAACTCATCAATTTTTGGCAGGACGTCACGAAAGATTATGCTATTGACCGCATCTATTTGCCGCAAGACGAAATGACGCACTTTGGCGTCACTGAAACACATATTGCGGAAAGCCGCGTAAATAAGGAATGGCAGCAGCTCATGCAGTTTCAGGTTCAGCGTACACGCGACCTGATGCGCAGCGGCGCCCCGCTCGGCAGCATACTCACCGGCCGTATTGGCATAGAAATGCGACTCATCATTGCGGGCGGCAACCGTATTCTCGACAAACTTGAAGCCGTGCAGTTCGACATGTTTCGCCAACGTCCTGTGTTGCGACCATTCGACTGGGTTATCATGCTGGGCAAAAGTGCACCATTTAGTTTTTAAATCAATCAGCCCGTTATCGTTGATTGCAAATTAATATGACTCCCGATCAATATTGCAAAGACAAGGCAGCTCAAAGCGGTTCGAGCTTTTACTATAGCTTTATGTTTCTGCCGCCCGACAAGCGCCGCGCTATCACCGCGTTATATGCGTTTTGTCGCGAAGTAGACGACGTTGTGGACGAAAGTTCGGACGAGAACGTGGCACGCACTACGCTGGCGTGGTGGCATACCGAAGTGACGACTATTTATACAGGAACGCCGCAACACCCGGTCACACGGGCATTGATACCGGTAGTCAAGCAATACAACTTGCCACAAGAGCATTTCCACGAGATTATTGACGGCATGGAAATGGACTTGCAGCAGCACCAATATGCCGATTTCAAAGCTTTGCAACAGTATTGTTATCGCGTCGCTTCGGTAGTGGGATTACTCGCTGCGGAAATTTTTGGCTACACCGACCGCAATACGCTCAAATATGCACACGATCTTGGCCTGGCCTTTCAACTTACTAATATTATCCGTGACGTGGGCGAAGATGCTCGACGCGGGCGCATCTACCTGCCACTTGGGGAGTTGGCGCTTTTTGGTGTGCACGTCAACGATATCTTGGATAACAAGGAAAGCGAAGGCTTTCAAAAACTAATGCAGTTTCAAATTGATCGCGCACAGCGCTACTACCAGCGAGCATTCGAGCAACTGCCGGCTGTAGATCGCAAGGCGCAGCGCACCGGTCTTATCATGGCGGCAATTTATAGAGCTACTCTGGAAGAAATCGTTGCCAGTGGCTGTCATGTGCTAAAAGAGCGTGTTTCACTCACTCCGCTACGTAAACTGTGGCTGGCATGGAAGACATGGGTGAAAAACTAAGCCCTTTGAAACTGCTTGGTCTGGGGTTTGTTCTAAATCTATACAATGCATTTACGCTTAAGTCGGAGTGAGCCGAATTAATTTTAAGCACTTCGCACGCGACGCTCAAAGCGAACAGAGAATTGGTATTGTGAGTAATAATAAAAACTACTCTGTCGCCATTATTGGCGGCGGCTACGCTGGCATGGCCGCCGCCGTTACCCTCGCTGCAGCAAATGTTCCGGTTACGGTATTTGAAAGCGCCAAACAACTGGGCGGTCGCGCGCGCGGCGTGCGGCATAACAATATTCAGCTCGATAATGGTCAGCACATTCTGCTTGGCTGCTATCACCATACATTACAGCTTATTAAACAAGTCGGCGGCAGCATCGAACACGACTTCTTACGTTTACCGCTGCAACTCACACTACACAATCGCTTTGAATTAAAAGCCTCCCACCTGCCCGCGCCCCTTCATCTACTGGCTGGTTTGCTTGGCGCAAAAGGACTGTCATTCGGTGAGCGCTTACGTGCCGCACGGTTTATGCTGACGCTAGGTCGCATTAATTTCACCTTACCACACGATATCAGTGTATTAGAATTGCTACGTAAGCATAACCAGGGTGACGAGCTGATACGATTACTTTGGGAGCCGCTCTGCATTTCGGCACTCAACACACCGATACACATTGCCTCTGCTCAAATCTTACTGCATGTATTGCGCGACAGTCTGAACGGTTTGCGCAGTGATAGCGATATGTTATTGCCACGTATTGATCTCACAGCCCTCTTTCCAAAACGGGCAACTGAATATGTCAAGCAACATAGAGGCACAGTGCTTACCGCTTGCAGCGTAGAAGCCATCATTCCGCATGGCGATACAATCGAATTAATTACCCGGCCAACTACAATAGCCTCAGTGCATACCCAACTATTCAGCCATGTCATCTGTGCAGCCTCATCTATTACGGCTGCACGACTGTTCCGTACCGTGCCACCACTCGCATTAATAGCTGAGCAGATTGCAGCCATTCCGCATCAACCCATTTACACCGTATATCTACAATACCCCGAACAGGTGCGCTTGCTACAACCGATGCTGGGTTTAGACCGCTGCTTTACTCAATGGTTGTTTGATAAAGGACAGATCGCCGGACAGCGCGGCCTCATCGCCGCCGTCATTAGCGCGCAAGGGAAACATCAAAGTTTGAAACATGAACTGTTAGCACAGCACGTAGCGCAAGAGATATGTGAACAACTTGGAATAATGAAAGCACCTTTGTGGCATAAGGTTATTGCAGAGAAACGCGCCACCTTCTCCTGTGAAACCAATCTACCTCGCCCTGCCTATATCACACCGCTTGCAAACATATTATTAGCGGGTGATTACACAGCAGGTGATTATCCGGCTACGCTGGAAGGTGCAGTGATGAGCGGAATGTTGTGTGCAAGGAATATTTTATCAATTATTCAGTAGGTTAAAATTATCGTGTCACAATTATTTTCACATTGTTATCAAATTGAATCTGTTGTGGCTTGAACACAAAGCTCTCTAACCGGTACCATTGTTGCTACGCCACGGTCAATTTACTTGAATAGTCGAAATCTTGAAAGTTAAAACCTTGTATAATTTCATTAAAATACCATCATCAAAAATTGTACGGCACTAGCGAGCCGTCTTTAAGGCGGCATGAAAAACTTAAGGTAACAGCATGAGCGAGAAGGAAGTCGATCAGCAATTGGTTGATCGCGCGCAGCGCGGGGATAAACACGCCTTCGAATTGTTGGCTGCCAAATATCAGCGTCGTCTGGCGCGATTAATTTCGCGTTTCGTGCGCGATTCAACTGAGGTCGAGGACGTGACCCAAGATGCTTTTATCAAGGCTTATCGTGCCTTGCCGACGTTTCGCGGGGAAAGTGCGTTCTACACCTGGCTGTATCGCATTGGCATTAATACCGCTAAAAATCATCTACAAACGCTCAAGAGACGCGCTCCAACCACTACCTTATTTGATGCGGAAGAGTCGGAAGGCTTCGAAGATGCGGGGTTGTTACATGAAGTCAGCACCCCTGAAAATGAATTAATGAGTAAACAAGTGGTCGATGTAGTGAACTCTTCTTTGAATGAGTTGCCTGACGATCTACGTACTGCACTCACGTTGCGTGAAATAGAAGAATTGAGTTATGAAGAAATCGCAGCCGCGATGAATTGTCCGGTTGGCACCGTGCGCTCTCGTATTTTTCGAGCGCGTGAGGCGATTGCAACAAATTTACGGCCATTGCTGGGAACGAGTAAAGATAAGAGGTGGTGAACATGAAGCAGGAAATTTCAGCATTAATGGATGGTGAGTTGTTCGATGACGATGCGGAAGCGCTTCTCGATAAATTAAAACGAAATCCTGACAAACATGATGAATGGCGAACCTACCATCTGATTAGCGATGTAATGCGCCAGTCCAATCATGCTCATTCCAATATCAATATTGCCATACGGGAGCGTTTACAGGCCGAACCGACAGTTATCGCACCGCACAGTCGCGTTAGCCATAATGTCCGATGGTTCGCGGTTTCTGCTGCTGCTTCGGTTATGGCATTAACACTAGTAGCATGGCTATCGGTGCAAATTGGGCCTGAAACTACTCCACAATTCGCCATGTTACAGTCAAATACAGTACATCCTGCCAGCTTGCCTGCTAACGGTGTGGATGATTATCTGATAGCCCATCAGGAGTTTTCACCCAGTTCCGATGTCTATGGTATGACTTCCTATGTTCATACAGTGGCACGTCATCAGGAGGATAAGTAGCCATGAAGGGCAGATTTGCGCTGATCGTGGTTTCATTTTTTGCCGTCACTCCAGCATTCGCCGACGCTGGCAGGCAGGTTGACTTGGATTGGCTACAAACGATTGCCTTTGCTACACACCAAACCGATTACAGTGGAACTTTTGTATATCAGCATAACGGTAATATGGAGACCGCGCGGATTACTCACATTTCTGACCGGAATGGTGAACACGAGAAACTCGAAAATCTGGAAGGCCCACGTCGTGAATTTATCCGTAATAACAAAGAAATTTTGTGGTATTTGGGTGACCACAAAGCCATACAGGTCGAAAGGCAATATAGCGGTAAAAGTTTCCCTGCTCTGCTACCGGAACAACTATCTGCACTTAACGAGAATTACTTGATTCATACTGCCGAGCAGGCACGCATCGCTGGTTTTGATACTCAAGCCATCGTATTTCAGCCTAAAGATACACTGCGCTATACCCATAAAATGTGGGCACATCGGGATTCCGGCTTGTTGTTAAAAGCTGTCGTGCTGGACGAACGCAGACAGGTGGTGGAGCAATACACTTTTATCCAGCTAAAAATAGGCGGTGACATTGAGCGTACGCCAGTGATAACGGGGCAGTCGACGCCCACCTTACAGCAGCAATCTCATTTTGCCACGCCGTCTGAAACCAGCACACAGACTGCAGCAAACGATTGGAAAATCGTTGCCATTCCTTCCGGATTTAAGAAAATCATGGAAGTACGCCGCCTGCTGCCTGGTAAAAAGACAGACGTGATTCATTTTGTATTTTCCGACGGATTGGCTGGCATTTCAGTGTTTATCGAAACATTGGGAAATCATTTTAATAGAAAACTGGGCTTATCCAGTCGAGGGGCCATCAATGTTTACAGTAAAGAAAAGGGTGATTATTTTGTAACAGTGGTTGGTGAAGTCCCTCCACGTACAGTAATGCAGGTCGCCGATTCAGTTCGCTATAGAGGGCAGTGAATATGCTGAGGCATTTAGTGAAAATGCAGTAAATACCGTCAAATTTAATTCAATACTCGTCAGAGCTGCATTACCCGCGATATATCAAGACTCTTTGTTTCTGTAATTCTCTCAATAGCGATAGCATCGGTGGAGATACCTGAATATTAATTTGCAACACAAATGTGTGATAACTGGCGCTATTCAATAAGCTTAAAAATTAAAGCTAATTGTGATTTGCTTAAAAATTATTTGAATAAATGTAAATTTGTTAATGAATGAACTTTACGCATGGCAAGATGAACTTTGGCAACGCTGGATCGGATTGCGTGCACGTTTACCGCATGCAATTTTATTAAAAGGGCCGCAAGGAATCGGTAAGTTAGATTTCGCTATGAATCTCGCCCGCTCATTACTGTGCAAAAAATCGTCAGGCAACAATTTAGCGTGCCAAGACTGCATTTCTTGTCACTGGTTTGAACAAGGTACTCACCCTGATTTCCGTTTGCTGCTATCAGGTACACAGTCGATCGAAATGCAGCAATCCAGTGAAACTCAAGCATCTTTGACATTGAAGAATTGTTCAAAAAGAATCGCTGAAGAAGCTTTTGAAGAACAACAGAAAAAAGGAAAAAAACCGAGCAAAGAAATTTCTATTCATCAAGTACGCTCGCTCGCAAATTTCATCAATCTGTCCACCCATCAAGGTGGTCATCGTGTAGTGCTGATTTATCCCGCGGAAGCAATGAATACCAATGCAGCTAATGCATTACTCAAAACGCTGGAGGAGCCCTCCGAGCGGATGCTGATAATTTTGGTGAGCCATAAACCACAGCAATTACTACCTACCATCGTAAGTCGCTGCCTGACTCTCACGGCTCCAATGCCATCACTCGAGGCCAGCTCTACTTGGCTGCAACAACAGAACTATGCCAATCCAGTAACAATGCTGACACGGGCTGGCTTTGCTCCCTTACTAGCGGCACGCCTGGCTGAGGAAGCTATAGGGGAAAGTGAGTACAATTTTTTTTTGCAGGAAATCAAACAGCCCGCCCAATTCGACGTATTTACTTTGGCCGAACAGTTGCAGCGCATAGAACCGATTCATGTCATTCATTGGCTACAGCAATGGTGCTATGATTTAAGCAGCATAAAGCTCACAGGCAAGGTTAGATATCATCCTCATCTTTTTGATTTAATAAAAAATCTATCCAATAATATTCCCATGTTTAACCTGCTACATTATCAAAATGAGTTAATTGTTGCAAAACGTGAGGCGTTGCATCCTTTGAATCCCAAGCTATTATTTGAATCTATCCTGTTATCTTACCGGCACATAATGCTAAAAACCGATATATAAAACTTGGGACAATCACGCGAGCATCATCATAATCTTCCACTCAATAACCTCTATGTTTATAGATTCGCATTGTCACATCAATTTCCCGGAACTAACTGCAATCTTCGATGAGGTTTTGGCAAACATGCGCCAGAACGAGATTACTCACGCACTGTGCGTTTCGGTAAATTTAGAAGATTTTCCTCAAATTCAACTGTTGTCAGAGCAACATGAGCACATCTATGCTTCGGTTGGCGTACACCCAGACCATGAGTCTGATACAGAGCCAACGCAAGCCCTCCTGGTACAGCTCGCACAACACCCTAAAGTCATTGCTATCGGGGAAACCGGCCTCGATTATTTTCGTTTAAAAGGGGATCTAGAGTGGCAGCGTGCGCGCTTTCGCACCCATATTCGCGCTGCGCGTGAGTGCCGCAAACCTCTTATTATTCACACCCGTGAAGCAGCACAGGACACCTTGCGTCTTATGGTTGAAGAAGGTGCTGCCGAAATTGGCGGCGTCATGCACTGTTTTACCGAAAGCCTGGAAGTTGCCCAAGCAGCCATTGAAATGAATTTCTACATTTCTTTTTCCGGAATCGTTACTTTCAAAAATGCTATTTCGCTAAAAGAAGTCGCGCGTCATATTCCACTTGAGCGCATATTGATTGAAACTGACTCACCCTATCTCGCTCCGGTACCCTATCGCGGCAAACTCAACCAACCCGCTTATGTTAAACATGTAGCGGAAGAAATAGCGAAATTGCGTGGCATTTCTGTTGCAGAGGTGGGGCACGCTACAACAATAAATTTCCGTCGTTTATTTTTGAGTTCATGCAAATAAATCAAAAGGCGAATTTTAGGATGAAAGTGCAATTTTGAGTACCGCAGGTCAGATGGGCGGGATGCGGTAGCATCCATGCCTTTTGACCAGCCAGTCGAAATTACACAAATGAACTAAACACAGGCTGCGCCCCCTCGCTGCGCGCTCCCCAAGAAGAGCGATACCAGATTTATGTCTTCCGGAGACGGTGTATTAGTGTTTATGCACGACAAACGTGCTGGTGGTTTGTTATGAAGATTCTGCGCTGCCAGAAGTAACGCAAGAAGCGTTACGGCAATATCGACCGGCGAGACACGATTCCAAACCCTTACTCGTCATGGAAGCGAGGCGCTAACGAAAACACAAATTGATTGGTACGGAAGTACTTTCCAAAAAATCGGGACTTCACCACCATTACACAACAGGAGATTGATATGGCAATGTTCAGATTAAACAACCGACCCAGAAAAAGGCTTAAGTACCAAACACCCAGTCAGGTATTCTTCAAGCCAGGCGTTGCACTTCAAGCTTGAACTTGCGCTGTGGAACATATTATGTCAGTAGTATTTTTGGGAGCTTGCATAGCTTCAGCTAATGCAGATCCGGGTAAAATTAAGGACGATTTGAACATTAAGACGGAAGAAGGTCGTTTTGAGATGGCAATAGGTGGACGTATCCATTTAGATGGACATCTGTTCAACAAGGATAATATTGATTCTGCATTTCCAGCTTTTGGTAGTCAATTACCAACTATTGAAGATCGCAATGGCTTCAATTTACGTCGTACTTACTTAACGTTATCAGGTAAATTTTATGGTTTTAAATATAAACTTGAGAATGATTTTTCAGCGGGTGCTTATCCTGATAGCACACGTGAAATGTGGGTTTCAACTACACTAGGACGAGGCGATCTTGTAATCGGGCAATTTAAGCCGTATCGCGGTATGGAAGAGTTAACCAGCTCAAATGAAATTACCATGATGGAACGTCCATCGACTTCATCTACTGGTATTTTTAACGCTCGGCAATTTCTGATGGGCGTGGGTTATAAAGGGATTATTGCAAACCAATTTGGCTATGCAGTGGATGTCATGAAACTGGCCCATGTGGGATTACCCCTAAAAGGTTTAACTTATGGTGGTAGAGTATTTTGGGTCCCGGTTTCTGAAGAAGGTAACACTTTCCATGTGGGTCTCTCTTACAGCGTAGACAATCCTGTAGCGGGATCGATTCCTGCGAATCCGGTTGCGATTTATGGTGGACGTCGCGGCATTAGAAAGTCATTTGGTACTGCTGGTATGGGCGTGGGATCATCTTACGAAAATAGTGAGACCATTTTTGCAGTAGAAACAGCCTATGCAATCGGCCCAGTCACTTTACAGGCAGAATATGCAACCGTGAAACTCGATAACACGCATGTGGTTGCTGGTACACAGCAAAATTCTGATTTGCAGGCCTATTACCTGCAGGCTAGTTGGTTTGTAACGGGTGAAAAAACAGTCTATCAAAAAGACCGCGGTGCCTTTAGCAAACCTAAAAAAATTGGAAAATGGGGTGCAGTTGAAGTTGCTGCACGTTATAACTTTGTAGAGAATAAAGATCAGAGCCTGACCGCTAATCCTTGTGCTACAGGTACGTCGGAATGCCAAGTGCAGTCAATTACATTAGGCGTCAATTGGTATGTCAAACCAAATGCACGTGTGATGTTGAATTATTACCTCGCTGAAGCTGATATTGGTAATGCTGGGATCGGCACCCCGGATCGCACGGACAGTCCGTCTGTCATTTCTGTCCGCACTCAATACAGTTTTTAATTTATATGCCTGACGTTTTTTGAGGTTAATCCCTGTAATACTGGATTTATGAATTTTGTTTAACCTAATCGTGCTCAAATTGACAAAGATTTATCGCGTGCGTAGTATTATGTTTCAATAGGATATTAAGCCTATTGAATTTATAACCCAGAGGAGAAATCATGGTTAACTTTTCACGTATTCATTCGAAAGCAGATCTTATTGGCTCTCTGAATCCAAAAGCTTGGGATGCTGTCAACCCCCATATCCCGTTTGTTTTTTCCAATGCGCATGTCGATTTAATGGTGGCCGATGTGGTCAAATCGGTTGCCGTTGCTATCACCAATAAAGCTCTATCCCGAGAAGTGATGGATATTTCTAAGAGCATGGCTAAGCAGGCTAGTACTGCCCTTGCTGCCTCTTGGGAACCCGGTGATGAACTGTGTCCACCTTGGCCTTGGCCGTTTCCTCATCCTAGATCGTGGGTCGAAAATTTAGGTTTTGAGCCTGACCCAATACCTTGGAAACCTGTTCTTGCTGCCGAACTCGTTGAACTTGCTCATATCCTCATCCGTCTTTCGGGACAAACTACAAGTAAAGAGTCAAACGTGGCTTTAAAAGGTGTCGCTACTAAATTAGTCGGCGTTGCCGCTACCTCTATAGTTAGTGAATTCGAAAACAGCAAAAACGTTCCCCGCAAATCATTCACTGCCCGAAAATTGGCTAGTAAAACGAAAAAAAGTTAAAACAAAACGTAGGCCAGGGACAGCAAGTTTGTTCTGAACCGGTGGATTCCTCCGCGCCGGTTCGTCGTTCTGACAGGGAATATCCTTAACAACGCATCAATTTTAAAGTGCAGGTCGAATCTGTACTTAGCCATGCAATAGATTGGCAGGCTGAAGATTGGGCTTTTATCTCACAGCATCAGTCTGATGCGCATAAATAGAAGATTCTAAATTTCAGCAATTAGAGCGGCTGCATGAGTAGAGAAAACAGGTCATAGGATTACATTTCCAAAAGATTGGCGTGATACGCATCGTTGAATTGAGTGGCTTGTTATGATTAACATAAATAATGTGCACTACATTAAATGTTTTTCAATTCTTTGGTGCTCAGAAGTGCAGGGCGATTGATAGCCCAAGGTAGAGTGTAAACGCATAGTATTGTAAAACCCCACAACGTAATCGGTCATATCATTGATCGCCTCCGTATGATTGGTATTATCCCGCCTGCCCCACGTGTCCGAACTCCAGGTTTAATAGAAACGCTCCATCCCGTATTTTGCTCTAGCCATTCCCTTTGCGACTTAAGCTCTCCACGGGATTGTGTTGTCTGAGCAGATCCTGGTACGCCTCATTCACGTATCGGTTATCACGATCAATATGCATCCCGCAACCAGTTAATGCTAAGTAATGGCCATTGCAAGGCACTATAGATGAGTTCGGATGGCATCTGTAGCGTTATGGCTCAGTCCGATCTGCTGGAATACAGCTCATTATTACTGTTGGTGGTATGGATAAATTTACATTCCTACATGATGTGTAAGGTTACCAGATGTTATCAGGTTACAGTTTTACAAATTTTAGCCGTTACTTAAATTGGCAGTAATCAATTTACTAGGCATATCTGTGACCAGGAAAATATACATAATATTTATATTAATCAATAAATTAAATATATTTTTCATGGATTTTATTATGCTTAAATTATGCAAAATAAATATTATTTCGAATAGAACACCTGTGAATTCTCGAAAAAAATAGATTCACTAAATAATGGTTCATTTTGTATTGCTACAAATACTTTCATGTACACAACAGGTGTTAAATTTATTTTGATAAAAATGATCGGCGAGGGCATATGCGCATTTTGATTATTGATGACGTACAGATGAATCTTACGATATTGCAGTATCTCATCAAAAAAATTCCGGAATGTGAATCCGTTGCTTTTACCGATCCTCATATGGCAATTGAGTGGTGTAGGAGTAATGAGCCGGATCTTGTTGTAGTCGATTTTATGATGCCAAAGATGGATGGTATTCAGTTTATCAGACAGTTTCGTAGCTTTAAAAGCTATGAAGTCATTCCAGTTCTGATGATCACGGCCAATCATGAAGTCAGTGTACGACACGATGCACTGAACAGTGGAGTAACTGATTTTCTTAATAAGCCATTAGATCATATTGAGTTTATGGCACGTACCAAGAATATGCTTGAATTACGAAAAAGCCACAAACATCTTATCGATCGCACTGAATGGTTAGCAGAGGAAGTATGCAAGGCCACGACCGAAATTCGGGCACGCGAACGGGAGACTGTTTTTTGTCTGTCTCGTGCAGCTGAATATCGAGATCCAGAAACTGGGGCGCATATATTACGCATGGCGCATTACTCTAGACACATTGCCCGTGTTCTCGGATTGCCTTTAGATCAGCAGGAGTTGCTACTGGAAGCCGCACCGATGCATGACATTGGCAAAGTTGGTACGCCTGATTCAATCCTGCTCAAGCCGGGTAAATTAACTGTTGAAGAATTCACCATCATGAAACAGCATGCGGTGATCGGTTATGAGGTACTCAACACCGGTAATTCGAAAATGCTTAAAGCTGCAGCGACAATCGCGCTCTCTCATCACGAGAAATTTGATGGTAGTGGTTATCCAAACGGTCTGTCAGGTAATGATATTCCATTGTTTGGGCGCATTGTTGCAGTCGCAGATGTTTTCGATGCATTGACTTCTGAACGTCCTTATAAAGAAGCTTGGAGTATCGAACTATCAACACAAATGATCCGTGATTGTGCAGGACAGCATTTTGATACGAACTGTGTTAATGCTTTCTTCACCGATTTTGATGAAGTGCTGAAGATCAAAAACACATTTGTAGATGACCAATATAATTGAATTCAGAAAATGTACTTTAGTCTGATTATGCATTGAGTCTATATAGGCTGATAGTGGAGGTTATGTGACATGCAAATCAATCAAATCCGTTGGTCTGAGAAGGCTGGATGGGAGAAATACCCCGTATTTTCAGCAGTAGCTGATATGGTATTAGTATTTGCCGACAATATTTTTTTTCAGACTGAGGCTTGTTATACCCAACTAAAGGGGATGTTCCCACAAGCTCATATTGTTGGCTGTTCGTCTTCCGGCAATGTGTTGGGGGTAGAAATCAGTGATGGGGATATGGTGGCGACAGTAATCAAGCTAGAGCATTCCAGGGTTTTACTTACATCGGTTGATATAGAACCTGGCAAGAGTGTGAAGGAGATGGGGATACGCTTGATGGCTAAGCTGTGTGCCCCTGAATTGCGTCATGTAATTGTTCTTTCTGATGGTTTGTTAGTGAGTGGCAGCGAGCTGGCAAAGGGATTGAATCAGGCAGGGGTGTCGATTACCGGTGGGCTGGCAGGTGATGGTGGGCAGTCCGGGAAAACTTGGGTGATGGCGGATGCACCTGCTGAGACTGGACGTATTGCTGCCTTGGGTTTTTATGGCGACGTTACCATCAAAAGTGGGTGTTTTACTGGTGGTGAAGAATTCGGTGCTGAGCGGATCATCACCAGGTCGAAAGGGAATGAGGTGTATGAGATTGATGGCGAGCCAGCACTCAATCTTTATAAAAGATATCTGGGTGAACAGGCTAAAGAGCTTCCTGCTAGTGGCTGGTGTTTCCCTTTAAGCATTCAAGCGAGCAAAAAGGAACAAGCAGTAGCTCGGACTTTGTTAGCAGTGGATGAAGTGGCGTGCAGCCTGATTTTTGCGGGCGATGTACCTCAAGGCTATTTATGCAAATTGATGCGCATGAATTTAGATAACTTTATTGATAGTGCAGAATTGGCGGCTGAAGCAGCACAGCCTGCCAGCCACTATGGTGCTGGATTATGTTTTTTGGTGAGTTGTTTGGGAAGGCGTTTGGTGATGGGACAAATGACTGAAGATGAATTGGATATCGTACGAGAAAAACTGGATGCTGAAATTTTGATCACCGGTTTTTACTCTTTTGGTGAACTGGCTCCGTTCAGTAATGTCATGCAGTGTCAATTACACAATCAAACGATCACGCTGACTACTATTTACGAATAGATTAAATTGTATGCATCGTTTACTAAAACGTCAGTTACAACGTTATCTGGGAAAAGACTTTCAGCCTGATGAGACGATAGCGGCGTTTTTAAAAATTATTGATAGCTATTATCACGAGGTAGAAAAAGAGCAACGTTTGTTGCAAAACGCCTTACTTGTAAATACTGCCGAGCTGAATGCGGTAAACGAGCGTATGCGTATTCAAAATGCTGAAATAACACGCACTTTGCTTAACACCTTGAGTGAGGGTGTATATGCCACGGATATGCAGGGACAGCTTATTTTCATGAATGCTGCTGCCGAAAAAATATTAGGTAGAAGTGAACAAGAGCTTATCGGGTGTCTAGTTAATGAGATCGTACAACATCATGTGCCGGATGGATCATTATTCCCGGCTGAAAACTGTCCACAATTTAAAGCGATTCGGAGTGGTGAATCAATTAAGGGCAGTGGGCATTATATCGGACGTGATGGCAGTTTTATTCCAGTGGAATATTTCTCGCGTCCAATTATGGTGGAAAGTAAATTTGTTGGAGCGCTAGTGTCGTTTCAAGATATCAGTTTGCGTCAGGAAACGGAAAATAATTTACGCCTGGCATATGACAGCTTAAGAGACACAATGCAAGAGCTGGAATTTCAAAAATATGCTCTGGATCAGCATGCCATCGTGAGTATGGCCAATCCACACGGTAAAATTACCTATGCCAACAATAAATTTTGTGAACTGAGTCTATATGATCGTGAGGAATTGTTGGGACAAGATCATCGTATCTTGAATTCCGGCCACCATCCGTACGCATTTTTCACGGAAATGTGGAAAGTCATTAGTATTGGCAAAATTTGGCATGGTGAGATAAAAAACCATCGCAAGAATGGTGTCTATTACTGGGTGGACTCCACAATTATCCCGTTATTGAATGATCAGGGAGTCCCGTTGCGTTATATCTCTATCTGTACAGACATTACTGCACGTAAGGTAATAGAGACTCAAATAGAAGAGCAGCGGGCTTTTTACGAGCAAATTAGTGAAACATTGGATGAGGGTTTGCTTGTACAGGATCTAAATGGGCGGTGTATTTACATGAACTCAGAAGCTGAACGTTTATTAGGGTGGTCGCGTGCAGAGTTCATAAATAAGCCTGTGCATGACACAATCCATAAACAAACAGCAGATGGGCATTTGATACTAGAGTGTGATTGCCCAATCATAGTAGGGGCAAAAGTAAATGGAGGTGTGCGCCTCGATGATCAAGTTTTTTTACGCAAGGATGGAACAGTATTTCCAGTTGATGTTTCCTCCCAGGTGTTTATGCGCAAAGGTGTGATCGATTCCATTGTAATGGCATTCCAGGATGTTACTGAGCGAAGAAAGAGTGAGCTTTTTATTCGGCAGACTCAAGAGCGACTGAATCTTGCTTTGGAAGGCTCTAATTTAGCATTGTGGGACTTGGATATTGCCAGCGATCTCATCTATTTAGATAGTAAATGGGCGGAAATGTTGAGCGGGGTGGCAGAAGAAACGTTGGTGACGACGAAATGCCTGTTTAATGATATTCATCCAGGAGATCGAGAAGAAGTACAACGATTGTGGGTACCAGTTCTAAAGGGGCTGTTATCTGATTATTCGGTTGAGTGCCGAATAAAACGCCAAAATGATGAGTGGCTGTGGGTAAATATACGTGGCAAGGTAGTAATACGTGACGTGGCAGGACGTGCTATGCGCGTGATCGGTACCTGCGCCAACGTAAATGAGAGAAAGCGGGCAGAAGATGCGTTGCATAAGTCTGAAACAAAATTGCGCACTTTGTATGATTCGACTAGCGATGCGGTGATGTTACTGGACGAAAAGGGGTTTTTTGATTGTAATTTGGCAACGCTGCAGATATTTGGATGTCCATCACGTGAATATTTTTGTTTACGGCATCCTGCGGACCTTTCGCCAGAGAAGCAGCCTGGCGGCATAGATTCGATGGAACTCGCGAATAAACAGATTGCATTAGCGATGAAAGAGGGAAGTAACCGTTTCGAATGGGTGCATAAGCGTGCAGACAACGGTAATGCTTTTAATGCAGATGTTCTTCTTAATTTAATGAAGTTAGACGGCAGGTTTGTTTTACAAGCGACTGTACGTGACGTTACCGAGCGTAAACAGGTAGAAAATGTGTTGCGGCTATCCAAAGTTGCGGCGGAACAGGCGAGCAAGGTAAAGAGTGATTTTTTAGCCAATATGAGCCACGAGATACGTACCCCGCTGAACGGTATCATTGGTATGACTGGCCTGGCACTGGATACGGAATTGAGCGTAGAACAACGCGAATATTTGAATTTGTTAAAGCTTTCCGCTGATTCACTACTCCATATCGTTAACGATATCCTGGATTTCTCTAAAATCGAGTCGGGCAAGATGGAAATTGAGACTGTAGAATTTTCATTAGAAAACATGTTACGCGATACGATAAAACTCTTAGCCGTACGTGCACACCAGAAGAATTTAGAACTGATACTGAATATTGCAACCGATGTGCCGGATCGTGTGTTTGGCGACGCTGGCCGTTTACGCCAGGTTATCATTAATTTAGTGAACAATGCCATTAAATTTACCGAATTTGGCGAGGTTGAAATGTCGGTATGCCTGGTCGATGATATGCAGGAAAAGGGGGCCAGATTGAATTTCAGCGTACGTGACACTGGCATCGGTATACCCCATGACAAATTTCAAACCATTTTCAATTCATTCTCGCAGGCAGATACTACAACTACACGTAAATATGGTGGAACTGGTTTGGGCTTGACCATTTCGGCACAAATCATTGAGCTGATGGGAGGGCAGATTGAATTGGATAGCGAGGTGGGTAAGGGGAGTACGTTTCATTTCACAATTGATTTGCTGGTAAGTGGCAAGGCTATGGATAACCAATATCAGCGTTTTGGTCAAATAGCCGGTATGCATGTTTTGGTAGTGGATGACAATGCCACCAATCGTAAGTTGATGTTCAACATATTGAGTAGCTGGAAAATGCTACCCGCTGTAGTGAGCAGTGGTGAGGAAGCGTTGGCTGAAATGCAACGCGCAACAATTTTTGGCCATCCTTATTCACTGGTGATACTTGATTTACAAATGCCCGATATGGATGGTTTCGAGCTGGCTGACCGCATTTGTCAACATTCACAATATGCTGGAGCAATAGTGATGATGTTAACGTCTGAGGGGCAGCGTGGGCATGCAGCGAGATGCCAAGAATTAGGCATTGCCAGCTATTTGACGAAACCTGTATCACAATCCGATTTACTTAATACCATCATGATCGCGCTCGGTGAACCTAAGCCGCAACCGGCACAACTCATTACTCGCCATTCACTGCGAGAATCGCGGCGTAAACTGAAATTTATGTTGGCAGAAGACAATGCAGTGAATCAAATATTGGCAATTCGATTATTGGAAAAGTCGGGACATAGCGTTACTGTTGCGAACAATGGCCTTGAGGCCTTGCAATATTCGCATAACGAAAATTTTGATGTGATTCTGATGGATATTGATATGCCGATGATGAACGGATATGAGGCAACTCAGCGTATTCGTGAACAGGAAAAAAGAAAGGGTACGTACACTCCTATTATCGCTATGACTGCTCATGCTATGAAAGGCATGCGTGAGGAGTGTCTAAATCATGGCATGGATGGTTATTTGTCCAAACCGATCGATACTGTAGCAGTTTGGTGTGAACTGGACGCAGTAATGCGAAATAATAAAAAAATAGCTAGCACGCAAGCTTTATCTTCACAATTGTCTGTAGTCGATTTTAAAAAAACACGGCAAACGGTAGATGACAATCGTGAATTATTCGATGAGATCGTACGTATGTTTTTGGCTGAGGCACCGCCCCATTTACAGCGTATTCAAGCAGCAATGATTGAAGGCGATGCCGAGATAGTGCGCCACAGCGCTCATGCGCTAAAAGGCATGGCCAGTATTTTCGCTGCCGAACGTACGGTGCGTGCTGCCACTTTAATCGAGCAAGGAGTGGTGGGACAACAGGAATTAATTGATGCGGTGACTGAGCTCGAAGCTTCGCTGTTCGAGCTACAGGCTAGTATTCGTTCCTATAGATGGTGATGGATATTGTTGTCATCCCATGTCTACCTGCCAGGTATAGTGATAAAAAATGCTGATTTATATTGTTCGGACTTAGTCATCCATTTCTAGTTCTGTATTCCATGCTGAAATCACAAAGCGTAGACTTCCTTGGATGCCAGGGAATGCTAGTTTATATATGCCATTCGTATCCATCGTGTAACTATCAAACGGTATTGTTACTTCTACCCTCTCTTTGTCTAGAGGTTTGACGTCCAGTACAGTTTCCGCCGCCACCATCCCGGCGCCTTGCCATGAATACTTCACCTTCCAAGTTTCGTTTTCATTGCGAGGCGGCACCATTTCGAGAATGAGGGCATTGCGAAACAGATAACTGCCTTCGTAATGCTCGTTAATCCATAAGCGATTCTCGATTTCGTAATCAGGAGCGCGAATACCAATTGTTAAGCTGTAGGCAAGCGAGCGGCGTTTCGGATCTACTTTGGCACGATTTGCCAGAAAAACGCTGGAAAGATATTGTGCCTTGTCTTCTTTCCAATTGGCGTGCGACACGCAGGCGACAGAATCCTCTTCGGTGGTGCGCCGCGACAGATACCATAGTTTGCCCCGCGGCGAAGTTAATACTTCGATCTGATAAAGGGCATTAACGCGACGTCCGGTGTCGGCTTCTGCCTGTACCGCGATCGGTAGGCGGATATCCTCAATGTCAAGCCACAGGTCGACACGCACGTCCCCGAACAAGAAGCGCGTCAAATTCTGGAATGCCTCTTCACTGTTGACGATGCCGAAATACCCAGAATGAGAGCGAAAAGCGAAGGCTTTTGCACAGGGTTCGCCGATTGAACCGTCGACATTAAGACCTATCAGAGTGGCGTTGGTAATCCGCACTAAGCCATCACTGCCGTTGCCTACAAAAGTGCGTGACAATCCTGCCGCTGTTTCGTAATCCATGCGATTTGTGCCGACCATGCAGAATACCTTGCGGGATGAAAAACGATCCTCTGGCATCAAGTCGACCCGATCGTGTTTGGCAAAGGCCTGCTTAAGATTCAAATACTCGGTCATACGACCTTTGCGGTTAAAATTGTCAATGTCAAAGGCAGTCAGCCACGATGGCGTGTTGATTCCCAGCAGGTCGATACCGTTATGAGGCGTTGCATAGGTGAAAAATTTATCGACGTGTGCGCGCATGTTTCCGGGGTCAAGGGCTGGATTCTGCAGGAAAGCTCGACAAACTAGGCCCCCCATCGAGTGCGCAACCAGGTAGCAGCGAAAGTCCTTCGGTGCCATACCATTGACGGGGTTTTTGCACACCAGTTCACGCACACGAGCCACGAGGGTGCCTAGGCCTTCGGCGAAAGTTTCAATGTTAGGTGTATGGCTGTCCCCTAGCAATGTCGATGCTGGATCGTAGTAGCGGTAGATCACGATCGAGCGGCCCGTGAGCAAACGCTTAGTCGGTGTGCCATCAGCAGTCATTTCCCATTCTGGGTCCACGATATCGTAGCCATCCTCATACACGTCGCTATAGCCAAAATCAGAGCCAAGTCGCACAACGGGTGACTCAAACACATATTTACGAGGCTGCTGATTCTTATTGGGTACAGCACGATAGACGGTGGAGCCCAAGTTGAAGCCGCAAAATGGGTCGGCTGTGGTCTGGTTAATTTCGTCACGTGTCATTGCATAGCCACGCACGTAGATAATGGGAAAGTATGGTGCTTTGATTATGGGCATGGCGAACCTCTCAATATGATGAATCTCCCCTTATGCTAATAATAGTAAAACTAATTTGCAAGATTAAAACATGGTGCGCTCAATAACCAATTGCTACACCTAGAGAGGTTAAGGTGTAGCGATGAAAAATAGAAAAGCATTACACGTAATTAAATGGCAGTGATTGTTGCTCTGACTTGCAATAATTTACCGGAAAGTATGGTCACCATTCGATATCATTTAGATAGCACCTTAATGATTATCTTAATCATCAGTAACGAATTCCACTTAGACGAAATGCTTGGAAAGTATGTGCGCCAAAATAGATTTGTTTAGAATGTGTAGTTAAATCTATCATTTTTAAACGGAGAGAAAATGAATTCAATTTTTGCAATCATCTTTGCGACGGCAGGCTTAATTATTTCCGACTACACTTTGGCAGTAGATATGCCAGCAGAGGGCCAGACTAAATGTGGTACCTGTCACGCCATCGATAAACATAATTTTGGTCCATCTTTTATGGCGGTTTCCGAGAAATATAAGGGGATAAAGATGCCGCAAGCAAAATTGCTGCTAGCATTACTCTCGGCGGGTCGTTTGGCTGGCTATTTGGATCTATGCCGGCAAAAGGCTTAGGCGCAAATGATTCTGAAATCCAATTTCTCGCAAAGTTTATCGCTGGCTTGGCAAAATAAATTTGAGTTATGCATCCTTGCTAGTAGCGAATGTAATAATTTTGCTATATCTCAAGCTACTGTTAAATTTTACAGAACTCTTAAACTGAATCCGTGAACCATTTATTATTTAGTGCTCTTTTAAAACAAAAAGCATTTGCTAATCTGTGTTTATTAACTTCATGTCAATTGAAGAAATAAATTGGTTAGGGGTTGAAAGTGCATCCTATTCATAAAATTATCCATATCCATCCTCATTTGACTGGTGCTGTAATTGCAGGTATTGGTGTTGGGCTGGTTCTTCCTTGGCAATGGAACCCTGTTGTACGGGCATTAATTGGCTGGAATGTCATGGTATGGTTTTATTTGTGTCTCATGGGATGGTTAATGATACGCGCGAGTCATATTAGAGTTCGTGAAATTGCCGAGCAAGAAGACAAAAGCGCGGTTGTTATTTTGATTATGATGTCGATAGCAGCGATAGTTAGTATTGGCGCAATTATTCTAGAATTGCCGTTCGTCAAAAGCTTACCATTTAGTCATCGCTGGGCTCACTATGCTTTTACCTGGGTTACTGTATTCGGCTCCTGGTGTCTTATCGCAACCCTGTTCACATTTCACTATGCACGTATTTTTTATAGGTCACCCATAGACCGACGAGCACTAAGCTTCCCAGATAAAGAAGAGAATCTTGACTATTGGGATTTCCTTTACTTCTCATTCACTATCGCGGTTGCCGCCCAAACATCAGATGTCACAGTGATGTCACATTTGATGCGGAAGACTGTGCTGGCGCAATCGATTCTTAGCTTTTTATTCAATGTTGCCATTCTGGGTCTGTCGATCAATATAACGGCTAGCTTAATAGGATCTTAAATCTACACACATTGTTCATTACTGTTATAGATTACCGCCTACCTCAACTATCAGTAAAGATTCGTTTCGTTAATCGCCTAATCAATCTTCCTGCTCAACTAAGAAATAAAGATGCCGATAAAGAAATCAAGGTAATTTTATTAATCTGATCTTAAAGACAATACTCAAAATGAATGTTCAACAAGATATCTAGAATGTTATTGGAAGATGACTGGAAATCTTAAGCTGTTGCAGCTTGCACAGATTAATGATTTAGGTAATCAAAAAAGCTCTGCATTGTAGCAAAGCTTTAAATTTGGCTCGCCACTTCGGATGAATCTGGGCACTGGATTATAGTAATTGGATTTTGAACTTGGCACTAGCCCGCATGGGCTGTCTGCAAATTTTTACGATACTTTTAGAAAATGCTCAAATTATTGGCCTCCTTGTTCTGCTAGACTGTTGTTGATTTTGATTTTGTTTTTGTATTGAAGTGCTCGAAATGGTGAATCTGAAGATTATGATTTTAAAATTTATTGTCTTAATGTAAAACTAACAGGCGTTAACGGTGTTTTCGCAAACTGTATGTTGCCGCTTTAAGGCCTTGAGAATTCTAACCGCCAATTTTTTATTGCCCGCTAGGCCTGCTACTGCAAGAGCGGCAAGCGATGCGATGATCTCGGCGAAGTTCAGCATTTTAATGACATCTTCTTTTATGTAATTTGGTTCGATTCCGTCCTCGGTATTCCAAAGTAGTACATGTAAACCTCCCGTGTGTGTAAATGCGCACATCGACCTCCAATTCTTTTGTTTGATTTGGGAAAGAATATTTTCATTGAACGGTTCAAGCTTCTCTAATTGTTCAATCATACAATCGATTCGAGGCGGCTCGATACCTTTAAGGAAGGCTATAACTAACTTATCACTTGCGCATTGAGACAACCATTCACCTCGGATGTAGGCCTCAAATTCTATTCTAACAAGTGAGAAAACGGAGGCGAACAATTGATATTCAATGAGCCGAACAATCGCTTGGTGATGATCTTGGGCGATCGCGAAACATGAAGCCGCCGCTCGTATCTTATCGTCACTAGGAATCTTTAAGCCATGGGTGAAAATGCGTAATTCTTCAACATAATTCGTAGCGCGGGAAATTTCGTTAGTGGTCAGCATTGTTTCTAATTTAGAGCACAGCGGCAGAACGCTCCTAGCGTACTTTGCTTAATTGTAAAACTATGGCATATCATTTTGACAAAAAGGTATGGCTTGAGAAAAAATTGAAGTACATTTTCTTTAGATAAAACTGGAATTGTGGCGTTAACTGGTACTCAAATATGTGATTAATATGCACCATTTTATGGTGATACTTTTCGATGAAACTGCTGGGCATCAGTCGGCAACAAATACTAAACGCATTTCTTTGAAATGTGGCCAAGCCCCCGTTGTTTCAAGACGAAGTTCTGTATGTTGATTATTTAATCGAACCTCGCCTGCGCTTACTTGTTGTCGTTTTGCTGACTCCCAACCGCCGGTCTCTTTAGCCGCGACATCTGTAATTTGAACTTTACCGTCTACGAGGAGGCGGAGGGGGCGCGATTCTGCCGCAGCATATGTCGCGTAAACTCGATAAAGGCCCGGAATTACCCCATCAATGCTCCAAGAAGCCCATCTAGTAATACCGTCAGTTGGTGGAACCACTGTTGAACCATCATATCGATTTAGTAGGGTATCGGATCCCCATAGAAATGTAGCGTCGCCAGGACTAGAAGTTTTTACTCCATCAGAACTACTAATGTTGTTGCTCATAGCAAATATTGGTCTGGGGTTATATGGGCGGACAGACATATTTTGATATGGAATGGAGCTTCCCTCTGCAATAAGACCTACATCAATTCCTTGTGTATGGCTTGTCATTGAACAATTGATTTTAAATGTATCGAAGTTCTCAACGTAAACGCCAGCTTGTAGCTTGGCTTTTGTTAATGGAGCACACACACCTACTACGTTTGATGGAGTAAAACCAAATTTGAGCTTTACTGGCGGAAAGTTTTTTGTTTGGTATGAAACACGAACGTTAATGGAAAAAGCATTTGTGACTTGGCTACGCTCCGTCCAGAGTTGTATCCCTTCTGCTTTAACACATTCAACGAAAGCATTAGCTAATACCGGAGAGGCTGTTTTCGACCAGCTCAAGAATTTTTGCCAATCTTCGTGTGAGGAAATTTTCTCGTCGCAAATGTTGTGAGTGCTGTTTCCGCCTTGTTTTGCGCCAAACTCCACAGGAATGACATCAATTGGTAAAATCATGTTAAAAGAGGTGCTATTTCCGCTGCTTCCGCTATTACAGTATCTTGAGCGGAAGTAGTCTGCTGCATATGAATCTTTTCCACTTAAAGAAGTATCAAAAACACCGTCTTTTAAAAGAGTTTGGCATACTTGTTGAGCGGAAATTGTTGCAGAAAATAATGTAAATAACAGGCTAACGACGACGTAAAAATATCTATTAGTTCTCATGATCCCTCCTAGCAAAGTTTTGAAGTTATGGTACTGGTGGTTGCTCGTTTTTAAATTCATGTACTAGTTTTATTGCCTATCCAACTTGGCTGATATGTGCACCTTAAAAACTACAGTAGGTTGTTGTCTCAGGTTGCTAAACATCGATCCCACAGTTGAAAACCATTTTTTTATTGCCAGTAATAATCATATTACACCCAAATTCATCCAATACCTGCCCCAGCGCTTTGAATTTAGTCCCCCGTGCAAGTAACACGGGGGGCTACAAATACATACCCAGAAATTTACCAGTAAAGAGTCTGCATGAATATATCTATTTTCTGATTTGAACTAAAAGTCATTGACAATGTATTTCTTGTGGGGTTACTATGTGTAACCCATTGCGTAACTTTACAAGGATACTTTAATGACAAACGAGCAAGATTACCCTTCAAAAGCTGAAATGTTGGCAGAACTGGTAATTGGCAATACCGATTTAATGGATACTGGCGCAACCGTACAGCGCAGTCATCGCTTTCCTCTGCATATCTTCGTACAAATAGAAAACATGGCGAACATGGCGAAGGTTCCGGTATCTGTCATTGTCAATCAGCTTCTGGATTGTGGATTGGATGCTGTCTCGAAGGAGTTGCCAAAAGACATCGTTAAGCAACTGATCGCTGTGTCTAAAGATCAAATGGAACGTTCAACTAAATCAATGAAAATTGAGGTAAAAAATAAATCGTCTGTCGTTTCTAAACCCAAAGTCAAAAAATAAAAATCATGACTTTACGTTTCCTTCTCTCGGGTCATGACACCATTGAATGCGCTTACTACCTTGCGCCAACTGAAAGTTGTCTGCTCGACTATGAGCAGCTAGCCGTGCAGAAAGAAAGCATACGCCTTTCGAAATCTCGCACACCTTCTCATATTCAGCTCGGTTGCGAGGAATTCATGCTGGCAGGACACGGCACAGGCAGCGGTTATCCGTTCCTGATAGAGAATGAGGCATTCAGTATCCAGTTCGGTGAATTCAACGTACCGTCCTTTTTCGTTACTTTCCGCAGTATTGCCTTGTGGCATTCGAGCGCCCAAGGATTGCATGAACGTTTTCTGGCATGGGCGCAATCCCTCGGCCTTCAAGCCTACATGCCAGAGACACTTTCACGAGTGGATTTCACTTTCGACTATCACTTGCCTGTTATTGATTTTGACGAAGACAACTTTGTTTCCAGCTTTGCTAAGGATAACCAGCACCGCAAGAACGGCAAAATACAAACCTTTCGCCTTGGTGAGGGGGATCTTGCATTACGCATCTATAACAAATCTGATGAGATAGAGGAAAGCAGTTTTAAGACATGGTTCTATGAACTGTGGGGCATGGAACAAGATGTCTGGCGTATTGAGTGGCAAGCACGCAAAAAATGGCTGCGGCTAGTCGGCATTCGAACCTTCGAGGATTTAAAAGAACGTCAGGGTGATTTGCTTCGCTTCTTAATGAATAGTCACACCACGCTTCGAATCAAGACAGATGACAGCAACCGCTCGCGCTGGCCTTTGCATACATTGTGGCAAGACCTGCAAGAACGTATTGCACAAATGGAAGGCTTAGGGGTCGTGCGTGAACTAGACAGGCAAGCCTTGCTGGATGAACGCATGATGCGTATTGCTATCAGCATGTATGGCTACATGAAGCGCATTGCAGCAATCTATAGTTTAAAGGGCGAAACCTCTCCCATATCGTTGAAGGAAACTCGTGCGCATTTGGCCGTCCAGTTGGAACGCTTACACGACCCACTTACATGGGAGACAGGCGTCCAGCGGCGCATCACAGAAATGCGATTGGGCGAAGGGTGAGCATTTTGTTAGCCATGATTTTGCAGGCACTCGGCAAGCACAAACGTCGTTTGCTTGAAGGAATGGAGCTCACTCTTAATCCAGCGCAATTTAAAATTCAACGCAAGCGCGTATTGCGTGAATTTGGTAAAGATGAGTTTGAAAAGGAGCTTGAAGAAATTATCAGGCGAGATGCCGAAAGGCGCGGAAAGGGAAGGTGAACTTGATGCTCACCCGAAACATGGGCAGGAATATATTTGCAGGAAAGGAGGTGCCATCATGAGTGAGCGAACAACAAAACTACGAAGTTTGTTTTATTCCCCGTAGCCAGCTGGATGAGCAAAAAGTTTCAGAATCAGAACTGCGCCTGCTGTCGTTATTCTTTCCTGAAATTCTAAAAGAAATGATGATTCAAGTCGAAAAAGCAAAGGAATAAACAAAATGGCAGTGGCACTTTATGCCCGTGTTTCCACGGCAAAGCAAGCGGAAAAAGACCTCTCCATCCCAGATCAGCTACGGCAAATGCGCGACTGGTGCAAGGTACAAGGTCATAGCATTGCGATGGAATACATAGAACCGGGTGCCTCTGCTACCGACGACAGGCGGGCAGTATTTCAGCAGATGATTTCGGATGCGACCTTCAATCCCGCACCCTATGAAGCCGTTATCGTCCACAGTCGTTCGCGTTTCTTCCGCGACCTGTTCGAATTTATGAATTACGAGCGCATGCTTAAGCGCGCCGGTTGCAAGCTTCATTCCATCACACAAGAGATCAGCGACGATCCAGCAGGAGAAATGGCTGGCAAGATGTTTAGCTTGTTCGACGAATATCAGAGCAAGGAAAACGGCAAGCATACTTTGCGCGCAATGAAAGAGAACACCCGGCAAGGCTATTTCAACGGCTCAAAACCGCCATTCGGCTATCGTGCAGTTGAAACAGAGCGCATCGGTAACAAAGGCAAGAAAAAGAAATGCCTCGAAATTGATCCAGCAGAAGCAAGCACGGTTAAACGCATCTTCAATCTTTACCTGAACGGCCTTGAAGGTCACAGCACAGGTGCTAAGGAAATCGCCTGCTATCTCAATACTCGCAACATTACCTTACGCGGTACGCTATGGAACAAAAGCCGTGTGCATGAATTGCTCGCTAATACGCTATACATTAACGAATACTACTTCAACAAACGCGACCAAAAAACCAAACAATTAAAGCCCAAATCTGAATGGGTGCAGCTACAAGTCGAGCCTATCATAGAGGCGGAAATCTTCGCGGATGTACGCAGCCGTTGTGCGGCGCGTGCTCCCGCGAAGATTCCGCCGAAAGTTGTGGGATCAAAAACACTGCTCACGGGATTGCTCAAATGTGGTGATTGTGGGGCTGGAATGACGTTGGCAAGTGGTAAGGGCGGACGTTACCGGTATTACAAGTGCAATACTCAAATTAGCAAGGGAGGCAATCTTTGCTCCTCTAAAGCCATCGCTATGCAAAAGCTGGATAGCCTTGTGCTGGAAGCCTTGATCGACAAAGTGTTCACGCAAGCGCGCGTTAAAATCATGTTGTCAGAACTCAAGGAACGGCAGAAGGTGTCGATGTTAGATCTTGAAGCCCAACTCCGCCCACTGCAAAAGGAATTTGCCAGCATTGAGCAAGAAACTACGCGGCTATATGAAGCAGTAGGCAAAGGGTTCTTGCCGATGGATGATTCTCTAAACCGCCATTCGCATAAGCTTCAAGCCAGACGACAAGAGATTCTAACCGCCATTGCAGGATACAAGCGTCAGAAACAAATGCCGCTGGATCTGTTAAAGACAAAGCACATTAATGCGTTTACTGCGGCACTTCGAAACAAGCTGTTAAACCGTGATTCGAGCTTTGGGAAGGAATACCTGCGGCTGTTAGTCAGCGAAATTAGGATAAAAGGGAAAGAGGCCAAAATTACCGGCAGTTATGCAGCGCTTGCAGATGCTATAGCAGAAAAGAATCTGGGCACCCTTGGAAGAGTGCCTAGATTTGTAACAAACTGGCTCCCCGACCTGGACTCGAACCAGGGACCTGCGGATTAACAGTCCGTCGCTCTACCGACTGAGCTATCAGGGAATTGATGAGGCCGCCATACTACTGGCTGTGAGCTTTCCAGTCAATAGACAGATGTTTTTATGTGGTTGGTTGATGTGGAAATTAAGTAACGAAAATTTAGATAATTCAGGTGTAGTGGGTCGGTATGGATATAAAAATTATATTTATAAAAACCAGTAAAGGTGAAGACGAAAGTAACAGGATAACTAATCATTTATCCAGCGATATTAAGCGTGCCTTAGGTTTGATTGATAATAAATCAACGGTAAAAGAATTGATGAAACGGGCTGCGCCCAGTTTACGTGAAGCGCTTGGCGATATGCTTCAGGAACTGCTGGATGGCGGCTTCATTCAAGATCAAGATAAGGTAAGTAATGTTGTTAAGATGGCTATCCCTCGGATGCCTATTCAAAAAAATATCATACCTTCGCTTAATTTTGAAGGCTTGGGGGAGAGGCAGTCGGCTATTAGTGTTATGAGTGTATCGGTTGCGGATGCATTGGCGGTGGAAGAGACGGTAAAGAAGGAAGCGGCAAGAATCAGGATTGAACAAGAAGCTGTAAACTTACAAGCAAAAGCGGAAGTTGTGCGCCTTAAGGTAAAGCAAGAAGCGGAAAAAGCCAAAGCGGAACAAGAAGCTGAATTGGCTAAGGTAAAAATAGAAGTTGAAAGGGTACGCTTTAAAGCAGAACAAGAAATAGAAAAAATCAAAGTGGAATTGGAAGGTGCGTTGGTCAAGGCAAGAGAGGAAGCGGAAGCCTTAGCCAAAGCTCGATTTGAAGCGGAGGCCGCGCGTTTCAAGGCTGAGCAACAAGAAGTTGAGCAAGCTAAGGCAAAAATGGATGCAGAAGCTAAGGTGCGTGCTGAAGCTAAGGTCTTCCGCCTCAAGGTTGAGCATGAAGCGGTAAAAGCCAAGGCGGAACAGGAAGCTGTATTGGCTAAGGCAAACGTGGAAGCTGAAACGGCTCGCTTTAAGGCACAACAAGAAACGGAAAAAGTCAGAGCGGAATTAGAAGGTGCGCTGCTCAAGACTAAAGAGGAAGCGGAGGCATTAGTCAAGGCTCGATCTGAAGCAGAAGCTGCGCGCCTTAAGGTTGAGCAAGAAGGTATAAAGATCAGGGCGAAACAGGAAGCTATCCAGACAAAAGTGGAAGCAGAAGCCAAAGCGCGTGCAGTAGTTGAAGCGATGTACCTTAAGGTAGAGAAAGACGTTGTAAAAATTAAAGCGCAACAGGAAGCTGAGCAGGCTAAAACAAAAGGGGCAATGGAAGCTGCAGTCAATGCTCGTGCTGATGCTGAAAAGGCTCGACTCAAGGCAGAGCAGGAAATGTCAAAAGTCAGACTTGAGCTGGAAGCTGAGCAAGTGAAATCACAAGTGGAAGCAAAAGCCAAGGCTCGTGCTGAAGCCGAAACGGCGCGCCTTAAGGGAGAGCAGGAAGCAGCAAGAATTATATTGAAGCAGGAGGCTGCACAGGCCAAAGCAAAAATAGAAATGGACGCTAAGGTGCGTTCTGAAGCTGAAGTAACACGCCTCAAAGAAGAGCAGGAAGCCATAAGAGTCAAGGCGGAACATTTAGCTACATTGAATAAAGAAAAAGCCGAAGTGAAGGCACGTGAAGAAGCTGCGGCGCGCATCAAGATTGAGAAAGATGCAGGAAAAATTAGAGCTGAACATGAAGTGATGCAGACCGTTGCCAAGGCAAAAACAGAAGCGGTAGTTAAGGCACAAGCCGTTCTGATACCGGAAATGAAGGCTGTTCAGCATGCCGCCATAACACCTAGTAAACTTTTGCCGTGGAGCAAGATAGCGGCTGGTTTGATTGTGCTGCTATTTATATTAGCCGCTGTACTACCTTACATTTGGCCGATGCAGAGCTATGTTACGCAAATTGAGCAGAAATTATCCGCCCAACTGCAGCAGCCTGTACATATCAGTTATTTACGCGTGACATTGCTTCCCCAGCCGAAGCTGGAGTTGGAGGGGGTATCCGTGGGTGGTAGCCAAGAGTTAAAAGCGAGCAAAGTTGTACTGAATTTTGGTTTTTTTGCATTATTTAATGAAACTAAAGCGATTCACAGTCTGGAAATTGACAATCTTATACTTAATGCTGAGAGTTTCGATAAAACGTTGATGTGGTTACAGGCGGCAGGCGGCGATATCCGTTATCCAGTAGCGCGCATGGTGTTGCAGCGTGCGCGTCTCAGTGACGATGAGCTTAGCCTGCCACCTGTCGATGGTGTGGTAATTTTTGATGGGCAGGGACACTTTGCCAAGGCATCATTGAAGAGCGTGGATGGCAAGCTAAGCATGGAGCTACAGCCACAGCAAGCTCGCTGGCAAATCGTATTGGCTATCAATAAAGGTTACGTACCGCTGTTACCGGATATGTTGTTCAACGAATTGACCGTAAAAGGTGAATTAGGAGCAGGTGAAATTAAGTTCCATGAAATAGATGGGCGTTTATATGGCGGCCTGCTGACAGGCAGTGCACGCCTGACTTGGTTGAAGGGCTGGAAAATGCAGGGACTTGTAAATATAAAGGCTATGGAACTGCATGATGTACTCCCGCAAGTCGATATCGCTGGTGAAATGAGTGGTGACGCTAATTTTATTTTGCATGGAGAGAAGCTTCCCCTTTTGGCTAAAACTCCGCATCTGGATGGCAAATTTTTGGTAAAGAAGGGGCTTATCAATAAATTTGATCTCGTAGAAACTTCACGTATGCCTACCCGTAAAGGTGCGTCTAGTGGTCGCACACATTTTGACGAATTGAGTGGTGTGCTAGAGATAGATAACAATAAACAGCACTTACGCCAGATCAAAATTTCAGCGGGTGTAATGAGTGCAAATGGCTATGTTGATGTTGCAGCGAACAGGCAATTATCAGGACGGTTAAATGTCGATTTGAAAATACGCGCTGATCTCGGTAGCGTACCGCTGGTCTTGTCCGGTACGCTTAATGAACCCGTGTGGAGTACACGGCGCTAATTGGGAGAGTTTGCTACGAATGTAACAAAAAAGGAATTATGCAAATGCCTTGGAGATTCGGCTGATCGCATTTTTCAAATTTTCCATTGAGGTGGCAAAAGACAGGCGAATGTAGCCGTCACTGCCGAAAGCCGAGCCAGGCACTACGGCTACTCCCGCTTTCTCCAGTAGATATTCGGACAACGCTACGTCGGTAGCTTCTGTGATGATGCTCTTCTGGTGCAAAGCGGCAATAACCGGACGTACATCGGGGAAAGCATAGAATGCCCCGCCACTTTTTACACATCTGACACCGGGAATATTATTCAGCGCATCCACTACGTAAAGATGTCGCTCACGGAATGCTTTTAGCATCGGCGCAAGGCAGCTCTGATCTCCGTTCAAGGCTACCTCTGCTGCTACTTGTGAAATCGAAGTGGGATTGGAGGTGCTTTGTGATTGCACATTTTCCATTGCCGTGATGATGTGCTCTGGTCCTGCGGCGTAACCGATTCGCCAGCCTGTCATGGCATAAGATTTAGATACGCCATTCAGTACCATAGTGCGTGAATAAAGATCGGGGCAGGCATTCAGAATGTTAACGAAATTTTCGTTGCCTAGTGCAATGTGTTCATACATATCATCGGTAGCTATCAGTACCTGAGGGTATTTGCGCAACACTTCACCCAATGCTTGTAATTCTTTCAGGTTGTAAAGTGCACCGGATGGGTTGCTTGGACTATTGATGACTACTATTTTTGTTTTGGTTGTGATAGCCGCAGTTAATTGTGCTGCACTTATTTTGAAATTTTGTTCGATGCCTGTGTGCACGATTACCGGTTTGCCCTCTGCGATAAGCACGATATCTGGATAAGATACCCAATAAGGTGCCGGGATAATTACCTCATCGTCGGGATTGATTAAGGCAAGCGCCAAGTTAAAAAAACTTTGCTTGCCACCGCAGGAGACTAGAATCTGCTTTGCAGTGTAATTCAGTCCATTGTCTCGTTTGAACTTGGCGACGATAGCTTGCTTCAGAGAGGGAGTACCGCCCACTGCGGTGTATTTGGTGAAACCCTTGTTGATTGCGGCTATAGCCGCATCTTTAATATGCTGCGGAGTATCGAAATCGGGTTCACCTGCTCCCAACCCGATAATGTCTTTTCCTTCAGCTTTTAGTTTGGCAGCTTGCGCGGTAACGGCGAGAGTAGGGGAGGGTTTGATTGCTTGTACGCGCTTCGATAGTTCCAAGATTGTATCCTTATGGGTTCAGAGTAAACTGTCCCGTATTTTAAAAATTTTAAATTAAATTTGGCTTAAATTATACCGTGATTAAGACTTTTCCTAATAGCCCCTATTTTTTGCATCAGCCTTTTGAACCAGCAGGTGATCAACCCACTGCGATTGCGCAGTTGGTCGAAGGAGTTAATGAGGGGTTAGCGTTCCAAACGCTGCTTGGTGTAACCGGCTCTGGTAAAACATTTACCATGGCGAATGTCATTGCCCAATTGGGGCGACCCGCCATCATCATGGCGCCAAATAAGACGTTGGCGGCACAGTTGTATTCTGAAATGCGCGACTTTTTTCCTGAAAACGCAGTGGAATATTTCGTTTCCTACTACGATTACTACCAGCCAGAGGCGTATGTTCCATCACGTGATATGTTTATCGAGAAAGATTCCAGCATAAATGAGCAGATTGAGCAGATGCGCCTGTCGGCTACTAAATCTCTGTTGGAGCGGCAGGATGTGGTGATTATTGCGACCGTTTCTGCCATCTATGGGATCGGCGATCCGGTAGATTATCACGGCATGATTTTGCATTTGCGTGAGCACGAGAAATTAGTACGGCAGGATGCAATTAAGCGTCTCACAGAGATGCAGTATGAGCGTAACGATGTGGATTTTTCACATGGGCATTTTCGAGTGCGGGGTGATGTAATTGACATCTTTCCGGCCGAAAACAGCGAACATGCGTTACGCCTGACGATGTTTGACGATGAGGTGGAAAGCTTGTCGCTATTTGATCCACTTACTGGGCATATCTTGAACCGCGTGCCGCGTTTTACCGTGTACCCGTCCAGCCATTACGTCACACCGCGCAGCACCACATTACAGGCTATAGAGACCATTAAGATTGAGCTGGCCGAACGCATAGATTTTTTTCAGCGCGAACATAAATTGGTGGAAGCGCAACGTATCGAACAGCGTACACGCCATGATCTGGAAATGCTGAACGAGATTGGTTTTTGCAAAGGTATCGAAAATTATTCGCGCCATTTGTCTGGACGCAAAGCGGGTGAACCACCCCCCACGTTGATTGATTATCTTCCGCCCGATGCGCTGATGTTTATAGATGAAAGCCACGTTACCATTCCGCAGATTGGCGGCATGTATAAAGGTGATCGGGCGCGCAAGGAAAATCTGGTTAACTACGGTTTTCGAATGCCATCCGCACTGGATAATCGTCCGCTACGTTTTGACGAATTTGAACACGTAATGCGTCAATCCATATTTGTTTCTGCGACACCGGCTGTTTTTGAGGCAGAGCATACTGGGCAAGTGGTGGAACAATTGGTGCGTCCGACTGGATTGGTTGATCCGCAAATTGACGTACGCCCGGCTACACATCAGGTAGATGATTTGATGTCCGAGGTTAATCTGCGTACGGCCAAGGGCGAGCGAGTGCTGGTTACTACGCTGACCAAGCGCATGTCAGAAGATTTGACGGAATATTTTTCCGAACACGGTATTAAAGTACGTTACTTGCATTCAGATATTGAGACCGTTGAGCGGGTAGAAATTATTCGTGATTTGCGTCTGGGTATGTTTGACGTGCTGGTCGGCATTAATTTGCTGCGCGAGGGGTTGGATATCCCTGAGGTGTCACTGGTAGCGATACTTGATGCTGATAAGGAAGGTTTTTTGCGTTCGGAGCGTGCGCTCATTCAAACTATAGGCCGCGCTGCGCGCCATATTAACGGTAGCGCAATACTTTACGCCGATAAAGTTACCAATTCGATGCGCCGTGCTATCGACGAGACTGAGCGCAGGCGGACCAAGCAACTGTTGCACAATGAGCTACATGACATTACTCCCCAAGGTGTGCAGAAGCGTATCAAAGATATTATTGAGGGCAGCTATGAGCCAGATGTTGCGCGCAAGCAACTGAAAATAGAACAAGAGCAGGAAAAATATTTGGCGATGAGTGAACGTGATCTGGCCAAGGAAATTAAACGGCTGGAAAAAGAGATGCTGCAAGCAGCGAAAAACCTCGAATTTGAGCGTGCCAGCGAATTGCGTGACCAATTAAAAAAGCTGCGAGAGAGTGTATTTATGTCAGCACTGTGAGTTAGAGAATTTGAGTTACCGATACATTACAATACGTTTTTTGTTGCAGTGAGTAGAATAATTGAAAAAAATTAGCGTTTTATTTTGCTGTATGGGAAATATCTGTCGATCACCCACCGCTGAAATAGTGTTTCGTACACGCGTTGAAGAAGCGGGGTTAGTACAGCATATCCTGATTGATTCGGTAGGTACGCATGATTATCATATTGGTAAGCCGCCGGATCCGCGAACTCAGCGTGCCGCGTTACAGCGTGGATACGACATGAGCATGCTGCGTGGACGACAGGTTGAGGTTGCTGATTTTACTCGTTTTGATTATGTGTTGGCGATGGACGATGTCAATCTTGGCATTCTGCAACGTTTATGCCCGGTGAGGGAGCGAGCGCGTTTGGGATTATTTTTGGAATATGCGAGTCGGCATGATGAGCGTGAAGTTCCCGATCCATATTATGGTGGGGCAGACGGTTTCGAGCATGTACTGGACATGGTGGAGGATGCGTCAGACGGTTTGCTACGGCATATTCAGAAAATCTTAATGTAGAACGATGAGCTGTATTGTTATGGATGTTTTTGATATGTAACGATGTAAAAAATAAAGCCGTACAATTAGTATATTGTAAGGCTTTATTAATGTTACGTGCTACATGATTCTGTAGCAATACTACTGGTTTAACAATCAGCTCAAAGTTTGCTGAGTTTCAATTTGCACCAAGGGTTCGTTGTTTTCCATGCTGTAAATTTCACGTGGGCGTGAGCGGCGACGTGATGTGGGTGGTGCAGTTTCAACCTGGGCTGCTGCCGCTGCTGCTGAAGAACGTTTGGCTGCGTCAGTTTCGATCTGCACTAACCCGTTGCCATTGGTTGTAGAGCTGGTTGGAGTTGATGTATTTTCCTGCTCGACAAGAAGCTGACGCGGTTCTATATTTTGAATATTTTTTGGTTCTGTGGTTTCACTGGGGTGCGTGATTTCAACGGTATTTATTGCCGCATTATGCGTGGTTTCGGTCAAAACAGGTACTTCACTGGCTAGTTGTCCTGCTGCCTGCTGATCACGCCGTTCGCGTTCGCGCTGACCACCGCGCCGACCACGCTTACGTCCAGTGCTCTGTGTAATTTCTTCTGTTGGTTCAGTGACAGGCGCAATTTTTGCTATGCTTTCCAATACCGCTGTTTCGACGGGTACGCGTGGTGGCCGGGGCGTACGTGCAGCCCGTGGCTCTTGTGTTTTTGCGGTTGACCCATTTTTTTCTACCCGTGTATTACCTTCTTCACGGTCACGACGTGGATTATTGCGCTGACGGTTGCTCTCTGGTCGATTACTATCCGGGCGATTACCACTTGAGTTACGGTTTTCTCGTTCACGTCGAGGTGGGTTATGGGTGCGCGGTTTGGTGATCACTGTTTCAGGCATTTTTTCTGTACCCAGTGATTTGAGCCAGCCTATGAGCTGACTAAAAACAGAAGGTTGCGAAGCTCCTCCGGCTGCCCGCATTGGAGCGGGCTGTGGGGGTGTGACACCTTGAACTACTGCTTGAGGGCGCTGTGGTTTGGTTTCTTGTGTGGCTTTAGCCGTGACATGGTTTACTTCCGGTGTGGCTACTAATTTGTAGCTGGCTTGTAGGTTTTCGGCGGTCATGTCGTCTTGACGCAAGCGGGTCACGTTATAGTGCGGCGTTTCCATATTTGCATTGGGAATCAGCGTAATGACCACCGTTAGTCGTGATTCGATTTGATGGATCTCAGCGCGTTTTTCATTAAGCAAGAAGGTGGCCACATCTAATGGCACTTGTACGTGGATAGCGGCACTGTGTTCTTTCATTGCTTCTTCCCGAATGATACGCAGGATATGCAAGGCGGAAGATTCAATGCCGCGGATATGGCCAATGCCGTTACAACGAGGGCAGGGAGTGTGACTGGTTTCTTCTAGGCTGGGTTGCAGACGTTGGCGCGATAATTCCAACAGACCGAAGCGTGAAATCTTTCCCGTTTGCACACGCGCACGGTCGTAATGCAATGCATCGCGCAGGCGATTTTCTACCTCACGCTGATTGCGGGTGCTTTCCATATCGATAAAATCGATCACGATCAGACCGCCTAAATCGCGCAGACGCATCTGCCGTGCAATTTCTTCGGCGGCTTCCAGATTGGTGTTGAGCGCGGTCGATTCTATATCAGCGCCGCGCGTGGCACGTGCTGAGTTGATATCGATGGCGGTGAGTGCTTCGGTGTGATCAATAACAATGGCGCCGCCAGAGGGGAGATTTACTTGGCGTGCATGCGCCGATTCGATTTGATGTTCAACCTGGAAGCGCGAGAACAACGGTACGTCATCTTGATATCGTTTGATTACATGGACATTATTTGGCATGACCGTGCTCATAAAAGCGCGAGCTTGCTGATAGATATCATCTGTGTCGACTAGAATTTCACCGATTTCAGGGTGGAAATAGTCGCGTATGGCGCGCACTACCAAGCTACTTTCAAGGTAGATCAGTGAGGGTGCTTTTTCGGTTTTTGCTGCACCTTCGATGGCATCCCACAATTGTTTGAGGTAGTTAAGATCCCATTGCAGTTCTTCTAGATTGCGACCAATTCCAGCGGTGCGCGCAATGATACTTGCACCTTGTGGTACTTCCAATTGCGACAGGATGTCGCGCAGTTCATTACGCTCTTCGCCTTCGACACGGCGAGATACGCCGCCGCCACTGGGGTTATTGGGCATCAGCACAATGTAGCGGCCAGCCAGACTAATATAAGTAGTTAGTGCGGCTCCTTTATTGCCACGCTCGTCTTTTTCTACCTGGATGAGTAGTTCTTGACCTTCGCGTAATGCTTCCTTAATACTAGGTCGGCCGCTACCTTCTTGATTCAGATAATTAGTGGGGGAAACTTCTTTGAATGGCAGGAAACCGTGGCGGTTGCCACCATATTCGACGAAGGCTGCTTCCAGGCTGGGTTCGATACGGGTAATGATGGCCTTGTAAATATTACTTTTGCGTTGCTCTTTGCCAGCGGATTCAATGTCGAGGTCGATTAATTTTTGACCGTCGACAATGGCGACACGAAGTTCTTCCGCTTGTGTCGCATTGAATAACATGCGTTTCATTATATTTTCTCCCGCGCTCTGACACGGGCAGAACAAGTCTACACACGGTTAACCGTGCGCGAGAAAGTGAATAAGAGTCGTGCAAACAATGCTGTTATAGCGATGTCGACGGTTGTTCAAAATATTGTTCTCGTTATTAGCTTGTTAATAATCAACAGGTGCCGCCAATTTTGTTATAGGGGCGACACGGAAAAAAATCCACAGGTGCTTTGAGCGCGCAAATCAATTACTATCACTGCTTCTTCCGGTGAGTGACATTAACCGGGTTGCGTTGGATCGGGGCGGCGGCATTGTTGCCTGCTCCACACTTACGGGGAATTCGCATCCCGTTTTTCCGTTAGCCAATACGCGTTATCGGGAAGTATAAGCATAATGAATAATTTACGCAAAGAATCTGTATCATGGACCAAGATTGACGAAGGTAGCTGCGATCAACGCATTGATAATTTTCTATGTAAATATCTTAAAGGGGTTCCCAAAAGTCATATCTATCGTATTCTGCGTAGCGGTGAAGTGCGCGTGAATAAGAAGCGTGTGGATCAAACGTATCGCCTACAACTGGACGATCACGTGCGTATTCCGCCAGTGCGGGTAGCTGAAGCGCAAGATTGTGACTATGTACCGGCACTTGAATTTCCTATCTTATATGAAGACGATGCCCTGCTGATAATTGACAAGCCATCTGGAGTAGCGGTACATGGTGGAAGTGGGGTCAGCTTCGGCATTATTGAGCAATTGCGTAGTGCCCGTCCGCAAGCTAAATTTCTGGAACTCGTTCACCGCCTGGATCGTGAAACTTCGGGCGTGCTACTACTGGCGAAAAAGCGCTCTGCTCTGATCAACCTGCATGAGCAAATGCGCAATGGAAAAAACGATAAACGGTACCTGTGCTTAGTATTAGGCAAGTGGCAGAATGTTAAACAGCACGTTAAATTACCGTTACACAAGTTTAACACTCAAAATGGCGAAAAACGCGTAATGGTGCGTGAAGACGGGCAAGCCTCACACACTATTTTTACCCTGCAAAAAAGCTGGTCTGAATTTAGTTTACTTGAAGCCCAGCTTAAAACTGGACGTACCCACCAAATTCGTGTGCATCTTTCTCATCTAGGTTTCCCTATTGCGGGCGATGATAAGTATGGCGATTTTGCGCGAAATAAAGAATTGATAAAACACGGTTTAAAGCGCATGTTCTTGCATGCGCACAGCATTACTTTCGCCCATCCGTTGACGGCTGAATCTATGCAATTGAGCGCACCGTTGCCGAAGGAGTTGCAAGGGTTTGTGGATGAATTGGATGGAAAAATTTTGTGACGAATACAGTGTCGCATGCTAATTCAACATATTAAACCTAATATTTATGTGGCTCACAGCTTAATCACATCGTGCGCAATGCTAGGAATATATTATGCAGATTGGCAATGCTTGATAGTGATGCCGGCAAAAATGCTAATATCCGCGCCTTATTTTTGGATATATTCTAATGGCGAAACGTTATGATTTGATTGTGTTTGACTGGGATGGAACAGTGATGGACTCCACCGCTGTGATAGCGGGTTCAATCCAGGCTGCATGTCGCGATTTGGGCCTAACTGAGCCTAGCGATGTCGTTGCGAAGTATGTAATTGGGCTGGGGTTGCAAGAGGCGTTACGTCAAGCCGTGCCGGATTTGCAGGAAAATCAGCGCGATGATTTGGTGGCGCGTTACCGACATCATTTTCTTGCGCAGGATGCGGCTATTCCATTGTTCGAGGGAGCGCAGCAGACAATTTCGGAGTTACACGCTGCGGGGCATTTGTTAGCTGTGGCAACGGGCAAAAGCCAACAGGGGTTAAAACGAGCCATGCAGACAAGCGGGATGGAGTCTTATTTCCATGCTACCCGCACTGCAGACCAAACATTTTCCAAGCCGCATCCAGCGATGTTGCTGGAAATTATGGATGACCTTGGCGTTATCGCGTCGCGTGTGCTGATGGTGGGTGATACCACCCATGATTTGCAGATGGCGCGTAACGCCGGTGTAGACGCGATTGGCATGACGCATGGTGCGCATCCGGTAGACCAGTTACGTGCTTTGGAACCGCTGGCGTTGCTGGACGATTTTGTCGGACTACGTGCATGGTTTACAGAGCACGCCTGATATACTGGATGCAGTTTTTATTGAGGAATAATTATGTCAGAACAAAATAGCAACTGGGAACGTGGCGTGCTGGAGAAGCTTGCTATGTCGGCCATTCAGGAGCAGCGCCGGGCGCGCCACTGGAGCATTTTTTTCAAGGTGTTAACGTTTGGCTATTTATGCGTCTTGTTATTTCTGTTTCTGGGCTGGATAGGGAAATCCGAGTCGCCGCTAAGCGGTAAACACACTGCGCTAGTGGATATGCATGGCGTGATTGCGGCAGAGACCGGAGCCAACGCCGACAGTGTCATGACCAGTCTGCAGGATGCATTCAAGGATACTCATACGCAAGGAGTCATTTTGCGTATGGATAGCCCTGGCGGTAGCCCGGTGCAATCGGGTTATATTAATGATGAAATTCACCGTTTACGTGCCAAGTACCCAAAGATTCCGTTGTATGTGGTAATTGAGGATATATGCGCTTCCGGTTGTTATTACGTGGCGGCGGCGGCGGACAAGATTTTTGTCAATAAAGCGAGCTTGGTTGGATCAATTGGTGTGTTGATGGACGGTTTTGGTTTTACTGGCACAATGGACAAGCTAGGGGTGGAGCGCCGCTTGATGACGGCAGGTGAAAATAAAGGTTTTATGGATCCATTTTCGCCCGTTAATGTTGGACAGCAGGAACATGCTAAAAATATGCTTGCCGAAATTCACCAGCAATTTATTGAGGTAGTGAAACAAGGACGTGGTAACCGTTTGAAGGAATCACCTGATATATTCAGTGGTTTGATCTGGACCGGTCAAAAGAGTATCGAGCTGGGTTTGGCGGATAGCATGGGTACCATGGAAAGTGTGGCGCGCGATGTAATTAAGGCAGAGGATATTGTCGATTTCACTACCCATGAGGGGATTGCCGAGCGGCTTGCCAAGCGTTTTGGTGCGGGAATGGCGAGCGCTTTCCCTGGTTTGTCTACACAGACTGGCATTAAACTTCGTTAGCACTGCTCGTTTTCAGTAGGGGTTTCAGTTTGTCCAGAATAGTTTGCAGGATTTGCGCTTGTGCTGACGCTGTCGGGTGCAAGTTGTCGGCCTGAAATTGCTCCGGCTGAACATTTTTCAGCATGAATGGTACCAGCTCTATCTTGTGGCGCTGTGCTAGCCGGGAATAAAGTGCCTTGAATTGATCGGTGTAGTTTTTGCCATAATTGGGTGGTAACTGAATTCCAATTAGTAGCACTTTTCCGTTATCTTTCTGCGATTGTTGGATCAGAGCGCTGAGATTGCTCTCGATATCGGCGATAGGCGTGCCACGCAGGCCATCATTGGCTCCCAGCTCCAGAATGACAATGCTGGGAGAGTGCTGACGTAAGGCTGGGGCAATACGCTGCCGTCCGCCACTGGTTGTTTCGCCGCTGATGCTGGCGTTAACTACGTTATATCGTGGATGGCTGCGTTGTAATTCTTGCTGTAACAGGTTGACCCAGCCCGATGCCCGTGGAATGCCATACGCCGCCGATAAACTATCGCCAAATACCAGTATGGTTTGTTGTTGTGCGCCACTTACCCCCGATAGCAGGCAACACGCACATAATAAAACCGATTTAAATAAAGTGGGAAATTTCATGGCGTCTATTTTGCGGGCAATGAATCTAGGTAAGCAAGTAGAAAGTGGTGACCAGCCTCTTATTATTTTGCACGAGGTCAGTTTTACTGTTGAGCCGGGTGATAGTCTTGCTATTTTGGGTGCGTCTGGTTCCGGTAAATCTACGCTGTTGGGATTGTTAGCCGGGCTGGATGAGCCGAGTAGCGGGACAGTATACCTCGACGGAGTTGATATTTTTTCTTTCGATGAGGATGAACGCGCGCGTTTGCGGGGTCGTCTGGCAGGTTTTGTTTTTCAATCATTTCAATTGCTGCCAGCCTTGACCGCGCTGGAAAACGTGATGTTGCCACTGGAATTGCACGGTGAATCGGAAGCGCGCGAGCGTGCTACAGCTGCCTTGCAACGGGTGGGATTAGCCGCGCGTCTAAGTCATTTACCCAAACATTTGTCCGGCGGTGAGCAGCAGCGCGTTGCGATGGCGCGTGCATTTGTGGTGCAGCCAAAAATCCTGTTTGCAGACGAACCCACAGGCAATCTCGATGCCGCTACCGGCGGTCAGATCATTGATCTGATGCTGGAGTTAAACAATGCGCAGGGCACCACTCTTATATTAGTGACTCATGATAATGTGTTGGCGCAACAGTGTGGTCGGCAGTTGCATTTGGCGGCAGGACGGATTGTGCCGTGAATACGTTGCGTCTGTCATGGCTCATGCTGCGGCGGGACTGGCGTACTGGGGAATGGCGTGTACTGCTTATTGCTTTGGTGCTGGCGGTGGGCAGTATTGCGACCGTGGGACTGTTTGCTAACCGGGTTGGTCTGGCTTTGCAGCAAGAGGCTACCAGTCTTTTGGGAGCCGATCTACGTGTGATCGCCACACGTCCATTTTCGCCCGCTTATCGGGCCGCCGCACTGCAACGGGGTTTGCACGTGGTCGAAATTGCGACTTTCCCCAGCATGGTGGTTTATGGTCAACAAAACGTGCTGGCGGAAATTCAGGCGGTGGAAGCAGGCTATCCACTGCGCGGTAAAATTCATATTGACGATGGTACGCAGCATGCCGCGCAAGGCATACCAACACCTGGCACAATCTGGGCAGATAAGCGTTTGCTGCAACGCATGGGCTTGCAGCTGGGCAATGAAGTTGTTATCGGCGCGCTGCATATGCGCGTGGCTGCGCGTGTAGTAAGTGATGTGGATCAGTCTGTCGGTTTTGCCAGTTTTGCACCGCGTGTGCAGATAAATGCGGCCGATCTACCAGCCAGTGGCCTAGTCCAACCGGGTAGCCGTATCAGTTATAAAATGCTGTTTGCAGGGGATTCGGCACAGCTTGCCAACTTACGTACCTGGCTAAAAAAACAGTTGGTTGTGGGTGAAAAATTGGAGGACGTGCGCGATGCGCGTCCAGAAATTCGAACGGCGTTGGAGCGCGCTGAACATTTTTTAGGGCTGGCAGCACTTACTGCCGTCGTGCTGGCAGGTGTGGCAATGGCGCTGGCCGCGAGTCATTTCATCATGCGTCATCTTGATACCTGCGCCATGATGCGTTGTTTGGGGGCAACGCAGGAACAGGTATTGCGCATTTTTATGTATCAATTTTTGCTACTGGGCGTATTGGCCGTATTGTTGGGTGATTTGCTTGGTTATGCGGCTCAGTTTGCGCTGGTGCAGTCCATCGAGAGTATGCGTGAAGCTGCGTTACCGCCGCCGGCCTGGCTGCCATTATGGCAGGCGGCAGCCAGTGGCATGGCACTTCTACTGGGCTTCGCTTTTTTACCGTTGTGGCAGTTGAAAAGAGTACCTCCGTTGCGTGTTATTCGCCGTGAGCTGGGTATGCCCCCGGCGCGCACCGGCTTGGTATATGCGTCAGGTACTGCGGTGTTGGGCGTGTTATTTTTATGGCAGGCTGGTTCACTCAAGCTGGGTTTGACCGTGTTGGCGGGCTTGACAGCAGGTATGCTGTTATTCGGTTTGTTGGCATGGCTTGCTGTGCGTACTTTGGCATGGTTACCCTTACGAGGAAGTCATGCTTTTGCGAATTTGGCCAGGCACGGGCGCACTAATGCGTTACAAATTGTGGCACTGAGTTTAGGCGGCATGGCCTTGTTATTGCTTACTTTTGTGCGTGCCGACCTGTTGGAAAGTTGGCGCGGACGCATGCCGCTGGATGCACCGAATCGATTTATTGTTAACATTCAGCCCGATCAGCGTTCCGCGATAAAAGATTTCTTCACAAAACAACAATTACCTATGCCCCAATTATTTCCCATGGTGCGGGGGCGGTTGATAGCAATTAACAATCATGCGATCAGCGGGAACAATTACTCCGAGGCGCGTGCTCGTGCGCTAGTGGAACGTGAATTCAATTTATCCTGGTCAGATCATTTGCCCACTGATAATGCCTTAGTACGAGGGGCATGGTGGGGGCAGGGCGTGTCATCGGTGTTATCGGTGGAGGAGGGGATAGCTAAAACGTTGGGTATCAACATGGGCGACATCCTGACTTATGATGTGGCGGGCAGCCCGTTCAATGCGAAAGTGGTAAATCTGCGCAAGGTTCAGTGGGATTCCATGCAGGTGAATTTTTACGTGATCACGGCGTCCGATATGATGAAAGATTATCCGGCCAGCTATTTGACCAGTTTCTATTTGCCGGCTGAGAAGGCGCAGACAAGTGATGCGTTGATCAAAGCCTTTCCCAACCTGCTGTTGATAGATACCGATGCGGTAATCGAACAAGTTCGCCAAATCATGGACCAGATAGCCAAAACCATGAGCGCCGTCTTTCTGTTTACCCTGCTGAGTGGCTTGGCTGTGCTATATGCTGCGCTGCTCGCTACGCAAGATGAACGTATTCAACAGGCTGCCATTCTGCGTACATTGGGGGCCGACAGTCGTTATTTACGGCGATTACACCTGACTGAATTTGCCGTGCTAGGAGCATTAAGTGGCTTATTCGCAGCCGCAGGTGGAAGCTTGCTGGGTTGGGTTTTGGCAATTAAAGTTCTGGAAATTCCTTACCATCCTAGCGCGTTAATCTGGTTGGTTGGTGTGGACGGTGGGATCGTTACGGTGACCTTGTCAGGATGGTTAGCTACGCGGCGTGTGGTGCAGATGTCGCCGTTACAGGTGTTGCAATCTGTTTAAGTAAAGATGGAAAAGTGAAGACGCTTCTCAGGGACTGTAAATGTACGTTAGATCGCTTACTTATCCAGTATTGAAGAACAGATTCAGCAGGATAAACCAATTTCGTTATATAAAATTCTGAACGGACTTACGCGTTAAGTAAAAATTGTGCTTTGGCATGCCCTTGACTAGCCGCTTTTTGAAGCCATTCAATGGCTTTTACAGTGTCTTTGGGAACGCCTTCACCATCTCGATACATTAAGCCTAGATTGTACTGTGCTTCGGCATGCTGCTGTGCAGCCGATTTTTGGAGCCACTCAATGGCTTTAACAAGGTCTTTTGTTACGCCTTCACCATTTTTATACATCATGCCTAGATTGTATTGCGCTTCAGCATGTTGCTGAGCAGCTGCTTTCTGAAACCACTCAAAAGTTTTGGCAGCATCCTTGGGTACGCCTTCACCATTGGAATACATCCAGCCAAGGTTATATTGCGCTTCAATATGTCCTTGAGTTGCCGCCTTCTGATACCACTCTATCGCCTTCGTAACATCCTTGGGTACGCCTTCGCCATAGGCATAGATTACGCCAAGAAAAAATTGCGCTTCAGCATGCCCTTGAGTAGCCGCTTGCTGGAATGATTCGATTGCTTTAGTAGAGTCTTTGGGTATTCCTTCACCTTTGGCATACATCACACCCACGAAGAATTGCGCTTCGACGTGCCCCTGAGCAGCTGCTTTCTGAAACCATCCAAAACTCTTGGCAGCATCCTTGGGCACGCCTTCACCCTTGGCATATATCCAACCTAAATTGTATTGTGCTTCAGCCACTCCCTGGGCAGCAGATTTCTGTAATAACAGAAATGGATCTTGTGGTGTTGCTTCTTTTTTTTGTACAGAAGGCGTAGGAACTTTGTTTTTATTGCCAGCCGCTAACGCTTCAGAATTAACAAGTATTAGCAATAATGTAGCTAGCAAAGGAATCGAGAGGTCGGTCATTTTACTTAATGACAACAGAGGGATTTATAGTTGTACTGCAAACCAGTAACCGACAAAAGCGGAGATAAAGCATCAAATTTTATTTTTGGTATTGTCGGGATGTTCAATGCAGCATCAATGACTTCTGTACCGCCACTGCGCATACTGTTATCAGTGCGCTGGGCATTATACCCAAGGCCAATATCGCCAGCCCATTAATGGAAATCAGCAGTCCGTTGTCTGGCTGGATGGAAATCGGGAGATGCGTTTCTGGGGCATCGAAATACATCAGCTTGACGATACGCAGATAATAAAATGCGCCTATTAAAGAGAATAGTACGGCTATCACTGCAAGAGTAACGTACCCGGCGCCCACTGCTGCCTGTAAAACAGAAAATTTGGCGTAGAAGCCTGCCGTTGGGGGTACCCCTGCCATTGAGAACATTAGTATCAGCATCATGAAAGCGAGCCACGGGCTACGCTGGTTAAGTCCTTTAAAGTCGTTGAGCATGTCTGCTTCGAAACCTTCACGCGATAGCAGCATGATCATACCGAAACCACCCAGACTCATTAACACATAAATCACTACGTAGAACATGGCGGAGCTGTACCCATCGATGCCCCCACTTAATACACCTAGTAAAAAAAAGCCCATATGCGCAATAGTGGAGTAAGCCAGCATACGTTTAAGGTTAGTCTGTGCAATAGCGGTAATGTTGCCAATAGCCATCGACAGCACCGCGAGGATAGCCAACATACCGGACCAGTGCATCACCAGCGACTGCAAGCCCTCCACCAAAATTCGCATAACGAAAGCGAAGACGGCTAGTTTGGGTGCGGAGCCGATCAGCATGGTGACAGCTGTGGGTGCGCCGTGGTAAACGTCTGGCACCCACATATGAAATGGAACGGCGCCAAGCTTGAAAGCTAGACCTGCCACAATGAATACCAAGCCGAACACGAGTAGTGCCTTGTTTTCTACACCGTGCGTGATGGCATCGGAGATCGCCGCAACACCAAGCGCGCTGGTAGCGCCATATAACATAGACATTCCGTACAATAGCAAGCCGGAAGCAAGTGCGCCTAGAATGAAATATTTCATCGCTGCTTCTGTGGCAGTGGCGGAATCGCGCTGCAGCGCAACCATTGCGTACAGGCTGAGTGACAGTAATTCCAGCCCGATGTACAGAGTAAGGAAGTGGGTAGCCGAAATCATCACCATCATGCCGAGCAGGGCGAATAATGTCAGCACCATGAACTCGCCCGTGAACAGTCCACGTAATATCAAGTAGCTACGTGAATATACTAGCACCATGGATACGGTGAGATAGCTTAATAGTTTGAGCACATCGGACATTAAATCATCCACAAACATATTATTGAAAAGGTGAACTACACCTGGTTCATGGGTTATCACAGTAATCAGTGCGCAACTTAGAAGAGTCAGTTGCACTAATATGTAGGTCAGTGTCTTATGCGGATGTGTGGCAAATAGATCTACGATCAGTATCAAACTCGCCATCACCAGCAGAAAAATTTCTGCGTAGGCGGAGGATAGGGTGGACAAATAACTCATAAATTCCTCGGTGGGTGATAGCTTATAACTTGGAGCGGGCAATATGTACCAGCAAGTCGTTTACGGATGTGTGCATGATTTCGGTGAAGGGTAATGGATACAGACCCATACCCAGTACAGTCAGCGCCAAAATAATGAACATCAATTTTTCGCGCAAAGTAATGTCGGTTAATTGCGCTACGTGCTGGTTGGCCACCGCACCGAAGATGACTCGCTTTACCATCCATAGTGTGTAGGCCGCGCCGAAAATAAGTATGCTAGCGGCAGTGAATGCATACCAGAAATTGACTTTGATCGTACCCATTATCACCATGAACTCACCGACAAAACCGCTGGTGCCTGGTAGTCCGACATTTGCCATGGCAAATAATATAAAGAAAGCGGCAAACATTGGCATTTTATTGGCTACGCCGCCATAGTCGGCGATATTGCGTGTATGCATACGATCATAAAGCACACCTATACATAGAAATAGCGCACCTGATACAAAGCCGTGCGAGATCATCTGTAACAGCGCGCCTTCCATGCCGTAGGCATTAAAAATAAAAAAACCTAACGTAACGAAACCCATATGCGAAATAGAGGAATACGCTACTAGTTTCTTCATGTCGGTTTGGACTAATGCAACCAGCCCAATATAGACCACCGCGATTAACGATAGCGCGATCATCACACCAGAAAGGTAATGGCTGGCATCCGGTGCGATAGGCATGGAAAAGCGAATAAAACCGTACGCTCCAACTTTCAGCAGAATCGCCGCCAGCACCACAGAGCCACCGGTAGGCGCTTCTACGTGGGCATCGGGCAACCAGGTATGTACCGGGAACATGGGTACCTTTACCGAGAATGCCATAAAGAAGGCAATGAATATGAATATCTGCGCAGTCATCGGGATGGCCATCTGATGATAATCCAGAATTGCGAAGCTACCCCCGGACTGGATGTATAGGTATAGCAGTGCAATCAGCATCAGTACCGAACCGAAAAAAGTGTACAGAAAAAACTTGACCGCTGCATAAACGCGATTAGAACCACCCCATACACCGATAATGATGAACATCGGGATCAGCATGGCTTCCCAGAATACATAGAATAACACCGCGTCGAGTGAGACAAATACGCCATTGACCAAGCCGGACATGACGAGGAATGCAGCAAGGTATTGTGATACGCGTTTATCGATTACCTTCCAGCCAGCGATTACAACCAGCGGAGTAAAGAAACTGTTAAGCAGGACGAACAGTACTGAAATGCCGTCTACACCGAGGTGATAGTGGATGTTGAAATGGGTAATCCAGTTATGCAATTCAACGAACTGCATGACGCTGGTCATTTTGTCAAAACCAACATACAGCGGAATAGTAACCAGAAAACCAAGAATCGAACCAACCAATGCAATGACACGTGCTAACGGTGCATTGCGATCGTTGCCAGTGGCTAGAACCAGCATACCAAAAATAATGGGCAGCCAGATAGCAACACTTAATAGGGGAAATCCAAAAATCATGCTTATTCCTTCAGTTTCTCGCTGTGCGTATTATTCGAACCAAGTGCGTATCGTAAGCAGCAGAAACACGCCGATAATCATGGAAAATGCGTAGTGGTAGATGTAACCGGTCTGAATGTGGCGTAATACGCTAGAGAAAATGCCTACCAAACGTGCAGTGCCGTTTACCATGAGGCCATCAATCAGTTTTATATCGCCAAATTTCCATAAGAAGCGGCTCGTCTTACGGGCACCAGAGGCAAAGAACCAGTCATTAAAACGGTCAAAGTAATACTTGTTGTCCAGCACTGTGTAGATGAAACTAAATTTTTGTTTGATTGCTTCAGGAATACTCGGGACTTTCAGGTAAAAAATCCATGCCATTACTACTCCGGTCATTGCCAGCCAAAATGGTAAAGAAGATAGTCCATGCATTGTCATGGACCAAGCACCGTGAAACTCGTGCTTTAACTCCTCCATGGATGGATGCAGCTCGTGGTTGATAAAAATCGCACTCTTGAAATAGTCACCAAACAACATTGGTTCGATAGCAAGGTAACCAATAATTATAGAAGGGATCGCGAGTAACACTAAAGGCATCCAGACTACCCATGAGGTTTCATGTGGCTTCTGGCCCGGAGCTAAACCATGATGGTCATCGTGCGTAACATGGATGTCAGCATGGTTGTCTTGAGGGGCATCCTGAGAACTATGCGCAACAGAATGAGCATGATTGAAATGCTCTTTGCCATGAAACACCAGGAAATACAAGCGGAACGAATAGAAGGCCGTAACGAAAACGCCAACTACCACTGCAAAGTAAGCGAAGCCAGATCCGGGAAGATGCGACAACGCTACTGCTTCGATAATACTATCTTTGGAATAGAAACCGGACAGGAATGGAGTGCCAATTAACGCCAGTGAGCCAATCAGAAAAGTGAACCAAGTGATCGGCATATATTTACGCAAACCTCCCATCTGGCGGATGTCCTGAACATGATGCATGGCGATAATCACAGAACCAGCCGCAAGGAAAAGCAACGCCTTGAAAAAAGCGTGGGTCATTAGATGAAAAATCGCCACGGAATAAGCAGAGGCGCCCAGTGCTACCGTCATGTAGCCCAGTTGTGACAGCGTGGAATAGGCTATCACACGTTTGATATCGTTCTGGATAATGCCGAGGAAGCCCATGAACAAGGCAGTAATAGCACCAATTACCATAACAAAGGATAACGCAGTGTCCGATAGTTCAAACAGCGGTGACATGCGTGCCACCATAAAAATTCCGGCGGTTACCATCGTCGCAGCGTGGATCAGTGCGGAAATAGGAGTTGGACCTTCCATCGAGTCTGGTAGCCAGACATGCAGTGGAAACTGTGCGGATTTCCCCATCGCACCAATGAACAGTAGGATACAGATTGCGCTAATTACATTCCACGATACACCAGGAATCGGTGCGATGTCGTTGGCGTAAAGGTGCGAACTGGCAAATACTGAAGCGTAATCCAGTGTTCCAAACACCATCAAAACCAAGCCGATACCGAGTAAAAAACCGAAATCTCCTACGCGGTTGACCAAGAAAGCCTTAAGGTTGGCGTAAGTTGCCGTAGGGCGTGTATACCAAAAACCAATCAATAAATAAGACACTAAACCGACTGCTTCCCAGCCAAAAAATAGCTGGAGAAAGTTATTGGCCATTACCAACATCAGCATGGAAAAGGTAAACAGTGAAATATAACTAAAGAAGCGTTGATAGCCAGCATCTTCAACCATATAGCCTATAGTATAAATATGTACCATTAGGGATACGAAAGTCACCACCAGCATCATCATTACGGTTAGACGGTCGATCAGGAATCCGACCTCGAATCGCGTATCACCCGTGGTTATCCATTGATAAACGGTGCCGTTGAAAGTGTGCCCTGCCATGACATCCTGAAAAACCAGTAGCGAGGCACCGAAAGACACGGCTACCAGCAGAATAGTAGTGCGATGTGTCCATGTGCGTCCCAGGATTTTACCGAACAAACCGGCGATTATTGCGCCTACTAAGGGAGCCAAAGGAACTAGCAAATATAGATTTTCCATAGTACTCATGATGCGCTGTTAGCCTTTCAAGCTGCCGAGATCATCTACGTTGATGGTACGCAGATTACGAAATAACACTATCAGAATCGCTAAGCCAATGGCTGCTTCAGCAGCAGCCACGGTGAGGATAAAGAATACGAATATTTGTCCAGAAATATCGTTCAGATAATGTGAGAAGGCGACAAAATTTGTATTTACTGCGAGCAACATCAATTCAATCGACATTAACAGTACGATGATATTTTTCCGGTTTAGAAAAATGCCCACCACGCCAATAGCAAACAAAATTGCTCCGAAAATTAAATAATGTGACAAACTCAAGTTCAACATATACTTTCCCTATTGAATCTGCAGGTAATCACGACAGATGCCGTTACACTGCGACCAGTCAGCCAAGGTGATTAATAATTCAACAACACCTTTTGTAAAAAAACACTAGATGCATACCACTGTAGTAATGACATCGCGGTATATTTCACTCACTACTGCACGCTGTCCTTTTTACCTTCTGCCACCATTGATACAATACGAAGGCGGTCTGCTTTCTTCACCAACACCTGCTTATTCGGTTCCTGCGATTTAACATCTTTACGACGGCGTAGGGTGAGTGCGATGGCAGCTACAATCGCCACTAAGAGAAGTACAGCCGCTAGCTCAAATGGGTAAACATAATCGGTGTAAATCAAACGCCCAAGCTCTTTGGTGTTACTGTAATTGGCAGCGTGCTGGATCACTTTTGTACCTGTTTCAGCAGTTCGGCGGTTGCCCAGTACCCATATCATTTGGAACACCATGACGACGGCCAGCATTGCACCGAACGGAAACCAGCGCCAGAAACCCTCGCGCAACTGCTCCAGATTGATGTCCAACATCATTACTACAAACAGGAAGAGCACCATCACCGCGCCGACATATACTAGAACAAGGGTAATCGCCAGGAATTCCGCTTCCAGTAGTATCCAGATGCCAGCCGAGCTACAAAAAGCCAACACCAAAAACAATGCAGCATGTACCGGGTTGCGCGCAGTAATTACGCGCAGCGCGGCAAGCACGGTAATTGTGGCAAACATATAAAAAACTAATGTATTAAAACTCATCAACATATTCTCAAATCCTTAACTCTGTTGAGCATTGTTGTCTATGAAGAGCCAATTCAAAGCAGGCTTCAGAAGTATAATTTTAAAATAACGAGCTAGATACATATCTTCATAGGAATGACAGTGATTTAAAAATGTTCTTAACGGTACTTTGCGTCTAACGCTTTATCTTTGGCAATTTGTTCTTCATATTTTTCGCCTACTGCCAGTAACATTGGCTTGGTGTAGTACAAGTCGCCCCGTTTCTCACCGTGGTATTCCAGAATGCGAGTCTCTACAATGGCATCCACCGGGCAAGCTTCTTCGCATAGACCGCAAAAAATACATTTGACTAAATCAATGTCATAGCGTGTGGTTCGACGTGTACCATCAGTGCGTTCTTCGGTTTCAATATGGATAGCCAGTGCCGGACATACCGCTTCGCATAATTTGCAGCCAATACAGCGTTCTTCATCATTGGCATAGCGACGTAGCGCATGCAGGCCACGAAAACGAAAACCTTGTGGTGTTTTTTCTTCGGGAAATTGCACTGTAATTTTGCGTGCGAAAAAATGTCGTCCGGTTAAGGCCATGCCTTTCACTAGTTCCAGTAGCAGGAAAGTTTTGAAGAAGTTTGCGATTTTTTCCATTTATTTTATATCCTTGGCTGTTACCATAGCCAATAGGGAGTTTGCATCCAAGCACCAATGACTACTACCCAGACCAGTGTGAGAGGAATAAATATCTTCCAGCCTAAGCGCATCAATTGGTCGTAGCGATAGCGTGGGAAGGTGGCACGGAACCATAAAAATAGAAACAGCACGAAGGATGTTTTGGCTAATAGCCAGAATATTCCCGGTAACAAATTAAATGGAGCAATGTCAAATGGAGGTAGCCAACCGCCCAAGAACATAATCGCGGTGAGTATGGCAATCATAATCATGTTGGCGTATTCAGCCAGGAAAAATAGCGCAAATGCCATACCGGAATATTCTACGTGGAAACCGGCCACAATTTCAGACTCTCCTTCAGCCATGTCGAAAGGCGCACGATTTGTCTCTGCTACACCGGAGATAAAGTACACTACGAACATCGGAAACAACGGGATGAAATACCAGCCGAATAGGCCCGTGCTACTTTTTTGACCTAGTACTATGTCGCCTAAATTCATGCTCTGCGAGACCATTAGCACACATACCAAGGCAAAACCCATGGGGATTTCGTACGACACAATCTGTGCGGCTGAGCGTAATGAACCGATGAAGGCATATTTAGAGTTTGATGCCCAACCTGCAATGATTATGCCGTACACGCCAAGTGATGTCATTGCCAGGATATAGAGTAAACCAGCATTGATGTCGGCCAGTACCATGCCATCGGCGAATGGGACAACTGCCCAAGCTGCCAAAGCAGGCGTCAGCGCAAGGACGGGTGCGATTACGAACAAAAATTTATTCGACCCGGACGGGATGATAATTTCTTTGAGCAGTAGTTTGAGACCATCGGCGAGCGGTTGCAGCAGTCCAAAATAGCCGACCCGATTAGGACCGATACGTACCTGCATGTAGCCAATTACCTTGCGCTCTGCCAGAGTCAGATATGCCACAGTCAGCATGATGGGCACAACGATGACCAGAATTTTGACCACTGTCCAGATCGGAAGCCAAGCGACACCAAGCAGGTTTTGCAAGTACTGCAGTAGTTCTGTCATGCGCGATCCACCATAATATCTCCAAACATTGCTCCCAGTTCTGCCGTGATGGCATGGCCTGCAGCCACACGCACAATGCCATGGGGTAAGCTGTCATCTGCAATTATAGTTAGTCGTGCACTGCCATGGCCTTGCGTTAATTTGACCATTTCACCAGGCTTCAGGTTGAGTTTCGTTAGTTCCACGCTATGCATTAGTGCACGTGGAGTGGCGGCATCGCGGGTTTTTTGTAGCGAAGCGGCGCGGCGTACAATGGCATCAGCGGCATAAATTGGTACATCGCTGACGCGCTGTAATTCAGCGACATTCCAAGTTGTAGCTTGCGCCGTCATACCATGCAAGATGTTGCCAAGTTTGGCAGACACGTCTGCGCTGCCCAGCGCTTCATCGCGAACTGTTTCGCTGTTGTTGTAATCAAAACCAGATATATTCAGCATGTTTCCCAAGACGCGGAGTACCTTCCATGCTGGACGCGCTTCGCCTGATGGCTGGACTGTGCCTTTGAAGCTTTGCGCACGGCCTTCAGAGCTGACAAAAGTCCCGGAGGTTTCAGTAAATGGAGCAATTGGCAATAACACATCGGCGTATTCGGTAGCATGGTGCTTGTAAGCGCTTAACGCTACAACCATGTCTGCTGCATTCATTGCAGCTAATGCCTGCTGCGGATTGTGCGTATCCAGTTCTGCTTCTACATTCAGCAAGATATAAGCTTTGCGCGGAGCGGCTAGCATTGTGGATGCATTCATGCCATGTGCAGTACCGACGAATGGCACCGCTTGCGCCAAATACCCGCCTACACTATTGGCTGCTTCGCCTAAGAAGCCAAACGTTGCTCCGCAGAGTGCGGCAATGTGCTGCGCCAGGAGTTGTAGTTGTGATGCTTGTGGATGCTGCTGTGCGAAGTTGCCGAGCAAAATGGCAACACGCTCACCGCTGGCGAGACTGTCAGCCATTGCTTGCGCGCTGGCTGACAGTGTTACAGACTGTACAGCTTCTTGTACGCTAGTATCCAGTGTTGCCTGCTTGGTTATGGCTAGCGCCTTCAACACTTGTGCCAATACCGTCGTCATTTCGGTTGGTGGAACGATCTCCTTGTTGGCGAGAGGCATTAGCAGATCGTCATCGGTAGCATGTATTAGATTAACTTGCGCGCCTTTTTTCGTTGCCTGACGCACGCGTGACGCCAGTAGTGGATGGTCTTTGCGCAAGAAACTGCCCACTAACAGGAAGCGGTCAACATGATTAATATCTGCCACTGCCATACCTAGCCAAGGTGCACCTGTCTGTTTGCTGTCGGCGCTGAAATCAGATTGCCGTAGACGGAAATCCACGTTATGGCTGCCTAAGCCGCGCACCAGTTTCTGCAATAAATACAGTTCTTCCAGTGTGGAATGTGGCGTGGCTAATGCGCCTATGTGCTCTGCACCCGCTTTATGAACAATTTGGCGCAGTCCGTTAGTTACATACTCCAGCGCGACTTGCCACTCTACTTCCAGCCATTTTCCACCTTGCTTGATCATCGGCTTGGTAAGACGTTCAGTCGAATTCAATCCTTCGTAGCTAAAGCGATCTTTATCGGATAGCCAACACTCATTGATATCTTCATTCTCAATCGGCAGGACACGCATCACGTGGTTGTTTTTGACCTGCACCGCTAGGTTCGAACCCAAGCTATCATGCGGACTAATAGACTTACGGCGCGATAACTCCCAAGTGCGGGCACTATAGCGAAATGGTTTGCTGGTAAGTGCGCCGACCGGACAGAGGTCTATCATATTACCGGATAATTCGGAATCTACCGTGTCAGACATGAAAGCCATAATTTCCGCATGTTCACCTCGGAAAGCTTGTCCCAGCTCTGTTGCCCCACCAATTTCGGTGCCGAAACGCACGCAACGGGTACAGTTGATACAGCGGCTCATCTCTTCGGCAGCTACCAAAGGGCCGATGTCCTTGTGTAACACGACGCGTTTCTCTTCGCTGTAACGCGAGGCACTGCCACCGTAACCGACTGCTAGATCCTGTAACTCACATTCCCCGCCCTGATCACATATTGGGCAATCCAATGGATGATTAATCAGCAAGAATTCCATTACGCCTTTTTGCGCTTTTACAGCTTGTTCGGAAGCAGTAAAAACCTTCATGCCTTCGGCCACTGGTGTGGCACAAGCGGGCAGTGGCTTAGGTGCTTTTTCTATCTGTACCAAACACATGCGACAATTAGCCGCGATAGATAATTTCTTGTGGTAACAAAAATGGGGGATGTAAATACCCAATCGATCCGCTGCATCGATCACAGAACAGCCGTTTTCGACTTCAATGTGCTTGCCGTCAATTTCAATGTTAATCATTGCTCACCTAACCGTCAGTCTTGCACCAAACAACGTTTGTGTTCGATGTGATATTCAAACTCGCTACGGAAATGTTTAAGAAAGCCTTGCACTGGCCAGGCGGCGGCATCACCAAGCGCGCAAATAGTGCGGCCGGCAATGTTTTCGCATAGGTCAAGTAAAAGATCTAGATCTTCCGGGCGGCCTTCCCCTTTTTCGATACGGTTTATGATCCGATATAACCAGCCCGTGCCTTCACGGCACGGCGTGCATTGACCACATGATTCTTCGAAATAAAAATAGGCCAGACGCTCTAGTGCGCGCACCATACAGGTCGTCTCGTCCATGATGATGATCGCGCCTGTACCTAGCATAGAACCCGCCTTGGCGATGGAATCATAGTCCATATCGAGATCCATCATGATCTCGCCAGGTAAAACTGGCATGGAAGATCCACCGGGTATACAGGCTTTTAACTTACGGTTGCCGCGCATTCCTCCGGCCATTTCCAGTAATGTTTTGAAAGGCGTTCCGAGCGGAACCTCAAAATTTCCTGGTTTGTTAACGTGACCGGAAATTGAAAACAATTTAATTCCGCCATTGTTTGGTCTACCCAGCTCAAGGAATTTTTGCCCGCCGTTAATAATAATGTAAGGAATGCTGGCGAAGGTTTCGGTGTTGTTTATGGTAGTCGGTTTACCATATAAACCAAAACTCGCCGGGAACGGTGGTTTGAAACGCGGCTGACCTTTTTTGCCTTCAAGGGATTCGAGCAGTGCAGTTTCTTCACCACAAATGTAAGCACCATAGCCCAGATGATTATGTAGGTCGAAACTAAAATCGCTGCCCAATATGTTGTCACCTAGATAGCCCGCTGCACGTGCTTCTTCACCCGCAGCCTCCATGCGTTCATAGGATTCGAAAATCTCGCCGTGCACATAGTTGTAACCTACCTTAACTCCCATGGTATAGGCGGCGATAGCCATACCTTCTATGAGAATGTGTGGGTTGTAGCGCAGAATGTCTCTATCCTTGAAGGTACCCGGCTCGCCCTCATCAGAATTGCATACCAGATATTTATCGCCCTGGTAGTTGCGCGGCATAAAGCTCCATTTCAGGCCGGTAGGAAAACCAGCACCTCCGCGACCGCGCAGGCCGGAATTTTTTACTTCGGTGATGATAGACTCGGGCGTCATTTTTTCTGCCAATATTTTACGCAGCGCTTGGTAGCCACCTACTTTGAGGTAGTTTTTCAGCGTCCATGGTTGGTCAAAATGCATGGTATTAAGAAGAATGGGTGTGCTCATTCTTTATCCAATTCCGCCAAAATTTGATCGATTTTTTCTTTAGTGAGATGACCGCACGTCTTTTTGTTGTTGATCATAAATAGGGGTGCCTCATCACAGACGTTCTGGCATTCACCTTCACGCAGACCGAACTTACCATCAGCTGTCACTTCACCCACTCCGATTCCCAGCTTGTTTTTAATATAATTTAATGTTTCCGTGGCACCCACTAATTGGCAGGACAGATTAGTACATACCGTAAGTGTGTGCCGCCCCATGGGCTTCAGGTTATACATGTTATAAAAAGTCGCCACTTCATACACACTCATCTGTGGCATGTCGAGATAGGCCGCAACATCGGCCATATCCTCGGTGTTTATCCAGCCCTTTTCATCTTGAATGAAACGCAATGCAGACATCACTGCAGATTGTTTTCGATCGGGCGGATACTTCTTCAGCTCACGATCTGTTTTTTCTCGAACTTGCTCGGATAGCATTAAAGAACCTCTAAAAATGCCGTTGTCACAATAAAAGCGAGGATTCGACTTTTTGATTGAACGTTCACGGAAATGACGAATTCAGAATTATTAAAGGTATCCATCAGCGGTCAACTTCTCCAAAAACTATATCTTGCGTACCAATAATCGCTACTACATCGGCAATCATATGACCACGCGCCATTTCGTCCAGCGCAGCGATATGAGCAAAACCGGGAGCACGAATTTTCAGACGATAAGGTTTATTCGCCCCATCGGAAATTATGTAAATGCCGAATTCACCCTTAGGATGTTCTACTGCCGCATACGCTTCGCCCGACGGAACATGCATACCCTCAGTAAATAGCTTGAAGTGGTGGATCAATTCTTCCATATTTTGCTTCATTGATTCGCGCTTGGGAGGCGCAACCTTGAAATTATTTACTATCACCGGGCCAGGATTCTGACGTAACCAGCTGATGCATTGTTTGATAATACGGTTTGATTGACGCATCTCTTCCACACGCACCAGATAACGGTCATAGCAATCACCTTCAACCCCCACAGGGATATCGAAATCGAGACGGTTATATATTTCGTAAGGTTGTTTTTTGCGTAAGTCCCAAGCAATACCGGAGCCGCGTAGCATGGCGCCGCTGAAGCCAAGCGCCAATGCGCGTTCCGGAGTGACCACACCGATGCCGACGGTGCGTTGTTTCCAGATCCGGTTGTCTGTCAGTAAAGTCTCGTATTCATCTACGCAGGCGGGAAAACGATTTGCGAAGTCTTCCATAAAATCCAGCAAGGAACCTTCACGGTTCTCATTCATCTTCTTTACAGCATTGGCGTTGTGAATCTTGGACGCTTGATATAAAGGCATAGAATCAGGTAAATCTCGATAGACCCCGCCTGGACGGTAATAGGCAGCGTGCAATCGTGCGCCAGATACTGCCTCGTACACATCCATTAAATCTTCACGCTCACGGAAAGCATACAAAAATACGGTCATTGCGCCAATGTCGAGTGCATGTGCTCCGAGCCACAGTAGATGATTCATTATTCGGGTAATTTCGTCGAACATTACCCGAATATACTGCGCTCGTAGGGGCACTTCCAGTCCAAGTAGTTTTTCGACGGCCATGACATAGGCATGCTCATTGCACATCATCGACACGTAGTCGAGGCGATCCATATAAGGCAGCGATTGCAGATACGTTTTATGTTCAGCCAGTTTTTCAGTGCCACGGTGAAGCAAACCGATATGCGGATCAGCCCGTTCAATTACTTCACCGTCCAGTTCCAGAACCAGGCGCAATACGCCATGTGCGGATGGATGTTGCGGCCCAAAGTTCATGGTGTAATTTTTTATTTCAGCCATGATAAAAGCCTTCGCCCTTATTACCAAAAAAAGAACAGGAGTGCAAAACTCTTGGCAAAGTCGTTATTTGTGTGCCCGTTCCTCTGCTCTTCAAGGTGAAGATTTTCATTTTAACCCCCCGTAATGTTCTTCACGAATGATGCGGGGAACAAGTTCACGGGGCTCAATCGACACTGGTTGATAAACTACGCGTTGTTGCTCAGGGTCGTAGCGCATCTCGACATGCCCGGACAATGGAAAATCTTTACGGAAAGGGTTGCCAACAAAACCGTAATCGGTGAGCAGGCGACGTAAGTCAGGATGACCAGTGAATACAATGCCATACAAATCAAATGCCTCGCGCTCATACCAGTTTGCACACGGCCAAATGCTCGCTACAGAATTGAGGATTGGCAGATCATCGTCTTTGGCAAATACGCGCACGCGTAAACGGATATTATGGGTTAACGACAACAGATGGTAGACCACGGCAAATCGAGAAGGGTAAGCATCAGGCACAATATCGGATTTGAGATAGGCGCCACCTTCACAAATGTCACTCCCGTAAGTGCAATAATCAACTCCGCACAGATCTATCATCTGTTCGAAACGCAGATTGGGATCATCTCGCAGGCGTGTCAACACCTCCAGCATGTCAATGTCACTCACGACTAGAGTCAACTCGCCCAGCTTATTTTCCAAATTCACTATTTGATGAGTGAAAATGGTGGTCAAGTTAGTAGTCAGGAGATTTAAATTAGCAGCCATGTTTTACACCGGTGTCGTGTGAATTAATTTTGCAATGGCATTTTTTGACTCCATGAGCAAGTCACTTAGATTAAAGCATGATATATCCGCGCATTTCAGATGACGGATATCGCTCTCATTTAAATGAAGAGTAATGGCACTAAGTTTTCTATCATAAATATTGCACATAAATTTAGCGCGCAATTGTATTCGTTCGTTTAATTTTGTTTTGCAATTGAATAATGCCATACAAAAGTGCTTCAGCAGTGGGTGGGCAACCTGGCACATACACATCCACTGGCACGATCCTGTCACAGCCTCGAACGACCGAATAGGAATAATGGTAGTAGCCGCCGCCATTAGCGCAAGATCCCATTGAGATTACCCAACGTGGTTCAGCCATCTGGTCATATACTTTGCGTAGCGCTGGTGCCATTTTGTTGCACAGTGTCCCAGCTACTACCATCACGTCTGACTGGCGCGGGCTGGGACGAAACGTTATACCGAAGCGATCAAGATCATAACGCGAAGCGCCTGCCTGCATCATTTCTACCGCGCAGCATGCTAAACCAAAAGTCATGGGCCACAGTGAACCCGTGCGAGCATAGTTGATTAACACGTCCAATGATGTAGTAACGATGCCTTTTTCCAAAGCGCCTTCTATTCCCATTCCAACGCTCCTTTTTTCCACTCGTAAATAAATCCGACCACGAGAATAGCCAAGAAAATTAACATGGAAATATACCCAAACAGGCCGATTTCTTTCAGCACCACTGCCCAAGGAAACAGGAACGCGATTTCCAGATCGAACAAGATGAACAAGATGGCAACGAGGTAATAACGCACGTCGAATTTCATTCGCGCGTCTTCAAAAGCCCCAAAGCCGCACTCATATGGCGCGAGCTTTGCATTGTCCGGACGATTAGGCGCAGCCAGCCAGCCTAGCAGCAGTGGTGCCACGCCCATCGCCAGTCCAATGAATATGAACAACAAGATCGGAAAATAATTTTCCAACATCTAAGCCTCCCCCTCATTCATTGAGCGTCTTGCAAATTATGACGCATGGAATGCATTTCTAGTTTAATTAACCACAGTCCAGAAAACTTTGGCTTAAATATTTGGTGCCGATGAGCAGACTCGAACTGCTACAGCTTTCGCCACTAGCCCCTCAAGCTAGCGTGTCTACCAATTTCACCACATCGGCATAATTCTATTATTTTTGTATTTCTTGCGACTTCGAACCCGTTACTTCGCCAGGTGCTGAAGCGGGTGCCGGTGGTGTCTGTACCGATTTTGATACTTCGTGCTTATCCATTACACCATGAGATTGTGAGGGGTTAGCATAAATATAAGTGAGTGACATACTGGTAATAAAAAATACCCCCGTAGCTATCGCTGTACTACGACTCAAGAAATTAGCTGAGCCACTCGAGCCAAACACACTTCCAGCTGAACCTGTGCCAAAGGCAGCTCCCATATCCGCTCCTTTACCATGTTGCATCAGCACCAGACCAACCAGCGCTATGGCCGCTATTACATGTATAACCCAAACGAAAATTTCCACGTACTACTCCAAAATATCAAATTTATTTTTGCCCGGCGTTGCAAATAGCCAGGAAATCTTCAGCAACCAACGATGCACCACCGATCAGACCACCATTGATGTCCGGCATGGCGAACAGTTCAGCTGCGTTGGAGGCGTTAACACTGCCACCGTAAAGTATACACAAATCCTGACCAAATTCCTCATCAAACCCGGCGATACGTTTACGTATAAAAGCATGTACCTGTTGTGCCTGTTCTGGCGAAGCAGTTTTGCCAGTACCGATAGCCCAAACCGGCTCATAGGCAATGACCGCAGTACGAAACGATTGTATGCCTCGCAGCTTGATAACTTCGGCCAGTTGTTCCGCCACCACTGTCTCTGTTGTACCGGCTTCACGCTGCTCTAAAGTTTCGCCAACACAAAGGATGGGTAACAACTCTGCCTTTTGAACCGCAGCGAATTTTTCCGCTACCAGTTGACTACTTTCACCGTACAGGTTGCGTCGCTCTGAATGTCCAACGATCACATAATTGCAGCCAAAATCACGTAGCATAGAAACCGCCACCTCGCCAGTGTAGGCTCCTTTATTCGCTTGATGTACATTCTGCGCCCCCCATTTTATGGGGGTATCGCGCAGTAATAATTGCGTTTGCGCAAGATAGGGGAAAGGCACACACACTGCGCAATCTACCCCCGACATTTGCGCTACGCCATTTGCCACTTCTTTCAACAAAGCTTCATTCTTGGCCAGCGCTCCATTCATCTTCCAATTTCCGACAATGAATTTGCGTTGCATTTTAACTGAGCCTTTCAAAACAACGAAGGCGGCTATGCTACCCGTGAAAATACAAACGGTCAATCTCACCACGACGCTTACGATGTAGTGTGAGAGAGATACCTTCTTAGTCTTTGAAAATGTCGCAACTTCTTAGATTTTCAGGTGATAGTCCATCAACTCGAATTTGCTGGATGAAGTGTGAAATTGTTATTGATAAAGTGATGTGTCGTCTTGTAGATTAAATCGGCGACTGGAGAGTAATACCTAAAAATAATTTGTAATGTTATCTACTAATATGTAGCATTCGCTATGTGAATAGCTGGCTATTATTGATCACCAGTCTTCCTACCGAGAACGCTACGATTCGGATGAGGGTGTGGCGCGCACTTAAGGCATCCGGCGCTACAGTGTTGCGTGATGGTGTTTATTTAATGCCGGATCGCATTTCATGTAATAACACACTGGAAGCAATCGCCACTGAAGTGCGGACTGGCGAAGGGACAGCACTTGTATTGCGCATCGAGGAACCGAATGATGCAAATTTTGTTCACCTGTTTGATCGTAGCGAGGACTTCGCGGTGTTGCTGTCTGATGTTGTAAAGGTGCATGACGTACTCTTTGCCAACGACGCGCAGGCGTTACTCAAACAAGCTCGCAAGCTACGCAAGACCTTTATTAGCCTCGCTGAGATTGATTTTTTTCCCGGAGAGGCTCAAAAACAGACAGATGCTGCGTTACAAGATCTTGAACTGGAGATAGCCAGAGCACTGGCACCAGACGAACCTCATTCGGTTCAAGGCGCAATTACGCGTTTACGGGTGGCCGACTATCAAGGACGCATCTGGGCAACACGCCGTCGCCCCTGGGTTGATCGGTTAGCCAGTGCTTGGTTGATTCGACGTTTCATTGATCCACAAGCTCAACTGCTTTGGGTGGCGTCCCTGGCCGACTGCCCAGACAATGCTCTGGGCTTCGACTTCGATGGTGCAACATTCAGCCACGTTAATAATCGTGTCACCTTTGAAGTGCTGATGGTGAGCTTTGATCTGAATTATCCAGCTCTTAAGCGGCTGGGTGTGTTGGTGCATTATCTTGATGTTGGGGGCGTTCAGCCCCCTGAGGCGGCTGGTGTGGAGAGCGTGCTGATCGGTCTACGTGAGACCATCCTCGATGATAATCAACTGTTGGCGAGCGTGAGTGGTATTTTCGACGGTCTGCTCATTGCCTTTGGCAAAGAAGTGTCAACCCATGAACCGACATGATATGCGTGTCATCGAGTGCACCGACATCCAACCTCCGCAAGTGAGTTTTCAACAAGCTTTTGTCTTTTGGTTCAAGCTTGGCTTCATCAGCTTCGGTGGCCCAGCCGGACAAATAGCCCTTATGCATCAGGAACTGGTCGTGAACCGACGCTGGATTTCCGAGCAGCGTTTCTTGCACGCGCTGAACTACTGCATGCTCTTGCCGGGCCCTGAGGCGCAGCAGCTTGCTACTTACATCGGCTGGCTGATGCACCGTACTTGGGGGGGGATCATCGCTGGTGCTCTGTTCGTGCTCCCTTCGTTGCTGATACTGATTGCGCTTTCGTGGATCTATATTGCATTCGGTAACGTGCCCTTGGTCGCGGGGTTGTTTTATGGAGTTAAGCCTGCCGTAACAGCTATCGTAGTGCAAGCGGCGTATCGCATTGGCTCGCGAGCGCTCAAGAACAGTATGCTTTGGGGAATTGCCACTGTATCTTTCGTTGCGATCTTTGCCCTTAATGTGCCGTTCCCTGTCATCGTGGCAGGTGCGGCCATTATCGGCTACTTTGGAGGTCGCATTGCACCGGACAAATTCAAGGCGGGTGGCGGTCATGGCAAGACCGATAAATCTTTTGGCCCAGCGCTGATTGATGATGACACACCAACGCCTGAGCATGCCTGTTTCAGATGGGTCAAACTGGTCAAGATGGCCATTGTTGGTGGTTTACTGTGGGCTGTGCCGATGGGACTACTCAATGCTATCTACGGCTGGCATCACACACTCACGCAAATGGGCTGGTTCTTTACCAAGGCTGCATTACTGACTTTTGGCGGAGCCTATGCAGTGTTGCCTTATGTATACCAGGGAGCGGTCGGGAACTATGGCTGGCTCACTCCCACGCAGATGATGGATGGTTTAGCGCTTGGTGAAACGACACCAGGACCGCTTATCATGGTGGTGACCTTCGTCGGCTTTGTCGGTGGTTATGTGAAAGTATTATTCGGCCCGGACTCCCTGTTCCTCGCCGGTGCGGTGGCGGCTATGCTGGTGACGTGGTTTACCTTCTTACCCTCATTTCTGTTTATTTTGGCGGGTGGCCCGTTGGTCGAGTCCACGCACGGCGACCTCAAATTTACGGCGCCATTAACGGCTATCACTGCTGCCGTGGTGGGTGTGATTCTCAATCTGGCACTGTTTTTTCTTTACCACGTACTGTGGCCGCAAGGATTTTCTGGAACCTTTGACGGGATTTCAGCCGTCATCGCGCTGGCAGCAGCCGTCGCTTTGTTCCGCTTCAAGCGAAATGTCATCGAGGTGATCTTCGCCTGCGCGGCAGTTGGTCTGACTCTGAAAACTCTAATTTTATGAGGTGAATTATGAAATGGATTATCCGTGAATATCCGAAGATCGACCGCATTGTTTGCCCGTGGCTGATCTCATGCGTTATCGTTGTGACAGCACTCGCTTTCAATGTGGCTACGGCTCATGCAGCGGATGCAGTGAGCGTTTTGGATACCGTAAAGATTGAGCAGTTGACCGGCCTCAAAGGAAGTTTTTCGAAAGAAGAAAATGTTTTCAAGGTATCCAAGCCGCGCAGCGACGTAAAAATCCAGGTTGATAAATGGTCCATGCCGACCTTTATGGGTCTCACGTCATGGGCTGCTTTTACCCCGGCTCATAATGGATAAGCAATGATGATGGGCGATACGGTTGTGTTAGAGGATGAAGTCAATCCGGCCATGAGTACCGCTTTGAATGCGGGTCTTGAAGTGACCGCACTTCACAATCATTTCTTCTTCGACCAACCCAAGGTCTACTTTATGCACATCGGCGGCATGGGTAGCATCGATCAGTTGGCAACCGGTGTAAAGAAAGTCTATGACAAGATTGCCGAAATTCGTGCATCTCGTCCTATCCCTGCTACAGCATTTCCGGGGATAGTCGCTGATGACAACAAGATCACTCCCGCTCCTTTGGAAGCCGTGTTTGGTATGAAGGGACAGGTAAACAACGGGATGTTCAAAGTCGTCATAGGTCGTGAAACTAAAATGCATGGCATCGTTGTGGCCAATCAAATGGGCGTCAATACCTGGGCTGCATTTGCCGGCTCTGATGATGAAGCAGTCGTCGATGGCGATTTTGCAATGCTTGAAGATGAATTACAGCCCATCTTAAAGGCTATGCGGACCAACGATATCAATATTGTGGCGATTCACCAGCATATGACGCAAGAACAGCCGCGCTACCTGTTCCTGCATTATTGGGGTAAGGGTAAGGCAGTCAATTTGGCCATGACAATTAAAAGAGTATTGAGTGTCCAGGATAACCTAAGAAAATAATGCTCTATTTTCTGAGGGCAATTCTATGAAATACATTTTCGTTGCTGTTAGTGAATTTAGTAATTCAGATTAAATCGCTGATATTGAAATATTGTTTGGGGAGGGAAATGAAGTGTTAAATAAAATAAATATACTTGCAATATTGATAATATTGGGTCTATTATTTTCGCGTCCAGTTATGGCGGATATAAATGATAACCAAACTTGGGGCAATATAACGGCGGTCGGTAGTTTGAGTTCTTTTCAATCCAGCATTAAAGAATTTTAAATATTGGGCAGAGTTTCAAGGTCGTTTCGGCGATAACACATCGCGCTTTTCTCAGGCAATTATCCGTCCGGGAATAGGGTATGTCATTAACAAAACTACTAGTGTCTGGCTGGGTTATGCGTTAGTGCACACTGCAGAGCCGTTTTCCAAAATCACATTCAATGAGCGAAGAATCTGGCAACAATTATTGTTGAACGATAAATTTTCATTCGGAACGGTCAGTAATCGGAGTCGCCTGGAAGAGCGTTTGGTGCCTAGTTTGGGTGATGATACGAGCTTGCGTTTACGACAAATGTTTAAAGTATGGACACCTCTGACCGCTGCCCCAGCCTACAGCATAGTGGCGAGTGATGAATATATTTAAATCTTAATAACGCTGACTGGGGACCGCGTAAGGGTTTCGATCAAAATAGAGCATTTATAGGGGTGGGCTATGATTTTGATAAAGAAATTAAAACTGAAATCGGGTACATGAACCAGTATATTAATAGACCACGCACTTCAATAAATCGGAACGATCATATTTTATCAATTAACTTTTATTTAAATTACTAAATATTTAAGATTCTTGAGATATTTCATCTATTAAAAGTATCGTGAATTTTGACTTTTGTTTGTATCAGTTCATTCTGGAGAGCCAGATTTGACATTCGAGTTGAACCTTTAATTTTTCATGCACCTAGTCTGAATCCTGCGCCCGTATCAGATTGATACGATGGATATCGACGAAAAAGGCTGTCACAAATTGTGAAAGCTTAACCGATATTAAAAATTAATGAACAATCTGGTATAAGCACTCTTGCCAACCTTTGAAAGAACAGAACCGGAGTGAGTGAAACCAAGATTATCGTACTTGACGATGGTCCGACCGTCTCGCAGACGGTGCATTCCTGCCTGTTGCTGACCCGTTGGGATCAGGACACGCTGCGTGCGGTGTTGCTGGATGACGCGCCTATCTTCTTTGTGCTTACTAATACCGTGGCATGAATGCACTGCGTGCCGCTACGGTGACACGCGAAGTGTGCCGCAACCCCAATCTGGCCTTGACCAGCTTGGCCGCACAAAATCGGCATTTCAATCCTATTTTCATCAGCCGTTTCGACTCTACGCTGCGCGGTCATTACCCGGTAGAAATCGATGTAATGAGCGAAGAATTAGGCGGTGCTACAGGTTTTGACGCGCACTTCCTGATTCCGGCCTTCTTAGAAGGTGGGCGTTTCACCCGCGACAGTATTTAATACATGATGGCTGATGGCGTGGCTACAACGGTACACCAGAGCGAATTTGCGCGTGACACGGTGTTCGGTTATTAAACTAGCTACTTGCCTGATTATATTGATGAAAAAACAGATAGGCGCATTAAGGCGAATCAGGTTGAGTGTTTTTTGCTCGCCTAAATACGCGGTGACGTCTCGGCACGCCTGATGGGACTGCACGACAACGTGTCCTGTATAGTGGATGCTGAAATTTAGGCTGACCTGAATCACTTGCCGCTCAATTGAAAACTGCCGTCGCCAGCGGCAAGCGTTTCCTGTTTCGCTCTGCCGCCAGCTTGTTCACTGCACTGGCGCAACTACCTCCTCAGCTTGTGGCTGCCAGCGCCATGCGCCAGTACGTGCGCAACGGCAAACCGGGCGCGGTGATTATCGGGTCGCATGTCAATAAGACCACGGCACAACTGAATAAGCTGTTGAAAGAACCGAGCATCGTTGCCATCGAGGTGGACGTAGATCACATCGCCACGGAACGTTCCGCTTTATTGCAGGAAATATTACATCAAGCCGCGCGACTGGTATTTGGCGAACAAGTTTCGGCGTTTTTGATGGATGTAGTACGTGGCCTGCCGACTACACTGGGTTTCCTCATCAGTAAAGGCAGTATCACTTCGAATGATGTGCTGTCCCATGGGCTTGCGCTTAAGGTTTCGCGAGTACTTGGGCAGCTTTTGCCGGGCTGTTCAGTGGTACGCTGTCCGTCTGATACTCGCGCTACGCTGAGATGCTGGTGGTAATTTCCCCCGGTAATGTTGGTGACGATGATGCACTGGCCATGGCTTATCTTTGTTTGGCTGGGTAGGATAACCTTATATGGGCTTTTCTCATTTGCAAACTTTTCGTTTTTTGGCTTGTGGGTTCGCCTGCTCAGGCTCATTAAGCTGTTTGTCTGAATTCTGGCAAGCTTGCGGAAAAAATGCGGTGTAAATAAAATAATTACCAATAAAAGTAGTGAGCGTATGCATGGCGCGTTCTACTTCGCAGCTTTGTCTCTGTAAAAAGTCAGTAAGCCTGATGTGTACGTGCTGTTTTGGAGTGAAGTTAATATTTAATAATTTGAAATTAAAAAAATTTTTTTGAAGTGGCTTAAAGTCAGGCTGCTTCGAGCATCGTCAGTCACTTCGCTATACCCTGAATGCTTTATTTGCGTGGGTGAACATTGGGGCTAATCAGGAATTATTTGTAATGCATTATTATTTCATAACAGGAGCATCTTTTGGATTGGGCAAGGCCATTGCAGAGGCATTGTTGCAACGCGAGGATGTTTTTGTATATGGCATTTCACGAACATCTTCCATCTCTCATAATCACTACAAGCATGTGTTTGCAGATTTGAGTAATCCTGCTCAGCTATCACTGATCATTGAATTATTTGAAGCGTCATTCACCAATCAGGATTCCTTATATCTGATTAATAATGCTGGCGTGGTTGATCCAATCAAGTATCTTGGAGACTTTACAGCGGAAGAAATTTTACAGCTTATGCACGTAAATCTGATAAGCCCAATACAATTAATGAATGCTTTTTTGAAAATTCCACAAGGCGTAAAAAGGAGAATCGTTATAAATGTATCTTCAGGTGCCGCATCAAAAGTAACCGATGGTTGGTCTTTATACGGTTCATCGAAGGCGGCACTCGATCACGCATCTCTTCATGCAGCTAAAGAGGCGGAGCTTAATGGAACGGTAAATATTCATATATTTTCAGTAGCACCTGGAGTTATAGATACGCATATGCAAGCGAAAATTAGAGCTGTTTCAAAACATTCATTTTCTATGGTAGATCGATTTATAAATTTACATGCAACTAATGCATTGGATACTCCTGAACAAGTTGCACAAAAATATTTGAAAATACTAGATGCACCTCAAGAATTCCCCAAAGTTGTTTTTTCTGCACGTGAAATTTAACCATGGTGGATTCAACTTTGAAATGCAACTTTTTTTAAGTGAATTTAGGTGGCGAGCAGCGTTCGTATTGGAGCTACTTAAACGACCCAGTAAAATGGCATAAATGAAGAAATATAAGCAGCTCACCAGTGGACAACGATATCAGATGCCCAGCTAAGTATGTTAATGAAAGGCGGAGCGCATTTTTCTGGCGTGAAGTTTGACTTTCTTGAATTAACTCAGTCTGGTCGGTCAGGTTTGGTTTCCTATCTGTTTCCTGCTTCGTACCAGCGATGGCTATGCTTGACCAAAGTCACCACTGACAACATCACTGGAACTTCAATTAACACGCCGACCACGGTAGCAAGTGCTGCACCGGATTCGAAGCCGAACAGACTGATGGCGGTAGCAACTGCTAATTCAAAGAAGTTACTTGCACCAATTAATGTTGATGGGCCTGCTATACAGTGGGCTTCACCAAAGCGGCGATTTAGCCAATAAGCCAATCCGGAATTGAAATAGACCTGAATGATGATGGGCACAGCGAGCATGACGATAATCAGTGGTTGCTCGACGATGGCTTTGCCTTGAAAGGCGAACAATAGTACTAGCGTGAGGAGCAGTGCAGAGATAGAAAGCGGGTTCAGCTTGGACAGGGCATACTGCAGCGCTGCCATCCCGCCGCGTGCCAAGAGAAATTGGCGCCAACCCTGTGCCATTAAAACGGGTAGCACGATGTATAACACTACCGACACAAGTAGCGTATCCCAAGGTACGATGATGGACGAAATGCCTAGCAATAGCGCTACCAGGGGCGCAAAAGCGAATACCATGATGGCGTCGTTGAGCGCGACCTGGCTTAGAGTGAATAGCGGCTCACCGTTTACCAGCCGGCTCCACACGAACACCATCGCGGTACAGGGTGCGGCGGCAAGCAGTATTAGGCCTGCAATGTAGCTGTCGAGTTGTTCCGCTGGCAGATACGGTGCGAATAATTGCCGGATGAACAACCAGCCAAGCAGTGCCATGGAAAAGGGTTTGACTGCCCAGTTGACGAACAGCGTAACACCGATGCCGCGCCAGTATTTGCGTACCTCGTGCAAGGCCAAAAAATCTATGCGCAGCAGCATGGGGATGATCATTACCCAGATCAGCAGTCCGACGGGGATGTTGACCTTGGCGATCTCCAATTTACCCAGCCAGTGAAACGGTGCAGGGATCAGTTGACCTAAGATCACTCCAACGACGATGCACAAAAACACCCAAACTGTCAGGTAGCGTTCAAAAATGCTCATGGTTTTCATTCCTTGATGCGTAAGATTTTGGTGAGCTTTTCTTTCAAATTGTCAGCACGCAATAGCAGCTTGTTGTGCTGCTTTACTCATGAACAGGCTCTTTCTGGAAGGGGGGGTATGCACAAGCCAGTTTCAATAAACGCACTATGCCGACTAGTGTTCATTCTTGAACAAGGGAGCAATCTTTTTAAGTAACGATGTTGGCAATCTTGTCCATTTCGGTCTTGAGCGCGGTTTTGTCATGCTTTAGCTCATCTAGATTGAGTGCAAAAAATGCTTCGATGCGAGCACGCAGGATGCGGTAAGCCTTTATGAATGCCGCATCAATTTCTTCATCCGTGCCTGTGGCATGTGCCGGATCTTCTACGCCCCAGTGCGTGCGCAGCACTGGGGCGAGGTAGGCCGGGCAAGTTTCTCCCGCCGCACTGGCACAAACGGTGATGACTATATCGGGTGCGGCAGGTAGATTCTCCCAGGATTTGCTGTAATAACCTTCAGTGGCGATGCCTTCGCTTGCCAGCAATGTCAGCGAACGCGGATGTACTTTGCAGGTGGGCTTGCTGCCCGCGCTCATGGCACGCCAACCCGTCGGTGCAAGATGATTAAAGGTGGCTTCGCCTAGAATGGAACGGCATGAATTACCAGTGCAGAGAAAAAGTACGTTCATGTTCAGAGTTTTGATGAAGTTGAAGGAATGGGTAGGAGTGCGTTTGGAGAACAGACTGATGTCGTTCGCAAATCAATGCATTGTTGAGGATTGCCAGAACAGCATTCCTCGGTCAGATAAGCAATAAGATCCAGCATCAAGGGGATATTGGCGCGATAACGCTGGTAACGACCCTCCTGTTGGACTGTGAGTAGGCGAGCTTGCGTCAATGCTTTCAGGTGGAAGGAAAGATTGGTGGGCGGCAGTTCAAGTGTTGTCGCGATTTCGCCCGCTACCATACCGTCCAACCCTTTTTTGACCAATAGCCGAAACACGTCCAACCGTACACCAGAAGAAAGCGATTCGAATACTGAAGTTGCAGTAATTTTATCCATATTACAATAGTACAATTATATTTGAAATATTGCAATATTACCTATCGCTTATATATTAAACATATGTGCGCCTTGTGTTACTCAGGATTTTGGATTGATAGAGGTGCCCAAGGATGTATGCAGGGCTGAGATGTGTTGATGATACCAATTGATAAAATCTGTGTCAGACAGCGCGTGGCTGTACAGAAAACCCTGAACTAAGTCGCAACCGAGGTCGCGTAACAGATTGAATGTTTCCTGATCTTCCACCCCCTCAGCTACTGTTGTCAGATTGAAATTTTTGGCCAGATCAATAATGGTACGGACGAGATTTGTGTCTTCGCGCGAATTATGTATATTCCGAATGAAAAGTATATCGATCTTCAGTTCTTGCACTGGAAAGCGTTTGAGGTACGCCAGCGATGAATAGCCGGTGCCGAAGTCGTCAAGTGACAGGCGAATGCCAAGCTCTCGCAGTCTTAACAGCATTGTAAGAGAGGATTCAAAATCATCAATTATTAAACTCTCCGTAATCTCAAGCGTAAGTTGTGATGCGGGCACCTCCCAAATATCGAGTGCTTGCTGAACGATTTGCGGAAGCTCTTTGTCTTTGAGCATTTTGGGTGGGAGATTGACGCTTATGCTTACATCAATACCCGTCTTCAAGAAAGTGGCTGTATGGCGTAGTGCTGTATTCAGTATCCATAGGGTTAAAGTGTTAATCAGGCCGGCGTTCTCTGCAATGCTGATCAATGTGGCCGGACTGATTACACGTTGTCCTGGTGGTGTCCAGCGTATCAGCGCTTCAATAGAGAGACAGCGTCCGGTTTGGATATTAATCTGTGGCTGGTAGTGAACATGTAATTCGTTTGCTTTGATAGCCTTACCAAGTTCAATGTCAAGACCGCTATAAATTTCTGTCTTGATGTGATCTTCGGGCTGATAGACGTGGTATCCCTGTTCATTGGTTGCGGCGATGTCGGATGCGATGTCGGCATACATTAGTAATTGACTTGCATCAGAGCCTAGTTCTGGAAAATTGGCAATGCCAATATGTGGGCGCAGCATGACTGGATAATCATCGGCAATAAAGGGTTTATGCAATTCAGAAAGAATCTTGATTGCTGCCAGTATGCTTTGAGCATTGTTGGCAAGGTTGGGCAAAACAAGACATATCTGGTCGTCAGAAAAATGTGCATAGTGATCAGCGTCACGTAACAGATTATCAAGAAGCTGATTTGTGTAATGGTTGATTGATTGTGTGGAAATGTCGCCAATGATGGCATCCAGCCGCTTGGCTCGCCGCAATTTCATGATTAGCACCGCGGTTGCGCTGGCTTCGGCTTTATTAATTTCAAAACGCAGGAAATTGACCAGTTGATTATGGGTTAACTGGTGTTGCCTCGCTGAGATGGAGGATTGATGCGGCGGAGGTAAGCTATGACCGATCATGCCAGGTAATATTCTCGGGCATCGAGATTGAAAGCGCCAGTTGGCAGGCCGCGCAAAATATGAACTGCCGGCATCGTTTCGGATTGATGCAATAAATCTAGCGTAGCGGGTTTCGGCGCGGGGGTTTTGTCTGGGCCACTAATAATAAGCACCCGTGGTTTCAGTCGGCGTACCTTGCTCTGGCTGATGACGACTGCGACTTCGCCAGAAGATAGCTCGACCAAGGAGCCAACCGGAAAAATACCGATTGTTTGGATAAATTGTTCGACCATGGAGTCAAGATAATACTCGCCACTCATCGTGCTTATACTTTTTAATGCGTCATAGGCTGATACCGCTTTGGTATGAAAACGTGTATTGGTCAGCGCGGTAAATGAGTTAACGATTGCCGCCATGCGGCCGAACAAACTGATATTTCCTTTAGACAGTCCGGCAGGGTAGCCACTCCCATTTTCTCGTTCATGGTGTTGGGCGATACCTTGCAGAATGTCGTTATGCAGATTAGGTGTCTCTTTAAGTATTTCCAGGCCCAAGCTTACGTGACTTTTGACTATTTCAAATTCTTCTAAAGTCAACCGCTCTTTTTTTTGCAATAATTCGCTCGGTAACTTTATATTTCCAATATCAAGCAGCAATCCGGTGATACCCAGGCGCTCAAGAAAGTCTTTAGGCAAACCCATATGTCGACCCAGTGCAATCAGGTAAACGGCTGTCTGGAGCCCATCCCCATAACTGATATTATCCTGTTGGCGTAATCGCATGATCAACATTAACGCATCAGGATTCCGCACCATACTGTCTACTACGTCCTGAATTACAGTCTCTACTTCTTCGATTTCAAGATCTTTGTCGGAGCGGATATCCTGAATAAGGCCCTGCAGCACTTCCTCTGTGAGCGTATAAGCCTTACCCGCTGGAGCGAGTTCTTCTTCGACCGGTCGGATATCGTTGTACATTGTTAACTCGACGTTGGCAGGAATAAAGTCAGGTCGCTGGGCAGTCACAATGTGTACTTCCGGTGCCGGAGGTGGGGGTGGGGGTGGGGGTGGAGAATCGAAAGTATTTTTTGGGGCGTAAGATTTATCTTTAGAATCTGATTTTATTGTAAAAAAATTTTTAATTTTTCCGGAAAATGAGGCCAGTACTCCCGCTTTGATCTGCAATTCTGGAGTCGCGTGTAGGTCTTTATTTAAGTTTGTTGTGATTGTTTCAGTGTGAGCTGAATGATCCACTACTGTCGGTTCGAATACCGCATCTTCAACATTCAAGGTGTCAGATGCTTGCAAATCAGCTGGTTTTTCCTTGATGGATTCAGGTGCGGAATGGTCGGCGATAGAAATTTGAATAGGGCTATCGCGAGTCTCGGTAAGGCTCGTGGAGGGGGGGGGCATGAGATCACGGCTGTCCGGCCTCACTTTTCTCTTAGAGACAGATTTCGCTGTTTGCAGCCCTTGTGTTGATCTATCCCATTCAATTACAACGAATGTACAGTACTCTTGTAATTGCTCAATATGCTCATTGCTTTCGATCAGAAAACCTTGAAGTAGAAAGGGTGTGCCAAGCCACGGCCGATCAAGATCAGAGACGAACATACCGATCTTAAGTTTGCTGGAAGGAATCTCGGTTTTCATGCGGATAAGTTTAACGCACATTCTTCTTGAAAAACACCTTAGTCCTGCTCCAATCGAATCAATTCAGATAGTCAGTGAGTGTGAAATAAGCTATGTTTCAAAGCACAAAACGGTGAGTTTTGTATTATTTTTCAAATTGATTTCACACAGTTAGCAAAATGGGTGTCAGGGGGATTGAGCGGAGTTTAGTTTTTACTGCAAGACTGAATTTTTTACCACTGTATGCCTCGTTTTGTCAGCGCGGCAAACCCGGGTGCACAAGCATCATTTAGGCGAGACTGCTCCTGGGCATCTAACGTTTGCCATGCGGCAGTAGGTCGCTTTACCGAAGATATTACTGCATTACACCAAGCTGCATTGGTACTGGAATCAGGGGATACAAACTGAATCATGTGCTCAATGGTGCTGCGAGTGTCAGTTAAAATTGATTCATACTGCAACGTGAGTTGCTGCGTAACAGGAATGCGATCCAACACCTCCAGTCCGGCTATAATTTCGCCGCTCCAGTAGTGACCATAAAGAGAGGGCGGCACGTCATAGGCGAGAAAATCGTTGCCAGAGAAAGATTCTGGCAAGAAGGAAATCAATTCATCGGGCAAATCGTCTTGCCAGCTACGATCATTGGATTCGTAAGGATCGACACCTAAAACCTCGATGATCTGGAATACCAGCAATACCATTTTGAACCCGTTATGGCGCTGCATTGATAATGCACAATCACGACCATCGCGCACAATATGCAGAAATTTTGCATTTGGAAAATGTTGGTAGAGTCTTTCGATCACCCGTAAGGAGCCACCAGAACGTTCTACCCAAATACTTTTACCGAAGTGTGCAGCCAGCCAGCCAAATAGCGCATGATAATGTGTTTCTGCAGTAGCCATTCCACGGGCTGCAATCACCGCATGAATCTGATCAAATAACGCATCGTATTCAGCTGTCATATGCGGTAGCGTAGTTTGCAGTATGGCGGGTACGCCAGTGCTGGCATTAAAACGTCCGTCCGTTTTATATGGATAAAGCACTTCTTTCATCGCAATGTCGTGCGTCAGCATAATATTTTGCTTGGCATAGATCCCGCTGACAATTTGCCAGAATTGCGTGCCATCAATTTCCATGGCTGGAAACGCCTGTGGAATTAACGTGCCTAGATCCGTGACAAAAGTGAAAAACTCCGACAGGCTTAGTATATTTGGGTGATGGTTGAGAATATTGGAAATAAGCGTTGAGCCACAGCGCCCCGTTCCGATTACAAAAATTTCATTCGACATGGTGTTCTCTACTGTTAACGAGATACAGGTACTTGGCTACGTGTTTGGGCAAGCTTCGCACAATACCAGTCGCAATATTCGTTCAAATTATTAGCGGTTACTGCATACCGTGTGGTGTCGGCATGCTCGCCCAAAGCCGCATTGCTGGCACTCCGGTCAAACTGTTTGTAACCAGTCAGATAAGATTTATAAAATTCTATTTTTTCGTTAAATTTTTCGTCAATCCAAGCGTATTGCGTAGTGTCTTGCACAATTTTTGGTGGTGGAAGCCCAGCCGTTGAAAACAACACTGCCAGCGCTTCGCCAACATTAGGCACAGTTGGGTTGGTAAGATGGAAAATAGTATTGCTAGAATCAGAGTAAGCAATGGCAACCGCCTGTTTTGCCACTTTATCCACAGGGACCAAATTTATCGGCACATCGGGATCGACATTCATGCAGATGGATTCACGTTCAAGATAGCCACGCTGGACACGCGCCATCATTCCTTTGAATTGAATTAAACGACGCAAAAAACCATACATTCCGCTAAAGTTAATCGCATGATAAGTGCGGCTGTGGCCGATAACAATGCTCGGACGGAAAATGCGGTACTTCATATCCTGTTGAGCATAAATCAATTGTTCTGCTTCCACCTTGCTTTTTTCGTACACATTACTGCTTTGTACTTCGGCCATTGGCAATTCTAAAATCACACCGGTATTTCGTCCGGCTACATAGGCAGTACTCACGTAATTAAAACAGTCAACATTCAGTGCACGCGCCAAAGTCAAGGCTTTGCGCGTCCCTTCGACGTTGATGTCATAAATCTCAGCGGCAAAACGCTCTTCATAATTCAGAGATGCCGCACAGTGCCAAAATTGCGAGATACCACTTGGAATGGATTGAGCCAGTGAAGTGATTTCACCTTGAAGATCGGCTTCTATCGCATGACAACGTTCTTTGATTTGATTGATCAGCGCAGGTGCATAGTCTGAACCCTGAATTACCTGCGCAAGCTGCTGATGCAGCCGCTGCTCCGCACTTGTATTTTTTGCACGCACCAAACAAAACAGCTCAGCATCGCTTTGTTCCAATAATTCTAAAATTAAGTGAGTTCCAACAAACCCCGTCCCGCCTGTAATCACGATCTTCTCACTCATTTAGTGCCTTGTTTATAAAAAAATCGCACATCATAAGGTAGCATTTTTGTTGTTGCACGTTTTTTTGGTGAGTGTAAGGTTTGGGCATGACTGAAATGTTTACAACTATTCTGTTTCACTGTTCGTCGGATTGATATTAATCAAGCCAATCTTATGGATGGCTATAAAATAATCAGCTTGCTCATTCATAATGCGTCCACATATGTAGAACGCGAACGGTTTTTTCTTTTGTAAAGATTTCATATACGATACGTATGCTGAATATTGATGCGGAGTGAATAAGTACCGATAAAATCTCCGACCAATTTTTCGAAGGGTGGTGGATTTTGAAATGGATCATTGGCAAGTATTGCTAACAACTCTTGCGCTTTTGTTCTGAGACCGCTTGCAGCAAGCTTTTTGGCATCTTTGAGTGATTGTTGGCATAGACAACCTCCCAACTCACCACTTAAGCTCCTTTGCACTTTTTGCTAGAGGCTCATTTATACCTGTCTTTATGGATTCGTGCATGCCAGGTACGGCAAGTAAGTACAAAGTTTCTCGTATTGCACTCCCGTCCTCAGCGGAGAGCAGCACCGCATTGTTACGTTTCCCGGAAATGAGAATGGGTTGATGAGACGCTACTGTCTCATCAACCAATCTGTACAAATTCGCGCGAGCTTCACTGGCGGTAAGAGTGTGCATTTTGGATTCTTCCAAATAAACCAAAACGGTACGTAAATACGTACGATATATCAAGCAGATAAATAGGTGCTAAAAGGTCTAGATTAACAGTAGCCTCAACCGACTTGTCCAACAAACGGTTAGCGGTTTTCATGAAATATCATCGAATAATCCTGGATATTTACATTGGAAAGAAATATCTTCGTACCTTGGTACTTTTCTCTCAATATATTAAAAATGGAATTTTTATGCTCCTGTGACGCTTGATGACCAATGTATATAGCCTCAAGCTCTTCTGGGATAAATTGCTTATCATCAAATCCGGTCATGATTGTTAAGTTTTGAAATACACCTCCATTCATCTTCATAAGCCCAATGCTGACTCTTTTCTGAATGGTTCTGGCATTTGCTTCAGCCATAAATGCCCTGAATTCTTCAGCGGACGGTTTTTTTAAGACTTCTATTTAACAAAGTAAGTTTAATATATTCATTATTTGGGTCGCCAATAGGTTCGTCAGGCCCATAAGCCATTGCGACAAGTTCTTCTGTAAGAGCATTAGCGATTTCTTCACCAGTAAATTTGAAATCCATAGAGACAGGAAAATCAAATGGGTCGTTGAAGAGTTTTGGGATTGACCATCTCGTAGCTCCGCTCTCTAGCGAAGCAATCGCAGATTCTGGATTCATATACTTATAAAATCTAACGTCATTACTGTGCATCTGACTATGCCTACTGCTAACGTTTGAAATCACCAATGCTTCAGCGTCCGGTGCATTGGGTTATACATTTTATTTATGAGCTATGGGCTTATCCGTAAACAAGTAATCTTTTAATTCTTTATCAAAACGAGGGTCTTGCCTTCTAATCCATTCAAGCACCATTGCCGCGTGCTCTTTTTCCTCGTCTCGATTATGTGCAAGAATCGCTTTTAATTCTTCATTTTTGCAGGCATCAACTCTTTGGTTGTACCAGTCGACTGCTTCAAGCTCTTCCATAAGTGATGTGATAGCTCTGTGCATGTCTCTCGTTTCATTTGTAAGTTCATCTATTGGTTCGTGATAGCCTTCATTAGACATTATTTATTTCCTCGATAAATTGTGCTGGGGTTGTGATGTATAGCGAATAGCGGTGACTTGTCGTCCTCCCTAAATTTTTTAAATCTGCGACCTTGTTGCCATCGGATAAGCTTTGTTGGACAAAACCATCGGAGATTGGAACCTATAAGGATTGTAAGGTTTTAAAGTGTGGCGTCAACCAAATGTCATGAGAGGAATAGTAATAAGTGAAGAAAAAACGGATATCTCAAGGAGCATTTGTGGCTTGCACCGACACCCAAACCCCATACAAACGGTCCGTGTATAGGTGTATCTGCTACTAATCTATGCGGCTTTTCGATTTTATTCACACCAAGGCGTGCACATTTGTATGATCTACATTTATTTGTGCGACTTGAAGATGTCGTACATGTGCCAAACATTAGGTTAGAGTTCTTTCTGTAGCGTTATTATCCCTCCGCAGTGGTTAGCACACGGTTCAGACAAGCTGTCGAGGTCACTGATACAAGTAGCGCTGGGCTGTGAAAAACCTCGGATAAGAAAAAACGGAAGGCCGCAAGACTGATTTTCAAGCACATCTATAACTTCTAATTTACTCAACCGAGGCAGGCCGGTAACTTGTATTGATTTATCTCGACAGAACTATTGATTCGGCCAGATTATGTTCAAAGTCCGTTCGCTTGGAGCCTGTCGAAAGATGAATGGGCTTCGACAAGCTCAGTCCGAATGGTTTTCTGTTTTAATTGGTTTTAACCGAACAGTATTGCTACGTAACACCATTTGCTTCATCTTCAATGACTTTCAAAAAATCATCTCCATAACGGTCTAACTTGGCTAATCCTACACCGTTAATTTTCCCTAAATCGGTGAGATTTTCAGGACGAAGTTTGAGAATTTCCAGCAAAGTGCTGTCGTGAAAAATCACATAAGGCGGTACGCCTTGTTCGCGGGCAAGCTCCATGCGCTTGGCTTTAAGCGCCAGCCACAGCGGGTCTTCATTTGCACCGTCAAATGCTTCGCGCATTCTTGCACTACGCTCAATTTTGCTGATTTTGTTTTTAGTCGGTTCGGCATCGCGCCGTAGCCATACCTGGGATTCACCGCGTAGCACCGGGCGGGCTTCTTCGGTAAGACGCAATCCGCCGTAGGCTTCCATGTCCACATTGAGCAAACCGGCAGCAACCAGTTGGCGATAGACACTGCTCCATTGAGTCTGCGCGAGCGACTGGCCGATTCCAAACGTACTCAGTTGCTGGTGGCGAAATTTTTCAACCTGTGCAGTGGATTTGCCCAGTAATACGTCGATCAAATAACCTACGCCGAAGCGCTGCCCAGTACGGTATACACACGACAATGCCATACGTGCCGCTTGAGTCGCGTCCCAAGTATCGATCGGCTCCAGGCAGTTGTCACACTGTGCACAGTTGCCTGGATGTTCCTCTCCAAAATAGCGTAGGATAATTTGGTGGCGGCAGGCAGTGGATTCGCAAAACCCCAGTAGTGCATCAAGTTTATGTACCTCTAACCGTTTTCGCTCCTCGGGTGCATCACCGGATGCCAGCATCTGACGCATGGAAACCACATCGCCTAAACCGTAAGTCATCCATGCATCTGCGGGCAAGCCGTCGCGTCCGGCACGGCCAGTTTCTTGATAATAGCCTTCCATGCTTTTGGGCAGATCGAGGTGAGCGACAAAGCGCACGTTGGGCTTGTCGATGCCCATGCCGAAAGCGACGGTGGCGACTATGATGACGCCCTCCTTGCGCAGGAAAGAACGTTGATTCTCGCTACGTACGGCCGCATCCAGCCCGGCATGGTAAGGCAATGCATTCCAACCACGCTCTTGAAGCCACGCGGCAGTTTCATCCACTTTTTTGCGGGACAGGCAATATACGATGCCGGCATCATTTGCATGCTCCGTTTCCAGAAAGGTCAGCAATTGCTGCCGTGCATTGGATTTTAGTGTTACCCGGTAACGAATGTTGGGACGGTCGAAACTGGAAATAAATTGGTGCGCCTGCTCCAGCGCCAGCCGCTCGACGATCTCGCCTCGCGTTGGCGTATCCGCCGTGGCCGTCAGCGCGATGCGCGGCACATCTGGAAAGCGTTCATGCAATACAGTCAGTCCGCGATACTCTGGACGGAAATCATGGCCCCATTGTGATACGCAATGCGCCTCGTCAATGGCAAACAGTGCGATGCCATGCTCCGCTTGCACTTGTTCCAGCATGGACAAGAATCCAGCCATCAGCAACCGCTCTGGCGCCACATACAAGAGATCTAAATCACCCCGCAGCAAACGGCTTGACACGGCACGGGCCGTGTTCGCATCCATGCTGGAGTTAAGAAAAGCAGCGCGCACACCAAGCTGGTTAAGTGCGTCCACCTGATCCTGCATCAACGCAATCAACGGTGACACCACTATGCCGACTCCACGCCGCAATAATGCCGGAAGTTGATAGCACAACGACTTGCCGCCGCCGGTTGGCATTAATACCAGCGCATCACCACCAGCAACAACATATTCAACTATAGATTGCTGCTCACCACGAAAGGATGAATAGCCGAAAACATCGTGGAGAATTTGTTGGGCGGTAGGGGCAGTCATAAAAAGAAAGGTATCACACTCAAGGTTATTCTGCCCCGGCGCATATGCTCTCTGCAGAATTATTTACAGTGACCAGATAGCTATGTGGTTACTTATTGCGTGCAAGATGACATGCGTACCGTTCACGGTGTATGTAAACCCCTGCATATAGGAAATTTAAGCTGCTGTCAGATTCACCTTCTGTTTCGGAGAACGGCGCAGCATCATGCGGCAGTGGGCGGATTATCTTGCCAAGATAGAGACAGGGGCAGAAGTCATACCACTGCGCGCATAATATGTTTAGAAATTACTTGCCAGTAGCCGTTAAGTGCTAATTGCAGCCGTCACTATCATTGATCAGACTTCCCCATAGCAGACATTCGCAAATGGCTGTAGAGTGCCATGATGCGACAGTAGAGGGACACCGCTCCATACACTTACTAGTCATTTCGACCGATTAGGTGAACAAAAGTTAATTACGGTTACTACGGCTCTAATTTCATATGCGTCAAAGCTGCTTGAGGCGGAGAAAGAACGGTTTATTTGTTTTTATCCTGAGGTTGTTTTTTGAAATAAGGTCTGTGTGTTAACTACATACGTTAATCTGCGAAGGATGCCAAATTGACAGTTTTCTTGACTGAGCATTGGATAGAAATCGAAGCATTCTTTAATTCCGTCTTTTTTACGTCAATAGCGGGGGCGTTTGCAGGTGCATATGGCGCTCAACGAATTGCAGAAAGGTCGAAGTATAGGGAGCAAATGCTTAAGGAGATGCGCGATACAAATGCTGCCATTATGATCGCTTTCGGTATATGCAATTCACTCCTTTCCGTAAAAAAACAGCATGTAAAATCACTCAAAGAAGATTTCGATTTTCAAAAGGCAGCGTTGCTTGAACATCACAAAAAGGTGAATATAGGGCAAATTAGCAGGGATGAGATATTTGACTTTCGAACCGACCTTATGACTCTTTCTCTCCCCCCTCTTCCAGTAGATATTCTGCAAGGACAGCTTTTTGAAAAATTATCACTTGTGGGGCGTCCGCTTAGTCTTGCTACTACATTGAGTCAATCTGTCCACAGCTTGAATGCCTCTTTAGAAAAGCGAAATCAGCTAATTGATGTTTATAAAGCATCTGGAGGTGTTACTCCAGTGCTCTATTTTGGACTTCCGCATAACAACCAAACTGATGCAAATTATCCTTCAGTAATTGACGCAATTTTTAAACAAGCTGACGATATAATTTTTTTCAGCCAACTCCTATGTAAAGATTTGTCTGAGCACGGCAATCAGCTTGCTAAGCAGTTCAAAACTAAATTTGGAAAAGGAGCGCCAAAGATTAGTGAACCTGATTTTTCTAAAGCGGAGGAGCTTGGCCTTATGCCAAATATCAGCAGTTATGCTGATTGGCTGACAATGTTTGTAAAAGCTCCAATCAAAGAGCGATGGAGTTGCCTCAGGTTGTCTAAATGTAAGTCAAAGTAGTCCAGTGCTGCTTACCGTTTGGTGCCAGTAAGCATAGCCTGGGTCAAGGTAGATTGACGCTGAGCTTGCGAAGCCCAACATCACAAGGGGAGGGACATGTGTTACCGACGTGTTATCTTCTGTTGAAGTCCAGCTCTATGTGACGTTGTTTCTATGCAGAACTGGGAGTTTTTAAAGAAGGCTGCCAAGAGCCTTGCGGAATCGACTTAGAGACAGAGCAAACAGGATGCTTCCAATCACGATAAGTGCGAGCATCTGCGGCCAAACCACTTCGAGTCCGGCGCCACGATAGAGGATCGCTTGGGCGGCGGAGACGAAGTGTGTGGTCGGTGCGGCCAGCATCATGTTTTGTGCGAATTCGGGCATGCTCTCGCGCGGCGTCGAGCCACCCGACAGCATCTCCAGCGGCAGTAGCGTCAATATTATCAGCAGGCCGAACTGTGGCATGGAGCGTGCGATGGTCGCCATGAATATGCCCATCGATGTGGTAGCGAACAGGTGTAGTGTGGCGCAGACAAGGAATAACATCACCGAGCCTTCGATCGGTACCTGCAAAGCACCTTGAACGATGAAAGCCAGAGAGAACGCCGTTGCCAGTAAGACCACCAGCCCCATAGACCAGATCTTGGCCAGCATAATCTCGCCAGGAGTCACCGGCATCACCAGCAAGTGTTCGATCGTACCGTGCTCGCGTTCTCGGATCAGGGCTGCTCCGGTCAGGATGATCGACAGCATGGTGACAGCATTGATGATCTCCATTAGCGAACCGAACCAGGCTGGCGTCAAGGCGGGGTTGAAGCGTGCCCGTAATGCCAGATCTATTTGCGGTACGGGGCTGCCGCGGTAGCGTTGGACGAATTCATTGACTTCACCGAGTACGATCTGCTGGATGTAGCCACTGCCGGTGAAAGCCTGACTCATGCGCGTGGCGTCTACGTTGAGCTGAATCGTCGGCGAACGTCCTGCCAGCACATCGCGCTGGAATTCCGGAGGAATATCGAGCACGAAGGTGTATTCGCCCGCGTCCAGTCCTGGATCGACCTCGGCCAACGACACCATGACCGGTGGCATGAAGTGTGGAGGATAAAAGGCCGAGGTGATGCGTGCCGACAGCGGCGAGCCGTCTTCATCGACGATTGCGATCGCCGCTTTGTGCAGGGAATCCGGCATTGCGGTAGCGGCGATGTAGATTGCCAGCGTGAAGGTATAGGTGATCAGCACCAGCATGATCGGATCTCGTAGCAGGCTCCATAGCTCCTTGACACCCAGGCGGTAGATGTTGGAAGCATGGCTCATTGTCAGCTGTCCTGTTTTCTCAGCAGAGCGATCGATAGACAAACTATTACCAAGTCGGCCAGCAGCATCGGCCCGAAATATGTGTGTAGGTCGGATAAACCCAAGGCCTTGCTGAACACGCCACGACTGATAGTAAGAAAGTGCGAAGCTGGGTACATCTGCCCGATTAGTTTTCCTGTGCCTTCCAGTGACGACACCGGATTGAACAGTCCTGCAAACTGAATTGCCGGAAGCATTGTGCCGAGCATAGTCGCGAATATCGCTGCGATCTGGCTGCGAGTAAAAGTAGAAGCGAACAGGCCGAAACCGGTGGAAAAGATAATAAAAATCAGCGCTGCCAGCGCTAGCGTGACGAAATTGCCAGTGATTGGCACGCCGAACACCGTGACGGCGAGCAAAGCCATTAGCAGGAAATTCAACATTGCCAAAACGACGTAAGGCAGCTGCTTGCCGAGCAGGAACTCAGTGCGGGTGACTGGAGTGACGTAAAAATTTATGATCGAACCCAACTCCTTCTCACGTACCACCGACAACGCAGTCAGCATAGCCGGAATCATCAGTAACAGGAGCGGGATCACCGCCGGAACCATCGAGGGGAGACTCTTCACGTCGGGGTTGTAACGAAAGCGTGTTTCAATAGTGGCCGAACCGGTAGCAGCATCCTGGCCAAGCTGGGTTTTCGCCATGTCGATCAGCCAACCCTGATGCATGCCCTGCACATAGCCTTGTATAGTTTCTGCCCGCGATGGCATCGCACCATCGATCCAGGCACCGATCTGCACCGGTTTGCCGCGCTGCACGTCACGTGCGAAACTGGGCGGTATCTCAATGGCAAGTGACAGTTCACCGTTGCGCATGCGCCGGTCTAAATCTGTGTAGCTGGTGATCGGAGGGTGTTCGACAAAATAGCGCGAGCCGGATAGGTTCAACGAGTAATTCTGGCTCAGCGTAGTCTGGTCACGATCAAGTATGGCATAGCTCAGATCTTCCACATCCAGGCTCATGCCGTAACCGATGATAAACATCAAAAGCAGGCTGCCAAGCAGCGCCAGCGTCCCGCGCACCGGGTCACGTCGCAGTTCCAGCGTTTCGCGCAGCGTGTAGCTGAACGCACGCGCAACACTGAAATGTCGGCGCGATTTGCGCGACCGGCTGGAATCCTGATCGGCGACGGGGGGAGCGGGCTGAGTAACTGCTGCGTCGACGTCCTCCAGATAACCGATGAAGGCCTGTTCCAATGTCGCTGCCCCACGTTTCTCCAACAGCCCAGATGGTGTATCGCTGGCCATTACCTGGCCGGCATGCATCAACGAAATGCGATCGCAGCGTTCGGCCTCGTTCATGAAGTGAGTCGAAATGAAGATTGTGACCTTATCCTTACGTGCCAGATCGATCATCAACTGCCAGAACTTATCTCGCGCGATCGGGTCGACGCCAGAAGTCGGTTCATCGAGAATCAGTAATTCCGGCTCATGCACCATCGCCACCGCCAGCGACAGGCGCTGGCGAATGCCCAGCGGCAGATTGTTTGGCAAAACGTCGGTTACGCCACCGAGGCCGAAACGGACCACCATCTCTTCGATTCGTGGCGGAATCTCCACCTCCGGCATATTGAACAGGCGTGCATGCAACACCAGGTTTTGGCGTACAGTTAGCTCGGAGTAAAGCGAGAAGGCTTGAGACATATAGCCGACGCGCCGTCGCGTAGCGATGTCGTGTGGATTCACCTCGTGTCCAAAAAGCCAGGCTTGGCCCTCGCTTGCTGGCAGAAGGCCGGTAAGCATTTTCATCGTGGTAGATTTTCCGCAGCCGTTAGAGCCGAGGAAGCCGAAAATCTCACCACGGCGGATGCGGAAGTTAACATGATCAACCGCCGTGAAATCTCCAAAGCGCATAGTCAAGTCGCGTGCCTCGATAGCGATCTCTTTGTCCTCGCCATCCGCGAGTGGTGGAACCACAACTGCGCGGTGGTCGTGTTTTTTATCTTCCGGTAACAGTGCAATGAAGGCCGCTTCAAGCGATGCAGTGCCAGTATGTTCATGCAGCTCGCGTGGCGTGCCGGTTGCCAGAATCCTGCCCGCGTCCATCGCCACCAGCCAGTCAAACCGTTCGGCTTCGTCCATGTAGGCGGTGGCGACGATCACACTCATTTCTGGGCGGTGGTTACGGATGCGGGCGATCAGTTCCCAGAATTGATTGCGCGCCAGTGGATCGACACCAGTGGTCGGCTCGTCCAGGATCAGCAGCTCTGGGTCGTGGATTAGCGCGCAGCACATTCCCAGTTTTTGTTTCATGCCACCGGATAATTTTCCCACCGGACGGTTTAGAAAGGAATACAAGCCGGTGCTGCTGGTGAGCTCGTCGATACGCCGCCGCCGCTCAACTGCGCCGTGTCCGTACAGGCGACCGAAAAACTGCAGGTTTTCTTCAACCGATAGGGTTGAATACAGATTCTTGCCCAGCCCCTGCGGCATATAGGCTATATCCGGACAGACTTCGTTGCGATGGCGCGCACTGGACATGTCGCCCCCGAGTGCTTCCACTCGGCCTTGTTGAATCGCACGTGCGCCGGCCACCAGAGACATCAGGCTGGATTTACCGACGCCGTCCGGGCCGATCAGACCAACCATGCAACCGGAAGGGATATCCAGGTCGATTGCATCCAGTGCCAGCGTCTTGCCATAGCTCAGGCTGACACCAGCAAGGCGGGCGACAAGCACATTGCCGATGGCGGTGGGGATCATTATGGAACCCGGATCGTCAGTTCCTTCGGCCATTCAGCCTGCGGATTTAATTTGAGCTAAGCTACACCGGGCAGGCCAGTCTTGACCTGCTTCAAGTGCTGCTTCAGCAGTTCGCGGTCAATTTTTGCCTTTACCCGGAACATTAGCTTTTGTCGCTCGCTAGCTGTTTCGACGGTCTTCGGTGTGAACTGCGCGGCACTGGCGACGAATGAAACCTTTGCCGGGATGACATAGCTGGGCGCAGCGTCAAGCACGATGCGCACCTCGCTATCAAGCCCCACCTTGCCCGCGACTGTCTCCGACAAGAAGAAAGTCATGTACACATCGCTAAGATCTACAAGGTTGAGCACCTTCCCACCGGCACCGACTATCTCGCCGGGCTGGGCTACGCGGAACTGAATTCGACCATCGCGTGGTGCCTTGAGCTCATTGTCGGCGATGTCGACGCGAATGCGCTCGACGGTCGCAGCAGCGGCCTCGGCCGCAGACTGGGCGCCGAGCACCTGCGCACTCCCCGTGGCGATCGCCGCATCAGCGGCTGCCACCTGCGCCTTGGCCGCCACAATGGCGGCTTCGGCACTGCGCACACGGGTGCGGTCGTCGTCTGCCTCCTGACTTGAGGCACCCCCTTCTTTCACTAACGTCGATGAGCGCGCCGAACGACTGCGAGCCGCCGCGCGTTCAGCCTCGCGCTGCATAACCACAGCTCGTGCCGCCGCGCGCTCAGCCTCGCGTTGTGCAAGTTGGCTGCGCGCGGTCGCAATGGCGTTATGAGCCTGTTGTGCCTGTGCTTCGGCTTGACGCAGTTGGGCATTGATCGAGTCGGAATCGATACGTGCCAGAACTTGTCCGGCTTTTACAAAATCGCCTTCGTTGACAAGGATATCCTTAACGCGACCGGCGGAACGCGCTGCCACGTCAATCTCGGTCGCTTCAATGCGCCCGTTACCACTGACGATAGCATCGCTGTTCTTATCATTGCCCAGAAATTGACGCGCCAGAAACCCCGCCACGATGACAGCCATGATCACCGCCGCGATTCGCATGAGCCACGTTTTGCTCAGTCCTTTCACTGGTTTAATCTCCTTTGTACGTCCTTCTTGCCAATCGTGCCGCCTCCGCCGCCCAGAACCGCATACAACTTGATGCCGCTGGCAAGGTAGGCACGACGTGTCTGTACCAGCGCTTGCTCAACGGCAAAAAGTTCGCGTTCGGCATCCAGCACCTCCAGATAAGTGGTGGAACCTTGCTGATAGCGCAAGGCAACGATACGGCTCCGTTCACGTTGAGCTTCAAGGGAAGTACGTTGCGCCCGAATCTGCTCGGACAGCCAATGTCGCTCGGCCAGCACATCGGCCACTTCGCGAAAGGCATTCTGCACGCTGCGTTCATACTCGGTTATCGCAGAATTATACTGCGCGCGTGCCAATTCGAGACCGGCCCGGTTGCGACCGCCGTCGAAGAGAGGCAGCGTGATGCTGGGCATAAAACTCCAGGTACGACTGTTCCCTGCGAACAGACCGTCGAGTTCACGGCTGGCAAGGCCAAGCGAGCCGGTAAGCGTAATACGTGGAAAGAACGCCGCGCGGGCGGCACCAATGTTGGCATTGGCCGCCTTCAGGCGCCGTTCGGCTGCCCGCAAGTCTGGTCGCTGAACCAACAGGTCGGAAGGCAGGCCAGCGTCGATGCTATGCACAAACACTGCCTCGATACTGCTGAGTGAACGATGCTCGGACGGTAGTGAACTGCCAGCTAGAAACTCAAGCGCATTGCGGTTTTGTTCGCGCAAGCGCTGCAGTACCGCTAATTCAGCTCGAGCCTGGCTGAGAAGGGTTTCGGCCTGGACGGCGTCCACGCGGGCAGCTGAACCGACTTCGAAGCGCCTTTGTGCGATGCGGGCGGATTGCTGCCGCGTCCTGATAGTTTGCACGGCGAGGTCGATGCGTTCGTCGAGTTCACGTTCAATGAGGTAACTGCTCGAGATCTGCGCAATCACAGTGGCCTGAACGGCATGACGCGCTTCGTCGGTGGCCAAGTAAGTCTCCAGGGCGGCAATCTCCAGACTGTGCAGGCGGCCCCAAAAATCAAGTTCCCATACGCTTGAAGTCAGCCCTACTTGAAATTGATTCAACAATATCTGGTTCGCTGCACCGTCGCGCTGGATGGGCAGCACACCAGCTGGAATCCCGTAGCGGCTGCCGAAAGCACTACCGCTGATGGTGGGTAACTTATTTGCGTGTTGAATGCCATAGAGTGCCCGTACCTCTTCGACACGACGCACGGCCAGCATAAGATCGCGGTTGTTAGCAAGCGCGGTTGAAATCAACGCCCGCAGTCTCTCGTCGCCAAAGTAGGTCTGCCAGCTAATGGTTGCTACCGTGACACCAGCAGAATCCGCCGGGACGGCTCGCGGAAAGGTTGAAGCGATGGGCGGCTGGGGTTTCTCATATGCGGGAATCTGCGTACAGCCCACAAGAAGCAACGCCGCAAGTAAAGAATTGGGAAGGTTTCTTGTATCCATCCTTAGCATCCAGTTGAATCAGAAACAATTTTGCACAGTAACACAGCACAGATTATGCGCTCAGCTGTTGTAAAGTCAAAAACACTACTTAGCTGTCCCGGCTTGTGCAAGCATTTCGTAGTGTATTCACCGCAAAAATAAAATCAAAACTAATAGAAAGTAATGGGGAGTTGGTGACTCTTACAATGCTTGCCGATATAGGCGACATTGTTGATTCATGGAATGTTTTTTACATTACTTTAGATTTTGCGGAGAGATTAATGGAGAAGTCCTGGAAAGAGGGGCGGCTCAATAACCAACTGCAACACCTTAACCTCTACAAGGTGTTGCAGTTGGTTATTGAGCCAGCCCAGTATCAGATCGGGGTGGGCAAATAGGTGATGGAGTAGATGGTTGTGGTGAGCGGTGAGAGGCTGGGCTTTATTTCATTCAGTCGAACCGAGCTGAATTATGCAGGAGATCTGGGGCTGCGATTCAATTCCGGTAATTTTTTTGCGTCTCAAGCGACAATGTTTTTCTCAATGACATCCGACACCCAGGTGTTCAAACTTTTACCGCGTGCTTCCGCCACCATTGCAGCGCGGGCGTGCAACTCTGGAGCCAGCCGCAATCTGAATTGGCCGGAGTATGACTTGTTGGGTGTCTGCCCGAGATTTTTGCAGGTCGCTAAGTAATCATCTACAGCTTCGTTAAAGGCTGCACGCAGTTCGGTAACAGTCTCACCGTGAAAGCCGATCACATCACGAATACCAGCGATGTGGCCGACAAAGCAGCCATCTTCCTCGCTGTATTCAACGCGGGCAGCGAAATTTTTGTAGGTCATTGTGTTCATGGTCGCACTCCTAAAGTTTCCAGATATTGCCTGGCATCGCGTACTTGGTAAGGTTTCGCTTCCTTGGCTGGATGCGGCCTGTGAAAAATGGCGATGTGCCCATCTTTCTCGAAGCGCACCCGCGAACCATTACCTTCGATAACGCGGGAATCAATAACCACCAACAAAGCCTCGATACGCCGCCATTCAAGCGATGCCGAAATGGGTTCTGTATAAACTGCAACGAGTGTTTTGCGATGCGCGACATTCATAGTGTTAGTGGTATCGAATAATGGAACCGTGTCAAGTGACTTTGTTGGCAGTAGGACTATTCTGCTGAACTACAATCATGGTTGCATATACAAGGAACGAAGAAGCATCTATCAATTAGATTAAATCAGAACAAAGTTCAGTTACTCAGATTAAAATTCCATCACTCAGACTGATTTCTAGATTAAAAAATACTGGAGAGTTTTATGTCACAAAGTTTGTGTACATCATGCGGCTATATAGGTGAGACGAAAATCGCAACCAAAGGCAGCACCGATACCGAAATCATCCTCTGGTTTTGTTTTTTGATTCCGGGTTTGATTTATTCAATTTGGCGTTTCCGTTCCCGGTATGAAGAATGCCCAATGTGTGATCAGGCAACGATCATTCGGGCTGATTCCCCTCAAGCTCAACAAATCATTCGCGAGAATCGTGCAAAGAAAATTGCCGCAATTCCAGCTTTCAGGCCGCCATCGAAAGTGGCGATTGGAGTCGGCAGAGTGGTTGGGCGTTTCGTTGGGCGTTTACTTAAATGATTCTAAAAATATTGAGAGCTTGTGAAGAAAACCGCCATATCGTTCAGTTGTCTCACGTTAACGCTAAATAGAAATGTTCCATTTTTCCTACGCTATTTCTATTACAAGGTAGAGTTACACCCCTCGGGGGAGGGCTTGCGAGGGGGTAGGAGGGCTATGCAACATTCAAATCCCCCTAGTCCACCTTTTTCAAAGGTGGATGCGTTGTCATCTCGTGAGTCGGGCTTAATGGATTGTCTGTGATTAACTTGGCTTGAAGTAAATTTCCTTGTTATTCAGGCAAGGAGAATTCAGCTTCTGTTTCTACTATCATATAGCCAGTCTGTTGAATGGAGAAAAGACATGGAACAACAATATATTTTGTGGCTTGAGGCATTGCGTATGAGCGATGTGGCCACGGTGGGCGGCAAAAATGCGTCGCTCGGAGAAATGATCAGCCAGCTTGCCCATCTCGGGGTGCGTGTGCCGAGTGGCTTTGCGACCACGGCCGTAGCTTATCGTGATTTCCTCGCGCAGAATGAACTGGATAAGCGCATTCGTGCAGTGCTCTATAATCTTGCTGTGACCGATGTAACCGCGTTGGCTGAGGTCGGTAGTCAGATACGCCAGTGGATTGTGGACACACCTTTGCCGCAGCGTTTGGAAAGTGAAGTGCGCGACGCTTATGGAAAGATGCAAGCCGAGGCGGATGGGGATATTTCCTGGGCCATTCGTTCTTCTGCCACGGCGGAAGATTTGCCGGACGCGTCGTTTGCCGGACAGCAGGAAACTTTTCTCAATATTCATGGCGTGGATCATATTCTGTTAGCGATTAAGCAGGTGTTCGCCTCACTGTATAACGATCGAGCCATTGCCTACCGTGTTCACCAGGGATTTAAACATCAGGATGTGGCATTGTCGGCGGGCGTGCAGCGCATGGTGCGCAGTGATTTAGGCGCCAGCGGCGTGATGTTTACTCTGGATACTGAGTCTGGTTTTGATCAAGTGGTACTCATCAATTCCACATATGGGCTGGGCGAAACGGTCGTGCAAGGAGCGGTCAATCCAGACGAATTTTATGTGTATAAGCCTGCATTAAAGCAAGGTAAAGCGGCAGTGATCAGCCGTAATCTGGGCGGCAAGGCGATAAAAATGATATTTGGCGCAGGACGCGAAACAGGGCGTTCAGTTCTCACGGTAGAGGTGCCGCCGGCTGAAAGGCGGTACTTCTCTATTACCGATGCAGAGGTGGAAGAGCTGGCGCGATATGGGCTGATCATTGAGCAACATTATGGCCGCGCGATGGATATCGAGTGGGGCAAGGATGGGTTGGATGGCAAGCTTTATATATTGCAGGCACGGCCGGAGACGGTGCAGGCGCACAAAATAAAAGGCAAGGTGAAGCGCTATCAATTAAAGCAGCAGTCCCAAATATTGGTTAGTGGACGTGCTGTCGGGCAACGCATAGGCAGCGGCCCGGTATGCTTGGTAGCGGATGCCAGCAAGATGAATCAAGTGCAGGCAGGCGACGTTTTGGTAACGGATATGACCGATCCAGACTGGGAGCCAGTAATGAAGCATGCGTCCGCGATTGTCACTAATCGAGGTGGGCGTACCTGCCATGCAGCTATTGTGGCGCGCGAATTAGGCATTCCAGCGGTAGTGGGATGTGGAGATGCAACGAAAATTCTTAAACCGGGCGATGCGGTGACGGTTTCTTGTGCTGAGGGAGATGTCGGCAAGGTGTATCAGGGCATGCTCGATATCGAGGTATCGGATTTGACGCTGGAAGCAATGCCGATCCCGCCAATTAAAATCAGTCTGAACGTGGCAAATCCAGAGTTGGCATTTGATTACAGCCATCTGCCCAATGCGGGCGTGGGGCTGGCGCGGCTGGAATTTATCATCGCACGGATGATAGGTGTGCATCCTAGAGTGATGCTCGACTATCCTAATTTGTCAGCGGAGTTAAAAAAGCAGGTGGAGGAAAAAAGCGCAGGGTATGCCACGCCGGTGGATTTTTATGTTGAGAAGCTGGCCGAAGGCATTGCTACGCTGGGCGCGGCTTTTGCACCTAAACCGGTGATCGTTCGCTTTTCAGATTTCAAGTCCAACGAATATTCCAGCTTGCTTGGCGGTACGTTATACGAGCCGAAGGAAGAGAATCCGATGATCGGTTTACGGGGTGCTTCACGTTACATTGTCGACAGTTTCCGCGATTGTTTTGTGTTGGAGTGCCGTGCCATACGCCGAGTGCGCGAAGAAATCGGGCTGACCAATATAGAAGTGATGATTCCCTTTGTACGCACGTTGGATGAAGCCGAGCGGGTGATAGAAGAGCTGGCTAAAAATGGTTTGCGACGGGGCGAAAACGGCTTGCGTTTGATCATGATGTGTGAGATACCTTCCAACGCGTTGTTGGCTGAGCAGTTTCTGGAATATTTCGATGGTTTTTCCATTGGCACAAATGATCTAACCCAGCTTACTTTAGGTATAGATCGTGATTCGGGGCTGGTAGCAGGGGCATTCGATGAGCGCAACCCGGCAGTTAAAGCGTTGCTTAGCATGGCGGTTCAGGCTTGCCGTAAGGCCAATAAATACATTGGCATTTGTGGGCAGGGTCCATCCGATCATCCTGATTTGGCGCAGTGGCTTGTAGAGCAAGGGATTGAGGCAGTTTCTTTGAACCCGGATACCGTGGTAGAAACATGGCTATATCTGGCAGAACAGTCAGCTAAAAAATAATAGACCTTCTAATTTCATGATTGTGGCAATACTGAAGAGTTATCAGACGAGCTATTCACTTATTGTTATCTTGACGTTACTATTCAGTTCGTAATAAGACGTTTGGGATTCGATGCAAAGTTATCAGCGTCTGGCGAGAGAATCTTACACAGTGCCTGCAAGATTAAAGAGGGGCTAATTTTTCTTTCGCACAAAAGCTTCGAACAGGTCTACTGGTAATGGTTTACTGTAGTGATAACCTTGAATTTCGTCACATCCATTTTCGCGTAGAAATTCCACTTGCTCTTGTGTTTCTACGCCCTCGGCAATAGTTCGCAGACCCAGCCCTTTGGCTAGATTGATGATAGCTTTGAAGATAGTTTTGTTTTCCAGGTTTTCGGCAATATCATGTACAAATGATTGGTCGATTTTTAGCTTGTAAACATTGAAGCGTTTGAGATAGCTCAGCGAAGAATAGCCGGTACCAAAATCGTCAATTGACATACGGACGCCGTGTTTATGCAGATTATTCATCACGGTGATTGCCGTAAGTGGATCATTCATAGTGACACTTTCGGTCAATTCCAATTCAAGGTACTTCGGCGGCAATCCTTCGTCCTTGAGTATCTGCGTGACTAGCTTTAATAGCTGAGGTTGACGGAACTGTACCATTGACAGGTTGACTGCAATGATCATCGGAGCGATACCGGTGTCCATCCAGATTTTTAACTGACGAACAGCAGTACGCAGCACCCATTCTCCAATAGGGAGTATCAACCCACTATCCTCCGCAATCGGGATAAATTCGGCTGGAGAAATCATACCTAATTCAGGATGCTGCCAGCGCAGCAATGCTTCTACTCCGATTACGCATCCATTTTCAATAGATGCTTGTGGCTGATAGTGCAGTTGTAATTGATTGTGTTCCAGCGCGCGGCGCAGTGCGTTTCCAAGTTGCAGATTGCGTGCCGAACTTGCCTGCATCTCTGCAGTAAAAAAACGGAAGTTATTGCGACCATCACGCTTGGCACGGTACATGGCGACATCGGCACACCTGGTCAAGTTATCGAAATCCATGCCGTCACTGGGATAAATAGCAATGCCAATCGAAGTTGTAATAACCAGTTCATAATGTTCAATCTGGTAGTGCTTAGTGGCTGTTTCCAATAATTTTTCAGCTACATGCGCCGCACCGTCGGCATCGGTGCCCGGTAACAGCAGTACGAACTCATCCCCGCCTAAACGGGCCACTGTATCTTCATCACGCACTACCGATTTCAAGCGTTTTGCAATTCCAGTCAGCAACCCGTCGCCGATATGATGGCCAAGTGTGTCATTGATATTTTTGAAGTGGTCGAGGTCAATAAATAGCACTGCTAAGCTATCGCGATTGCGCTGGGCCATACAAATGGCTTGGCTGACACGGTCACCGAGCAGGCTTCGGTTCGGCAGACCCGTGAGCGAATCGAAATGGGCCAGGTGCTGGATGCGCTCTTCCGCGTGTTTACGCTCAGTGATGTCATTGATCAACACTAATTTTGCATCACTCCCGCCGAAACTCAGCTTATGAGAAGTAATTCCGACATCGATGGGTGTGCCGTCTTTTTTGATGTGCCGCCAAATCCAGGACATGTTGATATTTGCGTTGCCGAGGCGTGAGAGTTCTTCCAGTAGCGGCTGTATATCTTCCGGCGGCCGAATATCTTTGATAGTCATGGCCAGGAATTCGTCCATGCTGTATCCGTAATGAGCTATTGCGGCATTGTTTACTGCCAGAAAACGCAAAGTCTCCATGTTGTAAATCCACATGGGATGAGGATTGGATTGAAACAAATATCGGTAACGAGCCTCGCTTTCCCGTAATGCCTCCTCGACTTGCTTGCGCGCGGTGATGTCGGTGATGGTGCCGACGTAACCGATTAACTTGCCTGCCGGATCCCATTCAGTCACAGCCTGTCCCAGCACCCAGCGCGTTATGCCATTGAGCTGTTGAAAGCGGTATTCCCGATTGAAGTTCTGATGAATCTGAGCCGATGTGTTCCAGGCTTGGACAACCTGTTCCCGGTCATCCAGATGTATAGCTTGTGCCCAGCCCCCACCAAGTGCATCATTTTGTGCCATACCGGCAATTCCACACCAGCTCTCGCTGACATATACACAATTGCCTTGTGCGTCAGTTCGAAAAATTCCCACCGGACTGATTTTTGCCAGCGTGGAGAAAAATCGGTTACTGGTTTCAAGTGTCTTCTCCGCCTCCGGCGTTCCTTCGGTTAATGTTCGTAGCGAATTTTGATTTGGTTTTTTGCTCATGCTATATCCTTGCCGTCATTTGGTTTGTAAGTATGGTTAGGTAATAACCATACAATGACGACAGAATGAATTTGGTTTTCAGTAATGAAACAGGCATTTCAGCACCCTCCCGTTATCTATATCTGGCCGATAGGATATTCTAATCCTTCAAATGTTCCTTACTGACTATGGCTATTACAATCAGATTTAATCAAAGCGATACTTTGAACAAAAAATTCAGCGAGATGTTGAATTAATGTGTCTGATCGGGCGATTAGCCCAATGATGGTAGCGGATTACGAGCAAGATTGAGGCTTTTTATTTCTATAAATTAGTCAAATAGAACCGAACCAAAATATACAAGCTGCATTTGCGCACTATTTGTTTTTTGTAAGCGAACGCGTCTAAATAATGAGCAAGTTATATTTCAAGCATTCCGCCTTTACAGGGTTGTGCTTGTTCCAATCGGGTCAATGTTGCAAGTAGGTTAAGGCTCGTTTCTTTTTTTAATATCACCGCCTGCTCCTTCAAATCATCAATCGATATGCAGATGGGTTCGCCCGCTACTGCGAAGGCAATGGCGTTGCCACTGTCGCAGGAAGGAAAAGCCAGCACACGGCCCTCAAAGGCGCTACGGATGCGTTCAACACTGCTCTTGTAGCCTCGACTGTGCCCCAAAAGATTAACGACCATGATGCCTTCTTTGCTCAGGTGAGCGCGTACAACCTGATAGAACGGTAAGGTATCGAGCGCACCCGCGCGGGCATTGGCATCAAATCCATCCACCAGTATCAGGTCATAGGTCTGGTCGCTGTTGGCAACAAATTCGGCTCCATCGCCAATCACTATTTTCAATCGTTTGGGATCTTCCGGCAGCTTGAAAAATTGCCGGGCGGCAGCGATTACAGAGGGTTCGATTTCTACCACAGTGAGCTTGGTCAGTGGGTAATTACGATACAGAAATTTGGTTAATGAGGCGGCACCAAGACCAATCAGTAATACCTTGCGGGGAAAGCGGATCTCCTCACGGAATAGTAGGCTCGTCATCATTTCTTTGGTGTAATCGAGTTCCAGATTCCATGGGCGTGCGATGCGCATCGCACCTTGGATCCATTCAGACCCAAAGTGCAGGGTGCGAACGCCGAATTCCTCGCGAATATCAATTGAGTGGCTCATAACTTTGTCGAAATTTGTGTTTGTTTTGCATTTGCTTTACCTGGATGCAGGTTTGTACAGGTTTGCGTGATGAAGCTATTTAATTATTATCCATTGATTCAATAACCAGCGCGCCCGTTGTGTCACTTCAGTCGCTGTCATGCCGATTGTAACTTTCTGTTTTGCCATCGCATCACCAGCCGCGCCATGCAGGTGCACTGCCAACAATATGGCTTGGTCCACATCCAATCCTTGAGCGATAAAAGCGGCGATTATGCCAGTCAACACATCGCCCATACCGGGGCTGCTCATGCCGGGGTTGCCGGTCTTGTTTACAACTATCTTGCCAGCGCGAGTGACGCACAGGCTGTGGGCACCTTTTAGTACCACGGTGCTATGAAAACGTTTAGTCAGTTCCTGTGCGGCTTCGGCGCGTGCGGCCTGCACTTCTTCAGTGTTGCAGCCGAGCAGGCGTGCGGCTTCGCCAGGATGAGGGGTTATTACGTTTGCATGCTTGCGTGAAATTAGCGCGGTACGCAAATCTGGACGGAGGGCAAGAATGTTGAGTGCGTCAGCATCCAGTATCAGTACGGTATCCAGCTTGAGTGCATCATGTAAAAGTTGCTGAGCAGTGTTGTTATATCCCATACCGCAGCCAATGGCTAATACATCCAGTTTGGGTAGGTGCAATGCCGCCTGTGCGCTATGCAGCATTAATTCGGGTTGCAATATATCAACACTTGGGGCGTTGTCTGCCAGCATGCCCACATGCACACAGCCTGCGCCCAGCTTGAGCGCTGCGCGCGCAGCCAGTAAAGGTGCGCCGATCATGCCCTTAGCTCCTCCTATGACTGCCACTGTACCAAAGTTACCTTTATGGCTGTCACGCGGGCGAGGGGGGAGAAAGGTAGCGACTTGCTTTTGCGTAATGGTGGGAATGCGCGGTGCGGCTGGCATGAATGTATTTTCCTTCGGGTGGAAATGAGGTCGCATAGTATAATGACAAGCTGTTTTTAACAGCCCCTGAGAGCCTGTTTATGTTCCGCGTTTCCCCTGGCAAGTCCGCGTTGTCTTCCTTCCGTCTTGAAAAATTACGTGCTGTTATCAGCAATGCTCTTCCAAATGTATATCTGGCAGATGCATGCCATTGGTATTTCGTGGCGCTCAATACGAAATTGTCAGTCACTGAAGCCAACTTGCTGGGTACGTTGCTCGATTTGGATGATTCGAAAGTGGGGGAGGGCGGGCGTAAGGTTAAAGATAAATTACAACATCTGCTGGTTGTGCCGCGCTTGGGTACTATCTCGCCGTGGTCTTCCAAGGCCACGGAAATTGCGCGGCATTGCAGTTTGCATAGGGTTGAGCGCATTGAGCGCGGCGTTGTGTATTCCGTCAAGATTAAGAATGGTAAAACGTTGACGCAGTCAGAACTGAAAGTGTTGCTGCCGCTACTGCATGACCGCATGACAGAATCCGTGTTTGATCCTGTGGTGAGTCTTAAAACAGGCTTCAATGATGTGGCAAAAAAGATTTTTCGTCATGGTGAGCCACTGCCGCTCTCTATTGTGGACATTATGCACGGCGGCAATGCGGCGCTGGCAGCGGCTAATGTCGAGATGGGACTGGCCCTTTCCAAGGATGAGATTGATTATTTGGTGGAGAATTTTCATCGAAGAGGGCGCAATCCTACCGATGTAGAGTTAATGATGTTTGCCCAGGCAAACTCCGAACATTGCCGACACAAAATTTTCAACGCGGATTGGGTGATAGATGATGAGCAGCAGGCGATCTCGCTGTTCGGTATGATCCGCAATACCCATAAGCTGCATCCTGAAGGTACGGTGGTTGCGTATTCTGATAATTCCTCTGTGATCGAAGGCGCCCGCATTGAGCGTTTCTATCCGCGCGCCGATGGTGGCTATGCTTACAACGATGAGCTGACGCACACGTTGATGAAAGTGGAAACGCATAACCATCCCACGGCTATCTCGCCCTTTGCCGGTGCGGCCACCGGAGCGGGTGGCGAGATACGCGATGAAGGCGCGACTGGTTCCGGTTCCAAACCCAAGGCGGGGCTAACCGGCTTCTCTGTGTCCAATTTGAATATTCCTGGCTTCGAGCAGCCGTGGGAAATTTACGGTAGCGCTCTCGCTAACCCCTTTTCGGGTGAAAATGGAGCCCCGCTGATTTATGGCAAGCCGTCACGCATCGCTTCCGCCTTGCAGATCATGTTGGAAGGACCGCTTGGCGGTGCAGCGTTCAATAATGAATTTGGCCGCCCCAATCTGGCTGGTTATTTTCGCACCTTTGAAGAGACTGTAAACGGCGAGGTGCGTGGTTATCACAAGCCCATCATGTTGGCGGGCGGGGTGGGCAGTATCGCGGCGCAACATACCCACAAGCATGCATTACCTGTGGGTGCACTGCTGATCCAACTGGGCGGAGCAGGGATGTTGATCGGTCTGGGCGGTGGTGCGGCATCCAGCATGGATACTGGTGCCAATGCAGAGAATCTGGATTTTGCTTCGGTGCAGCGCGGTAATCCCGAAATGCAACGTCGTGCGCAAGAAGTAATTGACCGTTGCTGGCAGATGCGTGAAAATAATCCCATTTTGTCTATACACGATGTTGGGGCAGGTGGCATCTCCAACGCGTTGCCGGAATTAGTGCATGGCGGTGGACGCGGTGCTCGTTTTGAATTGCGCGCCGTTCCTTCTGAAGAGCGAGGAATGTCGCCGATGCAGATTTGGAGTAATGAAGCGCAGGAACGTTATGTACTGGCGATTGATCAGGCACGTCTGGATGAGTTTAAAGCGTTGTGCGCGCGTGAACGCTGTCCATTCGCCGTATTGGGGCGCGCAATTGCCGATGACCAATTGATCGTGCATGACGAATTATTTAACAATAATGCGGTGGATATGCCGTTGTCGGTATTGCTGGGCAAGCCTCCTAAAATGACGCGCAATGTAAAGCGCGAGGGTGTGAAGCTTCCTGCATTGGATGTCAGCAAAATAAATCTTAAAGATGCAATCGAGCGCACGTTGCGCTTACCTTCTGTAGCCGACAAAACTTTCCTTATCAGCATTGGTGACCGCACTGTAGGTGGCTTGACTGCACGCGATCAGATGGTAGGGCCGTGGCAAGTTCCAGTAGCGGATGTGGCAGTGACCTTGTTGGGCTTCAATACTGTACTGGGTGAGGCATTTGCGCTGGGTGAGCGCACTCCGCTGGCGGTGTTGAACGCTGCGGCTTCCGGACGAATGGCCGTGGGAGAGGCGATTACCAACATTGCAGCGGCGCGTATCGAAAAAATCGGCGACATCAAGCTATCGGCCAACTGGATGGCGGCGGCTGGTCATCATGGTGAAGATGCTGCACTGTTTGATACTGTGCGTGCGGTGGGCATGGGGTTGTGCCCGCAACTTGGTATTAGCATTCCGGTAGGTAAAGATTCCATGTCCATGCGCACAGCATGGCAGGAAGGTACAGAGAAAAAAGCGGTGACTGCCCCGTTGTCGCTAATCGTGACAGCTTTCGCACCGTGTATGGATGTATGTATGACGTTGACGCCGCAATTGGCAGCCGATTTGGACACTGCATTGTTACTGATTGACCTGGGCGAGGGCAAGAATCGCATGGGTGGCTCGGCGCTAGCCCAAGTGTATAAACAGGTGGGTAATGTTAGCCCCGATCTGGAGGATGCGGGCAAGCTGAAAATCTTTTTCGACGTTGTCCAGCGCCTGAATAGTGAGGGCAAGTTGCTGGCATATCATGACCGTTCGGACGGTGGATTGTTTACCACACTATGCGAAATGGCCTTTGCTACCCATGTCGGCCTGACCATAAATCTGGATGAATTGCAGGGTGATGACCCAAGTACATTGTTTAATGAAGAATTGGGTGCAGTAGTGCAGGTACATAATCGCGACTTACAGTATGTATTGGACGTGTGTCATAGTGCTGGGCTTGCGGCGGTACGTTCGGTTGCTACACTGAATATGACCGGTACGATAGATATCGTGCGGCAAAGTAAAATATTGTTCAGCGAGACGGGCATTAATCTGAAGCGCATCTGGTCGGAAACGACTTACCAGATGCAGAAACTACGCGACAACCCAGCTTGCGCCCAACAGGAATATGACCGCATTCTGGATGCCGCCGACCCTGGCTTGCAGGTGAAGCTCACTTACGATTTGAACAAAAATATTGTTGCGCCAACGTTGAGGAAATTACGTCCACCAATCGCTATATTGCGTGAACAGGGTGTGAACGGACATGTGGAAATGGCGGCAGCATTTGATCGCGCCGGTTTCACGGCAGTGGACGTACACATGAGCGACATCATCACTGGCCGCGTGAAATTGGCAGGTTTTAAAGGGGTGGCGGCGTGTGGTGGTTTTTCTTATGGCGATGTACTAGGGGCGGGTGAGGGATGGGCAAAATCCATATTGTTCAATTCGCGCGCACGTGATGAGTTTGAAGCCTTTTTCAAGCGCGATGATACGTTTGCTCTGGGTGTGTGTAACGGCTGTCAGATGATGAGTAATTTGCACGAAATTATTCCGGGGGCAGAACACTGGCCACATTTTGCGCGCAATTTATCGGAGCAGTTTGAGGCGCGTTTTGTGATGGTGGAAGTACAGCACTCGCCTTCAATGTTCTTTGATGGCATGGCAGGTAGCCGTATGCCCATCGTGGTGGCACACGGTGAAGGATATGCTCATTTCGATAACGACAAACGTTTGAAGGCGGCGCAGCCGCTGGTCACACTTCGTTATGTGGATAACTACGGCCAACCGACAGTTGTTTATCCGCTTAATCCTAACGGTTCGCCTCAGGGTATTACCGGACTGACCACAGCTGATGGACGATTCAGCATCATGATGCCGCATCCGGAACGGTTGTTTCGAGCGTTGCAGCATTCCTGGCATCCGGCAGAATGGAAGGAAAGTGGAGCATGGTTGAGAATGTTCCAGAATGCGCGCAAGTGGGTTAATTAATAGATTACAAAAGTGCATGCACAAAAAAGGCGACCATTGGTCGCCTTTTATTTTCATCTGAATATCAGTTTATTCAATTTTTGCTTTTGCGCGCATGTCAATAATGGCTTTTTGTACGGCTTGCTGTTGTAAGCGTTGTAGAATATTTGCTTTCACTTCCTGGTAAGCAGGGAATTTGAAATCACGCACATCTTCCTGTTTAATCAGATGCCAGCCAGCATCAGATTTCACCGGTGCACTTACCCCCCCTTTTTTGAGATTGACTAGCGCATCAGCAAAGGTCTGCGTGAAGTTGCCTGGTAATGCCCAACCCAGAGAGCCACCCTTGTCAGCTGAACCCTGATCCAGAGAGTGCTTTTTTGCCAGATCTTCAAACTTGCTCCCCTTTTTTAGCTGAGCAGCAATAGACTTTGCTTCGTTTTCATCTTTTACCAGGATGTGACGTAAGTTATATTCTTTGCTGCCCGTGGTTTTTTTAATACTTTCATATTCCTGCTTGATTGCATCTTCGCTAATTGGATGGTTTTTAAGGTAATCCTGCAAGAATGCATTTACCAGAACCGTTTGTTTGGCTAGCTCAAACTGGCTGATGGTGTCAGGCTGTTTATCAAAACCTTGTTTTACCGCCTCTTGTGCCATTATTTCACGGTTAATTAATTCATCTTGGATGGCGAGACGCAGTTCTGGACTATCCATTTTCCCTTGCGAAGCGGCAGCCTTGACGTGCATGTTCACACGTGCTTTTGGAATAATGACGCCATTTACTACTGCGGCTGGTTTTTCTTGCGCGTAAATCTGATTCATTGCAAGTGCAGAAACAGAAAATAAAGCGATAGTGGCAAATTTTGAAAATTTCAGCATTGTTCTGTCCTTAGTTGTTGAAAGTTTAAATAAAAATTATAGTTCTTCTGGTGTATAGGCAGCAATGGCCAGTGCATGAATATCATGCTTCATCATATCTCCCAATGCAGAATATATCATACGGTGCCGTGTCACAGTAGGCTTACTCTCGAACTGTGTGGACACAATAAGGAGGTGATAATGCCCACCCCCACTACGTGCTCCAACGTGTCCTGCATGTTTATGGCTATCATCGATAATCTCTATTTTTGTGGGTTGGAGCGCTGCAAGGAGACTATTCATCTGCTCTATGCGGTTGTTTGAGCGATTGGTCGCTAAATGGTTCATATTGGAAATACTTTCTTAAATGGTTTAACCAGAATTTGCGTATAGATCCCAGTGACCATATAGGGGTCAGCTTGAGCCCAAATTTCCGCGTCTTTTAATGTAGCAAATTCTGCTACTATCAGGCTGCCGGAAAACCCCGCAGCGCCGGGATCAACAGCATCCACATTTGGGAAAGGACCAGCCAGAATTAAACGCCCTTCGTTTTGTAATGCTTGTAGCCGTGCCACGTGTGCGGGGCGTGTTGCCAGACGTTTGGCTAAACTGTCAGGTACATCATGACCAATAATGGCATATAGCATTTAGTTACTTTCCTCTTCTTTCTCGCACGTATTTCGATAGCGCCATTGCTTGTACCAGTACGAATACTAGCATCATTCCAGTGGTGCCAAAAAGTTTGAAGTTAACTCATGCATCTGTGGAACAGTTAAATGCAACATGTAAGTTTACAACGCCGAGATGGCGAAGAACAAATTTTAACCTGTTAGCGCTAAGTGCTCATGTCCCCTTTTCCCCGATTAGAAATGACCCCTGAGTGAGTAAACTCGGTGTCTGTAAAAACAAAAGGCGGGCAATTTTAAAGGGGCATGATGATGCTTCAAAAAGAAGCAACACGGGCGCAGGTGAAAGAGCTACTAACGGCAGGTATTGTGACCAGAAGAAAGCGAGCAAACGGCTTTTGGTCAGCGTGCGTCAGATTAAGCGCATCGTGCGGTGCTATCGCACAATCGACGATACCATCGGCAAACTGATGCAACTGCGCTTTACCGCCACTGAGACTACGCTGGGATACATGCACGGTTTACATGACCACATTGCAGTACTTGGTTGCCGGTGTACATTCCCGAACAACTGACGCGCCCTTTGTCGGTGCAGGTGATAAAAACGTTATCAAAGAATCTGTCCTATCAACACCAGGGGGAATTGATATAAGTCGAGACCAGCGGCACGGGACTGACTATGCGGGGAATTAAAGTGGCACTGCACCAACACTTTGACGGTACGCGTGAACTGCGCTGGCGCAAACCTAAATTCAGCTATACGTTCATGACCAAAGCGCAAAGACAGACGATAGAAGTCGACAGCAAGAGGTTTAATGATCAAGTAGACAAGGCACTGACGAAGCGCAAGATGATACAAAATACGGGGCATAAATCGGCAGCGATCATCATCTGGAGAAATATCTCCATTGGCAAGTCCGCCACCGATGAGCATCACATTACGCTGTAACGGTAATGAAGCAGACAATGGGAACGTTTCTACTTTGCAGGCAAGAGGACATTTTTATTTAGCGTTGACTACTGAATACCGGTAACTGCTAAAGATATCGTGCCATACGCGTCAATACAATTTCGCGTGGAAACAGCATTAATACTGCATCTACCGAGGGAGTCTGGGTTTGTCCAGTGAGCATTACACGCAACGGCATGGCTAATTTAGGCATTTTCAAGCCATGCTTACTTGCTATTTCCTTGATTGCCGCCCCAATAGCCGCTGCTTCCCATGTTATATTTTTTAGGTGCTTCGCCAGTTCCTGCAAAGCAGGTATTGCTTCCGCAGACAGCTGGGTATTTAGCAATTCCTGATTGGGATGCAAGTCGATATAAAATACTTCCGCTGCATCAGCCAATTCGTTAAGAGTTACGACTCGTTCTTTATAAAGGTCAATTATGGCGTCTAGAGCAGGCACAGCGCTTATTAATACACCCCGTGCTTCCAAGCGCGGACGGATTAATGCCACGAGCCGGGCATTATCCGCCTGCTTTATGTAATGCTGATTAAGCCAGTTTAATTTCTCTGTATTAAATTGTGCCGCAGATGGCGTAATATGGTCGAGGTCGAACCACGAACAAAACTGCTCTACCGAAAAAATTTCATCATTACCGTGTGACCATCCCAGTCTTGCCAGGTAATTAATCACTGCTTCTGGCAGATAACCCTGTTCATCATATTGCATCACGCTAACTGCACCATGGCGCTTGGACAGTTTCTGTCCGTCGTCACCTAATATCATCGATAGATGCGCGTACTGTGGCACATTTGCGCCCAATGCCTTGAGTATATTGATCTGACGTGGGGTATTATTAACGTGGTCATCGCCGCGTATTACGTGTGTAATACCCATATCCCAATCATCCACAACTACGCAAAAATTATAGGTGGGTGTGCCATCGGCACGGGCAATGATGAGGTCATCTAATTCACCATTGTCAAATTCAATAAACCCTTTTACCAAATCTTTCCACGACACCGATCCCTTGGTAGGATTCTTGAAACGCACGACTGGCATCGTTTCGGCAGGTGGTTCAGGTAGTATCTTGCCGGATTCTGGACGCCAGCGACCGTCGTAACGTGGTTTTTCACCATTTGCACGTTGGGTCTCACGCATAGCTTCCAGTTCACTTGGCGAGGTATAGCAATAATAGGCTAAACCCTGCGCCAGCATATGCTGGATTACCTCTTTATATCGTTTCATACACTGCATTTGATAAAAGGGGCCTTCGTCATAACCCAAATTAAGCCAAGTCATGCCATCTAGAATGGCTTGCACCGCTTCCGGTGTAGAGCGCTCTACATCTGTATCTTCTATGCGCAAAATAAAAACGCCACCATGCTTACGGGCGTAAGCCCAAGAGAATAATGCAGTGCGGGCACCACCGATATGCAGATAACCCGTGGGGCTAGGCGCGAAACGAGTACGTATGGTCATAATTTTTATCAATAATTTTAGTCAGGAGTAGACTGTACATTTTACGCCACCTTACCGCTTACACTATCAAAATTAATATAAATAGATGTACTCGATTTTGCAGCACATAAACTGTTCGTTTTTGATTTCACTGGCGTAGCGTGCAGCTCACTTTGGGTTCAAAATTTGAGATTGACTTGAAATTCAGTTACAATATGCACCTTTATGCAGGCGCGTAGCTCAGCTGGTTAGAGCACCACCTTGACATGGTGGGGGTCGTTGGTTCGAGTCCAATCGCGCCTACCACTGAATTTTTATATTATCAGTGGATTGCCGTATATAAAACAGATTGTAAGTTTTAGGTTTTTTGAACTTACTTCAGCCTTCTTCCCTTATATATTTATTACTTCCTGACCAGTTTATAAACTCTGGTCCTTACCAATAAATCGTTTTAAATCCTCTTTTCACATATTTGACTGGCCAATTTAGGTGCAGACATCCTGCACAAGCTTATGGTCGTCCGCTTCGTTTCCCGATTGTATTTTTATAATTTGTTACGTGTGTTATTAGTAAAGAGAAGAGAGATAAAAAAAACCGCTCAGTTCCCCCGGAGGAAGTGAGCGGATAAGGAGCACCATTTATGAAGCCCTCTGCTTAATGCATGTCAAGGGAGACTTTTAAATTACAAATAAACAGAAGAGGGGTTATTTGTACTTTAAAATTGCAAAAGCAGAGAACATTTGCATTGTATACGAATACAAATGATTCGTATATGCAATTGTACAAACTAACAGATTCATAATTTAATGATCGGGAAAAATCACACTGTTGCCCGGTTAATATGCTAATAGATTCAGTTGATTACCGGGGGTGCCATTATCTGGAATGTAGTCCCTGCCCGCAAAGGCTTGCTGAATAGGCATTGCATAGGCATTTTATCAAACAAAGTGAGCAAAAATATCTGTAACAAAGTGTAATGCGAAGCCTCCCATGTAGTAAAGCTTGGATGCCTGCGCCGAGAAGCAGACTTCAATCTTTTGGGTATGATTTCTCGCGGCTTGCCGCAACGTTGCCTTTAATTGTATGGATGAGTGAATACATTCATAAGAAGCATAATGTAACGGTATTGCTATCCCACATAGTGTGTCCAGCGAAGTATCGTCGGACGGTATTTGGTGAAAAGGTAGAGAATGAGTTAAGAGATGTATTTATTGAGTTAGGCAGAGGTATGACATCAAGTTTATAAAGATAGGTGCGGATACAGACAGTGTTCATTTTTTGGTGCAAAGTGTACCCGACCAAGAGTGTACTTGACCAAATCGGTGTCAGAGTAATTAAGAGCATAGCAGGACGAGAGATATTTCGTAGAAGTCCAGAGGTTAAAAAGCAATTGTGAGGTGGAGAGTTTTGGATAAGCGGATACTTTGCAAGTAGCGTTGGGAAACATGGTAACGAAGCGATGATTATGAAGTATGCAAGTGGCCAAGAGGGTGTACATGAAGATACACAAGGATCATGCTGTTTTGATACCGCGTGGCTGGCCGCGAGGTAATTCATTTTTGTTACGTTTGCTGACGTAATAACGCTAGCAAAGAAGAAACAGCAGCAGAACAACAAATGCACCGGAAACAGGGGTGGCGAATAGGCTCTTGTCAGACAGGATAAATGGGGATCTGAAACTCATCAGATTGACAAAAGCAACGAATATGACTTTTGTTGTGTCATGTATGCCATTGGGCTTGGCGGGAAGTTTTGCAAGTGATTTAGCTGTAAAAATTAATTCGGCAGCGTGCGGCCCATTGCATTACCGTGACTATTGATCCGGCACGAATTATTCATGAAGCTGCATAGGCGACTTTTGGATCGCCGAAATAACGGCGTACTCGCTCGGGGTTTTGCTCAAGCATCGTCATATGATCTGTCGTAGCAGCTCTAAGTTTTGCCTTGGTGCGTACTGGCACCTTTGAAGTGATGACGTGTTTGAGATCCGCATTCAGTCTTTCTTCGGGGTTGAGTTCAGGGCTGTAGCTGGGCAAGTAGAACAACTCGATTTTCTGTGCGTTCTCAGCAGCCCAAGCCTTTACAGGTTTGCTGTGATGAACTCTCAAGTTGTCCAGTATCAGAAACACTTTGCGGTCTGTATCCTTGATGAGCGCCTCCAGAAATTCAATGAGCTTGTCGGAGTTAAAGGCCTCATCAATAATCATCCAGCGCGTTTTACCCTGGTTGGTTGCCGTCGCAATCATCGATAGCTTGTGGCGCGTGCCGCCTACTGCGAACGTCACAGGGGTCTTGCCCACCGGCGCATAGCTTCTGCCTCTGACATCTGTGTTGACTAGCGCCGTCTCGTCGCCCCAGTGAATTTCCGCTCCTTCGGTTTTTGCTCTGGCTTCAATGGCCGGATACTGTTCATCAAGCCAAGCCTGGACGGCTTCAGGACGCTGCTCGTACGCTTTTTTAATGGGTTTTTGTGGTGTAAAACCCCAACGTGCCAAGTAGTTTCCTACTGCCCGAATAGACAGCTTGATACCATGCACCAGCTCAATATGCTGGCGCACTGTGGGCCTGCTCCATAGCGCAAAATCCATCTTGAGTTGTTCCGGGCATTTGTCGCAGATGGTTTGCTGAATCGTCAGTTCTTGGCTAGCCCTCAAGCAACGTCCACTGCCAAGCTTTTTACCCCGGACGCCAAGCTTGAGTGCCCCCGAACCTTCAGCCTTATATAACCACAGCGCCGTATTGACTGCCGTCCAGCTCAGTCCCGTTTGCGCCACAATCTCCATCACCGCCACGCCTTTGCGGTGCATACGAATAACTTGCTTGCGTCGTTCATGCAGTACTTCTCGCGACTGCTTGCGGGCATCTTCTTTTTCCATCCTTAGTAAACATCGAAAATTAAGATAAGTTCATTTATAAATCGTGCCGGGTCTATAAGGGTCATAGTCTAATAAGGTAAACACTCACTATTACAAAAAACATAATTACCGTGCAAATTGAAACAAGTATCGGTATCCAGTCTTTCATTTAATCTTTATTATTTAATAATGAGAATCATTCTAATAATAAAAGTTGATGATTGCAAGCGTTAAATAAAGTACTCCGTAGCTTGCTACGGGAAGTTTATTGCTGTTATTTCGTTTATTTTTAAAGAAAAATATTCACGAATAGCTTTAATTGCTGCTTACTCAGCAATATTTTATGTATCTGTTGTTTATGTAGGAACATTAGGGGTATCCTGAACTTTATCGGAAGTGCTCCTGAATTTACGATTAAGGTCAGGTTCGCATGACTCACTATGTTTGGGTGATATGAAAAAGTGTGCATGTCTTACTGGCAAGGCGGGTCGTAAGACGAAAGTTTTTTGTTTAGCACAAAGCGGATCTATTCGGGCTCAGGATGAATGGCGTTATTGTTACATCTTGGGGGCTAGATACCCATAATTTTGTCTAAATCGAATCCCCACTGTGATGGATTTTCAATATTAGCGATGCTGTCTGGAGATTTCGATAGATCAATTGTTTCCTGCAAAATTGGGGCGTTAGAGCGGGTTGAGAAAAAAACTTTCACTAAGGGCTTGGTTAAACTGTTTTGCGATTGGTCAGTTACCACGCCTAGACGTCCGGATTTTAGCTTAAGCAAGGTGCCGGTTGGATAAATGCCGACCGTTTTAACGAAGGCATGAAAGATGGCCTCGTCGAAGTGTCCATCCTTCCATTCTGCCATCTTGCGAATGGATTCCGCAGGCTCCCATCCTTTTTTATAGCAGCGATTTGAAGTAATCGCATCATACACGTCACATATGGCACCCATACGTGCAAATAATGTTAACTCTTCACCGGATAGTTTATCTGGATAGCCTTTGCCATCTACGCGCTCGTGATGGTGTCGGCAAACATCCAGCGTCAAATCGTTTACCTCATTAGAGTCTTTGAGAAACTCCCAACCTTTTAGTGGATGTGTTTTAACTATATTGAACTCTTCTTCCGTTAATTTTCCTGGTTTGTTGAGCACTTCATTAGGTATAAAAATCTTACCAAAGTCATGCATTAACCCGGCAAGACCAACTTGTTTTATCACTTTGTCTTCCAGCCCCAATTGCCGCCCCAGTGCCACCATCAGGATACAGACAGCGACTGAATGTAAATAGGTATAGTCGTCCGCATTTTTTAGGCGGGACAAACTAACCAATGCAGAGACATTGCGTGCTATAGATTGGTTAATTTCGTCTACCAGCGATAGCGCATCATCAAGTTTGAGTGCATTACCCATGCGCACATCGCTGAACATGGAGACAACAACCTCTTTAGTTTTGGTGTGTATCTTTTTTGCAGCAATTAACTCGACCTGCAAAGACACAGGTACTTCAATTTTTAGTGGAGTTTGCTCGATTTTCTTCAGTTCACTTTCGACCTTGAATTCCCCTTCTTTTTGCGAAAGTGCGGTTATACCAGCATCAATATCCAAACCTTTGCTCGTATCTATCCATATTTCGGCTACCCCACAACTTTTTAGGGTATTCAGGTCGTTGTTATCTGTCAGTTTGAACGAACGTTTCCAAAAAGGATGATCCATCCAACTACCACAAACTTCTTGGAGATACATGCCTAAGCGGACATCATTAATTTTTATTTTTTTCAGCATGGCTTTTAATTATCTGTAAATTTCATAATTTTAATATCTAAATTTGTCGTGCTCTAAAGTAATTGATCAAGCCGTTGGTTGAAGAGTCATGTAAAAAAATGCGTTCTTTTATTTGAAGTTCAGGCAGTAATTTACCAGCAAGTTGTTTACCGAATTCAACACCCCACTGATCAAATGGATTGATGTCCCAGACTACGCTTTGCACAAATACTTTATGTTCATAAAGAGCAACCAGCATTCCCATCGTGTATGGGTCTAACTGGTCAAATAATAAAGTATTAGACGGGCGATTGCCCGGAAATATTTTGTAGGGCAACAGTGTTTCCAGCGTTGTACCGCTGAGTCCTTGTGCCTCGAGTTCCACACGTGCCTCTACAGTATTTTTACCGAGCATCAATGCTTCACTTTGCGCAAAGCAATTCGCCAGTAATATCGAATGGTGTTCGCCTATCGGGTTGTGACTGATCATTGGCACGAGGAAATCGGCAGGCACCATGCGCGTACCTTGGTGTATCAGTTGATAGAAGGAATGCTGGCCGTTGGTACCGGGCTCGCCCCAGATTACCATACCGGTGGCATAGTCTACTATCTGCCCATTGCGGTCTATACGCTTACCATTGCTTTCCATTTCCAATTGTTGCAGATAAGCTGGAAAGTGTTGTAGATATTGATCGTAGGGCAGGATGGCATATGAAGCTGCATCAAAAAAATTGGCGTACCAGATGCCAAGTATTCCGAGGATTACTGGCATGTTGCGCTCCAGAGGCGCTTCACGAAAGTGCTCGTCCATAGTATGAGCACCGGCCAGCAGGCGTTCAAAATTATTTATTCCAATATAAAGTGCAATGGGCAAACCTATAGCCGACCACAATGAGTAACGGCCGCCAACCCAATCCCAAAATTCAAATACATTGTCCGGGTTAATGCCAAATTTGGATGTCTCGATGAAATTGGTCGAGACCGCAATGAAATGTTTGCTGACAGCCTCATCAGCCCCCAAATGCTTAATCAGCCAGTCCCGCGCGGAATGGGCATTGGTCAGTGTTTCCAGTGTGGTAAAGGTTTTTGAACTAATTATAAAAAGAGTGGTTTCTGGATCGAGACGTTTCAATGTTTCTGCCAAGTCTGTCGCATCGACATTAGAAACAAAATGCACGTTCAATTGTGCGCTGCCATAAGGCTTGAGTGCTTCGCTGACCATAAGTGGCCCCAGAGCAGATCCCCCGATGCCAATATTGACCACGTCCCGGAATGGTTTCCCGGTATGTCCACAGAAGATGCCATTGCGTACTGCTTCGGAGAAGTGGCGAATATGATCCAGTACGCGATGTACGTCGGGCACAACATCTTTGCCGTCTACATATACCGAAGTGTCTCGGGGGGCGCGCAATGCAGTGTGTAACGCTGCACGCTGTTCACTAGTATTGATTTTATCGCCTTTAAACATGCGGGCAATCCAGTCATCCAGCTTCGACTGGTTTACAAGATTCAGCAATAGCGTGAGTGTTTCTGCGGTAATGAGATTCTTTGAATAATCCAGCAGCAGACCATCCAATTGTAAAGAAAATTTTTCGAAACGCTGCGGGTCATCGCTAAACATCTCACGCATGGTCTGCTGACTGATTTTTATTTGATGAGCGGTTAAAGCTTGCCAAGCTGGCGAATGGACTAAAGTTGACATAGTTGTCTTAGATTATTGATTGATTGAGTATTTACATTTATGGATGATTTGACTATTTTCAGATAAAAGTTTGTTATTCAGAATGCGTGCAATATGTAAATATTTTCTTGTCTTAATTCCCGCAAAGATTGAGGATGATGCGTTTATTGTCTTAATAATTAAAAAATTAATTATTAAGACAATTAGGGCATAGACAACGTTAGTTTTATAGCTTATGCCGGTTTTAGCATAATACCTGCAAGTGGTGGTAGTTCTATTTCGACGGAATAGGGCTGTCCCATCCAGGATAGAGGTTCGGCATGTATCTCACTTGGGTTTCCAAGATTACCGCCACCATAATAGCGGGAGTCACTGTTGAAAATTTCCCGATAAGTACAATTGAATGGCACTCCGATACGGTAGCGGTGACGTGGGACTGGGGTGAAATTAAAAGCAATTACAGCTGTTTCGCCATTTCGCCCATGACGTAAGAAAGAAAGCACGGAACGTTCGGTGTCTTGACAATCAATCCAGGAAAAACCACTTTGTTCAAAGTCTTGTTCATATAAAGCGGGCAAGTCTCGGTAATGATGATTTAAGTCGCGTACCATGCTTTGTATACCTTGATGCGGCTCTACGCCGAGCTGCCACCATTCAAGTTCCCAACTCGATCGCCATTCACGTCCTTGGCCAAATTCATTGCCCATAAAATTGAGCTTTTTGCCCGGACTTGTTATTTGGTAAGTAAGTAGTAACCGCAGGCTGGCAAATTTCTGCCAGCTATCGCCAGGCATCTTGTCAAGTAGCGAACCCTTGCCATGTACCACTTCATCATGCGAAAACGGCAGCATGAAATTTTCGCTATAAGTATAAAGTTGACTAAAAGTTAGTTGATTAAGGTGATAGCGGCGATGAATCGGGTCTAACTGCATGAAGCTAAGTGTGTCATTCATCCAGCCCATGTTCCATTTCATGGAAAAGCCGAGTCCACCAAGATAAATCGGGCGCGAGACCCCCGGCCATGAGGTAGATTCCTCGGCTAGCGTCAACGCACCTGGGAAAACTTCATGTACCATAATGTTAAGTTCGCGCAGGAATTCGATGGCCTCAAGATTTTCTCGTCCGCCAAATTTGTTCGGAAGCCATTCACCTTCTTTACGCGAATAATCGAGATACAGCATGGAAGCTACTGCATCTACACGCAGGCCATCAAAGTGAAATTGCGACAGCCAGTAATGCGCACTTGATAACAAAAAGCTTTTTACCTCATTACGACCGTAGTTAAAAATATGTGTGCCCCAGTCCTGATGAAAACCAAGGCGCGGATCTTCATGTTCATAGAGTGCAGTACCATCAAAATACGCTAGCGCAAATGCGTCCTGAGGGAAATGTGCGGGTACCCAGTCTAGCAGTACGCCAATTCCGGCCTGATGACAGTTATCTACGAAATAGCATAAATCATCTGGTGAACCGAAGCGACTGGTTGCGGCAAAATAGCCTGTTGTTTGGTAACCCCATGATTCATCGAGTGGGTGCTCAGAAACAGGCATGAGTTCAACGTGGGTATAACCCATGTATTTGAGATAAGGAACAAGGTTTTCAGCCAGCTCGCGATAAGTATAAAAACGCCCGTCTGGGTGACGTTTCCATGATCCCGCATGAATTTCATAGATATTGAGTGGAGCGTGTAGCCAATCCCAATTGCTGCGCTGCTTCATCCATTCTGTATCTTGCCATGCGTGATGAAGAGCAGACCCAGCGCGAGCAGCAGTACCGGGCCGTAATTCAAACGCATTGGCATAGGGGTCGGTTTTGACCAGCAAGGTACCGGTGTGATTGCGGATCTCAAATTTGTACAGTGTACCTTGTTCAATTTTTGGGATAAATAACTCCCACACACCGCTGGAACCATGTGCTGCCATTGGATGGATGCGTCCATCCCAGCGGTTAAATTCACCTATTACACTGACTCGCTCGGCATTTGGCGCCCATACTGCAAAGCGCACACCTGGGATATCGTTAATTTGCATTGCATGTGAGCCTAGTACGCGATAGGTCTGATGCAGTTTTCCCTCGTTAAAAAGATGTAGGTCAAAATCAGAAATTTGCGGTGCAAAGGCATAGCAATCATGAACGAAACGTTCAATTCGGTTGCTTAGTCCGAGTCCATTTTCCCTGATCCGCAGAATATAAGGATGGCGCGGTTCTTTGCTACCATACCATTCGAATAATCCATCTGGATGAACGCGTTCCAGCGCTTCATCGCCATGGGTGGTTTTTAGCCAGATTTCACTTGCGTAAGGGTTAAACACCCGCACTACAAATTTTTCATTTTCCTGATGTGGGCCAAGATAAGCGAAGGGATTATGCAGTCGCCCTTGTAGCAATAATTCAGTACGTGGATCAAGTTTGATGCGAAGATTCTTTCTCATGGTGAGGTGATTATAACCACAATTAAGACCCAGTTATAATTACAATCTGATACAGTTGTGAACAAGATTCTAAATCAACGACTACGAGGGGAATCATGCCGTCATCTAAAAAATTACGTTTCGTAAGTTCGATAACTAAAAGCACTTACGCCATGATTCTGGCGGGAGGACGTGGAACTCGGCTGCATCAACTTACAGATTGGCGGGCTAAGCCTGCGGTGCCATTTGGGGGCAAGTTTCGTATTATTGATTTTGTTCTATCCAATTGTGTGAATTCTGGCATCAGACGGATAGGTGTGGCGACGCAATACAAGTCACACAGTTTGATCCAGCATATTCAGCGTGGTTGGAGTTTCCTGAATGGTCAGTTTGGCGAATTCATTGACGTGCTGCCGGCGCAGCAAAGAATAGAAGAAATGTGGTATCGGGGCACGGCCGATGCAGTATTCCAAAATCTGGATATCATGCGTACAACTAATCCGGATTACGTGTTGTTATTGGCGGGCGATCACGTCTATAAGATGGACTATGGCAAGCTTCTTGCCTTCCATGTAGAAAAACAGGCCGACATGACTGTTGCTTGTATTGAAGTTCCTATCAAAGATGCGAGTGGATTCGGTGTAATGGGCGTGAATATGGAATCACGAGTGGTAAATTTTAATGAGAAACCTGATCATCCCGCTCCGATCCCGGGAAACCCGAATCTGGCGCTGGCCAGTATGGGGGTGTATGTGTTTAATACCCGCTTTCTGTATGAACAATTGGTGCGGGACGCAGATGATAAGAATTCTAGCCATGATTTCGGTAAGGATATTATCCCGCATCTTGTGTCCGCGCATTACCGAGTGTTTGCGCAGAGTTTTGAAGATAGCTGTGTAAATTTGAATGGCGAAGTACCCTATTGGCGAGATGTGGGAACAATAGACGCCTATTGGGAAGCTAATATGGAGCTTACCAAGGTTACTCCCGCTCTTAATATGTATGATCAGGAATGGCCAATCTGGACGTATCAGGAACAATTGCCACCGGCCAAATTTGTGTTTGATGACCGTACTCGCCGCGGCATGGCAGTTGATTCTTTAGTGTCGGGAGGTTGCATTATTAGTGGTGCACACGTGCGCAATTCGCTTCTATTCTCTAACGTGCACATACATAGTTACAGTAATGTAGAAGAGTCGGTAATTTTGCCCAACGTAAAGGTGTCACGCAATGTAACGCTCAAGCGTGTGGTGGTGGACAAAAATTGTGTCATCCCGGAAGGTATGACCGCTGGGGTTAACCGTGAGGAAGATGCAAGACGCTTTTTTGTGAGTGATAACGGTATTACGTTAATTACTCCTGATATGTTGAGCCAGGAAGTGCACCGCGTGCGTTAAAACTAGTTTTATTTATGTCTAACTTAAATGGAATTTTCATGTCAAGGCCCCTCGATTTAGTTTTTCTCTGGCACATGCATCAGCCAGATTATCGTGATCATACCAGTGGCGATTTTTTGTTACCGTGGGTTTATCTGCACGCTATTAAGGATTACACCGATATGGCTTTTCATCTGGAACAACATTCTCAGGTGAAAGTGGCGGTAAATTTTGTGCCGGTTTTGCTGGATCAACTGGAAGATTACGAACAGCAGTTCACCACCGGCCAGATACGCGATCCGCTGTTACGATTGCTAGCGCGCGAGAATCTCAATGACTTGAACGCAGAGGAACGCGATTTGGTGTTGGCTAGCTGTTTCCGCAGCAGCCATCACAGTATGGTTGCTCCATATCAAGCTTATAAGCGGCTGTCCGACTTGTACAAAATGCTCGAACCCGGCGGTAGTACCGAACTTGCCTATTTATCGGGACAATATTTTGCTGACTTGCTGACCTGGTACCATTTGGTCTGGTGTGGTGAAAGCGTGCGCCGCGAACACGACTTGGTTATTGGTTTAATGAGCAAGAATGAAAACTTTAGTCATGCCGATCGTAAGTGGTTATTCGATCTGATCGGACAAGTCATTTGCGGCGTTATTCCACGTTATCGAAAATTGGCTGAAAACGGTCAAATTGAACTTTCTACGACCCCTCATTACCATCCCCTTGCGCCGTTGTTGTTGGATATCAATAGTGCGCGTGAGAGCAAACCGGATATCAGTCTGCCGCAATCGAAATGTTATCCTGGCGGAAAATCACGCGTTCAGGCACATCTTCTTTCCGCTCAAAAAAGTCACCAAACACGTTTTGGCGTCACTCCACATGGTATTTGGCCCGCTGAAGGAGCAGTTTCAACCGAATTACTGGGAGTGTTTGCGGCGCAAGAGTGCCGCTGGACGGCGAGTGGCGAGGGCGTACTGGCTAACAGCTTGCGTACAGCAGAGCATCAGTTGCCTGAGCGTGCTCGATATCTCTATCGCCCCTATCATGTGCAAGGCGCAGCAAGTGGTGTCCGCTGTTTTTTTCGAGATGACCGTCTGTCCGATTTGATTGGTTTTGAATATTCGCGTTGGAATGGTAAGGACGCCGCACTGCATTTTGTTTCCCAGCTCGAAGCGATTGCACAACAGGCACCTGAGGGCGAAGCGCCCGTGGTCAGTGTTATCCTTGATGGTGAAAATGCTTGGGAATATTATCCTTACAATGGCTATCATTTCTTTACCGATTTATATTCTGCATTACAAACACACGCGACTATCAGAACAACGACTTATAGTAGTTATCTGGATCGGCTTGATGATGCTGAAGGAAGCAAACAGCTGGCCAAAGAAGAAGAGCTATCGCGTATCGTTGCCGGTAGTTGGGTATACGGTGATTTTTCCACCTGGATTGGTTCAACCGATAAAAACCGTGCTTGGGATTTGTTGTGTATGGCGAAACAAAATTATGACTTGGTGATGGCAAGTGACCGTTTGAACGAGGGAGAGCGTTTGATTGCCGAAAAACAGTTGGCTTCATGTGAAAGTTCCGACTGGTTCTGGTGGTTTGGTGATTACAATCCTGCCCATGCAGTGGAAAGTTTTGATCGTCTCTATCGTAGCAATTTAATGCAGTTATACCGTTACTTGAAATTGCCTGTTCCAGCCATTTTAAATTCCCCAATTAGTCAAGGTGGTGGTTTACCTGAATCAGGTGGTACGATGCGTCGTGGCTCTTAATGGCGTAGTTGTAATTATCTGACGATTCAATATTAATTCACTGTATATTAATCGTAATTAAATATTTTTTGGGTGAGGGTTTTTGTGTATGCAAGTGATCGAAGATGAACACAAAAAATTACCGACGATCGCTAAAGAAAGCCATTTTCTCGCTCGTTTCCATATAATCTCCCTGATCTAAAGTTAAATAAAATTTGATGATGAAGATTGATTTTCTGCCTCAACTTTATTGGATATTCTGGGAACCTTAGAAATCTAGTAATTATTGTTTACGCAGATGTCAGTATGACCATTTTTTTGACATATCCCGATGTCATTAGCAATTAACACTGAATCCGAAAAATGAAAACATACGAAACAGTTTCTTTACTTTTTGGTGTCCATGCTCATCAGCCGGTGGGCAATTTTCCGGAAGTGGTAGACGATGCACATCAGCGTTGTTACAAACCATTCCTACATATTTTGCATCGTTATCCTGAATTTCGTTTTGCCGCACATTTCAGTGGTTGGTTACTCGATTACCTGTTTAATAAATATCCGCAAGATATGGCGTTACTCACTGAAATGGTGCAACGCGGCCAGGTCGAAATGTTTGGTGGCGGAGATACTGAGCCGGTTCTGGCGGTTATTCCTAACCGTGATCGTATCGGGCAGATCATCAGGTTATCTGACAAACTGGAAGCCCGAATGGGTACCAGGGCAGAAGGTGCATGGTTAACCGAACGCGTGTGGGAGGCAACAGTCGTTCCTGCGTTATCGGATTCTAAAATTAAATACGTTACAGTAGATGATTACCACTTTTTATGCAGCGGCAAACGTATTGAAGAATTAAATGGCTATTTTACTACCGAAGAGGACGGTCGCAAACTCGACTTGTTTCCCATTTCCGAGGCGTTACGTTACCGCATGCCATTTTCTCCGGCGCATGAAGTAGTGGCTTATCTCGAAAGTCTGACGCGTAACGACATGCAAGCATCCGCTGTGTATTTCGACGACATCGAAAAATTTGGTATCTGGCCGGAAACTTACCAGTGGGTTTATGAGAAAGGTTGGTTGGAAGATTTTATCCGAGGGGTGTTGGCTTCACCTAAGATTACCACACAGACTTATCGGGACTATCACGCAAATGAAAAAACGCGCGGTATTGTATATCTGCCGACTACCTCGTACATTGAAATGAACGAGTGGACTTTGCCGGTAGCGGCTGCACATACGTATGCTGATTTAATTCATACGGAAAAAGCAAGTGGCCATTATGAAGAGCGCAAGGCATTTTTGCGTGGCGGCATTTGGAAGAATTTTCTCACCCGTTATCCCGAGTCAAACTGGATGCATAAGCGCATGTTGGGGTTATCTGAACGTTTACATGCCCTGCCGGAAGAAAAGTGCACACCGGAAATGCTTGATCAACTCTATATTGCGCAAGCTAACGACGCATACTGGCATGGTTTGTTTGGCGGATTGTATCTGCCACACCTGCGCCGGGCGGTATACGGCGCTATTGTTAAGCTGGAATCTTTACTGGATAAGATGTTTCCACGGGCAGCGTGTTTTTGTACCGATGCCGATAGTGACGGTCATGATGAAGTTTTTCTGCATAATGCAATGCTGCAAGCGATCGTGAAGCTTGACGGCAGCGGCAGCATATCTGAACTTGATGCGTATCAGTTGTACCATAATTTTGGCGATATCCTGCGTCGTCAGGTAGAGCATTATTTCCGTAAAATTGAATCCAGTCAGGCTATGCGGCCGCATGAGGGTGTTGGTATTGTTTCAGCGCATGATCGCGTGGCTTTTAAGGATGAAATCACTACAGAAAATTTAATGGCAGATAGCTACGCACAGACCTTATTTCGTGACTCTTTATTGTTGGATGACAAAGAAATTGAGCTTGTTTATGAATTGGTCGAAACAAACACCGAAGGAATATTATTCCATACAGACTTTGGTGGCAAAACTATACAAAAACGAATTAGCCTGAACGCTAATTGCCTATGCGTTCGTTATACCTTTGACAGCGCCCTACAAGGTAGCTTTTTCACTCGTGTGGCACTGGCAATGCCGAGTTGTAATGGTTACGCTGGCCGTTATATCCAGGATGAAAAAATTCTCAGCGGTTTTGGCAGTGAGCTCGTATTAGGTGATATGGATGGTTTGGTGCTGGATGACCATGTCTTAGGTGGAAATATAGTGCTCAATAACAATTACCCGATTCAATTACGTGGCATGCCATATTTCACGGTTTCGCAATCCGAAGCCGGATTCGAAAAGATCATGCAAGCTGTGATGCTAACTTTGCAATGGTCGCTTTCGCAAAATGAAATGAGCGTTATGTTGACCATAAATTCGGGTAATGCAACGCTGTAATTATAGGTCATTATATTTACATTTTCCGCATGGTAATTAGCAACATAGCGTCATCAAATAGTAGGGAGGTTTGTCTATTCTCACCGCGCCAGTTCAATATGTGATCTTTATAAAGATGTGATAAGCAACTCACGCTAGCAGCGCCGCTTCAAGATATATATCCACACCGTTTATCGGACTAACGGCAGCAGCAGGAATAGCGATGCCATTGCGCCAGTCGGTTATGGCCTGCTGTTTCATAGCACCGCTTACTATAAATATAACTTTGCGTGCCATACTCAAGCGATGTGCGCTGAGTGATATTCGCTGTGGCGGATATTTTGGTGCATTTCCCACTACAATAACGGTTGGAGCATCGGCCGTGTTGGCCAAGTCGTGACCAGGAAACAGGCTGGCAGTGTGACCATCTTCTCCTAATCCGAGTAGAACTAAATCAAATAACTCAATGCCCGCCAGTGTTTCTATATAAGCGCTGGCTGCTGCCTGCGCGCCTTCCTCTGTGGGAATAAAGTGAATCTGGGTACGAGGGATGGCGACGTGATTAAGCCACGCCTGTGCGGCCATCCAGCTGTTGCGTTCCACATGGTCAGCTGGCAGACAACGTTCATCACCAAAATAAACATGCCAGGCAGCCCAATCTGCATCAGAGTTGCGCAGCGATTCATATATACGGCGCGGCGTTGTGCCGCCAGCGAGCACGATATGAAAAGCCCCACGCAGGCTAATGGCCAAAAGCGCCGTTTGCAATATTGTTTGTATTGCAGCCTGTTCTAATTCGATAGTTGTGTTGAATCTGTGCCAACGGCATTGTTGCGGTGGGTTACTAGACAATAAAGGCATACAATTTACCTATTGATCCGGCACGAATTATTCATGAAGCGGCATAGGCGATTTGGGGATCGTCGAAATAATGGCGCACGTGTTCGGGGTTTTGCTCAAGCATGGTCATGTAATCTGCCGTAGCAGCTCTGAGCTTTGCCTTGGTGCGTACTGGCACCTTTGAAGTGAAGATGTGTTTGAGATCCGCATTTAGTTTTTGCTTGGGGTTAAGTTCAGGGCTGTAGCTGGGTAAGTAAAACAATTCGATTTTCTGTGCGTTCTCAGCAGCCCAAGCCTTTACAGGTGTGCTGTGATAAACTCTGAAATTGTCCCGTATCAGAAACACTTTGCGGCCTGTATCTTTGAATATAACCGCAGCGCCGTATTGACTGCCGTCCAGCTCAGTCCTGTTTGCGCCACAATCTTCATCATCGTCACGCCTTTGCGGTGCATACGAATCACTTGCTTGCGTCGTTCATGCAGTGCTTTTCGTGACTGTTTACGGGCATTTTTTTTCCATACCACAAACATCAAAAAAGTTCATTTATGCATCGTGCCGGGTCTATAGTAGTTGAAATGCTTGGGGGCGTGCGATGCAAAACAAGCAAGAAATAGATTTAGTTATTTTCCTCTTCTTCTTGCACGTATTTTGATAACGCCATTGCTTGTAGCAGTACGAATACTAGCATCATTCCAGTGGTGCCAAAAAGTTTGAAATTAACCCATGCATCTGTAGAGAAGTTAAATGCAACATATAAGTTTACAACGCCGAGTAGAACAAAAAATAAACTCCAGCCTAAGTTGAGTTGGTTCCATACCTTGGTTGGGAGTGTGATTTTTTCCTTCAACAAAATACGCATCAGATTCTTTTTCAAAACTAAATTAGAACCCAACAGTATGATGGCAAATATCCAATATAAAATGGTAGGTTTAAATTTGATGAAAGTCTCATCGTGCAGAATGAGTGTCGCGCCACCGAATACGGCGATTATGGCAAAGCTTACCCAGAGCATGGTATCTACTTTGCCGTGCCTCCACTTAACCCATCCAATTTGGGCGATAGTGGCAACAATCGCAGTCCCCGTGGCAACATAAACGTTGAACACTTTGAAAGCGATAAAGAACAGGATAACGGGGAATAGGTCAAATAATAATTTCATGGAGATCGGTTATGCAGGGAAATTTATTCTCGGTCTAGCGTTAGTGCGGCAGAATTGATGCAGTAGCGTATTCCTGTCGGTTCCGGGCCATCTTCGAATATATGGCCAAGATGGGCATCACAGCGACTACATAAAACTTCCGTGCGCTCCATACCATGGCTGTTATCTTTTTTTACAGTGATGCTGTCAGGATGGTGTGCCTGCCAGAAGCTAGGCCAGCCGCTGCCAGATTCATATTTTACATTTGAATCAAATAGTGCTTTACCACAGCACACACAGCGATACAGTCCGCTGTCATGGCAATCCCAGTATGCACCAGTAAATGCGGGCTCAGTGCCGCACTGACGGCATACTTTGTATTGTTCTGGGGTAAGTTCGTCGCGCCAGATGGCGTCTGGTTTTTGGATTTTTTCGCTCATTGGCTATCTTGAAAATAGGTAATTTGACAACTCAATTTCTATGTTTTTCATGTGAGTACTAAGGAGTTGGAAAAAATTGAAATTTAAGATAACGCAGACTGCTACTCACAGTACCTCTCCGGCATGGTCGGCCAGGCGTGATCGCTCTCCCCTTTGCAAGGTGACATGTCCGCTATGTTGCCAGCCCTTAAAACGATCTACGACATAAGTCAGCCCGGAGCTGCCTTCGGTCAAGTAAGGTGTGTCAATCTGTGCGATGTTGCCCATGCATACTACCTTGGTGCCCGGGCCAGCGCGCGTGATCAGCGTTTTCATCTGTTTGGGTGTAAGGTTTTGGGCTTCATCAATGATCAGATATTTATTCAAAAAAGTGCGTCCACGCATGAAGTTGAGGGATTTGATCTTGATACGTGAACGGATTAAGTCGCGTGTGGCGGCTCGCCCCCATTCTCCACTTTCGTCGCTGGGCTTGTTCAGTACATCCAAATTGTCGTCCAGCGCGCCCATCCAGGGCGACATTTTTTCTTCCTCGGTGCCCGGTAAGAAACCAATGTCTTCACCAACCGGCACGGTGACGCGGGTCATGATGATTTCTGAATACAATTTATGTTCCAGCATTTGCACCAACCCCGCAGCAAGGGTTAGCAGGGTCTTGCCGGTACCCGCCTGACCGAGCAGGGTAACAAAATCAATCTCTGGGTTCATCAGCAGATTGAGTACAAAGCTCTGTTCGCGATTACGTGCAGTAATTCCCCAGATGGCATTTTTGGTATGGGTATAGTCAGTCAGCGTGCGCAACATGGCAGTGTTGTCATTCTGCTCTGTGACGACGGCATAGAAAGGATGGCCACCGTTTTCCTGATAAACGAATTGATTTAACAGCATGTCACAGCATAACGGCCCCTGAATATTGTAAAAAGTGTGCTCACCTTGTGGCCCGGATTTCATATCCTTGCCATGTTTATCCCAAAAATCCTGCGGTAATGCCAGTACGCCGCTGTAAAGTAGGTCGGTATCTTCCAGCACCTTGTCATTAAAATAATCCTGCGCATCCAGTCCCAGTGCACGCGCTTTAATGCGCATGTTGATGTCCTTACTGACCAGGATCACGGAACGCTTGGGTTGCTGGTTGTGAAGATACATGACTACCCCGAGGATAGCGTTGTCAGCTTTGCCGATTGCCATATTGGCAGGCAATTCGTTGGTAATGAACTGGGTTTGCAAAAACAGGCGACCGGTAGCGCTTTTATTGTTTGGCGTTTGTAAGGGTACGCCGGCATCCATGTTATGTGTACTCTCGCTGACTAAAGAGTCTAAGAATCGACTGGCTTGGCGTGCATTCCGTGCGACTTCAGTCATGCCTTTTTTATTGTTGTCCAGCTCTTCCAGCACAAATATCGGTAAGTAAACGTCGTGTTCCTCAAAGCGAAACAGGCTGGTTGGATCGTGCATTAATACATTGGTATCAAGTACGAATAATTTGGTCGCATGATTTTCAGCCACTATTTTGCGGGGGGGCATGATGTTCCTTATGTGGTTAGAGATTGCACGAATTGCAATATTTCCTGGGCGTGACCATCTACTTTAACACCGCGCCATTTGCCACGCAGTATGCCATTTTGGTCGAGCACGAAAGTGCTGCGCTCGATGCCCCGCACTTGTTTGCCATAGAGATTTTTCATTTTAATTACACCGAACTGCTCACATACAGTTTCTTCTGAATCGGCAAGTAAAGCGAACGGCAGATTGAATTTAGCTTTGAATTTTTCATGCGACTCTATGCTGTCGCGTGAAATGCCAACCACCTCACAATCAGCCTTTTTAAAATCTGCATACAGATCGCGAAATTGTTGGCTTTCAGTCGTACATCCCGGAGTGTCGTCCTTGGGATAGAAATAAATTACTAATGATTTACCACGTGCGGCAGAGAGTTTGAACATCACTCCATCAGTGGCTGGTATGATGAAATCGGCAATAGCTTGATCAATCATTTAGGTAATTTCCTTTATGGGGATGTCATTGTTAATAAAATTCTCATACAAGGCAAGCATCTCATGGCTTGATACGTGGAAGCTTTTTCGTTTTGCGTATTGTTTCAAGGTTAAGCTGGGTGATTGCCTGCATTATTATAGACTGCATTTATGTAAGGGAGTCCGATGAATTCGATGCAGATATTTAAAGGCAAAGTGTGATGGCCTTGAGTATTTTGTTGCATTTTTTGAGCTATGGATTCAGGTATATTTAAGGGCCTGTGTTTGAGTTGATTGGGGGCTTGGGTTACAATGTGCGCCCTGCTTATTTGGCATAACTTTAAAGTATGCAGGAAATTCGCACATTCGTTCATGTTGGGGTGCCTGTAAGGGTCGATTTGACGAGTGGAAGACTTTAACCCTTAACACGTGGAGTAATTATGGCTGTAATTATGCGTCAAATGCTGGAAGCGGGCGTCCATTTTGGACATCAAACTCGTTATTGGAATCCCAAAATGGCTCCTTTTATTTTTGGCCATCGTAACAAAATTCATATTATCAATCTAGAAAAAACCGTTGTTATGTATAACGACGCGGTGAAGTTTGTGCGCAAAATTTCTGCCAATAAGGGCACAGTATTGTTTGTTGCGACTAAGCGCCAAGCGCGTGAAATTATTAAAGAGGAGGCGCTTCGTTGTGGCAGCCCTTTTGTTGATCATCGCTGGCTGGGCGGTATGCTCACTAATTTCAAGACGGTACAGCAATCTGTTAAGCGTTTGCATGAGCTGGAAGCCATGATGCTGGATAGTGTAGCCATGGAAAAAGTTTCTAAAAAAGAAGGTTTGATGATGCAGCGTGAGCTGGAAAAGCTGGATCGCAGCCTTGGTGGTATCAAGAATATGCAGAATCTACCTACTGCAATTTTTGTGATTGATGTTGGTTATCAAAAGGGCGCTATTGTAGAAGCACAGAAGCTGAATATTCCGGTGATTGGTGTGGTAGATACCAACCATACTCCGTTAGGTGTCGATTATGTTATTCCGGGTAACGACGATTCCAGTCAGGCGATACGCCTATATGCGCGTGGGATGGCTGATGCAGTACTGGAAGGACGCGAACAGGCGCTTAACGAGGTTGTGGCACAGGTCGAAGATCAGGCGGCGTAAGCTGTATTTGTTTGGCCAAAAGGGGCAATAGCCCCTTTTTTTAGGTTATGTTTTCAAGGAGTGGGAAATGGCGGAAATTACCGCAGGCATGGTAAAAGATTTACGTGAAGCAACTGGTCTCGGCATGATGGATTGTAAAAAGGCGCTAGTTGAAACGAATGGCGACTTCAAGGCAGCTGAAGAGTTTCTACGCATTAAGAGCGGTGCCAAGGCTAGTAAGGCAGCTTCGCGCATAGCAGCTGAGGGTTTGGTGAGTGCTTTTATTAGTGGAGATGGTAAAGTCGGTGCACTGGTGGAAGTGAATTGCGAAACTGATTTTATGGCAAAGAATGATGCTTTTATGGCATTTTCGAATAGTGTGGCACAAGCCATTGCACAAAATAATCCAAATGATTCTGAGGCGTTGTCCGCAGTTGTATTGGCGGGTGGTGACAGTGTGGAAGATGCGCGCAAGTCACTAATTATGAAGTTGGGTGAAAATGTCAGTGTGCGACGTTTCGTGCGTTATAGCACAACGGGTAAGGTGGTGTCTTATTTGCACGGCAGCAAAATTGGTGTGCTTTTAGATATCAGTGGTGGTGACGATGCATTAGGTAAAGATTTGGCGATGCATATCGCTGCGAGCAAGCCGATATGTGTTTCCAAAGAGCAGGTTTCTCAAGAGTTGCTTGATACTGAACGTAAGGTATACACCGCACAAGCCGCAGAAAGCGGAAAGCCGGCCAATATTATTGAAAAGATGGTGGATGGACGTATTGCCAAGTATCTAGCTGAAGTTACTCTTCTGGGCCAACCTTTCGTGAAGGATCCCGATATTTTGGTAGAAAAACTATTGTCCACCCATAACGTGAAGGTCAATGCGTTTCAGATGTTCGTGGTGGGGGAGGGTATAGAGAAAGTTGTGGTGGATTACGCTGCCGAAGTTGCTGCTGCTGCAAAGGTATAAGTAAATGCCAACTGCTCCAGCATATAAGCGCATCCTGCTCAAACTTTCCGGGGAAGCCCTGATGGGCGATGATAGTTACGGAATTAATCGTGCTGTGATTGAGCGCATTGTTAGCGAGATTGGCGAGGTGGTTGAACTGGGTGTACAGGTGGCGGTGGTGATCGGTGGTGGCAATATCTTTCGTGGAGTTGCGCCAGCCGCTGCCGGAATGGATCGCGCCACGGCTGACTATATGGGAATGCTGGCTACTGTTATGAACGCCATGGCTTTGCAGGATGCTATGAAACGCTTCGGTTTGGATTGTCGGGTGCAGTCGGCTCTCAACCTGGAACAAGTGGCTGAACCATTTATACGAGGCAAGGCATTGCGCTACCTGGAGGATGGCAAAGTGGTGATATTTGCTGCCGGAACGGGCAATCCATTTTTCACCACCGATACCGCAGCTGCTTTACGTGGCGTGGAAATGGATGCGGAAGTTGTCATTAAGGCGACCAAGGTAGACGGGGTATATACTGCTGACCCAAAACTTGATCCTGCCGCTATTCGCTATCAAAAATTGAGTTTTGATGAAGCGATTAATAAAAACCTTAAGGTAATGGATGCCACTGCACTGACTTTGTGCCGTGATCAGAGCTTGCCGATTATTGTATTCAGCATCTTCAAGCATGACGCGTTGAAGCGCGTAGTAATGGGGCAGGATGAAGGGACGCTGGTACACTGTAACTGATGGAGAATGAATATAATGATTTCTGATATCAAAAAAAATGCTGAACAGAAGATGAATAAGACGCTGGAAACGCTTAAGGTGGATTTCGGCAAAATTCGTACTGGTAGGGCACATACTGGTATTCTGGATCATGTGACCGTAGATTATTACGGCAGTCCCACATTGATTAGCCAAGTTGCTAATGTGACTTTGATTGATGCACGCACCATCGGAGTACAACCGTGGGAAAAAAATATGATTGGAGCAGTGGAGAAGGCGATACGTGATGCTGATCTGGGGCTGAATCCGGCGACCAATGGGGATCTAATCCGTGTACCCATGCCGATGTTGACCGAAGAGCGTCGCCGTGACTTGATCAAGGTAGTGCGCAGTGAATCGGAGAATGCTAAGGTAGCTATACGTAATGTGCGTCGCGATGCCAATGAGCATCTTAAAAAATTATTCAAAGATAAAGAAATCGGTGAAGACGATGAGCGCCGTGGGCAGGATGAGGTGCAAAAACTTACTGATCATTTCGTAGTAGATATAGATAAGCTGTTGCAAATAAAAGAAGTTGATCTGATGGCCGTTTAACTGCACTGTATATGGAGTGGTATACCATAAGAAAGCGAGCATATTGTTTGCTTGTGCTACCAAAATGGTCGCTGTCCTCGCGAGATTGCTTTAGAGGTTCTTGATGGCGTTATTTCAAAGTTCCACTCGCATCGTTCCAGCTATACCTCAAGTGCCACGCCATATTGCCATTATCATGGATGGTAATGGTCGCTGGGCAAAGCAGCGCTATTTGCCACGTATTGCCGGGCACCAACGCGGTGTCGAAACAGTACGTGAGATCGTGAAAACCTGCCGCGAACTGGGGGTCGAATATCTGACTCTATTTGCTTTTAGCAGTGAGAACTGGCGTCGACCGGCAGACGAAGTTTCCTTTCTGATGCAGTTATTCCTGAAAATGCTTGAACGCGAAGTATTCAAATTACATGAAAATAATATTCGGCTAAAAATAATTGGTGATCGTAGCCGTTTTGATGTCAATTTGAATCAGCGTATTTTGGACGCGGAACAGTTAACTACAAACAATGCTAGCTTGACACTTACGGTTGCTGCTGACTATGGCGGACGCTGGGATATTATGCAAGCTACACAGAAGATGTTGCAAGCGCGCCCTGATCTTGTTGGCGGTTTTAATGAAGAAGACCTGGAAGCATACCTTTCCATGCATTATGCGCCTGAGCCAGATTTGTTTATCCGTACCGGTGGTGAACAACGAATCAGCAATTTCCTGCTATGGCAATTGGCTTATACCGAGTTATATTTCACCGATACATTGTGGCCAGCCTTTGATGGGGAAGCATTGAAATTGGCTATCCAATCCTACTATGCGCGGGAGCGTCGCTTTGGCCGAACGAGTGAACAAGTTCGGAGCGAGCGAATGCAGGATGGGGAATTTAATGCTTAAGCAGCGAGTAATTACAGCAGCGATCTTACTAGTATTGTTCCTGTTAGCGCTGTTTTTATTGCCTACTTTGGGGTGGGCTGCGTTAATGATTATCATGGTGATGCAAGCTTCATTGGAATGGGCGCGCTTAGCCAAACTGTCGAAAAATACGATTAGTGTTTATTTATGGCTGACTCTGGTTGTAATGCTCGGTATCGTTGGGCTTGATACGCAATATCCGGAACAATTTGAGTCGTTGCATATGTTGATATATGGTATGTCGGCGCTGCTATGGTTAGTGATGGTGCCACTTTGGCTGATGGCTCGTTGGCACATGCGTCAACCCTTGTTGATGATGCTAACTGGTTGGATGCTCTTAATTCCGACTGGTTTGGCAATGATGGACTTACGTATACTCAATCCCTGGTGGCTATTAGGGGTGATTGGGCTAGTATGGATGGCAGACATTGCTGCGTATTTCAGTGGACGCAAATTTGGCAAAAACAAGCTTGCGCCCAATATTAGTCCCGGTAAGACTTGGGAAGGCGTGTTCGGTGCACTGCTCGGAGTTACCGTCTACGTGTTGCTTATTGTTTGGACAAGTGGTCTTTTCACGAACTACGAAGCGCTGCCCGGTATGTTAATCGTATCTTGGGGGTGGGTGGGACTGGCAGTGATTGGTGATCTGTTCGAGTCGGCCATTAAGCGTCAAGCCGGAGTTAAGGATAGCGGCACATTGCTTCCCGGCCATGGTGGCTTGCTGGATCGCATTGATGCCTTGACTTCAACTTTACCATTGGCTGCAATGGTGATTTTGCTCCAAAGGGTGGGATGAAAAGCATAAGCCATCTCACCATACTGGGTTCTACTGGCAGCATAGGGACTAGTACATTGGATGTTGTGGCGCGTCACCCTGAACGCTATCGTATCGTGGCACTTACTGCACAATGTCAAGATAATATTCTGTTTGAGCAGTGCATGCACTTCGCGCCACGCTATGCGGTGTTGTTGGACGAGGCGGCAGCCATGCGTCTGACACAGCGTATTGCTGTAGCTGGTATGGATGTCGAAGTTTTATGGGGTGTTGCAGCACTGGAACGGGTTGCTGCATTGCCAGAGGTGGATACGGTAATGGCAGCTATTGTCGGTGCAGCAGGGTTGCGGCCTACATTGGCTGCTGCACGCGCAGGCAAAAAAATTCTGCTAGCGAACAAAGAGGCACTGGTGATGGCGGGACGAGTGTTTATGGATTTGGTACATAAACATGGCGCTACTCTGTTGCCCATTGATAGTGAGCATAACGCCATATTCCAGGCTTTGCCCCATGATTATTCCCGTCATCACACGGATAGTTTAGCTGCCAGCGGGATAAGTAAAATTCTGCTTACTGCGTCTGGTGGTCCTTTTCTTAATGCTACTTTATCTGCATTACAACACGTCACACCGGAACAAGCGTGTGCGCACCCTAATTGGGTAATGGGACGCAAGATTTCGGTTGATTCCGCTACCATGATAAACAAGGGGCTCGAAGTCATTGAGGCACACTGGCTGTTTAATGCGCCAGCTGATGCGATTCAGGTAGTGGTGCATCCGCAAAGTATTATTCATTCATTGGTGCAATATGTGGACGGTTCGGTACTGGCGCAGCTGGGCAACCCGGATATGCGTATTCCGATCGCATATGCGTTGGCTTACCCGGAACGCATTGAAACAGGTGTTGAACCGTTGGATTTGTTCAAGGTGGCTACGCTCGATTTTGTCGAACCGGACTTTATTCGTTTCCCGGGTTTGATTTTGGCCTATCAAGCTTTGCGCGCTGGTGGCACAGCACCTGCTGTGCTCAATGCGGTCAATGAAGTGGCCGTGGTCGCATTCCTAAACAAACAAATTCCTTTCCTTGCTATTCCCCGTTTGATCGAAGATGTACTCGCTGATTTGCCGGTAACCACGGTTAATACGCTGGAGGATGTGTTAAGTGCGGATGCCGCTGCACGCGTGGTGGCAAATGAATTATTAGTAAAAAGTACGATTTGTTTTTCATGATTACACTACTGGCTTTCATTGCTGCTATAGCAATACTTGTGGTGATCCATGAGATGGGACACTACTGGGTAGCCCGAATGTGTGGAGTGAAAGTGTTACGTTTTTCAGTTGGATTCGGCAAGACAATTTATACCAAACGCTTTGCAAATAGCGAGACAGATTGGGTGATCTCCGCCATTCCTTTAGGCGGCTATGTCAAGATGCTGGATGAGCGCGAGGGTGTAGTGGCAGCGCATGAGCTGCATCTTGCATTTAATCGTAAACCTGTGCTGCAACGCATAGCTATCGTGGTGGCGGGGCCGGTGGCGAATTTACTACTGGCTATTTTGTTATTCTGGGCGTTATTCATCTATGGTGTGCCGACCCTTAAACCTGTGCTGGGCAAAATATTACCGAATACCCCCGCAGCAACAGCATCCTTGCACGCGCAGGAAACCATTGTCAGCATTAATGAGCAAGCCATTCCGAGTTGGGAGCAAGTAAGCTGGGTATTATTGGATCTTGCTCTGCAGGGTGCTACCGAAGCACATATAGAAACGCGTACGGCACAAGGAGAAATAGTTCAGCATGTGCTTAGTCTGAAAGCGCTCACCCCGGATGATATGGATGAAAATTTTTTGCATTCTCTGGGTTTGCAACCTTATCAGCCCTTGGTGCGCCCCATTATCGGAAAATTGGTAGAGGGAGGAGTTGCTCAACGTGCAGGGTTACTCCCAAATGATAAAATTTTGCGAGTCGATAGCCAGAGTATCGAAGATTGGAAAGATTTGGTGGAGTTAGTGCGTGGTCATCCGGGACAGTTGATGAAGTTGGAAATTGAACGAAGTGGCACATTACAGGTTCTTAATCTCACACCTGAAGCAAGCAGCGAAGCGAATACAACAGTAGGCAAGATTGGAGCAGCACCGTACATAGATCAGCGTGAACTCGACGCTTTATTGACTAAAGTTTATTATGCGCCGCTTGCAGCATTCGGGCATGCCGTACGCAAAACATGGGAAATTTCCAAGGTAAGTTTGAAGGCGTTGGGTAAAATGGTCATAGGCGAAATGTCGCTGAAAAATCTGAGCGGACCAATTACCATTGCCGATTATGCTGGACAGTCAGCACAGATGGGTATAGTCGCATATCTAAATTTCCTGGCGCTGATCAGTATTAGCCTCGGGGTGTTGAATTTGCTGCCTATCCCCTTATTAGATGGCGGGCATTTGCTGTATTATATGGTCGAGTTAATTAAAGGCAGTCCGATGTCCGAGGAGGCTTGGGGGGTAGGGCAGAAAATTGGTATTGTGCTGCTCGTTACCTTAATGGCTCTCGCGTTGTTTAACGACTTTAGCCGCGTATTTTAGGTTGAAATAATACATGAAATTAAGAATTCTAGCGGGGCTTATCCCGCTGTTGTATGCCGCGTCCGCCATAGCCATCGAACCCTTCGTGGTTAAGGATATTCGTGTAGAAGGGATACAGCGCACTGAGGCAGGCACTGTATTCAGCTATTTACCGGTTAAGGTTGGTGACAAACTGGATGATGAGCATGCTGCTGCTGCAATCCGTGCATTGTTCGCTACTGGTTTTTTCAAAGATGTGCGCCTTGAAGTGCAACAGGGTGTCTTAATTGTGCTGGTGCGTGAACGTCCGTCCATCGCCAGCATTGAAATTAACGGGGTGAAGGACTTTCCGAAAGATACCTTGCGTGACAATCTTAAGTCGGTTGGGCTGGCGGATGGTCGTATTTTCGATAAATCTGCCTTGGACAAAGCGGAGCAAGAACTCAAGCGCCAGTATATCGCGCGGGGCAAATATGGGGTCAAATTCAGCACCACTGTCACTGAGTTAGAACGCAACCGTGTCTCTATTGTTTTTAATGTGGTAGAGGGCGAAACTTCTAAAATCAGGCAAATTAATATTATCGGTAATCAAGCTTTTAATGAAAAAAAATTAAAAGATTCGATGCAGCTTGGTACACCAAACTGGATAAGCTGGTTTACCAAAAATGATCAATACTCCAAGCAAAAACTGTCAGCAGATCTGGAAACTTTACGTTCACTTTATCTTGACGCGGGCTATCTGGAGTTTTCTATAGACTCTACCCAGGTTTCTATCACACCGGACAAAGAGCACATTTACATCACAATTAATATTAGCGAAGGGGCCAAGTACACAGTTTCCGATGTTAAGGTATCGGGCCCTGAAAATATCTTGACGCATGCAGAGACGCGCAAACTGATTCAAGTAAAAGCGGGTGATGTGTTTTCTCGCAAGGAGTTGACTGATTCCACCAAAAAAATAGGTGATCGCCTTGGTGAGGATGGTTATGCCTTCGCCAATGTCAATGCAGTACCGGATGTAGATAAAGAAAAGCATCAGGTGGGTTTCACCTATGTAGTGGACCCTGGCTCGCGAGCCTATGTACGGCACATTGATATTACAGGTAACACTAAAACTCGCGACCTTGTGATTCGACGCGAATTTCGTCAGATGGAGAGTGCATGGTATTCCGCGTCTAAAATTAAGACATCCAAACAAAAAGTTGATCGTTTGGATTTCTTTAGTGAAGTCAATATTGAGACCCTCCCGGTGCCTGGTACAACTGACCAGCTGGATGTGAGTCTGGCTGTTAAAGAAAAGTCGACCGGAGATTTTTCGGTCGGTGCCGGAGTATCCAGTAACGTTGGAGTGGTATTTACTGGCTCTGTCACTCAGCGAAATTTGTTTGGTACTGGTAATAGTCTATCTACACAGATTAATACCAGTAAGATTAATCAAGTGTATTCGGTTACTTATACCAACCCATATTTCACTGATAATGGCATAAGCAGAGGGTTCGATGTATATAAACGTAACGTGAATTCCACTTATACGGCAATTAGCCCATACCTTTCTTCAACCATTGGAGGAGGAGTGCGTTTTGGCGTACCAATCAGCGACTTTGAGAATACACATTTTGGTTTGTCGGCGGAAAAAACTGAGCTGACCCTTACCGATACCAGCTCACAGCAGATGAAAGATTACGTTAGTATTTTTGGACCTTCGACAAGCAACCTGTTAAGTTCGGTAGGTTGGAGCCACGATAGTCGTGATAGCGCTATCTACACTACGGCAGGGACAGTACAGCGTGCCTTTGTGGAAGTAGCTTTACCGGTCTCTAACCAGCGGTTCTATAAGCTTACTTATCAGCATCAGTGGTTCTACCCAATAAGTCAAAATGTGACGCTCATGCTGAATGGCGAAGCGGGAGGTGCAGAAGGCTATGGCGACAAGCCAGTGCCATTCTTCAAGAATTTTTATGCTGGTGGACCAGGTTCGTTGCGTGGTTTTAAGCCATTTTCCATCGGGCCACGAGACATTAACAATAATTCCTTGGGGGGCACCAGACGCATAATTGGAAATGCTGAATTACTATTTCCCATGCCTGGAGCGAAAGATAGATCAGTGCGCTTGAGTGCTTTTGTAGACGCTGGTGCCGTGTTTGGTCTGGGTATGACAGGATCTGACAGCTTGCGTTATTCTACTGGTCTTGCCGTTACTTGGGTATCGCCGGTTGGCCCACTTAAAATTAGCGTGGCTGTTCCGCTAAACAAGCAACCTACTGACAAGGTGCAAATGTTCCAGTTCACATTGGGTTCGTTATTTTAAATCAGGTTAGGGAAAAGCATGAAAAATTTAAGTATAAAGTTTATGCAGATATTGCTGTTGCTTGGCAGTACTCAAGCATTGGCCGCCGATTTTCGGGTAGGCATAGTAAATACTGAACGTATTTTGCGTGAATCTGCGCCTGCTGTGAAAGCCGAGAAAAAGATTGAAAAAGAATTTTCCGGACGTGACCAGGAAATCAAGAAAGTAGCTAAACAGGTGAAAGATATACAAACACTTATGGAAAAAGAAGGTTTGACGCTGCCAGAGGGCGAAAAACGCAACAAGGAACGTGAACTGGCCAATCTTAATATGAATCTACAGCGCATGCAGCGTGGTTTCAGTGAAGATTTGAATCTGCGCAAAAATGAGGAAATGTCAGGGGTTTTGGAACATGCTAATAAAGCAATTCAAGCACTTGCAGAAAAAGAAAAGTATGACTTGATATTACAAGAAGCTGTATATCGCAATCCCAATATTGATATTACCGAAAAAGTTTTGAAATACATGGCAAATGATAAATAAAGCTTTAAATTATATTTAAATTGTATGAAGCGAACAGATTATAGCCTTAAAGAAATCGCAGCACGTTTCGGTGGTCTGTTGCTGGGTAATACCGAGACAACGGTTAATCAAATAGCTACGTTAGAAAACGCGCAAGTAGGGCATCTTACTTTTTTGGCGAGTACAAAATATCGCCCGCTGCTTGCTACCACGAATGCCAGTGCAATCATTGTAGGCACGACAGACGCTGAGGCAACATCACTTCCCCGCATTGTATGCGATAACCCGTATGTTTATTTTGCCAAGGTTTCTGCATTTCTGAATCCTTCATCTTTAGTTGTGTCGGGTATACACCCTAGTGCCGTGATTGAAGAAGGGGCTCATATTGATCCGACCGCCGATATAGGGCCGAATGTAGTTATCGGTGCAGATACCAGGATAGGAGCTGGCTGTGTGATTATGGCAGGATGCAGTATTGGTGCTGGGGTAACGATAGGTACAGACGCATGCTTATATCCACGCGTCGTGGTTTATCACAATTGTGTTTTGGGAAACAGACTGATAGCACATTCTGGTGTAGTGATCGGTGCAGATGGTTTTGGCATAGCGATGAATGAAGATCGCTGGCTGAAAATTCCGCAGATCGGGCGTGTGATCATTGGTGATGATGTGGAGATTGGCGCAAATACCACTATCGATCGTGGCGCGTTGGATGACACAGTGATTGAGGAAGGCGTCAAGTTAGATAATCTGATCCAGATTGCACATAATGTTCGCATTGGTGCACATACCGCCATTGCTGGATGTGTTGGCATTGCAGGTAGCGCAATTATTGGGCGTCATTGTCGAATAGGGGGGGGGACCGGTATTTTAGGACATACACAGATATCGGATCATGTTGAAATTTCTTCTTATACGATGATTGGAAAATCTATTAGGGAGCCAGGTACTTATACTGGAATTTTTCCATTCAGTTCGCATAAAGTGTGGCAAAAAAATGCTGCCCAGTTACGTCATTTGGATGAACTGGCCAATAAAGTAAAAATGCTGCAACAAGAAATTGAGATTTTAAAAAAGGAAGGTTGATGAGTACAGGTACCCAAATGGACATCCATGAAGTTTTGGAATACTTGCCGCATCGTTATCCATTTCTACTAATCGATCGCGTGCTGTCATACGATCCTGGCAAGGATATCGTGGCATTAAAAAATGTCAGTATCAATGAACCTTTCTTTGGCGGTCATTTTCCGCATCATCCCGTTATGCCCGGAGTACTGATCGTTGAAGCCATGGCGCAGGCTGCGGCAATCCTGACATTTAAGACTCAAGGCACCAAGCCGGACGATAAATCAGTTTATTATTTTGTGGGCATTGATGGAGCGCGTTTTAAGAAGCCAGTGAGCGCGGGTGACCAACTCATTTTAAAGGTATCGTTCCTCCGTAATTTGCGCGGCCTATGGAAATTTTCTGCGACTGCTGAAGTCGATGGGCAGATTGTGGCTGAGGCTGAATTGATGTGTACTGTCCGGAAATTGTAATGCGCCATCCGACAGCTATTATCCACCCCAATGCCAAACTGGCAGATAACGTTGAGGTGGGCGCGTATTCAATTATTGGCGAACATGTTGAGATCGGTAATAACACCCAGATTGGCCCACATGTAGTGATCAGTGGGCACACCAGTATTGGTCAGCACAATCGCATATTCCAGTTTTGCTCACTGGGCGAAATTCCACAAGACAAGAAGTATGCAGGCGAGCCAACGCGGCTGGAAATCGGTGATAACAATGTCATTCGTGAATTCTGCACCTTTAATATAGGTACCGTACAAGAGGCGGGTGTAACGCGTGTTGGAAATAATAACTGGATCATGGCTTATGTCCATTTAGCGCATGATTGTCAGATCGGCAACCACACTATTTTTGCGAATAACGCAAGTTTGGCCGGGCATGTCAAGATTGCTGATTATGTAATACTCGGAGGGTTTTCCATCGTGCACCAGTTTTGTCAAATTGGCATGCATGCAATTACTGGCATGGGTTCGGTTCTCTTACAGGATGTTCCACCCTATGTCACTGCTGCTGGCAACCCTGCCGCACCTCACGGGATTAATTCAGAAGGGTTGAAGCGGCGTGGTTTTTCAAGTGCAGCGGTGATGGCGATTAAGCGCGCTTATAAGGCCTTGTACAAATCCGGGTTGATGCTGGAACAGGCTAAAGTTGTCATTGAAGAACAAGCAGCAGAATATCCAGATTTAAAGGTAATGGTTGATTTTCTAGGTCATACGCAACGCGGTTTTATTCGTTAGTTTCGTGATATGACACAGCCAGTAAAAGTGATCGGTATTGTTGCCGGTGAAGCTTCGGGTGACCTGCTCGCCAGTCATATGATGGAGGAATTAAAACGGGCAGTGCCTAGCGTCAGATTCATCGGAATCGGTGGGCCAAAGATGCAGGCAGTTGGTATGCAAGTGTTATTCCCGCAGGAAAAACTTGCGGTGTTCGGTTATCTTGAAGTGCTGAAACATTATTGCGAAATAGTGAATATACGTCGCAAGCTTCGAGCGTATTTCTATGCTCATCCACCCGATTTATTTATTGGTATTGATGCGCCAGATTTTAATTTTGATCTGGAGTTAAAACTCAAGGAACGGGGCATTCCCACAATACATTACGTTAGTCCCTCGATTTGGGCATGGCGTGGCGAACGCATCCACAAGATCAAGCGTGCGGTATCGCATATGCTGGCGTTATTTCCTTTTGAACCCCCACTATATGAAAAAGCAGGCATTCCGGTAACCTATGTTGGACATCCTCTGGCCGATATATTACCAGAGGTACCCAATCGAAATGCAATGCGCCAGCAGATCCGTTTGCCCATACAAAGTACAGTATTCGCCTTTTTACCAGGAAGCCGCCAGAGTGAGGTGCGAAATCTGGCCTTAATCTATATCGACACCGCGAGAATTATTTTACAAAAACTGCCTGAAGCAATCTTTCTTGTACCATTGGCGACCATTGAAACGCGTCGTATTTTTGAAGAAATATTGAGCCATTGCGGGGGGCAGGATTTGCCGATCAGGATCCAGTTTGGTCATGCGCATGATGCGATAATTGCTTCAGATGTGGTACTGGTTGCATCGGGTACCGCTACATTAGAAGTTGCACTGCTTAAACGTCCCATGGTTATTACTTACAAGATGCCGCCCCTGTTATATTGGCTATTGAAGCCTAAGGCATACCAACCCTATTTTGGTCTTCCAAACATATTGGCAGGTAAATTTGTAGTGCCGGAGCTGTTACAGAATGATGCAACACCCGAAAACCTTGCACAGGCGCTGCTAAACTGCTTGTCTAACAAGCAAGCAATTATTGAACTAGAGACAATATTCACCGATATGCATTCCACACTTAAGCAAGGTAATGCGCATAAAGCCGCGCAAGCTATCTTGTCATACCTGAATATGCAACAGGGAGACAGCAAGTGAAAAACCACCTGCTTATCTGTGGAGTGGATGAAGCGGGACGCGGGCCGTTAGCAGGCCCTGTCTATGCGGCGGCGGTCATATTGGACAGCCGTCGGCCAATAGAGGGATTAAACGATTCCAAGAAGCTCAGCGAAAAGCGGCGTAACTACCTAGCGTCAGAAATAAAGCAACATGCCTTGGCATGGGCAATTGCAGAAGCTACAGTCGAAGAGATTGATTCCATCAATATTTTGCGCGCCAGTCTGTTGGCTATGCGCCGAGCAATCGAAATGCTACAGATTCGACCGCATGAAGTTTTGGTCGATGGCTTGTATTGTCCGGATACAGGACTTCCGAGTCGAGCCATTGTGCAAGGTGATAGTAGTGTTGCATCCATCTCGGCAGCTTCTATTTTGGCTAAAACCGCGCGTGATGCTGCTATGTTGTTGCTGCATGATACCTATCCCCAATATGGTTTTGCTGCGCACAAAGGCTATGCGACCAGCGCACATCTGATGGCATTAAGCATGCACGGTGTTTCTGTTGAACACAGAAAAAGTTTTCGACCCGTACGAGAAATATTGGAGCGGAAAAATGGATGCAGCGACGTTGTTTAAATAATCCATATTTCTATGCTAGTAATCAAATGAAGGTAAGCCACTGGCTTTGCTGGTGGCTTGATTTTCTCTGGAAGTGAAGGCTGGCTAAAAGTCAGCGAATTTTACAAACGCAGATAATACCCTTACTTATGGCGAAGTGTTTCGAGTAAAAAATTTGGTTCCTAAGATTATTTTGCTAGGATGTTAGCTTGGGTTTTTGTCCTTTTAAATGATGAGAGAAAAATTTGAGTGAGTTTTGGCTTAAGGTTGAAAAAACCCTGGAATTCCACTCTTCTCGAGTGGCACGTAAGGTACGAGGTGCGTGGTGGGACGTAGCACAAATTCCGGCATATAAGCCCATTTTTATTGTTGGTTGTAGCCGTGCCGGCACTACTGTGGTGTATAAGACTTTTTCCGAGTCTCACGCTATCGGCTCGTTGAATCGCGAAACGCATGATTTTTGGGTGGATATGCATCCGCTTTCCAATAAAAATTGGGACACGCATGCTTTGGATGCAATGGATGCCAGCAACTGTGACCGTGATTACGTTTCACGTTATTTCTATACCTGGACGGGGCAACCCCGCTTTGTCGACAAGAATAACCAGAACGGCTTATGTGTACCCTATCTTTATTCCTTATTTCCGGATGCCCATTTCGTTTATGTAAAACGCAGTCCTGGTGACAACATCAACTCACTAATTGAAGGTTGGGATAAACCAGGCGAATTCGCCACTTGGTCAAACTTATTACCACAAAAAATTTCTGTGGAAAATGGGCGTTATACACAATGGTGTTTTTTTCTTGCCAACGGCTGGCGTGATTACATAAATGCATCTATCGAGGAGGTCTGTGCATTCCAATATAGTGCTATTAACCAGGCCATTCTCGATGCTCAGAAGGTTATTCCTGTAACGCAGTGGAGTGAAGTATTCTATGAAGATATCGTGCGTCACCCAAAAGAAAGCTTCCAAAAATTATTTGAGGTTAGTGGCCTACCGTTTGATCTGCAAATGCAAATGCATTGCGAAAACGTATTAGATACACCATACAACGCTTTCTCCGAAATTCGCTTGGATAAGTGGAAGGAAGGCCGTAATCGCTCAAAAATTGAGCAAGTGCTAGCCAAAATTGAAGCTGTCGCCAGTGCTATGGGGTATAAACTTTGAGTCGTTTCACCCGGGTATTTCATTTATTCGGCTGGGGCAGTGTAATTGGTTTACTGCTATTAGCATTAGTGGAAATCTGGCTGCATACAGATGATTTTATGTATCGCTACCGCTCAGTTTTCGCCACAGGGCGTGCCATGGGTAAACTGCATTACGTGAAGTCACATACCCCGACTCTGCTGGTGCTAGGAAATAGTCGTATAGATAACGGTTTTATACCACGAACGTTGCTGGAAAAGGGTGCGGAAGGCGTCTCTGGCTTCAATATGGGTATGCCGGGTGCTAATGCGAGCGCCCTTTATGGTGTGGTGAAACGTTTGGCGAATGAGGATAGCTTTGGCGTAAACGGCATACGCGCTGTACTTATTGGTCTGGATGAACATCTGTTACAAGCCGAGGATAGTCTAGGGTATGGCGTGTTTTACAGTGATTCTGCCTGGCTTTGGCAAAATCGCGACTGGCGTGGAGTGTTGGCGCACAGCCTACGCCTGTGGGGGTTTTCTGCCAATCTGAAGCAATTGCGGGAGCCGGGTAAAGCACTGGGGTTCTTGCAGGCAAGTTTTGTCAGTACAGAGCCGATCGGTGGTGGTGCGGCAATGTATTTGGGCTATCGGGCTGGTTTTGGTGGCTTGCAGGATGCAGGGCAGATACGTCGGCAACAGGAAAGTTTTGATGCCCCCCCCGATGTTGTCCAGATTGAGGCACTGTTCGCTACGGTTGCTCTGTTGCAACGGTATGGAGTAAAGGTGGCAGTGGTGTACCCTCCGCTATTAAATCGTGAACTTTTGTACCTTACACCGCAGCTACCGGCAGCACGTCCCTATACCGCCGTAGTTCAGCGATTGAATGCCGAAAATATTCCACAGCTGACCCTCGAAACGGTTGCACAGCGCAACCCGGATATGTTTGTTAATCCCGGCCACTTGAATGATCATGGCGCGCAATATCACAGTCGCTTGCTGGCACGGCAGTTGCGGGCAATTTGGCCGAGCCTGTATAGTAAAGAGGGAGGCACATGATTTTCAGCAGCATGAGCTTCCTGGTATTCCTGGTAGCGGTGTTATTCCTTTATGCCGCCAGCGATAGTTACCGTCAGCGTGCCGCCATCATTTTGGTAGCGAGTTTGGTATTTTATGGATCGTGGAAGCCGTCGTACCTGTTTTTATTAGTGGCTTCCCTTGTTCTGAACTATGGCTTCTACCGTATCCTCTGCCATAACCGCTCTCGCGCCTGGCTTATCCTGGCTTTGGTGATCAATCTTGGCGTACTGATATTTTTTAAATATTTGGGGTTACTCTTTCAAACATTTATTACCTTGGGTGGCTATTTTCAGTTTTCCGCGCCCGTTGAAACACCCAGCTGGGCGCAATGGGCGCTACCATTGGGAGTGAGTTTTTATACGTTTCACATGCTCTCGGTGATGATAGATGTGTACCGGGGTGATTGGGTACGCCCCATCAGTTTCCGCGCCTGGAGCATGTACGTTACTTTTTTTCCGCATATGATTGCCGGCCCCATCCTGCGTGCCAGCGAACTGGTGGAACAGCTGGAAAAACTCGAACCCCTGAAGCTGGATGCAGTACGGCTGGGCGCGTTGATTTTTATTGGTGGACTCATCAAAAAGACGCTGTTTGCAGACAATCTGGCAGGTATGGTGGAGCCGCTTTATGCCCACCCTGAGCAATTAAGCTTCTACACCGCCTGGTTCGCTACGTTGGCTTTTTCCTTGCAGATTTATTTCGATTTTTCTGGTTACAGTGAAATGGCCGTCGGACTTGCTTGTATGTTTGGTGTAACGCTTCCGCGTAATTTTCTCTACCCATATATTAGCCGCAGCGTGCAAGAATTCTGGCAGCGCTGGCACATCACTTTGTCGCGCTGGCTTAGGGATTATCTTTATATCTCACTAGGCGGTTCGCGTTGCTCCTTCTGGCGCAACATGGCCAATCTCATGATTACCATGCTGCTGGGCGGTCTGTGGCACGGTGCAGGCTGGAATTTTGTGTTCTGGGGCTTCCTGCATGGTAGTTATCTGATCGGACATCGTGTGTTACTGCATGCGTATACTTGGGCAGGTGTTACGGCGGGATCTGCTATTGATCGTACTCTATCTTGGTTAGGGTGGCCCGTTACCTTTATTTTAGTGTGCTTTACCTGGGTATTTTTCCGTGCTAACACTTTCCCAGACGCATGGCACATCAGCGTCACCATGCTGGGCATGGCACAGCCCAGTGGAGCAAGCCATATTATTCGCCTCTCGGAACAAGTGATGATTACTGTGGCGCTACTGTTGGCATTGCTGGAACCACATATCGTGGCGTGGTTTCAGCGGCAGGGGGTACTCAACTGGTGGCGGGTAGCTGCTCCTGTGCGCGGCTTTGCCTATGCAACGCTGGTATTGACACTTGTCGTATTCGGCGGCGATACCCAGAAATTCATTTATTTTGATTTTTAAGGTGATGATACAAACTTGGCTTGGTGCAGTATGCATTGCTTGGCTATTAGTACAGGCTGTGTTGCTGTTTGTCTATCGCCATGCACTGACCGCGTATTGGCGGGAACCGGTATTACGTTATCCGGTACTAATTTTTGAAAGTGACGATTGGGGTGCGGGCCCGCTGGAGCAGGCACACAGACTTGATGCGCTGCGACAGATACTAAAAGGTCACCGAGATCAATGGGGTCATTATCCAGTGATGACTATGGGCATAATTCTGAGTATCGCGGATACTGAGGCCATGTGTGCGGCAAAAGAGTTAAATTACATTCGCATTTCTCTTGACCATACGCGTTTCAAGTCTGTGTTAACAGCACTGTACGCGGGGATTAATGAGGGCGTATTTGCCCCCCAATTACATGGCATGGAGCACTACTGGCCGCCTGTGGTCATGGCGGCGGCAAAGACAGACGCGCAAGTCGCTACGTGGCTAAAAACAAATGGAATACCGCAGAGTGAAGCGCTGCCTTCTCGCTTGCAAAGCCGCTGGATTGACGCCGCTTCACTTCCTTCTCAGTCGCTCTCAGAGGCAGAAATTGGTGCTGCAGTCGTGGAAGAAGTAAGCATGTATACGCAAATTTTTGGTACAAAGCCGGTAATTGCGGTGCCCACTACTTTTGTTTGGAGCAACGCTGTGGAGCGTGCTTGGGCCAACCACGGCGTGAGCTGTATTGTTACTCCCGGTACTCGTTATGAAAGCCGTGATACGCACGGTCGCCCGAGTGGCGACAGCAGGGTAATTCTGAATGGCGAGCGCGGTCAAGGTAATGTGATGTACTTGGTACGCAACAATTATTTTGAGCCGAAACTAGGTCATCGTGCCGAAAAAGGTTTAGATGCCCTAGCGCTGCAAACCGCTTGCGGGCGTCCAACTTTGTTGGAAACCCACCGTTTTAATTTTCTGGGTGATCTGGCGCAGTCCAAGGTTGCACTGGCTGAGCTGGATCGGCTGCTGACAGAAGCACGGGCACATTATAGTGAGCTGCGGTTTTTGTCCACGCAAGATATTGCCGAGGCGATTGCGAGTCAGGATACGACGTTGATCACAACCACGCTGCGTACCAAAATTAATGCCTGGCTCGCGCGCATTAATCGAATGTCGCGTTTTTGGAAGCTTGCGCGGCTCACTGGATTGATTGTGCCGTTGTGGTTGCTTGGAAAATGGGCAGCATGAGTGCGCCGCGTTTCTCTGTCATTATTCCTGCTTATAATGCGCAAGCTACTCTGGCGCGTGCACTTGATTCAGTGTTGGCACAAAGCTGGCCAGCGTTTGAAATCATCGTAATTGACGATGGCTCCATTGATGGTACTGCTGCGATAGCGGCCAGCTATGGAGAAAAAATTCGCTATTTGCGCCAAGACAATGCCGGGGTATCTGCCGCACGTAACCATGGTGCACGCATAGCCAGTGGCGACTGGCTGGCTTTTCTTGATGCGGATGACTGGTATTATCTTGATCGACTAAAACGACATGGTGAATGGATTGTCCGTGACATAAGCCTGGATTTTCTCACCGGCGATTATGAATATCGTGATATCAGCGGCGTGTTGTTGGGCTGCTCCATGGAAAGTAAAGCGTCGGGTCGTGCCATGCTGGATAAGGCTAAAGATAGCCGCGATGTGATTATGCAAGAGGCGGATTTTGAGTCCTTCATTGCGGATCATTTCGGCGATACTCATACTCTGAGCCTGCCACGTAACACTTTTCTGGAATTGGGCGGCTACCCACTTGGATTCAAAGTCTGTGAGGACGTACACTTTCTTACTCGCCTGGTAGCGCGCAGCCACCGCGTAGGCGTAGTTTGCGAGCCGATGGCGGTATACCTCATCCACGCCGCCAGTGCGACTCGTGTCGACCCGGTACACGCTCAGTTCGAAAATGTGCGTACCTTGATTGCCTTGGGTGAACAGGTTGTCAATTTACCCGCCGCAGTACGCCGTGGGTACACCACGCGCCTGCGTCAAGCACGTCTGAACCTTGGCTATACGTTGAGTAAAACAGGCAATCGCATGGGGGCAATGCGTGCCGTATTACCTTCGCTAATCGAAGCCCCGAGCCTTGCCAGCATGCGTAATTTGTTATCCATTCTTAAAGGTTGAACATGCCGCGTTACTTGGTACTTACCGAACTATTTTTGCCCACCAAAGGCGGCACCGCAGTCTGGTTTGCCGAGGTATACCGGCGTTTGTCGGGCAAGGAAACTCACATTGTGACTGCCGACGTACCGGATGCAGCAACAGTGGATGCGACGCACCCCAACACAGTACATCGTATCAGCATGCGTCGTGTAACCTGGCTGCGACCAGAATCATTGGGCATGTATGCTAACTTGTTTTTTAAATCTTTATGGTTGGCGCTTACGCACCGCTTTACTGCTATCCATGCCGGTCGTGCCCTGCCAGAAGGCATTACAGCCTGGCTGGTAGCACGGTTGACTTTGCATCCGGTCGTAATCTATGCTCATGGTGAGGAACTTACCACTTGGGGGCACGGTGGCAAATACAAGGCGATGCGCTTTGCACTACGTCACGCTGACCAAGTCATTGCTAATAGTGAATACACTCGCGACGCACTTATCAAAATGGGCGTAGAAGAACATTGTATCCATCTGATTTATCCAGGTGTGGATGTGGAACGCTTTCGTCCCGGTTTGCCATGCGATGATCTCAAAGTACAAATAAGTTTGCGTCCGAGTCAAAAGCTAATCCTTTCCGTTGGGCGGCTTAGCCGCCGTAAGGGATTCGATATGGTGATTCGTGCATTGTCATTGCTACTGAAGCAAGGAATAGAGTGCCAATTTGTGCTAATCGGAATTGGTGAGGATCGCGACTATCTTTTGCAACTTGCTTCAGAAAATGGGGTCATTGAGCAGGTGCACTTCCTTGGTCATGTTAGTTCGAACGATCTTCCTCGTTGGTACAATGCATGCGACGTGTTTGCTATGCCTAACCGCGAAATCAACGGAGACACTGAAGGATTCGGAATGGTTTTTATCGAAGCTGCCGCTTGCGGCAAACCAGTTTTGGCGGGTACGGTTGGAGGTACAGGCTCCGCAGTCTTAGATGGGGAGACTGGCTTACGTGTTGAAGGAAATTCCGTTAAATCTGTGGCGCAGGGGCTATTTAACTTACTGTTTAATAGAGAAGAGGCAGAGAAAATTGGATATAATGGCTGGTCACGCACCCAAGTAGAATTCTCCTGGGAAAGAGTAGCAGAAAAGACGCTAGCTCTATCCTTGAACATGCAACCTAAAAATAATGAGGAGTGACATAACATGAAGAAGTACTGGACAGTGGTATTGCTTCTAACTTCTCTTCCGGCCTGGGCAGTTTTGCCTTATGCGGCTACTCCGGCGGAGCAGGCTATGTGTCAGGAACGTGTTTATTTGCGCTTGGGAACACGCAACCAAAATACCCAGCACATGCACCATTATTGCGATGGTCTGAGATTTTTGGACCGCGCTCAGGCTTCCATAGGCGATAAGCAGGATAGGGCGCATTACTTGAATGAGTCAATCGGTAATTTCAATTATGTGTTGAGCCACACCGAGGAAGACTACGCCATGCGCGGAGAAGTGCATGTGGGCAAGGCGCGTGCCTTGAAGCTAGCAGGCAAAAAAGGGGAAGCTGCGAGCGAATATACCAAGGCACTACGCTACATTCCTAATGCTTCGGCTATTTACCAGGCATTGGCAGATTTGTTCAGGGAAATGGGTAACAAACCCAAGGCATTGGAAATGATAATTGAAGGCTTGAAGCAAAGCCCAGATTCAAAAGCACTCAAGCGCCGCTATACCGAATTAGGAGGCAAGCTACCATATCCTGAAGCAGCTGCTACGACCATATCAACTGAGATGGCAGGAGCTCAAGTTAAGTCAGAAATAAAACCTGAAATAAAACCTGAAATAAAACCTGAAATTACACCCTCTACTAAGGAGGTAACGAATCCAGTTGTAGATGGCACTAAGCTGACAGCACCAAATGAGCCGACACCCCAGAAAGACCCCCCTAAAACTGACTCACTAAAGGATCCTTATTGCCGGTTTTGTCCGGAATGAATTGCATTTATCGCTATTGAGTTTTGCAAGCTAGGCAGGCACTGATTTCAGGATGTGCGGTTACAATTCTGGGTATAGTTCGGACGTTTTTCGACATTGACAGGCTTTTGCTGGAATGACGAATTAATCAGTATTACACTAGGCGTGTAGGGTTTGCTTGATGGTAGATTTGAATGGTATTGTGATTTCTCTTTATCAAAAACTTAAAGATTGGGTTGTGTGTCAGGCATGCGGTCAATCCACAGACGCAAATTCTGCCAAAGCGTAGCGGCAATATCTGCATGCTGATCGATCAGATTTTGTTTGCACATGGGATCTGCCACTATGTCGAAGAGTTGTAGTATATGACCATTGGTGAGTGGTTGGTAGGTGAGTTTCCATTGTCCTCTGCGGATCATGCGATCCTTTGCGTTCATGATACGCACCGTATATTCCGGTTTGATTGACATGGTGCCACTGGCTCGATCCGGTACTCCCATCAGTTCCAGCAAATCGGGATAGCGTAGATGCTTTTCTGGTAGACCAGGGATATTAGCGACCCAAATCCCGGTCTCATTGAAAGCGTCGAGTTGCGGGCAGTGCTGGTGCTGCTCAAAGCAGGCAGCCAGTGATACTCCGTCCATTCTGGCAGTGGGACTTGCGCCTACCAATTCCAGAAGAGTGGGGGCGAGATCAATGCTGCGAACCACCTGATCGATTCTTCCGCAGACATGTTTGCGTGGGTCACGAATCAATAATGGAATGCGCGAACTGAAATCACCGACTGCAGAATTACCCTGGCCCCAAGTGTCGTGCTCAAAAAATTCCATGCCGTGATCAGAATAGACAACAACAATAGTATTGTCTGCCAAACCACAATCATCGAGATGCTGCAGCATCTTGCCTACCTCATCATCAAATTCGGCCACGCAGCCATCGTATAAATCAATGATTTGATCGAGGTCAAATTCCTCTTTGGGTGCGCCCTGTTGACGGATGATTTCAAACGGATCCGTCAATCGTGCCATGGCGAACTTGGACTCGCCGTCATAGGCCGGATCGGAAAATTGTGTATACCACGGCCATTCAGAAGCAAATGGCGGGTGCGTGGTGGAATAAAACACATTGAGAAAAAAAGGTTGAGTACTATTTGCTAGACGCGAAACCAGGCGTCGAGCATATTGTCCTATCGGTTGGGTCAGTGGCACCCCCCCGAGATAATAAATTTCTGGCAACAATAACCGTCCCAAGCGGTTATGGGTAAACAGTGAAACAAAAAGGCGTAAATCCTTAGGCCCTTGTCGAATCAGATACTTGAGATTCCACTGGTCTTCTGGTAGGTCGGTGTAATCGAAACCAAAAGAGAATTTTCCCATGTCGCCGCCGCACCAGTCGGAGATAGCAGCGGTGCGGTAACCCTGTACTTTAAGTAAATGGGGTAGTGCATCGACTTTGAGTCGGGTAACATCGTCCGCATTAAAATTGTCACGAATGCCGTGAGTATGCGGCCAAGTACCAGTCATCAACGAAATCAGGCTGGGAGCGGTGCGAGCGCAGGGGACGTAGCAATTGGAAAATAGTATCCCAAGTTCGGTCAGTTTATCAATATTAGGTGTAAGGGCACGTCGATATCCCAGTGTCCCAAGCCGATCTGCCCGCAAGGTGTCTGATCCAATCATTAAAATATTAGGGGGCGCATCGGCTGTGCGTTCGGATGTTCGAAGGGGTCGACGTGCCTCGGGCAACCAAGCGGCCCAAGTAATTGTGCCTGCAAAAAACAGCATAGCAGCCCACAACGCAACCAGATCAGCTATTTGATTTTGCTTGATTAATTGCAACGAAGCCACGATCAGCAACAATAAAGTGGCCGATATCGACATAATCTGTATCAAATAAATGCGTTCTGGTGTTATCCAGCGCCACAGTCCGTAAAATCGGCTGATGCGGTAATGCATGGAGGCAACAAGCAGTCCAGGATTAAAGCGTAGCTTACGGATAAATTGCAGTATGACAGCGCTCAAGATCCCTAGCACTGCGGCGAGTGTTGCAAAGCTATTTGACCATTCGCCGTCCAGACTTACATTCAGCATGTAATATAACAATACTCCTGAACTACCTGTAAATAGCAAGATACAAAATGCCCAAGCAGATAGACGTGCGAGCGCAAACAACGTGTAGCGCCGGTAATGGGTCAGCACTTCTTTTTGAATGCGTGGCCCGGTTAAAGAAAAGTCTATCAGCGATTTTGCCAGCAGCGTCATGGAACCCACGCCTGCTACAGATAATGCGGGTAATCCACCCGTCCAATGTGCACTGCCGCTGACAACCCAAGCGATCAATCCACAAGTAATAGTCGAAATCGCTAGCACTGTAATGAGCAAAATGCCTTGATCAGGGGGAAGCGCAAGGTTTTTGCTTCGATGTCCCGATTCCCGACGGCCCTGCAGTTCTCCTAGGGTAGCAGCGGTTCGCATCCAGAAGAAACGCCGCTTAGCCCATGATCCGCTGAACACGCTGTGGAACCCATATTCCGCCAGTTTGCGCCACATATAAAGCGGTATTCGGCCATTGCCCTGAATACGCGAGGTGGAGCGAGTGCGTTGAAAACTTTTTTTAAGCAGGTAACTCAGTTTCAGGCGATCAAGATCCACGTAATGATGCTGAACAATGTCCGGTGTGTACTGGCAACGTATACCGCGAATCATGGCACGCAATACATATTCACTATCCTCGCCGCCGCCCAAATCGTGACCGTGTGGCCCTAGTTCGGTTGAAAATTGTCCAGCAAGGGCGAATACGTGGTGGCGTATGATGAGATTACCTCCTCCCGGGATAGGGCCTTCTTCCGCTGTAATTGTTTTGGGTTGATTGCCTTGGTTATAGCGCGGCACTGGCAAAGGGTAAACCCGGTACGGTCCTTCGTCATGCACCCACTCAGGCTCGGTTCCCTTCCAGTCAGGTAAAATGCGACCACAATACAAACCCGCATCGGGCCAGTTTTGCGCAGCCTGTGCAATTGCAACCAGATAATTTTCATCAACTCGATGGTCATCATCGACAAAAGCAGTCAGTTCAGTATCAATTTGTGGAATGGTCCAATTGAGCGCATGCGACTTACCCGGTGTGGGAACTTCAACTAAGCGTAATGGCAGCCAGGCTTTACTGCTCTGTTGAGCCTGATATGCCAACATGCGAGCCGCCGTATCATCAGTACAGGCATTAGCCGCCACCAGGATTTGTACCGGCATGACGGGACGCCGTGCCGCATTGAGCGAAGCGAGTGCCAGTTCCAGCAAATCTGCGCGGTTATGGGTGCAGATCAGGATGGTAAGAGCAGTGTTCATGCTGGATCGCGCAACCAACCCAATAAATATCCAACGAAATACGCTGCATTCATTTCCTGTCGCAGCGAATGGTCGGCGCCCTGGTTAATGCGCTGCATGAGCGCGCGCCCATGCGCGCGCGTCAATTGCAAAATAAGATAGAGCGGTGGGATACGCGAGGCAGTTCCTCGTTTTCGCGCACCTTCAGTGCGGCCTTGACGAAAGTGCAGGTCAAGAAAATAGGTGCGCCGTAGTTTGGGGGTCTGAATGCGATGATGGATGATTGCTTCTGGAACCCAAAATACACGACAGCCATGTTCGAGTAGGCGATGGTAAATTTCTGTATCTTCTCCTCCGATATTAGCCGTGCCCTGGCGACCGAGTCGCGTATCGAAGTTGCCAATGCATTCGAATACGCTGCGGCGAAAAGCGAAATTGCCGCCGAAAATAGGCGTGGCACGTTCGGTCAGCCAGCGTGCTTCGCCGTGATCAAGTTTGCCTAGGAAACCTAGAAGCTCGTTCTGCAGCCAGTGTGGTCGTGTGCCGTCTTCAAACAATACCTCAATGCGGCCTCCCAGCGCATCCGGCTGATGTGCGAGCATGGCCTGCTCATAGGCAGTAAGCCAAGCTGGATCTGGTGTTTCATCGTCGTCCATGAATATTAGGTAGTCACCGCGTGCCTCCAGCAGGGCGCGGTTACGGGCATTGGAGAGTCCAAGTTTTTCTTCTCGTAAAATGCGTACTTCCGCCCCGGCAGGTCGCCAGTCCGTTGCAGCAAGCAACTGTGTAGTGGAATCGCTGCTAGCATTGTCGATGACGAGAAATTCCCAAGGATGATTTGGTGATTGTAGGTGTGCCAGATCGGCAAGCGTTCGGGCTAGGCGATCGGCGTGGTTATGGGTGCACAGGGCAATGGTGAGAAAGGGTTGCATCATATTTTTTGTTAATCTAAAAAACCATAAAAAACCATAAAGTCATCCCGCTGCCACCTCTATATCAATGCATTAAAACGTATTTTTTGGTAAATGTCTTGCCTATAGTAATGCCTTCAGGCGAGAAAAACTTGTGCTTTATTGAAACCCACGCACCTATCAATGTAGGCCCAGCCGTGCCAAGATCCGATTGGCGGTATATGCGACGCTATATGCCAGACTACCGTTGTTGCTACCGAGCGTAATTTTTCGACGCAGAGCAGCGGCGTTGTCGGTGCCGAATACATCCAGCCGACGCAGACGGAATCGATCGATATCACGACGATTGAAACCAGGTTGTACTGAAAATGCCGCGCGATAACCTGCCGCCTGAGTCGCGCGCAGCACGCGATCGTCGTAATGGCCATACGGATAAGCCAGATAGTTGACTGCTACCCCGAACATGGTTTGCAGGTCGTCGCGTGCGCCCACGAGCTGGTCATGCAGTGCGCTATCATCAAGCGTTGGCAGATCGGCATGGCTTTGCGTGTGGGAGTGGAAACTAAATCCACGCGTACGAAGGTGACAGATATGCGATGCGTCCATCAATGGATAAGTGGCGCCACTGGGGTTATGTGTTTCACACCATGCATCGCGCTGACCGATCAGTTGGCTCACCAGAAACACGGTAGCCGGCCAGCCCAGTGCAGTCAGCACCGGGGCGGCATGGTCATGCACTCCTAGGAAACCATCGTCGAAGGTGAGCAAAAATGACTGTTCCGGCAATTCGATACTGCCGTCCAGCCAAGTGAAAAAATCCTCAATTGTTACCGCTTGCCAACCTGCACGTGCGAGTATCTGCATATGCTCAGCAAAACGTTTCGGGCTAACGCAATACTTGCGTTCCCATTCGTTGTGCGCATCTCCCACGCGGTGGTACATGAGTACAGGAATTCGTTCGCAGTTCATGTGCGTTTCCCTTTTGGATTGTCGGCCACGTTGACCAGCCATTGAAAAAGCTTGCTAGGCAGCAGGGCGGGAAGAAGATATTTTAAATCGCTTGTTTTCCACAAACCCCGTATGAAGGCGTGTCGAAACAGTTTATGCGCATCGACCAAATTACGTTGCCAGTAGGCGCGATAAGCTTCATCCAGCAAGAAGCCTTCCGATAACTCAAGGATTTTTATTTTTGACAAATGTGCGACGCGTTCAGGATGATGAGTCACAAAATCACGTCGTACCTGTAAGGCATTGAGCACTTGTTTCCATTTTATTTTTGAAATTTGTCCTTTATCGTGCCACCGATAAAAAGCCATCACTTCAGGTACTCGTGCGAGTTTTTGGGTGTGTGCATAGAGTCGTAGCCATAAATCATAGTCCATGGCTGAAAAATGTCGTTCGGAAAATCCTCTAACAGTATCGATAGCTTCTCGCCGTACTAATGCTGCGTGGATGGGCCAAGGACATGAACGTAAAAACTCAGCTGCTGTATCCATCTGACTGTAATCTGGGGGAATATGAGGCGTTGTTCCAGGTGCGCCTATTCCAATGTTTTGCCAGCCGCAGTAAGTGATGTCGGCGTGATCGATATCCATCGCTACGGCGAGTTTCTTTAGTGCGTCGGGCGACCAGTAATCGTCGGCATCGAGAAATGCAACATACCCACCCCGTGCGTGTTGCAGTCCAACATTGCGTGCCGGGTAGGGGCCTTTGTGGTCTTGGAACAGCAGACTCAGGCGCTCTGAATATTGTGTGGCAAGCTGTTGCAGAACATTAACACTGCCGTCAGTAGAACCATCATCCACTACAATCAGTTCAACATCAGGATAGGTCTGGTTCATAACGCAATTCACGGCCTCCCCGACAAAGGTGGCAGCATTATAACAAGGCATGATTACGCTGATGCGGGTGGGGATAATTAAGGTATCGCTCATGATTGTAAGTTTCGCACAAAAATTTGTCGATAAGCTTTCTCTGCAATATCGGCGACGCGCACCCAGCTAAAATTCCGAGCAAAGTTACGGCATTCTTCAGCATCCAGATGCACCTCACCCGACAGGAAACGGGCAAGTGCGTTACTAATGGAAGTCACGTCAGGCTGCTCAACAAAAAATCCGGAACGACCTTCATCAATTGCTTCTACAGCACCGGCCAGTCGTGCTGCCAGACTGGGCACGCCACTGGCAGCGGCTTCGAGATAAACAATACCAAAGCCTTCATGGCTGCCAGGAATAATCGATGCAGTTAATATGAATAGGTCAGCGTAGGAATATAACTGACGCAAGTCAGCGTCACTGATACGCCCAACAAAGCGTACACAGGTACCGAGCCCCAGAGAATTTGCCAGGTGTTCCAAAGAAGGGCGTAAGGTACCTTCGCCTGCAATGATGTATTCAAATTTAAAGCGGTCTTTTAGCGTAGCCAGGGCACGCAACACGAGATCGATATTTTTGCGTTTCTCGGAGAGACGGCAGACGGTGAGCAACTGCACTATTTTATTTTTTGGTGCACGCGGCACATCAAAAAATATCGGATCAATCCCTACCAAGGCGATATGTGTTTTAGAAGCACATTCAGGATACTTTGCCAGCAGAACATCAGCGGTATAGCGGCTATTGGAAAGCACCGCACCAGCTTTGGGTAAAGCACGTGCTAACACACGTCGAGTTACATTTCGCCACAGCGGATGCAGTTTGCGCCATACCCATGGGCGCAGCCGCCAGAGACCAGGCAGGGCAAGGGCAGGGCGTGCTACCAATGGATAGGGGCCAAGAAAATCATTACCATGTACCGAAACAACGGTGGGCCTGTTTTTTGCGGCAATCCAGGCGTGGCCAGCGGAAAGAGTGTGCCAGACATCAATGGGCTCATTTTTGAGTTTGGGCCAATCCAGCCCTGCGCAGCTTTGTAGAATTGGCTTGAGCGTGACCCCCGGTGGTGGAGTGATGGTTGCAGATTTTGGCGGTACATAAATCGTTACCTGCAAGTCCTGTCTACGGCCCAATTCTCTCGCCAGTTGCCACGCGTAGGTCTCCACACCACCAAGATCGGGCGGGAATTCCGAAGTGATGAGGCCGATACGCATTGTCATGCCTTGATCCTGAGATGCGCACCGGGTGGCAATACGCTCGCTGGAATATGCCAATCGGTTGGCACGGCGCATAGTGCAGTTTTTAGTGCAATCGCATGTTGTCCCGTGTTAATTACCAAGCAGGCAGCCTGTCCATTGTTGCTCAAATTCGCAATAATGATTTCCGTAAGCGCAGATTGGGGGATATCTTGCTGTCCTGGCACCATATCACTTGCTTCAGCGTTGCCGCCTAAGAGTGAAGGTGGCAAGCCCAATTGATTCTGTACACATAACAACAATGCATCGGCCAGGCTGGCATCGAGTTCAGGGCTCGGTTCTTGCAGACACAGTAAATACAATGCCTCTGCATAAAAGCCGACTGAGTAGGCACGGCCTTTGTATTCCAGCCATCGCTGTGCGATTCCTGTGGCGGCGCAGTAGCTCAGAATACCCTTGATATAGGGATGGAAAGCCGCACCGCGTGTGCCATGAGAAGCTCGCACCAGATCCATTAAATTGACCGCCAGATAATCATAGGCCCATACCTGCAAACTTAGTTCGCGGTCGATATAACCGCCAGGCATGACAAGACGTGGGTAGCGCGTTTTCAAACGCGGTAGACGAGGCACGAACACTTGCCAACCAATGCGCTTCCATAAACGCTTCCACCGTGGCAGTCGGGCCGCTTGCTCGGTTGGCAGCAGGGTCAGATTAATGGCGGAGAACAGCAGCCGGTACAGCCATTCCATCGGCCGCAATGCCAGCAAGGTGCGGGCTGCCTGATAGCCCGACTCGACCAGTGGCGCGTATTGCGTATCACCGGTGAGGGCGCCGTAGCGATCCAGCGCCACCAGCGTGTCGAGCTGCGTGTTCAGTACCAACATGTTCTGCGGCGACTTGCCAAGTGCGTTGCTGGGCCACCACTTGAAAGGTGCCCGGTGCATTCCGGTCATAGTGCATTCCAGTTCGTCGTGATAAAACCAGGTGCCTGCATCAGTTAAATCATATTTGTCCGAAATAAAGTGCATGCCATGTGCAAGTGCAGTCTGTACAACTGGGTCATCTGTTTCGCTCAAGGCATCCATCATCAAATGCATGGCCGAGCAGTGCAGACGATAATGCGATTCCATTTTATCCGTCCACTCGCCATGACGGAAACCACCATCTTTACTTTGACGAGACAATACCGATAGCAGTAATTGGTCTTTTAGTAGTCCATAAATGCGCTTGCCCGTGGTGCGTTTAAGACCGCTAAAGACCAGATGCAGTGCGTGTGCATCATTTTCAGAACAAATGCGCCGCTTGTGCGGCCAGGCATAACGGTCTTCATACACGCAGCCGTGTGTAAGATGACGATAAAGATCAGCAGGCTGGTTGTAGCGGGTGTGGGAACCAAGCAGAAAATAGCCTTGGGTTTCGGCGGGCGTGAGCATTTGCAGCTCGTCTATATGGCGAGAGTCGTCGAATCGCCAGATCACCGTGTCGAGCGCCCAACCTTCGGCAATGGCTGTGAACGACATATTTGCGCCGCTTGAATCCAGGTCGAAATCCCTCCATTCGGCAGCAAGCTCTTCCAAGATGTGGCCTTGTGCGTTGATGCGTCGCAGCGTCGCCAGAATAGGAAACCAGTAGCTCGGCGCAATGGAACCTCGATTACGAAGCAGCCAGCCACCGGCAGCACAGCGCTGCAATGCGTAATTGCCATCCAGCCGCAAGCGGAGAGCTGTATCAGTACGCAAGAAAAGACAGTCTGCACCCTCAAACGCATCCTGAATTCGCTGCATACCCACGGATTGAGCGTGGCTGCGCTGGCCATGATTTAAACGCACATGCGGATCATCCGCAGTAAAGAGCGTGCTGAGATTGAATTCGGTCACGGATGCGTTACTTATTGCTGAATGCATAGTATGTTGAATTTAACTTCATGAATCTCGTTGTTGCGCTGCCCATGTCTTGCTCCAGACGCGCACCTCATCTGGGCAATCGCCGAAACGACCACGCATATAGTCCATAATCGCCCGTCGTGTTGCCATATACTCCAGACGCGAGCCACGTCCTAACCAGGCTTGGCCATAATCTTGTATAGCCCACACAAAACGCTTGGCAAAGCTGACATTAAGATCGGTGCTGACATGAAATTTTGGCATCAATCGTCGTAAATTATTCGTCCACAGCCGTAGCCGGGCAGAAAGTGACGCATGCCGACTGAACCACAGCAATTGATTTCGGATACTGAAATACGTACGTAATGGCGAGGATTCGCTGCCAAAGGAAACCCCGATTTTGTGCCAGACTTTCGCACCTGCAACCACCTGATTGCGCCAGCCAGCTTTGCGGGCGCGAAAGCACCAATCAACCTCCTCCCATACCAAAAAAAACATTTCATCCAGCAGACCAATTTTTCGGGCGACCTCAGCGCGAAAGAACAGCGCCGCACCGCAGGCGTAGTCAGTGTCACGGTCGATTGTGCTGAGTTCGGTTTCACGTGCACCTTGCCCAGGCCATTCTAATCGTAGAGATGATTCATTCCAGTGTGCACCATCAAACCACACCAATTCCGGGTTATCAAAGTACATCACGCGTGCACTAAACACACCTGTATCTGGAGTGCGCCGGGCAGCATTTAGCAGTTGTCCAAGGAGATCAGGCGCTACTGTAGTGTCGTTGTTCAGTAGCAACACAAAATCCGCTCCCTGCTCCAGCGCATAACGCGTGCCAACGTTATTGCCCCCGGCGTAGCCTAGATTTTGTCCTGTTTCGAGTAGCACAAGTGGAAAATGGCTGCTGTAAGCGCGCAACTTGTCCAAAGAGTTGTCGGTTGAGCCATTGTCTACGACGATTACGTTGAAGTTTGGGTACGTTAGTGATTCCAGTGAACTCAGACATTCGAGAGTGTCATTGGCTCCGTTCCAATTAAGGACGACGATGGCGATGTTAGGTGATACCTGTATATTCATTGTGGCGGGAGTCGATGCTTAAAATGCCATAGCAGGGCAACAATAACTGTGCGTATTTTTGAAAGTGATTCGGAAACGCGCCAATAGAAGCGTGTAAAGTGGCTTGGCGCATTTGGCTGTGCGGTTGAGGAAGTGGCAGCTTTGGTTGGCGCCGCCAACGCGTCGCGTGTTGCTTCCAAGTACGCACGACCCCATTTCTGATCGGGCTCAAGATGACAACCTTCGGCCCATTCATTCCAGGCGTTGATAAACACAATCTGTTCATCACCTGCATGTCGTTGTCGGGTCCGAGCCACGGTTTTGCTGAGCCATTGTTTATATATCGATGGTGTAGCGCCGATAAAAATATTGGCATTAACACTACGCCGCGCGCTGTTGTCCCACATGGGAGAAACACAGCGAAACCAACGATAGCGGGGCTCTGGCTTGGATAACATTCCTTGCACCGTCGCAGGGTAGGAGTACACCCGGCTGTCACGAAAAACGGCGGGCAACATGTTGAGTTTAACCAGCAAGTTTGTTATGTCCCCCCGAAACAAAGTTTTACCGGCCTTGGATGAGTCCGGAGCAAACTCAACAGCCGCATCGAATCCGATACTGCTGGGATCAATGTCTTTTATGAAATTTTCCACTCGCACAAGGTAGAGTCCGGGTAGTCCGGCCTTTTTCGCCTCCTCTTGCCAAATAGACGCTGTTTTTTCCGGATCGGGCAGTAATTCGGTTCGGTACACCAGAAACAGTGGCTTGCCGTCAATGCGGATGTAACGCGAGTCCATGAACGCAGGAATCAAGCTGCGAATGTGCGCCAGATCATCTTCATGGCTGTAATACTGTTCCAATAAAACGTTGCGCTCGCCACCATCCCACACACGTGTCCAGTTTTCATTTGCCCAACATAAACAGAATGGCAAATCGGGCTTGCCACTTGCCAACACTTCATTAAAGGGGCGTTCGAGAATGCGGCGGCCATTAAACCAGTAATGGTAATAACAGAAACCATGGATGCCATGCTGGTGTGCCAGTTCAGCCTGCGCTTCACGCACCTCGGGCAATCGCAAGTCGTAGAAACCGAGGTCGGCAGGCAGGTGCGGCTGGTAATGCCCCGGAAACAGTGGTTTGGCTTTAGTGACATTTCGCCATTCTGTGAATCCACGTCCCCACCATTCGTCATTTTCAGAAATAGGATGGTACTGCGGCAAGTAAAAACAAATAGCTTTGACACGGGTGTCTGGCATGGCGCTCAGCTTTTCTTTTGCTGTTTATTTCGCAGGCGATCTACCAGATTGGTTAAACGGCCAAAACGATGATTTTCCAACCAGGCAATTTGCGATTTCAAGCCCATATTCTGCCGGCTTAATTCACTGATTTTAGCTTCAAGCTGGTGGATGGTATCCAGAGTCTCAAGCTGTTGATATGAAGATTCCTGCTGTTCATTGGAGGTTAAGCAGGCTTTTATTATGAATTGATAAGTATAGGCTTCCGGGTTCTGTTCGCAAATCCAATCAAGAAAGGATTGGTCTTGAGCTGAACCGCAATGAACTGTGAACTCTGTTTCCTGCGGGGTTTTGATCACTCGTTCTATGGAAATAATTCGATAACCTGTTTCTTCGAACAGTTTGATTATATTTTTTTTCGTAAAAAAACGAATATGGGTGCTGTCGAGCAAACCGAATTTTTGATAATCAAAACGCCCATGCGCGAGCTCCCAACAAATGGCTGCATGGGCGATATTGGGGATAGAGGCAATTAAGTTTCCTCCTTCTTTAAGAAAGGGACGAACTTTTATCAGTGTTCTGGCAGGATCAACCAAATGTTCCAACACATCGGCAAGGGTGATAGCATCAAAGCGTTTATCTCCAAGTGCTTTGGGTAGATCTAGCTCTTCAATACTTCCAATAATAAGGCTTTCACAATAAGAGCGAGCATCTTCAGCGGCTAGAGGATCAATTTCGATCCCTGTCACTCGACATCCAAGATGCTCTTTAAAATGACGCGTCTGAATGCCGCTTGCGCACCCGATCTCAAGTATTTCCTGGTCATTATTTATCCATGCAGTAATTTTAGTCGCCGCATGATTGGAGTCGTCCGGGATGTTATAAAGATATTTTTTCGAGATTGTCATGCGTCTTTTCCTTAAGATTCGATGAAGGCGTCGAGTACCTCCAGACGCCGGGAAGAGATACCAGTCCCTCACTCCAAGCTCTGTCTTCAGTGTTGTCTGAGACCACTTGTAAATGCAATAAGTTTTCTGCATAAAAAATTGTTCTGGCTGCGGTACCTTCCGCTACACCGGCGCGGAGGGAATAAACCCCGGGCATGAACGGAAACGATGGGATATCAAAAGTAAGCACATGATGCCCGGCCTCGAGGTGTTCCAATTTGAGTTGATTGATACTGTGTTTTGTTGCCAGATATATGAAATCAGTTGTATGAATACCGATCCCAAAAATAGGCATTCGAATCTCTTTTGTTACTTCGTAATTGAGTTGAATTTTGACCGCTTGTTCATGCTTGAGTTTGTTGATGGGATTATTTTCAGAATCCAATATTTCAATACTGTGAAGTAGAATTTCACCCGTTGCCCATTCGTTGCTGTTGGCTGAATTCAGATTAGTGGAATCACCAATGCTTATTTGTGAATCACTAGCCTCGTAAAATTGGGTACAAACGGTGTTGGCGCCGCCATCACTTACAGTTTGTCCCTTATTGAGTAATATGACTCGGTTACACAAGCGCTCGACTTGTCGGATGTTATGGCTGACCAGTAAAACGGTTTTACCCTGCCGTTTGATCAAATCCTCCATCCGGTCGAAACATTTCCGCTGAAATGCCAGATCCCCCACAGCGAGTACTTCATCCACAATCAGGATGTCCGACTCCACACTGGTGGCGATGGAAAATCCCAACCGCACCTGCATGCCAGAGGAATAGCGTTTGATAGGCGTATCAATGAATTCTTCAAGTTCAGCGAAGGCGACAATGTCATCAAACTTGCGTTTTATTTCTGCTTTAGGAATGCCGAGGATAGCCCCGTTGAGGTAAATATTTTCACGTCCGGTAAGGTCGCCGACCAGACCGGCACCCACTTCGATCAGTGGTGCTATTTTGCCCTTGACCTGAATGCTGCCGCTAGAGGGTTTTGAAATATTAGCTAGTAATTTGAGCATAGTGCTCTTACCGGCGCCATTGTGGCCAATTATACCAAGTACCTCGCCTTGTTCGACGGAGAACGTGACGTCATTAAGAGCCTTGAATGGAGCACGTTCTTCAACTGGCTGACCCGTGACCCGCCGCCATTGATTGAGGGCGGTGGTTTTCAGGCTCTGTAGTTGACCAAGTTGGTATTCTTTGGTGACGTGGTTTACTTCAATAATGGGCATAGTTATTTAAAGTCTTCCTTACTGAGGCCGGACTGCCTGAGAATAGAGGCAAACGTGCCTAATGGTATTTCCTTCTTCGGATCAGGAATAATCACGGTTCTATCACCTTTGCGGAATTTCCTATGGCTGCCTTTTTGAGAAATAAAGATGAAATCATGTCGCAGCAAGACATTAATAATCGTTCTTGATGAATAAAGTTCAGCCATTGACAGCGTATTCTCCCAGCAAGGCCTCTTCTATGGGGTGGTATTCTGACTCCCCTTCTTCAAAGTAGAGCTCGGTGGCCTCCTTTAGATTCTGGATCGCTTCGTCGATAGTATTGCCACAGCTTGCTACGTCAATGTTTAAGCATTGTGAAACGTAATATTGATCTTCCCGGTAAACGACAAATTTAAGGTTTTTCATGGTTCATTCTCTCCGTATAGATGTACGGGGTGTCGTGGCCAGTTTTATGCCGCAACGATCCCGATCAATTTTTTATAGCCTTCACCATCGATTAAATCCTAAATTTTTTACCATTCTGTAATCTTTGCGCTATTCACCAATTCCTACCCTTTGCCCTCAAATAACATCTGCGAAATAAGACTCCGCCCGCTTGAAAAAGACATAGCTTAGCGGAAGCAGGATCGCAACCAGGATTATGCCGGGTACCATGGCCGTCAGATCCGGTGGCTGGTTTCGCAGCACTACACTCTGAAACGCGTCAATGATGCCCGCTAGAGGGTTAAGGGTATATAGGGTATAAAGCAGGCTGGACCATTCACCGGCAGCTTGTTGTTCCAAAAGTTTATCCTTGACCAGTTGTAATGGATAGATTACCGGAGATAGATACATTAGCAGGGAAAGCAGCACCGGCAGAGCTGTTCCCATATCCCGGTAGTAAACATTGATTGCTGCGCCAGCAAACGCGATGCTTAAAGCTGCCAGAATTGTGTACAGAATAATGAAAGGCACCCATATCATTTGCATACTTGGTATATATTGAAACCAAATCATGAGCCCCGCCAGAATGACAAAATTGATGCCAAGCTCCACAAGCTTGGTAACGACTGCTGTTATGGGGAAGATCTCACGAGGAAAATAGATTTTTTTGATCAGGTTGGCATTGCCCACAACACTATTTACGCCTTCCGATGCAGATTCTTGAAAGAAAATCCAGGGCATGAGTGCAGCGAAGGTTAGAAGGGGATAAGGAATATTGCCACTATCAATCCCAACAAAGCTTTTGACCAATGTAAAAATCAGCATGAGGATGAGTGGCTTTATTACAGCCCAGGCTACACCCAGATAAGCCTGTTTATAACGCAACGTGACATTCTTCCAGGCAAGGACAGTCATTAGTTCGCGATATTCAACAAGATTTTTCACTGCGGCAATCATGTGCGTTGTTGCTCCCTTTACTCTGTTGATGGAAGATTAATTTTAATTATCTATATTTTGGCTATTGGTTTGACTGGCACGGAATCCGTTGCCAGCATAGCCTGCGCCACCTGACAAATTTTAGATGGCATTGTTCGACCAGGCTTCAGGATTTGCGTCTTTTGATTATGTATTGTTGGTTATAAAATATTTAATTTAATAAGAATACTTAACTTAGTGAGCAAACTCTTTAAATTAGTTTTAGTTAAGTTAATGAACTTTTTTAATTTTAACATTTTTAATAAACCCCTGTGCCAATTCTGGATTTGTGAATTGCTTTGATATGTAAATGATGATGGGGATGTAATTCTTACGTTAGCGTACTTTTATCCAAAAACTTTATTGGGATAGCACTCTTAAAAGAGTGTTTGATTAACTTCTTTAAGGCTAATGCCAATTAATATTAAGATATAGCATCTGATAGTGCTTCAAAATTTATTTTCCCCAAGATTAAATATTAAGTTATTTATGCCGATACCTTGAATTTATCTCTGCTAATAAAATTTTACAGTGATAGCTGTGGCTGAATTTTACTTGGCTGTATTAATAATATTTTGAGATACTGATCCGTTATGCTTTACTCCTTTGGAGGGACTTCAATGCCAAGACAATTTTTTTTTACATGTTTGCTCAGCCTTATAATTACAATACCAGCACACGCCATGAGTGTGCTACCACTCTACCTGGATGAGATCGTCGATGATGCTGCTATCGTATTTCAGGGTAAATCTCTTGAGAATCACAGCGAACGTGATCTACAAACAGGCTCAATTGTGACTTATTCCACCTTTGAAGTGCAGGAAATTCTAAAGGGTGAGGTTGGAGCCACACATACCATTAAGCAAATCGGTGGAAAATTAGAAGGAGAAACTTATCAAACATCAGGTGTGCCTACGTTTACAGTGGGAGAAAGTTATGTGCTTTTCCTTTACGGCGTTTCGACAGCAGGTTTCTCCAGCCCAGTGGGTCTTGATCAGGGAAAATTTAATATCATCCCGGTGTCAACAGGCTTTCATGTAAGTAATGGCAGAGATTTCAAAGAAATGACCTTGGGTATTTCCACTGATTTGGTACCTCCATCCGCTCAAATCAAAATGCAAAAGACGTCTGGTCCTATCAATCGGCTTGATCTTGACGAATTTAAGCAGCTTGTGCGCCAGAAAAGGGATGCAGCTAAATGATATGTCTGAGAATGATGCGCGGACTCATAACTTGCGCCTTGATTATATTTACGGCTTCTACCTTTGCTGGTGGTCCGTTGGTAGTTTGTTATCAGCTTCCTGCAAAATACCCGGGTGTAGGTTCCGTGTCACTTAACTATGACCAAGGAGTTCTGGGTTCGCGTACTAAAGCGCAAGCAGATGCTCTCGTCACCGAAGCAGTCTCCTTGTGGACCAATGTGGCTACGTCAACGGTGGCACTCTCTCGAGGGCCAGATCTTCCAGTGGACGTTACCAGCAGTAATTATTCGACGTATTTATATAATTTCTCAGATGGTTTGAATCCTGTAATTTATGACACCAATGGTTCGATTATTGATTCCATGTTCGGTGTGGGTGCAAAAAATAGCGTATTGGGTTTTGCCGGTTCGGCTTGGAACAATAACGGTTCACAGTGTGCATATACCGAAGGCCGTGCTGTGATCAATGGCTCCATATCGGTAAGTGACACGACTATGAAAGTTGTATTGGCTCATGAAACTGGTCACTTGATCGGCTTGGATCACACCCAGTTGGATAATTCACAAGGGCTGGTAAATTCAAATTATCCATTAATGTATCCGATTGCATACCGGGGTTCCAGTTCTTTACACGAAGATGACACGGCCGCAGTGAGCGCTCTTTATCCCACTGCAACAGTGACCAGCGCTTATGGTCAGCTTACTGGAACTTTCATCCAGGCGGATGGTACGCCTATCCGTGGCGCCAACATTTGGGTTAAAGAAGTAGATACCAATAAAGTATTTAGTTTTGTTTCTGATTATCTGAGCCAAAATACCGGCTACTTTAAATTTCTGCTACCTCCAGGTAGCTATACATTGCATGCAGAAGTCATTCATACAGCATTTACTTCAGGCTCCAGCGTTGGCCCCTATGCGGACACATCTTCGGGGCTTTCTTTTCAACCTCCTCTTTATAATAGCGGGGTGGCGATAGCGCCCATAGTGTTTGGGGGAGATGCACCGACACAGCTTGTAATCGCGGCTGGATGTGCAGCTTCAGCTATTTTTAAGATGAATGGAACTGGATCCGTTGGAGGAAATTGTGGCGTCGATAATTTATCACCTACGTTACCTACCGGCCTTACTGCCACCCCTGTTAGTTCTACTCAAATAAACCTAAGCTGGACGGCCTCGACCGACAATGTGGGCGTGGCGAGCTATAAAGTTTATCGTGGAGGCAGTCTGGTTGGGAATCCCACTACGACGAGCTATAACGATACGGGTTTGACTGCCTCGACCAGTTATAGCTATACCGTAGCGGCGTGTGATGCAGCAAATAACTGCTCAGCACAGTCAACGCCGGTTTCTGCAGCGACGATGCCTATCATTACGAATAGCAACATTGCACTCGCCAGTGTCGGAGCGGTAGCGTCAGCGTCAAGCACCTACAGCAGCGCTTACCCGGTAGGGGCGATTAATAACAATCAGCGTACCGGTGTCACTTGGGGTAATGGAGGGGGTTGGAATGATGCGACAGCCAACACGCAACCTGACTGGGTTCAAATCAACTTCAATGGCACGAAAACAATCGATCGTGTAGTGGTCTATACGATTCAGGATAACTACAATAATCCAATCGAACCCACCGATACGCTCACCTTTAATACTTATGGCATAACTGGCTTTACCGTGCAGGGATGGAATGGATCAACTTGGACCACACTTGCTACGGTAAACGGTAACAATCTGGTTAAGCGCACTGTAAACTTCCCTGCATTCACCACCGACCAGATTCGAATAAACGTCACCAGTGCACTCGCTGGCTATTCCCGTATCACCGAAATCGAGGCATGGGGACATTAAGAAAAATTAATTTAAGTGGTTTATTAAAATAACAAGCAATTGATTATATTATTATCTTTCAGGGCGCATTTGCGGAAATAAAATTACATCGCGAATGCTAGGGCTATCGGTAAGCAGCATCACCAGTCGATCTATTCCGATACCTTCTCCGGCGGTGGGCGGCAGGCCATATTCCAGCGCGCGAATATAATCGCTGTCTTTGAACATGGCTTCTTCGTCGCCTCCCTCCCTTGCCGTTACCTGTGCATCAAAGCGTGCTTCCTGGTCTTCCGGGTCATTCAACTCGGAGAAGCCATTGGCGATTTCGCGGCCTACCATAAACAGTTCAAATCGCTCGGTAATCTCCGGGCGTGTATCACTGCGGCGCGCCAGTGGCGAGGCTTCTGCAGGGTAGTCAATGATGAAAGTCGGCTCGAATAACTGATGCTCGGTTAGCTCTTCAAACAGTGAAAGTTGCAGTCCGCCCACGCCATCCGCCGTCCTGAATTTTGCCTTCAGGTCTTGTAATTCGTTGATGAGAAAATCGCGGTCGTTCAATTGCTCGTCAGAAAATTGCGGATGATATTTCTGGATTGCCTGTGCAATGGTCAGGCGATGGAACGGTTGCCCCAAGTCGAGCTCACGTCCCTGATAAGAGAATACAGTGGTGCCAAGCACCTTGCGCGCCACTTCGCTAAACAGCTTCTCGGTGAAGTCCATCAGATAACGATAATCCCGATAGGCTTCATAAAACTCGATCATGGTGAATTCGGGGTTATGTCGCGTAGAAAGCCCCTCATTGCGAAAATTGCGGTTGATTTCGAATACCTTCTCAAACCCACCCACTACCAGCCGCTTAAGATACAGCTCCGGCGCGATGCGCAGATACAGTTGCATATCCAGGGCATTGTGGTGCGTGATAAAGGGTTTGGCCGATGCGCCGCCCGGAATGGAATGCATCATTGGTGTTTCGACTTCGAGGTAATTGTGGCGTATGAAAAATTCTCGTATAGCCTGAATTACCTTAGAGCGGATGATAAATGTATTGCGCGTGTCTTCATTGGTGATGAGGTCCACATGCCGTTGACGATATTTTTGTTCTTGATCGCTCAGACCGTGAAATTTTTCCGGTAGTGGGCGGAGTGCTTTAGTCAACAGACGCAGCCCGGTCACACGAACAGAAAGTTCACCGGTCTTGGTTTTAAACAGTACGCCTGTTGCACCAAGAATGTCGCCCAGATCATAGTGCTTGAATGCATCATGCGCTACTTCGCCGGTATCGTTATTGTTAATAAATAGCTGGATGCGTCCGCTCATGTCATTCACGGTGGCAAAGCTGGCTTTGCCCATGACGCGCTTTAACATCATGCGCCCGGCTACAGCCACGCTTATATGCGCTGCTTCCAGTTCATCGTGGCTCATTGCACCGTAAGAATTATGCAAATCACCAGCCAGATTTTTGCGCTCAAAATCATTCGGGAAAGCTACTCTTTCTTTGCGAAGTGTGGTGAGCTTGGTGCGGCGCTCGGTAATGATTTGATTTTCGTCTTGCTGAGGTATGGTTGGTTCGGTAGTCATGATGTTCGGATAGATTAGGATCAAGAATTCAGGAGTGCTTTCACAGGCGCAGGATTGTGGCACGAATGCCACACTACGTGCAATTTAAGCACGAGGATATGGGAAGATAACTGATCTCATTACTTCATAATCCTAGTCTGTTCATGGCATTATTTGATAGGGTTCCATCGTCACTGACTCGAATTTGTCACCGAGTAAGACCAGTTGTCCTTCAAGTCGAGTGTTACCTGTCTCGCTGAATAAAAAACGATAAGTGCGTCGCAATACCCTGCGCCCAGTCTTGTCGCGAGCCAGAGCTAACCCGATATTGGCAACAGTGTCGTCGAGGAATTGCAAATTTTCATTGTTGCAAATATTTTTGCCTATATTTCGGGCGACCTCAAGCGCGCGCAGACTGTCAAACCAGAACCAACCCAGCGCAGCTAATAGCAGTAGGAGAAATAAACTTATCGTATCCATTATTGGAAAATCTTGAATGACCAATTCGGTAAATTTTAGCGGATGCTAATCGTATTTTTTAAAAGGCCGCACATTGCAGATATTGAGAATATGTCTGAACTATTGGCTTGCGTCAGCTTAATCTGATTAGCCCCCTTGCTTCAAACTAGCACTAATAAATTCATCCAGATCGCCATCCAGTACACCCTGAGTGTTGCCGATTTCGACATTGGTACGTAGATCCTTGATGCGCGATTGATCGAGAACGTACGAACGGATTTGATGCCCCCAACCGATGTCGGTTTTTCCATCTTCCATTTCTTTTTTTTCGGCATTGCGTTTGCGCAGTTCGGCTTCATACATGCGTGACTTTAGCATTGCCATCGCTTCGGCACGGTTGCGATGCTGTGAGCGGTCACTCTGGCATTGCACCACAATGCCCGTAGGTGCGTGGGTGATACGTACCGCTGAATCGGTCTTGTTGATGTGTTGTCCGCCTGCACCGCTTGCGCGGTAGGTATCCACGCGCAGGTCTGCCGGGTTAATTTCGATTTCGATGGATTCATCTACTTCAGGATAGACAAATACGCTGGAAAACGAGGTGTGGCGGCGGTTTCCGGAATCGAATGGGGATTTGCGCACCAGTCGGTGTACGCCAGTCTCGGTACGCAAATGACCATGAGCATAGTCGCCAATTACTTTGAGCACGGCCCCTTTAATACCGGCTACTTCGCCATCGGATTGCTCTAATATTTCCACCTGGAAGCCCTTTTTTTCGCAGTAGCGCAAATACATGCGCAACAGCATCGAAGCCCAGTCTTGCGCCTCGGTACCACCAGAGCCCGCCTGGATGTCGAGGAAGCAGTTATTGGAATCCATGGACTTGGAAAACATGCGGCGGAATTCCATACCCGCTACTTTGTTTTCCATTGCCTGCACATCCTGCACGGTGCTATTCAGACTGGCATCGTCATTTTCCGCCAATGCCATTTCAAATAGCTCGGTTGTATCATCAAGATCTTGATTTAGCTGATTTAAGGTGAGAACGATGCTTTCAAGCATCTTGCGCTCACGTCCCAGTTCTTGAGAACGCTTATTGTCCTGCCAGATGGCAGGATCTTCAGCGAGGATTACGACCTCAGACAGTCGCTCTTGTTTGCCATCGAAGTCAAAGATACCTCCGTAGCTCAGTGATACGAACACGGAGATCTTGCAGTTGGTGGGTGAGGGCGTTAAGTTGTTCGGCTTCCATTATTAGTATTGTCGAGTATGGAAAAGGGGGCGATTATAGCTGAAAGCTCAGCGTGGAGTTTAAGGAGGCAGCTATAGCATAAACAAGCCCAGCGCAACACCGACTCCTATTGCCAAAAAACCTGTTGCGACATGTTTTGCCAGGGTCATGCCCCCGATAAATACCACCAGCCCAAATTTGAATATCATATTGGACAGAAAAGCGATGGCTATGGTCGTTACTGCCTGATCATCGTTCAGTTTATCCAAATCGAATAAATGCAGGCTGGAGAGTGTAATGGCATCCACGTCGGTTAGTCCGGAAATCAAGGCGACCACATAGAGGCCGCCGCTGCCGGCAATATCCGAAAGCCAGGCAGAAAAAAACAGTACCACCGCGTAGAGTAGACCAAAGCTTAGAGCGATAGGGATCTCGGTTGGATTAGACGTTTTTGGCATGGGTAGATCTGAAGTGGTATGCAATTTGCGCCAGTTGAAAAGAGTAACGATCAGTCCAAACAAAAGGCCGAGCCCCATCACTGGCAATAGTTTGGTGAGTAAGCCGGGCGACACTACTGCACTTACCACGGTTAAGCGCAGCAGTACAACCTGGCTGGCAAGCAAGATAACCACAGCAGACAGACGCGCCATGATTTCACTGGTTTTGGCGTGGCGCGCGTAAACCAATGTGGTTGCGGTGCTGGATACCAGTCCACCGAGCAAGCCGAGCAATGTTGCGCCATAGCGTTGAGCCGTCCAGTGCAGAGCAACGTAACCCGCTAGACTGAGCCCGGAAATTAGCACGACCATTCTCCAGATTTGATGCGGATTGAATGCCTCATAAGGGCCGTAGTTCTGGTTTGGCAGGACTGGCAGGATAACGAAGGTTAGTACCAAAAATTGCAGGATAGAAACCAGGTCGCGGCGCGTCAATCTATTCGTGATGCCGCGTAGTTCGAGTTTGAAGTAGAGTAGAGTAGTAGTGACGATGGCTAGCATGACGGCCAATGTTGTTTGTTCATACCAGATTAGTGCGCCGAGTGTATAACACAACAGTAAGGCGGCAACCGTGGTGGTGCCTGGATCATTATCTTCGGTGGGGCTGGTGAAATAGGCGGCAATGATCATAATGCCCACGATACAGAAGCCTGTAACCAGCAGCCAAGAAGAACCAATTTTGCTGGAGAGCATGGCGGTGAGAGTGCCTAACAACGCAACCAGCGCAAAAGTTCTCAGTCCCGCTTTGGACGAAGATCTGCGCTCACGTTCCAGACCGATCAGCAGGCCGATGGCGAGGCTGGCGAGGAACTGTGGCAGTACTTCAATACCGGTGCTTTGCCAAATTTGCTGATTCATCGTTAGGCCACCTTACGTGTAATTTAAACGAAGCGTGCTTTATCAGCATTTCAGATAAACAAACGATCTTTCATGACTCATATATCTGTATCTTGCCAGTGCCGCACGATGAGCTGCAAGCTGCTGTTGCCGTTGTATTCATTGACACCCAGATTGAAAACTGCACGAATGCAGGCTGGCATGGGGTCGGCACAAAAAAAATGAATGGCATCATAGGTTGCACTTGATGTGCCCAGTTTTAGTTTGAGATGTTTTTCGCCAACGATGCGCTGGCTTTCTACGGTGAACTCGCCTTCAAAAAATGGCTGCGGGAAACCTTGTCCCCAAACCTGCTGTTCCAGGCTGTGTGCGATGCTTAATGTAAATTCGGAAGGTGCGAGTAGCCCATCTGTTTCAATAATCTTGGTCAGATCGGCTGGGGAAAGCAGGCTTTGTGCTACGGCTTCAAAGGCCACCTTAAATTCATTGAAGTGCTCCTCGCGCAGGCTAAGTCCTGCTGCCATGGCATGACCGCCAAATTTTTGCAGTAAATGCGGATGGCGTTTGGACACAAGATCAAGTGCATCGCGCAGATGCAGGGCGTGGATGCTGCGCCCAGAGCCTTTTATTTCACCATTCAGTGAGCGTGCGAAAGCGATAACAGGGCGATGGTAACGGTCTTTCAGGCGCGAAGCGAGGATGCCAATCACACCCTGGTGCCAGGTTTCGTCAAACAAAGAGAGGCTGCAACTGTCCGTTGGAGTGATGTGCTCCAGCGTGGCCAGTGCTGCTTGCTGCATGTCAGCTTCTATGTTGCGCCGCGTATGGTTTAGAGCATCCAGTTGCGTTGCGATTTTATTTGCTTCGGTGACATCATCGCTAATCAAACATGCGATACCCAGGCTCATATCTTCCAGCCGTCCAGCCGCATTCAGCCTTGGGCCCACGACAAAGCCCAATTCATAACTGGAAACCTGTGCATGATTCTTACCGGCTATTTGCAACAATGCGTTGATGCCGCAACATGCGCGCATGGCGCGGATGCGCTGTAGTCCTTGTTGTACCAGAATACGATTGTTTTCATCCAGTTTTACAACATCTGCAACTGTTCCCAAGGCGACCAGATCGAGTAGCTTGCCTAGATTGGGTTCCGCCTGTTCTGCGTATGCGCCGCGAGTCCGTAGTTCGGCGCGTAATGCGAGTAATACATAGAACATGACACCAACTCCTGCCAGATTTTTACTGGGAAAATTGCAACCCGGTTGGTTTGGATTGACAATGCAAAGCGCATCCGGTAAGGCCTCGCCAGGCAGATGGTGGTCGGTGACCAATACGTGCATGCCTAATCGATTGGCTTCGGCCACACCTTCCACGCTGGCGATACCGTTGTCGACGGTGATTAATATATCGGGGGCGGATTGCGCCGCCAGGCGCACGATCTCCGGCGTCAAACCATAACCGTATTCGAATCGGTTCGGCACGATGAAATCGACTTGTGCCCCTAATATACGCAGGCCACGCAGTCCCACAGCACAGGCGGTCGCACCGTCGGCATCATAATCTGCCACGATCAGTAGTTTGCGTTGTGTGGCGATGGCATCCGCCAATAAACACGCCATTTTTTGTGCATTTTTTAGTTGCGTGAAGGGCAACAGATATTGCAGGCTGGTATTCAACTGGGTCACATTACCAACGCCACGTGCCGCGTAAATACGTGCCAATAGCGGTGTGATCCCCGTGTCGATAAGTTGTCGTGCAGTATCGGTTGGATAAGAGCGCTGTCTTATTTCTATCATGCGACTTAAATAATCTGTGAACGGGGTAAGATGATTTTAGCAGAGACAGGCTATATTCCTTCTTGTAGAAAAAGGAGAGAGGCAATATAGTTGAATGGTTAATATGAGAAATATTCCTTGAACATGTAACTATGGATGTATTTTGAAATACATCAAGAACAATGCTAAAAATCCTGAATCAGTTATATCTTATGTAGCATTTTTACGGTAAAAATGTCTTTCTGGTGATGTTTGATACCTCACTACCGTAGCATGACTAATTGTGAGCAATTTAATTCCCCTAACAATTACTGAGTGAGGAATGTGATGACTCAGGTACAAATAAATCAAAATCGAAGATTCGACGATCCTAAAAATGACAGCCAGGAGAATCAATCCAACGACGTCGTTTTACGGAATAATAAGGCGTCAGATGGAGAGTTGGAAGATGGAAAGATGCAATTATTGCACGAGTTGCAGGTGCGTCATCTTGAGCTGGAGGCGCAAAATAAACAATTTAGAGAAATGCATAGGAGAGCCTCAGACAGAGAGAAAGAAAATGACAAAACTCATTTGTTGCATGAGTTGCAATTACGGCACATTGAGCTGGAGATGCAGAATCGCGAATTAAGAGAAGCACAACGGGTGCTGGAAGAAACACGCGATCGCTATGCCAATCTTTATGATTTTATCCCCGTGGGCTATCTCACGCTTGATGAGGCTGGATATGTTCAGGAAATCAATCTAATTGGCGCTACCATGCTGTGTGAAGCGCGTGAAAATATTGTGGGCACGCTTTTTTTAACTCGTGTTATTAAAGGCGATGTTTACGCGTTTTCACACCATCTGCAGCAAACTTTCAATTCCTCGGGCAATGTTGTTACCGAATTAAGAATAATGACTCGTACGGATGAGCCGGATTATATCCGCCTGGAAAGTGCAGCTGTAGGGAATGGGATAAAGGCCTGTCGCACCGTAATGACCAATATTACCGAACAAAAACGTATTGCATTAGCACTTCAACAAAAACGAACTGAGCAAATTGCCTTGCTGAATGCGATACCGGCCATTGTGTTCTACAAGGATCTGGATTTGCGTTATGTAACCGTTAGCCAGATGTTTGCTGACTTTCTTGGTCATACTGTAGAAAATGTGCTTGGTAAAACCGATTTTGAGCTTCTGCCACGCGAACTAGCTGAAGAGTGCCAGTGCATAAATCGTGAAGTGCTGGAGTCGGGCGTAATCAAAGCAAATATAGAAAACAGACTGACCAATGCATGCGGCAATGTGGTTTATTTGTCTACTGTGCTCGCCCCTTTTAATAATCCGGAAGGGAATGTCGCGGGGCTATTGGGAGTTGGTATTGACATTAGTTCACTTAGAAAGGCGGCAGATATCAATCTGGAATTGTTGCAGCAAAACCGCACACTTACGCAAAACTTGTATAGCGTTCAGGAAACGGAGCGTTGTCATCTGGCTCGTGAATTACATGATGAATTAGGTCAATGGCTTACCGCTATTCATGCGGAAGCTCAAGCGGTTTTATGTATATCCCACGAAGAGTCTACCGTTCGGGCAAGCGTACAAGCTATTAGCGAAAGTGCCAAAGAAATGCATGAGGTGATCCGTGGCATGTTGCGTCATTTGCGTCCGGCATTGTTGGATGAACTTGGGCTGGCAGATAGTCTGCGTGAACTGACAAACAAGTGGTGTTTACATAACCCAGACATAATCTTCGAATTTACACTTGAAGGGGATTTAAACGGTTTGGGTGAAAATATTAATATTACTGTATACCGCATCATCCAGGAGGCACTCACCAATATTTGCTGTCACGCCCTCGCCAAGCATGTTTCTGTATGTTTAAGCCGTGAATCGGGAGCGGCACCTGATGTCGATGCCGTATTTCTAAGGGTCACGGATGACGGTAAAGGCTTTGATCCAAACCAGGCATTCAATGGATTTGGGTTATTAGGCATTCGTGAACGGGCAATTGCAGCGGGGGGAGAGTTTTCCTCATTTAGTACTCCCGGCCATGGTGTGCGTATCGACGTTCGACTACCGCTTAAGCATCAGGAAGAGAGAAGAAAAAAATGAACTTAAGCACTTCTGAGCAGCTGATCACGATATTGCTGATAGATGATCATCCGGTGGTGCGCGACGGTTTTCGTCGCTTGCTTGAAAGTACAGCCGACATTCGGATAGTGGCGGAAGCCGATGATGGGGAAAGAGGCTATATTCTTTATCGGGAGTTTAAACCTGATGTAGTGGTTCTTGATCTCAATATGCCAGGTATTGGTGGCTTGGAAACAATTCGTCGTATCAGAGCGCATGATCCGGTTGCACACATCCTGGTATTCAGTATGCACAGTAATGAAACGATGGTTCAGCGTGCCTTGGAGATGGGCGCAACGGGTTATTTAACCAAACAAAGCGGTCTCAAACAAATGGTGCATGCTGTACGCCAGGTAAAATTGGGGAAAACATATGTCGACCCGGAACATATTTCAGATTTGGTTGTAGACAGGCAGTTGTTTCATGCCGCTCTGGATCCAATAAGCGCGCTTTCCAAACGTGAATTTCAGTTATTCAAATTGATGGCAGAAGGCAATTCAATACTGGAAATTGCCGAAAATCTTTCCATTAGCCCAAAAACTGTCGGTGTCCACCACGCTAGCATAATGAGAAAACTCAAATTACAAAATACTGCTCAACTCGTTCGCTTGGCTATTCTTTGTGACATTATTCAATTGTAGTAACTGTCATCGGACAGCAGCAGTCAGCAGATTATCCTATTGATATGGTTGCAAATAATTAAGTTTCAATGTTTGGTTGAATATCATGCTTTAAACAATTACCGTCAGTAAAATAAGCAATTTGCTTATTCATTTATGTTAGGTGCAGCACTAACATATCTTTTCATTGTCGAACTCACAACGCATATCATTTAGGTACTTAAAAAGCAATCCTAATATATTGATATGTATTAATAATATGCTTATAGACTGCTCGATTTAATTCGTTAAAAAAGTATTTATATAATTACGACCACCTGTAAGTCAGGTCATCTTTACATGATGATGTTAGTGCAAAGGGATTTGAATTTTTTGAGAAGTGTTTGCCAGCTATCGGCACGGTTTGGAAGGTATGAAGTAGATAGGAGTAATGAACTCCAAGGGAGATTATCATGAGTAATGTGACCATTCCTAGCGGCTTTAATAGCGAACGCAGCGAACATATGTTGCAGGAACATGAACATGATGCCTACAAATTAAAGGGCAAATTGCAAGATCCAACTGTTTGCCCACAATGTAACGCGGTATTTCATGAAGGACGCTGGCAGTGGCGGCAAGCTCCGGCAGAAGCACATCGGGAAACGTGTCCTGCCTGCCATCGTATACAAGACCATTATCCTGCTGGTTTTCTTACTTTACAGGGTCAATTTTTTGCCACTCATGGCGAGGAAATTATGAATCTCATCCATAATGTAGAAAAACATGAACGAACAGAACATCCGCTCAAGCGCATTATGGCAGTGGAAGATAAAAAAGATGGCGGTATCCTGATAACGACAACTGATCTACATCTCGCTCGTGGTATAGGGGAGGCTTTGCGTCATGCCTATCAAGGAGAGCTGAAATTTCACTATAATAAGGAGGAAAACTTGTTACGCGTGAGTTGGACGCATTAATGGAAAATTTATGATACGCACTATGAGCAAGCCTGTATTTACAGTCGTTTTATTGACCACTTTATTTGTATTAAGTAGCTGCGGAAAAAAACAACAAGCACCCCCACCGCCAGTGACGGCCAGTGGCGCTGTAAGCACTCCATCGACGGTTGTTGCGCTTCCGAATTTCACGGTTTTGGTCAAGAAAGAAGGACCTGCTGTTGTTAATATCAGCACTACGCAGAAGATTCGCAGGGAACATCTTCCATTCCCAGCTTTTCCAGGTACCAAACAAGATGATCCATTTTATGAATTTTTTCGTCGGTTTGCACCTGGCGAGATGCCTCCGCATGAATTTCGCAGTCAGTCACTGGGTTCCGGTTTCATCATTAGTCAGGATGGTTATATTCTTACCAACGCTCATGTTATTGATAATGCGGACGAAGTGACGGTACGGCTGACTGACAAGCGAGAGTTCAAGGCAAAAGTAGTCGGTGCCGACAAGCGCAGTGATATTGCCCTACTGAAAATCTCAGCCAAGGATCTTCCTGTTGCGAGTATTGGTGACACCTCAAAGCTTGAGGTTGGTGAATGGGTCGTTGCAATTGGATCGCCATTTGGCTTCACCAACTCGGTTTCTCAGGGTATCGTAAGTGCCATGGGGCGTAGCTTGCCTGGCGAAAATACCACTCCATTTATTCAGACGGACGTTCCAATCAATCCAGGAAATTCTGGGGGGCCGCTGTTCAATTTAAAGGGAGAAGTCATCGGTATTAACTCGCAAATTTATAGCCGTAGCGGAGGCTATATGGGTTTGTCTTTTGCAATCCCGATTGACCTCGCAATAAAGGTAAAAAATCAGCTATTGAAGCATGGCACTGTTAAACGTGGCTTGCTTGGTGTAACGATCCAAGACGTAAGCCCTGAACATGCCAGATCATTTGGCCTGACAAAGGCAAGCGGTGCGCTGATTACTACAGTAAGGAAAGATACACCGGCAGCACGAAGTAACCTTGAGATCGGGGATATTATCTTGAAGTTTAATGGTAAAGAACTAACGGATGCAGATGATTTAGCTCGCACAGTTGCCGATGCCGCACCCGGATCTATTGCACGACTCAACGTATGGCGTCGGGGGACAGCAAAGGAAGTGGCAGTCACTCTGGGAGACACGGAAACTGATTTAAAAACACCCCAATCAAGGCCGATAGACAAAGAAATAGTACCAGACAAAATTGGTTTGACGATGCATGAGTTGAATCCTGGTGAGCGGCAAATGCTGCGTACAGACGGCTATGTGGTCGTTGATGCAGTTGACGGTATTGCGGCAGAGTCAGGTATTCAGCCTAAAGACATCATTATCGCCATAAATAGCCAGCGGATCTCCAGCATTAAACAATTTCGTAATGTCATGGCAGAAGTGGGCATACGTGCCGCTGTGCTCGTACAGCGTGAGGGTAATATGATTTTTATTCCATTGATAAGTAAATAATAGACAGAAGACGTGCACACAATTCAACGATGCTGCAACAAAATCAGGTTATGCGATGAGCAAAAATAAGCCTGTCTCGGTACATACAAATCGCATTTAAACGGTATTGATATATGAAATAAATCAACATATTATTTCTTTCCATGCTTTTAATTTCCGATCAAAGGAAGTTGCAGCATTCGCTGGGCTTGTTGATGGCAGGCGAATGTATTCGATATGTGAGGTATCTTGAAGAAATGGTTGCACACGTTTTATATATAAGCTTTCCGCTTTGGCCCCGTTAAAACACACCCTGTTAATATGCAGGTGATTTTTAAAAAAACTTGCAAAATCGTTGAGCATGATCGTGTCATGGTCTATATCAGAATCGAGACTGCTCTCCCGCCTGCATGATTTCAAAACGTCCCAGAGTGCAATTCTTGCCGCAACAATTGATAATGTTCTGGTTTCATAAGAATTTACAGCCTGGATGCCAAGAATTTCGCTAATAATCTTCCAGAATACATTTCGTGGATGTGCGTAATACTGCTGTGCTTGTAAGGAGGCCTTGCCTGGCATCGTGCCCAGGATAAGAATGCTTGAATTACTGTTTTCAATTGGCGGGAAGCCATGAATGTGAGCAATTGGAGGATCTTCAGTTATCATGAGTTGCCGTTTGTATGGGACGATCTTTGTGCGATCCGAACGTATAAGAGTAAATCCGCGTAAATTCCGCGCCCATCAAAAAAATCTGGGCTGAATAATATATCCATACCAATAAAACCACGAGCGAACCCGCCGCTCCAAATCCTGAAGCAACCCCACTTCTGCCAATATAAAAACCGATCAGGATTTTACCGACTGTAAAAAGAAATGCGGTGACCACCGCACCAATCCAGACATCGCGCCAATCGATCTTCATGCGCGGCATTAACTTATAGATCATTGCGAATGCAAGGGTAATGATTAAAAAACTCAGCGTGATATCGATTAGGCTTGCAAGGAGTCTAAACCCGCCAAATACAGGTTCCCACCATTTCCCTAATGCTGCTAATGCAGCACTAAATATAAGGGAAACAATCAATAAAAACCCTATTCCCAAGATCATCCCAAAAGACAGCACTCGCGTGCGGATTAACCCAAATATCCCGGCATCTTGAGTTCTTTTTGGTGCACGCCATATCCTGTCCAGATCGTCCTGTAACTCGGCAAATACTGTAGTTGCACCAACAAGCAGCAAAACCACACCGATAATAGCGGCAGTTACACTCTCTGCCGGTTTACTCACGCTTTCGAGCAAACCTTGCACGACCAATGCCCCGGTTTTTCCCATTAAGCCCTGTAATTGAGCAACAATTTCTTCCCTGGCTACATCAACACCAAAAATAAGGCCTGCTATAGAGATAACAATTAATAGAAGTGGAGCAATCGAAAATACAGTGTAATAGGCAAGTGCTGCTCCCATGCTGGGTGCGTTGTCATCAATCCACGCTGAAAAAGTAGCTTTAATAAGATTTAATATTTGCTTTATATTCATAAGATTGTTCTTGAAACTGACCTAATGTTAGGGAATCAGCAGAGCAGTAGATACTGCTCTGCTGTCAAGATAAGTACTCTAATTATAAATTTTATCCTCTTTAAAGATTATTTTGCCCGTTACATATACTGACCCTGTTTGAATTGCACATAGTCTGCCAAAAATAATCGACTATTTTGAATGAATGATTATTAATATTTGACACAATGGAAAATTAGGTGGGTGATATGTGCTTTGTTAAGAGGAGTCAACGTTGTTATGGTGCCATGCGTTTTTGATCGAAGGACGGCTCCGTCGTTCATTTTTGCAAGAGGACTATAATGAAAAAATTGCTACTGGCGTTTATTACATTTGTTATTTCTACCGGCATTGCGATGGCTACTGTAAATCTAAATACGGCCACAAAAGAAGAATTAGACGGAATTAAAGGTGTTGGCCCAGTAAAGGCACAATCAATCATCGATTACCGTAAAAAGAATGGTTCATTCAAGAGCGTGGATGAATTAGAAAATGTTAAAGGTTTTGGTAGTAAATCGGTAAAAAAGTTACGTTCTGAGTTGACAGTGGCCGGAGTTTCTTCTACTAAGCCCGTTACGCTTAAAGCAACTGACAAAAAAACAAAGTGAAAAGTAATTTATAGCTGATTACCTAAGGCTATACACAGTTTTATTTTTGTTTTCGATGCAGTATAAATAACAACCCCGTCCAGCGTGAGCTGGACGGGGTTGTTATTTATACTTGCATGTAATGGTAAGATAATACCTTTGTTTCAGGAACATATAGATGTACCACACTATTAAACATTTTGTTGGCAACACGCCGCTGGTCCGGCTACAACGTATTCCCGGTGTAACGAGTAATGTGCTGTTGGCCAAGCTGGAAGGCAACAATCCTGCTGGCTCGGTAAAAGATCGTCCGGCGCTCTCAATGATCATGCAGGCCGAAAAACGTGGTGACATTAAACCCGGTGACACGCTAATAGAAGCAACCAGTGGCAATACCGGTATTGCGCTTGCGATGGTAGCGGCCATGCGAGGCTATAAGATGATACTGGTGATGCCTGAAAATCAGAGTATTGAGCGTCGCCAGAGCATGCGCGCATATGGTGCGGAATTAGTACTGACATCCAAAGAGGGCAGCATGGAGTTGGCGCGGGATATGGCAGAGAAACTACGCGATGAAGGACGCGGAGTCATCCTTGACCAATTCGCTAACGCGGACAATCCTCTGGCCCATTATCAGGGCACCGCACCGGAAATTTGGCGAGACACGCAAGGCGGTATCACTCATTTCATTAGCAGCATGGGTACCACCGGCACCATCATGGGGTGTTCGCGTTATTTCAAGGAAAAAAATCCTCAGATTCAAATCATCGGTGCACAACCGGAAGAGGGTGCGCAAATCCCCGGTATCCGCAAATGGCCTGAAGCTTATCTTCCGAAAATTTATGATACCCAGCGTGTAGATAAACTGGAGAATGTGGGTCAGCAAGAGGCAGAAGAAATGACTCGTCGCCTGGCGAGCGAAGAAGGCATTTTTTGTGGCATCTCATCTGGCGGTGCGCTGGCAGTGGCGCTACGTATAGCGCAAACGGTGCAGAACGCAACCATTGTGTTCATTGTGTGTGATCGGGGAGATCGCTATTTGAGCACAGGTGTGTTTCCGGCATAACCTGCTCGCTTCTGCAATTAACTCAGATTGTCCATTTGCAAAAAACTCCGTCATTCCCGCGCAGGTGCACTGCTGTCCGGAATAAATTGAGCCGATAGGCATAAAGGTGTTGCAGCATCTGGTAATAGGGGATATACCCCTGAGCGCCAACTCACAAACCGGAGCTGCAACATGTACAGGATAAGCCGATTTCAACAAATTATGAAAGCACTTCCTCGCGGCGTATTTGACCGAGCGGTACAAACCCA
>QFXG01000014.1 GCA_003402285.1 Candidatus Nitrotoga sp. SPKER | reverse complement strand
GACAGGTTCATTTGCTGATTGATCCGTAGTCACAACCTGGGGCGATAACATGACCGGAGGAATGATTACGGCCGGGCCGGCTACCACGACCGGTGATGGAACGGCAGAATGCGTCATGGTAACGTTTGGAGCTGGAGTCGCCACCATTTCGGGCGTGCCTTCTTTCCCTGATTTCTTCAATTCTGCTTGCTCCAAGCTCAATCGCCTAGCTTGAAGTTCCTTGCCTTTGTCGTTGAGTTGCGTAGCGACTAATGGCACTTTGACATGTTTGTCCACACCTTTGCCCACTTTTATTTCTTGCTCGAATACACGATCACTAAAAGCATCCACTTTCTTTTCAACTTTTAACTTCAATTTGCCAGCAGGAACAATTAAATCCACCGGGCATTTGCCCTTAAATTTATCATTGATAAAAACTTCAGCACCCATGTCCTCATCTGAACAAATGACGCTCAGCACGGAGCCAGCTGCGTGAACTTTGGCGGATGCGATCAAAGCCAAAAGTAGCAGGGAAATTAAGTAAACGGATTTCCTGGTCACGGCATAGGTGAATAACGCCGCGCCGAATATGACGTGCATAAACATAGCAATTCTCCAAAAATGAATAACGTAACCCCATATTGGTATAAGTCGTATGGTAGAAAGATCGCTATAGGATGTGAATAAGCAGATTGCTTATTTTTATGTGGCTATGTTCGCATTAAGTATTGATTATGTATCCAGAGTGCAGCAGCAAGGACTGCTTGAGGGAACCATGAAAACGCCGGATTTCGTTCAATCAGACCTCACCATCCCAAGTAATTGGGCAAATACTTGGCTGTCATGCCTGTAATCTCCGAACTTATTCGTTAACTTGATTGTGATAGGTATTGCATGAATCCTGTGCTTCTCGTGATAATCTCCCATTGAACTATCTTATCCAGAACATTCAACGCAAAGATTAAGAGAAAATCCATGATTAATCATGACATAGCAAAATTAATTGACGCGATCCCATTGAGTCGTTAATTGAGATATTATGAATAAAGCTGATCAAATGATACAAGGAATTGGCGAGCGTCCTACGGCTGTGAGGAGTGCGGTACTGGGTGTTTTGTCGAATGCCGGAAGCGCTCTCGCTCACCCGGAAGTTCTCGAAAGACTTAAAAATCTTGGTGAGTTTGATCGGGTCACTGTTTATCGAGTGCTGGATTGGCTTGTTACTCATGGTTTGGCTCATAAAGTCGCAGGCACTGGTAGGGCATGTCGATTTCAAGCTACACACCCTGATGCAACTCATCGGCATGCACACTTTCAATGTAGGGAGTGTGGCAAGATTTGCTGTCTAACGGAAATAGAGCCAGAACTAGCCAAGTTACCCAAGTATTTTACGGTTGAATCAATTGAACTGAATATCAAGGGCATCTGTGATGATTGCGGTCGCCCCATTCCCAAGTAACTCTATCCCACGTCAATAGAATCAAATAATGCAACTATGTTGCATTATTTGATTTGTCGCAGTTATAATGCAACATTATTGCATTTAGATTGTTGCCCACATAAATCTTAAAGCCCGTTTGTTTACTGCAATGGAAAAGCCTAAAGCATCCAGTTTTCTGGCTATTTATATACCGTAAATAAATCAATAGAAATCATTTTGAACAGGGCAGGCAACGTGTTCCTGATCGCAGAATGTGCGATCACAGATGTTTAACCGCAATGCATCAGACCTTAATAAAACACTCATGATTTTATTATCAATAATTTTGGCAACATTGGTTGGTGGCGTTGTTTCAGTTCTTCTGGCAGCGACACTTTCCCTTTCCATACTAGCCCGCTTTGCCGACAAAATGGTGGCATATGCCGTGGGAGTCATGCTAGCTTTTTCCCTAACCGATATGCTGCCGGAAGCGTTAGAACTCGGCCTAAATATGGAGCAAGTGGGGTGGATATTGTTAGGCGGCCTAGCTGGATTTTTTCTGTTGGAAAAAGCGACATTGTGGCGCCATGATCACTCTGCAACAAATGGACACGTTTCAAATCAACCCCAAGTTGCAATGATTATCGTGGGTGACAGCCTGCATAATTTCGTAGATGGGATCCTGATTGCGGCAGCTTTTCTTGCTGACCCTAAGCTCGGTTGGGCGACTGCATTGGCCATAATGGTGCATGAAATTCCGCAAGAAATATCGGATTTCATGATCATGCTTGGAGCGGGGGTACCAAAATTTCGTGCACTTGTGTTGAATGCTTTATCTGGAGTCGCCATGACTTTAGGTGGTGTGCTCGGTTGGCTGGCGCTAGATCGGCTACAGATTGCAATCCCTTACATACTGATTCTGGCGTCAGCCAGTTTCATTTACATTTCAGTTGCCGACTTGGTACCCCAGCTTCACCGTAAATGCAAACCACAAGATACGTTAATTCAATTCATGCTGATGTTGCTTGGTGTAGGCACAGCAAGACTGGCTCATTTGCTGCATTGATGGAAAACGAATCAATGAACTGCTTGAAATTGATTGTTTTCGGACAAATACCAACGGCAATTTTATTGCCGATGTTCAACAAATATTATGGGTAAATCCATACAAATTCTTCCTGTAACTGTTCTGTCCGGATTTTTAGGTGCCGGCAAGACTACCTTACTTAATCACGTACTAAACAACCGTGAAGGGAAACGCGTAGCCGTGATTGTCAATGATATGTCAGAGATTAACATTGACGCCCAATTGATACGTCAAGGCGGTGCGGAATTGTCACGTGCTGAGGAAAAATTGGTCGAAATGACCAATGGATGTATTTGTTGCACTTTGCGTGAAGACTTGCTGTTGGAAATAAACCGGTTAGCGGAAGAAGGCAGATTTGATTATTTGTTGATCGAATCAACAGGGATTTCCGAGCCCTTGCCAATCGCAGAAACGTTTACATTCGCGGATGAGCAAGGCCGCAGTTTATCGGAAGTGGCACGGTTAGATACGATGGTTACGGTAGTGGATGCCTTAAACTTTTTCCGTGATTACCAATCCGCTGATTCCGTAATTGAACGTGGTGAAAACCTAGGGGAAGAAGATGACCGCACCGTGGTTGACCTGCTGGTTGATCAAGTGGAATTCTGCGATGTGATTGTCATCAATAAGGCAGACCTGGTCAGCAGTGATTATCTTGACTGGCTACGTCATGTCCTGGCTAGCCTTAATCCGCGCGCCAAAATTGTAGTTTCAGAGTTTGGCCGCGTACCACTGGACATTATTATGAATACCGGACTATTTAATTTCGAGCAGGCCGAGCAAGCTCCCGGCTGGTTGAAAGAATTGCGCGGAGAACATCTACCGGAAAGTGTGCAATACGGTATCAAGAGCTTTGTTTATCGCGCCTCCCGTCCATTTCACCCTGAACGGTTTTGGAATTTGATTCATAGTGAATGGGCAGGCGTGCTGCGCTCGAAAGGTTATTTCTGGTTGGCCTCTCGTTTCAACTTTGCGGCTAGCTGGTCACAGGCCGGTGGTGCTTGTCGCCATGGACATGCCGGTTTGTGGTGGGCGGATGTGGACAAATCACAATGGCCGGACGATCAGGAAAGTCTTGACCAGATTAAAGCAAACTGGAACGCCGATTTCGGCGATCGTCGCCAAGAATTAGTGTTCATCGGCATAGACATGAATAAACACAAAATACGTAATTCATTAAATGCCTGCTTGCTGACGGATTATGAAATGGAGCAGGGTAAAGAGTCGTGGCATAGCTTGCCTGATCCGTTCCCGCATTGGGATACAAGTATGGATCGGGAATTCCCGGGAGAAGCGTAATGGGTGTCGCTATCCAGTATCAATCATTGCAATTGCCCGAAATGGAGCCGTCAAGCGAATTGCTTCGACTGATTGATATTTTTAAACCGGAAACACAGGTTGTAATGGCCAAACGAAATCCTGATCCAGTTATCGATGCCTATCTCGCCGTTGTAGCCCATCAAATGGGCGGTGGTTTTCGTCATGTTTTGAAGGCCGGGTCAACTGTTCCACATCACTGGCTGCCTGCGCATACTGGACAAGAGGCTTTTGCCGCTGACATCAATCAGCTCGTGGGGGTATATGTTGACTTGCTGGACTGCCCGTCCGTGGGGTTGCGGCTGGAAGTAGTGAATCGTGCCATGTGCCCACGCTTCCATGTCGATCACGTTGGTATTCGTTTGTTGTGTACCTATCTCGGCCCAGCTACCGAATGGCTGGAGGACGCTTACGCGGATCGCGGCAAACTGGGGCCAGCGCCCCCGGGGGTTTCTGACGAAAATTCCGGAGTCATCTTGAATCCGGCCGGTATTCATCGTGCCGCACCGTATGCCATTGTTTTACTCAAAGGTTCCCAATGGCAGGGCAATGAGGGCGGCGGCATCATTCATCGTTCACCCATCGTCCCTTCAAACACAGCACCCAGGGTGTTGCTGGCCTTGGATGCCCTTTGGTAAATATAGTTGAAAGGAGATTGGTTATGGCCAAATGCAAATTTTTTTTACTACCTCTGATTTTATTTGCGCCGCTTTCCCTTATGGCAGCAGAAGCACATGTGCATGGCGTGGCTACCTTGCAACTTGCGTTGGATAACAGCATGTTGCATCTCAACCTGTCCAGTCCACTCGATAGTTTATTGGGGTTCGAGCATCAACCGCGCACAGAAAAACAGAAAGCGGCAGTTCGCCATATGGCGGATCAATTACATCAAGCAGAACGTTTATTTCAGCCAACGGTGGCAGCGCGTTGTACTTTAAAAACATACTCACTGGAATCACCGGTACTAGAAACCGGTAAACATAATGAACATGACCATAAGGGGCACGAACATGAGGGACATGATCATGCCGACCTCAATGCCGAATTCGTGTTTTATTGCGCAAAACCAAACGAGTTAAGCGATCTCGAAGTCAATTTATTTACTTACTTTCCAGGTTTACTTCGATTAAAAACGGAAGCTGCCACTCCGCGCGGTCAGTCCGCCGCCATACTGACGCCATCCAAACGGCGGATTTCCTGGTAATGGCGCTCGCAATTGAAATCCAGAATTTGCGTTTCCGTTATCCGGGGGCAGCAGTGGATTGCTTGGACATAGAGCTATTGCGGGTAGAGGCGGGAGCCCAGGTATTCCTATACGGCCCAAGCGGCAGCGGAAAAAGCACTTTACTGAGTCTTATTGGCGGGGTTATACCAGTGCAGCAAGGCACACTCAACCTTCTGGGTAAAAATCTCGCCCACATGCGTCCAACGATATGCGACAAATTGCGCGCTGACCATATCGGCTTTATTTTCCAGCAGTTCAACCTGATCCCTTATCTGTCAGTAATGGATAATATTCTGCTGCCCTGCCGTTTTTCATCGCACCGACAACAACGGGCATTGGCTGAGGGCGGTACGCTGCCAGAAACAGCGCGGCGCCTGCTGTCCCATCTGCAACTGGAAAATACAGAGCACATTCCCGTCACGCAACTTAGCGTCGGTCAACAGCAGCGTGTGGCGGCTGCCCGCGCGCTCATAGGAAAACCCAAGATCGTGATCGCCGATGAACCCACTTCTGCATTAGACACGGACCGGCAGTCCGCATTTCTCAATCTATTATTGCAAGAGTGCACCGAAGCAAATGCCGCGCTGATTTTCGTCAGCCACAACCGCCAATTAGCTACGCAATTCCATTATGAGATAGCACTGCCATCGATCAACAAAGCCATGCCGGTTGGATGTGACGTATGAGCCATTTTTTTCACATGGCATTTCGCAGTGCATGGAATCGCCGTCTAACTTTGGGGCTCACACTGGTGGCCATCGCCCTGAGCGTAGCTATGCTACTGGGCGTTGAGCGCTTACGCTCTGAGGCCCACCACGGGTTTAATCTATCGATTTCCGGCACTGATCTGGTTGTAGGTTCCAGAACCAGCCCGGTACAACTGATGCTGTATGCCGCATTCAGGATCGGGGAAGCCACCAGCAACATAAGCTGGAAAAGTTTTCAGGATATTGCCCAAAATCCTTTAATCGCTTGGGCGGTTCCTATATCGCTCGGCGACTCCCATCATGGATTCCCTGTTATGGGAACGACACCAGGCTATTTTAAACATTTTCAGTATGGCGCTTCCCGTCGGCTATCCTTTGTTAAAGGCGAGCCGTTTCAGGGTGTTTTTGATGTAGTGCTCGGTATGGAAGTTGCCAGTCAACTTGGCTATGCCATTGGTGACCGTATTATTCTCAACCACGGTATGGGTGAAGCCGGGTTGTTGGCGCACGACGATAAGCCATTTATTGTTTCTGGCATTCTTGCCCCAACTGGCACGCCCGTCGACCGCACCTTGCATATTTCCCTGGATGGCATCACTGCCATCCATTTGAACTGGGTAGGGGGTGTGCCAATGCACGGGTTTACGATTCCAAATGAACACGTCCGCAAGTTTGATCTGACCCCGAAAGACATCACCGCTGTTCTGCTAGGTATCAAAGCCCGTGCCGCAGTATTTAAAGTACAGCGGCAAATTAATGACTACAAGGCCGAACCTTTACTCGCAGTTATGCCAGGCGTAGCTCTGGAGCAACTTTGGCAGGTGGTAGGCGTGGCAGAAAAAACATTGCTGGCGGTAACCAGTATGGTGGTGTTTGTCGGCCTCAGTGGCTTGGCGGCAGTATTGCTGGCGAGCCTCAATGAACGGCGACGGGAGATGGCCATCCTACGGGCAATCGGTGCCCGACGGCGCGATATTTTTCTGCTTATGGTTAGTGAAAGCCTGCTGGTGACTCTGGGAGGGATCACATTGGGCATCATATTTTTATCAGTTGCATCGTTAGCGCTGGCACCATGGGTACAAGCAAACTACGGCATCACACTGCAGCCTGTTTTGGTCTCTGCCGCAGAATTCAAACTTCTGGTTGGAGTTTTAATCGTGGGCTTGCTGGCCGGATTTCTGCCAGGGTATCGTGCTTATAAAATGTCGCTTATAGACGGTTTAATGTCGAGAATTTGATGCCAATACTTAAAAATAAATGGTGGCCATCATTAGCCTTACTAATTGTTCTCTGGCCTGGATTTATTGGCTTGTCTATTGCCAATAATAAAGTTGATGTCAAAACACAAAAGGAAGAATACAAAGTAGGCGAGCGCCTGCCAAATAAATTAATTTCAAAGGCCAATTCTACAGCCCCTTACCGCAAACTAAACTGGGACGAATTAATGCCCGCCGACTGGGATCCGATGAAAGCACTCAAAGGGTTAGATCTCTCTAAGCTGAAAGACTCAGACCCCCGTGCCATGGAAGCCCTGGAACGAGTGCGTGAGGCTTGGAAAGACTCTCCTATTGTGTTCGATCTAAACGGTGCCCGCATTGAAATTCCAGGTTTCGTCGTGCCACTGGATGTCAACTATGACAGTGTTAAAGAATTTCTTTTGGTACCCTATTTTGGCGCCTGTATCCATGTACCACCCCCACCTGGCAATCAAATTCTGCATGTTTTAGTTCCAAAAACTTTAACCAAAAAACAACAAAAGACACTGAAGCGGGCAATGTTGATATATGGGACAATTTCCATCAGCGGCACCTTGGCAACAGTTTCCTCCAATACTTCGATGGGTTTCGCCAGTTATCAGATCAAGGCTGATCTAATTGAGCCTTACAAACCACCGAACACTCTAAAAAATACGCGTTGATTGCCACCATCATGCGATTATCCCGTGTCCTTTTCCCGCTACTGCTTACCTTGTTGCTGCTTTTTGCTCAGCAAGGCGGAGCGATGCATGCTCTGCGGCATGCACTTGCGGAACAAGATCAGCAGCACGATAAGCATGCACCACATTCATCGACATGTGGATATTGTTCTGCATACACGCAACTAGGTAGTGCAGTTGGCAGCTCTTCCCATTTTTTTGCAGTTAACGACATTCCGGGCGAAACAGTTCGGTTTTTCGCCATTACCTTACGTTCCAGCCACCCACTTACCGCCATTGCGCGCGGCCCGCCTGCCCTTCTTCAAAAAATTACATAAATACGCCCCGTTTAACACGGGTCATATAATTTATTTTGGAGAATTGTTATGTTTAAGCACGTCATATATGACGGGTCGCTACACGCACACCTGCACGCTCCCGATGCGACTAAAAAATCCGGTTTACTACCTTCATTATTTCCGGCCTCACTATTTCTGGCATTTACGACAGCCTCTGTCGCACACACGGCTGAAATCACCCTTCCCGTTACCGCACAGCCGGTTACTGACCAATCAGCAACCGAAGCAGTTTTATTGCCGCAGATTGTAGTAACCGCCAACCCGCTGGGAAGCGCCCTGTTTGATCTTGTATCCCCGGTCTCTGTGCTGAGTGGAAAAGATTTATCGTTTCGGCAAGAAAGCACGTTAGGTGAAACGCTTTCTAAACTTCCCGGTGTAAGTTCCACCTATTTCGGCCCGAACGCGAGCCGCCCTGTCATTCGTGGCCTGGACGGTGATCGTGTACGGATAATGCAGAACGGTATTGGCCTACTCGATGTTTCGGCCTTGAGCTTTGATCATGCTACGGCCATCGACCCACTAGTGACCGATCGAATCGAAGTGGTACGCGGCCCCGCAGCCCTGATGTACGGCGGTGCCGCAGTTGGAGGCGTAGTGAACTCGCTCGACAACCGTATTCCCCAATCGCCCATCGAAGGCATGACAGGCGTGTTGAACCCCGGATTGGCGGTGCCGCCAACGAGCGCAGCGGTGCCGCTGTTGTAGAAGCCGGCAATGGCGTGGTGGCGTTCCACGCTGACGTCGCTTCGCGCCGAACTGACGATCTCCGTATTCCCGGTTTTGCGCGGTCAAACCGGCAACGTGCCCTGGATGATCCCGCAGTCGAACAAACCCAAGGACGCCTGATTAACAGCTCATCGAAGAGCGACAGCGCCGCATTAGGTGCCTCTCTCACATTGGACAAGGGATATCTTGGGCTCTCCTATAGCGACTTTAACGCGAACTACGGTACAGTGGCGGAACCGGATGTGCGGGTCGACATGAACAGCAAACGGTTAGGCGTGGCTGGGGAAGTACGCGAGCTGGGCACGATCATACAAGAAGTGAAATTCAAATATAACCATACTGACTACCTGCACAATGAGCTGGAGAATGGCGAAATTGCAACCACATTTAAAAACAAAGGATATGAAACACGGATAGACGCAACTCATGCCAAACTGGGGCCATTCACCGGTGCCTTTGGCGTGCAGCTGTCAAATACTGATTTTGAGGCGCTCGGCGAAGAAGCATTCGTTCCGAAAGTGAATACCGATGCCAAAGCACTTTTCATTTATGAAGAAGCCACATTCGGCAATGTCAAGTTTACCGCAGGGGGGCGTAACGAACACACCACGGTAGGATCAGCCGGAGACAGCCCTACAACGACGCGCTTTGGTGCGCCCCAGGAACGCAAGTTTTCAGCGAATAGCGGTGCATTAGGCGCGCTCTATACCGTCAATCAAAATATTAGCCTGGCTACAAACCTTTCGCATACCGAGCGTGTGCCGACATACGCCGAACTATTCGCGAATGGCCGGCATGTCGCAACGGGGCAGTTCGAGGTGGGTGACACAACGCTCGCGAAGGAAAAGTCGGACGGCGCTGATGTGCAGCTGCGTTGGCGTTCTGGCTTACATTCAGCAAGTATCAGCGGTTTTTACACACGCTTTCAGAACTACATTGCGTTGATTAACAGCGGCCAAGAACAGGAAGAGCTACGGGAAGCTTTGTTTCGCGCGGTGAAAGCCCAGTTCCATGGTTTTGAGGCGGAAGGAAAATTCCGGGTATATGAAGAGAAAGGAAATCTGGATCTCAACCTGCGCGGCGACTATGTACGGGCGAAAAACAGTGATACGGGGGAGCCGTTGCCGCGTATTTCGCCTATGCGTCTCGGGGCAGGCCTTGATTATCAAGTGGGCAAGTTCAGCGCAAGGATCGACGTTTCCCATTCATTCAAGCAGGCCCAAGTGGCAGCGAACGAATTACCGACCAGTGGCTACACGTTGACCAACACCCTGTTGAGCTACCGCTTTAAGACACCTTCAGTCAATTGGGATGCTTATATCAAAGGCAATAACCTTTTCAACCAGGAAGCACGAATGCATACGTCCTTCTTGAAAGAACTTGCCCCGTTGCCAGGTCGCGGATTCCTTATGGGCGTACGGGCTAATTTTTGAGTCCCTGTTACATTTGATCAAATAAATTAAAAAATATTAACTTGAAAGAGGCCTGAAAATGTCATTACTGAATATCTATAAAAGCAGAGCGGCACTATTATTCCTAACCATATTATTTACTTTTGAGGCGAGTGCAAATGTTCTCTCACTGTCCGGAACGACAGAGCAAGTGGAGCAGCTGGCTAAATTGAGAGAGCATGCAGAAGCGGGTGATCCGAATGCGCAGTTCAACCTAGGATACTTGAACGATACTGGAAGGAATGGCGGCATTATCTTGTCAAAGGACACCAGAAAAGCGGCAGAATGGTATGAAAAAGCCGCTCTGCAGGGGCATGCCAAAGCGCAGTCTGCTCTTGGGCAGTTGTACATCAATGGGTTTGGTGTGCCTAAAAATTATGTTATTGGTGTGGAGTGGCTACAGAAGGCAGCGGATCAGGGTGATGCTGACGCGCACTTGGCGCTTGGTTTGCTATACGCTGAGAGGGGATACCCAATGACCCTGCCAAAGCATTGCAATGGTGGCAGCACGCAGCCGAGCGTGATTTTCCCCATGCACAGTTTATGCTTGGGCTGATCTATAACAAAGGAAAAATCGTGCCGAGGGATACTTCTAAAGCCGTTGCATTATGGACAAGGGCATCTATGCAGGGATACCATCCAGCACAGTCCAGCCTTGGATCGATGTACCATTCTGGAGAGGGTGTACCAAAGGATTTAGTCAAAGCAGTGGGACTATGGGAAAAAGCAGCTGCATTTGGATTTATCGATGCACAGTACAATCTTGCTTTGGCTTACTATTTGGGCAGTGGTGTGAAAAAAAATGAATTGCTGGCCTATGCGTGGTCAAATATTGCTGCCGAGTATGGTGGCAGTGTAATTGCAAAGAGTCTAAGAAATTCAATCACTTTGACTAAAGCTCAACAAGAGCTGGCGAGTCAAATGTTCATGAATTGGCAGCTTGGGCAGGTCTATCGCTAATAGCAATGCATCGTTTATTAGCCCGGAATAAATACTATTCTGGGCTGTTGAAACGGATCAATATTTTCATGTGGCTTCTAAAACAACTAGATACTGTGTCTCGGTATGGCGCAGATGTAAATTGCGGTGAATTGGGAGCGAACATAACAAGTTTTTAGTTTATGGCAAAGTTTGAGCTAGAGCCACGAAAAATTACTATGGAGATGGATCAGTAATAAATCCTATACGCACCACCCCGGCTTTCGCTGCAATCGACATTACCTTCGCTACATTGTCGTAATGAGCATGCTTGTCGGCAAGGATATGTAGCTCAGTATTAGGATGTTGAGCTACCGACGCGGCAAATCGCAGTGTTAATTGATCCAGGGCGACAGGCTCACCGTTCCAAAATAAACTGGCATCTTCGCGAATTCCAAATTCGATATGCTCTGATTGCGTTGTATTCGGGGTGCTAGACGCCTTAGGTAATTCGATCTTCACTGCATTCGTGAGTAATGGTGCAGTGATTATGAAGATCACCAGTAGGACTAACATGACGTCCACCAGCGGCACTACATTGATATCGGCCAAGGGTGTCTGACGATTACTGTTCAAGTTGCCAAATGCCATTACGGTCTCCTGTCGGTAAGTCCAACCATATGTGATGGATGCTCATCGTCCGCAGAACTATTGGACTTGACGCCGACGGTGACGAGCGCGAAGAGGTCATGAGCGAAGGCATCCAGGCGCGCCAACCATAAACGATTGCGGCGCACAAATACGTTGTAGGCCAACACTGCCGGTATTGCCACTGCCAACCCCAACGCAGTCATTATAAGTGCCTCACCTACCGGACCAGCCACTTTGTCCAGCGTCCCTTGGCCGGAAATACCGATTTGCACCAGCGCATGATATATACCTAAAACCGTGCCGAACAGGCCTATAAAGGGTGCGGCTGAGCCAGCTGAGGCTAACATTGTGAGGCCACTTTCAACGCGCGCAGCTTCTTGTTCAATGCTATTTCGTAGGACGCGGGTAATGAATTCGCTTGTGCCGCCACCCGTAATTGCGAGGTGCTTCAAACCGCGTGTTTCTGACTCAAGGGCGGCATCCAGCGCTAGTTGTGCGAGCTGCGCAAAGGCGTTATCAATTGAATTGATGGTTAGGGTCGCATTTACTTCTTGTAAAGAATTGGCGTTCCAGAAGTGTTTGAGAAAAATCTCCGCGCGGCGCGCGGCCAGAAAATTGGCAATAGTTTTGGTGAATATGAGATACCAACTTGCCATTGACAGCGCAAGCAATAATACAAGAACGCCAATGCCGATGTCATCGACTTGGGAGAGAAAGTGTGAGAAACCGAGTCCTTTTTCCATTAATTTAATCTCCTGGCACAACAAAGTTAAATGGTTGCATGGCGACTGCCCGAACTGGCTGGCCGTTGCGTCTGGGCGGAATGCAATGCCATGTTTTTACTGCGCTCAAGGCAGCCTCGTCGAGATTTCTGTAACCGCTGCTATTAATTACCCGTGCTAAGCTTACACGACCGGTTTCATCCAGTTCTACCCGTAGCATCACCTTGCCCTCTTCACCACGCTGGCGCGATAGCAATGGGTAGGAAGGCGCACTCAATCTAGGGCAGGTGAGCGATAGTTCAGAGGATAGTATGATTGGCTCTAGTGATATCGGCCCAGATGGTGCTGCCGGACCTTCTATCCTTTCTGGTTCTGGTTCATGCGGTGGTGGCGACGCGACAGGTTCATTTTGGGAAAACACCGGTGCTTCAGCTACCAATTGCTGTTGTTTTGGCTGCTTTATGGGTTGCGGCTTGGATGAAAGTCGGAATACAGGTTCCGGCTTGGATGTTGAGCGAGGTGGCTCGGGTTGGGGCTCTTCTTGCTGTTTAGGTGTGGCGATAATGTTAACGAACACTACTGCCTGTTTCGGTGGTGGAATCAATTTTTGGCTCCATAGGATATAAAACAATGCACCGTGAAGCGCAAGGACAAACAATACCCCCGGCAAAGAGGCGGTTTTGTGTTTCGTTGCCATTTATTCACCGTCGCACCGAGTCAGATGTAGCTTTGCGAATCTGCCACTTAAGTATTAAACGATGCGTCATTGGCCGTTCCTGTATCAAGTTTACATATTCCATAAGCCGTTTTCTTTAACTTAATCGTGTTATTCAAGATTCGACGAATTGCATAATAAAATGGCAATCATAAAATTAGAATAAGCAAAATGCTTAATTTTTGGCTAACAGAAATTTGTCAGTCATTTCTTTAAATCCATACAGTTAGCTTTGATGCAAGCAAAAAGTAACGGAGGCGTGGTGTTTTCACAGTCGATCTTAGAGTTTGCATTTGCAAACCCATGATTTTTCCTGTGACATCCGCTACGATGTAAATTTTAACTGGTACCTTTGAAATCATGTGGGCGGAAGGGTTCATCAGGTTCATGCCGTAGCCGAACACTTTCTTTCTGGTGGGCCAATTGATACAGAATTGGGAGAACCAGCAAAGTCAGTGCAGTGGATGACAAAATACCTCCAATTACAACCGTCGCGAGCGGGCGTTGTACTTCAGCACCGGTGCCGATCGCGATGGCCATGGGTACGAAGCCCAGGGAGGCTACCAGTGCCGTCATTAGCACCGGGCGTAGGCGGGTGAGCGCCCCCTCCTGGATTGCTGCATCAAGATGCATACCTGCATCCCGCAAAGATCGAATGTAGGAGATCATCACTAGGCCATTGAGCACGGCAACACCTGAGAGCGCAATGAAGCCGACTCCCGCCGAAATAGAAAGTGGAATATCTCGCAGCCACAGCGCCAGTATCCCGCCGGTCAAGGCAAACGGCACGCCGGTGAATACCAGCAGTCCATCCTTTACATTTTTAAACATCACAAACAACAGCATAAATACCAGCAGCAGTGCGACAGGAACCACAATTTGCAAACGCTTTGCCGCTGATTGCATTTGCTCGAAGGTGCCGCCCCAGGTTGTCCAATAACCAGCAGGTATCGGGACTTTCTGTTGAATCTCTAGTTTGGCTGCGGTGACGAACGAGCCAATATCCCGTTCCCGTACGTTAGCTGTTACCACCACGCGGCGTTTGCCGTTTTCGCGGCTGATCTGGTTTGGTCCAGGCACCACATTAATGATTGCGACATCACTCAGTTGGATATAGTTGGATGGGGGGCGACCAGTGGTCCCAAAGTGTTCAATGTCAGCCATTTGCAAATAATTGGAGCGAAATTGGCTATTGGCTTGATTGTCAGGCAAACGAATCGGCAGTCGTTTAAGCGCCTCCATATCACTTCGCAGCTTTTCAGGCAGGCGCACGATAATGTCGAAGCGGCGATCGCCCTGGAATAACACGCCGGCTTTCTGGCCGCCCATCGCAATGGTAACTGCATCTTGTATATCCCCTACACTGACACCATAGCGAGCAGCTTTTTCACGATCTATCTGGATCGTAAGCATAGGTAAACCGGTGGTTTGTTCAACTTTGACATCCGTTGCGCCGGGAATTTGAGCCAACACGTTTGAAATTTCATTGGCGGTATGGTTCATCATATTCATATCATCGCCAAATACTTTTACGGCTACATCGCTGCGAACGCCGGATAACAACTCGTTGAACCGCATCTGGATTGGTTGGGTGAATTCATAGTTGTTGCCGGGTACTTTGGTTACTGCGTGCCGCATGGCATCGACCAGGTCGACCTTGTTACGCCCCGGATCAGGCCATTCAGACTGCGGTTTCATCATCACGAAATTATCGGCGACGTTAGGCGGCATGGGGTCGGTGGCAATTTCGGCGGTTCCCATCTTGGCAAAAATCGTGTCGACTTCAGGAAATTGCTTGATTGTCCGCTCCAGCTCAGCTTGCATCTCGACTGCCTGCGACAGACTGGTTCCTGGAACGCGTAGTGCATGCAGTGCGATATCACCTTCGTTTAAGCTCGGTACGAATTCGCTACCCATACGCGTGGCAAGCAGGCCACTAAGTATCACGGTGACAATGGTAATGATCAATATCAACTGCTTGTTAAGCATTGCAAAATTAAGCATAGGCTGGTAGCCGCGTTTGGCCAGGGTCATCAAGCGATTTTCTTTTTCGCTGACGTTATGGCCGATCAATACCGCCACTGCCGCAGGAATAAAGGTGACCGATAGAATCATGGCCCCGAGCAAAGCAGCCACTACTGTGAACGCCATCGGATGGAACATCTTTCCTTCCACGCCGGTGAGTGCAAATATTGGCAGATAAACCACCATGATAATTAGCTGACCAAACAAAAGGGGTCTACGTGCTTCTTTAGAGGCTGTAAAGACCTCATGAAAGCGCTCTTCGGGTGTTAATGCCCGACCCACTAAGGCTTGCGTATGGGCAAGCCGCCGTATGCAGCTCTCTACAATTACCACTGCACCGTCAATGATAATGCCGAAGTCCAGAGCCCCCAGGCTCATCAGGTTGGCACTGACCTTATTCGTGACCATGCCGGTAAAAGTGAACAGCATAGCCAGTGGAATGACCAGAGCAGTGATAATGGCGGCGCGGATGTTGCCGAGAAATAGAAACAGGATCGCAATCACTAGCAGCGCGCCTTCAATCAGATTTTTTTTGACGGTGTTGATAGCTTTGTCAATCAGAATCGTGCGGTTATAGACCTCATGAACTACCACGCCTTGCGGCAGCGTGCGGTTGATTTCTGCCAGGCGTTTGGCGACGGCTTGGGAGACTGTTCGGCTATTCTGGCCGATTAGCATGTACACGGTGCCAAGCACCGTTTCGCGCCCGTTCTCGGTTGCGGCGCCGGTGCGAAGTTCCTTGCCGATGGCGACTTCCGCTACTTCTCGAATTCGGATAGGCACGCCTTGTTGGCTGTTAACAATAATGTTACCGATGTCTTCGATGGTGGCTACCTGACCGGGTGCGCGGATCAGATATTGTTCGCCGCGCTTTTCGATATAACCCGCTCCAATGTTGTTGTTGTTACGCTCCAGGGCTGCAACCAGATCTTGCAGTGACAGACCATAGGCTACTAATTTGTCCGGGAACGGTGCCACCTGGAATTCCTTCACGTAACCGCCAATACTGTTGATTTCGGTCACGCCGGGCACATGGCGCAGTTGCGGTTTAATGACCCAGTCCTGGATTTCGCGCAGGTCGGTGGAAGTGTAAGGCGTGCCATCAGCCTTGCGTGCCCCTTCCTTGGATTCGACCGTCCACATGAAAATTTCCCCCAGGCCGGTGGAAATGGGTCCCATGCCGGGTTCGATCCCCGCCGGTAAGTTGCCCTTGGCCTGCTGAATGCGCTCATTGACAAGCTGGCGGGCGAAATAGATGTCGGTACCGTCCTTGAAAATCACGGTGACTTGCGATAATCCATAGCGCGATAGCGATCGGGTTTCCTGCAGATTGGGTAGACCGGCCATGACGATTTCGATCGGAAACGTGATGCGCTGCTCGGATTCCAGCGGCGAATACCCAGGTGCTGCCGTATTTACTTGAACTTGCACATTGGTAATATCGGGAACGGCATCGATTGGCAAGTTCTGATAACTAAAGACCCCCAGTGCAGCCATGCCAACCGTCATCACCAATACCAGCCAGCGCTGATCAATGGCAAAACGAATTATTTTTTCGAACATGAGGGTCTCCTAATGGTCATGGCTTGCGCCGGCTTTGCCCAAGTCAGCCTTGATCAGGAAACTGTTCTTTGCGGCGTACCGCTCGCCCGCACTCAAACCCTTGACCACTTCAATAAACTTGCCGTCGCTACGTCCCAGTTCCAGTGGTTGTGCTTCAAAGAATGGTCCATAGCGGACGAAGACAGCCGTCCAATCGCGCACTGTCTGGATGGCATCTGCGGAGACTGCTACTGGCACCTCCACTTCATCAGCCACCAGTTCGATATTGACAGGTAGACCGGGTCGCCAGATGCCTTTGGGGTTAGGCAGAATGATATGTGCTTCTGCTGTGCGGGTCTGCTCGCCCAGCAATGCGCCAAGATGTTCCACGCTGCCACTGCTCTGGAAATCAAAAGAGCTTGCTTTCACGATGGCTTTCTGTCCGATTTTTACGGTATTCAGATCTTTGGAATAGATGGTCAATACCGCCCAAACTGTAGACAAATCAGCCACGACAAAAATGTTGGCATCTTCCTTGAGTACTTGGCCGACCGAAATTTGTTTTTGCATCACGATGCCATCAATGGGCGCGCGGATTTCATAGCGCGTGAGATTGCTGTTGTTTGTCAAAGAGCCACCGAGCGAAGCCAGCTTCTGTTTTACACTTTGCACGATGATTTCAGCTTCCTGCATGATGTTGCGTGCTTGCAGATAGTCCTGCTCGGCGGAAATTTTTTCTTCCCATAAGCTTTTTTCGCGCTCGAATGTAGTGCGCGCCAAGCTCAACCGTTTTTGCGCTGCCAGAAGTTCACTTCGCAAATCGGCCAGCGCTTGACTGGAAATCACTGCCAGAATATGGCCTTTGCGCACTGGGTCACCGGCATTTGCGCCTACCGACTCAACGACTCCGGCTAGTCGCGGCACAACATACACTACCCGATCTTCATTGAAACTGATGTGACCAATCAGTTGCAACGTGCTCTTAATGCGCGCTGGTCCAGAGGTCAGCATTTCGATGTTGCCTTGTTTGATCTGTTGATCGGTCATGCTCACGCGTGCTTCAATCTGCTCATAGGTAAACGAGTAAGGTTTATTGTCGAATTGCGCGTCGATCGTTACTTTGAAAGAATGCGGTTCCTCAACGATTGCGTTACCTTTTAGATAATCATTTTGCTTGATGAAGGTAATTTTTTGAGGCTTGCGACCAAGGCGCTCGAGGGTGATGGTAACTTTGCTGGTGGCAGGATCGAGGGGCTTGCCGTTTTTGTAGGTATAGATGCGGAACTCCGGTTCTACGCCCTCTTCGAAGATCGTTATTTCAACCCCATAGCCGTTTTGTGTGAATAACTTTCCACCGTGCTGGCCTGTTTGCGGTTCAGCTTCTGAGTGATTTTTTGAGTGATTGTTGTGTGAGTGGTCGTCATGCGCATTTTTAGCCTCTTCGTGCAGCTTTGTGCCTCCTTGGCTGCTGAGAATGAGTATGGCGACTACGATGCCGATCGCCACAACAATGGCAATATAAATAGTTTGTTTTTTGTTTAAATCCAGTTTCATGGTGATGTCCTTGTGGCGTTGTAGCGGCTGACCTTAACGGTTATCAGAGCGGTGAACTATCGGGCGCTTCGCCAAGAACACGCTCGATTTCGGCAGCAGATCGATGTGCTTCTGCCAAGGCGCGCAGATATTGAGATTTGGCTTGGAACAGTGTGCGCTGAGCGTCGAGTACTTCAAGGAAGCTGAATTTACCCATAGTAAAACCTTTGGTCGCCGCATCGTAGGCACTTTGCGCACCGGGTAAAATCTCGCGCTGTAAAACTTCAATTTCTTGGCGGGCAACATTAAGGCGTTCGAGTGCCTGAGTAATTTCATTATTGAGACGGATCTCGGTTCCAGACAGCTCGTCCCGTGCCTTATCGGTGCGGCGTTGTGCCTCCAGAATATTTCCTTGATTGCGATTGAAGATCGGGATCGGCAATGACACGCCAAGAAGTGCTTGATTGACGCCCACGTTACGTCTGCCACCTAAACTAACAGTTACATCTGGAATACGAAGACTACGTTCTACTTCTACCAGTGCCTGTCGGCGATTCACTTCAAGCTGCGCGCGCGCCAATCCGGGTGCATTTGCCAAACGGGCAGTCAAATCTTTCAGCGTGGGTAATGCGGGCAGTGCTTCAACCTGACCTTCAGCCCGTTCGAAGCGAGGCGTTGCATTTCCCCATATAGCTGTGAGGCGTTTGCGCGCCATTGTCAGGCTGGTGGATGCTTGACTCAGTTCGACCCGAACGCTTGCTTCGGCCACTCGCGCCTTTGTTTCTTCGACCGGTGAAACCTTGCCCGCAGTCACGCGTTTTGCGGCAGCCGTGGTTGCGCGCTGAGAAAGTTCGACCAACCCTTGCGTTAAAAGAAAACGTTCTTGCGCTACAAGCACATCAAAAAAAGCCACCATGACGGCTGCGCGAATTTCTGCACGCATGGCATTCAATTCAGCTGAGGCGACATCCAGGCGCCGCTCGGCGGCGGCAATACGCGCGGGTCGCTTACCACCGAGCTCTAATGGCTGATTGACGTATACTGCGGTGAGACGATTTTCAGGCCGTGGATCCTCAATTAACGCCTCCACTCTTGGGTTTGGTAGAAGGCCAGCTTGAAGGATCGATCCAGTGACTGCTTCAAGTTCCCGTTTGGCGGTAGACAGGGCTGCATTGGCGCCATAGGCTAGTTCGAGAGCGGCTTTTAGCGTAAGTGGAGCGGCTGGTTCGGTAACGCGCAGTGCGGCACTGTCGATAGCCCCATAATTGCCGAGGCTTTTTATCTCGAGCGCTAAAGAGGGATTGAAAATTATCATCGCCAACCCAAGCGGTAAAAGACGTTTCATCATTCAATTCTCCTGATGAAATAGGAAAAAAATCCGGCGAGACCTCGAAACAGTTAAATGTAAAAAATAACGTTTCGCTAATTTAACCCGAATATTTATAAATGCGCGCCAGCTTCCTTAGCATTAGGATTTGTTAAGCATTTTTGTTCGTCGGATATAAGAATAACTGCACCGCTTATTCACATAGTTGCTTAATAAACGAGCGAGGTTCGCAGGGGCGAGTGGTTGTAAGAGTTTTTGCTATGCAAACCCTGTGAGAAGAGTCTCGCTTAACCCATAAAAATGCTACGACCACTATTCAATCGTAAAGACAGGAGGTGCCTGAGCTGGAGGACGGTAGTATGATGAATTAAAAGAAATATGTTTTGTTTGGACAAGAGTGGCTAGAGGTATTGCGTTGAATAAAGAAGTTGGTAATCTGGTGTGTGATGCCCCTGGATAATCTGTCAACAACAGGATGTAATCATTTTTATATTCCTGCGCCATGCCGATGGTTGGCAATTCCGCCTTTATGTCACTCAGCTCTGGCTGGATAGTTGCAGCGTCAGCATGATCGAGTATGTCACCATTGAGATGGAAATGTATGTTGCCAGAATGGAAATCATCGCTGATATGTGCATGCACCAATGGCGCAATACATTGCAGTATTGACAGTAGTGCAATCAAGCTTAAGTTTTTCCATTTTCGTGTCATATGATCAATTCTGAATAGGTCAATAGCTGTCTTTAATGCAGTTTCATAATCTAGAGTTCTAATAATAGGGCGAGAGGCGTAAAAATAAAATAGGTAATTTGCTTATTTTATGGATGCTTGCTAAACGAAATATATTGGCAATTCTTATTTTTAAAAACCTGTTATTCACTTCGCAGAGTGTCAGCTGAAGTAAAAGTCCAAGTACGTGTGATATTGAGAATGTCCGTGTCTTTGCGAATATCAGGCGGTAGAGGGGAAAAAGGCGCAGCCAGTTTTACGATACGTCGCGCCGCAGCATCCAGGATGGGCTGCCGGGATGAGCGACTCACCTCCACTTTTTCCACACTGCCGTCAGCACGGATGGAGACGCTGAGTTGCAGTGTGCCATAAATATTTTTTTGGCGTGCAACCTGGGGGTAGTTCATGTTTCCTACGCGTTCTACTTTGATGCGCCAGTCTTCAATATATTTGGCGAAGCGATATTCCTGGGTGCGCGCACCGATAAATTTCCGTCGGGGTAATTTTTGGTAAGCTTCAAAATCCTTGTTAATCTGTGCTTCCAGACGTGCGATCTCCAGCTTGCGTTGTATCATGTCTGGGTTATTCGTATTGTCACTCGCATTTTGATGTTGTTTTTGTCCTTGGGTTTTTTGTTGCGGTATGCTGTATGTGCTGGTAGCTGCTTGTGCCAGTAGGCGTTTGACGCCTTGTTCAAGTTGTTGCACGCGTTGCGCAGATTGCTCCGGCGTGAATTGTTTGTCATCGGTCAAGGTAGGCAGCGGGCTTTTTGCGTAACGATCTTCAGTTGTATTGCCACCGCCGTCGAGATTGTTTTGTGCCAAGGCATCGGCCTTAACAGGGCGCGATTTTGATTTGCTGTTGACCAGTACTACTTGGAGTGGTTGCAGGAAATCATTCGCTTTGCGTGGGTCAGGCAGGGCGAAACCGATGCCAAACAGCATAAAAGCATGCAGCACTAGCGAAAATGCCAAGGCAATGGTGATTGGCTGTTTGAATAGAATTAGCAAACGGTGGCCTCTTCCTCAACCTTGGAGATAAAGTGGGCATTGAAATTCAGGTCAAGCAGGTCAATTTCGCCTATCTCCAAAATTACCCGCGTGTTGGGTGGCAATTCCGGTAAGGATGGGATGCGGCCCACCAGTGGAATTTGGACGAATTTCACCAGATTTTCGCGTAGTACCAGCGCTTCGGCTTGTTCAATGTTTTCCTGCAGCAGCCAGCGTAAGCACCAGTAACGTTCCATATTGCGTTGAAATTCGTTATAAAGGTTATAGGCAGTGTCGAAGTCGCGCATTACGGCGAACAGGGTTGTGTCGTTTTTAGCGTAGGTGGGTGGCTCTTCGCGCAACAGGCTGATAATCTGGCGCTGGTTTATAAAGTCTATGTAACGGCGCAACGGCGAGCTTGACCACATATATTGCGCTACGCCCAACCCTTGGTGGGGTGCCGGCACGGTACTCATCTTCACCTTGCCATTGTTTTGCGTGCGGTAGATGCCCGCTACGTCGTGCGTCGCGAGCAGCTTCCCCCATTCCGAATTTACGAAAATCATCAGCTCCGCCACCACCTTGTCGATGGGTGAACCACGCTGCCGAGTAGTGATGGTGACGCGATCGTTTTCCACGTGAAAATTGTAATCCACCTGCTGGATATTATTGTCGGCGGATTTGCCACGTGTTGCTTCCAGTTTTTTCGCTAAATTCCATAATAGCGTGAGCTCGGCTGCAAAGGAAAAATCCTGCTTGCCGACAGCTAGAGTTTCCTCGTTGAATAGGGGTTCCAGCGTGTCATGACGGAGGTTGGCGGCGATATGGATGCGTTCAATGCGGCTTTCCGTGCTGAGCACGGCCAGGGTGTCGGCATCCACTTCGAGATACATGGAAAGCGATGGACAAATTCTGTCGGCATTTAGGGTAAATGCTTGTACCACGTTGTCTGGCAACATAGTGATCTTGTCCCCAGGCATGTATACCGTGGACATGCGCTGCATCGCGATGTCATCACCTGGTGAACCGGGCGTTATGCCCAAGACAGGGGCGGCAATGTGTACACCGATACGCCAGTTACCGTTGGCAAGTTTTCTAACTGAAAAAGCATCGTCGATTTCTGTGGTAGTCGCATCATCTATGCTAAATGCAGCATCTTCTGCTAAGGGCAGGTCAGGCCAGGCAGGTAGTTCGATCTCAGCGAAACCGGTTCCATGCGGAAAATTTTCAAACAAGAAACGTTGTAAATGATAAGCCTGCGTGGAAGGAACTGCTCCGCAGCGTTGCAACAAATGTGCGGCTGATAAATGCGTAGCGGTGGAGGCGGCTTCCAGCGCTTTTACTTCAAGGGTGTTGCGATCTGGTTTGTATAGCAGATGCGGCAATTTGTCGGTGAATTCCAGCGGTAGGGTGAAAGCGATTAACTCGTTGGTGTACCGCGCTTGTAAGGCGGCTTGCAGGCGTTTTTTTTCGGCGCTGGCTAACGCAGATTTGAGTGCGTCCGGCGGTGCGGCCTTATAATACCCCTTGCCTTTTTTGTAAAAGTACATTGGCGAGGAGTGCAGGCGAATCAAGGTGCCCGCTGCTTCGGTGGGGTAGGGCGTATGGCCAAAATATTCACTGGCCAACTCATTAAAGCCAAAATCATCCGACGGGCTACATTCCCACAAAAATTCAACATCTATGTCTGCTGCGATGCTTTCGGCTTGCGTCATAAACTCAGCCAGCCCCGGCTGGGCAAAACGTAATAGCACGTTAGTGGCTTTGATTTTGCTGCGCTTGCCATGCGTGCTTTCCACTTGCAGTGAGGTGATGCTGTCAGTGAGTATCGATCCGACCTTGAAAGCGCCGTCTTCTTCGTAAAAAATGTTCATAGGGGATGTGGCGAAAAGAGTGCTGCAATTATACCCTAGCGCTGATCATGACCTGGAATTTCACTTTAGTTACAAATATCAATTAGGCTTTGACCTTAAATGATGACAAAGTAACAAGAGCTGAATTAATAGCGTTCAGGACGAATCGGAGAAAATTCATGGGGCAAGGTGTTGCATTAAGCCTGGTTAGATTTGATTTAAGCAATATTTAGAGAATCCTATAAACACTAATTTTTTTGACTTGGTGGCCTCAAAGTTCTTGACACATTCCGAAGCTGCCCCGTAGTATGCTAGTCTGAGTCTGCCGAATTTGGAGTATGGGTAGGCTCCGTAAAAGCCTGTGGTGTAGAAGCTTGGTATGCCTTGATTCTATTCAACTAATCTCGCAAGTTTTATATTAAGGAGCTTCTCATGAAAAAAAGTATTATTAGTCTCGCTATTGCTTCCTGTTTTGTATTTGGCGCTTCGCTAGCGCAGGCGCAAGCTATTTCGGCGCCTATGCCAGCAATGACACAAGATAAAGCTGAACCGTTTACAGGGAAAGGTCTGAATACCCCATGGAATTGCTGCAAACAGTATGTTGGTTTTGATGGTCCACGTGATCAGCCTGGGGAAGTGAATAAACCTGGAGCAAAAAATAATAATTCGCGGAACCGAGATGGCACAATCGATCCTGGCTATAAAAATGATGATGGTAACCGTATGTCAGAATTTAGGCGGATAGATGCTACATCTGCAAATAATGAGCATACCGACAGTAAAGCATATGGTGCTGGAAAAGATGCAGCAACCACAGGCAGACCGGAAGGATCTGGCGATACATTAGGCCAAAGTCATTTCACTGCAAACTCAGGTTACAAGCAATGGGTCAGTAAATAAATATTGCGCAATTAATAATGTTAAGGCCAGCTTTAAGCTGGCCTTAACATTTATACAGAATGTAACGTTGCTAAAGGCAATTCTGAATAAGTTACTCAGGGTTTGCTATTGATGTACCTTTATTATCAATAATTTACCTGTAGGCAGGTAGGTTTCACCAGTGCCAAGACATAAAGGTTTAGTGAGCGATATTGGCTAAACGACAGTAGTGCCATTAATTTATGATATCGCTTGGCGATCTCATGTTCACATCCCTTTTATTCAAAATCATCCCTCTTTAAATTGAGCTATTAAAACTGGCTCAGGATTGTTAATTCATGTGGGTTTAACATCCGATAACTAAAGCAAATCTCTTTCTATTCTAGCGGTTGTTACTTTCATTTTCGCAATACCATTATCACAGGATAGCAGCAGCGTCACGTTGCCGGCTACAGTGAAGTAAAAAACACCTCCTAAAGTTTTTAGTTGTGCAGCCGTTACAAGTAGTTGTAAGAAGTGTATTTTTTACGTGGCGTTGCGTCACATATTATTGCGTAAAAAAACTGGTGTACGTGAAGCGAAGGTATAGATAGTGGTGGGGTAGTATTTTCTAAAACTGATCATTGTAGGTCCCGATTTAATTTATGAAACTAAGAATTTTAATCATTACGCAGCATAGACAATTAAGTGATTCAGGTTGAGGTCAAAAAATAATTCAAATTAATTGTTGCTCTGTAATAAATAGTTTTTTATATAAGGCATGTGGCAAATCATGAAAAATATATCTATATCAAAAAAATTGATACTGTTGTTGGCTCTGCCGCTGATCGGGTTGATTATTTTCTCAGCTATTAATGCTCAGCAAAGCTATGGAGAGTGGAGAAGTCTGACGCAAACCGAAGCATTGATGAACTTTGCTGTTGCTATAGGTGATGCTACGCATCAGCTGCAAATTGAACGTGGTGCCACGGCTGGTTTTGTTCAATCTAAAGGTGAGCGATTTGCCAATGATTTGCCGGGATATCGCGCTGAAACGGATCAGAAATTAGGGGTGCTCAAGGGTAGTTATACTCATCTTAATATGGCCAGTATGCCCATATCCCTCCGTACAACGGTGGATGCCGCAATAAGCAAACTGGATGGTCTTAAAGATAACCGTGAAGCTGCCTCGCAGTTCAGAATCACCGCGCCAGAAGCTGCTGGTTATTACACCAAAACCGTCGCCAATTTGCTTGAAATAATGCCGGTGATCACAGAGCAGGCCAGTGATTTGGGGGTAGCTAAACAAATGACGGCATATCTTGCTTTTCTTTACGCTAAGGAACGTACCGGACAGGAGCGCGCATTAATGGTGCCGGTATTTACAACCAACAAAATTGAACCGGCACAGTATCGGACTTTTATAGGCCATATTTCTGCGCAGCTGACGCATCTGGATACTTTTGTTAATTATGCGACTGATGAAGCTCGCGCATTTTACAAAAGCAAGATGTTTGGTTCATCTGTGGATGAAGTGGAATCAATGCGCAAGGTCGTGATAGAAAAAGTGGCGGCGGGTGATTTTGGTATTGAGCCAACCCGGTGGTTTAGTAGTATTACCGCCAAGATAAATAACATGAAAGAAGTTGAGAATTTGCTTGCTGAACGCATACGAACCTCTGCTGCTGCTGATGCTGGGAGCGCCCGTACGGCTTTTATGGCTAGTGTGATATTCGGGTTGCTCGCTATTTTTGTGACCGTGATGGCGGGGATGTTTATCGTCAAAAGTATTATTTCCGAATTGCACTCTTTGCGTGAAACGATTGCCCTTATTCAGAGCGACAATGATCTTACGCATCGCATCGTGATGGAAGGTGAGAATGAAATTGCCGAGACGGGTAATTCCTTCAATCTTCTGATTGGTAGTATGCAAGTCATTATTAATAATGTGATTGAAAGTTCCAAACAGGTTCGCCAAAGTACTACTCAGCTTTCTACAACTTCTTTGAAAATTACTCACAGTTCGCAGTCGCAGAGTGAGGCGGCAGCTTCCACAGCGGCTGCGGTGGAACAGATGACGGTGAGTATTTCAGAAGTGGCGGCGACTGCTGCAGATGTACACAAGCTTTCCGAGCAAAGTTTGCAGCAAACCAAGCAAGGTAATCAAAGCGCCGAAGTCATGATTCTCGAAATTGCCAGCATTGAAAAAGCGGTGAATCAGATTGCCGCATCGGTCGGTGATTTTGTACAAAGCGCACGCACAATTGCCAGCATGACTCAACAAGTTAAAGATATCGCCGATCAAACCAATCTGTTAGCTTTGAATGCGGCGATTGAAGCGGCACGTGCGGGTGAACAAGGGCGAGGTTTTGCAGTAGTGGCAGACGAAGTTCGCAAATTGGCTGAAAAATCTGCGCAATCGGCTCGTGAAATCGACAAGGTAACCAGCACCATGGATAGTCAGTCCAGCAATGTTGAAAAAGCCATTGAGCATGGTTTGCAGTCATTGAAATCTACTCAGCAGCAGATTAACACGGTGTCCAATATGCTGGTTCAGGCGGGCGCTTCTGTAACAGATGTCAGTAGTGGGGTGAGTAATATTGCTGCATCGGTGGATGAACAAAGCAAGGGCAGTCATGAAATTGCTCGTCACGTTGAAAATATCGCGCAAATGGCAGAAGAAAACTATGCGGCAATTGAGAATGTCGGACAGGATATATTACGGTTGGAGAAATTGGCTGAAGATATGGAGGCCGCTGTGGCCCACTTTAAGGTGTAATTACTAAAATAATAATGCCGCATACTCCCGGCGTATCGTCCAATTTGTAATTCTCTCTCGAGAGTGAATAAGAGGAACGAAGTGTTAGGGAGAGGGGCTTACAGTAACGGGGTTAGTCATGTCTGAATTGCTTAGAAATATAGATGGGCGTACCAAGCTGGCCGGTACCAATAAATTAGAAATTCTGATGTTCACGCTTGGTTTGGACAATCGAACGGGACGTTGTGAAATATTTGGTATCAATGTGTTCAAGGTGCGTGAGGTGATGCGTGTGCCGGCTATTACTCATGCGCCAGAAATGCCGGACTCAGTGGAGGGTATGGTAAGCCTGCGTGGAGTGTTGGTGCCAGTGATCGATTTGGCAAAATATACTGGAGTGCAGACTGACGTTAAACCAGGAATTATGGTGGTCACTGAATACAATGGGCACACTCAGGGCTTTTTGGTCGATGCAGTGGATACCATTTTGCGCCTCGATTGGGCTTCTATGAGGGTGCCACCAGAAATGCTTAATGCCCAAATGGGAGGCTTAGTGACTGCAGTCACAGAGTTGGCTGATGGGCGGTTGGTGATGATGATGGATGTGGAAAAAGTGTTAGCTGAAACTGGACATATTGATGATGACCTTGCACTGAAGGCAGTCAAGCCCATAGGTGTGTCGGATCGCACGGTATTTTTTGCCGATGATTCCGCAGTGGCCCGTAAGCAGATTGTCAGCACATTAGATGCTATGCAAGTTAATCATCTTTCTGCTATTAATGGTCGCAAGGCGTGGGATGAATTGCAGAGAATTGCTAGTTATGCCGAATCGGCTGGGATACCTGTGAGTGATATGGTGCAGGTCATCCTTACCGATGTAGAGATGCCGGAAATGGACGGTTACATGCTTACGCGCATGATTAAGGAAGATAAGCGCTTTGCTAACATTCCGGTGTTGATGCATTCTTCGCTTTCTAGTGAATCTAATCAACAGCTTGGCAAGGCAGTCGGTGTGGATGAATATGTACCAAAATTTGAACCGCAGAAGCTTTCGCAGACACTTGCGCGCCTGCTGACCAGAAACAGAAAGGACTGATCATGTCGATTGCCGAATACCAATCACAATTGGCGGACAATACGTCTCTGTCGCAGAGCACGGGCAGCCTGTTCGATACTGTGGATGCCAGAACCAGTTTAGCTGGTTCTAACAAGATGGAGATACTGCTGTTTTCTTTGGGTACTCCGGAAACGTTTGGTATTAATGTATTCAAAGTCAAGGAAGTATGTCATGCGATGGCGATCACCAAGACCCCCAATATGCCAGCGGGTGTGGACGGTATTGTGTCATTACGTGGACACATTCTTCCTGTGTTGACCTTGGCTAAATTCATGGGGCTTGATGAAACAATGTCGAGCGACCAAAGCACGATGATGGTGGCCGAATATAGCCGTCATATTCTTGGTTTTTTAGTGCATGACGTAGATCGCATTATTCGAGTTGACTGGAATAAGGTACGCCCTGCAGACGACATGTTTTCAGGCAACAAAGACATGATTACTGCGATCACTGAGCTGCCTGACGGTAAACTTGTTTCGATACTGGATGTCGAGCAGGTTCTTGCCAGCGCATTTGGTGAGGATGTGGTAGGTAGTGTGGATAAAATTGAAAATGGCCATGAATTATGTATCTTTTTCGTGGATGACTCGGCAGTAGCGCGTAAGAAAATAAGCGAAGTGTTAGATAAGATGGGTGTTAAAAATTTGCAGGCCAATAATGGGCTGGAAGCATGGGAGCGTTTGAAGGGGTTGGCGGATACTGCGCAGAGTAGTGGTACCAATTTGCATGATCAGATTCAAGTTGTGCTCGTAGATGCGGAAATGCCGGTAATGGATGGTTACGTGCTGACTCAACATATCAAGGCTGATAGACGTTTTGATGGTATCCCGGTGGTGATGCATTCGTCTTTATCATCCGATGCCAACCGCGATATGGGGAAGCGGGTGGGGGTAGATTATTACGTGCCCAAGTTTGATGTGGCGGTATTGAGCAATACCTTGCGGCCTTTGCTGGTTTGATGTATCTGGAAATGATTAACAGAATAAGAAACAAGAGTAAAAATTAGAAAAATGTAACGCCTTAAATGGTATTAAATTTCTTGCTGTTGTTCCTTTGAGAAATAAAAGTAACTGGAGGTATATCGTGGTAGATGCAAATATGAAATTTTTGGTGGTGGACGATTTTTCCACAATGCGGCGTATCGTACGTAACTTACTCAAGGAGCTTGGTTTCGTCAATGTGCAAGAGGCGGAAGATGGTGTCGATGCATTAAAAAAACTACACAGTGAGAGCTTTAATTTTGTGGTGTCGGATTGGAACATGCCTAATATGACTGGCATTGAACTGCTTAGAGCAATTCGTGCTGATGCAACACTGAAACATTTACCAGTATTGATGGTGACCGCTGAAGCTAAGCGCGAAAACATTATTGAGGCGGCACAAGCAGGTGCAAGTGGATATGTTGTTAAGCCTTTTACTGCTGCCACGCTAGATGAAAAACTAAAGAAAATTTTCCTGACCATGCAAAAGTGAGTGATGCCATGACTAAGAAAGCAGTTGCAGGACAAGATTCAGATGATTTGGAAGCTTTGTTTGACAGCATTGCTTCGGCGAGTAATGGTCGTGAAGAAGAGACTGTCAATATTGCGTCGTCTTTGGATAATAAGGAGCCAAACCAGAGTGCTGATGCGGGTACTCCATCGGGCAATGTTGTAAACAAGCTAGGGCAAATGACGCGCAAGTTTCATGACACTCTGCATGAACTTGGCTATGACAAAGATCTCGAAAAAGTCGCATCTTTTATTCCTGATGCTCGTGATCGCCTGGGTTATGTCGTTACCATGACTGAAAAAGCGGCTGAACGGGTGTTAAATGCCACTGAGGCTGCGCAGCCTATCATGACAAAGCTTGAGGTTGATTCTCAGCTACTAGCGCGGGAATGGCAGCTGCTTTTTGATAAACAACTTGATACCGAGAAATTTAAGGGTTTGGTAACGCAAACCTGTGCTTTTTTGGCTGAGGTGCCCAAACAAGCAAAAGCCACTAATGCCTACTTGACGGAAATCATGATGGCACAAGACTTCCAGGATCTGACTGGGCAAGTCATCAAAAAAATTGTGGAAGTAACGCAAAATATGGAAAAGCAACTTGTGGAGTTGCTGGTTGAAAGTTCTCCATCTAAAGCTAACCATGATCCTCATGCTGGGTTGTTGAATGGCCCGGTAATAAATCCGTCAGGCCGAGCCGATGTGGTAACTAATCAGAATCAAGTAGATGATTTGCTAGAAAGCATGGGGTTCTAAAATGAATGATTTTGCGGGCATGGAAGAGCTAATGCAGGATTTTTTAACGGAAGGATCTGAACTGTTGTCTGATGTCGATAGTAAACTGATTGACTTGGAAAAGCAGCCTCATGATCGCGATCTGCTCAATATCATTTTTCGGGGCTTCCACACCATTAAGGGTGGCGCCGGATTTTTAAATGCGACGGAGCTGGTTACGTTATGCCATCTCACAGAAAATCTGTTTGATAATCTGCGTAACGGTGAGTTAGTTCTGGATGCGGATCTTATGGACGCGATTTTTGCAGCGACTGGACAGGTCAGGCAGATGTTTGATTCATTAGCACAATACAGGCAGCCAGAAGCCGCTCCGCCCCACCTGATTGCTGCACTGCACGCCGCCTTGAGTGGGGAGGCGGTTGTAGCTCAGGCTGTTGTATCGCAAGTGGCCATGCCTGAATCTGGGGTGGATAATTCGATGGCTAGCCCAGACTGGAATATTTTGTACCAGACCTTGGTGGGTACTTCACCTGTTCAAGTTCAGGCTGAATCCGAAGCAGCGTTAGTTTCTCCTTTGCCAGCTGCAATACATGCGCCAGCAAGTAACGTAGAAACACCACTGTCGGAAGTTCGTTCGTTTGGTCGACGTGGCAACGATATACCAGGCAATAAAGCTCCAGCTGCCGGGCGCCGCGAAAATGAAGCGGGCAAGGACAATACAATTCGTGTAGATACTGATCGGCTGGACCAAGTGCTCAATCTTTCCGGTGAAATTGGATTGACCAAAAATCGCCTGACCCATTTACGTACTGACATTCTGCAAGGGCGATCTGACGCGGCTACATTGCTTGCATTAGATGAGTCGGTCAGTCAGCTCGATATGCTAGTGGTAAATTTGCAAAATGCAGTGATGAAGACGCGTATGCAGCCTATCGGCCGCCTTTTTAATAAATATCCTCGTTTGGCGCGCGATTTGGCGCGTCAACTGGGCAAGGATGTTGAGTTGGTGTTATCCGGTGAAGAGACCGAGATCGATAAAACCATGATTGAGGATCTTAACGATCCGTTGGTGCATTTGATTCGCAATGCGGTGGATCATGGTGTGGAAAGTGCAGAGCAGCGTGCAGCAGTGGGTAAGGCAGCGAAGAGCTTAGTGCATTTAAGTGCTCAACAGGAGGGAGATCACATCATCATTAGGATAACCGATGATGGTAAGGGCATGCGTCCCGAGGTGATCCGCAACAAGGCCATCGAGAAGGGCATAATTAATGCGGAATCTGTGAGTAATCTGGACGATGAACAAAGCTTAGGTTTGATTTTGCTCCCGGGATTTTCAACTAAAGATGAGATTTCTAGTGTGTCCGGCCGTGGGGTCGGCATGGATGTGGTGAAAACAAACATTGAGAAGTTGAGTGGCACTATCGGTATTACATCGGTGCCAGGTAAGGGGAGTGAGTTCACCATTTCATTGCCACTCACGTTAGCGATCCTGCCTGTACTCTTGCTACGGCTATGCAATCAATCATTTGCTGTGCCATTGTCATTGGTACGAGAGATTTTATCGGTTCCACCGAATGATTTGCAACAGATAGCTGGAAAAGCCACCATGGTGGTGCGCGGTGAGGTCTTGCCAGTACTGTCATTGGCTAGCTTGATCGGCTGGGAGCAGACTGAAAGACCTGAAGTAGGCGTGCTGATGCAGATCGAAAAAAATAGTTTCATTCTCTCAGCCGATGGTTTTGCCGGACACGATGATGTGGTAATTAAATCATTGGATACTTTCCGGCCTAAGGGTGTGGCGGGCGTGACGATGTCCAGCGAAGGTGAAATTATATTAATTTTGGATATTAAAGAATTGCTTGGCGAACTATGCAGATGAGGTAGAAGCTACCAAATCTGGTTAAAAAATTATTGTGCATTAGTTCGTCCGATCGACTTGTATTTCCAAGCAAGCTTATGAAATTTTCTGATGATATTTAACGGCTGAAATTTTAAATGTAAGGCATGGAAAGTTTGTAAGTTTCCCCATGTTAACTATCTGTTTATCTTGCTTTCGCAGCGCTGAGAACATGGTAATTACGTATCCAGCCAGATAAATGTTCCCATTCTCCCCGTCACATTATCGCGCCGATACGAGAAGAAATTGGCGCTGTCTGTATAAGTACATAAGCCGCCGCCGTACACACGCGTGACCCCCGATGCACTCAGGCGCAGGCCTGCGAGTTGATAAATGTCAGCGAACCATTTTCCGGATGTACCAGGTATGAAGGCAACTGCGGCTTGTTGATCTTTGCCAATAAATTCTGTACGCACGTCATCTCCTACTTCGAAAGCTCGTGGACCTATTGCAGGTCCAAGCCAGGCCATGAGTGTATTAGGAGGCACGTTCATGGCACGTATGGTGTGTTCAATGACCCCATCGCACAATCCACGCCATCCTGCGTGCACTGCGCTGACTATACTGCCTTTATCATTACACAGTAATACAGGTAGGCAATCCGCGGTCATTACTACACATACTGCGCCCGGGTGCGTCGATACACAGGCATCGGCCTCGGGCCAACATTCGGCCAGTGCTGCATCAGCTACTACCACACCATGCACTTGCTTAAGCCACACCGGTTCGCTTGGTAACATTGGTTCCAACAGCATGCGATTGCGCGCTACGGCTAAAGGCACATCGCCTACGTTGCTGCTGAGATTGAGATTGTTATAGGGAGCAGTACTTATTCCGCCGTTACGTGTGGTTTGTAATGTCCTGATATTTTTGGGAGCTGGCCAGTCAGGGATAATGCAGTGGTCAAGCAGGTTCATTTAATGTGCTCCTGATGTTCTGTAGTAGCTGTGTTATGTCGTCTGGCATGGGAGTTTGCCATTCTAACCATTCGCCCGTTATTGGATGTTCCAGCCCAAGTTGAGTCGCGTGCAATGCCTGGCGTGGGAAAGCGGCCAAAATGGGACGTAATTGTGGCGTGCATTTTTGAGCCCCTTTGATATAAACAGAGTCACCAACCAGCGGATGGCGAATAAAGGCAAGGTGAACGCGGATCTGATGAGTGCGTCCGGTTTCCAATTTGCAGCGAAGCAGGGTGCAGCCGGGGAAACGTTCCGCTATGGTGTAATGCGTGGTTGCGGGTTTGCCGTCTTCCACTACTGCCATCTTGGTGCGCAGCGTAGGATGACGACCTATAGGTAAATTTACCGTACCGGCACGTACTACCTCGCCATATACCAGCGCATAGTAATCGCGCTGCACGCTGCGGGCCTGTAGCTGGCGAACCAGCGCCGTCTGTGCGGTAAGTGTTTTTGCAACGACCAGCAGACCGCTGGTATCCTTGTCCAGTCTATGTACAATGCCGGCGCGCGGTATTTCAGAAAGTTGGGGTGAATGATGAAGCAAGGCGTTAAGTAGAGTGCCATGCCAATTTCCGCTCCCTGGATGTACAACCAATCCTGCCAGTTTGTTGATGATGAGTATGCTGTCATCTTCAAACAAAATGTTTAGCTCGATATCCTCGGCCTGATAAGGTTGTTCAGCAGGATTTGATTGAAGGATGACTTCTATCTCTTCGCCGCCCCATACTTTTTGTTTGGAAGTGGTTGCCGCGCCATCGAGTTTAACCTGCTGCTGCGTGATCCAGTCTTGGAGACGACTACGAGAATACTCTGGCAACAACCTGGCTAATACCTGATCAAGGCGCATCCCCGCGCATTCGTTGGAGACGTTGAACGAGAGTGGAGTAGTCTTCAATGTAAGCGAGTCAGGTGCAGAAAGGTTTGCGGTATAATTGGATAATATTTTTTTGGATTCTGCCATGCGCCATAGTTTAACTTTAATTCTGCTGCTCATGCTAACCGCGTGTAATATTTTCTCTCCGAAGGATCAGAAACCCGCTTCCGCGACAGCGGATTCCGCCGAGGGAATTTATGCACAGGCCACGGAACAGATGAATAGTGCCAATTACGCTGGCGCCATCAAATTATTTGAGACCTTGCAATCTCGATACCCTTACGGACGGTATGCACAGCAGGCACAGATGGAAACTGCATATGCGTACTATAAGCAGAGTGAACCTGAATCAGCACTTTCTGCGGTGGAGCGCTTTATTAAGCAGTACCCGAATAGTACGCACGTGGATTATGCCTATTACTTGAAAGGTTTGATCAATTTCGATGAAGATCTCGGTCTGTTTGGTGAGGGATTTCACCCCGACGTATCCGAGCGTAATCCCAAGGGGCCGCGCGAGGCTTTTGATGCTTTCAAGGATCTGGTTACACGTTTTCCTAACAGCAAATATGCAGCCGATTCAAAATTACGCATGCAATATTTAATCAATGCGCTGGCGCGCCATGAAACGCAAGTCGCAAGTTATTATTTACGTCGTGGAGCTTATGTGGCCGCTGTCAATCGTGCTAATGGCGTCCTCATTGATTTTCCGCAGGCTCCGGTTACACGTGAGGCGTTACAAATTATAGTGCAGGCCTACGATGCGCTAGGGCTGAAAGATTTACGCGACGATTCACAGCGCGTGCTGGATAAAAATTTTGCGAAAGATGGTGTTAAGCCAGTTGTTAATCCACACTCGTGGTGGAAATTTTGGCAAAGTTGAACACTGACTCTAGTATTTGCCTAGGTTAAAGAAGGTATCGTTAAACTGCGCGACCTTCTCCAAATTTAGAGGGCGGAGTCCGATCAAGCTTAGTAACAGACACTAAAACAACTTAAAAAATATGGCACGCGAAGAACCGGCATTCAAAATCAAAATTGCCAATCTCTCTTTATTTGTACTCTATGTCCATACAACCGACATGGATCAACTTAAAAAACAGTTGGATATGCGTTTCAATAAAACGCAGGATTTTTTTTCCAATACGCCTGTAGCGCTTGATCTCTCTGCCATCGCGAATTCCAATCTTTCGCCAGACTTTGTGGATCTTATGTCATTCATGCTGGACCATGGCATGCGTGCCACGGGTGTTGTTGGGGGATCCACGGAACAACGTGAAGCCGCCGTTCAGTCAGGTTTGGGGCTTTTCCCTGACACGATTATCAGGCCCGCATTAAAGTCGGTATCGACTTCTACGACAACCACAAGCATTGATGCAGAAGATAGCCAGCCGGAATTGCCAGGATTGGCGATAGAAACTGGAGTCGGTGAACCTAATAACAGTCGCATCCTTGACTCAGATACCCAGATTCAAAAACCAGTTTCCCAAGTACTCCCCGCTTTCCGTCCGACCATGATCATTAACAAACCAGTTCGTACGGGCCAGAGAATCTATGCGGAGGGGGCTAGTCTGGTTGTACTGGGCGTTGTCAATGCAGGTGCAGAGCTGATTGCTGACGGAGACATTCACATTTACGCTCCCTTACGGGGTCGGGTCATCGCGGGTGCTCAAGGCAACGAAAACGCGCGTATTTTTGTGCATAGCCTGGAGGCAGAACTGGTTTCTATTGCCGGCTGTTTCAAGGTGTTTGAGAACGGCATTCCCGAAAATTTGCGCGGCAAATCCGTTCAAGTGCATCTGGATTGCTCTGATTTGATTATTCAGCCCTTGTTGAGCTAAAGGAATTTTTTAGCTTCCTCATTTACGGGTAAAATACACCTAAATTTTATTCAGGAATATAAACGTGTCTAAAGTTATTGTAGTTACTTCAGGGAAAGGTGGTGTAGGTAAAACCACAACCAGCGCTAGCTTCTCCAGCGGTCTTGCCCTACGGGGAAACAAAACGGTTGTCATCGATTTCGATGTGGGTTTGCGCAACTTGGATCTCATCATGGGCTGCGAGCGGCGTGTGGTGTATGACATCATCAATGTCATCAATGGCGAAGTGTCCCTTAAGCAGGCACTCATCAAAGATAAGAACTGCGACAACCTGTACATTCTCCCTGCATCCCAGACTCGAGATAAAGATGCACTCAACCTGGAAGGTGTTGAGCGTATTCTTAACGAGCTCAAAGAAAGTTTTGATTGTATTGTATGTGACTCCCCGGCAGGCATTGAATCAGGTGCATTCACTGCAATGTATTTTGCAGATGAAGCTTTGATCGTCACTAACCCGGAAGTCTCGTCGGTGCGGGATTCGGATCGGATTCTTGGAATTCTTGCAGCCAAATCAAAACGTGCGGTAGATGGTCTCGAACCTGTGAAAGAACATTTGCTGGTGACCCGCTACGATCCCAAGCGGGTAGAGGCGGGGGAAATGTTGTCGGTTGTTGATATCCAGGAAATTTTGCGTATTCCGTTGATTGGTGTAATTCCGGAATCGGAATCAGTCCTTCAAGCTTCTAATGCGGGCACACCAGCGATCCATCTGGATAAAAGTGACGTAGCTGAAGCCTACCGGGATGTAGTGGGACGCTTCATGGGCGATGCAGGATTGCCGATGCGTTTCGTTACCGCAGAAAAAAAGGGATTCTTTAAACGATTGCTGGGAGGCCGTTGAGATGTCCATGATTGCTGACTTAATCAGCTACCTGCGCGGTAACGATAAAAAAACTGCCGTCGTCGCTAAAGAACGTTTACAAATTATTCTCGCTCACGAACGTGCCGGAAGAGGCGCTCCCACTCCAGACTATTTACCTGCACTCCAAGAAGAGCTGATGGTTGTTATTGCAAAATACATTCATATAGATCGTGAATCGATCAATGTTCAATTAGAGAAGCACGGCGAATATGATGTGCTTGAACTGAACATTACATTGCCGGACAAAATGCGCAACAATCGATGAGTATTCACCCGGTTTTACACTGGGGGCAGCTGTAAAACAACGTACCTGATTAATCACGAATTTAACAAATTTACCGGGTGAAGGGCTGCAAACTCACTTTGCGGCCTTGATCCACTCAATAGCTTGGACTCGAGCGACCGGCACTGCCTTTCCGGCTCCATCCGGTTGAAAGATCGATGCCTCCCCCTCTTTTACTTCAAACCAATCCTTCCCGAAGGCGTCGATGATGTTCGGCTTATGCGTGACCAGGAGCGTATTTTTTCCAGGTTCAGAGGGTGTCGCTGCCATTTTTTTCAATGCCTCAGCCCGACGATCATTTTCGATTGGCGTGACGATGAGGCCACCTTCAGTGATATCGAGAGTGGATGTCACTTCAGTGCCACCGATCAACCTTCCGGTTTCCACCGCCCGATTGAATTTGCTGGTGTAAACCTTACCAATCGGAATTTGTAACGCTTTAAAAGAAGCGCCCACCTGAGCGGCCAATGCCTTGCCGCCTTCACTCAACACGCGCTGCTGGGCAGTGTTGTCGTAATTTAAGGGATCCGTGTCCGCCTGATCGCGATTGGTCGCTCCATGGCGAAAGACAATGACGTAACCACCCTGTTTCAAACGCTCGGTCAACGCCTTCATATCGACTGCCTGTGCGTGCGCTGTGGCCGATGATGCTAAAGCAAGAAAGAAAAAAATCCTGGAAATCCATTGCACATTTATTTTCATGTGTACTCCTTGTTTAGGTAAAAAGTGGAACTTTGCGACCGAATGATAGTGCTCATGCATTACATAGTTCAACTTCTATCGTCCATCTAGCTTGATTTTCCAAGTCGCGTAAAGCGATACAGGTGTTTTTGCTGCGCAATTCGTTATGCATGAACTAGTTTAATGTTAATGCGTTAATTGTATCGTTTCTCGCAGTTGACCGATTGGGATGCCCAAAAAACGAATGCTGCCGTAGTTCAGTACTGTTTTGCCATCGTGAGTAAGATCAAGAATTTGGTGCATTACCAAGCCCCAATTATTCAGCGGATAGCGTAAAGTTAGTCGGCTTCCCTCGGTGTGACCCACGACAAGCCCTGAAGCTTCGGTAAGCGTTGCCGTGTAATGACCCGGAGTGGTTTGCCATATCATCCAGGAACGTGACTGAACGGGCTCTCCCTCAAACTGTACATTTTGCTCAAGCTTAAAACGGCCATCAGCTTGTGTAGCCCCGAGACTTTCAACGGTAAATGGGCGATTTTTTCCTAGAAACAGCTGCATTTCTCCTTTGCCCTCAGAACGCCCGGCAAACACCTCGTCCGGCACAAATGCTTTTTCTTCGCTTTGAGAGTGAGCGGCTAGCGACATCAGCAGTGAAGTGACAAGGACAATTTGTTGGAAACACCCGCTCATATTATTGGTACTCTTCACAACAAAAATCATGACTAATTATGAATCTTGAAACGGACGCTTTCAAAATAGCTTGTTAGACATCGATCTGAAATGGCGGCTATCGCAATCATCGTCCAACGGGATACAGCCCGTGCACTTGAGTTGGATTTGGCCCTTGGACGGCTCCAATGTAGTGCTCCATCTGGAACTTCAGGCGCTCAATGCGCGCGCGATCTTGCATGAAGGCGCGGAAGCGCACCGGATAGGTTGGGTAATTGATGACCGGTCCGAATCCCGGCGGTGGCGACATGTCGCGCCGTACTGGCCACAGCCCACGACCTTCCTGCATTTCTTTCGACAGCAGCCAACTCATGTAGAGTTTCGCTGCCGCCGGATGGCGCGCAGCCTTGAAGATGGTGCCGGTTTGAGGCCACGTGAGAAAGCTGTCGTTCTTCGGCAGTATGAGTTTGGATGGGCTGCCGGGAGGCGTGGTCAACGGGCCTGAGGCAGTAAAGGTTGCCGCCTTGTCGCCCTTCGCAACCACCATGCGAGCCGGCACCGTGCCACGAATCCATTGCACATCCTGTGTCATCAACTGATCCATATAGCCCCACCCGCGCTCACTGATGATCCGGTCGAACTGGTACAGCACGGCGTCGTCGTCGTGCGGATAGGTCAGGACGATCCGCCCTTTCCATTTAGGGTCGAGATAGTCCAATGCGTCGCGTGGGGCTTCTGCATCAGTCACCAGCCCTGTATTGATGATGTTGCTGAAGCAAAAAACATTGACCGCCACGTAAGCTCCATCGGGATCGCGAAAATCCGGGTAGACATGCTCCCAGCCCAAGGGTTTGTAGAGCAATAAATGCCCCTCTGCTTTCCAGCGGTCGTAGTCATGCAAGGTTTGCAGGTGAGCAACGTCGCATTCGAGCTTGCCGCGCGCGAGCTGATTGTCTATCCGTGCGTCGTGATATTTGCTTAGGTCGACAAGGATGCGGATGTTCATGCCAGGAAAGCGTGTCTTGAAGGCCTGTTCGACGGCGGCCTGCGCATTGGGCAGATCCCCACCCGCATAGACGATCAGGTCAGCGCCTTCGGCGAGGGCGGCTTGGTGTAATTCATCCAGAGTCTTTGTTTCCACCTCAGGGGTAAGCGGCGGCAAAAACGGTGCTTCTCCATTCGCCCGGCTGTCAGCAGTCTGGGCGGATGCATGGCTTGATGTTTGGAGAGCCAGCGATCCTGCGAGTGCCAGTTGAATAAAATGTCGTCGAGTAAATTTTGTCTGGGTTAATGCGTCCATCGTGTGCTCCTTTGCTAAAAGATATGCGACGTCTAACCCTATGTGCAACGTGCATTAATCTTGGAGAGGATGCCCGACAATATCCAATGCGTATGGGTCAAGTTTTTTTGGATTGTACTGGCACTTGACCTCAGTCCCCAAGCAGCTCAAGTACCTCTCGGTCATTTCTTCGCGCTTTTCAGGTGTTGCATTTCTAAGAGCAATTCGAACATCCATTTCCAACGAAACTGCAACATGAGTACCGATGTGTTTAGGGTTTTCGTGTCCTTCAATTGGCCCACGAAATAGCAATGTACCGTCTTCGGATTCCCATGGTTCTACATTGGGATTGAATATTCCTTGTAGTTCATTAATCATCCTAAGATTAAATTCGCTGAAATCTTTTGTTAAATGCATATGACCTCCATTGATGTAACCGCTAAGTAAAGTAGGCACTCTAAAAATGCTAATAAAGGCAACTGTAATGTACCTAAACTGACCATTTCATTTTTGTAGCGCATCATCTGCGTTTTCCGCGTCCAAGCACACGAGAGAGCTATAAAAGCATCATACTTTTTTGGTTAATCAGTCATGCTTGTGCGGTTGTAACAACTTTGCTACCAAGCCACTCCAGCCGGTTTGATGTGAGGCGCCCACTCCGCAACCGTTGTCGCCATGGAAATATTCATGGAACAAAATATAGTCCCGGAAGTGCGGGTCTTCCTGAAACTTGGTTTGATCGCCGAACACTGGCCGCTGTCCTGATTCATCGCGTTTGAATAAGCGCGTTAAGCGCAGTGCCAGTTCATCGGCAACGGCATGGATAGTGAGCATGTTTCCAGAACCGGTAGGACATTCAATTTTGAATGCATCTCCGTAAAATTCGGCGAAGCGGCGCAGTGAAGTCACCAACAGATAATTGACCGGGAACCAGATTGGGCCGCGCCAGTTGGAATTGCCGCCGAACATTCCTGATTCTGATTCGGCTGGTTGGTAGCTGACGCTCATCGGATTGTCGATGCAGTGGAAAATATAGGGCGCATCTTTATGAGCGCGCGAGAGAGAACGTATGCCATAGTCGGAAAGGAATTCGGTCTGGTCCAGCATACGCTGCAAGAGGGCTTTCATGCGATGGCCACGCAATAACGATAGTAGGCGACGGTTGCCATGTCCCGGCTCATGCCAGCGAGAGACGAGCGTTGCCAATTCGGGGCGGTTTCTCATGAACCACTCTAGTCGTCGTTTGAAATTTGGCAGCCGATCAAGTATCTCCGGTTCGAGAATTTCCACGGCATAGAGCGGGATAAGACCCACCATGGAACGAACCTTGAGCGGCATCATCCCGCCATCGGGAGTACGCAGCACATCATAGAAAAATTGATCCTCCTCATCCCATAGACCGACCCCGTGATCGCCGATATTATTTAAGGATTGTGCAATGTACAGAAAGTGCTCAAAAAATTTGGTGGCAATATCCTCGTAGGTCGGATTGTGCTGTGCTAATTCGAGTGCGATACGCATCAGATTAAGTGCATACATAGCCATCCAGCTGGTGCCATCGGCTTGATTGATATGCCCGCCGGTGGGTAGCGGCGCACTGCGGTCAAACACGCCAATGTTATCCAAACCGAGGAAACCTCCCTGAAATATGTTGTGTCCGTCGATATCTTTGCGATTCACCCACCAGGTAAAATTCAGCAGCAGCATGTGCAATTCGCGCTCAAGAAAATCGAGGTCACCACCGCCATTGTTTGCATCGGATTCGGCTTTGTATACCTCCCACACTGCCCATGCCTGTACCGGGGGATTCACGTCGCCAAAAGCCCATTCGTAGGCGGGAATTTGCCCATTCGGATGCATGTACCAAACGCGCGTCATCAGCAGCAGTTGGTTTTTGGCGAATACCGGATCAATGTCTGCCATCGTGACGCAGTGAAAAGCGAGATCCCATGCGGCATACCAAGGGTATTCCCATTTGTCGGGCATTGAAATGATGTCTGCATTGTTCAGATGCTGCCATTCACTGTTTCGTCCGTTAAGTCGTTCCTTAGGCGGTGTGGGCATACTCGGATCACCCTTCAGCCATGTGGGAATATCGATGTAGTAGAACTGTTTGTTCCAGATCATGCCAGCAAAGGCCTGGCGCTGGATCAGGCGCGCATCTTCGTCAGCAATATCAGCTTGCAGTACCGCATAAAACTCGTCAGCTTCGGCCTGGCGCAAATTAAAAATAGCGTCAAAATCCTTGAAAGGGTGCGTATTCGCGGCGCGGGAAAGGCGCAAGCGAACCTCAATCTTTCCCTGTGCCGGTATTGTAAAAACGAAGTGCCCTGCCGCCTTGGTGCCGCTTTGTAACGGATTGACGGCGTGAGGGTTGCCATGAATGACGTGCTCATGAAAAGCATCCTTGAAATAGCCTTTATTTTGTGTGCCATACAGGCGCTGTACGTTGGTCTCGTTATCGCAGAACAGCAATTCTTTTGCACCATCGAAGTGGCAGTAATACGTGTCTAATTTTGGATGTTGTAAGCGGATGACATCCTGTTTAGAGACGGATATTTCCGGTTTTTTGGTTTGCCCATCCCATGTCCACTCGTTTCTGAACCATAGCTGCGGCAGAATGTGTAGCGGTGCATTGTCGGGGCCGCGATTGTGTACGGTAACCCGCATCAGAATATCGTGCGGGTCGGCCTTGGCGTATTCCACAAATACATCGAAGTAGCGGTCATCGGCAAAGACGCCGGTATCGATCAGTTCAAATTCCGGCATGTCCTGGCCACGCCGTCCGTTTTCTTCCACCAGCCTGGCGTAGGGATAGGCCTGCTGGGGATATTTGTAAAGCATTTTCAAATAAGAGTGAGTCGGTGTGGCATCCAGGTAGTAGTACAGCTCTTTGACGTCTTCGCCGTGGTTGCCCTCATTGTTGGTCAATCCGAACAGCCGTTCTTTCAGAATCGGATCGTGCTTGTTCCACAGTGCCAGCCCTAGACACAAATGCTGGTATTTGTCGCTGATCCCGGCGATGCCATCTTCACCCCAACGATAGGCACGACTGCGTGCGTGATCGTGGCTGAAATATTCCCAGGCTTCACCGTGCGGGCTGTAGTCTTCACGCACTGTTCCCCATTGGCGTTCGCTCAAGTAAGGCCCCCATCTGGACCATTCCGGTTCATCTATTTCTCGCGCGATGAGCCGTTTCTTTTCTTCACTGAGGGGCATATTTCGGTTGCTCTGTTTTTTAGGATGTGACTTGCGCGGAGTTGAGGCGGTGGTCATGGTCATTTCCCTTTCTCAATTGAGGCATCATGTAAATCCAGCCATGCGCGCAGCACTTCTGCAACACTCCATGCCTGAGCAAAGCAACCATGCGGTGTGAATGGCGGTTCGGCATCGAATATTTCGCCGACATTGCCGATACAGGTTTCGCCCAAGTGCAATCCCAGTGGCTCAAGAAAGGAACGCGCTTTGTCCACATCCCGATAGACGCGGTAGTGCGCATCCACGAACGGCCCGATGAGCCAGGCCCAAACGGTACCTTGATGATAAGCCGCATCGCGTTGCATGGGATTGCCCTGATAGTAAGCAACGTAACCCGGTTGATTGCGTGCCAGGCTGCGCAAACCATGAGAGGTTAACAGCTCGCGCGCGCAGATATCCACGACTGCCTTTTGTTGTTCCCCGGTCAACGGACTATTAGGCAACGCTACCGCGAGTATTTGGTTGGGGCGCAGGCGCGGGTCGTATCTTCGTCCATCAGAATCAGGCACGCCTTCCGGTCCATCGATTACATCGCATAAATAACCTTGTTCGCCATTCCAGAAACGTTGGAAGTTTAAACGTACTTGCGCTGCTGCCTCACGATATTCGTCAGCCGATTTAATCTTGTTCAGCTGTTTGCTCAAATCGGCCATGATAACCAGCGCGTTATACCAAAGTGCATTCACTTCGACAGGCTTGCCGATGCGCGGCGTCACTACCCTATCACCGATCTTGGCATCCATCCAGGTCAATTGCGTCCCGTCCTCGCCAGCAGCCAGCAAGCCATCCCGGACATCAACCTTGATGCCATAACGTGTGCCTTTGCGATGATATTCGATGATATTGACAAGTACCGGATAGAGTTCTTTCGCCAGTGCGATACCGCCGCTGCGCCTGGTGTATTGATCCACTGCGTGGAAATACCACAACGTTGCATCCACTGCGTTGTATTCCGGCATTTCGTCTTGGTCGGGAAAGCGATTTGGCAACATGCCCTCGCTGAGGTGCGCGGCATACATGCGCAAGATGTTTGTGGCTATATCAAAACGCTGTAACACCAAGGTCAGACCGGACAATGCGATCATGGTGTCGCGACCCCAATCGCCGAACCAGGGATAACCGGCGATGATGGTTTTGCCCGCCGGATGGCCATCCCGGTAACGATCGACAATAAATTGGTCGGAGGCCAGTGCCATCTGTCTTATCCAGCGTGGCGCATCAGAGGGAAGCACGGCAAGCAGTGTTTGTGAAGACTGGTGAATTTGCGCACTGACAACAGCAAAACTTTCTGGTGAAGTCGATGTGGCGGAAATCACCAATGCCGTATGCTGCCCATCATCAAGAGACAGGGTAAAACGTCCGGGGCAGAATAAATCTTCGCTATCATCCAGTCCGCGCGCGGTCTCCATTCGGTGTTTGAAATTCCAGTACCAGGCGGGGTCAGCAATAAATCGGGCGCCATCGCAGATTATGCGGTAAGGACGCGCGCCCTGGAATGCATGCACTTCGAAGCCATTCGTTATCTTGCGGATAGGCATATCCCAACCCCCATGGCTATGGCTGTGATAATCCCGGTATGTGCATAGCGGTGTCAGTTCGAGTTCGAGCGTATCGCTCGCACGTAACACACGAAAATGCAGATAGGTGGTGTTCTGCCCACGTGCCATTAGCACGCGTTTTTCGATCAATGCGTCTGCCAGCGCGTAATGCCACACCGGGACAGTACCATCCAGAAAAAAAGATTCGAGGTGAAGGTATCCGTGAGGCGATACCGTACCGTCAATGAACTCGTTGCAGAAAAGATGATAGATTTTTCCTCTATAACGCACCGTCGTATCCACCTTTGCTACCAGCAAGGTGCGCCCCGCCGGAGGGGACAACGCGGCCATGAGCAGACCATGGTAGCGGCGTGTGTTCAGATCGCCGACTGTGCCGGAAGCGTATCCGCCCATACCATTAGTGACCAGCCATTCGAGTTCGACAGCCCGTTCAAAATTTCCACAAACGCCCCGTCCCAATTGAAATATTGTCTCGTTCATAGGTTTAATCGAAATTGATTGGATCAATTTTTCATTCCTCTTTAACGCTTCTGCGAAATAAGTATGGGTTGGTTGAGTCAAATTTCAGAACGCATCTCGCAAGCATGTCGATATTGACATACACTCCAACGCATGAATAGGCAGCTAAACAAACGCCACAAATCAATTTAGCATGAGGATCACTGTAAATGAAACGGGTGTGATGTCGAGGTTCTCGTCGCTATCGTTTCGTCAGTTATCCATTGCTCAGAGTGGCTCACCGTGAAGCAGGCGGTTTACTGGCGAGCTGACGAAAAATCCAGAAAGGGCGAAGCATGACCGAACCTACCATTACCTGTCCAAGCTGCAAGACTGAGATCAAACTCACAGAATCATTGGCAGCACCTCTGATCGCGGCGACACGTAAGCAATTTGAGCAACAATTAGCGCAGAAGGACAATGACATCGTACAGCGCGAACAGGCTATGCGCGACAAGGAAAAGCAGCTTGCAGAAGATAAGCGCAAACTCGACGATCAAGTGGCCGATCAAGTTGCGATACAGTTAAAAGCAGAACGTTCTCGCGTTATTGCTGAGGAATCCAGGAAAGCTAAACTTGCCAGTGCCGTCGAACTGGAAAACAAGGCACGTGAACTGTCTGAATTGCAAGAGGTGCTTAAAACAAACAATGAAAAATTGGCCGAGGCACAAAAGGCACAAACCGAACTCATCAAAAAGCAGCGTGAACTCGATGATGCCAAGCGTGAACTGGAGCTCACGGTAGAAAAACGGGTACAGGATGGATTGACCCACGTCCGTACGCAAGCCAAAAAAGAAGCCGAGGACGAACAGAAGCTCAAGGTAATGGAGAAAGAGCAGACCATTGCCGCGATGCAGAAACAGATTGAAGACCTTAAGCGTCGGGCTGAGCAAGGATCACAACAATTGCAGGGCGAAGTCCAGGAACTGGAGCTGGAAAATCTGTTGCGCACCAAATTTCCTTTCGATGCCATCGAGCCAGTACCAAAAGGTGAATATGGCGGGGATGTGCTGCACCGTGTTGTCGGAGCTGGCGGCCACTCCGGCGGCACTATTTTGTGGGAGTTCAAGCGCACCAAAAACTGGAGCGATGCCTGGCTGGTAAAACTTCGCGGAGACCAGCGCACCGCAAAGGCAGAAATCGCCGTGATCGTAAGCCAGATATTGCCAAAAGGCGTTGAAACTTTCGAAATGGTAGATGGCGTCTGGGTAACACATCCCCGCGCCGCATTGCCGGTAGCGATGGTTTTGCGCCAGTCATTGCTGGAGCTTGCCCTTGCGCGGCAGTCCACCGAAGGTCAACAGACCAAGACCGAAATGGTCTACCAGTACCTCACCGGCCCGCGTTTTCGCCAGCGCGTTGAAGCCATCGTTGAAGCTTTTTCTACCATGCAGGAAGATCTAGACAAGGAAAGAAAAGTCATTATGAAGCAATGGGCCAAGCGAGAAGAGCAGATTATGCGTGTGATGGGTGCGACGGTTGGGATGTATGGGGACTTGCAGGGGATTGCAGGGAAGTCGTTGCAGGAGATTGAGGGGTTGGAGTTACGAACTCTAAGCGAACCAAACGCACTTGAAGGATGATCCGTGGCGCTCGAACTTACAGAGGTAAAGCGATTGCTTCAAGATCATCTACAAGAAGGACTTCTTCTTATTGTCGGGACGGGCTTGTCGATGGCTGAGGGAATACCGGGCATGTGGCCACTTGGCATGCATCTTAAGAATGTCATTCCCCCTTGTTTAGACACTGCACCCGATATGGCATGGAATGATATGGTTGCTGCATTAGATGCTGGTGATCATCTTGAAGCGGCAATGGGGAAAGTGAACCTAAAAGCCACGACTGTCGATGTAATTGTAGAAGCCACTGCGCGCTTCATACTGGAAAAGGAATTGGAGGTCTTTGCGCGAGTAATTTCCGGAGCGAAGATTCTACCTTTCACGACTTTTGTTAAACATCTCTTCAAGGCAGGGAAGAAATTTCACCTCATTACGCCGAACTACGACCGACTTATTGAATTTGCCACAGAAGCGGCTGGCATCGGAGTAGATACCCGTTTTGTGGGTCATCTTATTGGCCATTCTGACCCAAAAAGATCAGCAGATTCTCATCGGGAGTTGTTCATGGCAGGAAAAAATGCGATGTTTCGATCCGTCGCAAACCTGTGTATTTATAAACCGCATGGCAGCCTGGATTGGTTCGATATAGATGGGCGTGTGGTTAGGTGTCCGATAAACATCGGAAAGACGCCAATCATCATTACGCCCGGATCAAGCAAGTACAGAGAAAGTTTTCGCTGGGCGTTCGACGATCAGCGGACTTCTGGGAACAAATGTGTGGCTAATGCCACTCGCTTGATGTTCATTGGGTACGGTTTTAATGACGATCATTTAGAACAACATCTCTGCCCTGATCTCAAGCTCACGAAACCCACTGTAATCATAACAAAGCAACTTTCAGAAAATGCTAAGAAAGCTATTGCCAATAGCAGTGGCGTTCAGGTCATTGCTCTGTGTTCAGTATCAGACACGGATTCCAGAACTCGGATTAGCAATTCGAGCGGGGAAGAATTAATTGTTGATGAAGAGCTTTGGCATCTTGATGGATTCAATAAAGGAGTTATTTGATGGCTTCAACCGTAATGTCTTTTGAAAGTGAAAGCCCCATTGGACGCGTTATGTCTGTGGATACGATGCGTGTGTTCATTCATATTGATGACCATGAATTGCTCAAGAAAGTGATGGTAGGTAATTTAATTGCTATCCAAGGTGCTACAGGACATCAATATCTAATATCAATTGTCGAGCGGATCACACGATTACCTTCCGACGCAATTGGACTTAATGAAGCGCCGGATGATGATACGTCGCCAAAGCCGGATGAAATGCAAGACACTATACGAGCTGTTTTGGTGGGAACTTACCGAATAAAGGATGGCGGCTCGGGCCCGACATTCAAGCGAGGAGCGAATTCTTGCCCACAAATTGATCAAGCATGTCACCTCATTCACGGGGTAAATTTGACGGCATTCATGGGGGTCTTGTCACAAGATGTTCCGGCGGACAAAGCACTTCGTCTAGGGCATTTTGCCATTGATCCGACCGCTGAGGCGGTAGCAGACGGAGACAGGTTCTTTCAGCGGCATGCAGCAATTCTTGGCAGCACAGGTAGTGGAAAAAGTTACACGGTAGCGGCACTTCTTGAGCGAGCGAATACGCTGAATCATCCAAATATTGTTCTCCTCGATATGCATGGAGAGTATGCATCGCTGGCAAAAGATCGAACTCATGGGTATGCTGAATATCTAAAAATTGCTGGCCCCGGCGATCTTGTAGAACCCAAGCCCACCAGTCTGTTCTTGCCTCACTGGCTCCTCAATCGGGAAGAGATGCTTTCCATATTGCTTGATCGGAGCGATGACAATGCACCTAATCAGGCTATGCGTTTTACCAACGTCGTTTTTGACCAGAAACGAAAATCTCTTGAAGGCCTGAACCTCACAGAAGTTCTTTCTTCCTTTACAGTAGATTCTCCGATTCCTTATGACCTGAATGCGGTCAGGGATAGTTTGATAAATGACGATCAAGAAATGGTTATTGGTAGCTCTAATCGTGAAAAGCAAGGGCCGTGGCATGGAAAACTTACTAGATTCATAAGTAGATTAGAGGCAAAAATTTCAGATCGACGATATGGTTTTTTATTTCAAACTCCATTGGATACAAGCTCATATGAATGGCTGCAAAGTCTGGCAGAAATGTTTTTATCTACAAAGTCAGCTTCGCGCTCAGGAATAAAAGTAGTTGATTTTTCCGAGGTTCCTTCTGATGTTCTACCAACTGTAGTCAGTGTTTTAGCGCGAGTTCTTTATGACGTTCAGTTCTGGATGAAAGCTGATGCTCGTACCCCGGTATGTCTTGTATGTGATGAGGCACACCTATACTTACCAGTCAGGTCTGATGCTGATGCGGCAACTAAACGGGCACTAGATACCTTTGAGCGTATTGCTAAAGAAGGCAGAAAATACGGATTCGCGCTCTTGGTCGTGAGTCAACGTCCTTCGGACGTCAGCAAAACAATCCTGAGCCAGTGCAATAATTTTATTGCCTTAAGACTTACCAATGAACAGGACCAATCAGCAGTGAAGTCAGTAATGCCTGATAGCATGGCTGGTATTGCTGATGTACTGCCGCTCCTTGACATTGGAGAGGCTATTGTTCTAGGCGATTCAATTCTTCTTCCGTCACGAATTAAATTGGACAAGCCAAAGGCGACACCACTGAGTCTTACCAAAAACTTCTGGCGTGAGTGGGGAGAGAAATCCTCAAATACGCATGCAATCAAAGTTGCCGTTGAGAGCTTGAGACGGCAAAGTAAGTGTGTAGATAAATGAAGCGACAAAACCTAGCGCTCACCTGGATCGGCAAGAATACTCGGCTAGGTCAGAGCCGTGCGTTTTGCTGGAAAACACGGGAAAGAGTTATCACGCGAAGCCTCGAATGACAGAGAACGATATTTTCGACACCCCACTCATCTTCAGAGCCAACTTGCTGGCGTTGAAGGCTTTGGAGGCGGAGTTTGCGGGGAAAGTGAAGTGCGTGTTTATTGATCCGCCGTACAACACCGGCAGCGCGTTCACGCATTATGACGACGGGGTAGAGCATTCGATCTGGCTGTCGCTAATGCGCGACAGGTTGGAAATTATTCGGCGGTTGCTGTCGGAAGATGGTTCGCTGTGAATCACGATTGATGATAGGGAAATGCCATACCTGAGAGTCTTACTAGACGAGGTTTTTGGTCTAAAGTCATTCGTCGCACAAAACGTTTGGCAAAAACGATACTCGCGTGATAACAACTCTGCAATCGGAGACGTTCACGACTATGTGATTTGCTACGCCATAGATGCGGAACACTTCAAGGTGGTACGAAACCGGATTGAACCAGATGCAAAACACGTTCAGCGTATAGAAAGCCAAACAATGATCCCAGGGGTCCCTGGCGTCTCGTTCCAATGTCTGTAGTGGTCTAATAGAAACGTACACCTCGATAGGATTATTATTCAGCTAGAGAGGGATCACCGATGAATAAGCACCCACCATAAGCATTACGAAGCCGCATTTAAATTAGAAGTTGCACGCATGGTAGTTGATCAAGGACTGAGTATCACGCAAGTGGTTAAAGACACGAACGTAGGTCGCACAGCGGTAAGCCGCTGGATTGAACAATACCGGGCTGAGCAACTGGGTCAAACCGGTATCGGGAAGCCTATCACTGCCGAGCAGCAACGCGCATGTGCCAACTGAAAATCGAGAACCGCCGACTGCGGTCTGACAATGAATTATTAAAAAAGGCATCGGCCTTCTTTGCTCGCGAACTGAACTTTTACCTTGTGTCTATACTCTGAAACTTATATTAATTCAGGATTATCCATTGAAAGCGCGAATCCAATAAAATCAACGGGGTGCCTAATGGTATCCATTAGAAATTTTCCTTAAGCAAATTAGTGTTCATGGAATCAAGATGAAATGATCATTAAGAAACAAGCTGATGAAGACGTTCAAATGCTTATAGAAAGTATTCCTCTGGCTAATTCGCACTATTCAAGATTCTGTGAAGGGGTAAATAGCTGATATAGTTAAGACGATTTCTAAAGATGTGTTTCACCGCAGATATCCCTCAGACTATTATCGTATTGTGCAATCGCTCACATTTCTTGCTATCAAATGCTGTCGATTGGCTATGTCACTTTGCACTTGAAGTCTCCCTTCCTGGCGTGCATTAAATTTAGAGCAATAATTGTCTATGGATACCTGTGGCAAAATTTATTAGTAATTTTCTATTTGATCGCTGGTCTCTACTGTTACTCCTGACTATTACATTTGCTAGTCAGCCTGCATCAGCGCAATCATTCCTTAAACAAATAACACAACCGTTATTTAACAAAAAGAACTTATCCAACGTAACACTGTCCGCGCCAAATTCAATTAATGCCTTGCTACAGGAACATTTTGAACTACCCGATGCCCCACTCGTTGATGAAACATCAAAACATGTTTTTTTACGCCGAGCTAAACGTGAGATCAGTCAATTATTAGCTACTGAGGGCTATTTCTCGCCTACAGTGACACTAACCCGTAAATTGTCTGAAGACTTCGAGATTGTTGTTCAACCTGGGCCACGCACACTCGTCAGCGAAGTAACCATTGAGTTCAGGGGCGAACTCACGGCCAATACAAATGCACAACAAAAGCGGATACAACAGTTACGTGAGGCATGGTCATTAAAAACAGGCAAACCTTTTCGTTCCCACGATTGGGAAGAAGCTAAGGCCAAGTTATTGTCAGACATTAAGCATAAAGATTATGCTTCAGCAGAGATCATAGATAGTAAAGCTTTTGTAGACCGCAAAAATAAACAGGCAAAACTTATCGTTGTTGTTGATTCTGGACCAGCCTTTTACTTTGGGGAATTAATCGTTACTGGTCTGGAGCGTTATCAAGATACCAAAATTGAGAATTTTTTACCCTTTAAACCTGGCGATCCTTATCGCAGAGAATTACTTTTTTCATTTCAAGATTCCCTACAAAAAGTGCCTAATTTTAGCTCGGTCTCTGTGAGTATTAACCCTGACAGATCATTGCACAAAGCTGCGCCTATACTCGTCCAGCTGACTGAAAAAAAATCAAAAAGCATAGCATTGGGTGCGGGATACAGCTCAAACAATGGTGGTCGAGGTGAGATCAACTTTCAAAACTATAATTTTCTTGATCGCTCTTTAAATCTCAACTCCACATTGCGTTTAGAACAAAAGCAGCAAACTTTATTTGCGGGTATTGACACTTTGCCAAACCAAGACCACATCCAATACTCTTTAGGCTCACGCCTGCAACTAACAGATATTGAGGGGCTGGAAACTATCAACCAGAGTACCAACTTTACAAGAAGGTATGTAACCAAAACTGTTCAACGTCAACTAGGTTTAAGTTGGCAACGAGAAAAAAGAATACCTTCTAGTGGTATCAGGGAAAACAACGAAGCACTTGTCATAGATTGGCAGTGGCGCAAAAATAAAGTCGACGATCCACTCAATATTCGACAAGGTAGTATTTCAGAAATACGCATTGGTGGTGCCAGTCAACAGGTTTTGTCTGACCAAACTTTTTTACGCACATACGCACGCCAACAGTTCTGGTGGCCTATTGGCAAACGTGATGTGCTATTCATACGTGGCGAAGCAGGTTTTACAGTGGCTGAATCACGTTTTGGTATCCCACAGGAATATTTATTTCGGGCAGGAGGAATTAATTCTGTACGTGGTTATGATTTCCTGAGTTTAGGCGTCCATGAAGGAAATGCTATCGTGGGTGGACGCACAATGGCAACCGGCACCATTGAATACACTCACTGGCTACTGGACAAATGGGGTGGTGCGGTATTTACCGATATTGGTAACGCTGCGGATAGTTGGAAAAAATTTAATCCTGCAGTTGGGTATGGCGCGGGCTTACGCTGGCGTAGCCCGGCTGGTCCATTGGCACTGGATTTAGCTCGTGGACATAAAACAGGCTTGTTTCGACTTCATTTTTCTATAGCCGTTACTTTTTGATTTTGTCAAAACAAATAACTACAAATCCAGACACTATAAAAAAGAAACGCAGAATATTGCGCTGGATCGTTACTGCATCGCTTATTGCAACATTATGTGGCGCAGCCTTTGGTACCTGGGTATTAACCACAACGCCGGGCTTGCAATGGCTACTTGCAACGGTTTCATCCATTAGCTTAGGAAATTATAAATTTTCTGGTGTAAGTGGCACGTTCAGCACTATCAAGATTCAATCAATTCATATCACCAGCAAAGATAAGCAATTCAAACTTACCGAGTTTGCATTTGACTGGCAACCGAAGGCATTTTTTTCAAAGCAACTTATTGTGAAGCAATTATCTGCGCGAGAAGTCGAAATATTCACGCCGCCTTCTTCAGCCCCCTTATTATTACCTGAACACATTACCCTACCCTTTGCTATTTCAATAAAAAATATTGAAATTAACTCTTTAAGTTTATTTTCCAAAAATACAAAGAAAGCTGAATTCACCATATCAAAGTTAAAAGCAGCGCTAGAAAGTGATGGACAGCAACATCACCTATCCCATTTAAGTCTCAATTCAGAATTTGGATCACTTTATGCTTCCGCTAATCTGGAAGGAAATAAGCCCTTTAAGCTAACCGCTAAGGCTAAGCTCGTCGGCTTAACAGAAATTGCAGAAACGTCATTATCAGAAACCCGTATCAACGCAGCTATTAATGGCAATTTATCTCAACTGAAGATATCCATTACTGCAGCGGGCGACGTTCTTAATGGTGACGGTGATATATTAATACAGCCCTTTGCATCCTTTCCGATTGGCGCATTGCGTTTATCTTTGGATGGATTTAATCCCCAACAATTTTCACCCAAAACGCCCAAAGCTGATTTATTGCTATCCATTAACTTACAAGGAAACCAGCAGTCGCAATTAGCCGGCAATTTAATGATTAAAAATAAATTACCAAAGGCTTTAGATCAAGGAGGCTTGCCGGTACATGATATTAAAATGCGTCTTAAAATAACCCGGGATTCACTACAATTTGACGGTCTTTTGTTACATTTGTTAGACGAAGGAATAATCTCTGGTAATTTTACATGGAACACTGGCCTATCTTCCGGCTCAGCCAATTTAGACATAAAACAACTTAATCCACTTGCATTGGATACGCGTTTGCAAGCTGCCCGGCTTAATGGTCATATCAAGCTCGGTGGCAATACAGAAAAACAACAAGGCATTATTGTTCTTAAAGACAAAACACTAAATCTGAACGCTCAATTTACACATGCAGCAGCAACGATCCATTTACAAGAACTCAAGCTGACTCGCAACCAATCAACGCTCACTGGACATGGTAAATTTGGCCTTGGTGGTCAACAACAGTTTAATTTTAACGGCCAGTTAGAGCATTTTAATCTCGCTGAATTTATTCAAACATCTGAATCGGATCTTAATGCGCAGCTGGCCATGTCTGGTAATCTCAGTCCACAGCCAGCCGGTTTGTTAAGTTTTAAATTCGAAAAAAGTCAATTTGCTAAGCAACCAGTGGCAGGCCATGGCGATATAGATTTCGTCAACATTGGCCGAGCCAAAGCGGATATTGAACTTTTCATTGGTTCAAACCGCCTTCGTGCGCAAGGCAAAATCGGTGCGCCAGATGACCGTATGCACTTAGAAATAACAGCGCCCATGTTGGCTCAAATAGGCTTTGGATTTGGCGGCGCACTTAACTTACAAGGTAATTTTGGTGGTTCTCTAACATCACCCGTCTTACAGTTTGATCTTACGGCCGATAAGTTTTCTATACCTGGCGGACATTATTTACACCATATAATTGCGCAAGGAAATCTACAAAATACTGCCATTAAACTTAATTTACAGGCGAACAACTACCGCAAGTCCGATAAAACGCTTGCGCAACAGTTGAACATCACCATTGATGGTCAGCAATCTGATCATGAGATTAAAGCCAAGCTACAACTTGATGATAAAAATAAAATAACTTTACAAGCTGTCGGTGGATTACTACCAATTGATAAAATTAATTTCCCATCATATTGGGCCGGCAAGTTAACTGAACTATCGTCAAGTGGTGCCGTACCCCTGAAGCTGCAAGCGGCTACCCAACTCAAAGTCAGTGCAAATCATGCAACACTAGACGCTACTAAGTTATCCCTTGGCAAGGGTGAAATACGATTGAACACCACCCAATGGACACCTGATAAATGGCATACCCAAGGTCGATTCACCGGGATTTCTTTACGCCATGGAAGTGATACTGAGGAAACTCAAGGAACGCTAGAACTTGGCGGCGACTGGGATGTGAAAGCGGCCAGGCAATTAACCGGCAGCTTACAAATTACACGTGAAAAAGGCGACTGGATTCTACCCGGAGAACTTCCCTTTCCATTGGGTTTGGAAAAATTACAAGTCACCAGCCATGCAAATAATGGCATCCTGACGGGTGAATTAGTCGCCAAAGGCAAGCACATTGGCACAAGCCGGGCCAGCATTGCACTGCCTCTCACGTTATTAGACTCGGGCTGGACCATCTTACCTGGCGCCGCACTTGAAGGTAAGATCGCCATCAAAATGGATGATATTTCCCGCATTGGAGCGTTACTCGGTGACAATATAAAAAGTGGCGGTCAGCTAGATTTACAGGCAAAACTAAGCGGCACGTTAAAGAACCCTCTGTTCTCAGGCAATGTTCAAGGAAAAGATTTAACCTTTACATTATTAGACCACGGACTGCAGCTAGAGCAGGGCAGACTTGACGCCAATTTTGACCGCAACTTATTGCACATAAATACATTTAACTTCACATCACCTTTCGTAGCTAATCCCCGCGATAACTTATTGGCGAAAGTAAATATCCCAAAGAAACCTGGCAACCTTGATATAACCGGCACGATAGGTTTGGTTAGCAATGATAGCCATTTAAAAATTAAACTCGACCATCTCCCTATTGCACTAAAATCACAGCACTGGATTATTGCTTCAGGAAGTGGTCAAGCCCAGTTCAGTGGCAAGACACTGACATTAAACAGCAACATTACTGCAGACGCTGGTTTTTTGATACGACCATCAAGCAACCGACCACAGTTAGCTGATGACATTGTTATAAGCGGGCGATCATCACAAACCACACAGAAATTCAATATCAATTTAGATTCGACTATTGATCTTGGGAAACAGTTTTATGTACGCGCGGCAGGACTTGAGGGTCAGCTTAAAGGTGCATTACATCTAAAAACAAATGACCAAAACAAGCTAACGGTGACAGGCACTATAGCGACTGACAAAGCCAAATACTTGGCTTATGGGCAACAATTAACTGTAGAGCGCGGTATCGTGAATTTTAGTGGCCCTTTGGATGATCCCGGATTAAGCATCCTTGCAATGCGCAATGAACTCGCTATTGAAGCTGGCGTTGAAATTTCAGGCTCGGTTCGTCGTCCCGTCATTCGCTTGGTTTCCACGCCCAATGTAACGGATGCAGAAAAACTTTCCTGGATTGTCTTTGGACACGCACTCAATTCAGCCAATATAGACACATCAGTGCTACTCACTGCTGCTAAGTCAATTCTCGGCGGACAACCATCAGGCGAAGGACTCACACAACAGTTAAGTCGAGCATTAGGCGTTGATGAAATATCCTTCAGACAAGATACGAGCAGCACGAGTAATAACCCCCTCGCCACCCAAATTGGCACTGTCGGCAAGCGCATTTCTTCAAGCGCATATCTTAGCTATGAACGTGGCCTCACCACCACAAACATAGGCATTACAAAACTCACTTACAATCTCACGCCAAAAATTAAAGTTGTAACTCAAGCCGGATTAGATAGCGCGGTTGATGTGTTTTATGTGTTTAAATTTGATTGATATAAAAATTATTATCTAGATAACTTGAGGGGCAAGTGCTCTGTCGAAATAGTAAACATACTCGTTCGTAAAACGTGGTATTGCGCAATGCCTCCCAGAGGAGGTACTTATCGCGCCTTCTGAGAAAGCGTTCTGTAGTGGTCTACCGGAACCGACAGCAGGGATGGTTCATCCCCACGAGCGTGGGGAACACGCTGGAAGCTCCAATGAAAATCGCGTGTTGGTCGGTTCATCCCCACGAGCGTGGGGAACACGCCATTGCCATGCGCCGGAACAATGGTTCCATCGGTTCATCCCCACGAGCGTGGGGAACACGGCGTGAAATTTTGAATTGCGTGGAAATACGGCGGTTCATCCCCACGAGCGTGGGGAACACGGAGAGTGCCAGTTATTGAGGAAGCAGTGCGACGGTTCATCCCCACGAGCGTGGGGAACACACTAACACTTCTTGGTATTGGGACAACTCCACCGGTTCATCCCCACGAGCGTGGGGAACACGCCGGTGAGCGATTCGATGACATGGTTGATGAAGGTTCATCCCCACGAGCGTGGGGAACACTGCAGCGCATTGGGCCGCCAAGAATATATTTACGGTTCATCCCCACGAGCGTGGGGAACACGCATCAGCATTTGATTTCATAATTGCCAATATCGGTTCATCCCCACGAGCGTGGGGAACACTTGAGATTCGAGGGGATAGTATGGAGCCGGGACGGTTCATCCCCGCGAGCGTGGGGAACACCCGTCAGATTGGATTACAACAGTTCCGACAGGCGGTTCATCCCCACGAGCGTGGGGAACACAAATTATCCACCTGCGTCCAGTCCATACCATTCGGTTCATCCCCACGAGCGTGGGGAACACATCGTTCAGCTTAAATGCAATTTTTTCACCGGCGGTTCATCCCCACGAGCGTGGGGAACACACCTGGACAATATAAACGTGCCCAATTCTTTACGGTTCATCCCCACGAGCGTGGGGAACACGGGGCAACAGGCAATCGGTAATCATCTGGATTCGGTTCATCCCCACGAGCGTGGGGAACACTGATTACGGCTGCGAAAGTGGGGAATCCATCACGGTTCATCCCCACGAGCGTGGGGAACACGCTACAGCGGCAGTAATAGCCTCGTTTGCGCTCGGTTCATCCCCACGAGCGTGGGGAACACTTGCTATTTCTTCAGCTTCTTTAATTTCCTCACGGTTCATCCCCACGAGCGTGGGGAACACTCGCCACCGATGCTTCCTGCTCGGTACGCATGCGGTTCATCCCCACGAGCGTGGGGAACACTGTTTCCAGCCTCATTAATATTATTTCGCGCTCGGTTCATCCCCACGAGCGTGGGGAACACATCAAATGCGGTATAGGCCAACTGTTAAACTCCGGTTCATCCCCACGAGCGTGGGGAACACTTTAGCCGCTGTAATTCTTTTTCTTCGGCAGTCGGTTCATCCCCACGAGCGTGGGGAACACAGCTTCGAAAGTTGGTTTAAATGTTGAATTATCGGTTCATCCCCACGAGCGTGGGGAACACACGAGAAGCAGATATTTGGCAAGAGGCTCGCACGGTTCATCCCCACGAGCGTGGGGAACACATCGCCACGCCAGGTATCTGTTCCGTCAACCACGGTTCATCCCCACGAGCGTGGGGAACACTAAGTTGATAAATCCACGAGAAAACCAGTTACCGGTTCATCCCCACGAGCGTGGGGAACACCGACACCGGCGCGGTAGATTGGCGCTGGATATCGGTTCATCCCCACGAGCGTGGGGAACACGAGCTGGCAACTTAGCCAGTTATTAAATAACACGGTTCATCCCCACGAGCGTGGGGAACACGTTATGTTTTTTAGGTTCATTATTTATCCGTGCGGTTCATCCCCACGAGCGTGGGGAACACTTGAAGTAATCAGGCCTGGTTGCCATGAGCTGCGGTTCATCCCCACGAGCGTGGGGAACACTGCCGCCACCGCCATGTTCCCAGCCATCCGTTCGGTTCATCCCCACGAGCGTGGGGAACACTGTGCATCTATTAAGCGCGTTAGATCGGTCAGCGGTTCATCCCCACGAGCGTGGGGAACACGAAAATATCCGGCTGGCTGGTGGGTTCGATTTCGGTTCATCCCCACGAGCGTGGGGAACACGGAATTCAACCTTGCAGCGGATATCAAGCAAAACGGTTCATCCCCACGAGCGTGGGGAACACTTCAGATTTTGGCCTGATTGACCCGGAATAAACGGTTCATCCCCACGAGCGTGGGGAACACAGCCCTAAAAAAGAACACGACCATTACATCTACGGTTCATCCCCACGAGCGTGGGGAACACGTGTCAGGTGTCGCAGGTAAGCCTTTGCACGCCGGTTCATCCCCACGAGCGTGGGGAACACAACCGCTGGAAAGCCCGGTATCAGGGCGTGTTCGGTTCATCCCCACGAGCGTGGGGAACACGTTTGTGTAGATGTTGCTTTCATGATGAACCCCGGTTCATCCCCACGAGCGTGGGGAACACAACCCACCAGCCAGCCGTATATTTTCATCCGGCGGTTCATCCCCACGAGCGTGGGGAACACGCCGCCATCCACCATCCCAGCGATGGATTCGGCGGTTCATCCCCACGAGCGTGGGGAACACAACACTTTACCAAATCTGGAAAATTAAATCGGCGGTTCATCCCCACGAGCGTGGGGAACACGCCTATTTCCCCAGCGCGCTTATAAGATGGATCGGTTCATCCCCACGAGCGTGGGGAACACCGTGTTGGGTGGCGCGATCTGATTCGTCCATACGGTTCATCCCCACGAGCGTGGGGAACACGAATTGCGTTTCCTCACCGCCAATTTGTAGCCCGGTTCATCCCCACGAGCGTGGGGAACACTGGTGATGAATTTATTTTTGATACAGGATTGTCGGTTCATCCCCACGAGCGTGGGGAACACCGGGCGGCGTTTCACGCCTCCTATGTATCCCTCGGTTCATCCCCACGAGCGTGGGGAACACTGGGCAGGCTGGTATCGCTGTAGGTGGGCTCGCGGTTCATCCCCACGAGCGTGGGGAACACTTTGAATACGTTGCCAAGTAGCAATGCCGAGGCGGTTCATCCCCACGAGCGTGGGGAACACACTAAATATAATAAATTGATTATTAATGTTTATATACTGATTCAATATTCTACCGAATTTTTACATCAATTTAGCTTGTTAAAGAACGGCCATGCTCCTGCGTAAGACTACTCAGTTGTATTGTCGATAATTGGTAAAAACGAAACCAACTTTGCACCATCCATTTCTGTCGGAATCCGTCGATTTTCACCCAATGTCAAAAAATCAAATCCTGCTTCGTTATTGGTACGCCATGCCATGACGGCATTGCCGTCTTCAATACCTTGTTCAACCTGCTCCCACATATGTTCCCGTAAGCGTCGTGAATAATTGCCGACATATACGCCAGCACGAACTTCCAGTAGCCAGATGGCGAGCCGCCCACGCAAACGTGGTGGCGCGTTTTCAAGAACGATGACCAACATCACCAATACTTTCAGGGTTGGGGATGGCAGGGGGAATCGACTCTTCCGACGGCTCTGGTGGTGTCAAGCCGCCCTCTGAGAGGACAGTTTCAATGTCTGGAATAATCCGCTCCAGCAATTTACTTTGTCTGAACGCATCGCGGCAGCGAATCCGCACTTCGCGCTCAAGATTCTGACATGGCTTAGCAGCGACACTAAAGGCAATTGGCACCACCGTATCAAATTTATATAAATCGGCAATGTCATACACGAATGAGAGCGGCTTACCACTATGGATGAAACCAATAGCAGGCGCGTAACCAGCCGCCAGAATCGCGGCTTCCGTCACACCGTATAAACAGGAGGTCGCAGCAGATAGGCAACGATTGGGAATATCTGCCACATCCCAATCTTGCCGGTCATAATTGCGTGCTTTCCAATTGACCTTATATTGTTGGGCGAGCAGTTGATAGAGCGCTCGCACCCGTGCACCTTCGATACCGCGTAATTGTTCTACACTACGACGCTGCGGCGGTTCTTCACCAAAACGGTACTTATACATCGCACGCACCACTTTCAAGCGGGCATCGTCATCCAGCGCCAACTTAGCCTGATACAATAAACGATCCGCGCGCGCCCCGCCGGGTTGTCCGGACGAATACACCCGAACGCCGCCTTCGCCGACCCACACCAGCAAAGTACCGACCCGTGCCGCAAGGGAACAAGCCGCGTGCGATACCCGCACGCCCGGTTCCAGCATCAGGCAGGCAACACCACCAATTGGGATATGCATGCGCACGCCATGCATATCCACAGCTACAAACGCGCCATCCAAAACATCGAGTTGGCATTTCTCAACAAAAAGAACCGATAGGCGTTCTTTGATGGGGATGGGTTTCAGGGGTAGGAGCATATGTCATTCGGTTTCTATTCTTTTCACCAGTAGCAAACCACACCCAAACGCCTTGGCATGGCCTAGACCATTAAATAGCGTTTGCTGGAATAATTTTGGATCGGTGATAAATAGCTCACCTGAAAAGTCCACGGTACTGAATCGAATATCGCGCTTGCCTGTTTTATTTTGCTGATAGGCGTCAACGCTGGCTGCTATCACCTTAAAACCATGATTGCCGGCGCGCGACTGCAACCAATCGATGCAATACTTCTGCACCAGCTCGTACAACACAGGCTTATCATCTTCGTTTGGCCATTCCTTCCATTTCGCATCAAAGTTCAATCCACGCTCAGTCAAAAGCTGTTTTTTTGCTTGCATCACAACATCATGCCGTTGGGATTTTCCGGCGTCGTTTTTTCTGGTCACCACCGGATTGGCGCAAAGCTGGAAGGACAAACGCTGGCCTTCTAGCAATTGCGGAACATAGCTTCGGCTTTGTACTTGCCATGCCTCGCTAAATGCTGTGGGTGGGCGTTTTGACACCACATAAAAACGTGGTATCTGTTCAAGCTCATGGCGACGAAAAATAAAATCGCGTGTTTGATCTGCACTGCTGGGAAAAAATTTCCACAACCATTGATGTTCGGCATAGGGCGATTGTGCTAGTTCATGCGCGGCTTGTCGCAACAGGCGTTCTTCCGGAGTAATCACACTAAAAAACATGATGTTTATCCCTTCATTAGCAAAGCGATATGTTCGTTGCGGTCAGCAAACTGCCAGCCTTGGCGAGTAATCACTTGATCTTTACGGGTAATGCTTAAGTCCCGTTGCACACCTACGACAGATAAATCATTTGCACCAAAATCATCACCCCAGGCAATTTTCTGAACGCTCAAATTAATTGGCTCGATATGTTTCGGCAATTGCTGTTGCCACAACTTAGCCAATTGTTGTTGGTAATCCGCAAATGCCGTGTTGATGGTTTCTGCGTTTAAGACACGGGGATGTAAAGGCGCAGCAACAGGGCAAGACTTACGCCCTAGATACAGCACAAATTTGGGTTTCTTCAATGCGTTGGTTAATTGCGTTAATGAATAAGGTGCGTTCGCGACCGTTTGTACCGCTACTAAAGCGGTAGCATCCTGCCGATAATCACGGCTCGACAAAATGGTGTTTAGCTTTTGTTTTGGCAATGACAATTCGTCTCGTCGCGTGGCGTGTGGACGCATTTTTAGATCAGTGCGACTGGGTACTTGCGCGGTATGGAAATCGCGCAACAACCGCCCCTGACTCAATACACCGACTGCCAAGCGATAACCAGTGCGTAATGCCGTTTGTGCCGCATCATCGTTACGATTTATGCCCAATGCAGCACCCAACAAACCTTGTATGGCGGACTGGCTTGGATATTCTGCACTGGGGCGATACTCGCCTACGGCCACTTCGCCCCAGGAAGACAAGGGCGCTTGTAGTTGAAAAATCAATGTTTCCATGGCCGCTATTCCGCTATAAATGCGGCTATAGCACTTAGGCTACCTTCACCCGTTTCAATATTAAATTGCGTGCTGATGTCGGCGCAATCACCATATACCGTGTTGAAATTGTCGCGGCGTTTGGTTAATTCTTTGATGGCGCGAGTCATGGTGTCCTCACCTTTTTCTGGATTGGGTTTTATTGGTTTGAGAAAAGCTTGGGCCAAGCTGCGTGGCTGTTGATCGCCTTTTTCTGCCAGCACAAAACCCGCATAAGCGCGCGAAGCAAAACTATTTTGTTTGCCAGTGGGCGATACTTTGGTGACTGCTTGCACGAAAGCAGTCAAGGTTTTTTGTGTCAATTCGGCATCGCCCCCCAAATTTGCCTGCAACAGTTCACGGTCAATGCAGATATACAAATAAAAAACACCCGCACCAAAACCAAGTTCGCCGATATGCGCGGCACCTTTATCTTCTTCGCCAGTATTGAGATCATCAACGGCAATAAAATAATCATCTTCTATGGCGGCCTTATGCACGGTAATGGCATGAGCTACTTGTATGGCAGCTTCTGTATTAAAGGAGGGTGATGAAGCCAGCATTCGGCCAAACATTGCAATATCCACTGCGGTGTGCTGCTTTCGCAGCAGCTTCAGGTTATCCTCTGTGGGCGCAGCGGCTGATGCTACTAATTGAGTTACCAAATCAGCAATCGCTTTTTCTTCTTCAGGACTGAAATGTACCAATTGCTCAACGTGCAAATCTTCGTTATTTTCGGCTTTTTTATCAGATTTCAATTTGCCAAACTGACTGGCAATTGCTTTTGCCCATTCACGCGCATTTTTTTCATTGACACCTTGTTTGGTTAGCGATTGATAAATATTTATCCCCATCTCTTTGGTGCGTATGCCAATATGACCTTTCAGCGCGGACTCAAAAATATCAGAAGTACGCCAAGCCCGTTTCAAGCTTTGCGAAGAAATACGCAAGCGCGTGCAATCGCCAATCACGGCTGTTTTCGGGCGACCGGTATCATCGCGATTCAGATTTGAGGGTGGGTAGCTGGTCAGAATATGTAATTGAATAAAGCGGGACATGGTTTTCTCCTTGAATATTTTTGTAAATGGTTTGGTAGGAAGTTTAGGCTGAAGGCTTGGTAGGCCAACGATAGCTGTAAGCCCATTTTTTTCTGGTGTCGTCATTCCACCAATAAACATCGTGTGCCAGTTGCTCAATGCTGGCCTGATATCCCATCAAGGGTAAAGCGCGACGCAAGCTGATGAACAAATCATCGGTGGTTTCGACTTTTAGCAAATCACGAAAGCGGAGTTCTGACACCAAAGGCCTGTCACCTGTTAATTCAGACATTTTGATGGGCAAGCGTTGCGTGTCGTCAGTTTTGACGTGTGCCAACAATCCGGCGATGGCGGCCAATTTATCTCTTTGCCATTCACTGGCATCTTCTGGCCAGCCGCAAGTCAGCATATAACGATAAAAAAGCTGGTAAGCATCACTTAACGTGACCGCATCGAGTGTTGCACATCGTCGCAATACTGCGCGGCTGGCACGGTCTTCTTCTAACCCTTGCCACCATTGAAATAACGGTTTTGCAAAAAGGACATCGACAGGTGTTGATTTTTTCTCTTCCATTATTCTTCCCTCTGCATTGATGTTTGAATTGATGGCTCGGCGGTTGATTTGGCGTTCTTACCTTTTGTGCCAGGCTTGCTTTTTTTCTCAGTCACGGGCAAACGCAAGATCGTTTTTATCGCATCGCCGCGCATATTTCTTTGCAGACTGTTATAGGCCTCGGCAATACGGCGTGGGTCTTGCTGGCCGATAGAGCCTGCCCCGACAATATCCACATCGAACAGCTTGGTCGCGCATTTGATTAAAACTTTGTGCCACGTTTCGCCCAAGGCAATGATGAAATTGGCATCATCCATGTCAATGTTTGCCTCGGTGCGAGCCTGTTTCATTAAGTTGTTTAGCTGCTGATAAAAATCGGGTTCCGTGTTGTCCCAAAACGCTTTATCAACAAAGCTCAAATCGCCGCGCAAATCATTCTCACCAAACCATGCTTGTTTGACGGCCTGTCGCAAATAAAAGACGGCTTGCTCTGATGCTTCAATTCTGTCGGCGATCAAATTTTGAATCTGCGTCTGGGTAGACCGTGCTGCTTCTGCCAAGCTATACAAAGGGAAGGTGGTTTCGTACCAGCAACGGGGTTTCATATTGTCCATGTCATAGCCAAACACCCATAGCCTGAACTGGCCTGATTTCTGATATTTTTTTCGCGCTTGCAAAAAGTAATCTACAACCCCAGCGGCTTGAACTGATTTTTTCCCTTGCTTAACCCCCAGCACCCAGGCCAGCCAGTTTTTATAGCTAAAACCTCCCGGTTGAGGATGCACAGGCAACCAGCCTTCTTTTGTTTCGTAGTAGGGAGAAAACGGATGTCGCCACACGCCTTTATAATTCAAGCCTTGCGGCTTGGTGACATAACGATGCAGCAGCTGTGTCGAATCGCGTTTGCAAATATCGCACACCCCGGTTTGCACATCCGTAAAGTCAACGCGGATACGACGCGGCATAGCCCAAAATACATGGTGCGGATGCACTTGCAGTGGTTGTGTTTCGCCACCGACTGGTTGAATCTGGGTAATCTCGGCTAGCCAAGGAAAGGTAAAGTACTTTGCAGACTTTCTTGCATCGCCGCCTTGCTGCAAGAAAATGCGTTGTGGTTTTACGTTGAGCCACAAATCTTGCCATAAGCTACGTGATGGCGTGGCAACTAACAACGTAGTCAATGGGCCACCGCCCCGCAAACTGGTGCGATGTCCCGCACCGCCAGCGGGTGCATTCGTTTGTAAGGTAAATAATGCCGTCGTCACGCAATGCGGACACATCGCTTTTACGGTGTCGCGTTTGACGAAATGATCGGTGTTCTTGTCAATCGCCGAACCACCCGCAGAGTCGATTAATAGCGCATCAATCGTGCATTCCGCACCTTCTGCTGTGGTTAGGCTGAAATCCTGCATGAATCGAGCGCTATCACCATCCAGCACGAATGCCTCGGCAGTTGGTACAAACCATTTTTGCAGGTCTTCGGCAGTAGGTGGTGTATCTAATAGGCCTTCCCAGTCGTCTTCGTCATCAATTGGGGTCGTCGTTTGCAACAAGCCAATCATCATTTGCGCCAACACACCGTTGAAGTCGGCTCGGCTAGCTGCAAACGCCACAATATCCGGCTCGGTAATTTGGTGCGGTGTGATCCAGTCCACTTGCCCGGTGTTGCGGCGAACGGGTAACCATTTTTCTTCCAATAAATTCATTCTACTGTCGCTCCATTTTGAGGTTCTGCTACTCGCAAACCCAAATCCGCATCGTAAAACCATGTCAGAAGCTCTGGTTTTTTCCCTGATTGCTCATTTCCGGCAGTCCATGCCTGCCCTTGCCATATCCCATCCACACGTTGTATCAATGGCAGCAAAACGCACCATTTACCTTGGCTGGGCAAGGTCTGTTGCAAATACACATAAGCTGCTTTTTGTGTTGGATCAGATGGTGTATCTACCCTTGCCAACAATCGGGATGCCACTTTTACCATGCTGTATGTCCACACACCCTCCGCCCAACGCTGCCAATTTCCATCAACCCACTTTGCCAGCATGACTTCCATTGTTTCTTCGCCCAAGCGAGAAGGGGTTTTGGCTTCGCTCCACCAGTCACCGATTTCGCCGCGCTTGTAACCACCGTCGATTTTTAGCGTGTTTAGCTGCGCCAAACTGGCTTCTGACATATCTTGCCCTACTGCTTTTAAAGCATTTTTAGAAAGAGATTCCGGCAGTATTTCTGCTTCTGAAAAGACGGATTCAATCATGTACCTGGCATCGGCTGGCATAGTGAAGCTGCCTTTCTGTAACACCTTTGCCGTAAGCCACAGTTGACCATGATGCCCATAAACATATTGGGCTTTGTTGAATACAGTGCTGTACCAGTCTGCCTTTGGTTGATCTGTCCACACGGGAGCATATACCCACAAGCATGGTGCTGACCGCTTATCTTTAGCAGTTGCAAGTAAACGATTGCCGTGAGCATCGCGCACATGACGCTGCAAACGTCCTGCTCGTTGCAAAATACGGTCTATTGGTGCGAGGTCGGTAATCAGCGCATCGAAATCTACATCTAATGATTGTTCGGCGACCTGTGTGGCAATCATTAGACGTCCTTGCCGATCATGTTGTTTGCTGCCTTCGCCAAAAAATGACAGCGCTTGTTCTTCTTTGTCCAGCCTATCTTTTAGGGCAAAGCGGGCATGAAATAGCGTTATTTTTTCGGGGGAAATCGCTTGGGATATGCGTTCGTAGGCGGCCATCGCATCTGCTACGGTATTGCGTATCCATCCTACACATTGACCTTGCTGTAACGCAGCAATAATGTGCGCAAAAACTTTTTCATCATCGATTTCGTAATGCACTTGCACTATGCGGGAAACGCAGGCTCGTGAGGTCAGCGCATTTTCCAGCAAAACAGTTTGACCATCGTGCCAGCTTGTTGCCAGTGGGTAGGCATCTGATCGTAACGTAGGCGCGAGGGCTGAATGTCGACCTTTGGCATAGGCGTTGAGCAAGGCTTGTTTCATACGGTTGGGTAACGTGGCTGATAATAAAATTACCGGGCCACCAGTGCGTGCATGGAATTCCAGCAGTACTTCCAGTACGCCTTGCATATAAGCATCACAAGCATGTACCTCATCAACAATCAGCACCTTATTGAACAAACCTAATAAGCGAAGCGATTGATGCTTGCTGTGCAAAACAGCTAGCAGAGCCTGGTCTATTGTTCCTATTCCAGCTGAGGCTAATAATGCACGTTTGCTATGGTCAGCCAGCCATGCACTGCAACGCGCTGAAGCGGTCTCATCCAGTTGTGCACCATCCTGTTCTGGTGTGTCTGAGGGGAAAATAGTAGCTGCAAATTCTTCCACCAGTTTTTTATGTCCGTGTGCCAATACTAAATTGGCATTGTCAGTAAAGAGTTTTTGATAGACTTCTGCTACACGCTTGTACATGGCATTGGCAGTCGCCATCGTCGGTAATCCAATAAAAAAACCTTCCGCCAAACCTTGCTCTATTAGGCGATAAGCTAACATTATCGCGGCTTCAGTTTTTCCTGCTCCTGTTACATCCTCCAGCAAGTAGATTTGCGGTGCTTGTGGCATTTCCACTGACACTGCCCATTGCTGCAATGGTGATGCTTCTTGAATCTTCTGAAATAAATCTTTGAAAGAGAGTCCATTTTCAATGGTAGATGGATAAACCCCTGACTGAGCTAATGCTTTGGTTGCTTGAGCTTGTGCATATTCCCAGTATTTTTCCAAATCTGTGGACTGGTTTTGATATGGGAAAAAAATAGTATTTGAACCGAGCCAGTCGGCTAACACCGTAATCCCCGCAAACCACCACGACATCATTTCACTGAGACGCTGAAAATCTTTCGTGTTCACATTTGTGGGAATATGCTTGGCTTCGTCAGTTAGCAACAATTTGCCCATCGCTTGTACAAAGTCTGCGGCTGCTTGCTTGTCTTCATTACGGAAAAAATTATCTGCATTTCCACTTGGTTTGGGCGGCATACCATGATGCCCGGTCACAGCTAACAGCCAACACTTGAGACTGCGCTGGGTTTGACGCGAATCATCGATGTCTATTTTCAGCAGAATTTCGTCAACAAGGTATTCATCCCACAACCAATAACCCAATGAGTCATGCCGCTCGCTGTATATTTTGGTCGGGTTCAGTTCACGTTTTTGCAACGCAAAAATTAAATCAGGTCGTTGTGATTGGAATGCTTCGCTGAATTTCCCCAAATCGTGCAACGCCAACAAAAAAGCCGACCATGATAAAAATGCCTGTTTAGAACAATTAAGCAATTCACAGCAGGATTTAAGCAAAGAAGACCGCTCAAGATAAGTCATACCGACCGCTGACACATCTAGGCAATGAAACGGCAACAGGTGAAACGCTGCCTGACCATCCTCGGATGGTTGTGCCTTGCCCCAATAACGATAATATGATTTCGGTTCGCTCATTTCATCCGTCCTTAATAAAGGCTTGCATCGAGAGAAGGTGTCTGTCTTTCCACAATTTTCAATACATCAAATTCACAACAGCCAACACAATTCCCCCGAACATGCATCCAAAAAATACCAGCCGATCTGGGTCAATTTTGAATTCTTTCCACATGGGTTTCTCCTTATTAAATTAATTTGGATGAACCCATGATAGTGGGGGCAGTAGCTCATGGCGTGAGCTACTGAAAAATAAATTTCAGGTTTTATATTGCGCCAAAGTGGATTCAAGCAATTTCTGGATGTTTGCTCTTAGTGTGACAGGTGCTATAACCTCAACTTCAGTACCGTGCTTGAGTATGTCCATTAATAGTTCGCGGTCATCGGAATAAGGTACCTTCAAACAATAATATCCATTTTTCTCAAATCGAGATTTTTGCTCGGGATGCCATTTTTCAGTGGAGACCCATCGTGCTCGCTCTGGGGTAAACCTGAGTTTTGCCCAAGCTACTTTTATGCCTGAGAATATACCGTAGCCTTTGTTGAAATATTTCTTGAGTTCATGTTGCGACAATTCAATTGCAGATGCTTTTAACAATTCCGCATGACGGACGGCATCAATAGAGAAACTACGGATTCCTTCTCTCAGATGGCACCATGCGTCGACGTACCAGTTATCCCGATAGAACAGAAGCTGCTGGGGTGAAATAATGCGGGCGTTTTCTTGCCCGTTCTGACGATTGAAGTGAGTGATTCGCAGTTGCTTCCGTTGCAATGTTGCCGTGGCGATCGTCTCAAAACACTGAAGAGGTAAGGTGCGCCGGGTGGCGTGCTCCAATTTGATGTGTTTTTCGACTTCTTCAACGCTATGGTCTGCACTGCCAAGCAGGGCTTTAAGGCGGGTCTGCAAGGGTGCGATATGACTGCTCAACAAGCCATTGCCAAGATTGGCGAGCAGGTGTTGCATTGTCAGCAGAGCATACACCTCTGATGCAGAAAACCACATTCCAGGCAGGGTAGAGGATTTGTTATTTGGGTGGGTTGTTGCATATCGATACCCTCTGGCGTTCCGATCCCACTCGATGGGCATGTTCATTCGGTCACGCAGGTAATCCAGATCACGCTTAAATGTGGCCGGTGAAATCCCAAGCGCTTCCAGAAAGGTGGAAATGGGTACGACTCGATGTGAAATCAGTAGTTGCTCAATTTTGTAAAAACGCTCTGTCCGATTCATGGGTTGTTCACATAAATTGTCTGTGACAGGATGGTAGCGCATCTGATGTCAATTTAAAGGTGCTTCAGGCGTATAGCTGAAGCATACATATGCGAGATGATAATAAAGGTGAGCCGGGTGAAAGCGCCGATGCTACGCTACACACTAAAGTTGCGTTTGAGTACGGAAAATCGAACCAGCGGTTTGTAGGCAAATTATCAGAATTTTTAGAGATATTGATGTGATGAGTAACGATAACGATTTCATGCGCGCTGCTCTGGTGCTGGCGAGGCAAGCCGAACTCTCTGGAGAGGTTCCGGTGGGTGCCATTGTAGTTAAGGATGGCACTATCATAGGGCGCGGAAGCAATGCGCCGATCGGTCGCCATGACCCTTCCGCGCATGCTGAATTACTGGCCTTGCGTGAAGCAGCCCAATATCTGGGCAATTATCGTCTGGTGGGCTGTGAATTATTCGTTACGCTGGAACCCTGCGTGATGTGTGTTGGCGCCATGTTTCATGCACGTATTGCACGGGTGGTGTTTGGGGCAAGTGATTTTAAGACTGGTGCGTGTGGCAGTGTGCTCAATTTGTTTACCGAGCAGCGCTTGAATCATCATGCTGAAATAGTTGCCGGAGTACTTGCTGAAGAATGCGGGCAAGTATTGACTAATTTTTTTGCTGGGCGTCGTGCGCAAAACAAGAAAGTGGTTCCATGAAATCACTATTTATTAAAAGTCGATCATGTAAGCTTAATGCCTACTCTGTTTTATGTGAAATTAATAAATAAAGTGCGGTACCGCACAGATAATTAACCCACATTCCATTATTCTGCAATCACTCCCGTTTTTTGCTAGTGAGTGCAGATAATTCCCCCAATAATTATTTGTAGCTCAAAGTCTCCCCTGACAGGCATTAAACGGAGAGTTTTTTAAACACCGCTCTCTTGATTGTGATAGATAGCGGATTTTTTGCGTCTAACTAATTTTTCGGGAATACCTGATTGAACTTATGGCTTTTTTCGGGGATGGGGGATTGAGATCCTTGGTTCGGCTATTTGGAAGCATGAAGCGATAATTCGTTAGGATAATGTGATTAATTGGAGCATCCGAAAAATATTTTTTCAAATGACGAGCGGTAGTATAAAAATACTAACAGAGTGTACAAGAACGTAGGATTAATCAGTTTCCCTCTTGCTTATTCGTTTGGTGGATCATCATCTGGATTCCACGGAGAAGGATCTGGATCGTAGGGTGGTGGATCGTTAATGGGATGGGGTGTTGGATGTGTGTGTGGCTCTGGAGGTATCCTAGGCTCTTGACCGGGGCGATGGCTGGGAAAGTTTGGTGACATTATTTGCTCTCTTGTCAAAGAATACTGAACCCCATCTGTTGATGGGGTTAGGGTTGTTGTTTCAACGATGGCTGCGATCCTCTTTTATTTGGCCACGTATTTCTCCGTCTCTATGGGCTACGCTATGAACGTTTAGGTAAAGATCTCCGGCTTTGTAATTAGCAAATTGCGCGTCGGTTAAACTGGCGCCGGATGGAATTTCCCAAACATTGGCAGACGTTTTTTTAAGAGTGATGATAACCGGCCCATTTTTTCCTGCCGGAGCTTCATGAACATGAGCTGCTGTACCATCGATTCCCGTAGTCGTTATCGATCCACGAATGGATTTGTCTAATGCCACTTCTATTTTCCCTATGCCGGACGCGGAAGTGCTAACGGGCGGTACTTCTTGGTCACCATTCAGGGTTGCATTAATTGAGGCAGCGGATGCGAGGCCAATGCCACCAATCAAAACGCTGACTGCAAAAGTACCGATATAAAAAGCAGATCGTGTTTGGTTGAGAATAGTATTCATTAAATTACCTCCATTAAGATTAAACAAGCTATTAATTTATGATGAGAATGAAAGTTCCATATTTCTGAGCATCATTTCGAGAGAGATTATCGTTCTTAACTTATTAGACAATCTGTGCGGTAAGGCACTTATCGAGGCTAAATGTTGTTTTATGTAAAATTCACGGTCTTTCATTTTGAGTGCTGAACCGTTTTTTGTGGACTGCAATGTTTGAAAATTACGTTTAAGTATTTTATAAATTTAGTTAAATTTGATATTCTTAAAAATACTAAAGACAGATTTAGCTACACAGCTGCGTGGGGTTATATTATAAAAATTAAAATTCATATAGCCACGCAAACACTTGAGTTACTTGATGATTCAGGCATGCCCGTGCATCGTTATCCAGTTTCTACCGCTGCTAATGGAGTGGGTGAGAAATTCGGCAGCTTTTGCACGCCGCGTGGCAAGCATATTATTCGCGCTAAAATCGGCGCAAATCAGCCGCTCAACACTGTGTTTATCAGGCGTCGTCCCACCGGCGAAATTTATACGCCAGAATTAGGGGCGCAATATCCAGAGCGGGATTGGATATTGACGCGCATATTGTGGTTATCGGGTAGTGAAGTGGGTTTCAACCGCTTAGGTGCGTGTGACACCATGCGTCGCTATATTTATATACATGGTACGCCCGAAAATACTCAGCTCGGCGAACCTGGCTCGAAGGGTTGTGTGCGTATGCGCAATGCCGACCTTCTGGAGTTGTTCGACCTTGTTCCGGTCAATACCGAAGTCTATATTGCCATCTGATCTACAGTGTATATCCGGTTGTTTGATGGGGAGCGAATGTTATAAGCGAGTTGTTTAGCGTACATCTACTTTCTTGGGATAACGGTCAAGCTCTATTACGTGTGGTACGCGAGACTGTGTTCATGCGTGAACAGGGCGTTTCTGCCGAGATGGAATGGGACGGGTTAGATGAAGCCTGCCAGCATGTATTGGCATTAAGTGCTACAGGTGATGCGATTGGTTGCGGACGCATTTCCGCTGATGGTCACATTGGACGAATAGCTGTGCTGCCAGAATGGCGTGGCAAACGAGTGGGCAGTTCATTACTGGAATTGTTGCTGGATTATGCACGTAGCCAACATTATGTTGAGGTGGCGTTAGGTGCTCAAATACAGGCTGTGCCATTCTATCTGCGTTTTAATTTTGCGGAAGTAGGTGAAATTTTTATGGACGCCAACATACCGCACATCGAGATGCAGTTATGCTTAAAAGATCTCTAAAGCCAGCTTGTAATTTTTTAAATGTAGGCCCTCATGCTGTTTTGAGCCTACATTAGGACGGACAGCAAAAAAATATTATCTGATTTTTTCGCCTCATTCTTGCTTGATTTTTAATAGATCGGATAAGGCAATCTCATGAATTTTAACGGCGCACCTTGCAGAGATTTCCAGTGCACAGTTTGGTCTTTGTGGCTGCTAATCTGCACCACCACCAGCATGTCATAACCGCTCTCCGGAGCAGGTGATGCGTTGACTACCATGCCACTGGCCTGACCTTCCATATCCGCGCTGAAGAGTTCGTCGCCCGGTTGTGGAGGGGTATCGCTTTCGATATGCGCCAGATACATGCGTCGTTTGAGTTTGCCGAGATACTGCATGCGTGCAACAATTTCCTGGCCTGGGTAACATCCTTTTTTAAAATTTACGCCGCCGATTAGTTCCAGGTTGGCCATTTGTGGCACAAATTGCTCTTGGGTGGCTGGCATAATGACTGGAATGCCATCCTGGATGGTGAGCCAATCCCAGCAGGGGGATCCAACGGGACGCGCGGCGACGATGAGTTTTTGCCATAGGGCCAATGCGTGCTCGGCAGTTGTGTTGATTTGAAAGCGTTGCTCGCCGAGACGAATGACGCCAGTATCATTGTGTTCCGATACCCGATTGCCTACTTCTTCCGCTCCCCAGGGTTCTACCGGAACCGAGCCTAAGTATTCCTTTAATTGTTCCTCTGAGCCCTCTCCGGCCCAACCGAAACTGATCTGTTGATCGGTCACATCTTCAATTTTTACTTTGGAGCGCAGGATATATTTGGATAGACGTTGCTGGATATCGGCACATAAACTGAGCGGTAGTTGCAGGAAAAAAGCTTTGTCTGCATCATCCAGCACTCCTTTACGCCAGATAAGGAAGCTGGCCAGCATTCGTCCTTTTGGACTGTTCAGACTGCTGAGTTGGGCATGCCATGGTGTGACTTCACGTACATCGCTGCTAAGCAGATTTTGTAGAAAGGTTTCAGCATCTTCACCAGAAACCTTAAGTACGCCTAAGTGGCTTAAATAACACAATACTATGCCATCGTCTGCAGCAGCCTGTTCGCCGTGCCCGGCACCGAAATACTGCACAATACCATCTTCTATTTTTGCTCCTTGTTCCCGCAAATAATCTTGCCAAATCGAATTCATCTTGCTGCCCATTTATAAGTTTAAAAGTGATTGTAACTTTACCACGGATAGCGGTATTTCGGATAAACTCTCGCGTCATGAAATACTTACATTACTTACCGCTGCTTTTGATACTTGCGGCCTGTGACGGCGGTTTGTGGAATAACCCCTACCCGGTCAGCGATAAGGGTAAGTCAATTTATTATTCTGCGTTTACCGAAAGGCCTAAACATCTTGATCCGGTGTCAGCCTATAGCGAGAATGAATATATATTTCTTGCGCAGATATATCAACCGCCGCTGCAATATCATTTCCTGAAGCGTCCCTATACGCTCGTGCCGCAAGCGGCCAGTGAAATGCCGACGGTGAGGTATCTGGACAAAAATAACCAGCTGCTACCAGATGATGCGCCTGCCGATAAGGTGGCATTTAGTGTGTATGAAATTCATTTGCGTAGCGATTTGAATTACCAGCCACATCCGGCTTTTGCGCGTGATGCCAAAGGTGAACTGGAATATCATGCGCTTACAAGCAATGATTTACGCAATATTCATTCACTGAATGATTTTCCGCATAGCGGTACGCGTGAAGTGAAAGCGGCGGATTATGTATATCAAATTAAACGGCTAGCTCACCCGACCATTCATTCGCCCATTGCCGGGCTCATGGTGGATTACATTGTCGGCCTTAAAGAGTATATCGCAACTTTACAGCTCGCTAAAAAAAAGAGCCCCAACACTTTCCTTGATCTCCGTGATTATCCGTTGGAAGGAGTGCAAATAGTGGATGACCATACTTACCGTATCAAGATTTACGGTAAATATCCACAGTTTGCATATTGGTTGGCTATGACATTTTTTTCACCCATGCCAGTGGAAGCCGAGCGCTTTTATGCGCAGGATGGAATGTCTGAACGCAACCTGATTCTGGATTGGTGGCCGGTAGGGAGTGGGCCATACTATCTATCGGAAAATGATCCCAACCAACGTATGGTTCTAACACGTAATCCGCATTTCTCCGGCGAAGTCTATCCGACGGAAGGTGAAGCGGGAGATAAAGAAGCGGGGCTGCTGGCTGACGCGGGCAAACCTCTGCCGCTAATCGGCAAAGTCGTGTTTAGTCTGGAAAAAGAAACCATCCCCTACTGGAATAAATTTCTGCAAGGTTATTACGATGCTGCAGGTATCAGTTCCGATAGTTTTGATCAAGCGGTACAGGTGAATGTGGGTGGCGAGACCAACGTTACAGACGAGATGAAAGCCCAAGGCATCAAGCTTTCTACCTCGGTCGCCACTTCTACTTCCTATATGGGTTTCAACTGGCTTGATCCGGTTGTAGGCGGGGCGAGTGAACGTGCGACCAAGTTGCGTCGTGCCATTTCTATTGCGGTGGATTTTGAGGAATTCATTTCCATTTTTGCTAACGGCCGTGGCATTAGCGCGCAATCACCTATCCCCCCTGGTATTTTTGGCTATCGAGAAGGCAAAGCGGGCATTAATCATTATGTGTATGACTGGGTTAATGGTAAACCTCAACGTAAATCAATTAATGAAGCGAAAAAGCTGCTGGCCGAAGCCGGTTACCTTGGGGGTTTGGATGAAAAAACAAAACAGCCGTTGATTATCTATCTTGATACGACCGCCACCGGCGTGGGCAGCAAATCGCGTCTGGACTGGCTACGCAAGCAACTCGACAAACTGAATTTACAACTGGTAGCGCGCAGCACTGACTACAACCGCTTTCAGGATAAGATACGTAAAGGCGATACGCAGATGTTTTATTTCGGCTGGAATGCTGATTATCCCGATCCGGAGAATTTTTTATTTCTGCTGCACGGTGCGCAAGGCAAAGTCGCGAAAGGTGGTGAAAACGCCTCGAATTACAATAGCCCGGAATATGACCGCCTCTTTGAGAAGATGAAGAACATGGAAAACGGCCCAGCGCGTCAGGAAATAATTGATGAAATGCTGGAAATTTTGCGCCGTGATTCGCCCTGGATATGGGGGCAACATCCTAAGGATTATGCATTGCGCCATGCTTGGATATATAACAGCAAGCCTAATAAAATGGCTAATAACAATGTTAAATATTTGCGCATAGACGCAGCACAGCGTGATGAGCTGCGTAGTAGCTGGAACCAGCCGAAGTTATGGCCATTGTGGTTGATGGGTATCGCGTTTGCTTTACTGGGCTGGTGGCTGTGGCGTGTATTGCGGCAGCGAGAAGAGGCGCGATGATTATATTTTTTGCAGAGACAATAAAATCCGCGGTTTGGCGAAGATAATTTCGGATTAAGTGTTAAAGTGTAAGACGATTTTGTAAGAACGCCTGATTAAATTTTAAATTTTTTGAGCGTATCATGCAGGTGTGCGGCAACACCTTTTTTGCCGCAATTTTTAAAGAAAGGAATAATTTTGAGTCATTTTGGAAAAACAATATTTAGAGTCGTGTCGATTGCAACGTTGGCAATTGTGCCCGTAATTAGTCACGCATATCCTGCCGATCCTGAAGAATGCAAAGCAGCTGAAGGCGTGTGGATAGATTTTAAAACTACGCCTTCTGATGGCTGGTGTCGTGGCCCGAAAGCAACTCCATCAGGTCCTATAATGGTTTGTGCCAGAGTGAAGGGAATTGAACAGAAAATTGGTTCGGAAATGGTATGCATCCCGCGTGATGTAGCAAGGCAAAAATTGTTGTTGGAGCATGATGTTCCCGCTAAAGCTAATTAGGAATAAAAAACGGAAGCCGAACTGAACTAGCACTGCACATCAAAGCGGGCAAACCAGTTTGATTGGAACAGAGGCAGATGATCAAGACGGTAACCTGTATTTAAAAAAGCCTTAAATTAAAGTGCTTGAAAAAAATAGGTTAAGCCTCTCGGGCCTTTTAGGATGATGGGAATGTGAATAACAGCTTGCTTATATTAAAAAACAGCAAGTTGTTAATTTAAATATACAACTCATTTTCACTGGCGAACATAGATACGTTTATGTATCGTCTCTCATTCATTATGGTGGGTAAGTGTCCCTTACAGCTCTCTCTAAATGATCGCCTATCTGATTCGCCGCATTTTATATGCTATCCCGATTTTGATCGGTGTGAATCTGCTCACCTTTTCTCTTTTTTTCGTGGTGAATACAGCAGACGATATGGCGCGGATGCAATTGGGCATGAAGCGTGTTACGCCTGAAGCCATCGAAAAATGGAAGCAGCAACATGGTTATGATAAACCGTTGCTATTTAATGCCCACGCAGAGGGCGTAAGAAAAATCAGCGATACGATTTTTTTCCAGAAATCGGCCAGAATGTTTGCATTTGATTTTGGTTCATCCAACGACGGGCGTAATGTTGCGCGTGAAATTCAGACCCGCATGATGCCTAGTCTCGCTATTGCCCTCCCTACTTTTCTGATTGGCCTGCTCATTTACATTACTTTTGCGCTGTTAATGACATTATTCAGAGCGACGGCGCTGGATATGCTGGGGGTGTCACTCTGCGTTTTGCTGATGTCTATCTCCGGTCTGTTTTACATTATTGGCGGCCAGTTCGTGGCGAGTAAATTGTGGCACTGGGTGCCAATTTCTGGCTATGCGAGCGGTATGGACAGTATTAAGTTTGTGCTGTTACCTGTTTTGATTGGTGTAATGGGTAGTATTGGTGCCAGTAGCCGTTGGTATCGAACGATTTTTTTGGAAGAAATTGGCAAGGATTATGTACGGACCGCTCGCGCCAAGGGGTTGTCGGAATTGCGCGTGTTATTCCGTCACGTGCTTAAGAATGCAATGATCCCGATTTTAACCGGGGTCGTGGTGGTCATACCTCTGCTGTTCATGGGTAGCTTGCTGACCGAATCATTCTTTGGTATCCCCGGTCTGGGGAGTTACACAATAGACGCAATCAATGCGCAGGACTTCGGTGTGGTACGTGCCATGGTATTTCTAGGTTCGGTGTTGTATATCGCTGGTTTAGTTTTGACAGATATCTCGTATACCATTGTTGATCCACGAGTAAGGTTGCAATGAGCGCCTTTATAAACATATTTTGGGTTCGCGATGAGTCACTCGATAAGCTCAAATCGAGCTTATCGAGTGAAGCAAGCTACCCATGTTTAAATTTTATTCTATGCTTAGAACGAGCGATTTTTAGAATTCAATGTCGGGGTAAGTAATATGCCCGTTATTCTTTGGACAGATGCGATGATTTACCTGCTGCTGGCAACGGTTGTTGCTGCGGCTTTATGGATACGAAAGCGTCCTCATCTGGCCTTACCTTGGCAACGTGTAGCAAAAAGCAGCGTCGGCATGGTGTCGTTGTTGTTGTTGTCGTTATTTGTGTTAGTGGGCTTGATCGATACCATGCACTATCGCGTGGCGTTGCCGGAGAAGAGCAATGGCCAGACAGTTTATTCGGTGGAGGTGCTGAGTGTCTTTGATGCATTTGCCCAAGGTATAAAAAGCCGTACCGAAAAAACCTATTCTGCGCCACTGGCAGCCTATCTGTATGCCAAGGAAAGTATGGAAACGTTGGAAGGCAAAATACGTCGAGATTATCCGCGCTTGCGTTACGGCGGTGCCCATCTGGCTGATCCACAGCGAGAACTTCTGGGCGATGTGCTGAAACGCACAGGGATCGGTGCTTTAGAAGGGTTGTTAATTGGCGTGTTATTGATTGTAGTCAGTAATATGTTATTTCATTTTTTTGTTAAATTGAGGGCAGTTTGGTCATCGACAGGACTGGAAATCAGTAAAGATAATTGGATATCCACCTTTACGAGAGCGATGAAAAACAAGCCTTTGAGAGCATTGTTGATAACGGCTTTGTTAATAGCCATGCTGCTTGGCATAACTGTCAATCTGGCCGCGGTTTACCATGTGCTGGGTACTGATAAAGTAGGGCAAGATGTACTGTATCTCGCCCTGAAAAGTATACGCACCGGGCTTGTGATTGGCACTGTCACCACGCTGGTGATGTTGCCGTTTGCATTGCTGTTTGGGATAGCAGCAGGATATTTGCGTGGTTGGGTGGATGATGCGATTCAGTATCTGTATACCGTATTAAGCTCTATTCCCAGCGTATTGTTGATTGCGGCCGCAGTGTTAATGATGCAGGTTTATATTGAAATGCATCCCGAGTGGTTCGAAACTTCTGCTGCACGGGCAGACTTACGTTTATTGTTTTTGTGCCTGATTCTCGGTGTAACCAGTTGGACCGGACTATGCCGCCTGTTACGTGGCGAGACACTTAAATTGCGAGAGTTGGAATACATTCAGGCAGCGCAGGCATTTGGTGTTTCATCTTCTCGCATCCTTACTCGTCATATTGTGCCGAATGTGATGCACATCGTACTGATTGCGGTGGTGATGGATTTCAGCAGTCTGGTACTCGCCGAGGCGGTGCTGTCTTATGTTGGTGTGGGGGTCGATCCGAGTACGATGAGCTTTGGCACGTTGATAAACTCCGCCCGCCTGGAGATGGGGCGCGAGCCGATGGTGTGGTGGACTTTGGCAGCCGCGTTTGGATTCATGCTGGTGCTGGTGTTGGCCGCTAATTTATTTGCTGATGCGGTACGCGATGCGTTTGATCCGCGTTTAAACCGGGCGTAGGTGGTTGCATGAAATCGGATTCGTCTCTTAACCAACTTTCTTCCTTGACCAGCTCCCCTTCAGAAATTGAAAGAGGGGAATTTATATTGAATGTAGACGGTTTGGTAACGTGCCTGAACAATGGTGCGCGCATTGTGGACGACATATCGTTCAGGATTAAACAGGGCGAGACCTTTGCGCTGCTGGGTGAATCCGGCTGTGGTAAATCCATGACGGCATTATCACTAATGCGTTTGCTGCCAGATGGAATACGTGTTGCCAGCGGTGATATTAAACTTGAAGAAGAAGATATTTTGGCGCTGCCAGAATATGCCATGCGCAAAATACGTGGTGGCCAGATGGCAATGATTTTTCAGGAGCCGGGGTTGAGTTTGAACCCCGTGATGACGGTCGGCGATCAGATTGCCGAGGTATTGACATTACATCAGCCAATGCGTAGCAAAGAAGTTCATCTGCGTTGTATTGAATTGCTAGAGCAGGTGGGTATTTCCGATGCTCCTCGCCGTGCGTCTGAATATCCATTCCAACTTTCCGGGGGTATGAAACAACGCGTGATGATTGCCATGGCAATGGCCGGACAACCCAAGTTGTTGATCGCAGACGAGCCCACGACCGCTCTCGACGTGACCATACAAGCGCAGGTGCTTAAACTGTTGCGCGATACGCAGCAGAAAACCGGTATGGCGTTGTTGCTGATAACCCATGATCTGGGCGTAGTCGCGCAAATGGCACATCAAGTCGGGGTGATGTATGCCGGACAGATTATTGAGCAGGCGTCCCGTGACCAATTGTTCGCACGCCCTGCTCATCCCTATACGCAAAAATTATTTGCCGCATTGCCGGATGCGGGACGCAGTGGCCAACCCTTAGCAGCCATTCCGGGCAATGTACCGCCATTGGGTGCGCCGCGTATAGCTTGCAGATTCGCGCCGCGCTGCGATAAAGCGTGGGCGCTATGTCACGAGCAGGTGCCGGAGTGGACGCAGCTGGAAAATGGGCAGGGGGTGAGATGTCATTTGTACACATCGCAGAAGGGGAGTGAGAAATTAAACTTGGAAACATCCCGTTTCTTCGATTCATCTACTGCAAATGGGGTAGGGGAAGAGGGGAAGGGCGCTGCACTTTTACAAGTTGAAAATCTGCAAGTTCACTTTCCCATCCGCAAAGGCATATTGCAGCGCACGGTTGGTCACGTTAAAGCGGTGGACGGGGTGTCAATAAACATTCCAGAGGGGCGTACGCTGGCGCTGGTCGGTGAATCCGGCTGCGGTAAAACTACGGTAGGCAAGGCGCTGCTACAACTGATTACCCCTACCGCAGGCAGTGTGCGTTTTGCGGGGTATGAGCTCATGGGCATGAGCGCGAAGCAATTGCGAAAACATCGTGCCGGGATGCAGATGATATTCCAGGATCCCTATGCATCTTTAAACCCCAAAATGCGTGTAGCAGAGATTTTACAGGAGGGAATGGATGCACTGTCTATTGCTAAAAATAGTGATGAGCGGCAACGCCGCATAGATGAATTGTTGGAACAGGTTGGGTTGGAGAAAGCCTCTAAGTGGCGGTATCCGCATGAGTTTTCCGGCGGGCAGCGGCAGCGTATTGCTATCGCACGGGTGCTGGCAGTTAATCCGAATCTGCTGATTTGCGACGAACCGACCAGCGCGCTCGATGTTTCGGTGCAAGCGCAAATTTTAAATTTGCTGAAATCATTGCAGCAGCAATTAAAATTAAGCTACCTGTTTATTTCGCACAATCTGGCGGTAGTGGAATATCTCGCGCACGAGGTGTACGTTATGTATTTGGGACGTATCGTCGAGCGTGGTACGGTGCAGGAAGTATTGCATGCCCCTAGGCATCCCTATACTCAGGCCTTGCTGTCGGCAGTGCCGAGAATAGACGGTCAGGGTATGAAAATTATTCGTCTGCCTGGGGAAACACCTTCTCCCTCCCATCCGCCGCAGGGCTGCCACTTTCATACACGCTGTGCACAAGCCATGGCGGAATGTCGCGAAGTTTATCCAAGTGAGACCATTATTAGCGCCACGCACCGCGTGCATTGTTATCTTGCGGCGAAGTAAAAATTAGGTAATTTGCACTATCACAAGCAGGGTGCTCACACTGAATTGTCAGCAAATAGAGGTAAAGCGTAAAGTAAGAAAAGCTTAAGGGCACCTCTAAAAATCCAATTTTCGTCACAATACGGCGTTACTCGAAAAAAATTATCGCTTACATATAAATAATATGCCGCACTCAAATTTTTTACTCGTGCCTTGTCTTGCTTAGAAACTTGAATTTTTAGAGGCGCCCTTAAGGATATTGAGCAATGCGTTCCGTCTTCTACATAAAATTTTTCGTTTTTTTGCTGGTCATGCCAAGTTTGCCGCGGTTCTTGTCGGTACGGGATATATGAGGCGTTTTGTCGAGTTTTACAATGAAGATGTGTTGACCTGGATTGAGTGTTTTTATGTTGTTATTCCAGTCTTGCAGCTTTTCCACACTTACCTTGTAGAGGCGAGAAATAGCGCTCAAAGTATCGCCTTTGCGCACCGTGTATCTAATCGTATTTTTAAGCAATTGGTTGGCAAGCACAGGGTTTGTATTAAAAGCCTCGAATTTATTGTCTGTATTTTTACCATTAAGGGGTACCAATAGCATCTGCCCAGTACTCACCTTGATTTTTGTTGACAAGCCGTTGATGGATCGAAGTGTTTCGGGTGACAGGCCGAAGCGTGTTGCGAGTCCGTTTAAGCGCTCGCCTTTTTTACTCTTGTAAGCCTGCCAGGATACGAGTGGTAAGTTGTTATTTGCCAGATTGGCGCGAAAAGTTTCTACCTTATCTACTGGCAGCAATAACACTTCGGAATTCTCTTGCAAGATAACCGGACGGTTGTGGGCGGGATTTAGCGCGCGAAATTCATCCAGCGTAACGTCTGCCAATCCTGCGGCAAGTTCCATGTCAATATTTTTTGCCGTGCTGACGGCAACGAAATAAGGTTGATTCGGAACGGGATGTAGAGCCAGACCGAAGCTAGCTGGATCACTGACAATATTCTTGATTGCTTGCAGTTTGGGTACATAGTTGCGTGTTTCGGAAGGCATTTTCAGGTTAGCGTAATTCGTCGGCAAACCAAGTTTGCGGTTATGTGCGAGCGCGCGTTGTACTGCGCCTTCGCCCCAGTTGTAAGCGGCAAGTGCCAATTCCCAATCACCGAACATGCCATGCAGCTTTTGCAGGTAGTCGAGCGCGCCGAGGGTGGCGCTGATGATATTGCGCCGTCCGTCATACCACCAATTTTGCTGCATACCAAAATGCTTACCCGTAGATGGGATGAACTGCCAGATGCCAGAGGCGCTGGCGGTGGAATAACCTCCTGGATTAAATGCGCTTTCGATCATGGGTAGCAGTGCGATTTCCGATGGCATTCCGCGCCGCTCAACTTCTTCTACAATAAAGTGGAGATAGCGCTGTCCGCGCTCGGTCATTCGTTGCATATAGTCTGGACGTTTTGCGTACCATTGTTCGTGGTTCGACACCAGCGGGCTATTCAATTGGCGCAACGCGTAACCATTACGGATGCGTTGCCATAAATCGCTTTGTGGAAGGCTAAGGTTCGGGTCGACAGTAAGTATGAGATCGGGGTCAGCGGAAGCCGTGGGCGGTTGTGGTATGGAATCTGCTGGCAAGGCATCGAGGGTGCTATTCAAAAAAACTTTCTCTTCCGCATGAACTGTAGACATTGCGGTAAGCGCAATGCAAACGGAAAATAAGAACAAGCAAAGTTTGTTTAACTGCACTGGTGGTGGCCTATAGAAATCAAATTACATTGATGTAGTCGCGGGTGAAAAAAGCTTAATGATTGGTTGGATCAGCTTTCCACGGCAGCATCACGGGGCAAGGGAATTTTGGGATTGCTATTCGCAAGAACTGATTATATTTGAAGCTTGTTCCCTTGCTTTAATAAAAGCGTGTTCGGTTAACATTATATGGCGGCTTTGTGGTGTTTCCAGGCTGATGCGCCCAAGTGCCCCAGTGCGGTAATCTTGAAGCAGCATGAGTGCGGCTTTCTCCAGGTCTGGAACACCGCCTTTGAGCAGATAACCGCGCCGCTTTGCGACTGCTCCGATTATGCCTACTCCATCCAGACCTTCAACGGAGAAACCGTAACGGGTTTCAAGGAGATTAGGATAGTGTACCAGTAAGATGTCGCCCAGAAAACTAGCGACCTCTTCGTCTATGATGGCATTTCGTCCTACCGCGTGGCTTGCGGCCAGCATGAGGCCGTCGCTGTCATACTCAATTTTGGGCCACATCAGCCCCGGCGTATCGATTAGCATCATCCGTTCATTCAGATCGAATCCCTGCTGGTTTTTGGTGACGGCTGGTTCGTCGCCTACAGCTGCTACCCGACGCTTCAGCAATGCATTTATCAGCGTGGATTTCCCTACATTAGGGATGCCCATGATCATCATGCGTAATGGTTTAAGTCTGTTATCACGGTGGGGGGCAAGCATCTCGCACAAACCCGGAATTTTTGCGACATCGCCTGGTTTTTTGCAGGATAGCGCTACTGCCTTAATTCTTTTCTGCTCATTGTAGAAGTTCAGCCAGGCTGTCGTGACAGCAGGATCCGCCAGATCGGCTTTATTAAGAATTTTCAGGCAGGGCCTTTGTCGATGCAAACGCAGTTCCGTAATGACAGGATTGCTGCCTGCTGCCGGCACGCGCGCATCCAGCACTTCTATTATCATATCGATGCGCTCCATGGTCTCGGCTGCTTTTTTGCGCGCCGAAACCATGTGACCGGGAAACCACTGAATGGACATTCGTACTCAACCATCTATCTCAAAGGTGTATTTTACTCTTCGTTGACTGATACGTCATGTTGTCGTTACTTTAGGTGTACTAAAGTCGGATGAAATAGTTAAAAATTGAATTAACACGCCACGCACTGTAATCTAGCATGTTTTCATCAAGTAAAAATTCAGCCGGGTGTTTATTTAAAGGGAATCAAAATGAGAACGCATACCAAAGAAACTCAAGCATTACTTACGCCGGAGATGGCATTTCAAATTCTTAAAGAGGGAAATGAGCGTTTTGCAGAAAATCGCACTATCAACCGCGATTTATTGGGGCAGTTAAAAGATGCTTCAGATGGGCAGTTCCCTTTTGCAGTTGTTTTGAGTTGTATAGATTCCAGGACATCGGCTGAACTTGTTTTTGATCAAGGCTTGGGGGATCTTTTCAGTATTCGGATCGCAGGCAATATAGTGAACGAAGATATCCTGGGCAGCATGGAGTTTGCTTGCAAAGTTGCTGGAGCGAAAATAATCGTTGTGTTAGGACATAGCGGATGCGGCGCGATTATGGCCGCATGCGACGATGTCAAGTTTGGTAGCTTTACTGTTTTAGTTAATAAAATTAAGTTAGCAGTGGCACGTGTTCGCGAGCCAATAGCCAATCGCAATTCTCAAAACTCAGAATTTGTAGAGAATGTTGCCATGGCTAATGTATTTTTGACAATTGCCAACATTAAACACCGGAGTGAAGTTTTACGAGAGATGCTGGAGAAATATCAGATAGCAATTGTGGGCGGCATGTATGACACTCAAACAGGAAAAATTGAGTTTTATCAATGATCATAATATAGCCATTCAAAATGAATATTACATTTGTGGTTTATATCAATAATGATCGCAAGTGACTCTTGTTGATGAATATAAATTTTAGGGTTTTTATCAGTTCATTCTGGTCGGAAGCCATATTTTAAGAATAATTATTCATGGGCTGATTGCATAGCACACAGCGAAATGGAAAGTAATTAATCCACTCATTAAAAATGTACATACTAGACAAATAATTGCTTATGACTGAACAAAAAAACTTTCCCGCCAAAGTAGCGACTCAGGAAGTTGTTGTACATGGGGAACAACGTGGCAGTCTTGTTGCGCGCGGGATGGCGGCAGTTATGAGTAGTACAGATCCATTACTGGCAGAAGACCTCGATGCGCTTTACCGCCAAGCACGGAATGCCTATAACCGTATTATAGAACTTGGCGATAAATCAGGCTTTGGTATCGTCTGGACACGCAGTGATTTAGACGATCTAAAAGATGCTTTAGATGCCTTCAAGCAATTGGCGGATAAACAATATGGCAAAGCCTATTTTCCCTTATCGCTTCTCCATAATGGTGGGCGGAGCTTCCCGGTGCACAAGGAACACGCCCAGCATTACGCAAGACTGGCCTTCGATTGGTGTAGAGCTAACCAAAATCAGGATGATCCTGAAATATGGAATGATTTGGGTAGGCTATATTGGCTTGGTGAAGTGGTCAGTACAGACTACGAGCAAGCGTTCTATTGGTATCAAAAGGCGGCGGAAAGAGGGTTTGAGCAGGCGCAATATAATCTGGGAACAATGTATTACAACGGGCAGGGCGTGATACAGGATTACCAGCAGGCAAGATCGTGGTATATCAAGGCCTCAGAACAAGGACATACGCGAGCACAATATGCTCTAGGTACGATGTACTACAACGGGCAAGGGGTTATACAGGACTATGAGCAGGCCATGTTTTGGTACCGCATGGGTGCAGAGCAAGGAAATGCATGGGCGCAGCAATCTCTCGGATATATGTACGAGAAAGGTCAAGGTGTCACAGAGAACTATGAGTTTGCTTTGTCCTGGTATCGTAAAGCCGCAGAACAGGGACATGCGCAAGCGCAATTCAATTTGGCAGCGATGTACAACAGCGGTCAGTTAGCTGAACAAGATCATAAGCTGGCTAAGTTTTGGTATATGAAGGCGGCAGAGCAGGGACATGCACGTGCGCAATATGAACTAGGCACTATGTACAGCAAAGGTCAAGGCGTTATACAGGATTATCAGCAGGCCGCGTTTTGGTGTCTCAAGGCCGCAAAGCAGGGGCATGTTCGAGCCCAATATGCAATGGGAGCCACGTTTAATAAAGGGCGGGGCGTGCTTCAGGATTATCAACAAGCCGCATTCTGGTATGGCAAAGCTGCAGAACAGGGGCATGCGGAGGCACAATTCAATCTAGGATTTTTGTATGAAAAAGGTCAAGGCGTTACACAGGATTATCAACAGGCCGCATTCTGGTATGGCAAAGCCGCAGAACAGAAGCATGTTACGGCTCAATTAAATCTGGGATTCTTGTACAACAATGGATTGGGGGTTACCCAAGACGACCAGCAGGCGGCACTTTGGTTTCTAAAGGCTGCAGAGCAGGGCGATATGCGAGCCCAATACACGCTGGGTATTATGTATGGCAATGGCCAGGGCGTTATACAGGACGATCAGCAGGCGGTATTGTGGTACGGCAAAGCTGCAGAGCAAGGACATGCAGAAGCACAATTTAATCTGGGACTGATGTACAGCAACGGTCAGGGTGTGGCACGAGATGAGCAGCAGGCCGTGTCCTGGTATCGCAAGGCCGGACAGCAAGGTGAGACCAGAGCGTTGGAGCAATTGAAAGTATTAGGAATCGGTCATAAAGAGCAAATCGATCGCGCCGCGTGGGCGCAACTTAACGAATTTACACTGAGTTGGAAAACACCTGAATGAAGCCTACGTTAGACCAAGAGCTTACCCGTTTGGTGAGCGATCAGGCTAAGCTTGCAGAGCAGGTTATTTCGGCTGAATTGGAACTGGAAACAGCTAAAACAGAAACAGCCCAGTTCCAGCGCCGTTATTATGAAATGGTTGGGAGATTTTATGCTCAGCTAGATGAACTGGATGCGCAAATTGCTAACGCACAGGCGGGGCTATCCCCTGATGATGCAGCTGCTCAAGTTCATGCACAAGCAGCGCAAGAGCAAGCTAGAAAATCAGCCGAAGAAGCCGGGTTGATAGAGGCTCAACCTCCACCTCCATTGGTTATTACGCCGCAACTTAAACAGGCATTCCGGCGAGCTGCCATGATGATGCACCCAGATCGCGCTACCACGGAGCCCGAGCGCCTGCGTCGCCATGGATTAATGATCAAGGTGAACCTTGCTTACGAGCGCGGTGACCAGCAGGCCATTGAAAAATTGGTGCTGGAATTTATTCAGGATCCTGCGATACAGGAAGAAATTGAAGATCCCGAGTTAATTGCTGATCAGGGCGTGGAATTAAAAATATTGAAAATCATCCGTCGTACTGGACAGTTACGCCGCCGCATGGATGAAATTCAACAAGAATTACAAGAAAAAAAACAATCGGATATTTATAAACTTAAAATCACGATTGAAAGAGCTGAGCTGAGAGGTGGCAATCCCATGGGCGATTTGGCGGAGCAATTATTACAGGATTTGTCTGAGCGTAGAGTTCGACTGGAAGAAGTCGCTAAGTATAAATAGTTCATGTACGTATTTAGAATATAGGCGATAAGCGCATTAAATATGAAAGATGTGTGTGCCAGCGAACAAACCAAAATCAATGAATGTAAGATAATGCTACCTGGTTTTTATCGTAAATTTCATTACTTATAAAATATAAGGAGTTAGCTATGCCGAATACAATTTCAAATAAAGTAGAAGGTGCAGTGGCAGCCGCAGAAAATATGGCTCAACGGACTGGAACGGCTGTAGGGAATGTTGTGGACGCCACAAAATCTGCTGGGAGACAAATAGAAGCCGCCGCAAGTAGCGAAATATCTAATTTGCGGGCCGATTTAGACGATTTGATTTCTCGTATACCGAGTTTATCTGATACTGACTTGGAAGAAGCCAAGGAAAAACTGATGACAAAAATGGCGTCTGCCAAGGAAGTTGCAAAAATAATGGCGGCCGATGCGCGCAAGCATTTCAATGATGGAGTCGATTGCTCTAGAGGGTATGTAAAAGAAAACCCTCTGCAAGCAGTGGGATATGCAGCTGCAATTGGTTTTTTATTGGGTCTGTTAATTTCAAGGCGCTAATTTTATTTATTGCAGAGCACTTAAATTTTTTAAGTCGAGATAAATGTTATGTTTGAAAAAATCAAAAAAGCTAAACAACTTGGCATAATTGCGCGTCATCGTATGGGCGATTATATGGAATTGGTGCCAATCTTAATGAAGATCCAATGGCATTATTTTAGTGCCCAGATAATTAGCTATATTGTTTTTTTTCTGCTGGCTTTGTTAAGTCTGATTTTTTTAGGTGTGGCGATTATCGTTAGTTACTGGGAGACCCCATACCGTGTGGCATCTGCATGGAGTGTTGTGGCTTTATATGCATTGTCAGCTGGTGGGGTTTTTCTGGCGAGTCAGAATAGAACGCGTCCCATATCTCCATTTGAAACGTTACGCATTGAATTAGAGAAAGATGCACAGCTGGTAAAGGATACGATATGACAATGTCATCTTCTCTCGAAGAGCAAAGAAAAATTCTCCTGGATCGGATGGAGGAAAGTCGGCGTAACTATCGAAATAATTTTATCCAGCAATTTTCTAGTACTGAAATTTCAACAGCTGTATCTGGTAATTCGGGCGCATTTCCACGAAGCCATACTTTTAAACTTTTAACGCAGCATCCCTATCTTATTGGCGTTGTATTAATTGCAGCGCTGGCAGTATCGCGTGGGTCATTGAGAAATGTTCTAAAGAAGAACCTTGCCTGTACTAAAAATATGTTAATCAGTAAGGTTAAAATGTTGGTTGTGCCCGCAATAATTCGTTTATTCCGGTCATATATTCGCTACTAATCTAAGCAGTGCTGTTCTCGCGAGTATCGCCTATGCTTGTTGACGCAATGCCCGGTATCAGGAAGTGGTATGTTCATTGTAACAGGCGTCCCCTTGTTATGCTGGCTCCAGATCCAAATCGAATGCTTTATGCAGTACGCGCACAGCCAGCTCCAGATATTTTTCATCGATAACAACGGAGATTTTAATTTCCGAAGTGGAAATCATCTGAATATTAATTCCCTCTTCTGCTAAGGTGCGAAACATTTTGCTGGCGATGCCGACGTGCGAGCGCATTCCGACTCCCACTACCGATACTTTAGCAGTCTTATTGTCACCTACTACATTTCGTGCACCGATGTGATGCTGTACCTTGTTTTTCAGAATATCCATCGCCTTATCGAATTCATTGCGATGCACGGTAAAGGAAAAATCGGTGGAATCATCTACCCCCACGTTCTGAATGATCATGTCCACGTCAACATTGGCTTCGCTTACCGGCCCTAGTATCTGGTAAGCAATGCCCGGTTTATCCGGTACACCACGTACGGTGATTTTGGCTTCGTCACGGTTGAAGGCTATACCTGAAATAATCGCCTGTTCCATCTTATCGTCTTCCTCAAAAGTAATTAACGTACCATCGCCTTCTTCCTCGAAGCTTGATAGCACGCGCAATTTAACCCTGTATTTTCCGGCAAATTCAACTGCGCGGATTTGTAATACCTTGGAGCCGAGGCTGGCCATTTCCAGCATTTCCTCGAAGGTAATGGTCTTGAGACGGCGCGCTTCTGGCACCACGCGAGGGTCGGTCGTATATACGCCATCTACATCGGTATAAATCTGGCATTCGTCGGCGTGAAGCGCTGCGGCAATCGCCACCCCAGTAGTATCGGAGCCACCCCGTCCCAAGGTGGTAATGTTCCCATCTTTGTCTATACCTTGAAATCCAGCCACTACAACCACGTATCCGTTATCTAAATCAGCGCGAATATTTTGCTCATCTATACTAAGAATACGTGCCTTGGTGAAGGCGCTGTCGGTGGTAATCTTGACTTGTGCACCCGTATAGCTTTTAGCTTTCAGCCCTTCCTGAATCAGCCCCATTGACACTAATCCGACAGTCACTTGCTCGCCGGTAGAAACGACCATATCAAGCTCACGTGGATCAGGCTGAGCTTGCATCTCTTTGGCTAATCCGATAAGTCGATTGGTCTCACCACTCATGGCCGAAACCACAACGACCAATTGATGTCCGAGTGCTTTGTATTTTGCTACACGACGTACGACGTTTTTAATACGTTCCGGACTACCTACCGAAGTGCCGCCATATTTCTGAACAATTAAGGCCACGGATTCCTATACCTAGATTACAAAATGGAGTGAATTCTAACCTAAAATAAGAATACAACCCAAGCTACAAATGCTTCTGGCATGATAAATAAGCTATAAAACATGGTGTCATGGTATCTGGTTCCTTCAGAAAAGTTGCAGAGAGTTTTATCTTAAAATACTTGTGCAGTTCTGTGGGTGCATAAAAAAAGCGGCTTGCGCCGCTTTTTTTAAATTAAGGTCATTAGTCTTTAATCACGTTCACCACTAAAGGCCATCAGCAAACTTAGCAGGTTGACGAAAATATTATAAATATTCAAGTACAGCGACATGGTTGCCATGACATAGTTAGTCTCGCCGCCATGTATGATCTGGCTGATATCGTAAAGAATGTAAGCCGAGAAAAGCATCACAGCAATAGCTGAGATGGTTAGCGATAATGCGGGAATGGCAAAAAAGATATTGGCCAGTGACGCAACAACAAGCAGAACTAAGCCAATGAACAGAAATTTTCCCATAAAGCTGAAATCTTTTTTGGTAACAGAAGCGATGGTCGCCAAGCTAAAGAAAATCAGTCCGGTCCCACCAGCAGCCATGCCCACAAGTTGCGCGCCATTTCGCAGATGAAGTGCATGTTGCAGAATTGGTCCAAGGAAAATACCCGCGACAAAAGTGAAGCCCAGCAGCATGGCGATGCCCCATACGCTGTTACGCAACGCAGAGACAGCGAATAGCATACCCATCATTACAGCAAACATCAGTAGCGGAGCCATGATGGGATTCTGTGCCATGAACGAGAAGTTAGTGGATGCACCAATAAAGGCTCCCATGATGGTAGGCGCCATGGTGAGAGCCAGCATCATGTAGGTATTGCGTAGGACTTTATTTTGTTCCAGCCCTAGCGCGCCTGGTTGCGAAATGGTTTGGTATTGCATGGTATTTTCTCCAGAAGGTGTATTAACAACGTACGTAAGAGTATCGAAGCAGAGGAAAAGTTGCAATGGTTGTGTTGATTAATGTGTAATAGTTGAAAAGTGACTTTAAATTAGTAGAGGATTTCGGGTATCATGCGCCCACTTCGCAGCTGCAACACAATTGCATGTCAGTGATGTATTCAAATTGGGAAGCTTGGGTGAGTGGTTTAAACCAGCAGTCTTGAAAACTGCCGAACAGCAATGTTCCGTGAGTTCGAATCTCACAGCTTCCGCCAGAACTCGTTATTAACCAGTCTCAAATAATCTCGCAAACCCGCACTGCTTATAGCATTGGCGGGTTTTTTAACGTCCGTGGTGTAGCAACCGATCTCAAGCAAGCTTGCGTTACTTGGGGGCATAATATACGCTTGTGCCCCCATAAACAAATTCGATGCCCCCAGTGAGGTGAGAATATGAGCAAGCTAACCGACGTGGCAATAAAGAAGGCAAAGCCTGAAGCCAAATCCTACAAAATGGCAGACGGTGGGGGCATGTATCTGGAGGTGATGCCGAACGGCTCAAAGTATTGGCGGCTCAAGTATCGTTTCGGTGGTAAAGAAAAGCGACTAGCTCTAGGCGTATATCCTGAAGTGCGCCTAGTGGAAGCTCGGGATCGTCGCGAGCAGGCACGCAAGATACTTGCGAACGGTGCAGACCCAAGTGCAATCAAACAAGCGGCAAAACAGGCAATGCACCAAACAAATGATGTTGTTTCTAACACCTTCAAGAAACTTGCTCTTGAATTCCACAAAGTGAAATCGCCGATGTGGACGGTAAAGCACGCACAGCAGTGGATGGTCAATTTAGAAAAATACGCTTTGCAGACTATTGGAGATCGATCGATTACCGATATCGAGCCAATGGACATTATGAAGATCATGCGTGAGATGGAGGAATTAGGTATCCATGAAACACGTGATCGCTTGCTTCAAACTATCAATTCAGTATTCAAATATGCAATAGCAACAGGACGGGCAAAATTAAATCCGGCTGAAATTCGGATTGCTCTAGCGGAGCGTCCAAAAGTAGAAAACTTTGCTTGCATCTCTCCTGAAGAATTACCCGTATTCCTTCGCGAAGTAACCGCCTATCAAAACATGGATAAAGTTTCGCCGATTGCTATATCTGCGTTTCGCCTTTTGATGCTAACGGCTACGAGGACCAGTGAAGTACGGTTTTCTAAGTGGGCGGACTTTGACCTAGAAGCGGGAAGTTGGATTATTCCGGCAGAACAAACAGGACGCAAGGGGAAGGGTGACAAGCGCAAGGATCATGCGGTGCCGCTATGCTCTCAAGCCGTCAAAATACTACACGATCTATATCCAATTACAGGACAAAATGAATTTGTATTTCCGAACCGTAACACCACTGGACGAGTTATTAGCGAAAATACAGTGTTGAAAATAATAGAGACGATCGGCTACAAAGGCAAAATGACAGGGCATGGATTTCGAAGTCTTGCTCGCTCAATACTTGGTGAAATGGGATATCGATGGGAGGCGTTAGAGGCGATGCTTTCTCATGCACTAATTAACCAGACAGCGGCAGCATACGTGCGTACTTCATATTTTGAAGAGCGACGCGACATTATGCAAAAGTGGGCGGATCATCTCGACAAAATAGAAATGGGTGCGGAAGTGATACCAATGCGCGCTTGACCCTTTGGTTCGTAGAAGCTACATGCTAATTTAATTATTTTATAATCAATAGCCTGTAACACCAGCCCATTTTATCTACAGTTACGTAAAGCCTCAAAACATGCTAAAAAGTGTCATCAAGTTACGATTTAGCTACGCTAATTATCTACCTAAATCCCACTTTTTATTGAGGTCACTGGGACTAGTAAACTGATGATCATATGAAATGATATACTTTGAATTTTCACTGTTTCAGTAATATCTTTAAGTAAATTCAAGAAAGGATTCAATGAGTACTCCTTCATCGTTACTGTGTGGTCATGTTATAAATGGATGGTATGTAAAAGAGCCTGTACCAACATTTAAAGGCCAAACTGGAGGGGTATTTTCTAATGGATATATTGTCACTAAAGACAACAAACAAGCCTTTCTCAAAGCTTTAGACTTACATGATGCGTTGAAAACAGGTATTAAAAAGGTCGAAGAGACCACTAGGCAATTTAATTTTGAGCGTGAACTAAATAATTTATGCCGCGATAAACGGCTCTCTCATATTGTTACATTAATCGATGATGGTGAATATCAAGTTGATCAATTGCCAACAGGGATAAATGCAGAATTTAATACTGTTTATTACTTGATTTTTGAATTGGCAGATGGTGGAGATATTCGAAGAGAAATTTCATTTGATGGTGACAAAACTGATTCTTGGAAATGTTTTGTTCTCCACCAAGTAGCTGTTGCATTGACGCAATTGCATAAGAATGACATAGCTCACCAAGATTTAAAACCATCAAATGTTCTATCATTCAAAACTGATAAAAAATATAAACTTTCTGATTTAGGGAGGTCAAATTCAAAACATCATCTTGCTCCTACTGATATATATGCATTCCCTGGAGATCTTTCTTATGCACCTCCTGAATATTATTATCATCATATCCCAAGTGATCACCAGGATCGTCGTTATGGAAGTGATGCCTACCTACTAGGTAGCATGATTTCCTTTTTGTTTTGTGGTATTGGAGCAATAAATTTAACATTTTCCCAATTACCCCAACAATACAAGAATGAAACATGGGAAGGTAATTATGAAGAGTTGTTACCATTCTTAATTGACGCGCATTCCAAAGCAACTAAGTCACTCGCTCCTTATTTGCCATATCAGTATAAAGAAGAAATGGCATTAATGTATTTTCACTTGTGTCATCCTAACCCTCAAATTAGAGGTCATCCGACCACACGATCACAGATTGGAAGAAAATTGGGTTTAGATCGTTACATTTCTCGATTGGATGCCATTGCAAAAAGGCTGATAATTCAAGATCGTAATCGGAGTTATGTTAGTGATATATAAATGGGAGAGAAGGATTATTCCAAGATGGAGGGACTCATCAATCTCTGAAACAATGACGGCCTCTCCAACGTTAAGCTCAAGCGATACTCAGCGATTCGTTAAAGAATTTAATCAAGAAAATTTAATTGAAACACTCAATGAATGGCGCAAGCATAAATCTGTAGGTGGAGCTGCGGATCTACTTAATTTTTCTCATATTCCATCTGCAATACCATTTCTCATGGAGCCAGCTGAATATGTAGCTTCATTAAATGAACCCACCTCCAAAATTATTAAAGAAATCTCTCGAGGTATCCTAAATGCAGAGAAACTTTCTGAGGAAAACTCGAGAATAAAAACCGTTTTGCGTCCAAGAGATTTATATTATCAAGAAGCGTCACAATTAAAAAAAAATATACAAATTAATCCTAAAAATGCTGTTGCATTAGTTGATTTAGCGCGAATATATTCAGCACTCGGCCAGAATGAGAAGGCTAAAAAAGCGATACTCACTGCTATAAATTTATTCCCTAATCACACATTTGCACTTCGCTCTGCCGCAAGGTTTTTTATACAAATTGATGAAGCTGAACTTGCCTTACGATTTATTAATAATTCACCTAGAACACTTCACGATCCTTGGTTATTGGCATCAAAGTTATCTATTGAGGAGTTACTTGGAAGGCAACACAAACAGTTTAATACAGCACGCGCTATGAGTGAATCCGATCGGATTTCACCATACCAATTAGGTGAGTTAAGAGGTGCTATAGCTTCTATCATGATAGCTAGTGGTGATATAAAACAATCCAAAAAAATATTTAACCGAGCATTAGTCAATCCTAATGATAATGTTATTGCTCAAGCTATATGGGTTTCCCAGAAATATGGGATAAACATTAATATACGTGAAGATTGGTTTAATGGCCCATTTTCATCGGAAGCTCTTTATTATCAGAAACACATTGAAGGTGATTTTGAAAAAGCCAAGGATGCAGCAATTTCATGGTTTTTTGATGAACCATTTTCACCCCGCCCTCTCCGGGCAGCTACATTTGTTTTATTAATTCTTGGCGATGCGGAATTATCTGAGCAATACGCGCTTGACGCTTTGCTATTGGATCCAGAGGATACTGAATTAAGAAACAACTTAGTATGCGCTCTTGCCTTTCAAAATAAAATTGAGGAATCTATTATTCATCTTCATAAAGTTTGTTTGTTAGAGTATCGTAAATCTAATGCAATTAGTGGACATACATTAGCTAATCTAGGCATGATTCATTACAGAACAGGAAAGTTTCAAGAAGCGGAAGAATACTATCGCAAGGCACTTGAGTGGTTTGACAATAAATCTGGCGAGGCAAAAAGTATCGCATTGTCTTTTATGGCACGTGAAGCGTTTATTATGAAAACTCCAAATGCACAGGAACTTATAAATGAAGCGTTTGATATGGTAAAAAAATCAAATTCAAAAGCAGGTCAAAAAATATTAGCTTCCATTAAAATGAATTTGGCAACAGATGATCCACCCGCATTAACTCAATCTTCAATGCACAGTAATTTCTCTTTCGATTTGGCTCAGAATATTATAACGATTAAGAAATCACATCTTGTACATAAATAAATACGGTTGACGTAAAAACCTTCTATCGTAATTTTTAATTAAAATTTAAGAAATTAAAAACGCGATGATTGACCACTACCTTTCAATTTGGGAAATCGCTCACCGATGGCATGATATTAATCCAGATAAAACTGATCCTTGTGATCTCCCTCTGAATGTGCAAGACTCAATCAGATTTATCTGTCGTGGTGTATTAGATGATGGTATTACTCTTTGTCACGTGATAGCGTCAGAGTTGCCTGAAGATAGCAGGCGCTCGGGATTTCGCTCAGAAATTAGAAACTACTATGTAAACGAATTTCCTGTCGAATTGGCAAATTGCCTATCACGAAAATACGACAAGAGTGCACTCGATACATATTATATTGGATGCGATGGACTGCTCCAATATTGCATGGAACAGCAATGCGACTACCCATCCTTTTGGTGGCCATTAATTCAAGAGAATTCTCGTACAGCAAATGAAGATCCCAATGATTTAGCACCCGCTCAAATTCAGCTTCAATCACAATCTTTACGCCCTTCGCAGATAGATAAACTTGTCTGCCAAGCAGTTGCTAAAACTCTTTGGGATGTATATCCAACAATGACCATCACTGCTATGTCAGAGCATACAGCTATTTTGGAATATGGCGGTGGCAAACTTTACACGGGAAAAAACACCCTCCGCAATTGGTTGAGTGAAGTTGCACCAGATAGTGTTCGCAAACCTGGTAGGCCTAAAAGCAAGAAACTCAATACCAACGCGGTTTAAAAACTCCCGTCTATTTATAGAAATATCATTTTTCTACTTGGCGGGAATTTTTATGTCCTGTTATCTGCAAGATGATTCGTGCTCCGTTAACTCAATAGGAGCACAACATGAAACAGAAATTTGAAGGTTTTACTGGGGCCGCCGTAGCCGCGTTTCCAAAATTTGGGACGGAGGTGCGCGCTAGCGCGCCACGTACCGAATTTAGGGAATGCGGCGAGGTGGCAATAGCGCCCGTTCCGCACGCGCTGTCCGTGGGAGCGTCCTCGGGTTTGGGCGGCGCAGCCGCCCCTAGACTTGAAAAGAGGACATATTCCAACACACCCAGCACCGCTAAAAATCGCATTACCTTACGCAACTATGGCAAAGGGCTTGCAGAGGTGGGGTGGTCTTTTGTTGGTTTAAGTTCAACTCACAAAGCTGCTCGTGGTTCGTCAATTCAACGCACCCATAATGAGGATCGCGCAATTCGCCGCGCAAAATCCCGCCTGCGTCAGTTAATCTTGGGAGCAAACCTCACGCACTTGCTTACCCTCACTTACCGCGAAAACATCACAGATTTCAAACGTGCATCAGACGATCTGAATCGCTTTGTCCGAAAAGTGAAATTCAATTTGCCCGATTGGTTGTATGTCGCCGTTGCTGAACAACAGGAACGGGGCGCATGGCATTGGCACCTAGCAGTTCGTGGTCGCCAAGATGTGGTGCTGCTTCGTAGATTGTGGCGCGAAATTATAGGTGAAGGAAATATCGACGTGAGCGCTCCCAAAGGCACTCGTAAAGATCAGCGGCTCTATCTGGTTCAATACCTCGGCAAGTATCTGGTCAAAGCGTTTGCAACAGGCGATAGGAAGCTCAACAAGCATCGTTTCCGCTCGTCGCGCAACATTCAGGTGCCTATGGAGTGTTTTACCCTCTCGCTACGCTCAGAGCGCCGTGTGATGGATGTTGCCCTCGACAAGCTGAAAGAGGCGTCGGGCGGTTCAGTTGGTTTTGTGTGGGATGGGGAAGGCATGCTAGCTGGCTGGGCATGTTCTTGGAAATAACATCGTTTGCAGCTCACTTTTCAGGAATAAAATGATGAAATCAAATTTACTACAAAATAGCCCACCCCGTGCTGAACAACCTCAATTAGTTGACTGTCTCATCCCCCGCAAAACCGTTGAAAAATTGTCAGGTCTCAGCAGAGCAACGATTTACCGCCTCATTAAAGTAGGTAAATTTCCACGCCCGCTATCGATCGGTACGGGGTCAGTGCGATGGAGACAATCCGACGTGATAGCTTGGCAGCAGTCTCTTAGCGTTACTTTCGTGGAATGATAATTTGTCTGTAGTCGTGAATGCTAGGGGGCATAACTGGGGGCATTTATAAAGTTTATTTTTTTACTCTCCAGCATTCATGCGCTATGCGCGTTACTTTTCGACTGACACAGCTCATAAAAATCGGGTGCGCAGGTAATGAATCGCCCTTCAGTCATATCCGTTGCAATAGGTCTTGTACTGCTATCCAAGGGGTAACTCACTACCTCAAAACATGTCTCATCTTTACCTGGCTCCGCTTTTGCAATACTGCCTCCCCAGCGGACATGCTGATCAACGAAATTACCATTTTTTGCGGCGTTGGGTGTCACGTTGACAAATGCACCGGCTGCAAGCGGCTTTGGTACAGTGGCGCAACCAGTTGTTAAAATTGGCAGCAAAAAAAGCAAGGTCCAGTGATTCATAGTAGCCCCTTAATTGGAGAGGGGGGAGTAATTTATAATATAAGCAATAATTGAGGAGTTACAGCAGTAATGATAACTATCGCAACTAAAACTGCTATTGCTAATGCCAAAAATTCTCTTTGAAAGGTTTTAAGTGGATCTTGGAATTTTTCTTCTTTAAAACTATTGTTGATAGGTTCAGACATTATTCTTCCTGGCGTAGAGTTATATAGTGCACGCTGTTTAATGCACGCCAGAGGAGGAATAAGTACAAATAATAATGAAAAATTATTTGCCTTTACTAACATTAAACAGAGAGCATAAATAAAATAATTGAATTTAAGAAGCTGTTCTGTTCGATGTCTCGCTTTGAGCAATAAAAAACCGCTCTGTTCTAGAGGGAAGAGAGCGGAAGAGGAGATTACATATTCACTGCTAAATGCGCGTCAAGGGGGAGACTCGGGTGCTTATAGGAACTTAAGCTATTAACACTCGATAACATTAAGCAGAGAATGATTTCACAATAGATGATTAGCAGCAGACAGTCTGTGCGGTAAAGCACGGTTTTATATCCACACTACAAGTGCCCTAACGCACAGACCATACCTAATATCCTTTGCTAAGCTTAATTCTGAGTTTTCCAATAACTATTTTGGGTACAACTCTTCGGCGCGGCATAACCCTACGTCGATTTAGAAATCTTCCGTAAAACCTTAAAATGGAGATTCAAATGAAAAAAACTTTTATATCCCTTGTTATCACATCATGTTTTGTTTTAAGTCCGGCTATAGCTCAGGCCGATTCATCAAAAGGAAAAATGCAGGAAGATATGTTCAAAGCTATGGATACCAATTCTGATGGCATGATTACCAAAGAAGAGTCTAAAAATTTTGGCGAAAAGGCGTTCCAAAAAATGGATGCTAATGGTGATGGCCAACTTAGCTCCGAGGAAATGAAGGCCGCGTACAAGAAGATGAGGAGCGGTGAGAGTAATAAAATGAGTAATAGGAATATGGATTCCAATCAGACACGATCAAAAAAGGACGACGGCAATCCCAAGAGCGAAACTAAAGTTACTGATAGTTCGGACAACTCATGCTGTTGGTCACCAAATTCCAGTGCTAATAAATCAAGCAATAAAATGAGTGGCTCCCAAGGTAAGAAGATGAATGATACTCAAAACAACAAGATGGAAGATGAGAATGATGACGATGATTAACAAATGAAATCCTTTTGGAAATCTGTCATTCAGAGAGTTTGACTGGCTCAATAGAAACCCGCTTCGGCGGGTTTCAAATTTAAACTTACCTTGCCTTGTTCCAAACACAAACTTAATTCCGACATGTTCTCATATCGGGATTAAACCTTAAGTCCTGCCCATGAACTAATCAAAAGCCTTCAAAATTATGAAGGCCGCATCAGGTTTAGAATTTGAATGTCAGACCTGCTGAAAGGAAATCCATGTCTGTCTCACCAGTGGTCGCATCTTCACCTACTTTATTTAAGCGCTCCCACTCTGCACGAACGGCGAAATTTGGAGTGAAATCATATTTCGCTCCAACTCCATAGTTGGCACCGGTACGGGATTCTTTTTGATGAGCTGTAAAATTCAGGCCGGAAGCATTTGTTTTTAGTTCACTTCTAGTAAACCCAAGTTTGCCAAATACAGAAAATCCACTAGTAATTGGTGCGGTAAAAACACCTGCCAAGCCCCAAGCTTGAACCTTAGCTGATGCATTAACAGGCACAACGGAACTACCATTAAATGCAGTGTCATTACCAGTAAATTTGCCCAAATCAAAATAGGTGGCTTCTACTCCCCAGTTTGGGTTGATTTGATAACCACCATATACCTTGTACCCAGTATCCGTATCATCGACATTTCTCAAACCTTGCGGAATATCTTTATATTTTGACTGACCGACACTACCTCCAAGGTAATACGCTGGTTGCCCAAATGCGGCTGTTGCTGTCGAGATGACTAATAATGTTCCACTACCAATTTTGACTATTGCACAGGCAATTTTTTTCATAATATCCTCTAAATATAAAATTAATCGTAGTTGTTACGGTTAATCAAAATAATGGAGTTTTGATAAATAGTATGTACGCTATCCAGCTTAGCAAATATTCAATATGGTTATTTTGTTAAGCTTGTATTTATTGACCACCGTGTAATTGCACAACAGTGCCACCCTTAACAGCAGCGATGGCACAAAACGCAGCCCAATCATTCATCAATCGTCGACGCTTATCGAATAATGTGCCACGTGCATAGGCAGCTTCAGCTTTATCCTTATAATAGATATTTTCGGACTAGAAACAATATTTCGGATTCATGGTACGAATGTCGAGCGTATTGTAGGCAAGCCTTGTCTTACCTTACCTTACCTTACCTTACATTACGTCGCCGAGCCAGCATCAGCCCCGCAAAACTAAGCACCCCTGCAACCGTCAAGTAAAGACCCACAAGTGACGTGCCCCCTATTTCGCTAAGCGCCTGCGCGGCAATCGGGGCAACAGCTCCACCCAGGATGCCGCCCGCATTGAACGCTATCGACGTTCCGGTATAGCGCACCCGTGGTGGAAATAGAGACGGCAGCCATGCGCCGAGTGGACCATAGACAAAGCCCATGATGAAGAGTGCGAGCGACAATGCTGCCCATACCAGCCAAAGTGATCCCGAACCCAAAAGCGGCCCGAATATCAATCCTAAGCCGATGGTTGCTGCACATCCCCATGTCAGCACCCGTGCCGCGTTAAATGCATCGGCACATATCCCTGAGATGATAATGCCGATAACGAGAAACAGAATTGCAGCAAGCTGAACAGCCAGAAAAACTTCACGATTATATCCAAGGGCGGTTGTACCATGGGCAAGCGCAAAAGCGGTTGAAAGATAAAAAATCGCAAAACAGGCTACTACTGCGAAAGCCCCGGCAAATGTGGCAAGTGCATGGTTGCGGATCAACTCACCAATGGGAACTGGAATCGGAGGATCCTTTGCCAGCGCTTCAGCAAATTCAGGTGTTTCCTTGATTTTCAGGCGCACCCACAGACCGAGGCCAACCAGGATGGCACTGGCCAGAAACGGTATACGCCAGCCCCATGACGCGAATTCTGCTTCGCTCAATCTCATACCGATTAACAGAAACAGCCCATTGGCAGCAAGGAACCCAACCGGCGCGCCCAGTTGCGGGATCATACCGAATCGTGCCCGCCAACCATGAGGGGCATTTTCAACCGCCAGTAATGCTGCGCCACCCCACTCTCCGCCCAGGCCAAGTCCCTGGCCGAAGCGTAGGATGCACAACAATAGTGGCGCAATCCAACCGACCATTGCATAAGTCGGCAAGAACGCAATCAGCAGGGTCGATACTCCCATCAGCATCAGCGATGCGACCAGTGTCGATTTTCTCCCGATTCGATCACCAAAATGACCGAACAATACCGCACCAAACGGACGTGCGATGAATGCGAGACCAAAGCTTAGGAATGACAGCATCAATTGCGCGGCGGGTGAACTGGCCGGAAAGAATAGGGGGCCGAACACCAATGCCGCCGCCGTTGCATAAACGTAAAAATCGTAAAACTCAACAGCGGTTCCAACCAGGCTTGCGACAAGTATGCGGCGATGCTGACGATAAGGATGGGTCATAGTCGACTTACTGAAAAATTCAGCATTTATTGGCTGTTGTTAGAAAAAGAGCGGGGCCAGGCTGACCAGTTGATCGTTCTTCTGCGGTAGATCCCGATTTCTGTATCGTGGTTGAAGGCATCGCTTGTGCCCATTCCTGTTTCCACCAGCAGCGGAAAGGCATCTGAACCCCAGGCCGCTACGAGGGCCAGCTCAAGATTGGTACTGTTATTGATTTGGATATAGGGTTGACCGTAATCCTCGAACTTGAGCGCATTTACTCCCGAAAAGAAGAGGTTGTTGAAGTTGTTGATCACAAGCATCATGCCATTGGTTTTTGATTTCAAGTCTAAGAAACGGATGTTGGCGGAGTCCATGATCTCGATGAACGGATTGGCTGGCCTGCCTACCGTGGTGACTCCGCCGTGTTCCGGATTCGGCCCATAGATGGTGAGTGACTGCGTTGTCCCGGTGATGTAGAGCTTGCGAAAATCTGGATCCATTTCGCCAGATGTATTTGTATTGCAACCCGCAGATTGGGCAGGCTCCCCCATCCAGGTGTACCACCGACCGCCGTCGTTACCTTCCACGCGCCACATCTGGCGCCGCTTGTCCTCGCAACGAGGGCCAGTTTTCTGGCCACGCACGCCGCGCATTACCGAATTTTACCCGCCGCCCAGCGCATCGTGCTCATCCAAGGGCTGGGACTCTTAAAAAGTTCCTTCCAGGTTGGCCAGACATACTTGACGCTGGTCGTTGCTGTCGCATCGTCTACTGTCTCCATCACCCATGCCTTCGAACTCAAACCGTTGGTCCCGGCATCCATGGCGTGGAATTTTGATTGATCGTAGGGGATGCCAAAAAGGTGCGTGTGAGCCTTAAGGATGACGGGCCCGGAGAGGTCGTACGTTCCTGGCGGGACGAATACGGACTTGCCTGCATTTGCGCCGCCCGGCGCGGTAGAATCGATGGCGGTCTGGATGGCCGCATGGTCATTCAAACCATTGTTCGGTATGGCATTGAAGGGGGCGTTGGTGATGTGACAACCTGCGCATCAAGAATCGGCGGTGACCCGCATCACCCCTATCGATGGCCGCCGCTTCGCCTGCATCAGCAGTGATAAAATAATTGTCCAAATTGATGTTATAAAACTCGATGACGGTAGCCGCAAAAATATTTGTGGATGTAGCTATTAGGCCGAGAATAAATGATGCAAGTTTTAGAAAATGCATGAATTTTTTCATTGCTTTCTTCCTCTAAACGCTTCTTTTAACATCTCAAACAACATGCGGGATAGCTTCATTCCCGAATATCCTCTTTCGTATTTTTCTTGACAGTTAACTTGATAGTACAGTATTGAACTATTCGGGATCGCAATCATCAGTAAAATTAAAGAAAATCTCGAATGAAATTCCAACAAATAAACTTAAAGAATTAAATAATGCCTTGAAGCAGAGAAAATAATTGAACTGTTAGTTATGTTGGTAGCTATATAAAACGAGGTAAAAAAATGAAAATTATCGTATTAATTATATTAATCTTACTTATGGGCTGTGCTCCGAAATCTGACAAAGAACCATCTACAAAAAGTGAGCAATATAAAAAGGATTTGGCAGTTTGCAAACAAGATGTTGAAAAAGAAATGGCTAGAACTGCTAAATCAGGTAGCACTCCCTTGAGTACTACGAACGCTGAACTGCGAGAAGAAGAGCTAATTAACCTTTGCTTGATGGCAAAGGATGTTTATTAGTTATAGACAAAGTTCAGGAGTGAGTAGGAAGCTGCTTATTAACAGGAGCGGTAAAATGAAGTTGGTAAAGTACTGACTTGTATCTTGTTGATATTGGTTAGCGTATTTGCAATATTCATAAATTGTAAAAAAGCGGCATGGCACAGAATTGAAATGGAGAAGAAATGAAATCACCCAAATTTGCATCAATCAAACATTTAATCACTCGTATACCTGAAGATGGGCAGCTTGGGACTGAACTTCGGGAGCTGATGCAACGCATCGAAAAAGATGCTTTCGTGGCGACAGAATTGAGGGAACATCCAGACCCTATGAGATCGGCAGTTGCCATCGCTCAGGACGTTGCAACCGCGCAAGAGAAACTTAAAGTGACCGTCAGCGCAGTGCGTGATCTTTTCTGTTCTAAAATTACCCAATTTCGTGAGAACGTAAAAGCTGAACAACTTAAATCGGCAAATTTGGTGCCCAATGAGTATGCCGCAGAGATTCGCTTAATTTACCGCTCTCTTGATGATGCAGGGAAAACAAAGATACTTGCTGACGCATTCACCCAACATGACGGTGCAACAATGGCCGCTTTAATTAGCGTGCCACCGGTACTCACGGGTATAAGTCCAGATCGAATTGCTCTACTTCATCAACAATTTCTCGATTTAGTTGCACCTGCAAAAAATGTCGATTTTATAAATAAGTTTTCGGATACTTCAGAAGAAATTCTACGCATTGCCAACGAAATAGCGACTGAGCCTATATAACTTAAAAGTCAGGGATTTGTTTAATTCAAGGGAGCTGACCTCTGGCTAACTAGTGTCCTTAAACGACTAGGAAAAAATGATGGAGCAATCCTATCCAGGTACAGAATTAATAATTCCATGCACTACGCAAAAAAATCTACCGCTACACTTAAATCCCGCGTGCGCTTGAATGGCGGTAAACTCTGCCATATTCGTTTGCCGTAGGATTTTGCTATCAAACGCGGGTCACAGATCATCAGTACGCCACGATCAGTCTCATCCCGGATCAAGCGTCCCGCACCTTGCTTTAGATTAATAACCGTGCGGGGCAACTGATATTCCATGAAGGCGTTACGTCCCTGACTGGTGATCTGTGCAAGGCGCGCCGCCAGCACTGGGTCATCCGGCGGAGCGAACGGCAGTTTATCTATTACCACTAGCGAAAGCGCTTCGCCGCGTACATCCACGCCTTCCCAAAACGACTGACTGCCTAACAATATGGCGTTGCCGTGTTCGCGGAAGCGGCTCAGCAGCTCATTACGTGAACCTTCGCCTTGCAACATCAATGGATAGTTGAGTTTCTTGCGTTCGAACTCAGTCGTTAAAATCTCATGTGCGCGTTGCATGGCGCGTAGGCTGGTGAATAGCAAAAATGCCCGTCCCTTGCTGGCCTCGATCAACGGAAGAGCTGCCAGCACCACCGCTTCGGTATAACCTGGATTATTCGGATCGAGCATATGTTGGGGTACATAGAGCAACGCCTGTTCAGGGTAATTGAAAGGGCTGTCCCAGCAGGCAGTTTGCGCCTCAAGTAACCCCATTTCGGACTGATAGTGCGAGAAATCCTGCTTCACTGTAATGGTGGCAGAGGTGAAAATCCATGCACGCGGGTGGCCATTAATTTGTTTGGCGAATATTTCTGCGATGGACAATGGCGTAGTGTTGAGTTGCACGGATTGGTGAAAAATTTCCAGCCAGCGCACTCTGTCTACTTGCTTTTTGTCCTGCCATTGCAAAATTTTTTGCGCCATCTCCTGTCCTCGTTGCCAGCAATTCTCCAGCCCTTCGCTGCGCTCTGCTTGCTTTTCCAGAAGACTGTTAACCTGCTTGAGCTTATCACTTAACTCGGCCATGGCATCTGTCCAGTCGGATAAATCTTCCATGGCGATGGCAGTCATGCGTCCCTCGCTTTGTTTGAAGATCAGGCGCAAGTCCCGCGCGGCTTTATCCAGTGAATCGGTGGCGGTAGGTAGTGCGGCAAAATCTTTAGCAGAAATTGCCGCCTCCAATCGCACGTCTCGTGCCAATTCGATGATTTGTGAAGTCGAAATACTCTCGCCAAAAAATAAGCTGGCGGTCTCAGGCAATTGATGGGCTTCGTCGAAAATAACCGTATTGCAGGCGGGCAGCAGCTCTGCCAGACCTTCGTCGCGCAGCATCAAATCGGCAAAAAACAAATGATGGTTCACCACCACCACATCGGCTCGCATCGCTTCTTTGCGCGCCTTAAGTACAAAGCAATCTTTATGGTGCGGGCACTCCTGTCCCAAGCAGTTATCGCGTGTTGAAGTTACCTGCATCCAGATCAGCGCATTTTCTGGCACATCGCTTATGCCACTTTTGTCGCCGGACTCAGTCATTTTCGCGTACTTTACAATTTTGGCTAGATGCCGCGCATCCTCGCGCGTAGTAAAGCGGCCATCAGATTGTGTGCGTTCGAGGTGATAGTGGCATACATAGTTGGAACGGCCTTTGAGCAAGGCTATCGAAACTGGCACTTTAAGTGCATCACGTACTGTGGGTAAATCGCGTTGAAACAGTTGGTCCTGCAAATTTTTTGTGCCGGTGGAAATAATGACCTTGCCGCCTGCGAGCAGGGCAGGGACGAGATAGGCGAAAGTTTTGCCTGTTCCTGTGCCTGCCTCTGCGATCAGCTGTCCATTCGCGGTAATTGCCTGGGCGATGGCTTGCGCCATTTCAACTTGCTGTGGGCGCGCGCGAAAATTGGGGATGTGCTCGGCTAGCGCACCATCAGGCGAAAAAAGGAATGCGATTTTTTTATCTATCATTGTTAAAACGGATTCAGCGGGCTCTAAAACCTTTATTACTGCGATTTAAAATAGGGGGGCGAATCATCGTACTGAGGCCAGCTGGCAATAGTATAGTTGAGTCCGACGGGTCAAGCAGCGAATTGATTTACATAGCTTCACTGCATGAAGGTAACGAGTGGCAGGTAACCAAGGTAGACCTGCTCCCGTGGTCGGTTATAGATTATTAATCTATACGGAACTTCTTCTACTTTTGCCACTCAGAGCTGCTACAATCTGCCAAGTTTTGTAGCAGATCATATCGAAACCGGGGGCGACTTGGCTTCGACGTGGGTTGCAAAGCAGTGTAGGGCATACCGAGGACCCGCAACCTCGTAAATCAGCTGGAAAACCAATAGTCGCAAACGACGAAAAGTACGCTTTAGCAGCTTAACCTGCTAGACCTCACACCCTGCTGTCCGTGGAGGGGCTCAAGGCCGCAAGGCCGCGATGAGTGAGGTCATATACACGGAATCGTGTCATGCAGGGTTACTTTGTATGGCATTAAATTTAGGTAACTCGTTCGGTAGCAGCCTGTCGGTTGGCGTCTGCCGGATAAAATTAAAGAACTTGACTAAGTATGTAGAACTGCCTGTAGAGTGCTTGCGGACGCGGGTTCAATTCCCGCCGCCTCCACCAATCTAAAGGTCTTCAGAAACCCTCGGAGACCAATGCAGCCAAGCCATTTCTGTGGTTTGGCTGTTTCTTTTTTAATCTGCAGATTAGTCTTGAATGGCCTGTTTTTGGCTATGGATGGTCACCGTTTGGTCACATCATATGATTGACTGGGTGACCGCTGTAATTCCCTGTTATCACTCCGAAGCAATAACTGGAGGGAGAATTGCATGTATTTCACCGGATGGTGAAATTGAATGGCAAGTAGAAAAAAATCATCAGGTTTCCGGCTCTCACGAATCAAATTTAAATATTAAATCTAATGGTGCAAGCCATTTATATTTTGACGGTAATCCCGCCAAATGGCTGCAAGGCCATAACTTGTTTGGTTCGAATAGCCTTATTGGCCTCGTGGAACATGTTATGTACCGCCTGATTCCCATTTTGGGACTCTTGCCCACCGTAAGTGATCTCAATGATTGGAAGACTGGCAGTTATGATCTTAAACGCGTGGACAGTACTGCAATGTGGGATTTGCCAATAAGAGCAGATGTACGTTCATGGTTACGTGCAGCTGAATTCCAATCAAAAAGCCGTCATGGACGTCCTGTTACTAGAGGTGGCACGCTTTACTTTGGTCAGCATTCGCGGCGATGGTCAATCAAGTTTTATTCTAAAGGTGATGAGCTTGATGCCCCCGGAAAAGGCCACAAGTTGCCGAACGAGATTCTTCACCGTGACAACTTAATGAAGTGGGCTGATAATAAGCTCCGTGGTGAATTGACGTTTCGTAGCATTCAGCTTAAAGAACTGGAATTAGACCGCGCCAACAATTGGACTGAAAATACTCCGATTGAACGCCTGATGACTTACATTGAAAGTTTAGATATGGCCGAACAGTTCAGTCTTACACCAGCAATTCTAGATGGTTTGCCAGCTAGACTAATCGCAGTATATAAATTATGGAAAGATGGGGAGGATTTACGCGGGCTGTATCCTAAAGTGTACTAGCTCAGACCTGATCTGACAGTTACCGAATTTTTAGGGTGTCTGTCAGATCAGGTCTGAGCTAGTACACATGGAGGCAGAAATTGACCTGCTGCTCACCGATCCGCCCTACAACGTGGCTTACGATAACACGGACTCTTCGCCGCGCTGTCGGGCTGCACGGATGTCCTCGGCTAGCTGGATCAGCTCCTGTAATACCACCGCAGTAGTGATCGCATTTGCGTGGTAGCGCGCCACTGCATCTTTCAGCCGCTCCGAAAAGGCCTTGGTCTGCACGACGTTGGCCTTGCTGCGGGAGCGGATGCCGTCGTTCATCACCGTGATGGCCTGTGCTTCATCGACGCTGGTGTTTTCCTGATCGTTCTTCGAGTACTGCTGCAGTGCCGACTTCAGGTTTTGTGCGATGCCGATGTAATCGACGATGAGCCCTGCAGGCTTGTCGCGGAACACGCGGTTCACGCGCGCAATCGCCTGCATCAGTCCGTGACCCTGCATCGGCTTGTCAACCTACATCGTGTGCATACACGGTGCATCAAAGCCGGTCAGCCACATATCCCGCACGATCACCAGCTTGAGCGGGTCTTTGGGATCGCGGGCACGCTTGGCCAGCAGATCACGCCGAGCCTTGTTGCCAATGTGTTGTTGCCATTCTTGCGGGTCGCTTGCAGCCCCCGTCATCACGATCTTGACCGCACCCGCGTTGTCATCGGTGCCGTGCCAGTCCGGACGCAGCTTAACGATCTCATCGTAGAGCTTGACGCAGATGCGGCGGCTCATACACACCACTATCGCCTTGCCGTCGAGGGCTGCTACGCGATCCTCGAAGTGGGCGACCATGTTCTTGGCCACCAGTGCAAGACGTTTGTCGCTGCCAACCAGGGATTTGACCGTTGACCACTTTTTCTTGAAGCGCTCCTGGTCGGCCTTGGAGTCCTCCTCGGTTAATTCGTTGACCTCGGCGTCGATCTTCGGCTTCACTTCCTCGTTGAGTTCTTAGAAGATTGCTATTCGCATTAACACCACATCTCGAATTCATTATTTATTGAAGAATAACAAGAGGGATTATGCTATTTAGCTAGAACCTATGTTTTACTTGATTTTTGGCTTCGCAAGCTCAGCGCCAACCTATGCTAGCCCAAGCTACGCTTGCTAATTGGTACGCTCATAGAATTTTGGATTTAAGAATAATCTATCCCCTTCATTGCCTCGACTTAACTCAAGTCGTAACTCAACGTCTTTGGAAATCTGTTCACTGGCACTGGTAATGACAACAGAATATTCAATCGTCGAACTCAACAGCGCATGGCTTTTCATTATTTTCTGTATAGACAAGATGGAACCTACGGGAATCTGAACTCGATAGGCGACCTCTGGCCCAGCAATACCAGGCTCTGGGATGATCGCTGCATAGAGTATCTTGTCTCGTTGCGGATACCTATAAATTCCGTATGCTGCTACATTGCTTACAATGCGATACTTAGTGCCTACCATCTTGCTGTATGGCTTCAGGTGAGTAACTTCTTCGCGTCGATCAGCGCAAGCGGCCAAGGGTATCATTGTCACAAAAGCAAGAAGCACAGTGAACGTGTTCCAAGGCAAAAACGATAAGGCTTTTGGTTCAGCAAGTTGCAATGTTACTTGGGACATGAATCGCTCCTGGGCTTCTTACCAAAGAGCTTTAAGATGCTGTCCGCGGTCTCATTCACGACAGCCTCCCAGTAATAGCTGGGCATTGTTGGAATATTTACGAGCCAGTCCGGATATCCTTCCTTCAAATAGGCATCTATCGCGGGATCATGCAGTGATCCAAAAGTGTGGCCTGCAGGCACATAATCATCAATAAACTTTCCAAGCCCTTTGCCAGGCTCGACAATCGAATCCTTTCGTCCAACAACGTAAGGGTGATCTGCCGGTCTAAACCAATCCAACCCCATTGGGTCTTTTCTTGTTATCGGATTTCCCCCTACATAGTTATAAGTATTTACGCCACCCTTCAACCCAATCGGATCACTTTGGATATACCGCCCGGTGTTGGGATCGTAGTCCCTGAAGTAATTGTAGTTCATGGCTGTATGAGCATCATAGAGCTGTCCAGGAAAGCGTAGGGGCATGTCGAGGGATGTTTTATTGCCATGCGCGTCTCCATTAATACCGCCAGTTCCAAAGGCGTCGCTGTTCCAGCTCCACAACAGGGTTTTGTTTTGATTGGTGGCCATGCGGGGGGTGTTCAGGTGGTCACTGTGCAGGTAGTACTGACTGGTTTTGCTAACCGCGCCTTTGCCAGTATATTCCAATTCTATTCCGGCAATCGGCTGGCCGTCGAGCCAAACCCAGTATTGCGCTTTGCTAGGTTTACCAGCGGAATTGTAAGTCTTTTGTCCAAGCAGTTGGCCATCAGCTCCATATAGGTAGCTGTAGGTGGCGGTGGCCGCTTTGGCGGCGCTGAAGATCCGTTTGAGGGTTCTTTGACCCAGGGCGTTGTAGCTGTAATTAGCATAGAGGTTGGTTGGATTGCGTACTTCGTTCAGACGGCCTTGGTCGTCGTAAGCATAAACCAGGTTTTTAGATTGCTGCAGGGTGTTGCCTGCGGCGTCACTCAGTGTCATTGCCCAACTGTCGTTTTGTAGCATTCTGTTGCTGTCGGCAGCGGTGGTCAATGTTTGTATAGCGGTCCGCTGTTCTATTCCATTGACGGTGTCGTAAGTGCTGCGTTGTTTACGGTTGCCGGTGGCGTCGTAACTGTAGGTTTTACGCAGGACGGAATTTTTTTCTTCGGTGAGGTGGCCTAGGGCGTCGTAGCTGTAGTTTAGGTTGCCAAACAGGCTGTGGTTGCGGATTTTAATGTTGCCGTTGGCATCGTAACTGAGGGCGCTTTGCCAAGTGCCAATAGTTTGTGTGGTCAGCTGGTAGTCTTGGTCGTATTGCCGGTTTAGTTGGATGCCGTTGCCCCAGGTCAGGTTTTTGAGTGGGCCAAAGGGCAGGTAGCTGATGTTGCTGGCTAATACGGTGGGGGGCTGTGTGCCTATTGTCAGGTTGATGCCCGTAATTTGGCCGATATTATTGCGCGCATAGCTTATGCTAAAGCCTTCCGGGTAGCTGATGCTGGCTAGTTGATTGGCGTTGTCGTAGGTGTATTTGAGGCTTTCGTCCTGCTCTATCCCTGCCACTGTCAGGAAGCGGAGTTGTTCGCTCACGTTGCCGCGTGCATCGTATTTGTAGCCAATCAGACCACCAGCGTCCTGCAGGGCCGTCAGCCTACCAATGCCGATGTTACCACTGGTGGTCATGTCATAGACATAAATGGTATTCAGCGCAGGGTTTGCCGGGAAAGTCTTGTTAGTGACTCGATTGAGAGCGTCGTACTGGTAGAAGGTGACGACACCACGAGCGTCAGTCTGTTGCGTAATGTTGCCGGCAGCGTCGTGCAGATAGGTGCTGGTGCCGGTGTCCGGGCTGATTAGTTGAGTCAGGTTGCCGAGGCCGTCGTATTGGTATCGTGTCGTAACGCCGCGCGGGTCTTTGACTTGGACCAGATTACCCTGGGAGTCATGGTCAAATTGGGTAATGCCATTGTGTGGATCGGTATTTTGTATCAGGCGATTAAGTGGGTCGTAGGCCTGGTTGTTTGTATTGCTGAGTGGGTCGATGATGAGTACCGGATTGCCGTTGAGATCATAGGTTTGCTGGCGGATTTGGTTACTCGCGCCAATACTTTTGAGCAAGCGACCCAGTTCGTCGTAAACCCAGGTGTTTTGTTTGGTCAAGCTGCCGTTGATATCTTTAAGACGTTGGGCAGTACGATTGCCCATAGCATCGAGGCTGTATTCGATTTTTTCGCCCAGGTTGTTGGTGATGGCGGTCAGGCGACGTGCGTCATCCCAGGTGTAGGTTAGCGCGCTGCCATCTCCCTGGGTGGTCTGGGTGATGTCGCCCACTGCGCTGTAGTCAAACCGGGTGGTGCTACCTGCCGTGCTGATTGAGGCTAGCCAGCCCTGCGGGGCGTAGGTCAGGGTGCTGCTGACGTTGTTGGCATCGAGCAGCGTTTGCGGATGGCCGGATGTATCAAAATTGCTCAGTAGGGTACGCTGGCCAAGGGCGTTAGTGACGCTGGTCAAGCGGCCTCGGGTGTCGTAGGTGTAACGGGTGATATCCGATACGTCAGTGCGCGGGCCGTCGGAGGTTTCGAGCAGGCCTTGCGCTGTGTAGGTGTAGGCCCAGGTACGCTCGACTGAGACATTTGCGCCGACAGTGGATTGGCTTAGTAACCGCCCGTGGTCGTCGTAAGTGTAGGTAGTGGTGCGGCCGGGTTCAGTTATTGTTAACGGCAAGAAAAATTCAGTGTGCCAAGTAGTGGCTGTCGTGCGGGTTTGAGGTGTCCCTGCGGCTTCAGTACGGCTGATTTCCAAGCCACCATCGTCGTAATCATACACAGTGATCATGCCCGTGTTGTCGGTCTTTGTTTTGACCAATCCATGTTCGTCATAGGTGACAGTGGAGTTACTCATCGGGCATCCGGGAGACGGCTCTCCCCGAATGGCGGTAATGTGCTTCACGCCCTGAATGATTTGAAATTGATAGGTTGCCTGTTTGCCCAGCGCGTTAGTGACTGTGGATGAGCCATCGGTGTTATAGCTGATGGTCGTCAGCTCAGCACCATTGGCATGCGAACTTGAAATAGCGCGGCCTTGGTTGTCGTAAGTCCAACTGGCATAACGCACCCCACGTTCATCAATGATGCCGGTAAGCCATTTTAAATTGCGGCTGTCGTCATAGATGTATGTGCGCGATTCAGTGATTCCACTACGAATAACGCTGCGTTTAATCAGGCGTTTTTGAAGGTCGTAGACGTAGTTTATTTGAGCATCGCCTACGATTAGTTTTAACGGTTGCCCTTGCGCCGTCGCGTTAACAGAGAGTTTGAGAAAGTTTCCGAAATTATCGGTAACCCGTACACTGAGATCGGCTTCATAGATAAGCACATAATATTCCCCGGAAGGATTTTCCAGCCGGATCAGGCGTCCAGCATCGTCAAAAGTGGAGGTCGATTGTCTGGGAGAAGTGTAAACCCATAATCCATTTTTCCTGGTTAATTTTCCGCGTTCATTCAGTTCTGGTGTTGCAATGCCATTGCTTATCGAAAAATAGGACTCGCGCCCATCTGCCCCAACCAAAATAATATTGTCGGATGCAACTCTTAGTTTGGCCGAAAAGTTATGTCGCCAAACCCCATCTTGGCCGTTGTATATCCTGAAGAAAGTTAACGGGGTAGCGCCCGTTCCAATATAATCAAATTCTTCCTGATATTTATTGCCAACAGCAATATTAATCGGGTTTCCCGCTTGCTTAGAACAGGACTGATCATCAGGCGCCCCTTTTTCTTTGGTTAAGTCAACCACGCCATCTGGAAGCGAGCAGGAAGTAGGCGAGCTAAGGTTATCAGCAACATAGCCGGCAGCGCACACCTTGGTTATATAAAAATAATTATAACCATGCGCCCCCCCACATATGGCGCTTGTTTCCGGCACCCCCGTTATATACGTTGGTGTTTCGATCCAGCTCCATGATTCAAAGCCGCAGCCAACCAGCCCAAATTGGGCTATCCATGTCGAGTATATGGCCATCTTTAGCTCTAGCGCAGTTTGATAGCCGGAATACGATAGCTCAGGGTTTCGATCTGCCGCGAACGCGCTGGTAAACATGATATTGGTACTCAAAATAAGGGACAAGAAAAACAGGCGGTAGCAGTTCATAGGGTTGAATGTAGCCGTTACGTGGAAAAATGCATTGTGCACTTTCAATGCTGCGCTATCCATTTATACGGAACGAATGGTCGACTTATACTGACGAGTGGTTTCGGAGGAAAAACCGACTGAGTTGTTGTTACGAGATAGCGGGATAGGGAAGTTTGCCGCTTATTGATGCAACCACTTAAAGGTCTGCATTCCCAGCACAGTCATCAGCAGTGAGCCACAAAGATGGGCGGCAATAATTGCAACACTCCAGGCATATTGCCCGCGTACCAGCAAAGTGATGGTTTCGGCAGAGAAGGTGGAAAAGGTTGTTAGCCCACCCAGAAAGCCGGTGATAATGAACAAGCGCCATTCGGGCGATAGCTCCGGTTGCTGCATGAAAAAGGCCACAGCAAGGCCAATGATGTACCCTCCGATCAGATTCGCACAAAGTGTGCCCAGTGCGAGTTGTGGTAGCGTGGGGTTAAGCCACGAACCTAGCCCCCAGCGCAACCATGAGCCGATGGCGCCGCCCAGGCCAACTGCAATAAAAGCATAGAGTGTCATGCTCGTATTCTAAGCGACGACACGGACTGGCGCAAAACCGCCGCCAGCCGTGCGAAAATTAGTGGTTTGCCCTTGATACAAGCGCGCGGCGATAAGCTGCACCTGGCCGTCATAAACATAGCAACGCACATCCGATTTAAACGCAACGGCCTCCGCACCTTCCAGACATACCATGCGTTCGCCGGGAGGGGCCATGCGCTGCGCTATATAACCGCCCTGCATAATCTCAGCAAATACCCGGTTGGTAATATTAGCGCCACGATAGGTACCCTTACCACCATAACCGGTAGCAGGTTTAAAGAACCACTGCTTGCGTTGCTGCCGCCAATGTTCGTGCTCTTGCGCCTCCACTAATCTGGTCTGAGGTATGCCCATCATTAAAGTGGCTATGGTTGTCTCTGCCACCCCCATCGCTCGCAGACTGTCGGGAGCAGTGAGCAGAGCAAGATTACGTTTATCAGCATACAACGCATATACATATGGATGAGGGGTGAGCACCACTTGATTACTCTGATAAGCAGCGTTTATGGCACTATATTGCTGCAAGGAAAAGTCGGTCAGACGGTTGTAAATCAGATCGACCTTGCGTTCACGGAGATACAGGCCGTCCGTACGCGCTTCCAATTCGGCCGGATCGGCGATGAACGCTGCAATGCCCGCGCGTTCAAACAATTGCTGCATCAATACAAACTCTGGATAAAAATATTGTTCGCTTGGCTGTTCATCCACGATGACGATGGTTTGCAGCGGCGCATCGCCCCGTTCCAAACGCCATTCATTGCAAAACATGTCTAGGAAAACCTGCTCCAAATTATCAATCGCCGCTGGCCTGCCAGGCGCAACTACGTCACGCTGACTATGCAGTTGTAAGGCATTGAACAGCGCACCGCCTGCATTAGTGTTGATCTCAATAAGATGCGCACCTTCGGCATTAAGATGAAAGTCATAGCCGAAAAACACACCTTTAGTACGAGGTTCATATCGAGCGACGGCGGGTGCGTATTGCAACACAGCATCGCGCCATGCAGATAGCTCCACAACCTGTTGGACGGCCTCGATCACTGCGTGCATTTGCTCCATTTCTGCATTGGAAATAAACAAGGGAGCCGCAGCAAATAGGTGGGGACAACGCTCATTGACACGCTGGTGCCAAACCTCGCCCTGCTCATGCAGGGTGCGTTCCAGCGCGCTACGATCAACAATGGCCGAATGACAATCGTTATTTAGTTCTTTGGCAGCTTCAATATTCACGGAATGATTTCACTTTTCCAGACCGGATGTTTCAAAAGTTCGATTGCGCAGAATTCTAACCGATAGGGAAAATTTTCGAATGAACTGTATTGTTATTAATATCTGGGTAGAGAATATTTCTCAACCTTATGTAAAGCCCGGTAAGTTGGGTTGAATGAAATGAAACCCAACATTTCACCGCTTTCATGGCCGCACGCAAGTCGTCGATATGCCGCACCAATAAATCGGAGCGCCGTTCAGCCAGATTAACAGTGAAGAAATATGCGCTTTCTGCTGCCTCAGCACACCGGTAACGCATGTATTCATCCCTCCGTGATGTTGGGCTTCGCAAGCTCAGCGCCAACCTACGAAGCCCAACTTACCGCGTTTTATTGAATTAGAAATAGAGGGCCTTTAGCCGCATACCGTAACGGCGAATAGTTAGGCGTCACTTCGCAACCGCCAAACGGCAGTAGGCTTCTTTGCCTACCTTGAGCACCCCATATAGAAAGACAGCTACAAAGCCTGCGAGAACGGAAGCGTGCATTCCGTACTTCTCACCCAGGTACGCGGACACGACTAGCACGACGCCACTGGTGCCCTTTTTCTCCAATGCATTGATCCTGGTCCAGAGTACCTTGTATTTCTTATCGTCGGTGCAGAGGAAGGCTGTCAGTTCTTCCTTCACCAGATCCCAATATTTTTTGTCCGGGCGCGGGTCATCCTCGGACAGCTTGATGTGACGGGGAGGATGCACAGATGCTTGGGGTGGCCATGGTCCGCCCTTGTACAGAAATTGGGCAACAGAATCCATATCGGAGACCGCACCAATCTCCCATGCAACGAGCGCCGTTGCTTCATAGGTCAGGTCGTTTACATTCAGCAGCACAAGCAGGTCAGAGGAGTTCATGTGTGACACCTAACGTGATATATACGACATAGCGTCTCCAATAATCTATCGCCAATGTCGCATAATCATGTTCTAGTTATGTAATAAACTGATTAGTCTCGTGAATATAAAACAAATTGACAATTTTTAGAAACTCATCAGATATCGAACATCAAGTATCAGATCCAACATTCATACATACAATTAAATGATCAAATAGAAACCTAGGGCTAAAACACCTCGAAAATTCCCGCAGCACCCATGCCGGTACCGATGCACATGGTGACCATGCCATATTTTTGTTTGCGCCTGCGCAACCCATGCAGCAAGGTAGCAGTGCGGATCGCGCCGGTGGCACCCAACGGATGACCCAAGGCTATCGCCCCACCCAGTGGATTTACTTTGGCGGGGTCCAGGGTGACCTCCTTTATTACCGCCAGCGATTGCGCGGCAAAAGCTTCGTTGAGCTCAATCCAGTCGATGTCATCCAATTGCAAACCGACTTGACGCAGCACACGTGGAATGGCTTCTTTCGGGCCGATGCCCATAATCTCCGGCGGCACGCCCGCCACCGAAAAACCGAGAAACTTTCCTATGGGCGTCAGGTTGTAGCGCTTCAACGCAGTCTCGCTGACCAGTAGCACCGCACCCGCACCATCCGACATCTGCGAACTATTGCCAGCGGTAACCGAACCATTCTGCGCAAACACGGTTTTAAGTTTAGCCAGCGCTTCCATCGAGGTGTCTGCACGGGGACCTTCGTCCTGCTCCGCCATGCGTGTATGCACGCTCACTTCGCGACTTAATAAATCCGGAACATGGCTCTGAATTTGATAGGGCGTAATTTCTTCCTTGAATTCATTATTCGTAATAGCTTGCAGGGCGCGTCGGTGACTCTCATAGGCGAAGGCATCCTGCGCTTCGCGGCTAATTTGCCAGCGTTCTGCCACTTTCTCCGCAGTCAGCCCCATGCCATAAGCGATAGCGATATTCTCATCGCGCACGAAAATTTCTGGATTCATCGCAATTTTATTTCCCATCATCGGCACCATACTCATACTCTCGGTACCCGCTGCAATCATCACGTCCGCTTCGCCTAGACGAATTCGGTCTGCCGCAAGAGCCACCGCCTGCAACCCGGAAGAACAAAAACGGTTAATAGTCATACCAGGCACAGAATTCGGCAAACCCGCCAGCAACAATGCAATTCGTGCCACATTCATGCCCTGTTCAGCTTCCGGCATGGCACAGCCAGCGATGACATCGCCCACTACGGCAGGGTCAAGTGAGGGACATTGTCCCATCACACTTTTCAACACATGCGCCAGCAGATCGTCTGGCCGAGTGTTGCGGAACATGCCACGTGGCGCCTTACCCACCGGAGTGCGAGTGGCTGCAACGATATAAGCTTCCTGAATTTGTTTAGACATGAATTACACCTTTTGAAGACCGACTCTGTCCTGATTTCAAGGGGATGCCCGATAAAGGGCAGGATATTTTAGGGCGCCCTTTAATTCCGCAATGGTTTGCTATGTCTCAGCATGTATTCAATGCGTTCCTGAGTCTTGTCCATCGCCAGCAACTCAAGAAAATTGCGCCGCTCCAGATCAAGAAGCCATTGCTCATCGACCATACTGCCAACTTCCACATCACCACCACACATTACCTCGGCCACGCGGCAGCCAATAGCGTAATCATGCTCCGAGATAAAATCCCCTTCCAGCATGTTCACCATAGACGCCTTGAAGGAGGCAATGCCCGTTCTGCCCGCTACCGGAATCTGACGCTGTATCAGGGGTGGGCGATACGCCGTGGCTACCAGCGCCAACGCTTCCTGTCTGGCCACATGCAGCAATTCGAAGTGGTTCATCACGATGCGATCCGAGGTGCGCAAATAGCCCATCTCACGCGCCTGCTCTGCGCTCTTGGATACTTCACCCATGGCAATGTTCTGAAAATAGCGGCGTAAGAACGGAAAAATATCGCCGCCTTTTGCTTCCGCCGCCGCGCGCTGCGTCATTTCCTTACAGCCGCCTCCAGAAGGCAGCAAGCCGACGCCCGTTTCTACCAGCCCGATATAACTTTCCAGCACCGCAACAATGCGCGTGCAATGAATCGAAAGTTCGCAGCCGCCACCCAGTGCGAGGCCATCTACCGCTGCAACAGTAGGTACCTGCGCATATTTCAGGCGCTGTGACACCTGCTGGAATTTGACGATTACGTCTTCTACCCGCGGTACATTGCCGGTTGCCGCATTGACAATCTCCCCTAGTCCACCGCCGCCTGCCACGGTATATTTAACGCGTTGCACCGCACCTTTAAACTTACCAAAAAATCCACCCGATTGTTCTTCATCAACTTGCTGCACCCCTTGCATCAATTGCAACAAATTGGCACCTGCTGAGAAAGGCGGTTCGGTCTGCCAAATAATGAGCGCAAGCCAGTTTTCCTCGGCTTCATCCAGCGCGCGCAAAATGCCATCCAGCAATTCACTGCTTATGATATGCATCTTGGTTTTGAAACTCAGGATAGCGATATCGTTATCGGTGTGCCACATGCGTACCGCTTCGGTCTCGAAAATCGTTTCGCCATATTGCATTGCCTCGCCCAATAATCGCTCTGGAAACGCCTGTCGTCCGTATACCGGTAATGTCGAGCGTGCTTGATACTGATTACTACCCGGCGAGTATGAACCCTGCGCACGATGCACCTCCGTTCGCGTTGCATCAGTCACCCAGTCTGGCAGAGGTGCCGACGACATTGTCTTGCCCACTGCAATATCGTCGTTAATCCAACCGACTACGTTTTGCCAGCCTGCCATTTGCCAGATTTCGAACGGCCCATTGTCCCAGCCGAAACCCCAGCGCACAGCAAAATCCAGATCGCGCGCATTGTTGGCAATGCCTTCCAGCTGTACCGCACAATAGTGAAATAAATCACAAAACGTCGACCACAGAAATTGCGCTTGTGGACGCGTGCTGCTATGCAGGGCGGCAAGCTTTTTCGCCCAATCGCGTTCGCGTAGTATGTCCTTTACCGCATCATCCAATTTGTCTTCCGACAGGCGATAAGTCTGCAAACCCAGATCGAAAACATGAATTTTATTACCGACTTTTTGATATACGCCGCGTTTGTTTTTTTGCCCCAGCGCGCCATCCGCTATCAGCTTGTCCAACCAGTCTGGCAGCGCAAAATATGTATGCCAGAGATCGTCTGTCAGATTATTGCGCATGGTGTCGACCACGCGTGCGAATACATCCAGCCCAACCACGTCCAGCGTGCGGAAAGTAGCGCTCTTGGGGCGCCCCAAATAACGGCCGGTTAAAGCATCCACGGTATCAAAATTCAGCCCCAGCCGGGTCGCATGATGCAGCGTAGCCAACATAGAAAACACGCCAATGCGGTTGGCGATAAAATTAGGCGTATCCTTGGCGCGCACCACGCCCTTGCCCAAAGTGGAAACAAGGAATTCTTCTAGTCTATCCAATAGCGCAATATCAGTGCCGACACAGGGAATCAGTTCGACCAGATGCATGTAGCGCGGTGGGTTAAAGAAGTGAATCCCGCAGAAGCGATGGCGTTGCGCTTCTGGAAATGCTTGACCCAGCTCGTTAATAGACAGCCCGGAAGTATTACTGGCGAAAATACTGTCTGCGCCCAGATGGGGGGCAACTTTACGGTAAAGATCTGACTTCCAGTCGATGCGCTCGGCAATCGCCTCAATCACAAGATCACAACCGCGCAGCAATTCAAGATGCTGCTCATAATTTGCAGGTTGAATATAGGCCAGTTTGGCAGGGGATGCCAAGGGACTGGGCGCGAGCTTCTTCAAGCCGTCCAGTGCTTTAGTTACGTTGCCATTAGGATCACCTTCTTTAGCAGGCAACTCGAATAACAGCGTTTCCACATTGGCGTTAATTAAATGCGCAGCGATCTGCGCGCCCATTACCCCTGCGCCCAACACAGCAACCTTACGTATCATAAAATTCTTAGGCATATCCTCTTTCCAAAACAATAAAAGAAGGCATGAGTCTTCCCATTCCTGCTCGCGCTTTAAAGGTACCCTTTAAAAGCTCTGTGTATATTGCACGCTCAGAATGTTTACACGGTTATTGTATACGCCAACCAGATTACCCACAGTCGCAATGGACGGCGTACCGGCTGCTCCCGTATTGTTGCTGATACGAGCGTTATTCACAAACAAGTGTGCATAACCAAAATCGAATGCAACATCTTTGCTGGGTTTGTATTGTCCGCCCGCTGACAGCCAAGTACGGCTGTTGTCAGGAATGCGTGCTGTGCGGAACGCATCCGATACAGGCGATTGATCGTGTGCAACACCACCGCGAGCGGTCCAGCGTTCATTGAAATGATAATTTCCGCCTACCGCAGTACGCCAGGTGTTACTCCAGTTCTGTGGAGTAACACCCAACAAGGCTCCCGTATTTTTGATAATACGTAACTCGGAAAATTTATTCCAGCCGGTACGACTGACATCAGCCATCACATCCCAATGTGCGTCAAGCTTACTGAAGAGACTGATAGATAGGGTATCAGGTGTCTTAAGATCAGCCGTCACACCGGTTGGATAAGTAGGCAATGCCGCCCCGGCAGCATTGGTAACCAGCGCAGTTCCATTGAGTTGATATTTAAGTGAAGAACGGTAGGCCACACCAATGCGCGTGCTGTTGTTTATTTCATACAGGCCACCCAAGTTGTAACCCCAAGCCGAATCTTTTCCGGAAACGGTTGTCATTCCTTCGGCCGCCCCTAAATTCACGGCATTGGAAAGATCAGCAGTAATACGTTGATAATTCACTCCAACGCCCATGGAAAAATTTTCATTCACCCGATAAGATAACGAAGGATTCACGTTAACAGTCTTCATGCTTGACGTGAGCGCTTGAAAGCGTCCGACCCAACCCGCTGGATATTCTGTCTTCAATCCGAATGGTGCACTCACCCCAAGACCAAATCTCATTTGAGGATTAATTTCCATGATGAAATAACCATTAGGTACAAACTGCCAACTGCCAGCATCACCAGCCATCGATAGTGTCGGATGGATAGCTGCAGGAGACGCGGGAACAGAGGCAGAATCGATAAATTTTGCGGAAGGTTGAATTGCGTGTGCTGCAAACACAATCTGCTTACCCGACAAACGGCTCATACCCGCCGGATTGAAAAATATAGTGCTGGCATCTTCGGCTACAGCTGCACCGCCCGCATAGGCGTTACCCAAACCGCTCGTATTTTGTTCAATCAGTGCAAAACCCGACGCCGCTACACTTCCAGATAATCCTGCGAGGACAAGACTAGTAAACCAAATCAGTGTTGTTTTTTGACTAGTATGTTTGTTTTTCCTATGCATTATTTTAACCCTCCGTTATTTGAATGGATCATGTAAAAACAAATCCAACCAACTTCCTTTGCAGCAAAATAACGTACTTATTCTTCAGGTGGCACAACACGCGGCCTACGATCCTCTCCCACCGCCACGTAAGTCAAGGTGGCCTCGGTTACTTTGACACAAATCAGTTTAACCGGATCGCGCTGCACATACACTTCAACCTTGACTGTGAGGGAGGTACGCCCTACCTTTACAAGCTCAGCATAAAAGCTCACTACATCGCCCGTGAACAAAGGCTGCTTGAACACAAATGAATTCACCGCCACCGTCACCACGCGTCCGCGTGCACGAATGAGAGCGGGAATGCTTCCGGCAATATCAACCTGCGCCATTACCCAACCACCAAAAACGTCACCAGTGAAATTACTATCAGATGGCATGGCCAACATACGCAGTGTGGGTTCACGTTGCGGCAAAAAAGTTATGGCTGGCTCATCCATATTCAGTGTCCTTTATAAAGTTGTTCGATTTCATTTGCAAAGTGCGCCACAACAGATCCACGTTTAACCTTCAGCGTGGGCGTCAATAGTCCGTTATCAACACTCCACGGCTCAGTCAACAGTAATACCCGGCGTACTTTGGCATAACCCGGGAACGCTTTTATCTGGTCCGCAATACGCTGCAATACCTGTTGCTCAACACGGGGATCATGCAGCGACTCCGAAATGTCTGCACGCACTCCAAATTCTTGCGCCAAGTGTGCCCAGCCTGCCGCGTTTATTACTGCCAGCACAGTCAGATAGGGACGTCCCTCGCCATACACCATCACCAGATCGAACAAACGGTCGCGCAGAATGGCCTGTTCCATGTCTGCTGGAGAAATTTTCTCACCGTTGGACAGCACAATAATTTCCTTCAGACGCCCCGTGATGGTGATATGTCCGGACTCACTAATGGAAGCAATATCGCCACTGTTCAGCCAGCCATCGGCATCTATCATGGCGCGGGTCGCCTCGGCATTATTCCAATAACCCAACATCACATTCTGTCCTTTCACCAGTAACGCACCCTGCTTGTCGATACGCACCTCCACACCCGGCAGAGGAAGCCCGATACTGGACGGAACATTGCTATTCAAACGATTAGCGCAAACAATTGGGCTGGTCTCGGTCAAGCCATAACCTTGCAAAATAGGTAAGCCAAATGCAATAAATACGCGTGAGATTTCCGGTTGCAAAGCCGCTCCCCCACACAGAGTCAGGCGAAGCCGTCCCCCTAAACGCGCCATTACCTTGCTTGCTACCAAGTGTTTAAGCAGCGGCCATAGCAATAAAGACACACTCCAGCCAGCACGCCCCTGTTCATGTTCAAAGCGGCACCAACCTACATTAACCGCCAAAGCGAATAGTTTACGTCGCAACGGCGATGCCTCCTCCAGCTTGGCGTTAATTGCCCCGTACACACGCTCAAAGATACGAGGCACAGAAACCAGAATAGTTGGGCGAATGATTTGTAAATCTTCCGACAACAAGGGAATAGAACGCGCATAGGCAACCGTGACACCAGCCATCACGCAAATGTAATAACCCACCGTACGCTCGAAGGCATGAGAAAGCGGTAAAAAAGACAGCATGGTATCCGTTCCGGAAATTGGACAGGTCTGTAAGGCGGCATGAGCATCAAACAAAATATTTCGGTGCGACAGCATCACGCCCTTGGGGCGACCCGTAGTACCCGAGGTGTACATGATCGTGGCCAGCGCATCGCGCTCGCGCACGCGTTCGGCAATCAAAACTGCATGTGTGGGCAACCATTCCTCTGCACATAACAACCGTGCTTCATCATGTCCGGCTATCCTGTCCAGACTGATCATGCGTTGTATGCAGGGAAGCTGTGCACACACACTGCGCAACGCTTGCCATTGTTCTGCGTTCTCGAACAACAGCACCTTCACGCCCGCATGGTTAATGATATAAGCCACGCTATCCTGCCTGTCCTCAGTGTATAGCGGCACCACCACAAGCCCGAGTGATAAAGCCGCCTGATCAAACAATACCCATTGCGGACAGTTGCGCAACATGATGCCGACTCGGTCACCCGCTACTAATCCTTCACGCATCAGCGCCGTTTGCCAGCGCGCCGTTTGATCACGCGTCTGAGCCCATGTCATTGACAGCCAGGTATTAGCGATCGTATCGAAATAACGATAAGCAATAGCATCAGGTGTGCATTGCACACGCTCGACAAACAACCCATGTAAAGTTACAGCCTGTTCCGGCGTAATAATGTGGTCTTGGTTATCCGTCATGATTACTCCTCACACTCATTCAAATAGTGCTCGACTCTGCCCCAATTGTTCTGGCGCAAAATCATCCACCATGATGACCTTGCGTTGCAGCTCATAGTCACGCTCTAGCAGATGGGCTTCTTCGGCATTGAGGTATCCTTTGCGATGGGCTTCTGCAATGCGCATCAATTCGCTCATAACTGTGAGCTGTCCCGCCTTGTACGCTGCATTGACTTTTGTTTGCAAGGGTTCGCACTCCAACGTGCTGTGTAACGCAGCTTCCAGTGCACCAACCGCCTCACTTTCGTCATCCGGCAAATACATACCGGTTGTCAGTCGGTCACGCGCAATACCCGGTTGCATCAACAACATTGAGACTTGATGGCTCAGCTCATCCGATGGAGGTGCCAGATATTTTCCTCTCGGAAAAATAAGTACGCGCAACAACAGAGCAGAAACACGGCAGGGGAAATTTTGCAGCACACCGTCAAACGCCATCTGAATCCTGTACAGCGCATCTTGTATTGCCCAGTGCAGCAACGGCAGATCTTCAGCGGGACGGCCATCATCCTCAAAGCGTTTGAGCGTAGCCGAGCACAGATACAACTGGCTCAATACATCGCCCAGCCGGGCAGAAATTTTTTCCCTCCGTTTGAGATTTCCACCCAGTATCAGCATGGACATATCTGCCGCCAATGCGAATGCAGCGGAACAGCGCGTCAATTGCTGGTAATAACGCTTTGTTTCCTCACCTGCCGGCACCGAAAGACCCCATCCACCGGTAAGACCAAAGAAGCACGCGCGTAGCGCATTGCTCAGACTTAAACTGATGTGGCCAAGCAGAGCGGCATCAAAATTTCGTAATGCACGTTGCTGGTCACTATCTTGCGCTGCCTCGATTTCCTTGAGCACATAAGGATGAGAACGGATCGCACCCTGCCCAAAAATGAGTAGACTGCGTGTCAGGATATTCGCGCCTTCCACGGTAATGGCAATGGGATTCTGCTGGTGGGAACGCCCCAAATAATTGCTCGGCCCCAGGCATATCCCTTTGCCGCCATGCACATCCATTGCATCATTGACCACCATGCGCGCACGCTCGGTGCAATGATATTTAACGATGGCAGAAATCACAGATGGCTTCTCGCCCATGTCCACTGCCACCGCTGTTAGCGTGCGTGCCGCATCCATCAAATAAGCATTCCCGCCTATTCGTGCGAGCGCCTCTTCCACGCCTTCAAATTTACCGATCGGCAACTTGAACTGCTTGCGCACCCGGCTATATGCGCCACATGTACGCACCGCCAGTTTCACCCCGCCAATGGATCCAGCCGGCAGCGAAATTGATCGCCCCGCTGCCAAACATTCCATCAACATGCGCCAGCCCTGCCCGATACGATCCATGCCACCAATAATATATTCCATCGGGATGAACACTCCATGGCCCGAAGTGGGGCCATTCTGAAATGCCGAATTAAGTGGAAAATGACGACGCCCAATCTGCACGCCAGGGGTATCAGTAGGAATCAGCGCAAGGGTAATACCGCGTTTGGTTTGTTCCCCAAGCAGATGGTCTGGATCGTACAACTTAAAAGCGAGGCCAAGCAACGTCGCTACCGGTGCCAGTGTGATATAACGTTTTTCCCACGTTACCCGCATGCCGAGTACATTGGATTGCCCGTTGAATTCGCCGTAACACACGATGCCATAATCAGGAATCGATCCTGCATCGGAGCCGGCGAATGGACCGGTCAACGCAAAACAGGGGATCTCTTTACCTTGTACCAATCGATGCAAATATTTCTCTTTCTGCTTCGACGTACCATAGCGCACAAGCAACTCTGCCGGCCCCAAAGAATTCGGTACCATCACAGTTATAGAAGCAGTAATGCTACGTGAAGCAAGCTTGGCCACCACAGCAGAATGTGCAAAAGCAGAAAATTCCAGCCCGCCGTATTCCTTGGGAATAATCATGCCGAAGAACCGGTTGTCTTTGATGTACTCCCATACCTGAGACGGCAAATCCTGGCGCACATGAGTAATATCCCAGTCATCCAGCATGGCACACAACGTTTCGGTTTCATTATCGAGAAAGGATTGCTCTGCTGCACTGAACGCCGGCTTAGGGTAATTCAACAACTTGCGCCAGTCAGGATGGCCACTAAAAAGATCGCCGTCCCACCAAACCGTACCCGCATCGAGCGCCTCCTGCTCCGTTTGCGAAATATGTGGAAGTGTCCTGCGAAAAATTTTTAAAATTTGACTGGTCACCAATCGCCGACGCAACGAAGGAACGCCCAGCACCGCAACAACCACGGCCAGCACGATAATCGCAACTTGAAACAGATCAGCAGAAAGTTTACTTTGGATAGCAGCGATGAAAACAAAGACTACCATCGCCAACAACCACCCCCAGATGGAGGATCGAAAGAACGCCAACAAAGCCATGACGCCCAGCATTACTAGCAAAGTCAATATAATCATTACCGTCCCTTCTTGTTCTCAGGGTAACCTCTAACAATCCTGAAAATGGATATCTCTTTGACGCACGTAGTATTAGGTTTCAGCAAACCCGTTACCATCTACGGTGAGCTTGTAGAAGTCTTATGTCCGAACATGCACCCTTCGACAAACTCAGGGCGAACAATATCACTTTAAGCAGGCAAAAAATCATTTGTGGGAATCGCGTAGCTACTTCAGCAAATTTCAATTTTAATACTCCGCCAGTCATTCAGCCGACTATTGACACGGTCTATCAAATCACGTTCGGGATCAACTGAGCATTTCCATACGATTGACAACTTCGAAATTCCGGCCAATAATAAACCAATTAGTTAATTATCCAACTGGATGGATACACATATGTCCCCAAATGTCACATCAGACCGCCTCAGCGCAACCTTCTCCGCCTTGGCCGATCCCACACGGCGGGCGATGCTAGCGCGTCTGGCCAAAGGTGAAGCATCGGTTAACGAGCTTGCTGCGCCATTTGCAATGAGCCTGCCTGCCGTATCAAAGCACATCAAAGTGCTGGAAAAAGCTGGGCTGGTTACTAAAGGCCGTGACGCTCAATGGCGACCCTGCCGAATTGACACTGAACAGCTCAAAGTGGCGATGGACTGGATCGGTCAATACAAACAGTTTTGGGAAGAGCGGCTGGACCGCCTGGATACCTATTTACTCACGCTGCAACAAAATCCAGACCCCGATATCAACCCCAAAAAAGGAAAATTAAAGTGAAGACCAATGGAACATCTAGCCAATTCAATCCCCAACTTGACCTCACTTTTGAGCGCATTATCGATGTCCCCAAAGAACTTGTTTGGCGTGCTTGGACTGAACCCGCACTGCTCAAACCATGGTTTTGCCCGCTGCCGTGGAAAACGATAGACGCTGAAATTGATCTACGCCCTGGCGGCATGTTCCGCACCACCATGCAGTCACCTGAAGGTAAGGACTTTCCCAATACCGGTTGCTACCTGGAAGTCATCCCCAACAAAAAACTTGTCTGGACGAATGCCTTGTTGCCAGGCTTTCGACCCAGCACACCCAGCCCAACTTGCGGAGACGAACAGGTTGATTTCAAGTTCACTGCCATAATCGAGCTGTCAGACCACTCCAGCGGCACACGCTACACCGCCACAGTAATCCACGCAGATGAAACAGGTTGCAAGCAACACGCTGCAATGGGTTTTGAAAACGGCTGGGGTACAGCGCTTGATCAATTAGTCGCGATGGTCAAGAAAGGCATCTGACCATGTCCGCCTTAGCTCCTGAAAAATCCAACGAAATTGTCATCACCCGCACCGTAAACGCACCCATCCAGCGCGTCTGGCAAATGTTCACCCGGCCCGAGCACATCCAGCATTGGTGGGGGCCAAATGGTTTTACCAATACGATTTTTGAGATGGATGTGCGTGTGGGCGGACTGTGGCGCTACATCATGCATGCACCCACCAACGCAGACGGTAGCCCAGGCACGAATTACAACAACTGGATTCGCTACACCACACTCACCGAACCAACTTTTATGGCTTACGAACACGGCGGTGATGACCCTGACCATGCCGAATTTAACACCACCATCACGCTGCAAGACTTGGGCGAGCAAACCCAGGTCACACTGCGAGTGATTCTGGAATCAGCAGCGCAACGCAAAGCTATGGCTGAATTTGGTGCGATTGAGGGTGGCCAGCAAACACTGGCGCGGCTCGATGCCTATTTAACAACCATCGGAAAACCCAATGAACTCGTCATCACTCGCACATTCGATGCGCCAAGAGCGTTAGTGTGGAAGGCTTGGACTGATCCCAAGCACGCGCTGAATTGGTGGGGGCCTAGCCACCATCCCGCCGTCAATGTGATGTGGGATACACGGTTGGGCGCTCGTTGGCGTAATTGTTTACGTTCTGTTGAAACCGGCGATTTGTTATGGCACGGTGGCGAATTTCGTGAGGTAGTCGAACCTGAATTACTGGCATTTACCTTTGCATGGGAAGAAACAGGCGAACGAGGCATAGAAAATTTAATCACTATCACCTTTACCGAAAATCACGAAAAAACGACCATGGTACTAAGGCAAACACCATTCCAGTCATTATCTGAGCAAGAGGGGCATAACGAAGGATGGAACAGCACCTTTGACCGTTTGGCAGACTATCTGGCACAGCGACTTAATCATATTTAATCCAAATAGGATAAAAAAACCATGCAAAAAATCACCACATGTTTATTGTTCGCCGGACAAGCCGAGGAAGCGATGAATTATTACGTCTCTATTTTTAAAAATTCAAAAATATTGAGCGTGACTCATTACGGCAAAGGCGCGCCCATGCCAGAGGGCACCGTGATGACCGCAAATTTTGAGCTGGAGGGACGTCAATTTATGGCGCTCAACGGACCGATGTACAAATTTTCACCTGCAACCTCTTTCGTCGTACATTGTGAAACTCAGGAAGAAGTAGATTACTACTGGGATGCATTGGTCGTCGGTGGCAAGCCCAGCCAATGCTCGTGGCTGGACGATAAATACGGTGTGTCATGGCAGATTGTTCCCAAGCAACTTATACACTTGATAAGTGACCCCGACCCTGTGAAAGCAGGACGTGTGATGCAAGCAATGATGACTATGTCGAAGATCATAATTGCAGATATACAGCGAGCTTATGACGCGAATTAAGCAGCTTGTCAGTAGGTAATACGCACATTAGGTAATTTCAATATTTATCAACAATCCAGGAGAAATAACCATGAGCAATTTAAAAGTTAAGGCCATCCCTGATGGAATGCATTCAATCACTCCACACATCATCTGCGCAGGCGCGTCAGAAGCTATTGAGTTTTACAAAAAAGCATTCAATGCGATAGAGGTAATGCGTCTTCCAGGCCCAGACGACAAACTCATGCACGCTTGTATTCAGATTGGCGACTCACAATTGATGCTCGCTGAAGAAAACCCGAAATGGGGCGCATTCGGACCAAAAACATTGAAAGGCTCATCGATCACGATTCATTTGCAAGTTGAAAACGCGGATGAAACTATGGCGCAAGCCGCAGCAGCGGGTGCAAAAATTATCATGCCTATTGCGGATGCATTTTGGGGTGATCGGTACGGTCAAGTGGAAGACCCATTTGGCCATCGCTGGTCGATCGCGACTCATACGCGTGATGTGACTCCGGAAGAAATGCAGCTGGAAATGGCCAAGATGGGCTGCTAAGACCCATTACCATTTCCTTGGGGTGTTTCGTTAACTCAATTACACTCGATCTACTGCCTTCAGAACGGCCATCAGGACAGGTCATATCTTAAACAGTGTATGGACCCTGTCCCGTTGGGCGTCCCAAAGTAGCGTTGTGCATTGTTCAAGACACGTTGAATTTAACAAATATGGAGATATTTCATGATTTACAAAGGCAGCTGTCATTGTGGAAAAATTAAGCTAGAAGTTGAAGGTGAATTAAACCAGGCGATCTCCTGCAATTGCTCAATTTGTTCACGTAGAGGATCGCTTTTGTGGTTTGTGCCCCGCTCCAATCTTCGCCTGCTTAGCGCCGAAGATGCGGCTAGCACCTACACTTTCAATAAACACCTTATCAAGCATCGCTTCTGCCCAGTCTGTGGCATCCTTCCCTATGGAGAAGGCGTCGATCCAAAAGGTAATCCGATGGCCGCCATCAATATTCGCTGTCTTGAAGATGTTGACCTGGCGACTGTGCCCATACACAACTTCGACGGACGCTCGATGTGATCTTAAATAAGGTACTTCGTCTAACAACAAACAAAACTAATGGCTGACGATGATGTTGTACTTAAACACGGAGAAACTTAAAACTCATTCTTCACGAATCGATAATGGTATTAGCCCCGGCAAACGATTAAAGCTAACCGTTCGCACGGTTTCCAGAAAATCCTGCATATAAACAGCCTGTGCAGCCTCAATATGTGTGACGGCGTACAGCTCACCGAACAATCCCTCTTTGCCGAGACGCATGCTATGCACGTAGCCGGTTTTCAAATAGCTTTGCACCGCCCAATTCGGCATGGCGGAGATACCTCGGCGGCTGGCAACCAGCTGTAAAATCGCAACGGTCAGTTCGGCGGTTCGTCGTTTCGGCTCAACGTCGTGCGGCTTCAAAAAATTGCGTATAACGTCCAGCATCTCTTCCGGTACCGGGTAGGTCACTAGCGTCTCGTCGGCAAAATCACTTGCAGTGAGATATTCCTTTTGCGCCAATTTGTGTAAACAAGAAACGATGCCAACAATCTCGAACCCGAACAAAGGGTGATAAATCAATCCGTTTTTGCGGTACTCAGATACCACGGCAAGGTCGGCGCGGTCTTCGCGCAGCAGTGCCAGCGGATCAACATGAAAACCGGATACCAAATCCAACTCAACCTCTGGCCAATGTTCACGGAAAACATCCATCGCGGGCATTAGCCACTCGAAGCAAGTATGGCATTCCACCGCTACACGCAAGCGCCCGGCCTGTCCTTCTACGATGCGAGCAATATCGCGCTCGGCTTCTGCCACCTGCGCAAGCACCGCTCCCGTCAAGGCATGCAGCCGATGTCCGGCAGCCGTCAGCCGTAAAGGCTGGGTCTTGCGTTCAAACAACGGAACGCCGTAATGATCTTCCATCTGTTTGACCTGATGCGAAATTGCCGATTGCGTCAGGTGTAGGCGTTGCGCGGCACGCGACAGATTGCCGCTTCCGACCAAGGCTTCCAACATGCGTAAATGGCGCAATTCAAGAATGGATAGCATTATTAAATAATTTAATGATGAATACGAAAATAATGATTTTGCATAATAATGGGAATTTGCCGAAGATACCATCCTTTCCAACGGAGGATTATCATGGCGACTACACACAATCTCGGCTTTCCGCGCATCGGCGCGCAACGCGAACTCAAAAGGGCTTTGGAATCGTATTGGAATGGCCAACTGGACGAAACATCCCTGCTTGACACCGGCAAAGCATTGCGAGCACGGCACTGGTCGGTGCAGCGCGATGCGGGCATTGCTCTGATTCCGGTAGGGGATTTCGCATGGTACGACCAAATGTTGAACATGACCGTCCTCTTGGATGCAGCGCCCGAACGATTCGGTTTCAAAGGCTCATCAACACTTGAGCAGTATTTCCAGCTTGCGCGCGGCAATGCACAGCAGCCCGCCATGGAAATGACCAAGTGGTTCGACACCAACTACCACTATCTTGTCCCGGAATTCCTGAATTCCACCGAATTCAACTTGAATAGCTCATGGCTATTCGATGAAGTAGGGGAAGCGCAGGCACTGGGGATCAATGCCAAGCCGGTATTAATTGGTCCGCTCACCTACCTGTATCTCGGTAAAGAAAAACACGCCGGTCTGAACCGCCTGAATTTATTACCCAAGCTAATTCCAGTGTACCAGCAAATTCTGGAGCGACTGAAAGCGCAAGGCGTGGAGTGGGTGCAAATTGACGAACCCGCGCTGGCACTCGATTTACCGCAGGAATGGGTAGCCGCACTCGCTCACACCTACGCCAGGCTGGCGAAGGACGCCCCCAAAATTCTGCTCGCCACCTATTTCGACAGCGTGGAAGACCATGCCGAAGCGTTAAAAGCCTTGCCGGTTGCTGGTCTGCATATCGACTTGGTGCGCGCTCCACAGCAGGCTGATATCTTTATCCGCGATTTCCCGGCGGATAAAATTCTTTCTGCAGGTATCGTAGATGGCCGTAATATCTGGCTCAACAACCTACCTGCTTCGTTATCACTCCTCGATGAATTGCACACAACATTGGGGGATCGACTATGGATTGCACCCAGTTGTTCTCTGTTGCATGTACCGGTGGATTTATCGCAAGAAACCGGGCTGGATAAAACCGTCAAAAGCTGGATGGCATTCGCCACGCAAAAACTCGCGGAAACTGTCACCTTGGCACACGGTGTAGCGCACGGTAAAGAAGCCATCGCTCCGCAATTGGCAAAAACCAATGCTGTATTAGAAAGCCGAGTGTACTCTCCGCTACGACATGATCGTGAAGTACATCAGCGTATTGCAGCCCTGAAACCTGCCGATGAAAAACGCTCTACACCGTTTGCCCAGCGCATCGCTGCACAGCAAGCACAATTCAAGCTGCCTGCTTTCCCGACTACGACCATCGGTTCTTTCCCCCAAACCGCAGCCATCCGCAGTGCCCGCGCCAGCTACAAGCAAGGAAAACTAAGCGAAGAACAATATCGCAAGGCAATGCAGGCAGAAATCCACCATGTAGTGGCCAAGCAGGAAGAACTGGGGATCGACGTGCTGGTGCATGGTGAAGCCGAACGCAACGACATGGTGGAATATTTCGGCGAACAACTGAAAGGCTTCGCTTTTACACAATATGGCTGGGTTCAAAGCTACGGCTCGCGCTGCGTAAAACCACCCATCATCTATGGCGACATTTCACGCCCGCACCCAATGACCGTCGAATGGAGTTGCTACGCGCAAAGCCTGACCGACAAACCGATGAAAGGAATGCTCACCGGACCCATCACCATTCTGCAATGGTCATTCGTGCGCAACGATATTCCTCGCGCTGCCACCGCCCTGCAAATCGCATTGGCGATTCGCGCCGAAGTACAGGATTTGGAGCAGGCAGGCATTAGCATCATTCAGATTGACGAAGCCGCCTTACGCGAAGGTTTGCCGATCAAACGACAAGACTGGGCGCATTACCTCGACTGGGCAGTGCGCGCTTTCCGCATCAGCACCAGCGGCGTGCGAGACACTACGCAAATTCACACGCACATGTGCTATTCAGAATTCAACGACATTCTGCCTGCCATCGCCGCGATGGATGCTGATGTGATTACGATAGAAACATCGCGCTCGGATATGGAACTGCTGGAAGCCTTCCGTGCCTTCCATTATCCGAACGACATAGGTCCAGGCGTGTACGACATCCATTCACCGCGTGTGCCAAGTCAGGAAGAAATGCAGCGTCTCATGAAAAAGGCATGTGCTGTTATTCCGCGCGAGCGCTTGTGGGTTAACCCGGACTGCGGATTGAAAACGCGCGGCTGGCCGGAAGTGGAAGCAGCGCTACGCAACATGGTTGCCGTAGCGCATACACTGCGCAACATCGCAGCCTGATGGCGCACACGCTCGCACATGATGGAATTACGTTGTATACCATTATCGGCGTCTATGAATGGGAACGGGCGGCTTCACGTCCGCTCGTTTTCGATTTACGACTAGAAAGCGTACACCCCCTTGGCCTGACACGTACTCTCATCGAGCAGCAGCTTGCCGGATGGCTTGCACCCTGTCGTTATCGATTGCTGGAAGCTTTGGCAGAACACGTCGCCCAGCGCATGTTAACTGACTGGCATTGCAGCCGGGTCGTAATCTGCATCGAAAAACCTGGTGCATTAGGCGATCTGGCGCGCGTCGGCATACGCATTATGCGAGATGCGGAAACACGAGCTGCATAATGCGTATGAGTTATTCATTCTGCAACGCCAACGGATCGACTACCAGATCAATCAGCGTGGGGTAATCTCGCAGCATGTCGTGAAGAATTCCTGCTCCATAGGATGACAGCCCCCGAGGCGCAGGCCTTTAATCACCTATTTCCAGTCTATGTGCCGTCTACTATGATGTAAATGGAAACAGCTGACTAATGATAGTCAGCTATTCGGCCTTTGCTGTCGGTGGCATCCATATGTATCAACGACCGGTATGAAATCATCACCGGCCATAGACGCGGGACTCATCCTGAGTGGCCGATTTCTCACACGATCCTATTTTGCATCTTGAACTTATGGCGAATGTGGTTTACAATTTATATTTATAAAGATATTTTTGGTAACCGCTGCAACCACCCTATTTGGGGTACGAGAGGACAGCCATGTTTAGCATTCGACTCCACCGAGCTCGTAAGGCGGCAGGACTATCTCTACGCGATCTCGGCGAACGCGTTGGGGTGTCCCACGCGGCAATAAAGAAGTATGAAGATGGCATTGCCATGCCTTCAAGCGACATCTTGCTCGGGCTGTCGCGCACGCTCAATGTACGTACCGAGTATTTCTTTCGTCCACAGCCAGTTGCTCTGGAGGGGATCGAGTACCGCAAGCGCAGCTCTTTGCCTAAAAAGCGACTGGACTCAATCACGCACGAAGTGATCGACCTGATTGAGCGTCGCATCGAACTGGAAAACCTCTTCCCGCAATCGCCCGTCAAGGCGTTCGCCACAGTCGACGAGCTGGCCTCGTCCATCACAGTGATGGACCAGATCGAAGAGGCTGCCGAGCGCGTCCGCGAAGCATGGGATCTGGGCTTTGACCCAATCCCCGATCTGATCGATGTACTGGAAACCAACGGCATCCGTGTCTTCATGATTGAAGCGGACGCCGAGAACAAATTCGATGGTCTCGCGGCTCGCGTCAGTGGTATGCCCATCGTGGTCGTTGGTCGCCACTGGCCGGGGGATCGTCAGCGCTTCACGCTGGCGCACGAGCTGGGCCACCTCATGCTCGAAGGTCGCCTTGCGGATGATCTGGACGAGGAGATGGCGTGCAACCGCTTCGCTGGAACATTCCTGTTTCCGCGCGCATCGGTGCTGCAATTACTCGGACGACATCGCAACGCCATCGAACTCAAGGAGCTGGGGCTACTGAAAGAAGAGTTTGGCCTGTCGATGGCCGGAATTCTGTATCGCGCCCGAGACCTTGGCATCATCTCGCCTGCCTACCGCGAAGAGCAGGCCAGGTTGTTCCGCTTCAAGGGTTGGTATCGGAAAGAGCCGGGAAGTGACTACCCCACCGAGAAGGCGCACATTTTCGAGCAGCTGGTGTTTCACGCGCTGGCCGAGGAGTACATCGGCGAGTCGAAGGCTGCCGAGCTCATGAACATGCCACTGCAACAGTTTCGGCGCGTCCGCTCGATGGAAGGCGGCGATGCTGCTGTTAATCAGTGATGCGAACATCTTGGTGGATGTCGAAGTGGGCGATCTCGTAGCGCCCATGTTCAGCCTTGGCTACCAGTTTGCGGTTCCCGATATTCTTTATTACGAGGAATTGGAAGAGCAGCACGCCCACCTGCTTGATATGGGCTTGCAGACGCGCAGCTTGTCGGCGAAAAATGTCGAGCGCGTCCAGTCGCTCAGTCAAACCTACGTGAGGCCGGGGCGGATCGATTTGTTCGCACTGGTGCTGGCAGAGCTAGAAAAGTGCCCATTGCTGACCGGCGATGCCGCACTCAGGCTGGCGGCAGAAACTGAGCAGGTTGAAGTCAAAGGCACGATCTGGCTGATTGGCGAAATGGTGCGCGAGCAGCGCATCACCGTCGCGGTGGCCAGAGCGGCACTCCACAAAATGCGCATAAACGGGCGGCGCTTGCCGTGGGAAAGCGCGGAACAAATGCTGGCAAATTTTGAACGAGGTGTCCTGTGAATGTTACGTCCCCGACATTGCGAGGTCTGATGAACGCACAGCCAGCCTATTTTGCGCCTGCTGGCCTTGGTCTTCTTTCTGTCGCGCAGGCAGTCCCACAATGGATAGGTGTGCGGCAGCGGTTTGAACAGTTTCATCGGAATCTTGCGCTCACCGAGCTTCAATACCAAGACGGCGTAACGAAGCGCGCCGATGTCGTTGCGTGCCTAAATCGCAGCTACTACGGTACATCATCTCCATCCGATAACAGTTTCCTAGTCGGCTCCTGGGGGAAAAGCACTGCCATCCGTCCGCCGCGTGACGTGGATTTGTATTTCGTTTTGCCGACATCGGTATACCACCGCCTTCAGAGCTATCAGTGGAACCGGCAGTCCGCAATGCTGCAAGAGGTGAAAGCTGCTCTTGCTATGACATATCCCGATACGGATATGAGTGGCGATGGGCAAGTCGTTGTGGTCCGTTTCGGAAGCTACGCCGTAGAGGTCGTTCCGGCGTTTCTTCTGCAAAGCGGCCAGTACTGGATTTGCGACACCCACAATGGTGGCAGCTATAAGCAAACAGATCCTTGGGCCGAGATTCGGCACATTGACGCTGTAGATCAGGGGAATGGCAACAACCTTCGCCCTCTTATTCGAATGCTGAAAGCATGGCAAGCGAACTGCTCAGTTCCGATCAAGTCGTTTCAGCTTGAGTTGCTTGCTGCAGATTTTATTGCTCAGTCTCCGTGGCGTTTCAAGGATTTTTTCTGGTTTGATTGGCTCATTCGCGACCTGTTTGCCTACATGTATTACCGAGCCAATTTCAGTGTCACGGTGCCGGGTACGTCGGAACTGATTTCATTAGGTAATGCATGGCAAAGCCGGGTTGAAACTGCCTACGTCCGTGCGGCAAAGGCCTGCGATTATGAGCGGGACAACCATTTACTCGCAGCAGGCGAGGAATGGCAGAAAATTTTTGGACAACAAGTTCCGAGGACGGTGTAATAATGGATGCGCGTACACAAAATCTAATTGAAGAGTGCAAACGGCAGGAAGAATCCTGTCTATATACCTCGACCACCTTGTTTGAGTGGCTAAAGTCCATGCGCCGCTATCGGGTGCTGTTTGTAGTAGCTCCTATCATTTTAGGCGGCATTGCCACTTGGCCGATATTCAAGCAGCAGCCTGGATACGAATGGCTCACCGGCCTATGCGCTTTGCTCGCTGGCATTACACCCGCGATCTACAAAGCCTTGAACCTTGATGTCAGCCTCGATGTCGTCGCCAAACACGCGCACCAATACAAAATCCTGCAGGATCGATTTCGTCAGGCGTGGCGTGTGAGTGCGCTGGGCGGTCAGGATGAGTTTATAAAAGAATTCCAAGCACTGATGGCAGGAATGGATGCCGCACGTGCAGCAAGCCTGACGCCGCCGGAGTGCTTTTTCAAGAAGGCTCGGCAGAAAATAATAGATGGCCATTACGACTTCAGTATTGATTCCACCAGCCAAAAACAATAACCGAATACTGCCTTGCACGAACCTCACTAGATATGAGTTGATTGTGTAGCAACTTGAACGAATTTAAAGATACGATCCCATGAGCGACCGGACTGTCAGCGGTGATCAGCCCGAGCCAAAGAAGAAGGAACTCAGTCTCAGTCTTTTCTTAGGCCCGACTGCGGATGTGCAGACATCAATTGGGAAGATTTACCTCTACCCGATGCGCGTTTCTGACTTCAGTCGTTTCGAAAAGATTGTCGCAGACGAGCCGATGGCGCGTTTCCGTGAGGTCCTGCCCTGCGTTGCCAGTTTATCGACCACATCTAAGATCGAGAAAGATCGAGAGCCGTTGGCTCCGGAACTCGTTGCGCAACTTTCCAACGCGGACGTCGAGTTGGTGGCCGAAGCATATGCGGTATCGTCCGCATTGCAGACGGCCAGGTCAGGCTCGGAGGATAGAAGTGCTCTTCCCCGAGTCGACGGCGAAGTAGCGACCTCCTATGTTGACAGGTTGCTCAAGAAACAACTCGAAGACCATGCAAATGATATGCGGCAGATACGCGATAAAATGCTGGCCTCTACAGGTGGCATTTTCGATCAGGTTCGCAAAAGTAGTGCATTGCTCGGCTCGACATTGACGAACTTTGAACGCCTTTCACGTTCAATTTCAACGCCTGCTGCAATGCCCGTTTTTGAGACCAAGCATCTCGAATTAACAAATCATATGGCTGAGCAGCATGCACGGCTGGCTCGCGAAAGAGCCGAAGAGCTTGAGATGGTTCGTTTGACTGGCCAGATGACAGCCCAGTCGGCGAAAACGCTTCAGGACTTGGCTGAAGCCGCCAGCACACTTCTCGAAAACTTAAACGAACGAGACCAACGATCAGACCGTGTGACGCGTATCCAGCTTTGGATTGCAGTCGGATCTGTTGTGGTTGCAGCCGTGCTGTCAGGTGCAGCCTTTTTTCAAGACAAGGCAAACAATATAACCAATGACAAGTGGCAGGGGGAGTTGCTGTCGTCGATCAGCGAAGGCAATCGCCAGCGCAGCACAGCCGAGGAAGAAAATAAAAAACTGAAAGCGAAAGTGGAAGAACTCAGCGATGCCGTGTCACGTTTGTTAGCTGCCAAGGTATCTCAGTCGACAACCGAAGAAACGAAGAGCAGTGCTTCCGCTGCTCGACGAGTCACGAGTCCAGTTAGAACTCTTCCCGCGCCGTAGAACCCCCGGCGCAACCCTTGCGCGGCGTTGTACCAGTCCATTTGGTTGATCCGCCGTCGGAGCGTCGATGTCTGGAGCCGACCCGCACCAAGGTTGAAAGTAAAGTCGACGATGGTAGCGAGTCGTGCCTCTGGTCCGGTAGTCTGCACCGGGCAGTAGCGCAGCCTCCAGGTCGCGGGCCAGATAGATCTCGGTCTCGGTGATCGGCGCGGGTGCTTCGGATCGTGAAGATGCCCGTATCTGTGCTACTGGGAGATTTAAAATGCCTGCTTTTGGCTGCGCTCAGCGGTCATTGGATTGTCGCGAGCGCCAATGGCATGAAATTTTCGATAACACGCAGTCGTGTTGCGAGAAAGTGGCCGTTCGAGATGATCCCCACGCTGATGACCGGTGACGATTCCATTCCGGCCGTTGGTGCATCTGGATGCCACCGGCAGCAATGTCCGAGAAGCAGCTATTCCTTTGGGTATTGGTGAGTATCTCAGCTACCCAAGGTAGCCAAAAGCGATGGGAATCAAAAAGGGTCAGATACTGAGGTCTCCCCTCAAAGTTGCAGCGCATGATGCTCATAACGCAGTCTCGCAAGGGCATCTCTAAACTCCTGTGGCTGGAATGCCGCCATCCCGTGTTGCACAAGCTGCAAGGCAAGAGAGATCACAGAGAGAACCGGGCGCGAGCGACGCGTGTTGCTCTGGAATTGGAACTCCATCTGTCGAGCCTTACCCACTTCACCAATCAGGCGCAGGA
>QFXG01000013.1 GCA_003402285.1 Candidatus Nitrotoga sp. SPKER | reverse complement strand
CCCGTTTTTCCAAGGTTACCGCCCGCAATTCTATTTTAGAACTACAGACGTAACGGGGGCGGTTGAATTGCCGGCTGGTACTGAAATGGTGATGCCGGGAGATAACGTGTCGGTGACGGTGAGCTTGATAGCCCCGATCGCGATGGAAGAGGGTCTGCGTTTTGCGATACGTGAAGGCGGTCGTACTGTCGGTGCCGGTGTGGTGGCTAAAGTGATCGAGTAGTCTTGGCAAGAGGGTTGGATAGCGGATTTTAACCTTGTGGGTTTGTCTTCTTGTTTAAAAAATTAGGCCAGTAGCTCAATTGGTAGAGTATCGGTCTCCAAAACCGAGGGTTGGGGGTTCGAAACCCTCCTGGCCTGCCAGTTAAATCATCAAAAAAGACGGACAGATTGTGCATGGCAGATAAAATTAAATTGATTGTCGCGTTCATATTTGTTGCGGCGGGCATTGCGGGGTTTTATGCTTTGCACGAAAGCGCTGCGGTAGTGAAGCTTGCGGCAATATTGTTTGGGTTTCTGTTGGCCGCTGCTGTGGTTTGGACGACCGAGCCGGGTAAGCGGTTATTTGCGTTTGGCGCAGAGTCTGTCGCGGAAGCTAAGCGCGTGGTGTGGCCGTCGCGCAAGGAAACAGTCCAGACTACAGGGGTGGTTCTTCTTTTTGCGATAGTAATGGCGCTATTTTTGTGGGCAGTTGATACCAGTTTGTTGTTGGTGGTTAATAAATTAATGGGGCGTGAATAATGTCCAAGCGTTGGTATGTGGTACATACGTATTCTCAGTTTGAGAAATTCGTGCAGCGCGCATTGCCGGAGCGGATTCAACGTGCGGGTTTGGAAGATCAGTTTGGTCAGATTTTGGTGCCAGTGGAAGAGGTTGTGGAGCTAAAGTTAGGTCAAAAAAATATCAGTGAGCGTAAGTTTTTCCCGGGTTATGTGTTGGTGGAAATGGAAATGACCGACGAAAGTTGGCATCTTGTTAAAAGTACACCCAAGGTTACTGGATTTTTGGGTGGGTCGGCAATGAAGCCTACTTCCATTAGTGAAAAAGAAGTACAAAATATAATGCATCAAATGCAGACCGGGGTGGAAAAACCGAGACCCAAGGTGTTATTTGAAGTGGGTGAGGCGGTGCGTGTTAAGGATGGTCCATTCACTGATTTCCACGGTATTGTGGAAAATGTCAATTATGATAAAAATAAGTTGCGGGTGGCGGTGACCATTTTTGGTCGCTCAACGCCTGTGGAGCTGGATTTCGGTCAGGTCGAGAAAGCTTAGAGCGAGATGTTAAGGGTGAATGAAGAAGAGAAAGCCGATTACGGGCACTCTTCTTCTTTTTCCTTTTTGTATTAATCGGGGAGAGCGCAATAGCGTTCGCTTGAACCCATAAGGAGAGTGTTATGGCAAAGAAAATTATAGGTTTTATCAAGTTGCAAGTTCCTGCCGGTAAGGCTAATCCTAGCCCGCCTATTGGTCCGGCGCTGGGTCAGCGTGGGCTCAATATCATGGAGTTCTGCAAAGCTTTTAATGCACAAACTCAGGGTGTAGAGCCGGGTTTACCAATTCCGGTTGTGATTACAGCTTTTGCAGACAAGAGTTTCACTTTTATTATGAAAACTCCGCCTGCGACCATTCTGATTAAAAAGGCTGCTGGTTTGCAGAAGGGTAGTCCCAGGCCGCTTACAGAAAAAGTTGGTAAGCTGACCCGTAAACAGGCGGAAGAAATTGCAACAACCAAGATGCCAGATCTGACTGCTACCGACATGGATGCGGCGGTACGCACTATTGCTGGTAGTGCGCGCAGTATGGGTATTGTTGTGGAGGGCATATAACATGGCACATATTTCTAAGCGTTATAAGGCATTGGTTGCCAAAGTTGATCGTAATAAGCTGTACGTTATGGATGAAGCGCTAAGTTTGGCAAAAGAAACTGCTAAGGCCAAGTTCGATGAGTCTATCGACATCGCAATCAATTTGGGTATAGATGCACGCAAGTCTGATCAGTTGGTGCGTGGCGCGGTGGTATTGCCTAAGGGAACTGGCAAAACTGTGCGCATCGCTGTGTTCGCTCAAGGGGCCAAGGCTGAGGAAGCCAAGTCTGCTGGTGCCGATGTAGTGGGTTTTGAGGACTTGGCGGAAAGTATCAAGGCTGGCAATATGGATTTTGATGTGGTGATAGCCTCTCCTGATGCTATGCGTATTGTTGGTCAATTAGGCCAAATTCTCGGCCCTCGTGGTTTGATGCCTAATCCTAAGGTGGGTACGGTTTCTGTTGATGTGGCGGGTGCTGTTAAGAATGCTAAGGCTGGTCAAGTGCAGTACCGCACTGACAAGAATGGTGTTGTCCAGTGCACTATTGGACGAGCTTCGTTTGAGGCGGAAGCGTTGCGTGAAAATTTATTGGCGTTGGTTGATGCCTTAAATAAGGCTAGGCCAGCTACCGCCAAAGGTGTGTATATGAAGAAAATCTCTGTCTCCAGTACTATGGGTGTGGGTATTCGTATTGAGCAGGCCAGTTTGGCAGGATAATTTTTTTGTTTTTGGCTATAAATTATAAAAATGTGGTGGTTGCCTTCTACGGCAATCTGAAGTTAAAGAGAGGCACGGTTACAAGTTATGCGGCATGACTGATTGGTTTGTCATGCCGTTTACAGGCTTTGACTGCTGGTTTATTGGCAGATTGTCAAAGACCGTAGGTGCCCAGTTAGGGTTTAATTTAAAGAGATGTTGTATGGCGGTAGCACGCTCAAGGTTTCCGCTTTCTGTATCTCTGATGCCTACGTAGATGGTGTGCCCGCGAGCAGAGGTAATGTTATTTACTGGCTTAAGGACGCAGTTGTTAATAATGGATATCGCTAGGCCTCGGTTTGGTGTTCCAATTGAAGATGGAGAATGATTTGGGTCTTAATCTGCAAGAAAAACAAGCGATAGTGGCTGAAGTTAACGAACAAGTGACGCAGGCTCAGGCTATTGTTTTGGCAGAGTACCGTGGCATTGTAGTCAGCGACATTACTAAGTTACGTGCCACTGCGCGTAAGTCTGGAGTGTACTTTCGTGTGCTAAAAAACACATTGGCGCGTCGTGCTGTACAGGGCACCCCGTTTGAGGCTTTGGCGGAAAAAATGGTTGGCCCGCTAATCTATAGTATTAGTGCCGATCCTGTCGCGGCAGCGAAAATAGTGCATGAATTTGCCAAGACAAACGGCAAATTGGTAATCAAGGCAGGCGCAATGGCCGGTTCTTTGATGTCTGTAGAGCAAGTCGCTGTACTGGCCGCTATCCCGAGCCGAAATGAGTTGATCGCACGTTTGATGGCGACCATGAATGCTGCAACCAGCACTTTTGTGCGTGGCTTGGCTGCTATCCGCGATAAGAAGGAAGCCGAAACGGCTGCCGCTTAACGCTCTTATCAAATTTTTTGAATTAACATTAGGAGAGCAATATGGCTGTTAATAAGGCTGACATTCTGGACGCAATTGCACAAATGACCGTGTTAGAGCTGTCTGCATTGATCAAGGAAATGGAAGAAAAATTTGGCGTGTCTGCTGCTGCAGTGGCAGTCGCTGCGCCAGCTGCCGCTACTGCTGCTGCCGCGGTTGAGCAAACTGAATTTACTGTGGTCTTAAGTTCTGCGGGTGCTAGCAAGGTAAATGTGATCAAAGTGGTGCGCACAATTACTGGTCTTGGCCTAAAAGAAGCTAAGGATTTGGTGGATGGTGCACCGAAGACGGTGAAAGAAGGCGTCAATAAGGCTGATGCTGACGCTATCCTGAAGCAATTGATAGAGGCTGGTGCAACTGCTGAAATTAAGTAATTGTTGTGCGCGTCGAAAGGCTGACGGATGCCCGCCAGCCTTTTGCCGTTTTAAGAAGATAACGGACAGCAAGCTACCAAACGTTTTTTGTTCATTGTCTTTTCCCTCGGTCGTGGAGATATCATGAGTTATTCTTTTACTGAAAAAAAACGTATTCGTAAAAGTTTTGCGAAACGTATCGGTGCATTGCCGATACCATTTTTGCTGTCCACGCAATTAGAATCTTACAGTGCTTTTCTTCAGGCTGATCAGTTGCCTGAGCAGCGCATTAACGATGGCTTGCAGGCAGCATTCCATTCAATTTTTCCGATTGAGAGCCATAATAAATATGCGCGTCTTGATTTTGTTAGCTACAACTTGGGTATGCCGCCCTTTGATGTGAAGGAGTGCCAGCAACGCGGTCTGACTTATGCTTCCCCAATACGTGCTCGTGTGCGCCTGACCTTGTTCGATAAAGAGGTATCGAAACCGACCGTCGTGAAGGAAGTAAAAGAACAGGAAGTCTATATGGGCGAAATACCCCTTATGACCAATACGGGTTCCTTCGTTATTAATGGTACTGAGCGCGTTATCGTGTCGCAATTGCATCGTTCACCTGGTGTGTTTTTTGAGCATGATCGCGGCAAGACGCATAGCTCCGGCAAATTGCTATTTTCTGCGCGCATTATTCCTTATCGCGGTTCGTGGTTGGATTTTGAGTTCGATGCTAAGGATTACGTCTATTTCCGTATCGATCGCCGTCGCAAAATGCCGGTCACCATCCTATTAAAATCATTGGGCTATACGCCTGAGCAGATATTGGCGGCATTTTTTGAATTCGATACGTTTCACCTTGGAAAAAAAGGTATCCAGTTTGAGGTGGTGCCAGAACGATTACGTGGTGAAGTGGCACGCTTTGATATTTTGAACAAAAGCGGCAAGGTGATCGTGGCGAGTGGCAAACGTATTACTGTGCGTCATATTCGTGAAATACAGGAAGCTGGTATTGACAAGTTGGCGGTAGGGGAAGACTTCTTGTTCGAACGCGTGTTGGCACATAACGTGATAGATAAAGATAGTGGCGAAATTATCGCCAATGCCAACGATGAGATCACTGAAACACTACTGGCCAAGTTGCACGCGGCTGGAGAGAAAAAAATTCGCACGCTATATACCAATAGTCTGGATCAGGGCGGCTATATTTCACAGACTCTGCGTGCTGATGAAACTACCGATCAGTGGACAGCGCGAGTTGCTATCTATCGGATGATCCGCCCCGGTGAGCCGCCTACGGAGGACGCAGTGGAAAATCTATTTAATGGCCTGTTCTTTTCTGAAGAGCGATATAACTTATCAGTTGTAGGGCGTATGAAATTTAACCGGCGTATCGGGTCGGATGAGCTGACGGGTTCAGTCACACTCTCTAATGAAGATATCGTGGCGGTAATCAAGATTATGGTCGAGTTGCGCAATGGCCGCGGCGAAATTGATGATATTGATCATCTTGGTAATCGGCGTGTGCGTGCTGTGGGTGAATTGGCTGAAAATCAGTTTCGCACTGGGTTGGCACGTGTGGAGCGTGCGGTGAAAGAACGGTTGGGTCAGGCCGAAGCGGACAATTTGATGCCGCATGATTTGATTAATGCCAAACCAATTTCTGCAGCGGTTAAAGAGTTCTTTGGTTCTAGTCAGTTGTCGCAATTTATGGATCAAACTAACCCCTTGTCCGAAGTAACACACAAGCGCCGTATTTCTGCGCTTGGTCCTGGCGGTTTAACTCGTGAACGTGCTGGTTTCGAGGTGCGGGATGTACACCCAACACATTATGGTCGTTTGTGTCCGATTGAGACACCAGAAGGGCCGAATATTGGTTTGATTAACTCGTTGGCGCTATATGCGCGCATCAATAATTATGGTTTCATCGAAACGCCCTATCGCCAGGTGGCAAAGGGTAAGGCGACTGATGAAGTTAAATATTTGTCTGCGATTGAGGAAGGCAAGTTTACTATTGCTCAAGCCAACGCCGAGCTAGACAGCAAGGGAAAGTTTACCAATGACGTGGTTTCATCCCGTCAGCACAATGAGTTTGTGCTGGCTTCGCCAGATCGTATTGAATACATGGATGTAGCACCTGCCCAAGTGGTGTCGGTGGCGGCAGCGTTAATCCCTTTTCTAGAGCATGACGATGCAAATCGAGCTTTAATGGGTGCCAATATGCAACGTCAGGCTGTACCTTGTTTGCGTGCAGAGAAAGCGTTGGTTGGAACTGGAGTTGAACGCACAGTGGCGGTGGATTCTGGTACCACAGTGCAGGCATGGCGTGGCGGGCGAATAGATTATGTGGATGCAGGTCGGATTGTGGTGCGTGTTAATGACGATGAAACTACGCACGGTGAAGTCGGCGTTGACATATACAATCTAACCAAGTACACCCGTTCTAATCAGAATACCAATATCAATCAGCGTCCGCTGGTTAAGATGGGGGATTTGATTGCGCGTGACGATGTGATTGCTGACGGTGCGTCCACTGATATGGGCGAGTTAGCTCTCGGCCAGAATATGTTGGTGGCGTTCATGCCTTGGAATGGCTATAACTATGAGGACTCAATTCTGATTTCTGAACGTGTGGTGGCGGAAGATCGTTTCACCTCTATTCATATTGAAGAACTTACAGTAGTAGCGCGTGATACCAAGCTCGGTTCGGAAGAAATTACTCGTGATATTCCTAATCTCTCTGAGGGGCAAATGGCGCGTTTGGATGAGTGCGGCATTGTGCATATCGGCGCGGAAGTTGGGGTGGGTGATGTGCTAGTTGGTAAAGTTACGCCCAAAGGTGAAACTCAATTAACACCGGAGGAGAAGTTGCTACGTGCTATTTTTGGTGAAAAGGCATCCGATGTTAAGGATACTAGTCTACGCGTGCAGGCGGGTATTTCCGGAACTGTAATAGATGTGCAGGTGTTTACGCGAGAAGGGCTGCAACGTGACCAGCGTGCGCAACAGATTATTGACGACGAATTGAAACGTTACAAGAAAGATTTGGCGGATCAAATGCGTATCGTTGAGACTGATGTATTTACCCGTCTCGGTAAGTTGTTGTTAGGCAAGATAGTTAATGGGGGGCCTAAGAAACTGGTTAAGGGTGCCAAGTTGACCAAAGATTACCTTACTAGCCTGGAGCGTCATCAGTGGTTTGATATACGTCTCGCGAGTGAAGATACTGCATCGCAATTGGAGCAAGTTAAAGAAGGGCTTGCGCAAAAGCGTTTGGAATTTGACGCGGCATTTGAATTAAAGAAGCGTAATTTAACTCAAGGTGATGAGCTGCAAGTTGGTGTGCAGAAAATGGTTAAGGTGTATGTGGCAGTGAAACGTCGTTTACAGCCTGGCGATAAGATGGCGGGTCGTCATGGTAATAAAGGGGTGGTGTCACGCATTGTGCCGGTAGAAGACATGCCTTACATGGCCGATGGCACGCCTGTTGATATCGTTTTGAACCCGCTTGGCGTTCCATCGCGTATGAATGTGGGGCAAATATTGGAAACTCATCTGGGTTGGGCAGCCAAGGGCTTGGGGAATAAGATCGGCAAGATGCTGGAATCACAAGCCAAGATTGAAAAAATACGCACATTCCTTGGTCAGATTTATATGCATGACCAAGCTGCGGAGATTACTGAATTCAGTGATGAGGAAGTGCTAGATCTGTGCCGTAATTTGAGCGGAGGTGTGCCCTTCGCCACGCCAGTGTTCGATGGTGCAAATGAAGATGAAATTAAGGATATGCTAGAGCTGGCAGATTTGCCCCGTTCTGGCCAGATAACCCTATACGATGGACGGACTGGGGTTGCATTTGATCGTCCGGTCACAGTTGGTTATATGCATGTACTGAAGCTGAACCATTTGGTGGATGACAAGATGCACGCGCGTTCCACTGGTCCATATAGTTTAGTCACCCAACAACCGTTGGGCGGTAAGGCGCAGTTCGGTGGTCAGCGTTTTGGTGAGATGGAAGTATGGGCGCTAGAGGCGTATGGCGCAGCCTACACACTGCAGGAAATGCTAACAGTTAAATCAGATGACGTGTCTGGACGCACCAAAATTTACGAAAGCATTGTCAAAGGCGATCACAAGATTGATGCCGGTATGCCGGAGTCGTTCAATGTCTTAACTAAGGAAATCCGTTCCTTAGGCATTGATATTGATCTTGTTCGTCATCGAGAGTAGCGGGTGGCGCGCTTTAAGCGCCGCTCAGGATTGGTGCGCCGGATGCACACTACATTGCTGCCGAATATTTAGGAGTTATATATGAAAGCATTGCTGGATTTGTTCAGGCAAGTTACGCAGAAGGAAGAGTTTGACGCGATCAAAATCGGGTTGGCTTCACCGGAGAAAATTCGTTCTTGGTCCTACGGCGAAGTAAAAAAGCCGGAAACCATTAACTACCGAACTTTCAAGCCAGAGCGGGATGGTTTGTTTTGCGCTAAGATTTTTGGCCCAACCAAGGATTATGAGTGCTTATGCGGTAAATATAAACGTTTAAAGCATCGTGGTGTGATCTGCGAGAAATGCGGTGTGGAAGTAACCCTATCTAAAGTGCGTCGCGAACGTATGGGGCATATCGAGCTGGCAAGTCCGGTGGCGCATATTTGGTTCTTAAAATCATTGCCGTCGCGTTTGGGAATGGTGTTAGATATGACTTTACGCGATATAGAACGCGTACTCTATTTTGAGGCTTATGTGGTGACCGATCCTGGAATGTCCACACTCGAACGCGCTCAATTACTTTCTGAAGATGATTATCTCGCCAAGCTGGAAGAGTACGGAGATGAGTTTTCCGCAGTAATGGGGGCGGAGGGTATACGTGCGCTTCTACACGCGCTGGATGTGCCAGCTGAGGTGGAAAAGCTGCGAGCCGATCTTGAAGCGACCAGCTCCGAAACCAAAATTAAAAAATATGCGAAACGATTGAAGATTCTGGAGGCGTTTCTGGTTTCTGGCATCAAGCCGGAGTGGATGATTATGATGGTGCTGCCCGTGTTGCCGCCAGAATTACGACCTCTAGTGCCGTTAGATGGTGGTCGCTTTGCGACTTCTGATTTGAATGATTTGTATCGTCGTGTAATTAACCGGAATAACCGTTTGAAACGTCTTTTGGAGTTGAAAGCGCCGGAAATTATTGTGCGTAATGAAAAGCGTATGTTGCAGGAATCAATTGATTCATTGCTGGATAATGGCCGTCGCGGCAAGGCAATGACGGGCGCCAACAAGCGTCCGTTGAAGTCGCTGGCGGACATGATTAAAGGTAAAGGTGGTCGCTTCCGCCAGAATTTATTGGGCAAGCGCGTAGATTATTCTGGTCGTTCCGTAATTGTTGTGGGTCCGCAACTGAAATTGCATCAGTGCGGCTTACCCAAAAAAATGGCGCTTGAGTTATTCAAGCCATTCATTTTTCATAAACTGGAAATTTTGGGGCTGGCCACGACCATTAAGGCGGGCAAGCGTATGGTAGAAGCGGAAGAACCGGTTGTGTGGGATATCCTGGAAGATGTCATCCGTGAACATCCAGTACTGTTGAATCGAGCGCCTACGTTGCATCGTCTCGGTATTCAAGCGTTCGAGCCGATACTAATTGAAGGCAAGGCAATCCAGTTGCATCCATTAGTTTGTACGGCTTTCAACGCCGATTTCGACGGTGACCAGATGGCCGTGCATGTGCCATTGTCGTTGGAAGCACAGATGGAGTGCCGCACTTTAATGCTGGCCTCTAATAACGTTTTGTCGCCTGCGAATGGCGAGCCTATTATTGTTCCGTCGCAAGATATCGTGTTGGGGCTGTACTATATGACGCGCGAAAAAATTGGTGCGTTGGGCGAGGGCGCATTGTTCTCTGATGTGTCTGAAGCACTGCGAGCGTACGAATCTGGCCATGTAGATCTGCATGCCAAAGTAGTCGTGCGCATTAAAGAAATAGGCTTGGATGATAACAATGAGCGTCAGGAAAAGCGTACCCGCTATGAAACTACCGTGGGACGTGCCATTTTGTCAGATATTTTGCCAGCTGGTTTGCCCTTCAGTTTGGTTAATAAAGCATTAAAGAAAAAAGAAATTTCTCGTCTGATTAACACCAGCTTCAGTCGTTGTGGTTTGCGCAATACCGTGATTATGGCTGACAAGTTGATGACAACCGGCTTTACTTATGCGACCCGCGCCGGCATTTCAATTTGTCTGGATGACATGCTGGTGCCACCGCAAAAAAATGAGTTAATTGACGCGGCAGGAAAAGAGGTGCGTGAAATTGACGTGCAATACACTTCTGGTTTGGTGACTCAGGGTGAGCGCTACAATAAGGTTGTGGACATCTGGGGGCGGACAGGTGATCTGGTTGCCAAGGCTATGATGGACCAGCTAGGTAGTGAGCCAGTGATTGACCGTGTTAGCGGTAATCAGCTTGCTGATAAAAAGGGCAAAGTGGTGATGCAGGAGTCGTTTAATTCCATCTATATGATGGCAGATTCTGGTGCGCGTGGTTCTGCGGCTCAAATTCGTCAATTAGCAGGTATGCGGGGTTTGATGGCTAAACCAGATGGCTCAATTATTGAAACCCCAATTACCGCTAATTTCCGCGAGGGGTTGAACATGTTGCAATATTTTATCTCCACTCATGGTGCGCGAAAAGGCTTGGCAGATACCGCATTAAAAACTGCGAACTCTGGTTACTTGACGCGTCGTTTGGTAGACGTGACTCAGGATTTAGTAGTGGCCGAAGAAGATTGCGGTACCAGCGACGGCGCCGCATTGAAGGCATTGGTTGAAGGTGGTGAAGTAATTGAAGCATTGCGTGAGCGCATATTGGGTCGCGTTGCTAGCAAGGATATTGTCAATCCAGAAAGTAGCGAAACTCTATATGAGGCAGGCACGCTTCTGAACGAAGATATGGTGGAAAATATTGAATCGCTGGGAGTTGACGAAGTCCATGTGCGGACACCTCTGACATGTGGAACTCGTTATGGTTTGTGCGTTAAATGCTATGGTCGTGATTTAGGTCGAGGTGGTCCTGTGACAGTAGGTGAAGCAGTTGGCGTAATCGCTGCGCAATCTATTGGCGAACCTGGTACTCAGCTGACCATGCGCACTTTTCACATCGGTGGTGCGGCATCGCGTACCGTGGTGGCTAATCAGGTCGAGGGTAAGTCTAATGGTCAGGTGAAATACAGTGCCAACATGCGTACCGTCAGCAATACGCGAGGAGAGTTAGTGGTGGTAGCGCGTAGTGGCGAAATAATGGTTACCGACGATCATGGACGCGAGCGCGAACGTCACAAAGTGCCATATGGCGCGATGTTGACCGTGCGTGAAGGTAGTTCGGTCCGTGCAGGCGAAGTGTTGGCTACATGGGATCCCCATACCCGTCCTATTATTACCGAATATGCCGGTCGGGCGCGATTTGAAAATGTAAAAGAAGGGGTCACTGTTACTCGAGAGATTGATGAAGTAACCGGATTATCCACTCTGGTAGTCGATCCTAAGCTAGCTGGTACTCAGGGTAAGGGTGTGTTGCGACCATTAGTGCGTTTGCTCGACGAGGAAGGGCACGAGATTAAAATTGCCGGCACTGAATTACCAATTTCGGTGACCTTCCAGACGGGTTGTATTATCACCGTAGAAGATGGTCAGCATGTTGGCGTGGGTGAAGTGCTGGCACGTATTCCGCAAGAGAGTAGTAAAACACGTGACATTACTGGAGGGCTTCCTCGTGTGGCGGAGCTGTTTGAGGCTCGTTCGCCAAAGAATGCTGGTATGTTAGCGGAAGTTACCGGAACGGCATCGTTCGGTAAGGATACTAAGGGTAAGCAACGCTTGGTGATCACCGATATGCAAGGTGTGGCGCATGAGTTTCTGATTGCTAAAGACAAGCATGTGCTAGTGCATGATGGGCAAATGGTGACCCAAGGCGAAATGATTGTGGATGGTCCACGTGATCCGCATGACATTTTGCGCTTGCTGGGTGTGGCAGCGCTGGCGCGTTATATTGCCGATGAAGTCCAGGATGTGTACCGCCTGCAGGGTGTTAAGATTAATGACAGACATATCGAAGTGATAGTGCGCCAGATGTTGCGCCGAGTGCAGATTGTAGATGAAGGTGATACCAGATTTATTCCTAAAGAGCAGGTAGAACGTGCAGATTTGCTGCAAGAGAATGAGCGTGTTGAGAAAGAAGGCAAGCAGCCGGCAACCTACGAATATATGTTGCTGGGGATCACTAAAGCTTCATTGTCCACTGACTCATTTATTTCTGCGGCATCCTTCCAAGAAACCACGCGTGTGTTGACTGAAGCTGCGATTATGGGCAAAAGAGACGAGCTGCGTGGGCTGAAGGAAAACGTCATTGTGGGTCGTTTGATTCCGGCGGGTACTGGATTAGCCTATCATGCCGCGCGACGTAAGCAGCGGTTGGGTTTGGGTATGACAGCAACGGTGTTGAGTGAAGGGGAGCAGGCCGTAGAAATACAAGATAACCAACTTGCTTGACAGGTTGGGTATTCCTCAATAGAATGCGCGGTCTTTTTGCCTGCCCACGACCTGAGGAAATAGTATAGTTTAGGCGGCTGTTTTTTATATTATTGATACATAAGAATATTTAGGAAAATTTAGATAATGCCAACCATAAACCAGCTAGTGCGCAAGCCTCGTGTCGCCGAACCTATGAAAAGTAAAGTTCCTGCTTTGGGTGGGAGTCCCCAAAAGCGGGGGGTTTGTACCCGCGTCTATACTACAACACCAAAGAAGCCAAACTCTGCCTTACGTAAGGTTGCCAAGGTTCGTTTAACTAATGGTTTTGAGGTTATTTCCTATATTGGCGGTGAGGGTCATAACTTGCAGGAGCACTCGGTGGTGCTTATACGTGGTGGCCGTGTGAAGGATTTGCCCGGTGTTCGTTACCATATGGTGCGGGGTAGTTTGGATACTGCTGGAGTAAAAGATCGTAAGCAGTCTCGTTCCAAGTACGGTGCCAAGCGTCCCAAAAAGGCTTGATTATTGTCAGGTCCAAATTAACGAATTAGCCAGTTAACAAGAGGTTTTAAGATATGCCAAGACGTAGAGAAGTCCCTAAGCGTGAAATCCTGCCGGATCCAAAATATGGTAACCAGGATCTTTCCAAGTTTGTTAATGTTTTGATGGCGGCTGGAAAAAAATCTGTTGCTGAACGCATTCTTTATGGAGCTTTGGAGCAAATCGTTAAGAAAAGCGGTAAGGATCCAATCGAGGTGTTTAATCTTGCGTTGGCTAATGTCAAGCCTCAGGTTGAGGTAAAGAGTCGTCGTGTTGGGGGGGCAAATTATCAGGTTCCTGTCGAAGTTCGTCCTTCGCGTCGGATGGCGTTGGCCATGCGTTGGCTCAAAGATTTTGCACGTAAGCGTGGTGAAAAATCCATGGGTATGCGGTTGGCTGGCGAGTTGCTTGATGCGTCGGAAAGTCGTGGTGGTGCCGTTAAGAAGCGTGAAGAAGTGCACCGTATGGCTGAGGCGAATAAAGCTTTTTCACACTTCCGTTTCTAAAATTTTTTGGTTGTTTCTGAAAGTATTATTAAGTTAGGTAACTATCGTGGCACGGAAAACATTAATCGAGCGGTATCGTAATATTGGCATTAGCGCACATATAGATGCGGGTAAAACTACGACCACTGAACGTGTTTTATTTTATACAGGTGTATCGCACAAGATCGGTGAGGTGCATGATGGCGCCGCAGTGATGGACTGGATGGAGCAAGAGCAAGAGCGAGGTATTACCATTACATCGGCTGCGACGACTTGTTACTGGAAAGGCATGGATTCCAGTTTGCCTGAGCATCGTATTAATATCATCGATACACCGGGGCACGTTGACTTTACTATTGAGGTTGAGCGATCCATGCGTGTGTTGGATGGTGCGTGTATGGTGTATTGTGCTGTGGGTGGTGTGCAGCCACAATCCGAAACGGTGTGGCGTCAAGCCAATAAATATGGTGTGCCGCGTCTGGCCTTTGTTAATAAGATGGATCGCTCGGGTGCGAATTTCTTTAATGTTTACGATCAAATGCGCGCTCGCTTGCGTGCCAATGTGGTACCAATTCAATTGCCGATTGGCGCAGAGGAGAAATTTGAGGGTGTAGTTGACTTGGTGCGGATGAAGGCGATTTACTGGGATGAGGCTTCTCAGGGTATGAAATTTGAATTACGCGATATTCCTGCCGATCTGCTGGCGACAGCGCAAGAATGGCGTGCGAAGATGGTGGAAAGTGCTGCTGAGGCATCTGAAGAGATGATGAACAAGTATCTCGAGGAGGGTGATTTGTCCGAAATGGATATTAAGCAATGTTTGCGTATCCGTACCATTGCCAGTGAAATAGTTCCGATGTTATGTGGTTCTGCCTTTAAAAATAAGGGTGTGCAGGCTATGCTGGATGCAGTAGTTGATTATTTACCGGCACCCACTGATATCCCATCAGTAAAAGGCGAGCTAGAGAATGGGGCGGTGGGAGAGCGTAAGGCGCACGATGATGAGCCGTTCTCTGCGTTGGCGTTTAAAATCATGACTGACCCGTTCGTAGGGCAATTGATTTTTTTCCGCGTGTACTCTGGACAGTTAGAGGCAGGTGATACGGTTTACAATCCGATCAAGGGAAAAAAAGAGCGCATTGGTCGGATTTTGTTGATGCATGCCAATGAGCGAGAAGAAATTAAAGAGGTTTTTGCGGGCGATATTGCTGCTGCTGTTGGTTTAAAAGAGGCGACTACAGGTGAAACTTTGTGTGACCCAGCTAATGTGATTACGTTGGAGCGTATGGTATTTCCTGAGCCGGTGATTCATATTGCTGTTGAGCCGAAAACTAAGGCTGATCAAGAAAAAATGGGGATGGCGCTAAATCGTTTGGCGAAAGAAGATCCTTCTTTCCGTGTGCATACTGACTTGGAGTCTGGTCAAACCATTATTTCTGGCATGGGCGAACTCCACTTGGAAGTTTTGGTTGAGCGCATGAAGCGTGAATTTAGTGTGGAGGCGAATGTTGGAGCGCCACAAGTGGCGTACCGCGAAGCGATACGTAAGGCGGTTGAGGTTGAAGGAAAATTCGTTAAGCAATCGGGTGGGCGCGGTCAGTTTGGCCATGTATGGTTAAAAATTGAGCCAAATGAAACAGGCAAAGGCTTTGAATTTGTAGATGCCATTAAAGGTGGATCAGTTCCGCGTGAATTTATTCCGGCGGTAAAAAAAGGCTTGGAAGATACTTTGCCAAATGGTGTATTGGCGGGTTTCCCTGTGGTAGATGTTAAGGTGACTCTGTTTGATGGTTCTTACCATGATGTAGACTCCAACGAAAATGCATTTAAGATGGCTGCTTCCATGGGTTTCAAAGATGGTATGCGTAAAGCAAGCCCGGTGTTGTTGGAGCCGATGATGTCGGTTGAAGTAGAAACTCCGGAAGATTACACGGGCACGGTAATGGGGGACTTGTCATCTCGTCGTGGAATGGTTCAAGGCATGGAGGACATGGTCGGGGGTGGGAAGATCGTGAAGGCCGAAGTTCCGTTGGCAGAAATGTTTGGTTATTCTACTGCGCTGCGTTCTGCAACCCAAGGTCGGGCTACATATACGATGGAATTTAAGCATTACACCGAAGCGCCAAAAAATGTGGCTGAAGCGGTGATGAGTAGCAGGAAATAGTTTTAAGGTAACTCATGAACTGTCAAATAATCAAGGAACTTTAAATCATGGCAAAGAGTAAATTTGAGCGCACCAAGCCGCACATCAATGTAGGCACAATTGGTCACGTTGATCATGGCAAAACCACCCTGACAGCAGCGATTACCACCGTGCTGTCCAAGAA
>QFXG01000012.1 GCA_003402285.1 Candidatus Nitrotoga sp. SPKER | reverse complement strand
CTTTAGAAAGCTGCGCCTGCCTATGTTGTTCTTGATTTCCATCATTTAGTCACCCCTATGTTAATTTAAATTAAATTATTTTCTTGGCTTAATGTTTACACACCAATCCGAGTAATTTTCATTCACTACTTTGAACTTGAAACAAAAAAACAACAATAATTCATACTGCAAAAACTAATTTTTTCAGTACATGCCACATTAGTCACACCCTAAATATACGGATTTTTTATGGGAGCAAAAATCGGGTAGTGAATGATCGCGAATCTACGCGGATAAATTAAAGTCCATTTGATATAGATCAAGTTTCTGCTATTTTTTTGACTCGCTTAACATACTCTCAACATCCATTTAATAAATCTACACTTCAGAGCTTCTTGCAAAACTCCTTGCCAAGCCAAGTACAAATAACGCACTGACACAGCAAAGGTCATGCTTCGTTGTTTTCGCCGACCCGATGAGTTTCGGATCCCCATTTATTCCTAAATGTCATTGGTAAATCCGTTACGCACCCGCTCCTGCCAACTCTTCATCCAACCGGGCAAATCCGCTGCCAACATGGGCCGGGATATAAAAGCTCCCTGAGCGAGATCGCATCCCGTACGAAACAAAAGATCCCAATCATCCCGATCTTCCACCCCTTCGGCTACGACCTCCATACCCAATTGCCTTGCCAAAGCTAGGCTGGCGTCGTACATCGCCCGCAACGTCTCAACGGCCCAGGCGCGATGCACAAAGCCTTGATCGATCTTAAGTTCATTGAAGGGAATGTCGCGTAACTGGGCCAAGGAAGAGTGTCCGGTACCAAAATCGTCAATTGAAAGGCGAAAACGCTTAAGCCGCAGCCGAGTCAGGATTTCGAGCGGAACCCGCGCATCCCCCATTAACTGACTTTCCGTCACTTCCAGTACTATTTCCTGCGGCGGTATACCTATCTTGGCGGTAAGTCCGGTAACAAAATCCAAAAAATCTAGGGACGTTAGGCTATCCATGGACACATTGACGGCCACCCGTAACGTCAGCCCTGCTTCCTGCCAAATTTTAGCCTGAGCTAGCGCGCTGGTGAGCACTACTCGGGTCAGGCCATCAATCAAACCGTTCGCCTCAGCTACACCGATAAATTGATCGGGTGACACTATCCCATGAACGGGATGACACCAGCGCACTAAGGTCTCCACGCCCGCCACCTTACCGGTGGCAATCATTACCTTAGGTTGGTAGTAATTAATCAGCTCGCCGTTGTTGATGGCAGCACGCACCTCGTCCGCGCTGTAAACTTTCTGCGCCGCTCGAGGGCTATCCAGTGAAGAAGGTGACCATTTTTCCAACAATGTGGACAATGCCTCCGGTTTGACCGGCTTATGTATATGTCCAAGCACTGTAATTTTATGAGCTTGCACCAGTTTCTCGACAGTCTGCAACATCCGTTCATCTTCACCGCTGATCAAGATGAGGCTACCGGTATAGTTGCGTTCAACCAAATGACGAACAAATTCGATTCCGTCCATTTCCGGCATATTGAGATCCAACAGGATCAAGTTTGGCCTGGTATCCATGCCATCTACTCGATCCAGAGCGACTCGCCCACTCTCGCAGAGCATAATCGATGTGAACCCTTGGTTTGTCAGCATGCGGGCTAACAGTTTGAGCATGAATGACTCATCGTCTAGCACCAAAATTTTTACCATGCTTCTTTCAATCATCACCTTTTCTCCTAATCTTTCTCCGCACGAAATCATATTTACAAAGAATCAAGATATTTGTCCACAATAACCATTTCCGCCTCGAACCGAGGAAGCAACACCGCCAACGCTTCAATGTCGCCATCCTTTCCCACCTGTTCTATTTCGGCACACAGCTCACCCAGCACCAGCGCGCCAACCGAACGAGCTGATGATTTAAGCTTATGGGCTGCCGCACTGACTGCTGCTGCCTGTCCCAGCTGAAAAGCGGTTCGCAGCTCTATTGCTATTCTGGCTGAACTAGAGCGAAAATCTCGCAAAAATTCACTGATCACAGCCCGATCGTTCCCTACCAGCCCTTCCAGAACACTCACATCTACCGGCCCTGTCGCCATAGCAGGTGTGGCGGGCATCGCAGACGTAACTGTTAAGTTCGGACTGGAATCAAGGGGCGGCAACCACTGCTCTAGCATAGATTTCAAATCAGCAAGTTGAACTGGCTTGCTCAAATAATCATCCATACCGACGGCACGGCAATGCTCTGCCTCGCCTTTAAGGGCGTTAGCGGTCAGAGCGATGATCGGGATGCGCCGCTTGTTAGCTGTGCTGGCCTCGGCGACACGGATAGCCGCGGTCAGTTGATAGCCGTCCATTTCCGGCATATGCAAATCGGTAAGCAGCAACGCATAATCACCGCTCTCCCAGCGTTTCAATGCTTCGCGACCGTCACCGGCAATATCTACGGCATATCCGAGCAGCGCGAGCTGTTGCCGGATCACTTTCTGGTTAATTTCATTGTCTTCCGCTACCAAAACCAACCTACCCTGCTGCAAAGCAATCACACGCGAGGGTGGAGCGACCGCTGTCTCGTTCTTACCGGAGAGCGACGATTCTTCCTCCTCGTGCATCCGTCCTGCAGCGATAGCCACTGCTCGTAGAAAGGATTGAGGATGCATGACATCACCATCCAAAGTGACAAGATCCATTGTTTCGACGCGCCCCCGACGACGGTGCCCGCGCCGAATAACAACAAAGCGAGGATCGATATCGGACTGAGGGTGCCCATATTCGACCACCACGAAATGCAGATTCAAGTCAGACCGAGCATGGCAGGCAGCGCGCAATTCCTCGATCGGTGGCGCATCGTGCCCGGCGTCAATAATGAGTAGCCACAAACCGGACGGCAACGTGTTAATCCGTTTGCGAGCTGCAATCAGATCCGGTACTCGTTCAACGATCGCACCGCTATCTCTCAAATAGATGGCCAAGTCATCGCCCAATCCATTGCTGTCGCCTAGCACTAGACAGGAAAGTCCGGTCAGATCAACAGCTTTGCCGCTAACGGCGGGCTTGGTCGGCGACAGTACAAGTGGCAATCGCACAGTAAAAGTAGAGCCCTTGCCCGGCGCGCTCTGCACTACAATCTCGCCACCCATCAGCTCCACCAAATGGCGAGAAATGACCAACCCCAATCCGGTGCCACCAAAGCGTCGGGTGGTCGAAGCGTCGCCCTGAGTAAAAGAGGTAAAGAGCCGAGACTGGGTCTCTTCATCCATACCGATGCCGTTGTCAGTTATCTGGAATTCCACCGTCACCTGATCAAGGCCAGGCTTAGTCAACAATGCGCGCACAGACACATGACCTGGCTGCTGTTGTCCGCTAGAAAACTTGATGGCGTTATTGGCAAGGTTGACCAACACTTGGCGCAAGCGCAGAGCATCACTCAAAACCTCTTCGGGAATCGCCGGATCAATGAACAAGGTGAGCTCCACTCCTTTTTTTTCGGCCAGATGTTCTAACATATCGCAAGCCTTCACAACCACGTCCGCTACGTTTGTAGGCACACGCTCAACCTCCAGTTTGCCAGCTTCTATCTTGGAGAAATCGAGAATGTCCTCGATGATGTCCAACAAAACAAAAGCCGATTCTCGAATGAGAGTGACCATCTCCATTTGGTAGCCATTAAGACTGGTTTGCTGTAGTACATCGGCCATACCGATCACGCCGTTCATAGGCGTGCGGATTTCGTGACTCATGGTAGCAAGAAAAGCCGATTTGGCCTGGCTGGCCTGCTCGGCCTCAAAACGGGCCTGCTCCAAATCTTTCATGATGCGTACACGTTCACGGACGTCACGCAAAATGCCGGTAAAATAACGTTTCCCCCCAACAAAGTATTCACTAACTGCAAGATATATCGCAATGCGTTCGCCATTCTTGTGCAGACCTTCGAGTTCACGTCCGATACCGATAATGTGCGCCTGCCCGGTTTGGTAATATCTCCCCATATAACCGTCGTGACCGCTACGGTGAGGCTCTGGCATCAGCATGGAAACATTTTGTCCAATTACTTCATCGCGGGTATAACCGAAGAGTTTTTCCACGACCGGGTTGGCGGAACGGATGATGCCTTTTTCGTCGATGGTAAGAACGCAATCCACCAAGTGCTCAACCACAGAGCGGATTTCTTCTTCCTTGATCGTCATGGCTACATTAGCCTGCTCAAGATCGGCGGTACGCTGCGCAACTTGATGTTCCAATTCCACTGACACACGTCGTAAGCGAGTAATTACCAGTGCGAGCGCTCCCAGCCCCAGTGCCAGCAACGCGCCAAAAAGAATAAAGACGTCACGCAGGTCAGCATGGCTTTGCGCCACTACGCTATCCAGTGGTCGAATAATTTCTAGTACACCGCGCACATCTCCTACTTTCCAGTCATGCTTAGGACTGTCTGGACGTGTATTGTGGCAGCTTATACATTCCGCATGCATGACATCCGCCGTTGCGTAACGTAATGATGCACGTCCCTGAAACTCTTCAAAACGATAGTAGGGCTGTTGCGGATTCGCCTGTAATGCAGCCAAAGCCTGTTGCTCAAAATCATCATGCGCACCACCATCCTTGCGCCAGGGGAAAGGATAATTACTATATAAACGAACCACCATACCAGAACCGCGCAAGCTAATTCTTCTACCAAGCTCCATACTAAAGGTAGCGGGTAAGGGAATGGCTCCCGGTTTATCACGATAATCGTGTGTCACTTCAATGTTATGACCATTCACTCGATCCACAATTTCAGAAGTGTATAGGTTGCGCAGCTCCATTAAAGACTCTGCATGTAAAGTAATACCCTGTAGTGCCGCAGATTGCACCAGAGTGGTCGTAGCATGAGACAGATACCACAAAGCGAGCAATGTACCGCTACAAAAGATTAGACTCAGCACCAGGATAGTGTGCTTATAGAGCGGGAGCAGGCACGCGGCCCAAAGCCTGTTCAATCGGTGACGCCAATCGGTTGAAATTACTGATACGTTTGCTGATCGCATAAGTGTGCCCTGAATTTCATATAAACGGGATTTATTAATGTAACGGCATCCATTCCTAAAGCTGGATAGTCAAGCGATCAAGCGCAACTTTCCAGTCCGCGTAAGCATTGTCCATTTTGTGCTGATATTTCGTAACACTTCATAAAAGATCTTCAATCATGCCTCATCAGATAAAAACAAGCCACGACCCATGGATTTTCTCCCCAGATTCGTATTTAGCATTTCAATCGCACTAGCGGTGAAGATCATCTCCTTGTTTTTCGGCGGGCAATCGTAAAGCGGCGTGATTCACGTTCAGCCATTGCAAAATGATCTACAGAAAAATCAGATTTATTTAAACCATCGATAGGTAAGGTTTAACCAAAGATTCGATTTTTCCAGGTTGTAAATTGTTTTTATGATTGTGTTAAAATAATTCGGTATAAAAATAATTTTCCGGTTCTGAGGGGCGCTGCGACCTTGCATCAGGCGAGGCCAGGCTTGGAACAGTGGAGTATATCTGTAGCAACGGCGCTCATTCATTAACTTGAATGGAGATACAATATGAACGCCGTTACCAACACTAACTTTACCGACTACAAAATTGCCGATCTCAACCTTGCTCCATGGGGACGCAAGGAAATTGCTATTGCCGAAACCGAAATGCCGGGCTTGATGGCGATTCGCGAAGAATATGCAAATGCACAACCATTACGCGGTTCACGCATTGCCGGTTCGCTGCATATGACTATCCAGACAGCCGTACTGATTGAAACCCTGAAAGCCTTGGGAGCAGAGGTACGCTGGGCTTCCTGCAATATATACTCCACCCAGGATCACGCAGCATCAGCCATAGCCATAGGCGGTACACCAGTATTTGCAATCAAAGGCGAATCACTTGAAGAGTATTGGGAATATACCCATCGCATCTTCGAATGGCCTAACGACAATCACGCCAATATGATTCTGGACGATGGCGGCGATGCGACCTTATTGTTGCATCTGGGTGCGCGTGCCGAAATAGATGCGTCGCTTATCAGCAAGCCTACTTCAGAAGAAGAAACTTTTCTGTATGCCGCAATCAAACAGCGCCTTGCTACACAGCCTGGCTGGTATTCCAAACGTTTGGCGGCAATTAAAGGAGTGACGGAAGAGACGACAACTGGCGTGCATCGTCTGTACCAGATGCATGCGCGAGGCGAGTTGAAATTCCCTGGCATTAACGTCAACGATTCAGTTACCAAATCCAAATTTGACAACCTCTACGGTTGCCGAGAATCTCTGGTGGATGGCATTAAACGTGCAACCGATGTAATGATTGCGGGAAAAATTGCTGTTATTGCCGGTTACGGAGATGTGGGCAAGGGCTCAGCACAAGCAATGCGCGCACTATCTGCCCAAGTTTGGGTAACGGAAATTGATCCGATTTGCGCGCTGCAAGCTGCCATGGAAGGCTATCGTGTCGTTACCATGGATTACGCTGCTGAACATGGTGACATTTTCGTGACCTGCACCGGTAACTATCATGTGATCACTCATGAGCATATGAAAAAAATGAAGAATCAGGCCATCGTGTGTAATATTGGCCATTTCGACAATGAGATCGACGTTGCCTCGCTTAAGGCTTACACATGGGATAACATCAAACCCCAAGTCGATCACATCATTTTCCCAGCAGTAGATGGTCAACCCGTCAAACGCATCATTCTCCTGGCTGAAGGCCGCTTGGTAAATCTAGGTTGTGGCACGGGCCATCCTTCTTATGTGATGAGCTCCTCATTTGCCAATCAGACCATCGCCCAGATCGAGCTATGGAGCGAAGCAGAAAAGGGCACCGGTAAATATCCGGTCGGTGTGTATACCTTGCCAAAACATCTGGATGAGAAAGTGGCGATATTGCAATTAAAGAAACTTAATGCACAACTGACTACACTAACTGACCAGCAAGCCGCCTACATCGGCGTGCCTAAAGAAGGACCTTACAAATCGGATCATTATCGCTACTAAAAATGTAAATTCCGACACACTTGAAAGCAACCGACAACCTTATGCGACTCCTCCTGATCTGGATTTTCAATGCAATAGCACTGCTAGCGGTTGCTTACCTGTTGCCAGGTATTCATGTAGATGGTTTTATCTCCGCATTAATTGCTGCATTAGTACTAGGTCTCATTAATACGCTTCTGCGGCCCTTACTGATTCTACTTACGCTGCCAGTCACCGTTCTATCGCTTGGCCTATTCATCTTTGTTATTAACGGTTTGCTATTCTGGTTTGCTGGTTCAATGCTAAAAGGTTTCGAAGTCAATGGCTTTTGGGCAAGTGTGATCGGTGCTTTGTTATATAGTGTTTTTTCCTTCGTTCTATCACTGTTCCTACGGCAAAAAGCTTCATAAGTAGGGACAGTGATCATCAATCATGACAAACTCTAAATCATTTAGTTTTGAATTTTTTCCACCACAAACACAAGAAGGCGCAAACAAACTCGCTGCCGCACGCAAACAATTAGCAATACTCAAACCCACATATTTCTCGGTTACCTTCGGTGCGGGTGGCTCTACACGTGAACGCACCTTGGAGGCGGTACAGCAGATCAAGGCTGATGGCTATGAAGCTGCGCCTCATTTGTCTTGTGTCGGCTCTACACGTGAAAACATTCGCGCAATTTTGCACACCTACAAAAACATGGGGATCAAGCGCATCGTAGCACTGCGGGGCGACTTACCTTCCGGGATGGCTACCTCTGGCGAATTCCACTATGCCAATGAGTTGGTATCGTTCATACGCGTCGAGACTGGCGAACACTTCCATATCGAGGTGGCGGCTTATCCAGAATTCCATCCGCAAGCAAAATCGCCGCGCGATGATCTATTAAACTTTAAGCGCAAAATAATGGCCGGGGCAAATTCTGCCATCACCCAATACTTTTATAACGCCGACGGTTACTTTCGTTTTGTTGAGGAGTGTCGCAAAATGGGTGTCACCCTTCCCATCGTGCCCGGCATCATGCCCATTATGAAATTTTCACAATTGGCACGCTTCTCTGACACATGCGGTGCAGAAATTCCACGCTCAATACGCAAAATATTGGAAAGCTATGGCGATGACACCGAATCTATACAAGCATTCGGCCTTGATGTTGTCACACAACTATGCGAGCGTCTGCTTACCGGTGGTGCCCCAGGCCTCCATTTTTATACACTCAACCAATCTGCTCCTTCGTTAGAAATATGGAAACGCCTAGGCCTTTAGCGGCCATGTGATAATTGGCTCCCTACATTGCTCAATACACTCATTCTAATGACTTAAGAAACTACTTTATGGATTACAATAGTAGCCATGCCGCAACTTGATCTCAGTCATCATTTTCTCATTGCCATGCCAGCCATGGTAGATTCTTCTTTTGCCAAGACACTTGTTTACATTTGTGAACACAATGAACAAGGTGCATTGGGCATTATAGTGAACCGTCCAACCAACCTCACACTTAATGAATTGTTCGAGCAAACTAAAATTCCGATGGGTGAATTTGAATCGACTAGCATGCCGGTGTATTTTGGCGGACCAGTGCAAACTGATCGGGGATTTGTATTACATAAACCGGTGGGTCAATGGCAATCTACTTTGACCATAAACGACCATCTTGGACTGACAACTTCCAGAGATATTTTGCTAGCGGTAGGTGCAGGACTGGAACCCAAAAACCTGCTGCTGACCTTGGGCTATTCTGGCTGGGCACAAGGACAATTAGAGCATGAATTAACACAAAATGCCTGGCTCACTGTGCCCGCTTCTGAGCACATTTTATTTGAACTACCTCCAGAAGAACGCCTGCTTGCTGCAATGGCGCTGCTGGGGGTAGATTATGCATCACTTTCAGAATATGCGGGACATGCCTGACGAGGGCGTGGCTATAACGGTAGCCGGTATTTTGCTGGGATTTGATTTTGGTACTAAACGCATCGGCGTGGCGGTGGGCAATTCAATTTCTTGCACCGCACGACCACTCACAACTTTGCATGGCGAACAGAATGAACAGCGCTTTGCTGCCATCAGTGAACTTATCCGTGAATGGGAACCATCTGCACTAGTAGTAGGGTTGCCCAGTTATGATGATGGCACGCCACACGAACTAACCCGCTTATGTCGTCGCTTCGCTCAGCGCCTCAAGGGGCGCTTTGATTTGCCTACTATTCTAGTGGACGAACGATATACTTCTACTGCTGCAAGTTCACAACTGACGGAGATGGGTGTACGGGGTATCAAGCAAAAACCGCTGCTCGACCAAGTCGCGGCACAACACATTCTGCAAGCCTACTTTGATGAGCCCGCGATAGAACATATTCCATGAATAACCCACAACTCAATAAACATGGCGAACTGCAACACTTGCTCTCTACTGAGGGATTACCAGCACCTATTCTGCGCGGTATTTTAGACAGAGCGGCTTCTTTCATGAATCTGGCTGAAGGTCGCGACATTAAAAAATTACCCTTACTGCACGGCAAATCAATATTTAACATTTTTTTTGAGAATAGTACCCGCACCCGTACTACTTTCGAGATTGCTGCCAAACGTCTTTCAGCCGATGTGGTCAACTTGAACATTGGCTCTTCCTCCGCTAGCAAAGGTGAAACTTTACTTGATACGGTCGATAATTTATGCGCCATGCACGCTGACATGTTCGTAGTGCGCCACTCGCAGAGCGGCGCAGCTCATCTTATCGCCAAACACGTTGCACCGGAAATCCATGTTATCAATGCCGGTGATGGGCGCCATGCGCACCCAACACAGGCGCTGCTCGACATGTTCACCATTCGTCATTACAAGAAAGAGTTTCATAACCTGCGCGTGGCGATCGTCGGCGATATATTGCATTCGCGCGTGGCGCGTTCGCAAATTCATGCACTGACCACGTTGGGTGTGCCGGAAGTTCGCGTCATCGCTCCCAAGACATTATTACCAAGCTGCGTCGATAAACTCGGGGTGCAGGTATATCACGACATGACGCAAGGCTTGCGTGATGTCGATGTGGTGATGATGTTACGCTTGCAGAACGAACGCATGCAGGACGCAGTGTTGCCCAGCGCACAAGAATATTTCAAGTACTATGGTCTCACCCAGGAAAAATTGATGCTAGCCAAAACAGATGCCATCGTGATGCACCCGGGGCCAATGAATCGTGGTGTAGAGATCGATTCCAGCGTTGCGGATGGGACACAATCGGTAATCTTGCCACAAGTCACTTTTGGTATTGCGGTACGCATGGCGGTAATGAGCACACTGGCGGGAGTTGAGCAATGAATATCCAGATTAAGAACGGGCATTTAATTGATCCAAAAAATCAGATTGATAGTGTCTGCGATTTATTTATCGTAGCGGGTAAAGTGGCTGCTGTGGGCAGCGCGCCAGCAGGTTTTATGGCGCAACAAGTAATTGATGCGACAGGCCTTGTGGTTGCCCCCGGCTTGATTGATCTTGCCGCACGCCTACGTGAACCGGGTTACGAATACAAAGCCACGCTTGAGTCCGAGATGGATGCAGCCGTAGCTGGCGGCATCACGACATTGGCATGCCCACCGGATACCGATCCGCCACTGGATGAACCAGGTCTGGTAGAAATGCTCAAGTATCGCGCTCGCGAATTGAATAAAGCGCGTGTTTATCCGGTGGGCGCGTTAACTTACGGGCTAAAAGGTGCGGAACTTACCGAGATGGCTGAACTGGCCGATGCTGGCTGTATCGCCTTCAGTCAAGCCGACGCTGCGCTTACTGATACTCGTGTGTTGATGCGCGCCATGCAATATGCCGCCACGTTTGATTTCAGTGTTTGGTTGCGCCCGCAAGACAGCTTTCTTGCACGCGACGGTGTGGCGCACGATGGCGAAGTGGCAACGCGTCTGGGCTTACCCGCCATTCCGGTGTGTGCAGAGACCATTGCGCTGTCCACCATGTTGCAATTGGCACGTGAGACCGGCGTACGGCTACATATATGTCGCATCTCCAGTGCAGAAGGAGTGGCACTGGTGCGTGCCGCCAAACAACAGGGGTTGACGCTTACCTGCGATGTATCTGCCAACCATGTGCACCTGTCCGAAATGGATATCGGCTTCTTTGATGCCAACTGTTACTTGGTGCCACCGTTACGCAGTCAGCGTGATCGCGATGCTTTACATGCCGGTTTACTTGATGGATCAATAGACGCAATTTGTTCCGATCACACGCCCGTGGACGAAGATGCCAAGCAACTACCTTTCGCCGAGGCTGAAGGAGGCGCTACCGGGTTGGAATTGCTGCTGCCGCTAGCGCTGAAGTGGGCGAAGCAAAACCAACGTGCGCTCGCCGATGGGCTCGCCAAGATCACGCTACAACCTGCGCGTATATTAGGTCTGAACGCTGGACATCTATCTGTCGGAGCCGCTGCCGATGTGTGTGTGTTCGACCCTGAAATATACTGGAAGATTGAACCTGCAGCGTTAAAAAGCCAAGGCAAAAACACGCCATTCTTCGGTATGGAGTTGCAGGGTCGCGTGCGCTACACCCTGGTTGATGGGCAACTTGTTTACCAACCAAAAACTAGCCAATAGCCTTGATTGTTCAACAATCTGTAAATTTAGGTTAGCCATTCAATAGCGGGCTTGTCTAAAATAGTTAAAGTTCCCCCAAAACAAGACGTAACAAATTCCATAGTGCTATCTATGATCTGAATCATTAGTGTTCTAAATTTTCGCTCAGGCGATTGAGCAAAAAATGATTGAGATTAATAAACAGTGCATTAAGAAATATCTATAAATACTTCATCGCTGCATACATCATTCCTCTTGAAAAAACATGATTAAAAACTTGACCATTAAATCGCGTTTAATCGTTACTTTTTTTTTCATTGCAGTCACCCTATTAGGAATTGAATCGATTTCCCTATTTGGAATGAGCAAAGCCAGAGACAGTCTGAAAACCGTTTATGAAGACCGTATCATTGCACTCGATCAGTTGACGGACATTGAATCGTTAATATTGCAGAACCGCATCGCCATAACGGCTAGTCTGGTAGGGTCGACACCCGAAGAAATCAGCATTAATGTTGCAAAACTAGAAAAGAATGAAGCGGAGATTGACAGTATATGGGCAGCCTACATGGCCACCTATCTAACCCCCGAAGAAAAAATATTGGCAGCAAAATTTGCTGATGATTATAAAAAATTCGTTAGCCAGAGTCTAAATCCAGCAGAAGCCGCTTTACGAGCCAACGACTTAAAAAAAGTGAGCCGAATTCTCGTGGAAAATATCCGTCCTCTCTATCAACCAGTTGGAAAAGGAATCAAAACCCTTGGCAAACTACAACTAAGTGTAACTAAGCAGGAATATGAAGAGGTTCAAAGTCGTTACGATATTATTCGCAACATTATCATCGTTACGGCAATCATTGGTTTAGGGTTGGCTATATGGATTGGCTTTATGCTTGTCCGTGCTATTTCCCGGCCGCTAGAGGACGTAGTGAAAATTGCCCGGGGAGTTGCCACTGGCAATTTAACCCAACAAATTGAAGTCCGCTCAACCAATGAAATTGGCCAGCTAATGAAAGCCCTGAAAGAAATACACGATAACTTAGTGAAAGTCATCGGCCAAATACGCGACAGCGAAGCGCGTACCCGTGCAGTGCTAGATAACGTAGATGAAGGCATCATTGCAATTAACGAAGGCGGTATGATCGAAATCTTTAACCCGGCTGCAGAGCAGATTTTTGGTTACAAGGGAAACGAAATTATTGGTAAAAATGCCAGCTTGCTAACGCGGGAATCAAATCGAGGCCAGGATAATAGCTCTCTTGAATGGCATCAACAATTGAACACACCCACAGCACCTGGCATAAGCAGGGAAATGGTAGGCGTACGCAAGAATGGCACAAATTTTCCACTAGAATTCAAAACACGTGAAATCCGCTTCAATATGGGGCAACTTCATATTGTGGTGACAAGAGATTTAACCGCCAACAAGCAAGCAGCGGTAGAACAGAAAAAGCATGAACAGGTGCAACAGAGGAATGTTGAATTGGAAGCGGCTAGTCGGATGAAATCAGAATTTTTCTCTACTATGTCGCACGAACTAAGAACACCACTTAACGCCATTATCGGTTTTTCTGAAGTACTCAAAGATGGCCTGATCGGTGATCTGACTGATGAGCAGCGTGGCTATATAGGTGATATCTTGGAGAGCGGCCAGCATCAGCTGTCTTTGATCAACGATATCCTGGATCTATCAAAAGTGGAAGCTGGCAAGATGACTCTCCACCTGGAACCGATCAATCTGCCCTCGCTATTCTCCAATAGTCTATCTATGGTCAGGGAGAAAGCTGCTGCTCAACACATCCGCCTCAATTTAGATATCGCCAGTGGCCTGGGTGATCTACAGACAGACGTACGCAAGATCAAACAAATCGTTTATAACCTGCTATCTAATGCGGTCAAATTTACCCCCGCAGGCGGTGATGTAACTATGCGTGCTCGCCGCGTGTCACGGGCCCAAGTTGGTCAACTAACCGGTCAATGGACAGGACTAAACTTTCCTTGGAGTAATCACAAGATTACGGATTTCATCGAAATCAGCGTTACCGACAGCGGCATCGGTATCGCTAATGAAGATTTTGAACGGCTATTCAAACCCTTCAGCCAGATCGATAGTAGTCTGGCACGCAAATTCGAAGGAACAGGATTAGGTTTGGCGATAGTAAAGAGTCTCGTTGAACTACAGGGCGGCACAGTGACAGTGGAAAGCGCCGAGGGCCAAGGCACCTGCTTTACAGTATGGCTGCCGTTATGGATGACCGAAGAAGCAGTTGCCGCATTGTCCGAAGAACCAGCCGATCCGGCTCCTCCATTACCATTAATGGCGCTCCGTTATTCAGGAGAGCGGTTCGCCTTGGTGGTGGAAGATGACGATCGGGCAGCCGAATTAATCCGTATCCAACTGGAATTGTTAGGTATCAAAACATTACGTGCCGTTAACGCTGAGACTGCATTCAATATCACCATGCAACAGCCATTGGCATTAATCACGTTAGACATTTTATTACCCAACATGATTGGCTGGGAATTCCTCACTCGCATCAAGCAAATTCCTGCTCTAGCTCAAATTCCCGTGGTAATTATTTCTACTATGGCAGACCGTAGCATGGGCCTATCCCTCGGTGCTTCGGCAGTACTACAGAAGCCAATCAGCCGTGCGGATTTATATGATACGCTGACCAATCTTGGCCTCCACACGTCAGTACAACCCGAACAGCCACTGACAATATTGATAGTGGATGATGATCCCAAGGCAGTGGAAATCATTGCCCTTCATCTACGGAATACTGCCTACACAATAGTTAAATCCTATGGGGGGCGTGAGGCGATTGAGACAGCACATCGTTTATTACCTGATCTAATCGTGCTCGACTTGGTGATGCCGGACGTAAACGGTTTTGACGTGGTGACGGCACTTAAAAACAATACTTACACTGCACGTATCCCAGTTCTGATTGTTACCTCCAAACAACTCACTGCCGAAGACCGTGCCGCGCTTGATCCTCAAGTAACGAAAATCATGAACAAGACCACATTAAGCCAAGACCACTTCCTCAACGAAGTACGATGTACACTGATGATTCGCCGGAAGGAAGACTAACATGGCCAAAATACTGATAGTCGAAGATAACCCGGCGAATATGAAACTAGCCATACTTCTTTTGCAAAAAGCAGGTTACAGCGTGCTTAGCGCCATGGATGCGGAAGCTGGCTTAGCTTTAGCGCAAGCCGAGCAACCCAACTTAATCCTGATGGATATCCAGCTGCCCTGCATGGATGGCCTGGTCGCTACAGCATTGCTAAAGCAGAATCCTGCCACGCGCACCATTCCGGTCATTGCACTTACCGCTTTGGCAATGAAAGGTGATGAAGAGCGCTGCCGTAGTGCTGGTTGTGATGGATATATCGCCAAACCGTTGCGGTATCAGATACTATTGACAGAGATCAAGGCACAGTTGGCGAAGCGTGATTATTCGTCATACTCTTCAATGGAGTTGAACAAAGAAGAAAGTCCACCATGACTTCCCCTATAGCGACGATCCTGATTGTGGATGATGAACCCAAAAACAGGAGCTTGCTGGAAGTTTTACTCAAGCCGGAAGGCTACTTTACCGTTACTGCTAACAGCGGTGAGGAGGCACTGGCAATGGTGGGAGAGCACCCCCCCGATTTGATTCTGCTCGATGTCATGATGCCCGGCATGAATGGCTATGATGTGGCGACCAACCTCAAAGGTAATCCTGCCACCCGTAACCTTCCCATCATTATGCTCTCCGCGTTAGATGACCGCGATTCCAAGCTGGCCGGGCTAAATGCCGGGGCAGAAGACTTTCTTACTAAGCCCATAGATCGTGCTGAGTTGTGGGTGCGCGTGCGTAATCTGTTACGCTTGAAAGAGTACAGTGACTTCCTCGCCGAACATAACCGACTCCTTGAGCAGGCTATACGCGGACGAAATGAGGAGATCACAGAACGCAAACGTGCAGAGACTCAAATCATTCGACTCAACCGCCTCTATGCAATCTTGAGCGGCATCAATGCGGCTATTGTTCGCATTCGAAACCGACAAGAGTTATATGCTGAAGCATGCCGTATTGCGGTGGAGCACGGCCATTTCAGGATGGCCTGGATGGGATCAGTGGACTCCAAAGGAACAGGGCTATTGCCCTTAACCTGCTCGGGCTTTGATAAAGGATATCTTGAAAAAATCACCTTGGCCATCAAGAACAATAAAACGGATGCTTTAAGACTGGCAGTGCGGGCGATACAAGAAAAAATCCCTATTGTCTGCAACGACATTAATTCCGACCCCAAACTTGCGCACTGGCATATAGATGCGAAGCAGCGAGGCTATCGTTCCATAGGTATATTCCCCCTGATGGAAGATAACCATCCTGTTGGCTTGTTCGTCTTCTACGCTTCAGAGCCAAATTTCTTTGATACGGAAGAAATAAAACTGCTCACCGAACTAACTGCAAATATTTCATATGCACTGGAATATATCAAAAAGGAAGAGAAGCTCAATTACTTGGCCTATAACGATGTCTTGACCGGACTTCCCAGTCGTACCCTGTTCCATGATCGACTCGTACAGGCACTGACCAACGCCCATCGTCACGGCGATAGGTTAGGTGTTTTGTTCATTGATCTGGATAATTTCAAGAACGTAAACGACAGCCTGGGCCATCATGCTGGTGATATATTATTGAAACAGGTTGCCACCATGTTTTCCGTGTGTATGCGAGAGGGTGATACTGTGGCGCGCCTGGGCGGGGATGAATTCGTGGTCATTCTGGACAGCATAACATCAGAAGACGATGCCTGGATGGTATCGCAGAAAATCCTCAAGCTTATGGCCAAGCCGCTCATTATTGAAGGCCACGAGCTAATCGTCACATGCAGTATCGGCATCGCGCTCTACCCCAAAGACGGTGAAGATGCCAAGGCTCTACTTCAGAGTGCCGATGGTGCCTTGTACCTGGCCAAAAACAAAGGCCGCAACAACGCTCAGTTCTGCACCACCGAAATGAACGCCAAGGCACTCGAACGGCTAACGCTGGAAAACGAACTGAGACAAGCAATTTATCGCCAGGAATTTGTACTCCATTATCAACCGCGAATAGATTTAGCGAGCGGCCAAATCACTGGCATGGAAGCTTTGGTGCGCTGGCAACATCCCGTCCAAGGCTTACTTTATCCGACCAAGTTTATCCCAGTGGCGGAGGAATCTGGCCTGATAGTACCGCTCGGAGAATGGGTGTTGCGCACCGCCTGCGAACAGAATAAGGCATGGCAGCTTGCCGGACTAAAGCCCATAAACATCGCCGTCAACCTTTCAGCACGCCAGTTCAAGCAGCAGGATCTAATTGAAATAGTTACCCGTATTTTGAAAGAGACCGAACTGGATCCCTGCTATTTGGAGTTGGAACTGACCGAAAGCATGGTCATGCAGAATGTAGAGACAGCCATAACTACACTCTCTCAATTCCGGGCGATTGGGGTGAAGCTCGCGATTGACGACTTCGGTATCGGCTATTCAAGTCTAAATTACCTCAAACATTTTCCAATAAGCTTTCTTAAGATAGACCAGTCATTCGTGCGCGACATCACCACCAACCGGGATGATGCGATCATCGCCAAGATCATCATTTCCATGGCGCATGATCTAGGAATAAGAGTAATCGCCGAGGGGGTCGAAACCGATGGACAGAAATCCTTCCTGTCCTTGCATCATTGTGACGAAATGCAGGGCTACCTTTTCAGTATGCCGATCTCAGCCGAAAAATTTGAAATTTTACTCAAAGAAAGACACTGCATGTTGATGGCGACACAACGGTTACTTTGAGTTAGCGCAATTACCTTTCTTCATGGCAGATCTGCTACGATCCATACTTCAATCTGCCTGTTAACAGGCCATTATGAAACACAAATGAAAGATTATTTTTAAGATGAACCCATTACTTTATTTTTCCGGTTTGCCACGTTTTGAAGAAATCCGCTCTAAACACGTTGCGCCGGCACTTGATCAACTTCTAACTGAAAATCGTGAACTAAGCGAGCGATTATTAGCCGATGTATCTCCCCCCACTTGGGATAATTTCATACAACCGTTAGCGGATGCAAACGAGCGTTTGTCACGATCATGGGGGCAGGTTTCACACTTAAATGCAGTGATGAACTCGACTCCACTGCGCGAAGTATACAACGCCAATCTGCCAAAGATTACGCAGTACTACGCCGAGCTAGCGCAAAATCTGGCACTGTTTCAGAAGGTGAAAGCCGTACACGCCAGCACAGAATTTGCAGCTTTAAATACCGCACGCCAGAAAATTATTGAAAACCAATTACGTGATTTTCGCCTCGGCGGGGCCGAATTACCGGAAGCGCAAAAAATACGCTTTCTTGCCATTCAGGAAGAGCTTTCCACCTTGTGTTCGCGTTTTTCCGATAATATTTTGGATGCCACTAACGCTTACACATGGCTGGTTGAAGACGAAGCAGAGTTGTCTGGTATTCCAGCAGACGAGCGCCAGGTTGCTGCCGAAGCAGCGCACGAGGACGGCAAAACGGGATGGTTGTTCACCTTGAAAGCTCCTTCTTATGGCCCGCTCATGCAATATGCGGATAACCGTGCGCTACGCCAGCGCATGTACACTGCCAACAGCACCCGCGCCAGCGAGCTTTCATCGAGTGCCTCAACCGAAGATCAAACCAAGCCGGAATGGGATAACACACCATTGATGAAACAAATTCTAAAACTGCGCGGCGAAGAAGCGCATCTGCTGGGATTTTCCAATTTTGCAGAGTTATCGCTGGCAACCAAGATGGCGAGCACACCACAACAGGTGCAGGATTTTTTAAGTGAATTAGCGGAACGCGCACGACCTTTCGCCGAACAGGATCTGGCAGAATTGCGTGAATTTGCCCGCACGCAACTCCACATAACCGATATTCAGGCATGGGATGTCAGCTACGCCAGTGAACATTTACGCCAACAGCGCTATGCTTTTTCCGAGCAGGAAGTAAAGCAGTATTTCCCCGAAGATAGGGTGCTGGATGGCATGTTCAAGTTGGTAGAAACGTTATACGGCTTAACCGTCCGTTCTGCGCCAACGCCACTCTGGCATTCAACAGTCAGTTTTTACGATATTCTGGACAGTGATGGCAAGATAGTGGGCCAGTTTTATCTCGATTTGTATGCGCGCAGCAGCAAACGCGGCGGCGCGTGGATGGATGATGCCATTACACGTCGCCGTATTGCAGCTGGCATCCAAACGCCAGTTGCCTACCTCAATTGCAATTTTGCTGCACCAGTAGGAGACAAACGCGCGCTCTTCACACATGATGAAGTCATCACCTTGTTTCATGAATTCGGTCATGGCCTGCACCATTTGCTAACGCAAGTGGAAGATCTCGGTGTGTCCGGCATCAACGGTGTGGAATGGGACGCAGTAGAATTGCCCAGCCAGTTTATGGAAAACTTCTGCTGGGAGTGGAATGTACTGCAAGACTTGACTAGGCATGTAGATACAGGGCAAAAATTGCCGCGCGCATTATTCGATAAAATGCAGGCGGCGAAAAACTTCCAGAATGGTTTGCAAACCTTGCGTCAGATAGAGTTTTCTTTGTTCGACATGCGATTACATAGCGACTTCGACCCAGAAGGCACGAAGACTATCCAGCAATTGCTGGACGAAGTGCGTAACAAGGTGGCGGTACTTATACCACCCGCATTCAACCGGTTCCCAAATAGCTTTTCGCACATTTTTGCCGGTGGCTATGCGGCTGGCTATTACAGCTACAAATGGGCAGAAGTTCTGTCTGCTGATGCATATAGCCTATTTGAGGAAAGTGGCGTACTCAACCTGGCGACAGGCCTGCGCTTCCGCGAAGAAATACTGGCGGTAGGGGGCAGCCGCGATGCAATGCAATCTTTTGTAGCATTTCGAGGTCGTGAACCGTCAATTGATGCGCTATTGCGGCACAGCGGCTTGGTAGCAACAAGTTAAGTTTGTGTTCGGTTTTAAGGGGCAATATGAAAAAACATTTTGTATGGGCAGGATTAATCGCGCTAACGTGCGGTAGTGCGCAGGCAGATGGGGGGCTGTACCGTTGGGTGGATAAATCCGGCAAGGTACACTACGGCGACGCCCCGGCGGCGGATGCGGCAAAAGTTGAAAAAAAGAAATTTGGCGCTGCCCCAACAACCGATGCAAATGATTTACCTTATGCCGCCCGTCGTGCCAAACAAAACTTTCCCGTCACACTATATATAGCCGAGAATTGTGGCGATCCTTGCAAACAGGCACGTCAATTTCTTAATACGCGTGGTATTCCATTTACTGAAAATACCTTGCGTACAAAAGAAGATCTCGCTGCTTTCAAACATTTATCTGGTGGTGAGAGCGTACCGACACTCGCAGTGGGAAAAGCCTGGTTCAAGGGTTTTCAGGCTGAACAATGGGGTGGAGCACTGGATACGGCAGGTTACCCGCAAACGCCATCCAATCAACCACAACAACCTGCAACCCCATTAACAACCAAGCCTGAGAAAACTGCAATCCAACATTAGCAAAATCGGAGGTGCCATGGGATCAATCGTAAACACATTTCAGAAAATCAGAAAACTGACACTGATCAGCACTTTGGGCGCTGCAATTCTGGCCATCACCGCTTGTGACGAAAAACCTTCAAAACCACCCCTGCCCAAGACTGAGCCCATCAATTTGTTCCAGCAGCAACATACAGAGCTTGAACAGGCTAAAAAAGCAGGTCAAGCCGGGATAAAAAACACTGAAGATTTAAAACAAAATGTGGAGCAGCAAACTAAATAAAGCGATAACGGTTTAAACGGCGACCATTCTCTTCGTCGCGCAAAATAATTTACACGACGAAACCAACGATCGGATCCACAAACCCTTCAAATTGGCATACGAGATTGCTTAGCAACGGTGAGCGCTACAGCAAAGCTATCTTTTTGTTTTCCAATAAATGTACGAGGGACGCAAATATCTGATATAGCCGATTTCTATCCCTCAAGATGAATACAATTTCTCATAACGTTGCCTCAATTGGTCATTGTAATGACTGAAAATCAAAACCCCGAACAAAAAGCCCGCGACACTATCGATGCGCTGCTTAAGCAGGCGGGCTGGGTTGTTCAGTCGGCAAAAAAAATTGACTTGAGTGTTGGATTGGGCCAAGCGGTGCGAGAGTATTTCACCGACATTGGCCCAGCTGACTATGTGCTGTTCGTGGACAAAAAAGCCGTGGGCGTAATTGAGGCTAAAAAGAAAGAACTTGGGCACAAAATAACCGAGGTGGAACAGCAAACCGAAGGCTATGCCGCCGCCAAACTGAAGTGGGTCAACAACAAAGAATCGCTGCCATTCCTCTACGAAAGCACTGGCATCATCACCCGCTTCACCGATGCACGCGACCCTAAGCCGCGTTCACGCGAGGTGTTTAATTTCCATCGCCCCGAAACCATGAAGGAATGGCTCTTACAAAGCGCCAGCTTGCGCGAGCGACTACACCACATCCCGCCGCTAAACCAAAATCACGTACCCGCCAAAGAATTGAAACTGCGCGATTGCCAGGAAACAGCGATCACCAATCTGGAGGAATCTTTCAAGGCCGACTATCCGCGCGCGCTGATCCAGATGGCAACCGGCGCGGGCAAGACCTATACGGCCATCACCTCCATCTATCGCCTGCTCAAATATGCGGGCGCGAAGCGTATTCTGTTTCTGCTGGACACCAAAAACCTCGGCGAACAAGCCGAACAAGAAATGATGTCTTACACGCCGCTCGACGATAACCGCAAATTCACCGAGCTGTACAACGTGCAACGCCTCAAGAGTTCCTACGTCGCCAAGGACAGCCAGGTCTGCATCTGCACCATCCAGCGCCTGTATTCCCTCCTCAAGGGCACGGAGCTGGACGAAGCCACCGAAGAGATCAACCCCGCAGAACTCAAACTGGGCAAGGAGCCCCTGCCCGTCGCCTATACCGAAAAAATTCCACCGGAGTTTTTCGACTTCATATTCATCGACGAATGTCACCGTTCCATCTACAACCTTTGGCAACAAGTGATCGACTATTTCGATGCCAGCCTGATCGGCCTCACCGCCACGCCGGACAGCCGCACCTACGGCTTCTTCAAGAAAAACGTGGTCAGCGACTACAGCCACGAAAAAGCCGTGGCCGATGGCGTGAACGTGGGCAACGAGGTGTATGTGATCGAAACACAGGTCACCAAACAGGGCGCGCAGATCAGCGCGAAACAGCAAATCGAGCGTCGCGAAAAACTCACGCGCAAGAAGCGCTGGGAATTACAGGACGAAGACGAAACCTACTCCGCCACCCAGCTCGACCGCAACATCGTTAACCCCGACCAGATCCGCACCGTCATCCGCACCTTTCGCGACAAGCTGCCAGAAATTTTCCCCGGACGCACTGAAGTACCCAAGACCCTGATCTTTGCCAAGACCGATAGCCACGCCGACGACATCATCCAGACCGTGCGCGAGGAATTCGGCGAGGGTAACGCCTTCTGCAAAAAGCTCACCTACAAGATCGACGAAGACCCCAAGTCCGTATTGCAGCAATTTCGCAACGAGTATTACCCGCGCATCGCCGTCACCGTGGACATGATCGCCACCGGCACCGACGTGAAGCCACTGGAATGCCTGCTGTTCATGCGTGACGTGAAGAGCCGCAACTACTTCGAGCAAATGAAAGGACGGGGCACGCGCACTCTGGACATGGACGACCTGAAAAAAGTCACCCCCTCCGCCACCAGCGCCAAAACCCATTACGTCATCGTCGATGCCATCGGCGTAACCAAATCGCTCAAAACCGCCAGCCAACCGCTCATCACCAAACCCACCGTACCGCTGAAAGACTTGGCGATGTTTGTGATGATGGGCGCAACTGACGAAGACACCGTGAGCTCACTGGCCGGACGCTTGGCGCGACTCAACAAACAACTGGATGTGGACGAACAACGCCGCATCCGTGAAGCCGCTGGCGGCCTGGAACTGAATCAACTGGTGAGTAAGCTGTTCGGCGCGATTGATGCCGACAACATCGAAGCCCGCGCGCTGCAATTGGCAAAGCAACCCATCGGCACCGATCCCGGCGATGCCCTGCGCGAACAGGCGCAACAGCAACTGGTAGGCGAAGTGTCGCAAGCGCTCAACGGCGAACTGATTGAATTGATCGACAGCATCCGTCGCGACAAGGAACAAACCATAGACCACGATAATTTGGATGTGGTGCTGCGCGCCGAATGGGACAAAGAAGCCGCCAGCAATGCGCAAGCCCTCACCGACGAATTCGCCGACTACCTCAAAGCCCACCGCGACAACATCACCGCACTCGCCATCTTCTTCGACCAGCCGCAGCGCAGACGCGAAATCACCTACGCCATGATTCGCCAGGTGCTGGACAAGCTCAAGACCGACAAACCAAAACTCGCGCCGGTGCGCGTGTGGCAGGCTTACGCCCAGCTCGACGATTACAAAGGCCAGCCCATCAACGAACTCACCGCGCTGGTCGCCCTTATCCGCCGCGTGTGCGGGCTGGATGCAACCCTCACCAACTACGATGCCCTCGTGCGCCGCAACTTCCAGAACTGGGTGCTCAAGCACCACAGCGGCGGCGGTGAGAAATTCAACGAAGAACAAATGAACTGGCTGCGCATGATCCGCGACCACGTCGCCGTCTCCATCCACATGGAACGCGACGACCTGGAAATGGCACCGTTCGACGGTCAAGGCGGGCTGGGCAAAATGCACCAGTTGTTTGGTGCAAAGATGGATACTCTGCTAGCCGAATTGAATGAAATATTGGTGGCGTGAGAAATCCCTTAGCTCTTTTCAAAGTAGAGAATAAACCTAGCAGCTGGATAGATACTGCACTGGCTGTCTTCCCCCTTTACAAAAGGGGGATCGAGGGGGATTTAATGGAACAATACAACCCAACTTTAAAAGAAAACTCCCGCTTACTCCGGGCCAATATGACTGATGCCGAGCAAGCACTATGGTATCGGCTGCGCCGTAAACAAATACAGGGCGTGCAGTTTTATCGGCAAAAGCCATTGCTCTCATTTATCGTGGATTTTTATTGCCCCGCCGCCAAGCTGGTGATTGAACTCGACGGCAGCCAACATTTTGAAACCGAGAATCAAACCAAAGATCAAGTACGCGATATTGCACTGACGAATATTGGCTTGCTCGTATTGCGGTTTGATAACCGCCAGGTTCTATTGGAGACCGATGCGGTGCTGGCGGTGATTGACGAGAAGGTGAGGGAGCGGAAATGAAAAAATCCCCCTCACTCCCCCTTTCACAAAGGGGGAAGACAACCAGTGCAGCATCCGCCCTCCCCCCCCCCATCCCCCCCTTTGCAAAAGGGGGGCTAGGGGGGATTTACCATAGTGCAGTCTTACGCTGCTGGAATGATGGGGTGGCGGGGTGAAGTTAGCGAGAAGAAATTTGCCAACTGGTTGGGTGCACCTAACCTTGGAAGATGTAGCAGAGATTCACGACAATCTTCGAGAGCCGGTAAATTCCTCAGAGCGTGCTAAACGACACGGCCCATATCCATACTTCGGCGCAACAGGGCAGGTTGGGTGGATTGATGATTATCGCCAAGACGGTGAGTACATTCTTCTTGGTGAAGATGGTGCGCCTTTCTTCGACTGGTCAAAAGAAAAAGCCTATCTGGTATCTGGAAAGTGTTGGGTGAACAATCATGCCCATGTGCTCAAAGGAAATGAAGGGCTTTGCTCAAATCGTTATCTTTTGTTCGCACTCAACCAAACAGATTACCGAGGCTATGCCAACGGTACGACTCGATTAAAACTAACTCAATCTGCCATGCGGCAGATACCTATAAATCTTGCTCCTCTGGCAGAACAACACCGCATTGTCGCCAAAATCGAGGAGCTGTTTTCCGAACTGGACAAGGGCATCGAAAACCTGAACACCGCCCGCGAGCAGCTCAAGATGTATCGGCAAGCACTGCTGAAGCACGCGTTCGAAGGCAAACTCACTGCGCAGTGGCGCGAAGAGCGACGCGCCAACTCTGCGCATACCGTCATTCCCGCGCAGGCGGGAATCCATTCAGATCAAAAACTAAACCCCCGCCTTCGCGGGGGTGACGAATTGTGTGGCTTGGATGACCAACCCCTGGAAACCGCCGCCGCCCTGCTGGCGCGCATCCAGACCGAGCGCGAGCAACGCTACCAGCAACAACTCCAGCAATGGCAAACTACCGGCGGCAGCAAACCCAAAGCCCCGAAACCCCTGCCGCCCCTCACCGCTGAAGAACTGGCGAAATTGCCTGAATTGCCGGAGGGGTGGGGGTGGGTTAAGCTTGGAGAACTCACATGGTCAGTAAAAGATGGTCCGCATTTCAGCCCCAAATATGTGGAGAAAGGAATTCCATTTATTTCTGGTGGGAATATTCGCCCGGATGGAGTGGATTTTGATAAAGCAAAACACATTTCCAGAGAATTGCACGAAGAACTCAGCAAACGTTGCAAACCTGAGATCGGCGATGTTCTATACACGAAAGGTGGGACTACCGGAATTGCCCGCGTGAACACCTTCAGCGTGGATTTCAATGTTTGGGTACATGTTGCCGTTTTAAAATTAACCCCCGTCGTAAAGCCATTTTATCTACAGCATGCTCTGAATTCTTCCTTCTGCTACTCGCAATCACAAAAATATACGCATGGTGTCGGTAATCAGGATTTAGGGCTGACTCGTATGGTTAATATTGTATTGGCGATTTGCTCTATCGAAGAGCAAGAGGAGGTAATCAGAATCGTCGATGACAAGATGTCAGTGATCGACCAACTTGAACTAACCCTCACCACCTCTCTACAACAAGCCGAAGCCCTGCGCCAATCCATCCTGAAGAAAGCCTTCTCCGGCCAGCTCGTAGCCCAGGATGCCAACGACGAACCCGCTGCCGCGCTGCTGGCGCGCATCAAAGCGGAGAAAGCTCAGCATACTAAGAAGCCGAAGAAATCCATATCGAGGAGCAAGCGAAATGAATGACGACACCGAGCAAAACCTTCTCATCTACCACACCGCAGATGGCAAGGCTGCAGTGTCGCTCTACGCCCGCGATGGCAACGTGTGGATGAATCAGGGGCAATTGGCAGAGCTTTTTGCCACCTCCAAGCAGAATATCAGTCTGCATATCCGCAACATATTGAATGAGAAAGAATTGTCGGCTGCATCAACCGTCAAGGATTACTTGACAGTTGCGGCCAACAACAAGCAGTACAACATCACCTTCTACGCACTGGACATGATTTTGGCGATAGGCTTTCGAGTGCGCAGCCCGCGCGGCACGGAGTTCCGGAAATGGGCGAATACCCATCTCAAGCAATACCTTATCAAAGGTTTTGTGATGGATGATGAGCGGCTCAAAAAGCCTGATGGCCGCGCCGACTATTTTGATGAGCTGCTCGAGCGCATTCGCGACATACGCGCATCCGAGCTGCGCTTCTATCAAAAAGTCCGTGATCTGCTTGCCCTGTCGAGCGACTACGATGCCAGCGACAAGGCCACCCAAATGTTCTTTGCCGAAACGCAAAACAAGCTGCTGTATGCCGTAACCGGCCATACTGCCGCAGAGATTATCGTCCAGCGTGCAGATGCCAACGCGCCGAACATGAACCTGCAATCGTGGAAAGGCAGCGTAGTGCGCAAGGGCGACATCACGACCGCCAAGAATTATTTGAGCGCCGACGAAGTGGATAGCTTGAATCGCCTGACCGTCATTTTTCTGGAGACGGCAGAGCTGCGGGTGAAAGAGCGCAAAGACCTTACCCTTTCATACTGGCGCGACAACGTGGATAAGTTGCTCGCCTTTAACGAAAAACCCCTGCTTGCCGGTACAGGACGTATCAGCCACGCGCAAATGGAAAAGCAGATCAGTGTCGTGTATGAACAATTTGATGCACGACGCAAAACGGAGCAAGCCATTGCCGCCGATGCGCAGGATTTGGAAGAGTTGAATGACGTGGCTAAAACCATTGCGCAGAAAAAGCGAAAAGAAAAATGAGTGTGCCGCTGTTGCCCATATAACAAAACTTGAATCAGGATTAAAAGCATGAACGCAACCGCCACCATCGTTTCCAAAGTCTGGAGTTTTTGCACCACGTTACGCGACGACGGGGTGGGCTACGGCGACTATCTGGAGCAGCTTACTTACCTGATCTTTTTGAAGATGGCGGACGAGTATAGCCAGCCGCCTTACAACCGCAAGGTTGGCATCCCCGCCGAATACGATTGGCAGAGCCTGAAGGCCAAGCGCGGTGCAGAACTGGAGGTGCATTATGTGACGTTGCTGCGCGAGCTGGGCAACAAGCCGGGGATGCTGGGGCATATTTTCACCAAGGCGCAAAACAAGATTCAAGACCCGGCCAAGCTGTACCGCTTGATCGACATGGTGAATGAAACGCAGTGGGTAACGATGGGCGCGGATGTAAAGGGTGACATCTACGAGGGGCTGCTCGAAAGAAATGCAGAGGATACCAAATCCGGTGCAGGGCAATATTTCACGCCACGTGCCTTGATCCGCGCGATGGTGAATGCGTGCGCCCGGAGCCGAACAAGACCATCGCTGATCCGGCTTGCGGCACGGGTGGCTTCTTTCTGGCGGCTTATGATTTTCTGGTGGCGATGCACAAGTTGGACAAGACGCAAAAGGATTTTCTCAAGCACAATACTTTCTTCGGCAACGAGATCGTAGCGGGCACGCGCCGTCTGGCGTTGATGAATATGTTTTTGCATAACATCGGCGAGATCGACGGCGACAGCATGGTGTCGTCCAACGATGCGTTGGTGGCAGATGGCGGCACGCGCTTTGACTACGTGCTGGCGAATCCGCCGTTCGGCAAGAAGAGCTCAATGAGTTTTACCAATGACGAAGGCGAGCAGGAGAAGGACGATCTAACCTACAACCGCCAGGATTTCTGGGCAACCACTTCCAACAAGCAGCTTAACTTCGTGCAACACATCCGCACTATGCTCAAGACCACCGGACGCGCAGCGGTAGTGGTGCCGGACAATGTACTGTTCGAGGGCGGCGCAGGCGAGACGGTGCGCAAGAAACTGCTGGAAACCACCGAGCTGCACACCATATTGAGGCTGCCCACCGGTATCTTTTACGCTAACGGCGTGAAGGCGAATGTGCTGTTCTTCGATAACCGCGCGGCGAGCAAAACGCCGTGGACAAAAGAAGTGTGGTTCTACGACTACCGCACCAACATCCATCACACGCTAAAAAAGAAGCCGCTGCGTTTCGAGGATTTGCAGGCATTCATCACCTGTTATAACCCGCTAAACCGTCATGAGCGGAAAGAAAGCTGGAACGAACAAAGCAACCCGGAAGGGCGCTGGCGTAAGTTCAGTTACGAGCAGATCATCGCGCGCGACAAGACAAGCCTGGATATTTTCTGGCTTAAGGACAAGAGCCTCGCCGATCTGGATAACCTACCCGATCCGGATGTGCTGGCGGGGGAAATCATTGAGAACCTTGAGGCTGGGTTGAACAGTTTCAGAGAAATTGCGGCCGCGTTATAGTGAACACATTGCACTAAAGCGTTGCAATGCACCTGACAATAGCCCAAATAAAACCCCTTACAATATGCGTGTAAGAATTACTTTCAACTTAATCAATCTATTTAAAACCGTATGAAAATTGCGACCTGGAATGTAAATTCTCTTAAAGTGCGTCTCCCTCATACATTGGACTGGCTGGCAGCTAATCAGCCGGATGCTCTGTGTTTGCAGGAAACCAAGCAGGAAGATAGTAAGTTTCCGCTGGCAGAGTTGCAACACGCTGGGTATCAAGCTGTATTCAGTGGTCAGAAGACCTATAACGGGGTGGCCATTATCAGCAAGGCTGTACCTGAAGACGTAATGGTCGGCATACCGAATTTTCCGGATGAGCAGAAGCGTGTGATTGCGGCTACGCTGAACGGCGTGCGAACAGTATGTATTTATGTGCCAAACGGTCAGAGCGTAGACTCAGACAAATATCAATACAAATTGGCGTGGCTGGCTGCTTTGCAGAAGTGGTTAACGGATGAGTTAGTTCGCTACCCTAAACTTGTGCTGCTTGGCGATTACAACATCGCACCCGAAGACCGTGATGTGCATGATCCTCAGGCATGGGTAGGCAATGTGCTGGTTAGCGAGCCTGAGCGCGCGGCGTTCAGGACGCTCGAACAACTTGGGCTGCGCGATAGTTTCCGCCTGTTCGAGCAGCCGGAGAAATCCTATACTTGGTGGGATTACCGCATGATGGCCTTCCGCCGTAACATGGGATTGCGCATTGACCACATTTTGGTAAGTGAAACGCTGGTACCGAATTGCACTGCCTGTACGATAGACCGCACGCCACGAAAGTTGGAGCGTCCATCCGATCATACGCCGGTAGTGACAGATATCACAATGTTAGGCTGTTGAAGAAAGGAGATTGCTGAATGACTTTATTTCGTGGTGGCTGTCTATGTGGTGCCGTACGTTATGAAACGACCTCTAATCCTTTGAATCAGAGGGTATGTCACTGCAGGGCTTGTCAAAAAGTTATCGGCGCTGCTTTCAATGCTCGCGTACTCATGCGCATCGAGCATGTTGCTATCTCTGGCCCAACCAGCACATTTCACTCTTCAAAAACTCTTGAACGCGGTTTTTGTTCGCATTGCGGTTCTAGCATTTTTTCGCGGCGTATTTCTGCTGGAGTCATCGGCTTAACAGCCGGCAGCCTCGACGAGCCGTCACTGTTCAAACCTGACATGCACTTTTGGGTATCTTCAAAGCAACCATGGCTAATAATTGCAGATAACCTGCCTCAATATGCAGAAGGTCCGCCATCGTTAGGTTATAAACCATAGTAGTTACGGCAGTTTGCCTAAAATTGCTCAACCCTGACGCGCTAACGCGCGCCGGTTACTTTAAGTTTAGACGCCTGGCAACACAAGCTCAATCTTGATATTGAAAAACGTAAGTTCTGCCGCACGAGCTATAAACCAATTTCTGTTTCATCAGCATTATCCAGCCCAGCCAATACCATCTCGGCGGCACGTAGCACGGCGCGTGCTTTATTTTGCGTTTCTGTCCATTCACTAGCCGGTACCGAATCGGCTACCAAGCCCCCGCCGGATTGGACATAAAGAGTGCCCGCTTTAATCACTGCAGTGCGGATAGCGATCGCAAGATCCATGTCGCCGTTGAAGCCCAGATAGCCAACTGCACCTGCATAGATGCCACGCTTGGAAGGCTCTAATTCGTCGATAATTTCCATCGCGCGTACTTTGGATGCACCGCTCACCGTGCCGGCCGGGAAGGTGGCTTTCAATACCTCGATTGCGTCCAACCCGGGTTTGAGCGTGCCTTCGACATTGGACACAATGTGCATCACGTGCGAATACCGTTCAATCACCATTTTCTCGGTGAGCTTCACCGTGCCCTGTTGCGCGACGCGGCCAACATCATTACGCCCAAGATCTATGAGCATCAGGTGTTCCGCCAGCTCCTTGGGATCGGCCAGCAGTTCTTGCGCCAGTTCGACATCCTGTTGCGGTGTCTTACCGCGCGGGCGGGTGCCAGCGATGGGGCGCACGGTCACATTATCACCTTCCAGTCGCACCAAAATTTCAGGTGAAGCGCCAACCACATGGTGATCACCCATGTCGTAATAGAACATGTACGGTGAGGGATTGATGGAGCGTAGCACCCGATAAAGATTGAGCGGTGACGCAGGAAATGGCTGGCTCATACGCTGCGAAGGCACAACCTGCATGATGTCACCATCAAAAATATAACGCTTGGCCTTTTCTACGGCCTGTTTGTAGGCTTCCTCACCAAATTCAGATACGGCCTCCTGGGGCGGAAATTGCGGAGCACGTGGTATTTCCACTGGTCGGCGCAGCAACTTTGCGAGTTCTTGCAGGCGCTGCCGTGCCAATGCATAAGCATTTGGCAGCTCTGGATTGGCATGTACGATAAAAAAGAGCTTGCCGGACAGATTGTCCACTACCGCCAGCTGTTCGGTGAGCATTAGCAGTATATCCGGCGTGCCGAGCACGTCCTGCTTTTGCGTTTTGGCCAGACGCGGCTCGATATAGCGTACGGTGTCATAGCCGAAATAACCAGCCAGCCCGCCCGTAAAACGCGGCAAGCCGGACAGGGGCGCGACTTTGAAACGCGACTGGTAGTCCTTGATAAAGTCCAGCGGATTGTCTGTATTTTGGGCGGTTTCGCCAGTCGGAGTGGTTAGCGTAATGCGCTTACCCCGCACCGTAATGCGTGTATCGGCCGGTAGCCCGATAAAGGAATACCGGCCGAAACGTTCACCACCTTGCACTGATTCCAGCAGATAGGAATAGGGTTTGTTGGCGAGCTTAAGATACAGCGACAGTGGCGTATCCAGGTCAGCAAAGGTTTCTGCCACCAGAGGGATGCGGTTATATCCCTGCTCGGCAAGTTGATCGAAAGCTTGTTCAGAAATGGGATTCAACACGAATTACTCCTAACTCAAAAAATGGGAAGACGGCAACACTAAAACGGGGCAGCCACACCGAACGGAGTGGTGATCACCATCGCCATGCAGTAGTTTCTCTCCAGATTCTGAAATTTTCGTGTGTCATCAGATCATGCTTTTTGAATCAGCTTTATCACATCTGGCAAGGTGTTAATCACAGCGTCCAGATCCAATTGATCTACTGGTTCGCCGTGGTTGTAACCATACGGTACGCAGACTATTGGGCAACCAGCGGCGCGTGCCGCAACCGAGTCATTGAGTGAATCGCCGATCAGCAACACTTGCTGTACCGGAACGCCAAAAAACTTTGCAGCATGCAGTAACGGTAGCGGGTGTGGTTTTTTTTCCGGCAGGCTGTCGCCGGAAAGCACGATCTCAAAATAATGCGCAAGTCCTAAACCCTCAAGCAGCGGCTCAGTGTAGCGTTTTACCTTATTGGTAATGCAGCCTAGGCGGAAACCCGCAGCTTGCATGGCGTCCAGTCCGGCAATCACCCCATCAAACGGTTTGCTCTGTAATAACAGCTCTTTGTAGTGCTGCTCGAAAATCGGCAGCGCCTGTTCATACAGATTTACATCCGGCTCGGCGTGCATGTCACCGGTCAGCGCGCGTTTCACCAGCCAACTGACCCCATTACCGATGTAGCTTGTTAGCAAATCTTGCGACACGGCAGGACGGCCCAAGTCACGCAACATGCAATTAGCGGAAGCCACCAGTTCAGGTGCCGTATGAAGTAACGTGCCATCCAGATCAATAAGGATAGCGGAGATGCTCAGTGGAAAATGTGCTCGTACCATTATTTGCCTACTTTTGCTAGTTCGGCGCGCAAAGCGGCGATGATGGAATCATAGCGGTGCGGATCCGTATCCTTGCCTGCACCATACACAGCGGAGCCGGCGACGAAAGTATCACAACCAGCAGCAGCAATTTCCGCAATATTACTGGTGTTCACACCGCCATCGATTTCCAGCATGATGTCGCGCCCGCTTTCATTAATTTTTTGGCGCGCAGTACGTAGCTTGTTCAATGCGTCGGGAATAAATTTCTGGCCGCCGAAGCCGGGGTTGACTGACATAATCAGGATCAGGTCGATTTTGTCCATGACATGGTCAAGATAGCTCAATGGTGTGCCAGGATTAAATACTAGCCCGGCCTTACAGCCGTTTTCCTTGATCAGACTGAGCGTGCGGTCGATGTGCTCGGAAGCTTCCGGGTGAAAAGAAATAATGTTGGCACCGGCTTTGGCGAAATCCGGAATGATACGATCCACTGGCTTAACCATTAAGTGCACATCGATCGCTGCTTGGGTAACCGGGCGAATAGCAGAACATACTAGTGGCCCAATGGTCAGGTTGGGTACGTAGTGGTTGTCCATCACGTCGAAGTGAATAATATCCGCGCCAGAGGCGATGACATTGGTAACCTCTTCACCGAGCTTGGCGAAATTGGCGGAAAGAATGCTAGGTGCAATTTTGTACATGGCGACGCCTTTAACAAGTTTGAATTTGAAGCGCGCATTCTACCCGAAACTTTCCCGATGAATAAATCCAACAGGTGCAGCTCTCTGCTTTTCCAAAGTAAATAGCTGAGCGTTATGCTTCTCGCTCATATTTCACCACCAAACTGTTGCAAGACCTTCAGCATGGCAGCTGCTTTATCTAACGTCTCTTGATATTCTGCATCTGCGTCGGAATCCGCCACGATCCCACCACCCGCCCAAAAACGGATTTCGCCATCAGCTAATACCAAAGTCCGAATAGAAATGTTGCTATCCATGTTGCCATCAAAGCCAATATAACCAATCGCACCGCAATATACCCCGCGTCGATGCGGCTCCAATTGTTCGATGATCTGCATGACGCGTTGCTTAGGTGCGCCAGTGACTGATCCGCCAGGGAAACAATCGCGTAACAACGCCAGCGCATCGCGTCCCGGCGCAAGCTGGCCGGTGACGGTACTTACCAGATGGTGTACTTGGGCAAAGCTTTCCAGTTCAAACAGTTTGGGTACTTGCACTGAACCAGGTATACAACTCTTGCCGAGGTCATTACGCAGTAAATCAACAATCATCAGGTTCTCTGCACGATCTTTGTTGCTATGTCCCAGCGCTTGCGCCATCTTCATATCCTCGTGCGGATCGTTTAGACGTGGACGCGTGCCTTTGATCGGATTGGTTTCGACGCGCCCCTGCTGTACTTGCAGAAATCGTTCCGGCGAAGCGCATAGAATCTGCACCTGCGGAAAATTGAGAAAAGCGGAATAAGGTGCCGGGCTCAGACGGCGTAATTCGAGATATGCTTGTAGTGCATCACCGGAAGCACTTGCTGCATAGCGTTGCGCCAGATTGACTTGATAACAATCACCCGCGTGCAAGTAGCGTTGTATGACATCAAATGCGGATTGATACCCCGCGCGGGTAAAATTCGACTGAATACGGCCATGTACCTTAAATTTTTCCGAAGACGCGTTGCTGCTCTGTTGTAATCGCGCAAGAATTTGCGGCAACACTTGCTTTGTTGCTTGTTCGCGTTGCTGCGATACCAGACGTGTAGTTTTTTCCTGATGATCCAGCACAATCGCCCAGTCATAGATACCAACCATCATGTCTGGCAGATGTTCAATTTCCTGTGCCTGTGTGGGTAAAGCAAACAGGTGGCGCGCCAGATCGTAACCCCAGTAGCCTAATGCGCCACCCAAAAAGGGAATGCCCGGTCTTGCTGCGAACGGTGTAGCCAATTGCTGGCGCAAGAGATCAAATGGATCACTGGCTGAACGCTGCACACCGGTTGTATTAATAATTTCCGTGTATGTACCCTGTGTAACCAGCGTGGTGATGGGTTGTGCACATAGAATGTCGTAACGTCCCCGTCCACTGCTGTCCAGCCACACCGCCCAAGGCAAATCCGCGATGGCCGCAAAGTAAGCGGCAGCATTAGCAGCATAAGGAAGGGAGGCACTATAAAACATCGGGTTGGTAGGAGGTGAAGAAAAAGACTTAGTTGCTCAACAGTCTGCTTTATCAGCTCAAGTCCCGCATTACGAGCAGACTCAAGCTAGCAATTCGATTTATTTAGGTAAAAACGGATAGTGAGTTTGGATAAATAATAGATGCATTTTTATACAACAAAATTACAGAGCGATTAAATCAACTTTGCGCGACCTAATCCCTTTTTAGTGTTGGAACTTTTGTTCAGGTCGCTTATCTATTGCAGCGGAAATTACCAATGCAAAGTAGCTAGAAACTATGATACCTAGGCTATTCCACGAATAAGAATTTCCAGCCCTACCTTTCCTTCACTGATTTCACGCAGGGCAATTACAGTGGGCTTATCTTTACATTCTGCTACTAGATAGCTGGCACCATTGGCCAGCTGGCGTGCGCGGTAAGCAGCAGCCAAAGTGAGCTCAAATCGGTTAGGGATGTTTACCAAACAGTCGTCTATCGTTACACGGGCCATGGTGCAGTGTCTCCTTTATTGCAGTTGATTAATCAAAGTTTGTTGACGTGCGAGTTGTCTGTCGCGGCGAAGTCCTGCGGCAATGACGATGGCATTGAGCTGTTGCAAAGCAATGTCCAGCTCATCATTAATAATAACATAATCAAACTCTACGACATGGGCGATGTCTTCTTTCGCGGCATGCAAGCGTTGTGTGATCACTTTAGCGTCATCTTGTCCCCGCCCATGAAGACGATCCTTCAACGCTTGCAAAGAGGGGGGCAAGATGAAGATGCTAATGCAATCTGGAAACGTGCGCCGTACTTGCGCCGCACCCTGCCAATCAATTTCCAACAGTATGTCGCGTCCGCTCAAAATTTCAGCTTCAATCCAGGATTTTGAAGTGCCATAAAGATTGCCATACACCTCGGCGTTTTCCACAAAATCGCCATGCTTTTCCATATTCAAAAAGGTTTCATGACTGACGAAATGATAGTCTTTCCCGTCAATCTCGCTTGAGCGTGGCGCTCGCGTTGTGTAGGAAACAGAAAGATCAACCTGTTGATTGTTGGCTAGCAACGAGCGAACCAGGCTGGTTTTTCCTGCACCCGATGGTGCACTGACGACAAAAAGATTTCCTGACATATTTTATAGATAGGTATCTTTAAAAAATTGATTAACACTTTCAACACACAACTCCACTACAAACCGCAGTGCAATTTTATCATCAACTGGTGGGAGCTTCTGAAAATTCAATACTGACCAAAACCCAAGTCATGCAAACAAATTCGTTGCGCTGTATATACCTAAAAATATGCAGGTCAAAAAAGTGGAGATACACCACCATTTAACTTGAATTTCATATTCGAACAGGTTCTAGGTTGCTGTTCGTCCCGAGACAAGGTAATATTTCCGCCCTTTCGCTTTGTATTTTGTGGACATAGATTGCATGAATAACGCTGTGGCGATATGTGTCGCCACTTTTTTTGGGATTAATGATTTTTAATGAGGAACAACGTGTGAGTCATTCTTCGTTGCCGGTCCAGCAGGGTTTATATGACCCGCGCCATGAGCACGATGCGTGCGGAGTGGGCTTTGTGGCGCATATCAAGGGTAAGCAGAGCCATGACATGATTTGTCAAGGCCTACAGATACTCAAAAATCTTACTCATCGCGGCGCGGTAGGCGCTGACCCCTTGGCGGGAGATGGTGCGGGTATTCTGATCCAGATTCCAGATGCATTTTTGCGTAAATCATGCGCTGCACAGGGTATATCCCTGCCGGTGACAGGCAAATACGGAGTGGGTATGTTGTTCCTGCCGCGCGATACGGCAGCACGTGCCGCCTGCGAACAGGTGATTGCCAACAAGATTGCTACGGAAGGGCAAATTTTGTTGGGCTGGCGTGATGTGCCGGTAGACAATAGTAGCTTGGGCGAGAGCGTTAAGGCGGTTGAGCCATTAGTACGCCAAGTATTCATTGGGTGTGATTCAAATTCTACGAATGTCGATAGCTTCGAACGTAAGTTATTTGTCATTCGCAAGATTGTAGAACACGCTGTGCGCGGCCTGCCCAATGAACAAGGACGAGGTTTCTATATACCGTCGCTTTCTGCGCGCACTATCGTATACAAGGGAATGTTGTTGGCCGACCAGGTCGGTGATTATTACCTCGATCTGCAAGATGAAAATATGGTCAGCGCATTGGCGCTGGTGCATCAACGTTTTTCCACCAATACTTTCCCCTCTTGGGATCTGGCACATCCATTCCACATGATTGCGCACAACGGCGAGATCAATACCTTACGCGGTAACGTGAACTGGATGACAGCGCGTCATGCAGCGATGTCATCCAGTTTGCTGGGCGCAGATCTGGAAAAATTGTGGCCGTTAATTGTGGAAGGCCAATCCGATTCCGCCTGTTTTGATAATGCCTTGGAACTACTGGTGGCCGGGGGTTATTCGCTGCCGCACGCGATGATGCTGCTAATTCCTGAAGCTTGGGCAGGCAATCCATTGATGGATGAAGAGCGTCGCGCATTTTATGAATACCATGCTGCGTTGATGGAGCCGTGGGATGGCCCAGCTGCCGTGGCTTTCACGGACGGCCGCATGATCGGTGCCACGCTGGACCGCAACGGCCTGCGCCCGGCGCGCTATCTGATTACAGATGATGACTTGGTGTTGATGGCATCTGAAATGGGTGTGCTGGATATTCCGCAAAGCAAGATTGTGAAAAAGTGGCGGCTACAACCGGGCAAGATGTTTCTCATCGATTTGGAAGCCGGCCGGATTATTGATGACACCGAATTGAAGCAGCAGCTCGCTACCGCAAAACCCTATCGCGAGTGGATTGAGAAGTCACGTTATTTCCTCGGCGACCTGCCAGGTGTAGATATAAAGAAAAACTTGCTAGACACCAGCCTGCTGGATACTCAGCAGGCATTTGGCTATTCCCAGGAAGACATCAAATTCATTCTTGCGCCCATGGCCGCCGCAGGGGAAGAGGCAACTGGCTCTATGGGTAATGATGCCACCTTGCCCGTGCTGTCGGATAAGAACAAAGTTTTGTACAGCTATTTCAAGCAACTATTCGCTCAGGTAACGAACCCACCTATCGATCCGATCCGTGAAGAGATCGTTATGTCGCTTACTTCGTTTATTGGCCCAAAACCCAATCTGCTCGGTATCGACGAGACCGATCCGCCGCTGCGTCTTGAGGTGCATCAGCCCGTACTGTCCAATGAAGATTTAGCCAAGTTGCGCGACATCAGCACATTAACACAGGGACGTTACAAAGCGCTGGTGCTGGATATAACTTATCCTGCGGTACAGGGCGCGGCTGGTTGCGAAGCCGCGATCAAGGCGCTGAGTGCCGCAGCCGACCAAGCGGTGGCGGATGGCTACAACGTGCTCATTTTGTCCGACCGTACGATTTCAAGTGTACGCGTGGCGATTCCGGCTTTGCTGGCTTGTGCAGGTGTGCATCATCATTTGGTACGCGAAGGGTTGCGCACCAGCACCGGACTGGTAGTGGACTCCGGCTCTGTGCGTGAAACCCATCACTTCGCACTCCTTGCTGGTTACGGCGCTGAGGCGATATGCCCGTGGCTGGCCTATGAAACTATTGCTGCCATGAGCGATTATTTACCTGCGGGTCTATCGAACAAGGATGCAAATAAACGTTTCATTAAGGCGATAAACAAGGGGCTGCTAAAGGTCATGTCCAAAATGGGCATTTCCACTTATCAGTCTTATTGCGGCGGACAGATTTTCGAGGCAATCGGTCTGAACGCTGATTTTGTATCGCAGTATTTCACCGGCACGGCAACCCAGATCGAAGGCATTGGCCTGCATGAAGTGGCCGAGGAAGCGATGCGTATTCATCAAGCCGCTTTCGGCAACGATCCGGTACTGTCCAATGCGCTGGAAGCGGGAGGAGAATATGCCTACCGTGTGCGCGGTGAAGAGCATATGTGGACGCCAGATGCCGTCGCCAAACTGCAACATGCCACGCGCTCCAACAACGGACAAGCGTACAAAGAATATGCGAAGCTGATTAACGACCAGACTCAGCGCATGAAGACATTGCGCGGCTTGTTCGAAATCAAGCCAGCTGGCGCCCCTGTTCCACTGGCAGAAGTCGAACCGGCAAAAGAAATCGTCAAACGTTTTGCTACGGGAGCCATGTCGCTGGGATCTATTTCCACCGAGGCGCACACCGTTTTGGCCATCGCAATGAACCGTATCGGGGGAAAATCTAACACAGGTGAAGGTGGCGAAGATCCGATGCGTTTCAAGTCAATTAAAGGTAGCGAGAAACTATCTGAAATTATAGGCAAAGGACGTATTGAAGCTGATCTGACTTTATTGCCAGGAGATTCATTGCGCTCCAAAATAAAACAAGTGGCCTCGGGTCGCTTTGGTGTGACCGCAGAATACTTGACGAGCGCCGATCAAATTCAAATCAAGATGGCGCAGGGCGCAAAGCCAGGCGAAGGCGGCCAATTGCCCGGCCACAAGGTATCAGAGTACATCGCTAAACTACGTTTCGCCATACCCGGGGTAGGATTGATCTCACCGCCACCGCATCACGATATTTATTCCATCGAAGATCTGGCGCAGCTCATCCATGATTTGAAAAATGCCAATCCACACGCCTCCATTTCGGTCAAGCTGGTATCTGAAGTGGGCGTTGGTACGGTAGCGGCCGGAGTGGCCAAGGCCAAGGCGGATCATATAACTGTTGCTGGGCATGATGGGGGCACAGGTGCCTCGCCATTGTCTTCCATAAAGCATGCTGGAACCCCATGGGAACTTGGACTGGCGGAAGCTCAACAAACGCTGGTGTTAAACCGGTTGCGTGGACGAATTGTTTTGCAGGTGGACGGCCAGTTGAAGACCGGGCGTGATGTATTAATCGGTGCGTTACTCGGTGCAGATGAATTCGGCTTTGCCACAGCGCCACTGGTAGTAGAGGGCTGCATCATGATGCGCAAGTGCCATCTCAATACCTGTCCGGTGGGCGTGGCGACACAAGACCCCGAGCTACGCAAAAAATTCACCGGTCAACCTGAACACGTGGTGAATTATTTCTTCTTTGTGGCCGAAGAAGTACGCGAATACATGGCGCAAATTGGTATTCGCAAGTTCGATGATCTAATTGGTCGTAGCGAATTGCTTGACGCCAAACATGTCATTGCACATTGGAAAGCCAAGGGTCTGGACTTCTCGAAAATTTTCCATCAGCCTGATGTACCGGTTAGCGTAGCGCGCCGCCATGCCGAAGAACAGGACCATGGACTGACTCAGGCGTTGGATCATCGACTGATTGCCGAAGCCATGCCTGCGCTGGAAAGAAAGGTGCCGGTAACCATAGAAGCCCGCATTCGCAATGTTAACCGTACCGCCGGTGCAATGCTGTCGCACGAAGTAGCAAAACGCTATGGTCAACCGGGCTTGCCGAACGATACGATTACGGTGAAATTACAGGGCACAGCCGGACAGAGTTTCGGCGCGTTTCTCGCGCATGGCATTACCTTCGAGCTGTCTGGAGAAGGTAATGACTATGTCGGCAAGGGCTTATGTGGCGGGCGTATCGTGGTGCTACCGCCCAAGGAATGCAACATCGTGGCCGAGGAAAATATCATCGTTGGCAATACCGTGCTTTACGGTGCGACCAGTGGTGAATGCTATTTCCGAGGGGTGGCTGGTGAACGTTTCGCAGTGCGCAATTCCGGCGCTATTGCAGTAGTGGAAGGCTTGGGCGATCACGGTTGCGAATACATGACCGGCGGCATAGTGGTTGTACTTGGTCAAACCGGACGCAATTTTGCTGCCGGCATGTCCGGCGGCATTGCTTATGTACTGGATGAGGATGGCGGTTTCGAACATCGTTGCAATCTGGCGATGGTGCAACTGGAACCGGTACCCGATGAAGCTGCTGCGAGTGACCTGGGTGAAGTCGAGACGCATGGCCGAGTGCATTTTAATCACCTCGGCAAAGCTGACGAACAGGTGTTACGCGATATGGTGGATGCACATCTGCGCTACACCAATAGTGTCCGTGCTCAGGATATTCTAAATAATTGGGCACGCTACTTGCCAAAATTTGTCAAGGTTATGCCGACTGAATACCGCCGTGCCTTACAGGAAGTCGCGGCGCAACAAAGCAAGCAATTGGAGGCTGTATAAATGGGTAAGATTACCGGGTTCATGGAATTCCGCCGCTTAAGCGAGCATAGCTTGCCGGTCGCGGATCGCCTGAAAAACTATCAGGAATTCATACCGCGTCTGGCCGACCAGCAGGCTTCCGTACAAGGCTCACGCTGTATGGACTGTGGTATTCCATTTTGTACTACAGGTTGTCCGGTTAATAACATTATCCCGGACTGGAATGATTTGGTTTATCGCGGCAACTGGAAGCAAGCCTTGGACGTGCTGCATTCCACCAACAACTTTCCAGAATTCACCGGGCGTATTTGTCCTGCACCCTGTGAGGCGGCCTGCACATTGACCATTAATGACGATGCAGTCGGCATCAAATCAATCGAGCATGCCATTATTGATAAAGGCTGGGAAGAAGGCTGGGTGACGCCACAACCCGCACAGACCAAAACCGGCAAAAAAATTGCCGTAGTTGGCTCTGGTCCGGCGGGCTTGGCTTGTGCCCAACAATTAGCACGTGTCGGACACGACGTGGTGGTATTCGAGAAAAATGATCGAATTGGTGGTCTTTTACGTTATGGTATTCCCGACTTCAAACTCGAAAAGTCGCATATTGATCGCCGCATTGAACAGATGCGCGCCGAGGGTGTGGAATTCCGCGTCAATCAACATATTGGCGTGCAGGTGTCAGCACAAAAATTGAAGGACGACTTCGACGTTATAGTATTAACAGGTGGTGCTGAACAGCCACGCGACTTACCAGTGCCAGGGCGTGAGTTGCAGGGCGTGCATTTCGCAATGGAATTTTTGCCGCAGCAAAACAAAATTGTAGCGGGAGACGTGGTACCCAATCAAATTAAAGCGACTGGCAAACATGTGGTGGTAATCGGCGGGGGAGACACCGGTTCCGACTGTGTCGGTACGTCCAACCGCCACGGCGCGGCTTCAGTGACCCAATTTGAGGTCATGCCGCGCCCGCCCGAACAGGAAAATAAACCGCTGATCTGGCCATACTGGCCAATGAAACTACGCACTTCCAGCTCTCATGATGAAGGCTGCCAGCGTGATTGGGCTGTGGCGACCAAAGAATTAACCGGCAACAATGGCAAGGTCGAAAAATTGCATGCCATGCGCGTCGAATGGAAAGATGGAAAAATGCAAGAAGTGCCGGGCAGCGAAATTGAAATGAAGGCCGATCTCGTGCTTTTGGCTATGGGCTTTGTCAGCCCGATGCAGCAGGTTCTGGACGCGTTTGGCGTTGAAAAAGATGGCCGCGGCAATGCCAAGGCTGTCACTGAAGGAGCGGGCTATTATCAAACCTCGGTGGCTAAGGTTTTTGCTGCTGGCGATATGCGTCGCGGCCAGTCGCTAGTAGTGTGGGCGATACGCGAAGGCCGCCAGGCAGCACGTGCAGTGGATGAATATTTGATGGGTAGTTCCAGTTTGCCGCTCTAAATTGAGTTGTCCCTAGCAGGCGCTGAACGACGGATTGCACTCAATCAGCGCTGCGCTAACTATTCTCTTAATAGTAGCTATTCCGGAAGCTCTACCCGATACGCTTAGAGTAATCAGTGCTATGTAAATATGGATTGCCTTCACTGCACTCGTGACTGGTCACCCAAAAACCCTTCTCCTCTATGGCAGATGATGCACTACAAAATACCGCAGGATATTTTTTCATTTCAAGATATTGATAATTGAAGACGATATTATCTTCCTGGTTTTTTGCATTTACCTGCTTCACCGATAACCAAGTTTCCTAGCTAATCTCTCTGATAAGGGGAGTTTTTGAGAGGTCAAGGGTAAAGCTGTTTGAATTTAGCCTATATACATTAAAAGAGAACAACATGAATTTCAAATTAAAAAATGACTCCTTCCTACGTGCTTTGCTACGCCAACCAACTGACTATACCCCCGTGTGGATGATGCGCCAGGCCGGACGATATCTGCCAGAATACTGTGCCACACGCAAGCGTGCTGGCAGTTTTCTGGAGTTATGCAAAAGCCCTGACATGGCGACAGAAGTGACATTGCAACCGCTGGATCGATTTCCTCTGGATGCTGCAATTCTTTTTTCTGACATTCTCACCATACCCGATGCCATGGGTCTTGGATTGTATTTCTCCGAAGGAGAAGGGCCAAAATTTGAACGTCCTTTACGCGACGAAGCTGCTATCAAAGCGTTAAGAGTGCCAGACATCAATAAAGATCTTCGTTACGTCACCGACGCCGTGTCACAAATTCGCAAGGCGCTGAATGGTAGCGTACCATTAATTGGTTTTTCTGGCAGCCCATGGACATTATCTTGTTACATGGTAGAAGGCGGTGGCAGCGACGATTATGCACGTGTAAAAACGTTGATGTACAAAGAACCCAAGCTGATGCACCACATTCTGCAAGTCACTGCACAGGCGGTAACACAATACCTTAACGCCCAGATTGAAGCAGGTGCGCAGACCGTGATGATTTTTGATTCTTGGGGTGGCGTGCTTTCGCATGCTGCCTACTATGAATTTTCACTGCCTTACTTACAGCAAATCGTGCAGGGGCTGAAGCGCGAACATGACGGCGTTAAAATTCCAGTAATTGCATTTACCAAGGGTGGAGGTTTATGGCTGGATAGCATCGCTGACATTAGCTGCGATGCGGTCGGGTTGGACTGGACCATGGACATTGGTGTAGCGCGACAAAAAGTGGGTCATAAGGTTGCATTACAAGGTAACTTGGATCCAGCTGTGCTATTTGCCACGCCAGAAGTTATCTGTGCCGAGACGGAACGCGTGCTGGCTAGTTATGGCTATGGCAGTGGTCATGTATTTAATTTGGGACATGGTATTTCTCAATTCACCAACCCAGACAATGCTGCGGCGTTGGTACAGGCAGTACATGACTTAAGTCGTAAATATCATTAAAAATACTTGACATTTCGTCTGGTTATACACAAATCACATAACCATCCCTTGTAAGAACAATTTTTTATTGTATTTTAAAGCCACAAACTTAAGTTATTGTTTTTATTCAAAATAAATAGTGCCTATGAAATGAGCGGCCGGACAAAATCGTATACAGCACTAGTAGTTAGCCTACTTATATTGGAATTATCCACATTGTTATCCACAGCTTATGTGGAGAATAAAAAATACTCAATTAAGTCAGCTGGCTTAGCTCTGTATGATAGAAATTGCTGGAGCAAATTTTAATAAATGCGAATTGTTCGTGTCGCGCTAGATGTGCCATTGTCAACATTATTTGATTATTCTCTAGACAATAATATCGCGATCATTCCGGGACAACGCGTACTGGTTCCATTTGGAAGCAAAAAAATGACAGGCGTGGTGATGGAATGCGCAATGGATTCTGTCCTTTCTCCAGAACGTGTCAAACCCATTTTGCAAGTACTGGGAGAAATCCCGCCACTGTCCGATGAACTACTTGTTTTGCTGCGCTTCTGTAGCGACTATTACCACTACCCCCTTGGTGTTACTGTGCTGTCCGCCTTGCCGGTACGTTTACGTACCAGCCAGCTGGTCACGCTCAAGGAAGCGATGCAATACAGACTAAGCGTTAACGGCCGTGCACTCGACTTGAGCCTGCTATCTAAGCGCAAAGTAGTACAGCACCGCATCCTCGCAGCCTTGAAATTGGGTTCATTAACTGCCGCGCAAGTGCGCGCGTTATCACCCAGCGGAGCATCTGCGCTTAAAGCATTGTTGCATGCAGGATGGGTCGAGACACACGCAGTGCCTGCGGTTCCCAGCACATTTACATTCAACAATACTTATACGTTGACCTTGGAGCAGCGGCAAGCAGTGGATGCAATTACTAAAGCATCGTGCTTTGGCTGCTTCCTGCTGCACGGTATCACCGGTAGTGGTAAGACCGAGATTTATGTGCATCTGATGAACCAGATATTGCAGCAGGGAGGGCAAGTTTTACTGCTGGTGCCGGAAATCAATCTTACGCCTCAGCTGGAAAATTATTTTCGCAGTCGCTTGCCGGATGTTGAGCTGATCAGCCTACACAGTGGCTTAAACGACGGGGAACGCATGCAGAACTGGCTGCGTGCACAATCCGGCCGGGCACGCATCATACTGGGTACGCGTCTGGCAGTGTTCACGCCACTACCACAACTGGCGCTATTAATTGTGGATGAGGAGCATGACACTTCGTTTAAGCAGCAGGATGGCTTACGTTACTCGGCACGAGATGTGGCAATCTTTCGTGCTAACCAGCGTGGCGTACCGATTGTATTAGGCTCCGCGACCCCTTCACTTGAAAGCTATTACAACGCACAGAGCGGACGCTACCAAATGTTGCGCTTGACCCAACGTGCAGCGACACAAGCACAGTTGCCAACAGTTAATTGCATTAACACCAGCAATATAGTGATGCAGCAGGGTCTCAGTGAGCCGCTTCTCAAGGCCATGGCCGAGCGGCTACAGCGCGGTGAACAGAGCCTGATATTCATTAATCGACGTGGTTATGCACCCGTGTTGATGTGTGGCGCTTGCGGCTGGCTTTCTGGCTGTTCAAATTGCGCGGGCAAGTTAGTGCTGCATCTTAAAGATCGCCGCCTGCGCTGTCACCATTGTGGCCATCAGGAACGTGTGCCGCACGCCTGTCCGTCGTGCGGCAACGCCGACCTGCAACCGGTTGGTATCGGCACGCAACGGGTGGAAAGTGCGTTGCAGGAGCATTTTCCCAAAGCGCGCATCCTGCGCGTGGACCGTGATAGCACGCGTAATAAAGGAACGTGGCAAGCCATGCGTCAGCAGATTCAGGATGACGCGGTAGACATTCTGGTCGGTACGCAAATTCTGGCGAAGGGACATGACTTCCCTAACTTGACGCTGGTAGGTGTGCTTAATCCGGACGGTGCGTTATACAGCAGTGACTTTCGAGCATCGGAAAAGTTATTTGCTCAACTCGTCCAAGTAGCAGGACGCGCGGGCCGGGCCGACAAGCCGGGCGAAGTGCTGATCCAGACCGCATTTCCTGATCATCCATTGTTCCGTGCGTTACGTGAACATGATTACGATACGTGGGCAAAAACCCTACTCGCGGAGCGTCAATCCGCCGGTTTCCCTCCATTCATGTATCAGGCAATGCTACGTGCTGAAGCTAAAGATGAAACCCACATGTATACTTTCTTGCAACAAGCGCGCGATGCTGCAATGGAACTCGTCATGCCAGTTGAGATTTACGGTGTGGTTCCTGCGGCCATGCCGCGTCGCGCTAATCATTTTTTAGCGCAATTGCTGGTGCAAAGCGAAACGCGAAAACCATTACAACAATTTCTGCGCAAGTGGCGACCCTTGCTGGATGCACTACCCGCACAAAAATTGCGATGGTCGCTGGACATTGACCCGATTGATTTCTAGATCGTCAGATCATTTGTAAAATAAGGCATTTCAAGAAAATATTTTATATGCTTCCAGATTTTATAAATTCACTAAAAAACGTAGTCGGCACCGACCACGTACTGAGCGGCGAAATCGCAGCGCCTTATTGTATCGACTGGCGCGGACGCTACAGCGGCAGGGCACTGGCCGTAGTGCAGCCTAACAATACACAACAGGTCTCTGCGGTGGTCGCGCTGTGTGCCGAGCACCGCATCGCCATTGTCCCTCAGGGTGGTAACACCAGTTTAAGCGGGGGGTCAGTACCCTTACCGCAAGGACAACAGATCGTGATTAACCTGTCACGTATGAACCAAATTCTTGCACTGGACACCACCAACTATACATTAACCGTAGAAGCAGGCTGCACCTTAGCCAAGGTGCGAGAAGCGGCAGAGCAGGCCAACCGTTTGTTCCCTCTTGGCCTCAGCGCCATCGCAACACAATGCGAAATCGGCGGCAACATTTCTACTAATGCCGGCGGCATCGGCGTACTGCGCTATGGCAACATGCGCGACCTCGTGCTTGGACTGGAAGTCGTCTTGCCAGATGGCCGCATCTGGGATGGATTACGCAGTTTGCGCAAGGACAACACCGGCTATGATTTGAAGCATTTATTTATCGGCGCAGAAGGCACGCTGGGCATCATCACGACCACTGTGCTAAAGTTGTTTCCACGTCCACAATCGGTGGCAACGGCGTGTGTGGCGGTACGCGATCCGGCGGTGGCGGTAAAGCTGCTCGCCCATTTGCGTGCTCATTGCGGCGACAAAATAAGCGCCTTCGAAATCATTTCGAGATCCTGTCTGGATCTTGTTTTAGCGCATATTCCCGATACGGTTGAGCCATTTGTTACGCATTATGAATGGATCATACTGATCGAACTATCGGATGTGCTGCAAGCACCCCTGGATGCACCTTTGCTCAATGCGCTGCAAGCGTTCGGTGCTGGTATCCTCGAGTTCGCCATCGATTCAAAAAATCGCGCCGCAAGCTGGTGGAGTTTGCGCAAAAATATCAGCGAAGCACAGAAACGTGAGGGCATTAGCATTAAGCATGACGTCGCTGTGCCCATCAGTCACGTAGCAGAATTCATCGCCCAAACAAACGCCGCCCTGAATGCCACTTTCAATGGTCTGCGCATTGTTGCCTTCGGCCATATCGGTGATGGCAACATTCATTACAACGTCTCAATGCTGGATGCTGCACAAAACCCGGCCTTCATTATGCAAAGCCAACAGGTCAACAGCATCGTGTACGACATCGTGCATGGATTAAACGGCAGCATCAGCGCCGAGCATGGGCTGGGACAACTCAAGCGTAATGAGATACATCATTACAAAAGTGGGCTGGAGTTGGAGCTGATGGGCAGCATCAAGCACACCTTCGACCCAAATAATTTAATGAATCCGGGAAAGGTAATATAGAAAATGCTCTTTGAGATTCTATAGGGAGATAACACTTCCAGTACGATCATCATTGCTCCTTACAAGACAGCAATTTCCTGACAAAACTCTTACTACCACCATCCGCATCCTTTACCAAAGTCAATGATACTTTAGTGAGCTGGTAGCCACTTCATTTGGAAGACTCAAGACCATAAAAAGCCTTTAAATCCAAGACAGGGTTTCTCAATGAAATGCCATGAAGCAATTGCAAATAGCGTCACTATGGGTAACGCGAACAGGAACAGTGAAACTGGCGAAATACCGGGAACCAGCGTGACAACGATTTGTTGAATTGGAAAGGCGTAAATGTACACGCCAAAAGAATAATCATTGACCCGAGTTCTTTTCCCTAATAGATGAAATGATGACGTAGCGATGAATAGCAAAAAATATCCATACGACAAATATATAAAAAGTAGAAACAAACTGGTTTCTCGAAATAAATATGTAAAGCCAATGAGTCCCGTCACTAGTAAGCCTGAGCGCGGAATCCAGTGGCGTACCGTATAAACACTAGCTCCGAGCATAAAGACCGCGATTAATTGGCACGAAAATAACTCGAGGCCAGTATTCCAGCTATCGAATTCGGCTTTGGCAACGGTGATCATTCGAACAGCTAGGTAGAGCATCACGGTAGAAAATAAAATACCGCGCCAGCCTTTTCCTTCAGTTGGCAACAAGCAGGTCGCTCCGATCACTCCGATCGCGATGTACACTAAAAATTCGACCTTTAAAGTCCATAGAGAGCCATTAACGGCATGAGGTAGCGGCAGATTTTCAAAAAGGCCTGGTAGCGTGTTGGTTTTTAAACTTAGTACATTAACATTGTCGCGGATATATCTCAGTGCCTGGCCTGATGAAAAATAATGATTGATATCCAGAGAACTTGCTATTGGACCAAGCACAAGTGCGCTAATCGCTGCAACAACAGCTAAGCCAGGCAAAATTCTCAGCGCTCTTTTTGCCATGAATGAAGGAAAATGTGGCGTGGAGGCCCAGCTTGAGGAAATAAGATAGCCGCTCAAAAAGAAAAAAGCTATCACGGCCAAAGCACCACCATCAAATATATGAAGAAGGCGACCAATTGGCTCTAGTTCGATATTTCCGCTCAATGCGTAAGAGTGAGAAAAAACCACCAATACCGCAGCGATCAGGCGTAAGGCGTTTAAATTATTTTCGCGACTTGCCAATTTTTCAGAGATCGGGGCACGCAAGTCAATCATGGTTATATTTCAATGTGGCTAGTATAAAAAGTATAGGAAACAGATTGTTTTATCGTATTGAATCAAAATGCTCGTCTGGCTGTATACGTTGAGCTGAAATTAAGGGTTGATGCCAACCGTCTGCCGTTCTGGCAGTCAACGGGGATAAAATGCGATTCGCTCCAGCACCAATGGACTTTTATCGTTGATTTTCCAGTTCAACCGGATACGTCTGAATTCCGCATTACTACGCTCCGTCATCAGTGGCAGCAGTGAACCTGCTGTTACCAACTGCACATTGGTCAAGGAAGTTTCCGGAAATAGGGGTATCCATTTTCCATCAGTTGTTTGCCCTTCAACACTTATGGTGGATAACATTTTTGGCGTAACCGCTTTGAAAATGATCGCGCTGTAATCCGTCAGTTTGAAAGCCAAATCATCAGGTGATTCCAATGAAACCTGGCTGTCACCGTTACCATGCAAAGTGAACATTCCGGGGGTACTCTCCCCTCTCGTTCCGAATATTGGCACCCAGCCATCATCATCGGCGTGCCCATCACCCCCAAAAGTCCACAGCCTTGCTCGGCGTGGTAAATTGGCGTGACTCACCATGAAATTCTTGGTCGCTTCCTCAAGTGGCGTATCACGTAGCGCCGTATAGGCGACAAATCCGGGCTGTCCCACAAAGCTACCCCGGCTACCATTCCATGCCATAGGTGAAATAAAGTGCGCTCCGTAATTGTAAATTTCCCGTAATGATTTGTAAGCCTCAGCGAAGTTGGGGAGACGTGATGGGTTACGTAAATCAGCCGTATTATGCTCAATGACGGCCCAGCCAGGATCAAATTTTCGAAAAACAGAAAATAGGGTGCGATCTTCTTCCATCCTGATCTGGTTGATTGCACTAGGCCCGTAAAGAATTGCACCTAAATGTCCATGCTCGGGAACAGAACCTTCGATCGACATACCGCCGGAATCAAAGTTTTTTACAGGGCTGCTGATATTTATTGCAAAGGGCATACTGCCCTCTCCAGGTGCCATAAATCCTTGGGATGAATAGATAAAATCCTTGTCAAGACCAGCCTCAACTAACCACTGCGAAAGCTCATCGTAGTGTAGGTCAACGAGATGACGGCGAAAGTGTTCCCATTCGCGCACCCATGCATCCTTCCAAAAAGGCTTGCCAAGAATATGAGGAAATGAACGGGGAGGATCAACCTCTACCCAACTTTTGAACGAGCGCCCACTCAATTCGTTAACCTCAATCAGAGTCAATGGCTTTTCTTTACGATAACGAGAAAGATTAGGCACGCCCGCTGCAGGATGTCCAGCATATGGCCCCGTTCCTTGTAACCATTCGCGGAATTGCCGCAAGGTGCCGGGGTTATAGTCGAACCATTTTTTTTGAACAAAAGGATTGAGGTACAAATCAGGATCCATACTCACCCCAATTAAAAGATCAGGGTGTTGTGCCACAAATTCGCGAATGATGGCGGCAGCTTGCTGCAAATTCCGTTTCTTGTAGAGGCGATTCTTGGCTGCGTAGACATTAAATGTAAGGGCACGAGCAAGTTCCGGTGATTCCATCGAGCCAGAAAGTTTTTTCACACTATCGTCCGGTATTACCTCATTCTCTTCGTCCCACTGGCAATTATTTTTATCCTGTTCGAGTTTATCGTTAATATCCCATTCCGGTACATCACACGCCGCATCAGCCCAAATGCCACCGTTTAAAGTAAAAAGTACGGGTAGCTTGTGATCAATTGCATATTGCATAACACCATGCAGATTGTCATCGGTAATGACCCTGCCTCCACACTTTTTACTGAGCTGAAAATCCGGGTCAAAACCATAATCCCCAGCCTTACCTTTGGTTGTTCGCAAATAAAGAATGGGAACCCGGATTCCAACTTTTACCGTTTTGCTCTCATAAGGACGAAATACCGTGTCGATCTCCTTTCCGCCGCCACCAGCCACATTGCTTGTGGCCATAATGAAATAAAAAATGTCATCGCGCTTGACGTCCCTTACTTTGAACAGATCGCTCCATGTATCCATCGCGTTGACTGCCGGTTGTGTACGACGCCCAATGACTGAAGACTTGCCTTTCCTGTCGGTAACGACTATTTCCATTGAGTTCCAATTGGCGACCCATAGCGAGGTATCAACACCTCCCTCAAAACCAGCCTTGGCTGCATCCGGGTAATCTGGGTAAGCCTGCGCGACATCCGCCCGAATGAAAGCAGTTTGCAAAGGGATACGAAACTGGTCATTCAACACCAGCTCTACACGACTCACGCCGTCTTTAGCCAAAGCCCAACCAATTACCTTGGTTTGAGTGCTGTTGGCTGGATACTCTGCCAACTTGTCGATGTATCCGATTGCGGCTGCTGGTGGTGGCGCTGCTTGCGTTACCTTAAGCCATTGTGGACGATGACTATTGATATATTTGTAACCAAGGCCGCCCATGATAGAAACGACAGCCATTAACAACAAGACAACTAACCAGCGGCGATTTTTGAAAAAAACAGTCATGTTTTTCAACCTACCCAGCTATTTTATAAATACGGTCATCGAGGCACTGGCATTCAGAAAAGAACATCATGGGGTTTTGGACACCCAGTAAACATTACCCCAAAAAGTAGGAGTGGCGTCACCACACGTGATACCCAATTGATATAAACCCACCGGAAGCGATCGTTTGTCCACTATGCCGCCGAAAAAGCCATGCTTTGAGTGATCATGATAAATATTCAACCAGCCCCAGTCAGGTGATTGCATTTCAAAATACAGAGTTTGCACATCGTTTTTCAGTACCAGCCGTAATGGCTCAAGGGTACATTTCTCATCAGAACCTCCATAAACAAGCACCGCCTTTTCACCGTCAATAAACTGGTACATAAGATGATCATACCCTGCATTTTCTTGTTTCAGGGTAGAGGATAAAACCCGTTTGGAGGACGGTACAGGGTTTGCGACAAACTTTGAAAAAGATGGAGGTCGATACACCCCGTAACGCTCGGCGGTATCAATTACATGATTTGAAAAATCCGTGCCGGGAAACCCGAATAGCACCTGTATCTTCCCTTCGATGCCGCGATAAGCCATCCTCAGCTTCGGCAGAAATCCTAAGTCAGTAATCGCCGCATTGTAGTGGATCAGGCCGGAAACAAATACGGCACTCGAAATAAGAAGGCCAAAAAAACCGAAGAGCTTCTTCCAGACAAGCGAGGGCACATGAATAACTGACCCCAGGTAAATAACCACCAACATCAGGCCGGAATAAGGTTTGTAGCGACTTAACAACGCTGCCTCAACACCAAAACCGGCTCGTCCTATGGACATCATTGCCATCGAAAGCAGGAGAAAAAGGCCAAGCCCCCACAAAACAGGATTGCGCTTTGGAAGTCCGTGCCAAGTGAGTACCCCGAAGCCAGCCACAAGCAATATACCGAAGAAAACTGCCCCGGTCTTTCCCCAGACCAATGCGCCGCACAGCGCTAAAAAAAAGCGGATCAATTCAATTGATGAGGTCGCTACGGGAATCGAGGGATCGTTTGGAAAACCTCGTGTATAAATCCATGCAATCGCAATAAATAGCAACGCCATTATGATTGCATGTGCAAAACGTCGCTGCGAAACGAGCACCGCCGCACACGCCAGAAAAACAGCCATGCCACTGGCTGTCGTGCAGGTTGCGAGCAGCGCGGCAAGCAGGGCCACAAGAAAGAAAAAACCTGATCGCTGTGATACCCAAGCAATTGCAAAAAAGGCAAATGCCAGCACAGGCAGATTCTGCAAAACCCCCGTTGCCCAAAGCGAGGCTTCGAAATATACGGGCGACAGTACCAGCAATGCTACCGGCAGAAAATAAGCAATGCGATTTCTTGAGATGGGTACAACCGACCCAGCATATTTCCATAGCCCCCAGAGGAGCGCTATCAACGAACTGCTGCCGAGGAAAACCAGAGTGTGGAAGTCGATATTTCCAACGATCTTGTAGAGCGCCACAATGACAGAATTCAAGAATACTAACCGATGCTGACCGCCTGAGAAGCCAATGAAAAATTCAAGTTTCTCACTAAAAGAAAGGTCAGGAGGAAGGCTGTGAAATATGATGAGCCGATTGACTATCTGAATGTAGTCATCCCCAGCGGGTACTGGGACTGCGTAACGCCAAACCCACAGCAGATGGTTCGCGATAATTGCTGCCAGCAATAAACCAAGCACAACATTGAAAGCGGAGAAATCACTGCCCGCTCTCTTGTTTTTGCTATCAATTACGGGTTGGACGTGAAATTCATTCAACTTTAACTTTCACGAGGAATATCATCCGAGGTAGTAATCATTTAATGATCTTCTTGACGAGATATATGGGCCGATTTTTGGTCTCGATGTAGATACGGCCTATATATTCACCCAGCACGCCAATACCAATTAACTGAAGTCCTCCGAAGAAAACAACAGCAGTCAATAATGTCACATAACCGGGAGTATCTATACCAAGAAAAAGGGCACGCAGGATAACCCAACACGCATAAAAGAAGCCAACCGCTGTGACCAGCAATCCGGCATAGGTCCATACACGCAGAGGCACTGTGCTGAAACTGGTGATACCTTCAAGGGCAAAGTTCAACGACTTCCACTTGCTGAAAGACGTCTGTCCATGAGCACGTGGGGCGACGTCATATTCAACAAGCTCATACTCATAACCAACCCAGGCGAACAAGCCCTTCATAAAGCGGCGGGATTCTGGAAGTCGATTCAGGGCATCACAAACCTGGCGATCAATCAGCCTAAAGTCCCCCGTGTTAGAAGGGATTTTTATGTTGGAGATATTGTTATGAAGACGATAAAATATTCCCGCTAACAACCGATAGAGAACGCTTTCGGTTGATCTTGAGTTTCGTTTGGCTAATACAACCAGGACTCCGCTACGCCACTTCTGTATAAATTCCGGGATCAATTCGGGGGGGTGCTGAAGGTCTGTATCCATGATTATCACTGCATCTCCGGCAGCAAACTCCAGCCCGGCCGTCAATGCTGCTTCTTTGCCGAAATTACGGGTAAAGTCAATGATGGTGATTGCTGAATAGCGTTTCTTTGCTGATTCCAACGCCGGAAGCGTCCTATCCCGGCTGCCGTCATTGATGCAAATCAATTCAAATCGGTAATCCGAGATATTTGATATCACGTTATCCAGCCGCTCAAAAAAAAGCGGGATGCCTTCTGCCTCATTGAAGAAGGGAAGAATTATGGAAACCGTCATTACAACGATAGGCTGCGTTGTTTGCATAATTTTTCCAAAAAACTTTCACAACGCTGTCTATTGGGGCGAACTGCGATAAGAAACGAATACAGGTTGAACGATTTGGCGGGTAGCGGGAAAGCGCTCCCTAATGACGTCATCGAATAAATATTGACTGCGCTGGTTGCGGCCTTCTCGTGCATCCACGATTCAAGGCTTCTGACAATATTATTTCCAAATCTCCCGGCAGCACAGTTAGCCACGTATTCTCTCCATGGGAGATAGATATTTATCGGGTAACGGCTGGCGACGTTTGGGGAGTTGCCTAAAATAATGTCTTCACTTGCTTTATCAACGCTAGTCATTTTGAAAACGTATAAGAACGATGAAGCAAAAAAGATATAACGGAAACCGTGAGTCCAATCAAAAAAACAGTTACGGCGATATGCCAGCCGAAATGATCACCAAGGTGACCCAACGTTGCGTTAACAATCAATCCGAATAACGAAACAAGCTGAAACCGAGCGTAATTTCGCGCTCCCGGTCGAATCTGAAAACTCCATCGGGTATTCATCCAGAATGAAAAAGATGAGGCAACAATGTAGGCTATAACATTGGCATACATCTGATTGAATTCCGCGAACCACGTCAACAATCCTACGATAAGCAAGTGTATCGTTGTATTACAAACGCCAATCAGGGCATATCGCGTAACTTGTACACCCGGTTTTATGGTCTTCATTTTTAGTGACAGTGGACTACCTGGGATTCCATTACAATACAATCAAGTTATCTCGATGTATCAGCTCTGGCTCATCAACATAGCCCAAGAGAGATTCGATTTCGTTACTGGGATGCCCAGCAATACGACGGGTTTCTGCAGCATTGTAGTTAATCAGGCCACGCGCAATATCTTGTCCATGTGTATCAAAGATGGCGACCACTGTGCCGCGTTCGAATTCCCCGCTAACTTTAATGATACCAACCGGTAGCAGGCTCTTGCCTTCATTACGCAGCGCATGCACTGCGCCGGCATCCAGCGTCACCTTGCCGCTGATTTGCAGATGATCCGCCAGCCATTGCTTGCGCGCATTCAGAGGTAACGGTTGCGCTTCCAGCAGAGTGCCAATACTATTGCCACTCATCAGGCGTGGTAATACATCTGCTTCATGGCCCGATGCAATCACAGTGTGTGCACCGCTACGGGCAGCCCGTTTTGCGGCGAGCACCTTGGTGAGCATGCCGCCACTCCCGATGTGGCTACCTGCCCCCCCTGCCATGGCTTCAAGCTTTTCATCGCCCGCTTGCGCCAGGCTGACTAGCGTAGCATTTGGATCTTTGCGTGGGTCGGCCGTGTAAAGGCCAATCTGGTCAGTTAGGATAATGAGCGCATCCGCCTCAATCAGATTGGCAACCAATGCACCTAGAGTGTCGTTGTCGCCAAACTTGATTTCATCGGTGACCACCGTATCATTTTCATTGATGATAGGAATAACGCCAAGGGTCAGCAGGGTACGCAGGGTAGAACGAGCATTGAGATAACGTTCACGATCGGCGAGATCGGCATGGGTGAGCAATATTTGCGCTGTATGCAGACCGTGTGCACTAAAGCAACTTTCGTATACCTGTATCAAACCCATCTGACCGACTGCGGCAGCTGCCTGCAATTCATGCACGGCGCTGGGACGTTTTTTCCAGCCTAGTCGCTGCATACCTTCGGCAATTGCGCCAGAGGAGACCAATACAACTTTGTGCCCATTTTCACGTAACGTAGCAATTTGCTGCGCCCAATTCTGGATTGCGGGGATATCCAGTCCTTCACCCTGATTGGTGACCAGGCTGCTGCCAACTTTGACGACGATGCATTTGCACTGGGTCAGAATGGTTTTCATGATGCATTAAAATATTGGAGTATCGGTTTTTTGAGTATTTTCGACGTTGGTCGTCAAAGCTTCCTGTTCAGCAACCTGCTCCACATGCTCCATAATGGCATAGCTCAACTCTTTACAGCCTTCGCCATTAATCGCGGAGATAGTGAAATAACGCGTGTAGTCACCAAACTCTTGCAGAAAAGCAGCGATCTTTTCATCTTTATCTTGTAACAGGTCAAGCTTGTTTAGTACTAGCCAACGCGGCTTGTTATACAGCACTTCATCATATTTTTTTAGTTCATTCAAAATTGAATGGGCTTCATGCACCGGATTGACTCCCTCATACATCGGGGCAATGTCGACCAGGTGTAATAGCAAACGGGTACGCATCAAATGACGTAAAAACTGGTGTCCCAGTCCCGCACCTTCAGCAGCGCCTTCAATCAAGCCGGGAATATCGGCGATCACAAAGCTTTTTTCGGACGATACCCGGACCACACCCAAATTCGGGTGTAGCGTGGTGAAAGGATAATCGGCCACCTTAGGGCGAGCAGCCGAAACCGCGCGAATGAAGGTGGATTTGCCTGCATTGGGCATGCCCAACAGACCCACGTCAGCCAGTACTTTTAACTCTAATTGCAGTTCTCGCCGTTCACCTTCAACACCTGGGGTACATTGACGTGGGGCACGGTTGGTGCTGGATTTAAAGTGCAGATTGCCTAAGCCACCTTTACCACCTTGAGCAAGCAACATTTTTTGCCCATCGTGATCCAGGTCAGCAATCAATTCACCGGTATTGATATCAGTGATGACCGTGCCAACGGGCATGCGCAGTACAACATCTTCGGCACCTTTACCGTAGCAATCCGCACCACGCCCGGCTTCACCATTGCGCGCACGGTGATGGCGCGCAAAACGGTAATCCACCAGAGTGTTGATGTTACGGTCTGCGAGCGCATACACGCTGCCACCCCAACCGCCATCTCCGCCATCGGGGCCACCCTTGTCGATATATTTTTCTCGCCGAAAGCTGGCCGCACCATTGCCGCCATCGCCTGCTATGACTTCAATTTTTGATTCGTCGATGAATTTCATGTGATGTTGGTATCCTGCAAATAAAAAAGCCCTACCTCGCGATAGGGCTCATTGTACTTGGCTAGGAGTGCTTAGGCTGCAACCACGAAGATAGTCTTGCGTCTTTGTGCACCTTTAACGGCGAACACTACTTTGCCATCAATTTTAGCAAACAAGGTGTGATCCTTGCCCATGCCCACGTTGTCACCAGCGTGGAATCGCGTACCACGCTGACGTACGATAATACTGCCGGCGCTGATTAATTCGCCGCCATACGTTTTCACGCCGAGACGTTTTGAGTGTGAATCGCGACCGTTACTGGTACTACCGCCACCTTTTTTTGATGCCATGTTTTTTCTCCTTCAATTACGCTGAAATGCCGTCGATGCGGATCTCAGTGAAATTTTGACGATGACCTTGATGTTTTTGATAATGCTTGCGTCGGCGCATCTTGAAAATTCTGATCTTCTCGCCACGACCATTAGATATAATGGTTGCCGTCACAGTCGCGCCCGTCAATAGCGGTTGACCAACAGATACTGTATCGCCGCTGCCGACCATGAGCACCTTGTCCAGCACGATAGCACTACCTACTTCACCTGCGACAGTTTCAATTTTCAGGGTTTCGCCTGCGACAACACGATATTGCTTACCACCAGTCTTGATTACTGCGTACATAACAACCTCGCTTGAATGCGGTTTTACAGAGTCGCGCATTATACACAAACGGCACTAACCGTCAAAATGGTTTTTAGGGATGGCGTTACCAATCGCCGATTTTACGTGTTGTATTCTATACGGCGGCTGATTAATCCACATCCAGGTCAGCAAATAATGGGGTGGATAAATAACGTTCGCCATAAGACGGGATCATCACCACGATCATCTTGCCCACATTCAACGGACGCTTGGCAACTTCAAGGGCAGCCCAAACCGCCGCACCAGCGGAAATACCCACCAGCAGGCCTTCCTCCTTTGCCAGACGCCGTGCCATATTCAATGCATCGGCATCTTTGACCCGTATTGCTTCGTGGAAGATATTTTTATTGAGCACTTCAGGCACAAAACCCGGCCCTATCCCCTGAATACCGTGCGGACCACGCTGGCCGCCGGAAAGTACAGGTGAAGCATCAGGTTCCACGGCAATTATTTGCACCCCCGAAAAAATTTCCCTCAATGCTTCACCCACACCTGTAATAGTGCCCCCAGTTCCCACACCGGCAACAAAAATATCGATCATCTCGTCAGTGTCGCGCATAATTTCTGCAGCGGTAGTCGCACGATGGATAGCAGGATTAGCGCGATTAGAGAATTGCTGCATTATGAGGTAGCGCGAATCGGCTAAAGCCATTTCTTTTGCCCTCTTCATAGCCCCGGGCATACCGTCCGAGCTTGGGCTTAAAATGAGCTCTGCGCCATAAGCCTTCATCAACAGGCGGCGTTCACGGCTCATATTTTCCGGCATTATGAAAGTACACTTATAACCGCGAGCTGCGCAAACCATAGCAAGGCCGATACCGGTGTTACCTGATGTTGGTTCCAAAATAATGGTATCTGGTTTAATTTTGCCTGCTTTTTCAGCATCATCAATCATTGCCACGGCGATACGATCTTTGACGCTGAGCGCTGGACTGAAGAATTCCAACTTGGCAAGGATGGTGGCGTCTATGCCTTCAGTCACGCGATTTAATTGCACCAAGGGTGTGTTACCTATCAGCTCCGAAACATTTTTTGCAATCTTCATCTACTTCCTCTCTATCTATTCATATTGCAGCATTCAGTGCCGGATTAATCCATGTACAACTCAACCAAATAATACCTTATGAGAGGTTTTTCAGTCCAAAAAATAACTACTCCCCTTTGTTTACTGAGGCTTTTTTCTACGCACTGCTTTTTTTAAATTGCCAGGTTTATCTTTGGGCGGGTCGTTTCGTTCCACAACTTGTTCTTTAAGATCATCCAATTCCTTTTGCAATTTAACAACGTTTGCTTTGCGTTGCGCGACGCGCTCATTCCAGCGGCTTACGGCTACATCACGCTCCTTGATAGCGATTTCAACCTCCTCTTGAGCACGAGCAATCAATTCCTCTTTTTCCTTAAGTGTGACTTTAATGGCTGGCACCTTGCCCGTGCGCTGCGGCACCATGCTTTGTGTGAGCCGGGCGGTGAGATCATTTTGCAGTTTAAGCGCTTGCTCTAATGTTTTGATGTCCATGTTGTACACCTCTTAAATTTTGACGTTGAAATTGATGATCGGCAACGGAGTGACGGTGCCGGTATTGATGTAATCCCCCGTGGTAATGTTGCCCATGAGTACAATTTTGGGACGATTGGTCAACGACATGGCATTGACGTTGGTCGCGGCCTTGATGTGATTGCCCATAGCGATCAGATGTCCTCCCCACAAAAGCACGCTCGCACCTCGCGGGTTAACTTCAGCGTTGAGATGGTCACAGATATTGTTACTGAAAGTCACCTTCTCAAAGCGAAGATCGATGTTGTCATTTATTACAATACGCATAAACTCCACCAGGTGCGTGCGACCCGGTCCACTGAAGTGATTGTCACTCACCTGCGCGCTACCAAACATGTAGGCGAACTCGCCCGCGCCGCCAATGAAACGTACTGCCAGCGGCCCGATAAGCAACAGAGCACGGTGTTCGTTAAGTGGCTCGAGCATAACGGGCTGGGTATAACCGATGCGGTTGCCACTGATCTGGCAAGCTGGCATCCAGCCACCAATGCCGATGGCATTGCCAGTAGTGACCTGGCTACCATCGGCAGAGATACCAGTGTCAAGCACCTCGCAATCTTCAATGCGCAGGTGGGCACCAGAAGGCGTCAACACCTCTTCAGCATACACGCCTATACCTATCGCAAAATTAGGGGTGTAACCGCAGTTAAGCACCCGATTTTTAAGCAGCGCAGTCGTGCCACGCACGAACATCACCATGCCTAAAAGCAGGCAGGATTGCAGGAAATTATCACTGATCTCCAGGTTGGTTTGCTGTGTGGCGGTGATGCCAGCGCCTGCCTGATCGATGCGATTACCCACTATACGATTACGTTCGCCCTCACTAAGATGCACGGCGAAGAAAACTTCGCGCAGATCATTGCCATCGACACGGCTGTCGCTACAATCATCCACTCGCACGCCGTACCATCCAGCGCCAGCGCCATCAACATGATTGCCGACGATGACCGGGCAGGCGATGCGTGAAACGATAATGCCCGATTGCACACCTTGCAATTGATTGTCACTCACCACCACGTGATCGGCACTAAAGCCATTTTTCGCATCCGCAAAACAGTAGATGCCAACGGGCACCGCCAATTGGATCACCTTAGCGATCGCCTCCAGGCGGTTGGCAGCAATAATTGCGTGGTCACCACTGACACGAATACCGCCCCATGCAGCGGAGAGCAGGTCGATCTGGTTACCGCTCACCTCGCAACGAGAAGCTTCAATATCGATTGCGTAGAGACGAGAGTCCAGGTAGCTGCGCATTTGTGCGACATCAGAGGGAAGGTTATCTTGCGTGATGCCAGCGCTGCGACTGATGCGATTACCCGATATGTGCGAACCTGCGGCATTATGAAGCAGCGAAATGCCGACCCAGAAATGGCGGATGCGGTTGTTTTCAATGCGGCAAGCTTGGGTATGATTGGTATCAATCCGGATGCCGTATTGGCCAATGGAGCCATCAATCTGGCCGAGAAATCTGCCGGTGAGGCCTGCAATGGCATTGTCGGTGATGTGCAGACCGCCCTGATAATCCTGGCTCAGAATACCGATCAGGAAATTGTCCAGACGATTAGCGATCAAATCGACATCGGTCACGTTGTTCAAATTAATGCCGACATAGGACGGCGGTGCTTGCAGCGGAGAAAGCACAACAGCAAGCGCGCAGTGCTCTACCCTTACCCGCGTGCAGCTTTCTAAGTACAGCAGCACACCAAGAACAGTCGCAGCGGCTGTTACCTCAAAGCGTATACCTTCGACGATAATGTCGCTAACCGGTGAACCGGAATCGCCGATCTGCAAGGTTCTGGCTAGCCCCGCCGCACGCACGATAGAACCAGGGCTCTCGCCGCGCAGAATGATGCGCGAGGAGAGTATCTGAATGGTAGCGCTGATGTTATGTACACCCGTTTTCAGGCATACGCAACCGCCCTCGTCCGGCAGCGAGTCAATCGCGGTCTGGATATTTTCGCCAGGTGCGACATTGATAGTGCAGCACCCGCCGCATTCGGGTGGCCATTTCACACGGCAGTCGGTTTCATCGTCGGGAAAGGTAACGATGGACAGCCGTGCGTAATGGCGATGAATGCCGCGCGGTGGCGCTTGGGTGTAGGTTTCCACCGAGGTATCGTTGGTACGTGCCGCAGAAACCCAATAATCCCCGCAGTGGAATCCACCGCCAGTGGAATCGAGACTGAATTGAATTTGAATCCCGTTTTCCAGCATCACCCAGACACCCGCAGCCGGCACGGGGATCAAACCGGTGCTGCCTGCTGCGTCAAGATTGACGATAACATTGTTGTTAGCGTCGCGCACTGTGCCTTTTTGATCCCAGCGCCGCACACGGGTGTGGCGGGAATTCAGGGTGTCAAGGCCGCCACCCGGAATGAGATTCGCTGGCAACGCGGGTGAGAAGCTAATGGTTTGCTTGGCGTCGTCGACACTGATTTTGCGCATCACACCATGGCGCAGTGCGGGATCACCGTTTTCACCACTGAGTTCACGCCGGTCGTCGAGTATCTCTACCCAGTCACCGGTATTAAAACGCAGCACCGCGTCACGGCCCAGGCTAGCCAATTTAAGTTCGGTGCTGGTCGCAGTATGAGAGACAACTTCCACTACATTGCTCGCCACGCTGGCATTGTCACGCGACCATTTGAACTTCGCTGCGCCCACGATACCGCCATCATGAATTTCGACGCGATAAAGTTGATTCTCCAGTCCGCGATAACCCCCACCGGGCGGCAATTCGCATGGATCGAGATCGGGTGGCACGCCTTCGGTCTTGATGGACATGCGTCCGCCGGAGGGAAGAGAAAGTGCTTGCCAACCCGCTACCGTGGTGTCGGGTGTGGTGCAGCTGGCACCACTGACATTGGCCAGCAAACGAACCTGCCAGACAGTTTGCAGACGCGTGGTCGTGTCCACGCCCACGGCGCTTTCCACCAAATTAGCTTGCTGAAGATAAGTGATCTCGCGCTGCCAGACTTCGAGATAGGCGAGATGGGGCCCGCCGCCGGGCAAAGCCGGCGGCGCAGGAAAATAGGGCTGCAAGTTGTACGCCAGCGCCGTTTTTCCTCTCAGTTCGGCGAGCACCGCATCAAACTCTGCCGCGCCACCACCATGATTCTCCGCCAGCAGCCCATCCACATACATGCGACCGCGACCGATAGTGATATTTCCGCCGGAAGCCTCGATCTTGAAGGCGTCTGGCGTCTGCGGTGAGACCACCGCCACGCCCGTGATTCCTGGCGTAACCTGCACACCAAGCGTATCCACACTCTCGGCGCGCAAGCGTCTATCCAGCACCGCCACCCACTCATTCCAATCCGAGTCCAGTTGCACGCGCCCTTGCTGCATCAAAACACCGGACAAGTCGATGCGGGGATCGAATCGAACTCGGCTGTAATCTCCACTCATGACTTTCTCCTTATTGTGGCGGCAATGCCGCTCTTAGCTTGCGTAAATCAATCCGGCTTCCAGGCCGAAGCGCAGATATTCTTGCAACCGCACGCGCAAATTGGTTTCACGTTGCGGCTGATATAAACCATGTAGTACACCCATCTCGCTCTCGTCATGGGCGCCACGACGTATCTTGTCTGAAGTGCTTTGTAACAACTGACCATAGCCGGGATCACCATAATGCAACGAGGTGAATTGTGGCCATATCTGCTGATCACTATTTTCAGGTTGGCAGTGATAGCGGGACGGTGTGCGCGAGCCGGGCGGTATATAGGAAAAACGCACGCAACCTGCCTGGCGACGCTCCGCCCACAGCGGCGCTTTCCATGTATCACCTCCGCTAGTAAGCGTAGCGACAAACAGGCAATCACTGGCCAGTGTCAATTGTCGGGTGTGAGCCTTGCCGATCACGGTACAACTTTCCAATGTAAGCAGGCCGCCTTCTGCAAGTACGTCGGCGCCAGGGCCGCGGTAAGCGATGAGATTTTGCGCAGTTGCATCCACGATGCATTCACGTAATGAGATTTCAGCGTCGGCGGCGATATGTAGCGGTGCGGTAATGCAGCGTTCCAGCTCTATCTTGGCAAACGGATGGCTGACCACCAGGCCGGGAGCACTGGCTGCGCCGAACGTTCCCGGCACCAGCGTGCAATCGCGCAGCACGAGATAACGCGGTTGAGTGTCGGCAAAGGCGGCCATCATCAGTGTGCCGCCACTGATTACCCAGCCGTCGAGGATCAACGTAGCTTCTGCGCCGAGCGTGAGCGTGATGTCACCACTCGCCGCCAGCAGTGGACGCGCGCCATTGACCGCACCCAACACGACGGTCTTACCGGCATTCACGGTGATAGAGGGCGTCTCCACATAACGGCGGCTGTCGAGCACTTCCACCATGCCGCCATTCTGCACCGCGTCAAGCGCTGGCTGTAGTGCCACACCGCCCTGTACAGTTTGCACCGGCGTAACAGCAACAGCAGAAGCGCCACGCTCGTATTCGCCGCCGCCGATGGCGATGGTGTAACCATAATGAAAACTCACCAACGGTGCAGTGGCCGGTACATCAGCAAAGGCGATGCGACCCAATACTGGGTCTATGGCCACCAGCCCGGAACCGGCAATCGGCTGATGTGCCCAGGCGATAACATTACCGCCGCCGTCCTTGATATCGCTGAGATCGCAGATGCAGATATTATTGCGCGCAATCAATTGCGGTGGATTGCCGTCCAATTCCAGCCATAGACTCTTGCCGGGACCGTAGTAGTCGTCAAGATGGACCTTGAGCCAACGGCGCGCGAGAGGCATAGGCACATTACTCGGTTCGGCCAGATGGCTGATCTCTTCTTCCGCTTCCGGCGTGTTGTAAAGCGCCATGTCAGTGCCCAACGGATTGAAGCGAAAGCGCAATCCGCCGCCTATATCTGGATCGACCACAGCCTGCGATCGGGTTAGCGGAAATGCACGTACTCGCCACAAATAAAGACCGATGTTAGGAATATTGTGGCGCGCGGCACCAGTGCTGATACGCCGCACGTCGACGGTATGAGCGATGGTGTCGAAAGCAGTATCCCGCCAGTGTAGTTTTTCCCAGTTGCGCAGATTCGGTGCGTAGTGCGCATGGGTACGCAGATGATTCATGTTCTGCGTCCAGCCCAGCAGTTGAAAGAACTCCACCGCCCGTGCCGGCCAGCCGGTGACATCGCGCGCCAGTTGCTCAAGCATGGATGCCGTACCCTTACGACGACGATAGCGTATGGTGTTAGCCACGTCAGCACGGGGCGAGGCCACATTGGGCACCACACCGTGCAGGGTGCGATAGCCGATAAGATCGCCAATATAGGGCGCCACCCATGGCGCGCAAGTTTCGATGAATTGATCGTCATAAAGTTGTTCGAGATTTTCCTCCATGGCTGCCACCTGCTCGGCAATGACGGCGAGCAGCTCGCGCAGCGGATAGCCTTGCTCCGCATCACGGATGCGATGGATGGCGGGCAGCAGTTCATAGAGGCGGTCGGCGGTCGTAGTCACGGCATTTCCTCCAGATAATCGAATGGGCCGGTATCTAGTAACAATAATTCGGCGGCAGTGCCATTACCTTGCGCATCAGTGGTTGCAGCGGCGGGACTCAGACGCTGTTCTAGTGTGATAGTAGTGCCGCGATAGAAGCGATCCAGATCTACGCCCAGAACACCCTGCACCTCCTGCGCAATGGCGATAATCTCTGAACGAGAAACAATCTGGCCGAAGTCGCGTGCGTCGAAGGAAAAGGCGGTGCGCAGGGCAGTCTCAACGTCGGCCAGTACCTTCTTGCCCTCGTAATCCGGAGCACATTTGATACGCAAGGCAAGATGAAAGGTCGCCTCGCTGTACGCCTTCGTTTCGCAGTGCACCAGCGGGTCACCATTTTGCTTGAGGGTATTGAGCAGTTTGGCGAGAGTTAAATCCGGCGGTTGAGCGCCGTTATCGCCAGCAACAGTAATGAATACGGTACGCCCGGCGCGGGTGTTAAGCACGGTGGCTTGAGCCTTGGCGATGCCAGTAAATGCCAGCGCGTAATCTTCATAATCCTGTACCGAAACTACACGCCCGAGTGTGCGCACACCTAACGGCATATTGCGCCGAGCATGAGCTGCACTGTCCGCATTCACACCACCCGCCGCAGGCAGCGGATTGCTCACTGCTTTCAAGCCCAATGGACGCGAGAGCAGTTGCGAGAGCTGCCCAGCTTGCAGATTACCCGCTGTGCCGATGCCCTTGCGATAAACGGCACGCAGATTATCTTGACCCGTCGGCAAACGCGCGCCGCGGCGACCATCGCCGAACTGGATAGTCCCCGCACCGTCCTCTTCCACGCGCAGCACGTAGGAGCGATCATTGGCACCGGCCTGGTAAAGAGTGGGCGTCTCGTGCCAGCGAATATCGTTGACTCGCACCTCCAATGCCGCCTCGGCACCAGTCTCGTTCTCGGCGCCAACAAAAGTGAGCGGTGTGTGTTTGAGGGTGTAGCGTTGATGAGAAAATCGCGCTGCGCCGCTGCCAAGAATCTGTTGCACGGTTTCACCGTGAGTGGCAAGTGCAACGTTGGCGTACAGTTTGACGGTACCGCGCTGGTATTGATGTTGCAACGAGCTCGTGAAAAATAGTTTACTGGTCTTGCCGTCCGCTTCAGTTCTCAGCAACGTCAACACTTCACTCACCTCATCACCGGTGGTAGTAATGCCGCTGAGTATCAACGTGCGTCCGGGCGCAAGCTCTTCCACTTTGCGATCCAGGCGTAGCGAATCTCCCGCTACATCTGCGGTGATGGGCGTTTCCGCCAGTGTCAATTGTTCACTGTGAGCGAACACCGCCGTCTCGCGCAACCGTTCATTGAAAAGCTCGCGTAGATTCTCACCTTTTACCTTCAGCCGCGTGGTTTTGCCGGTAAGCGTAAAACTGGCGCGTGCATCCTCGCCTGCGGTGTCAACTTGGTACAATTCCTGATATTCGGGGATGGATAGCACCAACCAGCCGTTATGCACAACCTGCGGATAGAGCGCGTCGAGATGCAGCGTATGGACGTTGCGCGGATAGAGTCGCGCTTGCGGAATAATCTGCTTGGCTAGGCCCGGCGGTGTCCACGAAAGCTTGATCGTTGCCGCCCCGCCATCCTCGTAATACTCCAGTTTGATATCGTATTTTTTGCCGGCAGTAAGCGTAATACTGCCGCTGTTTTCAGTGACGCCGTGATTAGTCCAGTTGTTGATAATCAAATGATTGTCCACCCACAGGCGCACACCGTCGTCGGAGACGGTGTGAAAGCTGTAACTACCGGTTGATGGCGCATGCACCCAACCTGCCCAGCGCACCGAGAACGTGTCGGCGCCTATCAACGCATGGGGCGAACCGCTGCCCCAATCGAAGTTCACCGTCGTGTCGGTGCGAGTAAGCTTGCGACTCGAAAGATCTTTGTTATCAAAATATTCGCCGTAGAGACCCGTACCGGTAGAGGTGGCTGTGGGCGGGTCGGAAATATCGGCGATGGTGAAGCCGGGCCATTCGGTGGCGGTGATGGTCGAGCCGGCCGGCAGCCCCAGATAGCCGCATTTAATATCGTTGGACATTACCCGCCAGTCAGGGGCGTTATAACCGAACAAAGAGGCGCGCTGGCGCAGCGCGTATACCTTAGGCTCAGCCGCTGGCGCAACATAGGGCGAGGCGGTGCCCAGACCATGATCCAGCGTGACAATGGTGCGATCTGCGTTGCTGTCGAGCACCACGCTTTGGACGCGGCGGAAATCCCAGTTCTCATTACCGGTATTGTTTTCACGTTCCGTGCCGACGAACAACAGCGCGTCACCAGCCTTAAGCTGCGTCGTGGTGCCCTGCAGATAAACGACCTTGGTGCCGAACACCGGCAATTTCATCTCGTGCATTTTCGGCAGTAGGACGTTCCATGCCGGTTGTGCTTCAATACTCTCGACAGTCTCGAAAGTCTGCGGTTTTTCATCGGGACCGGGAATGCTTTGCACTTTGACGCCGATGTCCAGCGTGATTTTTTCTGGCACGCCGGTAGCCTGCTTGGGGTCGCTACTCACGGCTTGTAGCGGTTGCTCTTGCAACGTGAAAGCGAGGTAAGTCTCTGCGGCAACGCCGGGTTTGAGGCGATAGCCGATCAGCCGCGCCAGTTCGCTCAATGACAAGCGTTCGCCTGCAGTACGTAAATAGGATTCATTGGCGAGACGCTCCTGATAGAAGCTCAATACATCGGCCATACAGGCATAGGCGTCCAGCAGCGCGATGGAAAAATCATCCGTGTCGCGGGTGCGCAATTTTGCCAGTGCGGGATATGTCTGCGACGATAGCCGTGCCTGCAGGCTGGCCAGCACCTCGCTGTGCGTACCAATACGATAGGCGATGGCCGCAAGCCCCGGGCGGTTGTAGAGTAGCGCCGGTGCCTGCATGCCCACACCCGCGCAACAACCACAGGCGTCTTGCGATGATTGTTCTTCGCCGCTCATTTGCCGCCTCCTATCGAGAGCTTCAACACTCCCCGCTCGGGGAAATTGGGATCGTTGTCCAGTCGCGCGATCTCCAGGCGTCCGACTGTTAACACACCGTCATCCATGGGCTTGGGATCAGGTGGCGCACGCAGACGCTGAAAGGTGTTAATCACCACCGAGGCTACGCCTTGTATCGCCTGTGCCGCTTCATAAAGCGCGCTGAGATAGACCGCTTGGCCAAAGCTGAAATTGTCGGGATGAAACAGGGCAGGCGTGCCGTCGTCCAACCAGCCGCGACTAAATACACGCATCAGCGCGGCACGTACATCGGCGCGGAAATAATCTGGCTTGACGCATACCGTCATTTCCAGCAGCAGGGGCACATAACTCGGGCCATTCACCTCCAGGTCATAGCCTGCCATGCGATAGCGCTCGACGTGATCGCGGATGGTTTGCTCATAGACCGCATCCACTTCGCCGCCACCTTTGCGATCGACGGTGAGAAACACCGTGTACCAGCTGCCGGTCCAGCGAAATGTGGCGGCGGCGCGCTGCACGCTGGGATGGCGTTCAGTCACCTCGGCATAATCGGCCGGAGTAACGGCGCGTTCCTGGGTACGAAACGCTTCCGGCGCATCGCGCCTGATGTCCTCGGCCTTCTCAGGATCACTGCCGCCTTGCGCCGGCAGTGGATTCGATGCACGCAACAGCCGCGCGTCATTGCTGACAATATGCGCGATGGACTCCAGGCCGATGTTACCTGCCACGCCGTTGCCGATGCGATAGTTCGCACTGAATGTGGTCCCGACGTCGGGGCGCTTACCGTGATAATCATCGCCGAAACGCAGTAAGGCGCTACCATCGTGTTCACTCTCCACCACGAATTCGCTCGCCTCGGCATCACTGGCGAGCAAATCCGGGCGTGGCACCCAAATATCTGGCGTACCCTGAAAATTGCTGGCAAGAGAAATGGCGGGACGCGCACGCTGCGGCTCAGCGGCAGTAATCAATACGGCTGCATCGGCCAGCGGTGACACCTGCACTTGACCACTGTCCAACCGTAGGCGATAGGCACTCACGCCATCAGACACCGACCACATGCCATCACCGCCCTGCACGACCACCGGCCCCGCCTGCAACAGCACACCCTGCGCCTGCAAGGCATCGTGCAGTGCCGGTGTAAAACTGCGAATCTGCAATGCGGTTACGATAACCGCTGTCGCGGTAAAACCGAATAGCGGTGAAGCGATGAGCGGCAAGGCATGAGTAAGCGGACGTTCCGCAAGTCGTGGCCGGAAACGGGGTGGCACGGCCTGCAAAGGCGGCCGCTTGCAACTCAATACATCGCTCTTGGATGTAAGGGTGAGTTGCGAGGCGGACACGGCACCCAAATCTTCACCCGTTAGTGTACGGCCATGATCAGCCAGCACGATATTGCCATAGGCCGCGCTCACTTCACCGAGATAAATCGCACCGTGATCCAGGTCAGTGATAGTCGACAGGCATAATGGAAACGGCAGTGCATCCAGTTCTGCCCAACGAATCTCGGTGACATCCAGCGGATTATTATTGGGTACTGGCAGGAACAAACCGCCACAGGGGTCGCTATCCAAACGCACATCGGTGAGACGCACCGCCCAGCGATGCGCACGGTCTGCATCTGCAGCAAATCCTGTACGCGGGCCAAACTCTTCCGCGAACACCAGCATGTCACCCGCCTTGAGATTGGGATAATGTCCATTGAGCGTTGCGCGCGTCGTACCCTTGGGCAGACAGCATTCGCGCTCGCCCCAGGAATAGAAACTGATGTGTTCGTGATCCTGATAAAGCAGGGTATCTTCCACCGTCTCGAATACCAGTGCCCCGTTTGCCAAGGCATCGCGCAATTGGTCGCCGGACGGAGCGATACGCTCGGGCGTGTTAGGCACGCGCGTGAGCAACGGTGTGCCGCGTAAGATATTTACACCGTCGTCGTTGACAAATAGCTGTACCCACACGCGGGCATTGCAGCCCTCATGTACCTTGTAATCCACCAGCCGCGCATGGCGGCGCAGCGAAATGCGCTTGCGCGCAGTAGCAAGATAAGCTTCGGTGGCAACGGCATCTTGCTGATAGGAAAGCTGATCGCCCACATAGGCCAGCATTTCCACCAAGGTTACACCGACATCGGCAGCGTTGCGGCTGGACCAATCAGGCATCAGCACGCTCATGCGATCCAGCATCAGGCGGCGGAAGCTGGCGTAATCCTTCGCGAGATAATCGAGGCGCGGATTCGTCGCCGGCGGCACCGGACAGGGCGTAACGCTGGCGCAATCGAAATCCGATTCACACTGCACCTTGAACGAAAACTGAATCTCGCTCAGGCGCGGATCAAAACCAGACGGCGGCGTGTCGTTGCCGGAACCACTCAGCAAACGTAGCGTGTACAGCGAAAAATCCCCGTAAATCTTGGTGCGGATCACCATAAATTGATTGAGCGGCACAAAACCATCGACAAGGCTGGGCGGCTCACTGGCGGGCAACGCATTGGCGATTGCAACCCACTTGATGTCCACGCTCTTGATACGTTCGCCACCTTCGATACGGAAATTATCCTTGCCGAGAGTGGCAGGCACTGCCCGCAGGAATTTCACAAACAGCGTGAGCTGGCGCGTAGAGTCGCCAGGGATACCGCTGTCATGCACCTCAAGATATTCCAGTCCGTTAAGGGTGCCGTTTAACTTCACGACTTCGCGACGGCGTTGGTCACAACAGTAATATTTCATGAGCCGCCTCCCGGCGCACTAATCTGCGCCACACCGCGAGTCTGCGTGCGGCGTTCTACATATTGCACGGTAATGAGTAAGGCGCCATCCTGCGCCTGCACATCGACGGCATCCACGGTAATGACATCGCTCAGCCATTGCTGCAAAGCGCCTTGAATCAGGAACTGCGTGGTCGCTGCCACTTCCGGGCTGGCGGCGGCAAACACCAATTGCATGACGCCACTGCCAAAAGTGGGCCGCATCACACGTTCGCCCGGTGCAGTCAGCAACACCTGCTCGATGAGATCGCGAATGTAGCCGGATTCGTCCGTTTGCGCGGTGCGACTGCGACCATCGAAATGAAATGGAAAATCGATCTGGCTCATGTCGCGAGCACCCTGGGTTGCACTACTAGCGGCAACAAGCCGGTCCCCGTAGGCACGCACACCGCCTGCCCCGTTTGTATCAGCACCGGCACACCGCCCGCCAACACCCTTACTGCGCCCGCCACCCACTGCGCGGTGACACAGGGTGGATTAGGTGAACCAGTAAGAGCACAGCCGGTAATCGCATAGGGCGTGGCCAGTGTGGTCACTGGCTGGCCGCTCAGCAACACGCGTGGAAATGGCGTGAGCGGCGTCGCTGGCCCTGCATGCATGCAGGTTATCGTGGCGCCAAGATGAAGGATGGGTGCGGGCATAGTAGCGTTCTCCTTATATTACCGTGAGTGCCCCGAGATTGATGTCCACCGTCGGCCCAGTAAGATTGATCACTGCACCCTTGCCATTAGAAATCATGATGCCGATATCGGTCACCGAAATCATGGCACCGGTCGTGGTTTGCAACTGGATGCCTCCAGTAGGGCCAGGTACGTCGCTGATAACCAAGCCATTCTTCAGCGGAGTTTGCAATGTGATGCCAGGTACTGCGGGCGGCACCATACGCGACAGCACTGGCAGCTCTGCGGTACTGCCCCAGAAGCAGCCGACCCAAATCGGGTAATCCGGATTGCCCTGTTCAAACTCTATCCACACGCCGCTACTGATCATAGGCAACGCAAACATGCCCATATTGATTCCGGCCAGCGGCACGCAGGGCATCGCCCAGGTTGTGGGAATAAACCCTGCCACATCAGGCACCTGTACTTGCAATCGTCCCATCTGCATCGGATCTACATTGTTGAGTACCATGCCGCGGTACTTGCCATAAAAATTGCCGCTGTCGCTCATACGGGAACCCTCGGTGTGATTGAAACCAGACCGTTGCGCGTCAAGTTAAAGCTTTGCTTGAACTCACCGCGCTTAAGTGTGCTGGTGACACTTTTTACGAAATAGAGGCCATCGTAGGCAATGCCTGCGCCACGCACACCAACCAGCTGTCTGGCTTTCAGTGGTCGACCATAGCGCAGCACATTAAGGCTACCATTGGCGCTAACTGAGTCCTGCGATTTTTTCGCTTCATTGAGCCCTTTTAAAATCGCCTGCATCGGATTCATCTTTGCCGTGTCTTTCAGTATTTTAAGATTGCTGATCGTTGTGGAAAGCACGCCCAGCGGTGGTTGCAGCGGATTGATGTTAGGAATCGGGATCGGGATCGGGACACGCGTAAGCTGGTTCTGAATAAACACGACCGGTAACACACCCTTTGTCGGATCGAACGAAAAACTCATATTCTCAACGTTGGTTAACGCATCCATGTCCAGGTTGAGTGCCGGTTGTGGTACACCCACCTTGATCTCGGGCCCGAAATAAGCGATGTTGGTGCCCGCCGCCGGCCCAGGTTCGATGTAAAAAATGTAGCCAGCCTCTTCAGCAAGCTGCTGAATGTATTGAAGGTCGGTGCCTTTATGGGCGGGAATCTTGTCCACTGGAATAGGAACATCAGGAAACAAGACTGGAATAATCAGTGGAATCAAACCGAAGGCCGCATATTTGGCACAAATCAGCGCCACGCGCGCCTCAATTGGCAGTGCAGGATAAGGCAAGCCGCTAAAATCGAGCATATCCATAACCTTGGTAAGATCCTCCCCGGTAACCGTCACCATGCCCGGAGAGCCGTTGCTTCCCGCCTGCACCTCTACATTTGTCATCACCCCATCAAACAGCGGCTGTGGCGTACCGTTGAGCGTGATGATCAGCATAACTCGCAGAGGCGGCGTAGCGGGACCGCTATTCATTGCGCCGGCGATGATGAAGAACGTGTTCAGTTCCGACTTGCTGCTGAACTGGAAGCTCATCTGAAAGCCGCTCGCCGCGCCCGCCGCCGTAGTAACCTGCACGCTGTCGAGCGCATTCATCACCATCTGCGGCACCGGCACCGGCACGATGGGGCCGATCATCAGCGTGAGGTGTATCCCCTTAGCCAGCATCAATTACTCCCTGAACACCTTCTGGCAAGGTGATGCGCAAGCGCTTGCCCGCAGCCTCCGTCAATTCATCCGGGCGTATTACTCCGTTGGCATCGCAGAGGCGCCAGTACTGCGACGGATCACCGATATAGTGCGCGGCAAGATTGTCCAGCCTGTCACCTGCAGTGACCATGTGCTCTTGTAGCAGTGAGAAGTTTTCAGGCGGCGGCACGAAACGGCGCTTCAGATACGCGACGACCGTACCATCCGGCTGAATGAACTGCACCGCTGCGATGCCATGGTAGCGGCTCTCGGGCGGAAACAGGGGCGTAACCAGAGAATTCGCCTGCATAAAAGCCTGGATCGGATCTATCATCAAATACCTCCTATTCCCAACGTGGAGAAAATACCGGCCTGGGCTTTAGTCGCAAGCCTCTCCTTGTTTTGCAAATAACTCATGAACAAGCTACCGCCCTTGTGATCGAAACCGAGATCGTCCACGTTCAGCACCCTTAGTCCAATACTGACCTTGGCGACAATCGGATTCAAGGATGGATCGAAGGCTTCCTCGGTCACGCTGAAATCTGTAATACGCACCGGCACGATACGATTTTTTCCCCACACAAAAAGGGCCAATGGCGCCTCCATCGGCGCAATCTCCAGCATACCGGATTGTGACATGGCATTACGGTCGAGCAACTGGCTGCTAGTCGGGTTGACGAGTGACTCCAACACCGACACTTGCGGCTGAATGCCATTTTCCACCACGGAGCGATGTTGATCCGGAAATTCCAATTGATCCGCCGCATCAATGTCCGCTTCCAGTTTGAACGTCTCCACCGCCGGACCTTTGAAGCGCATGGCCTCCGAGCGGTTACCACCCTCGCCGCCAGCGCCTTGTACTTGCAGGGTACGCGTCATTTTTTCCGGGTTGTACTGTAGCGAAATAATGCGCAGTACTCTGCCCGATTCGGCATCGATCAACACGATCCCACCTTTGAGTACTTTGGGAGAATTAGGGAAGGTAGTCATGGTTTTTTCTGTCCTTGAGCTCCGGCCGGCGAGGTAGTAGAGGGCGCTGGTCGTGGATAACGCTTGGCAAAATACTCGTGAGTCTTTGGCCTGAGTGACTTCAGGAGCGCTGGATTCGTCGTATACAGGGCAAAAGCCTCTGCAAACGCTTCCTCCCAGTTGGTGTTGCCGTAGTCCGTCACACCACCACTTATACTCGCCGAAGCGCCAACTTTAAATCCGTCTGCGGTGGCAGCTTGACGGAATCCAGTGTCAACAGCGGTACTCTTTTCCCCTCCCCGTTCAAATTCATTTTTTGGGGCTGACGTGACCTGCCATCCGGATCCAGATAGTGACCGAGACGATGGCAGGGCGGCCCATGACTGCGCCGTTCCTGCAGCACTTGCCGTGTTCCATGCTGCCTGTAACGGACGCAAATCCAACGCGTGTCCAATTTCATGCGCAATAGTTGAAACCGCTTCCGGTAATTCGCCAGCCCGAACATTGCTATTTACGAAGGCATTGTCGTGAATAGTCACTGTGTCAGTGTCCGGATTGTAGCTGCCGGCCTCGGCTGCCGATCCGGTACCAGTTTGAGCAAATGTCAGTCCACTGGCAGCAGTGAGCGCAGCTGGTGGCAGAAGAAGTAGGGATTTGCGCAACAGTGCTGAGCTGTCCTGACGCCAACCTGCACCCGCCATAAACGTCACGCCCCCGACTGTAAAATTGCCGGTGAGCGCAGGCTCTAGGTCTAACATCTTGGTGTTCATTGGTGGCACTTCTCGAATTAGTTCAATGATTAGTCTATCTGGTGCCGAAGTATTCGAGGTATCGGCGATGCGGGAAAAGCGGAACACCCCCGCGAAATTCAGGTGCGGACGCAGGCTGATTTCTAGGGTAATGGTCGAATTTGAAACCAGCGCCTTGGTCTTGCTGCCATCAGGTTTGGTTGCATCAAACGTCATTAGATATCCAGCAAGATTACCTAATCCCTTTTTAGCGTTATCAGGAATGCCAGCACCGAAAATCTCATTTAGCCCGCTGCTAAACGTGGACTGTGTCGTACCCGGGCGCGGTGGAGTGAAAATACTGTCGATAACGTTGCGCTCCAGAGCCACGGCCGCGGTAACCACCTGCACTCGCTGCTTCGTGGCGGCAGGCATTGCATCCAGAGACGCTACCCCCGCTTTGGGATCAGGTGGCGTTGAAACCGATGAAGACCCTCCACTTGTCGATCGGATCATATTCGCTTGCTCGGCTTTCAATTCTTTTGCGATAGAGTCTACGGTTACGGGATCAAGGCGCCCGTCCTGTGCAAACCCATGCATTGCCTGCCACCTGCCAACCGCCAGTGCAAGCTGTTTGTCAGACTCCGCTGGTTTACGCTCGATACCTATAACGTCGCGAATCTGCGATAGTGTTTCTGGAATGCGAAACAGACTACCATTGAAGGTGATTGCATCCTCAATTTGCTTATCTGTGAGCTTGGTTGCGGTCCATTTCGGCAAAGCGGGAAGCGCAAGATCACGTTGCAGGCCATAGTGTTCATTTTGTTCTTGCTGGACAACGTGGACAAGTTCATGGGCGATGAGTTTTCGCCCTTGTACAGAACCGGGAACATATCGATTGGCCCCGAACACAATCGAGGCGCCAACCGTGTAGGCGTTTGCACCGACGTCCGCAGCCGATTGCTCAGCTGCGAAACCTGTATGCACTCGCACCTGCGAAAAATCATGACCAAAGCGCTGCCCCATGTCTTGCTGCAAAACCGGATCCAAGGGTCTGCCAGAACTAGCCAGCACACGATCTACACTAGGAGGAGCAGTACCTGTCCCTCCCGACGATTGGTTTGTAACACGTTGGATACTAGGCGTCGCACTACTGATAGTGGAATGTGTGGGAGCTGTCAATACCTGATCCGCAACCCGATCCGCTTCCTGTTCCAGCGGATCGTTGCTTGCGCCTATGCTGAGCTTCTTCTGTAAACGTTGTTTGTTGCATGTTCCACATTCACCACTTAATGACGATGACGCCGACATGCCGCAAGCGCACTTGCGCCGCAACAGCAATCCCGCGTGCGGTGATTTGCCCACGAGCGGTGACTTGGCAGCAGCATTCTGTAGCGGTGCAGCGGTACTCATTACTTCATCTCCTGGTTGTCGATGTCTTTACTCAATTGTTTTTTTGCGTGGCTAACTACGCTCTCCTCGTTCCAATTATGATTATTCACTGTCAATCGAGCTTAACCCCATTAATCTCAGCGAAATAATGCGCAGCACCCAGCCCAATTCGACATCGATCAGCACGATGCCGCCTTTGAGAATTTTGGAGAATTCGAATTGCCGGTCATTTAGATTTTCCTAGTTTTCTTATTACTTGATTTTCTAGTACGGTCATTACAAGTACGGTGTGAATAAAACTACAGTATTTTAATTAACAATAGAGACCCATTGATTCAGCTTCCTATTTGGCAAAATTTCAACTTATTTGTCCATTAATCCCGTTGCTGGCAATTCGCGCTTGTCGAGCACTTTGGCACCTTGATGCCAGCTATGCACTTCCTTAATCCATGCGGGAAGAGTACGGTAGGTGTCTGTACCTGGCAAATGCCCCCAAAACTGTCCGTTACCGGTATATATAAGATTTTCCCCCATCACACCGATGCCGCCCCCTGGTGGATAATTCGTGTTTTCGATGTAACCGGCTTCGCCGGGCACCCAGTCATTGATATCGCTGCTGGGGTTGTCAATAATGTTCGCACCCTTGCTGCCTCCTTTCATCGTCAGATCGGTCGCCGCCGCACAGCCAATTGCGTAAAGTTTTGCATTAACATTAAGATCGTCCCAAGCCTCTTGACGATCCACATCAGGCTTCATCTTCCAGGTTCCTTTGCTGACATCCCACTCATAATACTTAGGATTCATCGACCATCCGGCCAAAGCGGCAAAACTATATTTCTTTTGCCCAGCAAAAGTAACAATGCCCATCCGCGCTTTGACGTGGTTGTTCAAATTCGACGCTGCGACTGAATCGCTACCCCCTTCGACATTAAAGATGCGGGGTGAAGCCAGCATATCGATGAGTATCTCCTGTTCGAAATTCACAGCTCCCCCTTTGGGACGTTCGTAGACGCTGTTATTTTCAGTGTAATGTTGAATCGCCTTGCCTGATAAGAATTTATTAAGTGAGGCTTGGGGATCACTTCTGATCTTGCGCTTGATCTGAGTTGGTGTCTGTTCCATCTGCACCACATGCGTTAATTCATGCGCAAGCAGTTTGCGCCCCTCATCCGACTTTGGCGCGAATCTGCCTGCCCCAAACACAATGTTATGTCCCACCGTGTAAGCATGGGCATGTACGTCCCGCGCAGATTGCTCGGCAGTCAGGCCGGTGTGCACTCGCACCTGCGAAAAATCATGACCGAAGCGTTGTCCCATGTCTTGTTGTAATACCTTATCAAGCGGACTACCCGAACCAGCAAGCACGCGATCGACACTGACTGGCACCGTATCCGCCTCCCCGGAGGATTGCCCTGTGAAACGTTGAATGCGAGGTGGTACTTTGCTGACTTTGGAATTTGCTGGCCCTGCCAGGACTTTATCAGCAATCCGGTCTGCTTCCTGTTCCAACGGATCGTTACTGGCACCTATGCTCAGTTTCTTTTGCAAACGTTTTTTACTGCATTCCTCGCATTCACCACTGAATGATGACGACGCCGGGCCACCACAGGCACACTTGCGCTGCAATAACAATCCCGCGTGCAGCGATTTACCCACGAGCGGTGATTTGGCAGCAATTTTTTGTAGTGGTGCAGCGGTACTCATTACTTCATCTCCTGGTTGGTGACGTTTCTTGTTTTGTCGAGTTTCTTAAGCAAGGTCAACATGAGAGCACTTACTGATTCGAGCTACGGTTTTATATTTTCAATCAAGTCCGATCCCATTGATGATCGATTCTGAGCTGACCCCATTAATATCTCCATTGATCACTTTCAGATCTTGGGGAAGCTCAGGGAGCTCATCAGGCACCCCACTTGCCATAGTTTTCGAGTAAGTAAGCGAGCGCCGATCCAGCAGGGTACTGTTTCCAATTCGTGATGTCGGACGGAATGCTGCCTTCAGTGCGGATCGTCGGCTCGGGTGCCGGATGATCGGGATTGCCGAGCCAAGCGACGACGGTCCGTGCGTAGTGCTGGCTCTCGCCGTTTCGCACTCGATCAAGCGCCAAATAGAGTTCGAACTTGTACTTCTCGTTCGAATCGGGGTCCTCCGTCTCCTGTTTCAGATCGGCGAAATCTCCTGTGCTTTCACACGCCCACACACCGCCTCCAGTCTGCCTGCACATTGCGGTTACGTCGACGGGGGTGTCGGACAAAAGAATCGTCGCGCTTACTTCGTCTGTGTTGAGTTGCGCCGCCTTCGGGACCTTGTTTGAGGCAACGCACCGCAATCGGATGATACCGAGCTGAGCGCTGAGCACTCCCTTCAGACGACCGGTATCATACGTCGTGGCGTAGCCGTCAAATTCTTTCCAGCCCGAAATCGCTCCGGCACCGGAGTTGACCTTTGAACAGTCGGCGCGACTTGCATCAAAGTCCAAGGCGGTCTTGCCAGGCGACGTCAACGACCAGAACCGCACCGGGTAGTAGAAGGCATCAAGCGTCGAAGACGAAACCTCGACCTCTTGCACGCCGATCTTCATCGCACGGTCGATGCTGTAGAGGCGGATCTTGACCTTCTTTTCTGCCGGTTTGGGCGGCTCCAGATCGGGCTGTCGCTTCAACATAGGTGGCGGCGCCGTGGCGACGTCCGGAGGTGGAGCATTCTTAGCCGCTGCCTTCCGCTGGGCTTCGTGCTCCTCCCACTCTTTCCAGAACTGATCCTGGTACGCCCGCATCGCTTCGATCTGGTCTTTCGCATCACCATACGAGCCCATCAATGAATGCAGTTCCCACAGCGCTAAGGCGAAGCCGGCCGCTATCCCGATACCGCCGGCAACTTTCCCCGCACCACCGCCGGCTTTCGGAGCTCCGGGAGGTCGGTAGGATCTCGCTGAAGTGATCGACCTGACGCCGCCGCCTTTTGGTGTTGCGGTCACCGGTACCTTCACGGAAGGAACCGTAGACACAACAGGAGGTTTGATGATGGGCACCTTTGGCTTCAGAAGCTTCGGCGCAAGTGCGGCAGTGGTCACGAGCGCCCCCCCGCCACCGAGTAGCCACCAGTTGAGGTCATCGGCCTCGGCCTTCGGTCGCCTTTTGTTCTTGTCGTCCTGTTTCGAGGCGGGCACGTCGCGGGACTTGGCGTCGGCTTTGCGCTTTGACTCGTCTTCCTGCTGCGAATCGCCCTTCTTCCCGCACCAGTAGACAACCACTCCGCCCTGTACCCGCTGGCAATACAAAACCTTTTTCGGATTTCCGCGATAAACACCCACGAACGTCTTCGTGGTCGGAACGACACTGTTCAGCTCCACCGCCTCGGGTAGCTCATCCTTCTTCAGGTTGCGGTAGAGCCACATCGAGACAAACTCTTCGTCTTTCTGATCGGCGACGGCTTCATGGCAGCCACCGCCCGTCAGCCGTTCGATCATCTGCCGGTAACGAAGAAGGTAGTGCTGAACCTCTTCGCGTCCTTTCGCCACGCTGTTTACAGATTTTATTTCGCCGATTTGAACGGTGTGCCCGCCTGTCGACCGCCACAGATCGAGCTCGCCGGACTCTCGGTTTTTCTCCGGACAGCCCTTGCCCTGACGCTCCTTCGTCCCACGCGGAAGCTTCGTCTCTATGTCAAGCTGCGGGAAGAACTTTTCCTGGATTTGGTCGTGCGCATTAACGCCGGCGAGTGAGCTCTCCTCCATGGCCTCCGGCCAAGTGTCGCCCGGCTCGGCGCAGCCCCCGGCCAACGCTCTTTGGACTCTGCGCCCGCACCCTTCTTGCTGCAGCGTGTGCGTTAGCTCGTGCGCGAGCAGGCGGCGGCCGGCCCCACTGCGAGGCGCATAGCTGCCGACTCCAAACACGATGTCTCGACCAACCGTATAAGCACTGGCATTCATATCGCGAGCCGATTTCTCTGCGGCTCCGCCCAAATGCACCCGTACCCGCGAAAAATCGTGGCCAAAGCGCTGCTCCATGTCTTGCCGCAGCGACGGCTCCAACGGCCTGCCGGAACCGGAAAGCACGCGGTCAACACTTGCAGGCGCCATCTCTACCTGCCCCATCGATTGAGCCGTAAATCGCTGGATACGCAGTGGCATACCACTGACTGAGGTACTTGCCGGTGCAGCCAAAACTTGATCGGCAACCCGGTCCGCTTCCTGTTCCAGCGGATCATTGCTGGCGCCTATGCTGAGTTTCTTTTGCAAATGTTTTTTATTGCATTCCTCGCATTCACCACTTAATGATGATGTCGCCGACCCGCCGCAGGCGCATTTACGCTGCAACAGCAATCCCGCGTGAGACGATTTGCTCACGATCATTGATTTAACAGCAATATTTTGCAGTGGTACCGCTGAACTCATTAAATTCAACCCTCTTGGCGATGGTTATAATTCATCTGATCTTTATGGAGCCAATATTATTTCTGTAAAAATGGTAACGGCTTCCAATTCTTAAAATTGGCATCAAATTGGAAAATCGGTATCGGGGCTACTATTGAAGTTGTTTTTAACTCTTTATCCCTTATTTCCCACCATTTTGGATTGCTGGCTTTTAATTGCGCATCAATGGCGAGCGGAGCGGTCAGATTAGCGGCTTTACCTGCCCATTTATCACTCACTCCAAAGCGTTTGAAAAAATCCAGATTGTATTTCCAGACCCCCAGGGCTGAACTTGGATCCCAAAGCTGAAAAACATTACGCTCGAAAAAAGGTTGTTTGAGACTTAGAAAATCAGGTTCGGTAAGTTGGACAAAAAGCGTTGAATCGTCGGTTTTATTTTTTTCAGGATTGGCATCCGGTTTAGCTTCCTGTTTTTGTATAGTGTGTTTAGTCCCTGAAGATAATGTAAGTTTGTTACCGCCTTGACCGACATGTATCCCTGCCCCACTGGTTTGCTGCACCACATGCGTCAGCTCATGGGCAATCAGTTTGCGTCCCTCGTGTGACTCTGGCGCAAACCCACCTGCACCAAACACAATGTTCTGTCCCACCGTGTAAGCACGGGCGTTAATATCTTGCGCCGATTGCTTAGCGGCAAAGTCAGTATGCACCCTCACCTGTGAAAAATCATGACCAAAGCGCTGCCCCATATCTTGCTGTATTGCTGGATCAAGCGGGCTGCCGGAACCAGATAGCACGCGGTCTACACTGGCAGGTACAGCTCCTGCATTTTCTGTCTCTTGCCCAGTGAAACGCTGAATGTGTGGTACCGCTCCACTCGCCGCGGAATGAGCGGGTGCAGCCAATACTTGATCCGCGACCCGATCCGCTTCCTGTTCCAGCGGATCGTTACTGGCGCCGATAGAAAGCTTGGCTTGCAAACGTGGCGTACCTTTGTATTCGCTGGCCGGTAATAATTTCGACAAGCCCAAAGCATATTTTTTTTGCAAAAACCGCTCCACGTTAGGGGAGTTGCCCAACAGTAGCGACTTATCAGTACTGTACTCTTGCGTCGCGAAAGTGCTCATCTCTTCATCCCCTTGCCGATACCCTGGGCGACTTGCGATCCGACGCGCTGCGGTTTTGAATTCTGGTCGATCGATATATTGCCGAGCCGTAACCGTGACACATTGCCATTCTTGGTAAACTGCTGGACGGCCTGTGGATCGGCAAACAAACGAGATAATTCTAGCTGCAAGCCCTCCGCAATGCCATGCCGGTCTTCATGCCGAAAACCCTTTAATACCAAACTATCGATATGCAGGACAACGCGTTTCATAGCCACCCCCGCGTTTCTGCATCAGTCAAAGCGCGCTCGCGCTTTGACCCTTCACCGTGAGCAGCTTGCAGCAGATGCACCATGCCAACAGCTTCGCCTGAATCAGCGGCCAGAAATGCGGCATTAAGAGCGATATTACGGATATTTCCGCCTGCCACCTGGAGCTGCGCCAGCTTGCGATAGTCCAAGTCATGGATCGGCGTGGCACCGGGGAATACACTACGCCAAATGGCCTCGCGTTGTTCGATATCGGGGAATGTGAATTGCACAACGAAACGCAGACGCCGCTGAAACGCTGTATCCAGAGATGTCTTCAAATTAGTAGTCAAAATGGCCAAGCCGGTGTAAGCCTCCATTCGTTGCAGCAAATAACTCACTTCGATGTTGGCATATCGGTCATGGCTGTCTTTCACTTCGCTGCGCTTGCCGAACAAGGCATCAGCCTCATCAAATAACAGGATGACGCCGCTATCCTCGGCGGCATCGAAAACCTTGCGCAAGTTTTTTTCCGTCTCGCCGATGTATTTACTGACCACTGAGGATAAATCTATGCGGTAAAGATCGAGGTGCAGTTCGTTAGCCAGCACTTCGGCGGCCATGGTTTTGCCGGTCCCGCTTTCGCCAGCAAAAAGGGTACTAAGGCCCATGCCGCGAGCACTCTTGCTGGCAAAGCCCCATTCATCGCAGACCTTAAGCCGGTTACGCACATGGCTGACAATTTGGCCCAGGATCACTTTCTGATGTTCCGGCAAGATCAAATCCTCCCAGCGGGAAACTGGCTCAACACGCTGCGCCAAATCATCCAGCTGCCGTCGCCCCAAAGTACGACAGGTTCGCCACAATAATTCGTCCGGTTTATCACTCGCACTGATAGCGCTACTGATCTCAGCCCCGATACTCAAAATCGTTTGTGCGCTTAATCTGTATTGCGATGCGACCCCTTCCAGCGAACCATTCAGCTTCTGCGTCGCTGAACCTAATGCCTGTTGCCACAAGCGCTTTTGATCCGTGGCACCCGGTTTATTTACAGTAAAGCGCAGGGTATTGCGTTGCAGCTCTAGCGGGTTAAAACTGGAGATAAACAGTAATCCATTTAAATTTTCAGCGAGCCGAGTAACTGCGGCTGCATTTGCCTGATCACGACATTCGATCAACAAGGCGCTGGACAGAAGCGCTGATTCTCGCTGCCACAAAACGGCGAAGGCATTACGTTCATGAACCCCCGCTGGTATGTCCTCCGCATGCAGAATATGAAGTTGCATTCCGAAGAGTTGAGCTGCGACACTGGCCGCAATATCCGCCTGACCGTCGCGGTCATCCCCTAGCAGTTGGATCACCGGGATGGGTACATTACGTTCCGGTATTGCCTCCAATATAGTTTGTGCAGTTTCGCTTTGAACATCCGCCATCGTTGCTGCTACACCATTGTTTTGCAGCAGCGGTTCCAAGCGGGTGTCGAGGTAATTTATGCCTGCCAGAAAGTGCAGCACCCGTTCGTCTATGCGTAAGCGCGCATTTGCCAGACTGGTTTCTTCAGTGACCTCAATCAATCGCCACCGGCGCAAAGGACGTATCGAACTAAGCGCACTCCAATGCGGCTCTTCCAGTGTCGCCAGCGCCAGACTGAATGTCGCATACGATCGCTGGGGATTATTTTGCGCAGTGGCGCACAGCGAAGAAACATTTGAGTCCATTTCCACACCTGCACAAAGCAACAGGATATCTCGTTCGAAAGTGCTCAAACCAAAGCACTCCACCAAACGATCTATAGCTGACTGTGTCGATAGTACAGCGCGAATTTCAGCTGCTACACTCGTTGCCGATCCCTGATCTTCACCACCCAAGCGCGCCTTGATACGAGCAAGCTCAGCCACCATCAGGCGTTGATTTGCATCAATCCATTCGTGGCGTGGGTCGGAGGTGCTCATGGCACAGTTAAAACTTGAGTGTTATCAAATTGAGGCGGCGCAGTAAGCCGGATCACCAGTAAACTGTCAGCGCCATCAATCCGCAAGCGTAACAAATGGTTCCCTGCGGGCAATTGCGCATACTTGAATTGAAGGCTGGCTGTCGGGACGGTAAATTTCTCCGGCGACGCCTCGTATCCAGCTGCATTGAGGCTTATTCGTTGGACGGGCCGAGCTTGTGGCGTAAAAGCAAGATTGATGGTCACACCGGTAGCATCGCGTGTGGCAGTGGAACTCGCCACATTGATACGTGGTGCCAGAAGCAACGTCAGCGAATTAGTACTGCGGGTTTCGGTCTCACCGGGACGTTGTAAAAGTGCGGTTATCTCCCATATACCGGCAGGCCAGTCAATATTGGCCTGAGCTGTATTAGGCAAGGTTACTGAAAAACTTTCTTCGTTTGCATTAGTACCAACAGAGAGATCAATCGGTGCCGTCAAGCTAGGATGTGCAAAACGCACGACAAGATTTGTTCCATTGAGATTGTATCCTTTCAGCTTGATGACCTCACCGAGACGCGCGGCTATCTGCCTCTGGGGCAGCTCTATACCAGCGAGTATCGGATAAGAGGAGGTCAGACCAGCCACCGCTGTAATACCACTTTCATACCACGTATCTGCATTAAGCGGGTCAGGCTTGACCACAGGCCCCCGCGTTAGCACCGGCAGGGCGGATCGGACTGATTTGCTTGATTCTATTAACACCACGCTGGCCATGTAGGCTGCGGTGGGACGCAAATGGCTTTGCGTGGCGGTCCAGAGCTTGGACATTTCTTCGGTGTTGAGATATTCCGGTGTGATTTTGATCAGCTCGATCTGATTTTCAAGTCCAGAATCCGCTAACGCCTTTAGCGCGGGCGGAAGTGCTGTACCCCCTACCGGAGGCGAAGGATCGAGTGCCTTCCGAATAGCTTTGCGGCTGAGTATCGGTGTTTCATGTAAAAGTTGCATGGCATAACCGAGCAGAATTTCGCCGTGCAGGTCTACGCTGCCGTGGGCTGAAAGCAGGTAATGCAGGTTGAGGGCGAGCGGTGCGTTAGATAACCGCTGGCTGCCGGAAGCGTCATGCGTAGGAAATCTTTCATTACGCCAACCACTATTGGGCGTAACGTGGTACATGAACAAATTGAGCTGGGAAGACTCAGTGCCACCATTTGCCGGTATTACACGATCCGGTGGGCCAGCAGTGACCAAGACCGTAGAACCCAGAATACCTGTTGCGTCATTGTTAATTAGCCCGTCATTAAGCAGATCGCGCAACACTGCGGTCACCCCGGCAATGGCGAGAGCGCTGCTCATGCTCCCCTCCCGCGGCGAGCAAGGTACTCATCAAGCGACAACGGCTTGGCTGCCGCCGGAGCCTGACGTTTCGGCGGCGGCGACTCATGCACGGCAGTCACTTCAATGCGACCTATACTCACATGCACTTCGGTGATTTCATCGACCTGACTCTGCCGATCAGCACCGCTGTGTTCGCCACGTTGCGCAGCCACATTCGTGTTCAAAGTCGAGGGACGTGGGGCTTGCTTTAACGGCAAAAGTGGCGAAGGATAATTGTTGTCTGTGGGCGCTATAGGATTACTCTCCAGCAAACGCGTTTCAATTTCCTCAGACAAAGCTGAGGGTTCGCTCGCAACCATTTTTTCTTTACCTGATTGCCGCAACATCGCTTTTGGCAATGAAGATAGAACGCTGGGATGATCCAAATTTTTATAAACAGTATCCGATTGCACAACTAATACTTCAGGTAACGACGGCATCACTTCACAATCGTCAGGCTGCGTCCCAATTTCCTCAGCAGTATTGGCATGACGCTGTTTTGGACTGGACATGAAATCCTGTTCCGCACCCCTGTCGCCCACATCTTCCACACCACTATTACCCCCAGGTTGTTGCTTATTCCCAACAATATCCAATGTAGGGGCTTGCCTGTCCGGCTCGACTCTGCTGACCGGCGAAAGTGGGACTGCATAAGGTGTGCGTACTGCGGAACGCAGGCTATTTGTTCTGCCCATGGCCTGTGCGGCGAGCCGATGCAGGAATCCGCTCATACGCCCACCATATCAAGATAAGCTGCTCGCCGTTGCGATGAGAGCGCAAATATTTCCGGCTCAGTCCAACCATATGCCTGAGCAAGGCTATGCACTTCAGCGAGCAAGCTCCGGGCACGTACATCGATTTCATCCCACAACAACGTTCCAATATTAAAATCAACCATCCAATTTTCACCACACGCCTCACAGCTAAGCGACAAATTGATGCCAGCTGCCGGATCAAGCGCCTCCATCGCTGCTTCGGCCTCGACCAGCAGACTTCCAAAACCTGCGTCACCATTCTTTGGATATTCAAGACAACATTGTTCCAGCAACTTCACTGCCGCCGCCTTGAGATCCCGCTCTCCGCTAATAGCCGCGAGATCACGGCTGCATGGTACGCGAAAGCGAAAACTGGAAACTTCGAACTCAGCCGTTATATCGTCCAACTTGCTGGGCGTATCGTCCTCAATACCAGCGAGTAGCTGCCCAGTATCCAGCGCAATTTCCATACGCGTGCCGCAATGCTCACAATCCATGCAGGCAATGATGCGCGGCCCAAAGCAAGTTTCGCGCAGACGTAAAAGCGCCTTGTTGATTGTGCCCAACGGTAGATCCGGAAAATTGGAAGCGGGTAAATCCGGTCGGGTCCAAGCATAAAGCAACAGTGCCCGGTCAATCGGATGCCGTGTAAGGCCGCGCTCCCACAGGGCAAGTATCTCCGCTTCACCAGGCACTTGTATGTGCATCAAGCTGGTTCCGTAAAGCTGGGCTCGCTGGGTTCGGTTACATCATAATCACGTTCCCAGCCCTCGTTTTCCAGCTTGATATGCTGAATGGCCACCGCGTTGGCATTGGCGTCTAGATCAGGCAACGCTTGGTACTCTGACACCCAGCAACGATACACCTTATAGGCGAGCGCAAGCTGGCCCGCCTCGTTATAGACCTCGATGATGAGGTCCTTGCGGAAATCCTTCAGCGAGACCTCGGCACCCAAACCTGAGCCGTAATTCCAAACCTTGTTGGCCCACTTTTCAAACTCGGTATCATGGGTGACACCGCGATCCAGCGTAATGGCCTCAAATTTGGTACGACCAGGCGACTTGCGCGACGTTGATGGATCGCCCCCCTCCCGATGTTCAACCAGTTCAGTGCTACGCTTGATTGCGCCCACCTTGGAGATACCCGCGACATATCGACCATCCCATTTGACGCGGAATTTGAAATTTTTGTAAGGATCGAAGCGCTGCGCATTAACAGTGAATGTTGCCATGGATATGCCTCCTAATTATCAGGGTCAAACTTGAACTTGGCCGGCGATCTGCTGCAACTTGATCACCACGAATTCGGCGGGTTTGAGTGGCGCGAAGCCCACTACGATATTAACGATGCCCAGATCAATGTCATTCTGGGTGGTGGTTTCCCGGTCGCATTTGACGAAATACGCCTCGCGCGGGCTGCGCCCCTGAAAAGCGCCTTGGCGAAACAAATTCTGCATGAAGGCGCCAAGGTTGAGCCGTATCTGTGCCCAAAGCGGTTCATCGTTTGGTTCGAACACCACCCATTGAGAGCCTCGAAATAAACTTTCTTCAAGAAATAGCGCCGTGCGGCGCACGGGAAGGTATTTCCATTCTGAGGCAAGCTGGTCCGCGCCGCGCAAGGTGCGAGCACCCCATACAAGCCGACCAACAACCGGAAAAGAGCGCAGGCAATTAACCGCCAGCGGGTTAAGCTGGCCATTTTCGCCGTCGGTAAGTTTTACCGTCAAGTCGACCACGCCGTTCAGTGTGGCATCGTTTCCGGCAGGGGCTTTCCACACGCCCCGCTGGCCATCCGTGCGTGCCATGATGCCAGCCACTGCACCACAAGGTGCAAAATCGGCCAAGCGATTTTCCTGCAAAGGATCAGGCTGGCGAAGATAGGGAAAATACAGTGCCGCATTTGCGCTACGAGCCAGACCCCAACCAACGCTGTCCAGGCCGCTGGCGCCAGTAAGATCGGAGGGCTCGTCCCAGGCCATGAGAGGGTCGACAATGTACATGGCGCGCCGCGCAAGACAATAGGCAGCGGCAGCGCTACGGGTTTGAGAATTCACGTCGCCGCCTGGTTCACGCGTCAACGGCGGAACGCACAGCAAATTGAAAAGATCTGCCTTTTGCAGCGCCCATATCCCCTGTTTGGAACCTTCTAAAGAGGCCAGTGATATTTGATTATCGGTGATGGCTGCTCCTTCATTGCCAGTCGCCGTAAACGCGGTGGACGAGGCATTATCCAGCAGCGGATCGACACCGGCGGGCGGATTGCCATGAGCGGTGGGACGCAGCGCAGGCACCGTGCCGGGTGGTGTGACAATCCGCACCAGGTTGGACTCCTGTTCAAGTACCTGCGTGACAAAGCGGGCGTTATTAGGATCGGTCGAGAGATTAAGAAAGCGCTCTGTCGTACCGCTAGCTGTATCACGCACCGAGAGATTGAACAGACTGTTAGCAGGATCGGTGGGAAGATGCGGACGAGTATTGTAATCAACTCGCACCCGCAGCTTCTCGCCCCACTTACCAGGATTGGAAGCAATCAAATTAAAGCCTACCGCCAAGGTAAGCGTGGCGGCCGTAGCACCATTGTGAACGCGTACGATAAGCGCATCCGTGCCACCATTCTGAAAGAATTGCTGTAGCGCGTAGCTCAGCGTGCTATCCCGCCATAACCCACCGAAACGCCGCTCAAACTCACCAAAACTTTGCACGCGCACCGGATCATTTACCGGGCCGCGCAGGGTACGCCCGATGAAAGCGGTGATGGAGGTAGCCACACCAGTAATGGTACGCACGCCACTGGACACTTCTTCAATATAGACGCCAGGGTAGGATAAGGTAACCGGCATGTTGCTCCTCCTTTAAATTAATGATGATGGTTGTAATACGGATTTATGGCGTAGCGTCGCGTCCTAGTAATATCTCGATGGTCGCATCGGCGGCAGTATTATTAGTGAAAGAAAGATTCGCCGCGCCGCCAAGCAGACTTACCGCGCCTGTGCCGATCAACACATGCGGGCCGTCCAGCACGACCACATTGGCACCGACCTTATAGCTAAGGTCAACATCAGGCACGGCCGGATTGATAATGAGTAGAGAAACTTTACCGCTTGGCACCAGATTGACCTGCTGGGTCGCACCGGCAGCGATCGTCACATTGATCTTGTCGTAAGCTTCCACCCCCAGCGTGCCTGCACCCGAAACGGATGGGCCATTAAGCGCCTGCACTACAAAGTTCCAATCAATTTTTTCTGCCATGTGAACCTCCCTGAAGTTTGGAATTGCTCATAAAAACTGGCTAACTTCTGGTCTGGGGCTGATTTGCCCATCCATATATTATCGCTTGAAAATTATTACTTATTCTCCAGTACTCAACTACTGGTATAACTCTTCTATTCATTCTAGCCAAACCTCTTAGTCTCTTCAAGGTAGCGCGGTTTATTTAAGCACGTTCAATAAACTAAGTAGCCCTCATTGGCACCGCATCCAACCTTAACTCTATGAAAATTTAAACCTGTCTCATCGCAAACTCTGTGCGGTACCGCACATAGGAAATGAAGCCGCGCTTGTCACCATCTGAATCAGAACAAAGCGACTTTTCGTATCAAACTGAAGGTCGAATAAGCTATCGTATCGAGTACCAAAATGACATATTTCAAATTCCAGCGTGGCCCATTGATTTCACAAACATTGTTCCAACTGATCCAGCAGACCGAAAAGAAGCAGGAATAAAGGTGGCAAGGCGCCATGTGTCCAGTTCTACCCAGAATCAGGCGCTGTCAACGATCCTGTTTGTATCGTTACATTAAAAATAAACCAATATTGGTCGCTACAGCCGCACCCCAGATCAGCGAGCGTAAATTGCCGAAATTCATCAAGTACACCGCTATATAAACCACGCGCAACACTACAAAACTCATCGCCAGCATGTCGATGCGACTCTGATCACCTTGAGCCATTTGGGCAAAAATCACCGCTGCAATAAATAATGGCAGGGCTTCATATCCGTTAGAGTGTGCGGCAATTGCACGTTTTTGCCAGCCAATCAATTTGGACTCCCACTCGCGAGGATTGTTATTGTCGTATTTACCGTCTGTAAATGACAGGCGTAGCGAGCTAATTTTGGGTAACAATGCCGTCAAAGAGGGTAGAAAACATGCAATTAATACACACCATTTGGCAATCGTCATTTAAATCTTCCCGGTCAGTGTTATTAAAAAATTACACAGCAAGCATGTCTTTAATAAGTATGCGTACTCATTTTACATAGAGCTATTTTACAAACGACACTGCATACAGGTTCGACTGGGATATCTATCACCCGCTGCATTTGTATACTAGTTCTATGGGAATAGAGGGATAGCATAATTCCGTTCGTATCCATTATTAACAACCTATCTCACCTGAATCTATATGAAAAAACCCCCGTTGCTTTAACACAAAAGGGGTTCCAGGAAACAAATATTATTGTAATACTAATTAAAAATATCTGTGATATCTCAATTGCTCGCTCACATCTTCATTATTATTTCTTAGCCTCAATATCCATTAAGGTTCGTATAAACAATCAACCCGCCAGTACTTTTTGCGCTGCAGCTACCGCAACACCGTGCTGAACCGGTGCCTTCATCCTGCCTAATACGTCATCCAGCGCACCAAGGCATATCAAAATATTGCTTTGATTGCTGGCATGCCCCATCAAACCTATGCGCCACACCTTGCCTGCCATTACACCCAGGCCCGCACCAATTTCCAGCTGATAATCGTTTAGCAGGGTGGAACGCACGGCGGCATCATCCACACCCTCTGGAATAGTGAGCGCATTCAATTGCGGCAGACGTTCAGATTCTGGTACTACAAACTTCAGCCCCATTGCTTCCAGGCCGGCGCGCAGGGCAAGGTGGTTTTTCGTGTGGCGAGCCCACGAATTTTCCAAACCTTCTTCCTGCAATATCACCAATGCTTCATGCAGGCCATATAGCGCGTTGATCGGCGCAGTATGGTGATAGGCGCGTTTAGTTGAACCGCCCCAATAGCTCATAACCAGATTCAAATCCAGGAACCAGCTTTGCACTTTGCTTTTGCGGTTTTTGATTTTCTCCAACGCGCGCGCACTGAAACTGACCGGGGAAAGTCCAGGTGTGCAAGAAAGACATTTTTGCGTGCCGGAATAAATAGCGTCTATTTCCCATTCATCGACCTTGAGTGGCGAACCCGCAAGTGAAGTGACTGCATCCACGATAACCAGGCAACCATGTTTGTGCGCAAGCGCCGACAAGATTTTGGCATCAGACTGGGCGCCAGTGGAAGTTTCTGCGTGCACAAATGCAACGATCTTGGTATCTGGATTAGCTTTGAGTGCATCTTCCACTTTTTGTGGGTCAACTGCGCGTCCCCAATCGTCCTGCACCATTACTGCAGTGCCGCCGCAGCGCTCAACGTTTTCCTTCATGCGTCCGCCGAACACGCCGTTCTGACATACGATGACTTTGTCACCGGGCTCAACCAGGTTGACGAAACAGGTTTCCATTCCGGCCGAGCCTGGAGCGGAAACGGGCATCGTCAATTCATTGTTAGTCTGGAAAGCGTATTTCAACAACTCTTTCATTTCGTCCATCATGGTTACGAACACTGGATCAAGATGGCCAATGGTGGGGCGCGACAAGGCCTCCAGTACACGTGGGCTGACATCCGAAGGACCTGGGCCCATCAAAATGCGTTGCGGGGGATGGAACGATTTTACTGCCATGCTTTTTCTCCTTTCAAGTTTCGATTCATTTAATTGTGGCATTTTAACTTTTTTCGCTGCTTACAGTGTCCCCTTGTTGGGAAAATGGTTGTAATAGCTCAATCCAATGTTTTACCGGCAAGCGGGCAGCACTTTCCAAATGGAGCTGGCAGCCGATGTTGGCAGTGGCGATAACATCAGCCGCGTCCCGTTGTAGCGCACTCAATTTATTTTCCAACAGCTGCTGCGACAGCACGGGTTGCATGAGGGTATAAGTACCTGCGGCACCACAACATAAATGACTGTCTGCAACCGGTATCAGCGTGTAACCACAGTTTTTCAGGATAGTTTCAACAACACCGGACAGTTTTTGCCCGTGCTGCAAGGTGCAAGACGATTGATAAGCGACGCGTACCCCTTTGCCGACATCGGCCAAAGCACTCAAATCTTCGCGACTCAAAATCTCGCTCAAATCGCGTGTCAGTTCGCTGATGCGTGCCGCCTTCGCAGCATAATCCGGATCGTGTTTCAGCGTTTTGGCATATTCTTTTACCATCAGGCCACAACCACTGGAACTCATCACAATCGCTTCTGCGCCTTGCTCAATATAGGGCCACCAAGCATCAATATTACGGCGCATCATGTCATGTGCCCCATCAATATCAGCCAAGTGCTGATTCAACGCGCCACAGCAGCCAGCTCTGGCGGCGCTGATTAAAGAAATGCCCAGCTTATCCAGCACACGTGCAGCAGCCGTGTTGGTATTGGGCGCACTCAGCGATTGCACACAGCCCTCCAATATCAACATGCTGCGTGGATGAATGAATGGCGGACGCGTGGACTGTGCCGATCGTTGGGCCGGAATTTTACGTTGCAAAGAAAGGGGTAATAATGGCCGTACTACGCGGCTAATGCCGAGTACGAAGGCAAAACGCTTGGGATAAGGCAGCACTGTCAACAGACTGCGGCGCACAATTTTTTGCCACAGCGAGCGCGGCGCGCGTTCTTCAATGACTTGCCGCCCGATGTCAACTAAACGGCCATACTGCACGCCGGATGGACAGGTTGTTTCGCAGGCGCGGCAGGTCAAACAACGATCCAGATGTAATTGTGTTTTCTCGCTGGATTGATTGCCTTCCAGCATTTCCTTGATCAGATAAATACGCCCACGCGGGCCATCCAGTTCATTACCGAGCAATTGATAGGTGGGACAAGTTGCATTGCAAAATCCGCAGTGCACGCAAGAACGCAGAATCTTATTGGCTTCGGCGATGTCGGGGTTAACAAGAAGTTCAGGAGAAATGGCGGTTTGCATATGGCTTACAAGTTGGCGTAAATACGCCCTCGATTAAAAATTCCGTTTGGGTCAAAACTGGATTTCAGGCGTTGATGAATAACGAGCATGGGCGCGGCAAGTGGCTGGAATATTTCGCCCTTGTTTTCGCCACCCCGAAACTGGGTAACATGCCCACCTACTGTAGCGATGCGTTCGCATATCAATGCCAAGGGTTCGTCACTCACTAGCCACCGCTGCGCACCACCCCAATCAAGCAACCATTCGCCAGAAATTTCTAAAGGAGGCGTGGCAGGTTTTACTATCACCCGATACAACAGGTTGGCCGAACCAAAAAATGGCAAATGATGTTCGCGCAAGGCATGCCAGAAGGGCTCCGATTTTTCTATCATTTCGCCGCCCAAATGCGCATGGGCATGCTTGACAGCTTGCTCACTACCGGACACGCGCAGATAGCAATGCCCTGCATGATAACAGGCGGCATCCACCGGTACGGGTTGAGACAACAAGCGACTCATTTTGCTGATGGCTTCAGCTGGAGTGCATTCCTGTACCAGAGTGTAACTCGCAGCCGGTCGTGGCAGCACTTTCAAGCTGATTTCCAGCAACACACCTAGCGTGCCATAGGCACCAACCATTAGACGCGAAACATCATAGCCCGCCACATTTTTTATCACCTGACCACCGAAGCGCAATATCTCGCCCTTACCATTGATCAGCTTACAGCCCAATACAAAGTCACGTGCGGAACCACAGTAAGGGCGGCGCGGTCCGGATAGACCACAAGCAATGGTGCCACCCAAGGTGGGGGCTTCACCAAAGTGTGGCGGCTCAAATGCCAGCATCTGTCCGGCGTCTGCCAACGCAGCTTCAATTTCCTTGAGCGGCGTGCCGCTGCGTGCCGTCAAAACCAACTCGCGCGGATCATGTTCGACGATGCCGCGATGACCGCTAACATCCAGAACTTGGCCGTGCGTCTCCCGCCCTAAAAATGTTTTGCTATTGCCGCCTTCAATTTTGAGCGGTGCCCCGTTAACGACAGCGTTATGCACCTGCTGTTGCAGTGTCTCACTGATATCGCGCTCCAACATCAAAACCGTTCCAGTTCTGCATGGGGCAGTTGTCCGTGATGGACGTGCATGGCGCCAAATTCTGCGCAGCGCTGCAAAGTAGGCACGGCTTTCCCGGGATTGAGCAAACCAGCAGGATCGAAAGCGGCTTTAATCGCATGAAATTGATTAAGTTCGGGCGCTTTAAACTGGATACACATCTGATTAATTTTTTCCATTCCAACGCCATGCTCGCCGGTAATCGATCCGCCCACTTCAACGCATAATTGCAGGATGCGCTGACCGAATTCTTCGGTGCGTGCCAATTCGTCTTCCTTATTGGCATCAAACAAAATCAGCGGATGCAAATTGCCATCTCCAGCATGAAAAACGTTCGCCACCGGCAAGCAATATTCTTCCGACCATAAGCTAATCTGGCGCAATACATGCGGCAATTGGCGCCGTGGAATCGTACCATCCATGCAGTAATAATCCGGAGAAATACGCCCCACGGCGGGGAAGGCTGATTTACGCCCCTTCCAGAACAGCTGTCGTTCTGCTTCATTAGCAGCAGTGCGCACCTCGGTCGCACCACTCTGTTGCAATATTTCGCGCACTTCCATGATGTGCTCGGATACTTCGGCATTAGGGCCATCCAGTTCACACAGCAAAATCGCTTCTGCATCACGAGGATAACCGGCATGGGCATAATCTTCCGCTGCCTGAATGGCCAACCTGTCCATCATTTCCAGGCCCGCCGGAATAATACCGGCAGCGATGATCGCGCCGACAGCCTCCCCAGCTTTAAAGACATTATCAAAGGCGACCAGCAAAACTTGCGTGCGCTCCGGCTTGGCCAGCAACTTTACCGTCACTTCAACAATCACCGCCAGCATGCCTTCCGACCCAGTCATCAATGCCAGCAGATCATAGCCCGGAGAATCCAGTGTTTCTGAACCGATGGTCAGCAACTCTCCCTCCATCGTTACAACTTTCAGCATCAGAATATTGTGTACCGTCAGGCCATATTTCAGGCAATGCACCCCGCCGGAATTTTCCGCAACATTACCGCCAATGGTGCAGGCAATCTGCGAGGAAGGATCAGGCGCGTAGTACAAGCCATACGCAGCGGCGGCCTCGGAAATTGCCAGATTGCGCACACCGGGTTGCAAAGTAGCCATCGCATTTTCTGGATCGATATGGAGTATGCGTTTGAATTTTGCCAGGCTAAGCAGCACGCCATTCGACAAAGGCAACGCCCCGCCGGACAAACCAGTACCTGCACCGCGCGCCACAACGGGCACTTGCAACGCATGACATAAACGCATGATGGCCTGCACCTGCGTAATCGTTTCAGGCAAAACTACGACCAAGGGCAAACGACGATAAACCGATAGCCCGTCGCACTCGAACGGACGTAGATCTTCTTTATCGGTAAGTACGGCTTCTGACGGTAACAACGCTCGCAGTTTACGGAGCAGATCTTCATGCACGTCACGATTGCATGGCAATCCATCTTCTGAAGCTAGCATGAAAATTAATATAGGAAATTGAAATAACTTTGGATTTCAGCAGAGTTTTACAAGAAATGCAACTAGCAAAAAGTTACTGATAGCCCGCAAAAAATCTGGACTTATCACTTTACAAACATAATAGCTACTTTCGTAGCTGCCTGTGAAATAAGGCACTGAACCAATCATACCAGTGCTACCAACATCTTACTGAACATATTTTTCCTTCATACATTATAGTCAAATATGAAGATAAGCTAACATCGTGATATAGTTTGCGTCCAAAAAAAACCATACCGCTTACATGGTGTTGCATCACCTCAATAACTAAACATACATACCAAGGGGAAATATAGTGGCAGTTAAAACTCGACTTCATCGTAGCGAATTGGCCGTGCCGGGCAGTAATCTACGTATGCTTGAAAAAGCGCCCACAGCAGGCGCTGATCTAGTCTTTCTGGATTTGGAGGACGCGGTTGCGCCTGATGATAAAGAGCAGGCACGCAAAAATGTCATAGCGGCATTAAATGATATGGACTGGTCTGCATGTTCTGTTTCGGTGCGTATTAACGGACTTGATACGCATTGGTGCTACCGCGATATCGTAGATGTAATGGAAGCCGCCGGAGATAAGCTCGATACCATTCTGATCCCTAAAGTGAACAGGCCAGATGATGTCTATTTTGTCGCAACGCTGATGGAACAAATCGAGGCGGCGAAGAAATTCAAGCCAGTCAATATCCACGTGCTTATTGAGACAGCACTCGGCATGGCGAATATTGAACAAATCGCTCAAGCATGTCCGAGCCGTATGGAGGCGATGGTATTTGGTGTGGCCGATTACGCAGCGTCGACTCAGGCCCGCACGACCAATATGGGTGGCGCTAATCCTAATTACGCCATCCTTACCGACGCTGATGAAGCGGGCAAACGGACACGTCATTGGGGCGATCAATGGCATTACGCAATATCAAGACTGGTGGTTGCTTGCCGCGCTTATGGCCTGAGACCCATTGACGGCCCATTTGGTGACTTTAACGATCCCGAAGGTTTTTTGGCGGTTGCGAAAGGGGTAGCGGCACTGGGAGTGGAAGGGAAATGGGCCATCCATCCATCACAAATTGCATTAGCCAACGAAGTCTTCACACCCAGCGAGACAGAAGTTAGCCGCGCCAGAAGTATTCTGGAAAACATGGAACAAGCCGCGCGCGAAGGAAAAGGAGCGGTTTCGCTTAATGGTCGCCTGATCGACGCGGCATCCATCAGGCAGGCACAGGTTTTAGTTGCCAAGGCAGATCAAATACAGGCGGCCAAGCCTGGACTTAAGTGAGTAATGTGCTATGAATATTCATGAATATCAAACTAAAGATTTGCTTAAACATTATGGCGTTCCCGTCCCACCAGGGCGCGTCGTTCACACTGACGCCCAAGCAGCCACTGTTGCTGAAGAAATAGGCGGCGCACGTTGGGTTGTTAAGGCCCAGATTCACTCCGGAGGCCGTGGCAAAGCGGGGGGTGTCCGGGTAGGCAATAGCATTGATGAAGTAAAAGTCATCGCCGATGAAATACTTGGCAGCCTTCTGGTGACGCATCAAACGGGCGCTGAAGGCAGGCTTGTTCGTCGTGTCCTTGTTGAACAAGCAAGCAATATTGTGCGCGAGTATTACGTTGGGCTGATTATCGATCGTGCTACGCGGCGAATTACTTTGGTTGCCTCCGCTGAAGGCGGAGTGGAAATAGAGGTAGTTGCGAAGGAAACACCGGAACGAATCATCCGGGAAGTCATTGATCCAGCAGTAGGCCTGCTCGATTTTCAATGCCGCAAGGTTGCCTATAAGGTCGGCCTGAAAGGCGCATTATTGCCGCAAGCGGTGAAGGTTATGAAGGGTCTTTATCGCTGTATGCGAGACAATGATGCCAGCATGGCTGAAATCAATCCGCTGGCTATTGTGGACAATGACCAGCTGTTGGCACTGGATGCAAAAATGTCTTTTGATGACAATGCACTGTACCGCAGACCGACCATTTCCGAACTCCGGGATTTTGACGAAGAGGATCCAAAAGAGGTTGAGGCGACTGGACATGGCTTGAATTACATTGCACTGGACGGTGATGTTGGCTGCATCGTCAATGGTGCTGGCCTGGCCATGGCAACCATGGATGCGATTACGTTGCAAGGCGGAAGACCGGCTAATTTCCTGGATGTGGGGGGGGGAGCCACACCGGAAAAAGTCGCTAATGCTTTCCGCATCGTGCTGCAGGATCCCGCCGTTAAAATTATCCTCATTAATATTTTTGCCGGGATCAATCGCTGTGACTGGATCGCCACCGGAATTATTCAAGCCATGCGTGACCAGAATATCAAAATGCCGATCATCGTAAGGTTGGCAGGTACGAATGTTGAAGAAGGACGCGCTATTCTCAACGCCTCCAAATTCCCATTTATTATCGCCAGCAATCTCACTGATGCTGCCGCAAAAGCGGTAACTGAAGTAAACAATATTGTACAAAAAGTGGTACCGCTAAAAAAGGAACACTCATGAGTGTGTTATTAAATAAAGATTCGCGCGTAATCTTTCAAGGATTTACCGGGCAACACGCCACCTTTCACGCCGAAGAAGCGATGAAAATTGGCACCAATGTGGTCGGGGGTGTAACGCCAGGCAAAGGCGGAACACAACACTTGAATTTACCTGTGTTTGATACCGTTGAAGAAGCAGTGCAAGCAACAGGTGCAGATGTTTCTGGTATTTTCGCCCCTCCTCCCTTCGCCGCCGATGCGATCATGGAAGCAATCGATGCGGGGATCAAAACGATTGTTGTCATCGCGGATGGCATACCTGTTCAGGATATGGTGCGGGTGGAACGCTACCGGCTGGGTACCAACTCGATTATCATCGGCCCAAATACACCCGGCATCATTACACCAGGCGTGGGCAAGGTTGGCATCATGCCTTCCCATATCTATAGTCCGGGAAGAATCGGAATTGTTTCACGCTCCGGCACACTAAACTATGAGGCTGTCGCCCAGATGAGCGAACTTGGCCTTGGCCAATCATCCTCTATCGGTATCGGTGGCGACCCAGTCAATGGAACTGACTTCGCAACTGTGTTAAAGGCATTTGAAGATGATCCCGAGACTGATGCGGTACTAATGATTGGTGAAATCGGCGGTCCACAGGAAGTAGATGCGGCTCGCTGGGCAAAGAAAAATATGCGTAAACCCCTCATTGGCTATGTCGCCGGTTTATCGGCTCCCCCTGGGCGTCGTATGGGCCATGCGGGTGCTATTATCAGCAGCGAATCCGATACCGCAACCGCTAAAATTGATGCGATGGAAGCACTGGGTATGTTCGTTGTACGTAATCCAGCGGACATAGGCGCTACAGTATTACGGGCTATAAAGTCGTAATTCAATAACCTCTAAAATGCTGTTATTCCCACCTTTCGACCAACCGAAATTTGGCCTATGTTCGAACAGGTGGGAATCCAGTGGGTTGAAGCCGACCTAATTTTGAATGGCCGGGTTCCGGCACGGGCATCACTTGGCTAGCCAATATTGACCTTCCTAAAAATGAACAATGTTTTCTGCATTGTCCGTTTATCCCCGCCTTGTTCCACTATCGAATTGAAATTGGAATAAAATAGAGTCTTTTACAAATCACGCCGGTTTTGTCACATGCTCACATTTCAGCAAATCATCCTGACGCTACAACAATTCTGGGACAAGCAAGGTTGCGCTCTGTTGCAACCCTATGATATCGAAATGGGCGCAGGCACTTTTCACACCGCCACTTTTTTACGTGCCATCGGCCCAGAGCCTTGGCGCGCTGCTTATGTGCAGCCTTCACGTCGCCCCAAAGATGGGCGCTATGGCGAAAATCCGAACCGCTTACAGCATTACTACCAATATCAGGTTGTGCTCAAACCTTCGCCCGCCAACATCCAGGAACTCTATCTCGACAGCCTGCGCGCGCTGGGCATTAATACCGGTGAGCACGATATCCGTTTTGTGGAAGACGATTGGGAATCGCCTACGCTGGGCGCATGGGGTTTAGGCTGGGAAGTGTGGCTGGATGGCATGGAGGTAACGCAGTTCACCTATTTTCAGGAAGTGGGCTCGCTGCCCTGCCGCCCAGTACTGGGCGAAATTACTTATGGACTGGAGCGTCTAGCAATGTATTTGCAGGACGTGGAGAATGTATATGACCTGGTATGGGCCAAGAATGACGACAGCATCGTGACTTACGGCGATGTGTACCACCAGAACGAGGTGGAACAATCCAAATACAACTTCGAACACGCTAACGTCGAGATGCTATTCCGGCACTTCGAAGAATATGAAGCAGAAGCCAAGCGCCTGATCGCTGCCGAACTGGTATTGCCCGGTTACGAGATGGTAATGAAGTGCTCACATAGTTTCAACATGCTGGATGCGCGGGGTGCTATTTCGGTGACCGAACGCGCTGCTTACATAGGTCGCGTGCGAACCTTGTCCAGGTTGGTGGCACAGGCATATTACGACTCGCGCGAGGCACTTGACTTCCCGATGTGCAAGACCGGGGAGGCACAATAATGAAACGGACTTTATTGGTCGAGCTGCTTACCGAAGAGCTACCGCCCAAAGCGCTGGAACGTCTTTCCACTGTTTTTGCCAACGAAGTATTGACTGCGCTGCGCGAGCAAGAGCTGACGGGCGAAGATAGCCTATGCACGCCTTTCGCTACTCCGCGTCGGTTGGCCCTGACCATTACTAATGTAGCATCACAGCAAGCTGATCGTGTGATAGAACGTAAAGGCCCCGCAGTAGCTGCCGGAGTGGATATCGAAGGAAAACCCAGCAAAGCACTGGAAGGTTTCATGCGCGGTGCAGGCGTGACGTTTGAACAATTGCAGCGTAGCAATGACAACAAAACAGAATATTTTGTTGCACGGCTAGAGAAAAAAGGCCAGCCGCTTGACGTATATTTGGCCAACATCATCACTCAAGCTTTGAAAAAGCTGCCCGTCCCCAAACTGATGCGCTGGGGCGATTCCGATCACCAGTTTGTCCGTCCCGTACATGGTTTGATTATGCTGCATGGGGATCGCATCGTGCCCGGCGAAGTATTGGGACTACAGAGTGACCGGTTAACGAGCGGACATCGCTTTCTGCATACAGGTGCGATGCAGGTTGTATCCGCAGATAGCTATGAAGAGACCATGACTAACGGCAAGGTTATCGCCTCTTTTGAAAAACGCCGCACCCGAATTGATGAATATATCAAAGCCAAAGCGCACGCACTCAATGCGCGTATTAATCCATCCGATAGCCTGCTGGATGAAGTCACGGCGCTGGTGGAATGGTCGGCAATTTATGTTGGCGAATTCGAGGAGGAATACCTTGAAGTGCCACAGGAATGCCTGATACTCACCATGCAGCAGAACCAAAAGTATTTTCCGTTATTGAATAACAATGGCAAGCTTCTCAATAAATTTCTGATTGTTTCCAATATGCAGGTGGACAATCCTAAGCATATTATCGGTGGCAATCAACGCGTGGTGCGTCCGCGTCTGGCCGATGCGCGCTTCTTTTTCAACCAGGATCGAAAACAGACGCTGGAATCACGCGTCGCCAAGCTGGGCAATGTGGTCTATCACAACAAACTAGGCACACAATTGCAGCGCGTCGAGCGCATAACCACCTTGGCCGGTGCGATCGCGCATCAACTTAATGCTGAAAAATCGGTAGCTGAACTGGCGGCACGTCTAGCCAAGGCCGATTTGACCACCGATATGGTCGGCGAATTTCCGGAGCTGCAAGGCATTATGGGGCGCTACTATGCGCTACACGACAGCGAGAACCCGGTAGTGGCAGATGCAATCGCGGCGCACTACCATCCGCGTTTTGCCGGTGACTCTCTGCCGCAGGGCGCAATAGCATGTGCAGTGGCTCTGGCTGACAAGCTCGATACACTGGTTGGCATTTACGGCATCGGTCTAATCCCCACTGGAGACAAAGATCCGTTTGGATTACGACGCCATGCGCTAGGAGTGTTGCGCATTCTAATCGAAACCCCACTGAATTTACCCTTGGATACGCTTTTGAAATTATGTAAAGATGGGTTCATCAACCAAACTCATTCGTCGACTGGGATATTGTCACTATTTTTAAAGGACTTCGCTTGGGACAGCGTGGTGGCCGATGTGCATGGCTTCATGCTCGAGCGACTGCGCGGTTATTTACGCGAGCGCGTTTCTTCTTCCAAAGTAATTGAAGCGGTTGTGTGTCAAAACCCGACGCGGTTGGATCTTGTAATGCCCCGCTTGGAAGCGGTGTGTGTTTTCGGTACGCTACCCGAAGCAGAAGCATTGGCAGCCGCCAACAAGCGTATTCAGAATATTCTGAAAAAAACCGCCACGATAAAAACCACCATTCAGCCTGAACTTTTACAGGAAGATGCGGAGCAGAATCTATATGAAGTAGTGCAAAGCCTCACACCACAGGTGGAAGCCGGAATGCAAAAACAGGATTACAACTCTGTACTGATTTTGCTGGCTTCGGCGCGCACAGCAGTCGATGAGTTCTTCGACAAAGTGATGGTAATGGCAGAAGACCCTGCTGTGCGAAATAATCGTTTGGCCTTGCTGAAACGACTGGGTGACCTGATGAATCAGGTCGCTGATATCTCCAAACTGGCAACCTGAAAATGGGGCTGGCAATGAAGCTCATCATCCTTGACCGCGACGGTGTCATTAATTATGGCTCCACTCAATTCATCAAACACCCGAATGAATGGAGGCCGCTACCCGGCAGTCTTGAAGCAATCGCTCGCCTGGTACAGGCGGACTATCGCGTAGTGGTGGCGACCAATCAATCTGGTATAGGACGCGGTCTGTTCGATATGCTTACACTGAATACCATACACAATAAGATGCACAAGACGGTGGCGCAAGCCGCCGGGCGAATTGATGCAATATTTTATTGTCCCCATGCAGCGGAAACCAACTGCGCTTGCCGCAAACCTAAAACCGGTATGCTGGAAGCAATTGCGCTGCGCTATAACGTGAGCCTGAAGGGGGTGCCGATGGTAGGCGACGCGTTACGCGATCTGGAAGCGGCCGCCAAAGTGGGCGCGCAGCCGATACTGGTACTGACCGGCAAGGGGACGAAGACCCAAGCTAAGGGCAACCTGCCAGAAGGCACGCTGATTTATCGTGATCTGGCAGCAGTCGTTCCCACCCTCATCTAATGAACTCTAAACAAAAATTGAATTTTCCATTCCCGCCTGCACGGAAATGACGAACTTTTAAAATTTCCCTGATATGGTATTCATACGCTCGCTGATTTTTCTGCTGTTGCAAATCGTCATTACGCCGCTGTTTACGCTCATTGCCATACTCACCTTTCCGTTTCATCCTATTACACGCTATCGCATCATCTCGGGCTGGGCGCTTACCATGCTATGGTTGTTGCGCGTGGTATGCGACATCCGCATGGAAGTGCGCGGTGCCGATAACATCCCGAATACACCCTGTCTTGTACTGTGCAAGCATCAATCAGCATGGGAAACCATCGCACTACAAAAAGTATTTCCGCCGCAAGTATGGGTGATCAAACGTGAATTGTTGTGGCTTCCTTTTTTCGGTTGGGGTCTGGCGATGACCAGTCCCGTGGCCATTAAACGTAGCGAAGGCCGCGAAGCAATCAAGCAATTGCTGCGTCAGGGTAAAGAACGACTGGCGCTAGGCTTCTGTGTGGTTATTTTTCCTGAAGGAACACGCATTCCTTTTGGTCAACGCGGCAAATACAAGATCGGCGGTGCTCTTCTCGGTGCATCCAGTGGCGTACCGATAGTGCCTGTGGCACACAATGCAGGAAAATTGTGGGGTCGAGAATCTTTCTTCAAATATCCAGGCGTTATCACCATGAGTATCGGTGCTCCAATTGATCCTGCCGGTCTCAAGGCCGAAGAAATCAATCAACGCGTGGAAGAATGGATCGAAACCGAGGTTACACGGTTGCCCTGATGCTTGAAAAACTACGCCGACTTATTACCCCGTTGGCCATCGAACAGCGCACTGTCGATCTGATTGGCACCCAGGTTACTTATACCCTTAAACGGTCTAGTCGACGCCGTAGCATAGGCCTGCGCATCGACAATCATGGGTTGACAGTAAACATGCCACTGCGCGCTTCGGAGAAATGGCTGCACGATGTGTTGCAGGACAAAGCACATTGGGTGGTAAAAAAACTTGAAAATTGGCAAGCAAAAAAACCCATCTCACCACAATGGCAAGATGGACAATCCCTCTTCTTCATAGGTGAGGTGATTACCCTTCGTGTAGTCGTCAGCTTGTTTGCTACGCCACCGCTGCTACACGGTGGGCAATTGTTCGTGCATGTCACAGACGATACTAACCAAGCATTAATAGAGCAGGTTGTAATACTGTGGTATCAACGCGAAGCGAAAAACCTGTTCAAAGAATGCGTAGCACATTATGCCCCCCTGATGAACGTAGCACCACGTGCGGTTAAGCTTTCTTCCGCGCGCACGCAATGGGGTAGCTGCACCACACGAGGCGATGTGCGCCTCAATTGGCAACTCATCAAAATGCCGCTGCATTTGATTGATTACGTCGTAGTACATGAACTCGCCCACCTTATCGAGATGAACCACTCTGCTGCATTCTGGCAAGTGGTCGAAATTGCCTGCCCCGATTATGCCAAGCGACGCCGTGAATTAAAACAGTGGCAGATTTCGCCGTCTTAGCAGGTTGAGAACTAATGGTGCATTCACCGTGATGCTCTATGACAACTAAGTTAGAAAGCGTGACCACCTGCATTTTGGCACGAAAGAAAGCAGCTATAAATTCAGCACGAAAGAATGCTTGATGGCCGATTTTCACAAAGATATTGCGAGATGGTGATGTTAATGTTGATGAGCGATTAAATGTTGAGCCTCATGTCCTTCAACCCAATCTACCGCGCTATTGAAGCATCTAATTCGATGTAGTAAACTTTTCTTTATTAAATCGAATATCGAGTGGACACAATGACTCGAGAAAGCGGTTCCGAATACAATGCAAGAGATAGGTGGACAATTATGAGTAAGCGCTTCCAAAATTGGGCTGAGACCTGGATCGAGAATAACATCCTTCCAGGCGCTAATCCCGACCTCGAGAACCATGATGCGCGGGCAAGGCGGCTGATGGATGAAATGTACGCGGCGGCGGCGGCGGCCAACTTCTCAGACTTCGAGACCGCCGAGGAACGAAAGCACCTTGCACCCCTGGTTTTAACGGCGGTCGCGGACGATAGAGATTTCGACTACGATACATTTACGCTCAAGTATCTACTGGCGAGTGAGTTTGAAGACGGCGACTGAACTCCGCCCGTCCGATTTACTCACACCGTCTCCAACGCATTCAGCTATGTAAGATGGGCACGGTTTTGTGCCCGGGTGGATTCTCAAACATTGCAAATCGACTAACTGTTAACAGCAATTCTGTGAACAGTAAATTTGTGATGCAATTATTTTCCCCGCCCTGTCGATTACATTCATTTCAATTCGATTAAACACGGGCATCTAGAACGTGCCGCTGCCCGCGTGGGCACAAAGACTTGCCCACGCCTCCTACTGAACTAAAAACTAGTGGTGCGTTCCAGCAAATCGTCGAGTTACGCTACGCTAACTCGGCCTACGAAACTTATCGGCACATCCGCACCAGCGTGCTAGACAAGCCACCGTCAAAACTGTACAGTAAAACGTACATATTTGGAGGCTAGTTATGGATGCGATTACCTATACCACCGTTCGCGCAAATCTCGCGAGTGCCATGGATCGCGTTTGCGACGATCACGAACCCTTGATCATTACCCGCAATGGAGAACAATCCGTCGTGATGCTCTCGCTCGAAGACTACAAATCGCTGGAGGAAACCGCCTACCTCTTGCGCACCCCCGCCAAGGCCAGGCGTCTTCTCGGTGCCATCGCACAATTGAATGACGGTAAAGGTGTTGAACGGCAGTTGGTGAAGTGAAACTGATCTTCGCTGATGATGCATGGGAAGACTATCTATATTGGCAGAAGCAAGACAAGCGCATGGTCGAGCGAATCAACAAGCTGATACGTGAGACACAGCGCGAGCCCTTCGCGGGAATCGGCAAGCCCGAACAATTGAAGCATGCCCTTTCAGGGTTCTGGTCACGCCGAATTACAGATGAGCATCGCATAGTATATAGCATAGAGGGTGATGCATTGATGATCGCTCAGTTGCTTTTCCGCTACTGAGACTGGGTGATGAGTTGCTCGGGACGGTAGCCGTAGTGAAGTAGGGCGTCAATAAGTGAAGCGCATTGCGCCGAATGATTTCCTCAAGGATACTGCCACCATGCCTGATTACCGTCGCGCCTGGCAACCAGGCGGCACTTATTTCTTCACCGTCAATCTATTGCAACGACGGGATAACAATCTGCTGACTCGCCATATTGACCTTTTGCGCGCAGCGGTGAAAACCGTGCGGCGACGTCACCCCTTTATCATTCATGGATGGGTAGTATTGCCCGAACACATGCATTGCGTAATCGAATTGCCGCCAGGTGATGCGGATTTCGCAACGCGATGGCGATTGATCAAAATTAATTTCTCCAAGGCGATTCCATCAACCGAAAGAATATCCGCCGTGCGCGCCCAACGCGGCGAACGAGGAATATGGCAACGGCGATATTGGGAACATCTGATTCGGGATGAGCGAGATTATCGGGCGCATATGGATTACGTGCATATCAACCCGGTGAAGCACGGCTTAGTCAAATGTGTTGCGAATTGGCCTTATTCAACCTTTCATCGACTGGTCGAAAAGGGAATCTACCAGATGAATTGGGCAGGTGGTCATGAGGATGAGGTGAGATGCAATGATTAGTATTCGGTGCAATGCCCGTTGGTTATTGCACCCTACGTTATTTCAACAATGTAGGGCGTCAATAAGCAAAGCGCATTGCGCCTTACGCGGGTTTTTACACCCCGTTTATTCATGATTTATTGATGGAGGTATCCCGCGCTTCAAGCATAGCTCTTGATATGCCACCAAAGCAGCGATATGCGCTTGACACGAAAGTTTCAGCAGGCCATCAAGAAACGGCCCGGTCATTGGTGTTCCTAGTTGGCCCTGACGGCGAGCATTTAACCCGCGAAGTTTGTTTTCTTCACCCGTGACCTGCAAGAGCGAATGACTCAATTCGTTTCTTTGATTGTTGGCTGTTTTCGTTGCGCTAATGATGCGCTCAAGAATTTCTCTTTCTATTGGGTCATCGTTTACCTTGAGTATTCGTATGATGAAGCTTTTTTTCGCATTAAAAGATTCTGAGGAGAAATAGATGGCATTCGCAATTCCGCCTTCGCAACCGGAAATAATCCTGAAGGCGTTGTACATCAATAGGTCGCAATTGGCGGCATTAACAATAAGTTTCCCAACCATGCTCAAGTGGTGGTCTATCAAGGCCGTATTTTCTTGCGTAGTCGCCATATTGAGCCTCTAACGAATAGCGTTTATCTGCCGCCCTCCCCCAAGCTTGTTAAACCCGCAACCTTATTGGCGGCGGATAAACCTCGTTGGACTGAACCATAGGAGAAAGGAACCTATGGGGATTGTAAGGTTTTGAAGTGTGGCGTCAACCCAGTATCATGAGGGGGCGGCAAAGATAAATTGAACTGGCTTGATCTATTTAACGAAGTATGTGGTTTTAATCAATCTCTGATGAAAGCTGCGACATTGCGACAACTACTTTGGCGTGTTGATGAAATTCCATTTCAGTCACTTCCGTTCTTGCCTTTATAATCCCGTTTTGTTCCATTTTAGTGAGAATACAATCATGCGTATGACCGGCATTATGGTGTTGTTGGCGCTCCTGCTGCAGAGCTGCGGACACAAAGGGCCGCTATTTTTGCCACCGGCGCAGCCCTCAATCCAGCCAATTCCTGATCAAACCAAATAGCTATGACCGATTATTTCAAATACCAGCATAACCAGCTTTGTGCTGAACAAATCCCCTTGGCTGATATCGCGCAACGGTTTGGTACGCCATGCTATGTTTACTCACATGGCGCGTTAACCGATAGCTATCGCCAGTTTGCTGATGCGCTCAAAGAGCGCGAACATCTGATCTGTTACGCGGTAAAGGCCAACCCCAATATCGCCATTCTGAATCTGTTCGCCAAGTTGGGAGCCGGTTTTGATATTGTTTCCGGTGGCGAATTGCAGCGTGTGCTGGCAGCTGGGGGAGCGGCGAATAAAGTGGTGTTTTCCGGTGTGGGTAAAACAGTGGCAGAAATGCAGCTGGCGTTGGAAGTGGGCATTCTGTGCTTTAACGTGGAATCGGAAGCGGAACTTATACGCTTGAATGAAGTGGCCGGACAAATCAACAAGGTGGCACCGGTCAGCCTGCGCGTGAATCCAGACGTGGATGCTAAGACGCACCCCTATATTTCCACTGGCTTGAAACAAAACAAATTTGGCGTTGCCTATACGGAAGCGCTGGCGTTATACCGCAAGGCGAGCGAGTTACCGCATCTGCGCGTGGTTGGTATGGATTGCCACATCGGTTCACAATTAACCGAACTGAGCCCATTTATCGCAGCGACAGAAAAAATGCTGGTGCTGGTAAACGCACTGGAAAATGAAGGGATTCGTTTTGAGCATCTCGATCTGGGCGGTGGGCTAGGCATCCGTTATCTGGACGAAACCCCGCCTGCCATTGCCGATTATGCTGGCGTATTACTTAATGCTTTGCGGGGACGTAGCGAAAAAATCATTATTGAGCCGGGACGGGTGCTGGTTGGCAATGCCGGCATACTGCTGACCAAGGTTGAATATCTCAAACATGGCGAAGAAAAGCACTTTGCCATCGTCGATGCGGCGATGAACGATCTGATGCGTCCGGCCTTGTACGATGCCTATCATCACATCCAGCCAGTACAGTTAGGTGATATGCCAGTGCAGCAATATGAAGTGGTGGGGCCGGTATGCGAAACCGGCGATTTTCTTGGGAATGCCCGTAAATTGGCTATCTCGCAGGGTGATCTGGTTGCGGTGATGTCTGCTGGCGCGTATGGCATGAGCATGAGTTCAAACTACAACACACGCCCACGTGCAGCCGAAGTAATGGTGGCTGGTGAAATCATGCAACTTATACGTGAACGCGAAACGGTGCAGCAGTTATTTGCCGGTGAAAAACTTTTTTCTTTACAACAAAAATAATTGTTGCGCGCCATTTTTCAGAAATGGCCAATTATTGAAACTCTCCGCAAGAAAGCTTACAAATCAAAATAAGGAAATTGCTTATTCTCTTTTTTATTGCTATCGATCTATGATCGATCTTAGAAAATCACCCGGCTACCTAATTTTACGATCAACAAATAAGCGCTGTAAGCTTATTTTTTCTTCTCCCCAACTTGATGGTTGGGATTACCTTAAGTGTGAACGTGACTCTATAAACAGGAGAATACCCATGGTAAAGAAACGTGTCCCCACCAAAGCGCCCCAATCCGTAGTAGCAGTGGCCAAAGAATCTGCCCCAAAAACCACACGGCCGGAATCCGCATCCAGGCGTGTAGAGCCGGATAACCGAAGTGTGGAGAAAAAAATTGGCAGGACGCTGGATGCTTTTCCTGACAAGATTGATCTTAAAGATTGGGAATACTTGCCTACGCTGCATGCCTTGCCCGACGAAATCGTTAACATCCACGCTGTCCCGGCCATTCTTAATCAGGGCACGGAAGGCGCATGCACGGGTTTTGCCCTTGCGGCAGTGATCAATTTCTTGCTCCATCAACGCAAGCTAAAGCGCCTCATCAGTCCGCGCATGATTTATGAACTTGCCCGCCGCTATGATGAATGGCCGGGAGAAAATTATTCTGGCTCTTCGGCAAGAGGCGCCATGAAAGGTTGGGAGCGCCACGGCGTATGTACGCAAAAACTCTGGCCTGACGATCTGCATGGTGCAGACAATTTTGACCAAGCGCGTGCCGATAAAGCAACTCTGACACCGGGCGGTGCGTATTATCGAGTCGATTTCAGACAGGTTCGTCATGTGCATGCGGCAATCCATGAAGTCGGCATCGTGTATGCCACATTAATGGTGCACGCCGGATGGGGGCAGCCCGGCCCCGCCACCGTTGCACTCAAAATGGGGACTAACAGCAAATCCCAGAAAATAAAAATTCCCGTGATTCAGCGTAAGGGAAGCGCCGATGGTGGACATGCGATCGCACTTGTCGGCTACACCTCTCAAGGTTTCATAATCCAGAATTCATGGGGGGAGCGCTGGGGCAAAAATGGATTTGCCTTGTTACCCTACGAAGACTTCATGATTCATGCCACCGACGTTTGGGTCGCGCAGCTCGGTGTGCCGGTAAAGGCGGACCTATGGGCTCAAGGCGCGGCAGATGTCACGAGCGGAACCTTCCGCGCGGGACAAGTTATCCCCCTGAACGAGATTCGGCCATACGTAATCGATGTTGGGAACAACGGTAAACTCTCTGACCAGGGCAACTACTGGACCACAGAAGAAGACTTGAAAAGATTGTTTTTCGAAACCATTCCGGCCAAAACCGCAAGTTGGGCGAAACGACGCGTGATGTTATATATTCATGGAGGTCTGAATAGCGAAGAGGATGTCGCCAAAAGGATTATTGCATTTCGCGACGTTTGTCTTGCGAACGAAATTTACCCTCTGCACATCATGTGGGAAAGCGATTGGTTTAATACCACCAAGAATATTCTTGAGGATCAATTCGCTGCAGCGGATGAACGGGCAGGAGGCGCATTTCTTGACCACCTGCGCGAGGCGAAGGATCGTGTACTTGAGCTAACCCTAGCCGCCTCGGGTGGAAAGCTGTGGGGAGAGATGGTTCAAAACGCAGCGCTCGCCTCCCAAAATGCGACAGGCGCAATGCAGCTCCTCATAAAATATGCGAAAGAAGCAAAAGAAAGTCTTGGCAAGAAGGCAGAAGGCAATTGGGAACTGCATGTAGTTGGCCACAGCGCTGGTTCCATCTTCGCAGCACATGCCATTTCGCAACTGGCCAGTCTGGGCATATCCTGGAAAACACTTCAATTCATGGCACCCGCAATTCGGATAGATCTGTTCAAGGAAATAGTACTGCCCAAGATAATCGATAAAACCTGCCCCAAGCCCAGCTTGTATCTCCTGAGCAAAGTGGGAGAACTCGACGATGATGTCGGTCCTTACGGAAAATCCCTTCTTTATTTGGTTAGCAATGCCTTCGAAGGATCTCGAGAAGTACCCTTGCTCGGTATGCAAAAATTTCTTGAAGAGGATCCAAAATTACTGAATCTGCTCAATAGTGCAGTCGATGGCCTACCGGGCATTGTTATATCCGGGGCAGGAGACAAACCCGGCGCAATATCTAAAAGCGAAACCCACGGTGGCTTTGACAACGATCCCAATACCATGAACTCGGTTCTTGTTCGAATTCTTGGTGAATTGCCCAAGACTCCTTTCACCGCTCGAGATCTGCATTTCTAGTATCGATTGTGAAGCCATCCATATCAGGATATCAATATGAAATCGAAATTGGCTACTCTAATAATTTATTTATTTTTTTGTACTTCAGCGTTCGCGGCTCCTGCTTCATGGTATCAATGGAAAAGTAAATTAAATAACAAACGGTACTGCGCGCAAACTTCTCCGGGCGCTGGATGGGAACAGGATAGTGATCCCTACAAAGATGCTCATTGTTCAATTCCCGCGGTCACCAGAAACGAAATTGCTACTACCAAACCTGCACACCCTATGCAATCTTCCGGCACTTCACATTTTCCATCAACATCTCCACCGTGACTTTTGCGCGGAAAGATGTAAAACACACCCGAAGCCATTGATGTGTTAGTTGAACACGATAAACAAACTGAAAGATCTTCACTTCATATCGCCGATAAGCAGTCCAGGTGCTTTATGATGTACGCACAATCGGCAACGAACGAAAGATATCAACATGGAAATTAATACCATGCAAGCAATTGGAGCAGGACTTTTTGCCTGCGCGTTGTTACATACATTTGCCGCAAAATCATTGGAAAGTCTCGCCTACCGTTACCCTCGACATGCAGGCCTGTTTCATCTGCTAGGCGAAGTCGAGGTGGTTTTCGGATTCTGGGCATTCGTCCTGATTGTCGTGATGGCACTGATGTCGGGTGGAACAGCAGCAATTGCTTACGCTGAATCACGCCAGTACACGGAGCCGCTGTTCGTGTTTGTCGTGATGGTGGTAGCCGCCTCACGGCCAATACTGGAGATTGTCAGATGCTTACTCATGTTAATAGCACGCCTGACACCGGTACGTACTAACCTTGCGTTAGCTTGGCTTGGTTTAGCTGCCGTACCATTGATGGGTTCGCTGATTACCGAACCCGCTGCCATGACACTTGCCGCATTGATGCTGGCCCCACAAATTTTCCGGCAAGGAATTCCAGAATGGCTTAAATATGGAGCTCTGGGCGTGCTGTTTGTTAATGTTTCAATTGGTGGCACGCTGACGTCATACGCTGCGCCACCGGTACTTATGGTTGCTTCGGCATGGAACTGGGATACTACATTTATGGCGTCGACTTTTGGCTGGAAATCCGGTCTTTCCGTGCTGATCAATGCAACGGGGATTACATTCTTGCTGCGCTCACATATTCACAAAGAAGATCTATCTCTAATTAACAATCCCGCACCCCAGGTTCCCTTACTGATCAGCGCAATTCACTTGATGTTTCTAGCCGCTGTCGTCAGCTTGGCTCATCACCCTGTGCTATTTTTGGGATTATTTCTATTATTTCTCGGGTATACGCAAGCCTATGAACGCTATCAAAATCCACTTATTCTCAAAGAGGGCTTGCTGGTCGGTTTTTTTCTGGCTGGATTGGTCGTTTTAGGCGGGATGCAGCAATGGTGGCTGCAACCCATCGTTTCCAGCCTAGGCCCGACGGCCTTATTTTTTGGTGCCCTCGGACTGACCGCTATTACAGACAATGCGGCGCTCACTTATCTAGGCTCGTTGATTACCGGCATATCAGATCAAGCGAAGTATATGCTGGTTGCAGGGGCAGTAGCCGGAGGGGGGTTAACCGTAATTGCCAATGCACCGAATCCCGCCGGTGTAGCACTACTCAGACGTGGCTTTAACGACGAATCGATTGGGGCTATCGGTTTGCTGTTGGGTGCGCTACCACCGACTACTGTGGCAGCGTTATTTTTTCTGTTATAACAATTTTAAAGATGGAAAATACCTGTACGCTGCCACTGTGCTAAGTGATGTGCAAGCCAGCAAATACTACCCAAATTTAATGTTACTTGACTGGCCCTGAATTTTTGGTTGTATCAAAAAAGGAAAATGGGAATGCATACCTTTGCGCCAAAAAGAAATCAACAACCAGTAACCTCCAGACTTGTCCCTGCGACAAAATTGTCCGTCAGCTCTCCTGGCGATCTACACGAGCAGCAGGCCGAACGCCTGGCCGCACAGGTCACACGCCTGCCTGGCCCCCTGACCCATCGAGCTGCCGGGACTACGCCTACCAGCGGCGCGGCACTTCCCGATGAGTTGCGCTCTTATTTTGAACCACGTTTCGGGCATGATTTCAGCCGTGTGCGTGTGCATACAGATGCGCGTGCAGCCCGCTCCGCACAGGCCTTGGGGGCCCAGGCCTATACACTCGGAAACGACATGGTGCTCGGCGCGGGTCAGTATGCGCCGCACACCGGTGCAGGCAGGCACTTGCTGGCACATGAACTGGCGCACGTTGTGCAGCAGGATAATGGCAGCGTCGCACCCATGATCCAGCGTCGACTATTGGTCACAGGTAGCAAAAAAGACATTCATTCCGCCTTGTCCCTGCTTAAACCAGCCAGCGGCTTTACACTGCAACATGACCCTAAGACCCACGAGGTTACGATTACGGCTTCGAAACTCAAGCCGCAGTCGTTCGTGCTGGCCGGCCAACTGGCCACCATTATGGATGACCCCAAGCAGGATGCCGAGATCCATCTTGGCCAAGACCAGCCTGCCGTAAGCTTTGGAGCATTTCCTGGTAATTCACAAGCACTTGATGATAATCCGGTGCAAGAGATTCGTATCGACCAGATGTTGGCGTTGGAGCGGGATGCCCCCGGTGCTGGCGTGGCGAAAATGGCACACGAGATTGTCGAAAACTATGCTGGCCATGATCCGAAAGTAAAACAGAATGCGTGGCAGTTTGCCTTTGGCGAAGCGCATAGCAGAGCCCTGGATGTGGAAAACGCTATCGAAGGCGAACTGGGACACCCCGGCGCCCGCCGCAATACTTTTTCGGTGTCCATCAACCCCGGCAAAGGAAAGCCACCCTTCTTCAGGGAGATCGAAGATCGCGGGAGTCATTTCCTTGTTTTGGATAAATCCAGCGATAAGGGCATTGTGTCGAACGCCCGCCGTGTGTCCCGCATCCGGGTGGCAAGCTACACCGTCGACGGCTTTATGGTCAATTCTAATACCCTGCCGAAAACAGCTGCCACAAACGTGGCCGCCATTGTGAAAGACCTGAAAAAAGACCCGACCGCCTCGGCTTTTGTAGAAGGCTTTGCCAGCCTTGGAAAGACGGCAGACGAAAATACGCGCCTGGCAGACAAATGGGCATTTGAGTTGCGCGATCAGGTGATTCTTCTGGCAAATGATCAAACGGGCGTAAGCTGGCAACGCTTCGAAATAGTCTCCCAGCCAGACAAATCCCGCAACAGCGTGGTGGTTACCATCGACCGACCGGACATATAGACTCATCCCGGGTAAGTGGAAATCCAATCGTAACTTGGTCTCGAATGTAGAGTCAGCGACAGAAATGATGGCAGCGTAAGCAAGCGGGTAGATCGTCTTATAGCTAATCTTTAATTTTCCTTTTGGTTCAAGCCGATTAACGACCTGTTCTAAAATGGATTTTTTATCGGATCAACCCTTCGACTTCTACCCAACTATTGATGAACACCTCCCCCTACTACCTCTACGTAACTAGAGAACACTTCCTAATGCAGAGGCAAGGGCTCATCCATTTCGTTCCCTGTCTGTTGAGGACAATCCACCGGCCCTTCATAATCGGATTTAGGCAATTCTTTGATTCTGCTATCCACTTCAATGCCAAAGAACTTGAGTTCCGAGCCCATGAACTTTGATAACAGCAGACCCAGGTTCCGGTAATAGGCTTCATTCGCTCTTGCCGCCAGATTCTCTCCAAACACGCCGGTCCATTTGCCAATGTGTTGCTCCAGGAATCTTCTTTCCGCAGACAGGCAGATATCGATATTTTCTTCCATTGCCTGATCCAGGGCATAGGCAATCTTCAATTCCAGAAAGCTCATGAACTCCAGCTCAACGGTTATCTGATCAAATGCAACCGCAGCATTATCATTCATTACAAAACCAAAGGCCTTATAAAAGCCACTGATGTCACCCAGAATATTCGGTTGATTGAAGCTATTTTTCCCATAGGTTGTTTCAGTCGAAGGACAGAACATACGGGTTAAAAACATCTCGGTAAAATCCGGCTGCAACGCGCTCACGTCGACTG
>QFXG01000011.1 GCA_003402285.1 Candidatus Nitrotoga sp. SPKER | reverse complement strand
TGGGTTTGTACCGCTCGGTCAAATACGCCGCGAGGGAGTGCTTTCATAATTTGTTGAAATCGGCTTATCCTGTACATGTTGCAGCTCCGGTTTGTGAGTTGGCGCTCAGGGGTATATCCCCTATTACCAGATGCTGCAACACCTTTATGCCTATCGGCCCAATTTATTCCGGACAGCAGTGCGCCTGCGCGGGAAGGACGAAGGTATGGGCAATCCCTGCTTCGCAGGCCTTTTGTATTAACAATGGCAATCTTATCGCGGTGTGTGACCAAGAGTCACACTGCGCAACCGCAGAGCATTACCTATCACTGATACCGAACTTAATGCCATCGCAGCACTCGCGATCATCGGGTTTAATAACAGACCAAACCAGGGGTACAGTGCCCCCGCAGCAATAGGCACACCAATCAGGTTATAAGCAAATGCAAAAAATAAATTCTGTTTAATGTTCCGCATAGTTGCCTGGCTAAGCAAACGTACACGCACTATGCCCAGTAGATCGCCCTTCACTAAGACAATGCGCGCACTATTCATTGCAATGTCGGTTCCGGTCCCCATCGCGATGCCCACATTCGCTTGAGTAAGTGCTGGCGCGTCATTGACACCGTCGCCCGCCATCGCCACGATGTGGCCCGCTGCCTGTAACGTTTGCACATGAAGATATTTATCCACAGGCATGACGTTCGCTTTGACATCATCAATGCCCAGTTGCCGCGCAACCGACATAGCGGTCGCAACGCTATCGCCCGTGAGCAATACTATCCGAATGCCAGCAGCCTTCAGTTCTGCTATAGCACGTGCTGCCGTAGGTTTGATTGGATCGGCAACACTCACCAGTCCCGCTGCCTTTCCATCAATAGCTAGAAACATCACTGACTTTGCTAACGCCTGCAATTCTTGTGTTTTACTTTGAAGGGAATCAATGTCGACACCAACATCTGACATGAGCATGGCGTTGCCAACCGTAACCGACTGGCCATCAATAACCCCCCGTATTCCCTTGCCGGTAATCGAATCAAAATCTTTGACTGCTACCACCTTGATATTCTTTTCTTTAGCGTGTTGGACAATAGCCTGCGCAAGAGGATGCTCACTGTGTTGTTCAAGAGAAGCTGCCAATGACAAAACCTCATTTTCAGTAAATCCATTTACGGCGACCACGTCCTGCACTTTGGGATGCCCTTCGGTAAGCGTGCCAGTCTTGTCAATCACTAAGGTATCCACTTTTTCCATCAGTTCCAGCGCTTCTGCGTCTTTAATTAAAATGCCTTCTTGCGCGCCACGGCCAATACCCACCATGATCGAAATCGGCGTGGCCAAACCAAGAGCACAAGGGCAAGCAATGATAAGTACCGAGACGGCTGCTACAAGTGCATGCGCAAGCGCAGGCGGTGTGCCAAAAAAAGCCCAGATAACGAAGGCCATGAGGGCGATGCCCATTACCACCGGCACAAACCAGCCGGCAACCGCATCGGCAATTTTTTGGATGGGTGCACGCGAGCGGCTGGCGTCGTTGACCATTTTTACGATATGCGCAAGCAGGGTTTCCGTGCCCACTTTCTGCGCAGTAAATACAAATGAACCCGTCTGATTAACGGTGCCAGCAGACACTTTACTTCCCACCGTTTTCTCAGAAGGTATGGGTTCACCGGTAATCATTGATTCGTCGATGTTTGATCTGCCTTCGACCACTTCACCGTCGACCGGCACTTTGTCGCCCGGCTTCACACGCAGGCGATCGCCTACATGAATCTCGTCCAGATGTACTTCTTCTTCACTACCGTCGAGCCTGAGACGAACGGCCATATTTGGCACAAGCCCCAGAAGCGATTTGATCGCGCTGTTGGTACGTGACCGCGCTCGCAGTTCCAGCACCTGCCCCACGAGCACGAGCGTAATAATGGCGGCGGCAGCCTCAAAGTAAAGCGGCACCATGCCGTTCATTTTGAAAGCAGCCGGAAGTAATTCAGGAAATAAAAGCGACACTACACTGAATAAAAAGGCCGCCCCGGTGCCCAGCCCAATCAGACTGAACATATTAAGATTCCAAGTACGGAATGATGCCCCGGCGCGCTCGAAAAACGGCCAGCCCGCCCACAGAACGACTGGTGTCGCAAACGCAGCTTGCAACCAGTTAAACACAATCGTTCCCAGCCAGCAGTGAAAGTCGATTCCTGGAACCATATCGCTCATTGTCAAAATCAGCAACGGTACGGTCAATGCTGCACTTATCCAAAGACGACGGGTCATGTCGTCAAGTTCGGTGGTATCTTCTTCCGCAGTCGCCTCCATCGGCTCCAGAGCCATCCCGCACTTTGGGCAACTGCCGGGGCCAACTTGCTGCACCTCAGGATGCATGGGGCAAGTAAAGATTGCGTCCTTTGCGACTGTTTGCAGAGGCCTCTTGGAGACGATCTCGCTGGCTGCCAGCTTGCTCAAATATAGCTTGGCATTGCTCCGAAATTTGGCAACACAGCTTTCACTACAAAAATAGTATGTGGTGCCGTCATGCTCGACCGACTTATTATTGGCCGAAACTTTCATTCCACAAACAGGGTCAATGTACGTTTTTTCTGAAATTGTACTGTCGACTGGTGATACAACAACCTTTTTTTCAGAATTCGTATGGCCGCAACAGGTGCTTTGATTGTTCTGATTCATAGCTCACCTCCTTGACGTAGTTTAAAGACAGGCTCATCCTACACTCTGTGCATGACCCCAGAGTCAAGCTTTTTTTACTTACCAGACAAATTCATGAAAAAAGAAATAGAGCAATTAACAATTGGTCGCTTGGCACGCGCTGCTAAGGTGGGTATTGAGACAATCCGCTATTACCAAAAATTGAATTTGCTACCTAAACCTGCGCCGAATGGCACAACATTCCGGCAATATCCGATTGCCCTCGTTGAGCGCATCCGATTTATCAAGCGATCACAAGATCTGGGTTTTACGCTGGGTGAGATTGCATCCTTGCTTACATTGGAGGACGGTACTGACAGAGCGGCGATCCGCAAGATTGCAAATGCCCGCCTTGGCGACATCAACAAGCGGATTGTCGATCTTGAACGCATGCAAAGTATCCTCACACATCTAATCCACGAATGCGAAATGACGGGTCAAACCAAGGCGTGTCCTATCATCTCAGCCTTTACAGATGGGTTTACCGCAGATTGATATTATTATTTTATTTCGCTTTTCTACATCAAGACTGAAGCATTCAACTAAGAGCACACTCAATCGAACTGGCAATTATGTTTAGTAGCAACAAGTGAAAACAAAAATCTGGTGAAGCTTGATGTACCAATTTTTCTAATGTTCACCATGACCCAGGGGTTTACGTACTTTAAATTCCACCCCATCTTCAGATAGGGTTTCAGTTTGCCTTTGCACAGGTGGTAGTTCACTATTAATTTCGTATGCTACGGTACCCGCAGGGTGCTGATAGGTGCCAGGGTCTCTGTAATCGTTACGCGCAAGACCTGCACGGATTTTAACGGTCGTAAACATCCCTCCCATTCCAATGCCACCGAACTGCCCCTGACCGGACATCATCGGTAAGGTGTTATCTGGCAAAGGCATCTGCATCTTCTCCATATCCGCCATGCCGCTTTCACCCATACTCATGTAATCAGGAACCAGCGATATTATTTTGTCGACGAGTTTGCTTTGATCCGCACCAATCATCGTTGGCACGTCATGACCCATGGCATTCATCGTGTGATGGCTTTTGTGGCAATGAAATGCCCAATCACCCGGCTCATCAGCGCTAAATTCAAACGCGCGCATTTGGCCAACTGCTATGTCGGCGGTAACTTCCGGCCAACGGGAGTTGGGTGGCGTCCATCCTCCGTCTGTCCCAACAACAACAAATTCGTGACCGTGTAAATGCATCGGATGGTTAGTCATCGTCAGGTTACCTACACGGATACGTACTCGGTCCCCCTGGCGAGCTACCATGGGTGAAATTGCTGGAGCCACCCTGCTATTAAATGCCCATAGGTTGAAATCAAGCATGGTGGTAATCTTTGGTGTATAGCTACCTGGCTCGATGTCGAAAGAATTAAGTAAAAATACGAAATCACGATCTACCGCCATGAATTTTGGATTCTTTGGATGAGTCACCCAGAAGCCCATCATACCCATGGCCATTTGCGTCATTTCATCAGCATGCGGGTGGTACATGAAAGTGCCGGGCCGTTTGGCTTCAAATTCATAAACAAATGTCTTACCGGGATTAATACCAGCCTGGGTTAACCCTGTCACGCCATCCATACCATTCGGTAACCGCTGTCCATGCCAATGAATAGACGTATGTTCAGGTAAACGGTTGGTAACAAATATGCGCATTCGATCACCCTCTACAACTTCAATGGTCGGTCCTGGGCTTTGGCCGTTATAGCCCCATAGATGCGCTTTCATGCCCGGAGCCATCTCACGCACTACCGGCTCTGCTACCAGATGGAATTCTTTGACGCCGTTATTCATGCGCCATGGCAATGTCCAGCCATTGAGCGTAACAACAGGATTGTACGGGCGTCCATTTTCTGGCGTTAACGGCGGCTGCGTATCCGGGGTTTCCATCGAGACAATTTGAGGCAAGGCAGCCATTGCCACTGAACTTACCGATGCTGCTGATAAAGCAACCCCAGCCGCACTTGCTCCTAACAGGAAGTTACGCCTTGTGATCATATCTAATATCCTTATTTCTGAAATACTTCCCTAATAATTCATGCTCATCGGGCTGTCCCTCATCGGTGAGCCGGTGCTACTGGAAAACAGGGGTTTACCAATCAGGGCCATTTCTAAATCGCTTTGGGATAACCAAAAATCACGCAGCGCTTCGATATAGCTGTTGACAGTGATAATTTGTAATTGGGCATTCACCAATAACTCAAATGCACTGATCAACATGCCGTTGTAACGAAGCTGGTTTTCAGCAGAAATACTTTTGCGGATAGGTACAATCTCATCACGGTAATGCTTTGCAATATCATAATTTAAACGATATAGCTTATAGCTTTGGCGCACCTCTGAGCGTGCATTCACCGCAGTCTCAGCAACAAGATTGATGGCCTGCATATAAATTGCTTCGGCTCTGGCTACCCGAGCGGTGCCCCAATCAAAAATGGGAATTTCAAAGGTAATCTCAAAGCCTTTCTTGTAAGAGTCTGATCTTTTACCTTCAAGCACACGTGCAGGCCCTACTTCCAATACATTGATGAAGCGCGTGGCTTTGGTTAAGCCAAGCTGATTGGCTAGCGCTTCCATCTTTAATCGGAGGGACTGCAGATCAAGGCGCTGATCCATAGCGGTTTGTTCGATGTTGTTCGATTCATCTACCGTTAACGGTAAATCCGGCAATCTTTCAGGGAGCGTGAACTGAGTCTGTTTGCCCCATAAGCCCATAAGCCTCGTCAACTCTTCGTAGGCAGTGATTTTATTCCGCTCAGCACGAGCAACTCCCAGTGCAGCATCTGCATAAAATCCTTGTTCCCGTGCCTGGTCTAGTTTTCTCCAGTTGCCCGCTTTCACCATATTACGAGCCAGTTCTGCACTGGCTTCTGCTGCAGTTCTAACCTGTTGCATGTAATGCGTGCTTTGATCTGCAGCCACTGCCTTGAAATATGCCTTGCGGGTCTCATTAGCCAAACGCAATACTTCCATCGCAGTCTGTCGCTGTGTTTGCTCAAACAGTCGTTTTTCGATCTGGAGTGCTTTGGGTATGGTTAGCAAAGAAAAAATATTAAATGTGAGTGACTGTTCGATCTTGTAGTCACCATTATTTTTGGAATGCAGCATGGCAAAGCGGGGATTAGGTAGTTTGCCTGCCTGTACCAGATCTGCTTCAGAGATGCCTAAATCATAGAATGCCGCCTGTAGACCTTTATTGTTGAATAAGGCAATCTGTACTGCATCATTTACCGTAAGTGGTTTTTTTAATAGTGCTTCAGTATAAGACTGCACAGAATCCTGGTCGTCTACAGATTTGACCCACTGAACATCCTTATTTATAAGCTCCTTAGTAGTTTTCTGAACTGCACCAAGTCCTCCGTCTTTCGAAAAAGTAGCGCAACCGCTGAGAGTTACACTGATGAAAAGCAAGGTAAGCAGCACTCTTGGCATACTCACCGAATTTGAAGCCATAAGAGTAGTCATACTCAAATTCAAATCTCATCCCATTTAATGTTGATGTGCCTGTTCTGATCAATAAGTAAATACATCCTCATCCCTTAAATATGAGTTTAATTTTTAGTCACCTAGCGAACATTTTAGAACTTGGAAGCTGTCAAAATGATTACCTGAAGATTACAAAATTGTAAGATTAGAAAAAATGGTATCAGCCAAATAAATATTCATGCAGAATTCAGATCGACCATTGAGCCCATCTAGTTATGAGAATTCTGATTGTTGAAGACGAACCCAAAACAGGTAAATACCTTAAGCAAGGTTTATCTGAAGCAGGCTTTGTCACCGATCTCGTAAGAGATGGTTTGGATGGAAAACATCTGGCGCTGACTGAAACTTATGATTTGATCATACTGGATGTCATGCTGCCAAATATCAATGGTTGGGAGATTATTCAAACCCTACGTCGAGCTGATAAAAATATACCAGTCTTATTCCTGACCGCCAGAGATGGGATAGATGACCGAGTCAAAGGGTTGGAACTGGGTGCAGATGATTATCTGATCAAACCATTTGCCTTTTCAGAATTGTTGGCACGAGTGAGGACATTGTTTCGGAGAGGTAAAGTACGAGACCCGGATAGTATACAAGTCGCTGATTTAGTTTTAGATCTTCAACGCCGGAAACTCACACGGGGCAGAAAGCGAATAGAACTTACGGGAAAAGAGTTTGCTTTGCTGGAATTGTTGCTTCGGCGTCGTGGTGAAATTTTACCTCGTTCCTTGATCGCATCCCAAATTTGGGACATGAATTTTGACAGTGATACAAATGTCATTGAGGTAGCTGTTCGTCGCCTCCGAGCTAAAATGGATGACCACTTTGAACCCAAACTCATCCGAACTGTACGTGGTATGGGCTATGTACTTATGGATCTAGATGACTAATGTTGCGCCAATCAATCACATGGCGGATTACTTTTCTGTTTGCGGCACTTTCCAGCACTGTTCTTATTACCATGGGCACTATCGCCGGTGTGTATGTTGAACGCCATTTTGCGGAGGAGGATATAGCCGAAATTCATGGGAAACTTGAGCTAATCCGTTATGCCTTCCAGAAGATTGAATCCGTATCCGCGCTTAAATCTGCACCTTCGCAACTCAATGACGCCTTGGTTGGCCATCATGCGCTTTCGGTTGCGGTGTACACAGCCACTGGGGGGAAAATCTATGGCCGAGGCGAAGCGAATTTCCCTCATGCAATTATTGATCAACGTTCCTTACCTGAAGAGAGTGAAGAAGCCAAATTATATAAATGGCGAGATGGCTCTCAAACTTATCGTGGCCTCGCAGTTTCAATGTCTTCTCATGACAAGCAAAACTCCACTCTGATCGTTGCAATTGCGCTGGATATTGCGCATCACCAAAAATTCATTACTCGCTTCAATCAAACATTATGGCTCTCTCTGATTATAGGCATCTTGCTTATGAGTTTGCTGGGTTGGTTGGCTGTCCGTCGAGGCCTATCCCCCATTCGCGATTTTGATCATCTTACTCAAATTATTACAGCCAATCGTCTTTCTGAAAGATTGAAAGTCGAAAGTGTTCCCAAGGAATTGATGCATATGGCTGAGTCCTTCAATAAAATGTTATCCAGACTTGAAAAATCCTTTCAGCGATTATCAGATTTTTCTTCCGACTTGGCGCATGAGTTGCGTACGCCGGTCAGTAATTTAATGACGCAAACTCAAGTCATGTTAGCTAAACCAAGATCCCTGGAAGACTATCAAGAAATATTGATTTCGAATCTTGAGGAATATGACAGGCTGGCGCGGATGGTTTCCGATATGTTATTCCTGGCTAAAGCAGAAAATAACTTAATCATTCCACACCGTGAACCTATAGATTTGGCTAAAGAGGTTGCTCAGTTAATTGAGTTCTACGCTCCCCTAACCGAGGAAAAGCGCATACAGATGGTTAGTCATGGAGCGGCCATTATTTCGGGGGATAAACTTATGATCCGGCGGGCAATTAATAATCTGATGTCCAACGCGATACAACACACACCCATTGATCAAGTAATCACTATTGATATCCGAGTGAAAGATGAAAAGAAAATTTGCTTAGTTATTGAAAACCCTTGTTCCGATATTAATAAAGAGCATTTGGATCGATTGTTTGATCGTTTTTATCACATTGATCCATTACGTCAAGGAAACAATGCGGGTGCAGGGCTTGGGCTAGCCATAACAAAATCCATTATTGAGGCCCATGGTGGCGGTATTTCTGTTAACACCAAATGTGGCCGTATACGTTTTGAATTCTGGGTAACGCAAGCATCATATTGATCGGTTAAATTAAAAAACGTGGGAAACCGCACAGACAATATATAAGCTGCTCGTTAAAGTACTACTAGAGCTTAGCTTACTTAGATAAGATTAAGACTTGAAAACATGAAATAACCAAACTATTGATTGATATGCCGTTCAAATTGTAATGACGTCACCGTTTTAAAATTTCATTTTGGCCAAACAGTAATTTTAACTAATCAAATTACTAATTCTATTCAAGGAGATTAACATGTTAAAAACTATTTTTAATTTCGCAATAGCGTCCAGTTTTGCCTTCGCTATATCAGCGCATGCTGATTGTGTAACCTCGGGAGCTGGTTGCATTGTATCTGGCTCAGGAGAGCCAGTGCGTTCAGGGATTTCAAAATCCGACAGCTCTTGGCGAACCCGTGCTTCAATGCCTGATAGAGCAACACAATCCGAGACCTCAAAGCGAGATAAATCTAGGCAGTCCAATGCTCCGGGAGCGGTTAACTCCGGGCAATCAAATACTTCAATGCCTGTTAGCGCCAAACAATCAAGTACTTCAATCCCTAATAGCTCCAATCAATCGAATGGTTCAGCCCAAAGCGACACCGCCAAACCTATCCTCTCCCCGCAGAACGAAACCAAACCTTCTGCTGGTTACAGTAACTCTTGCTGCTGGGCTCCTTAAGCTATTGGTAATCAGTCATCAACGTAGTGAATAGATGATGTCAGAGTATAAAGATAGAGCTAAAAATTAGCTTCGTATGACCTATTAATCTGGATGATCGGGCACGTTCTGACTGGCCTGTTCATCCATTATGGGGTAGCAATGTAGCAATAATGAAACTTATCGAATGCCAGCTTGGCATCAAAAAATTCTAGCGTCATACTCGACAACGCCAATCTTCATTAATCTAATTTTTTATCTATTTAATATCTCTCTGATATCTCTGCATTATCTACGCAGATGAGTATCAAAGAAGCTGATTGTGCGTTGCCACGCCAGCTTTGCAGCCGCCTCATCGTAGCGCGGTGTGGTGTCGTTGTTAAAACCATGTTGCACACCCGGGTAGACAAATCCCTGATAATTGACGCCAGCAGCCTTCAGTGCGGCCTCATATTTCGGCCATCCCCCTGTGATACGGTCGTCTTTCTCGGCATAGTGTAACAACAGCGATGCCCTGATCTTGGCTACATCTTCATTTGATGGCTGACCACCATAAAACGGCACAGCGGCATCCAGATCGGGAAGACGTGTTGCCAAAAAATTGGCGATTCCACCACCGTAGCAGAAACCCACCACACCAACTTTGCCATTACCCTCGGGAAATTTTTTCAAAAAACCAAACGCAGCAACAAAATCCTCTTTAGTTTTGGTTTGATCAAGTTTAGAAAAGAGTTCTCGTGCCTTGTCTTCATCCCCTGGATAACCACTTAAGGGATACAGCGCATCCGGTGCAAAAGTAATAAAATTATCCAAGGCCAAACGGCGTGCTATATCTTCAATATGTGGATTAAGCCCACGATTCTCATGCACTACCAAAATGACAGGTAGTTTAGCTTTGGTTTGGGCAGGCTGCGCCAGATACCCTCGCAATTTTCCGTATCCCTGCGGTGAAGGATATTCCACATAGTTTGTCGTAATACGTGGATCATTGCTTGCAACCTGATATGCGTCGGCGAAGCGTGGATTTAGTGCATCGAGCAAACCTAATGCCGTCACGCCACCTGCAAACTGGGCGACTGATTGCAAAAAACCTCTACGAGAAATATCACCATGTACATACTTATCGAATAGTTTCAGTACTTCAGGATGAAAATCTTCTACTGTTTTACGTTTCACGTCCATAACAATCCCCTGCAATCATAGAATACAATTCCGCTCCAAGTGGCGGGGGATTAGAAGAACATGACCTACCGATCATACTCTCATCTTTGTGCTTCCCTACCGTACTGGCAAAGTACACATCTACCCAAAATTTCTCACCCCATCACTTCTTTACCACGGACAGCACTTGAATATTCTCGAACTGTCAGACTTTCAATCATCATCACTATCTTCGCTACTGACTTGAATCCTATTTCACTATTTGGGTAAACCAGCAAGAAACTTTACTGCTATATTTGCCTATCAGATTAATGTTCTGGTCTTCTCATTAAGCCAGAACTAAAACCACTGGTTCCACCGGATGTACCAGGGAGACCCATTACACCGGATGTACCCGATGGATCAACTACACGCGATGAACCAGAGGGATCAGTTACACCAAATGAATCAGAAATACTCATCCCTCCCAATGTATCAACGGTGCTGCTTCTTTCAGGTGTGCCAGACTTGCTATTCAACCCATCCCCATGGTTTTCTTGGGAATCAGCGTGAGCTAAGGTAACGCCCACTACACAACATGAAACAATTACCAAGTTTATAAAGAAAATTTTCATGGCTAACTCTCCCATATTTGTATGTGGCAACATATTGATAAACGAGCTTTACGATATGTAAGGCAGGCAATGACAATGAATATCCGGCGTGACGGGTGATCAATTTCATACGCGATTGCGCCACATAATCAACACCCCTTTATTTTTAAACCCTCTGTAGCTTTTTCTATAACGTTAAATGGTCATTAAACAAATTTCTGTCCGAATTTTTGAATAATTAATCAAGTATAAAAAGTGTACACCTTGTATACCCGGCCGGCTACAGCACCCTGTCAAGCTAGCCACCGCCCTCCCCAGCGATGCAAGCATAATCCAAGCGCAATACTTACCATACCAACCCACACATGGGGCAACACCGTTTCATTGTTCATGCCATGACCAAGTAGCAATGCCAGCACCGGTGTTACGAGCGTAATCAAAGCTATTCGACCTGCTTGCATATGCTTGATCATATAGTAATACAGCGTAAAGCCTAACACCGATCCGAATACTCCCAGGTACACAGTAGCCGCTACTGCCTGCTCGGGCAACCTAGCAGGCCAATGCCCATCAGCCAGCCACCATACCAATAAAAACAACGGTAATGCAACCATCAAGGTTCCAAGCGTCATCGCCAGCGGCGGACTATCATCCTTTATCCATTTAATCCATACCAAACCGAAAGATTGCAATACCACTGCAATGAATAGCGCGACTAAACCCACAATTGCGCCATTACCGAGATCAAAGCCCCCGCGAAACACTAGCACCAGACCAGCCAGTCCCAGCAACATACCTGCTATCTTGCTCGGAGTTATTGCTTCTTCCTTTAACCACAAAGCCGCTCCCAAGCTGGTAATCAACGGCGACAAACCAAATAGTACAGAGATCATACCGGAGCTGACATACTGGGAAGACCAGTACGTCAGCACCATCGTACCAAACATGCTTAATCCGCTGGCCAGATAGCTCAGACACGCCCTACGATGCAATGGGAAACGGATGCGCAGCATCACCAATAGCGCAACACATAACAGCGCCCCTATTGCCATGCGCGAAAATACTGCAAAACTAAACCCGACCCCCATTGCGCTCCACTTAATGGCAAGCGGCGTAGTAGACCAGATAAGAATAACTGAAACAAATGCGGCGGGAAGTGACATATCTGTACTCCAAACGACATAAAAACAAAAAGGCCACAGAAACATTCTGTGGCCTTTCGGAAACTGTTAATGCTGACAGTATTTAAACGCTAACTCTCCAGGCCACAATACTCAATATGCCACACCACTCGCAGATGCGCGCTTGGCAGGGCTTTGTTTTGTAAAATGGCTTTTAAGGAGATCATGCGTGGATTATCAGCGTGAATAATGGATGGAGTCAATTCTTATTTTTGCTTCTAAAGCCTAAAAAATAATTTACCTATACTTCTCGACCGCAACACTTCAATTTGCAGCAAATAAATTGCACTGAGCCGGATCGCCAGTTTGCATTCCACGCTTAAACCAGCCGACACGTTGTTCTGATGATCCGTGAGTAAAGGATTCAGGCACTGCATACCCAACCGCTTTCTTTTGGAGAGCATCATCGCCAATCGCAGTAGCCGCGGCAATTGCTTGCTCAATTTCGCCGGGTTCGAGAATATGTTTCTGGCTGTCCGTACGCCGCGCCCATACGCCAGCGAAACAGTCTGCCTGTAGCTCCAGTTTTACGCTCGCAGCATTCGCCTCTGCCTTACTTGAGGCTCGCTGTTTGACGGCATTTACCTTAGCGGAAATTCCTAGAAGGTTCTGGACATGGTGACCCACCTCATGGGCCAGCACATAAGCCTGGGCAAACTCACCCGGCGCATGAAAACGATTTTGCAGTTCCGAGAAAAACGATAGGTCGATATAGATTTTGCTGTCCAACGGACAGTAAAAAGGTCCCATGGCAGCAGCACCATTACCGCATGCAGTGGTTGTGCTACCGGTAAAAAGCACTAGCTTCGGATTGTGGTATTCCTTGCCCTTTGCCGCAAATACTTCACTCCATGTATCTTCCGTTTCCGCCAGAATCTTCGACACAAAAACGGCGGTTTTGTCATTTGCTGCAGGCTTGTGTGCACTAACCTGCGGAGCAGGAGTCGTCTGCTCTATCAAACCCAACAAAGTGGCCGGGTTCACGCCGGTTAAATAACTTCCAACCAACGCAAGAAGGATACCTCCTATACCGACTCCTTTAATAAGTCCACCGCCGCCACGACGATCCTCAATATTTTCGCTTTCTCTTTCATTGTCTAGCAACATGATTTATTCGGCGTCCAATTTTATGAGGGGTTATTTTACGAAATGGAATATAACTGTGCACATCACATCTCCCCTGAAATATTAAACAAAAGCATAGTATCTCCAACACTATGGTATTGCCGTTCTTTCAACATTATTTCGCACACCACACAGTTCAGATTTTCTGGATTTTCGATAATGAAGACTCTGCCGGTTTGAAGATTTCTATCCCTAGCTTTCAACTCACCCGGATAACTGCTCTGCGTTACATCATAAAAATATCATTGGTGCTGAATGATATTGCATAAAATTATCCAGTACCAGTTATGCAGAAAGATAATATCGATACGCCATCAACACAGGCCATCTTCCCATAAATTTTAAGTAGATTAAGTGAACTTACGACAAATGGCAGAACAATTTTAGGGCTAAGCAATATCTCATTTGACAATTGGTAAGGATTTTTCTAAAGACACTCTAAAGAAATCAATAAGACTTCCGAAAATGAAATTGTATCCACTTTCTGCAGGTAGCTATTCTGCTACCGAAACCTGGCAGTGGTGCAGTATCGCCAAATGCGCCGAACCTGTTCCAAAGAGCTACACATTTAATTCCGCATTGAATCTACTTTAAATTCAAGAACAAATTTATATGCTGGTGCAATCAATTATTGGGTAGCCACAATAAAAGGGGATATAAATGAATAATCTAACTGTCAAAATAAAACTCATCCTTCTTATGACGGTAGCGATTACTGCTCTGCTTGCTACCGGCATGGCGGGATGGCTCGGCATTTCAAATGTAACTTCATCCATGAAGGAAATAGGCGAGGTACGGTTACCCTCTATTCTTGGTCTTGACAT
>QFXG01000010.1 GCA_003402285.1 Candidatus Nitrotoga sp. SPKER | reverse complement strand
TGCCCGCCATTAAGGCATTCGGTTTTCAATTCTTAACCAGCGCGGAATGGGATCCAGTCACGGATCAGTTCGGCGCACTCGTGCCTATCGTTGGCACGCTAGTCACCTCTGCCATCGCCTTGTTGATCGCCATCCCGGTTAGTTTTGGCATTGCGCTTTTCCTCACTGAATTGTCACCGCGCTGGTTACGTCGCCCGCTGGGCATTGCCATCGAATTACTGGCTGGCATCCCCAGTATTATTTACGGCATGTGGGGGTTGTTCGTATTTGCGCCTTTGTTTGCTGATCATGTTCAGCCCTGGCTCATAGAAAAGCTGGGGCCGTTGCCGCTATTGGGGCCTTTATTTCAGGGCATTCCCATGGGGATCGGGGTACTCACCGCAGGTATCATTCTGGCCATCATGGTCATTCCCTTTATTGCCTCGGTAATGCGCGATGTATTCGAGGTGGTGCCTACCCTGCTTAAGGAGTCTGCCTATGGTTTGGGCGCGACCACTTGGGAAGTCATGTGGCATGTGGTATTGCCCTATACCAAGATCGGGGTGGCTGGTGGGATTATGCTGGGCCTGGGGCGTGCGTTGGGCGAAACCATGGCGGTCACTTTCGTCATCGGCAATGCCCATCAATTAAGTGCCTCGCTATTGATGCCGGGCAATAGCATCTCCTCCGCGCTGGCCAACGAATTCAATGAAGCCGTGGGCAAGTTGTATACCTCGGCTCTGGTCGAGCTTGGACTCATTCTGTTTTTGATCACTTTCATTGTGTTGTCGCTGGCACGTTATATGTTGTACATGCTGACGAAACGCGAGGGATCCACGAGCTGATTATGCTGACACTCTACACACGCCGCCGTCTGATTAATGCCCTGTGTCTGGGAATTTCGGCCTTGGCCATGCTGTTCGGCCTGGTCTGGCTGGGCTGGATTTTATGGACGCTGCTGGCAAATGGTTTGCCTCAACTGTCCATGGCAGTTCTGACCCAGATGACGCCCCCTCCTAACAGCACAGGCGGCTTGCTCAACGCCATTGCCGGCAGCTTGATGATGACCTTTCTCGCCGCACTGATCGGTACGCCTATCGGCATCCTGGCGGGTACTTATCTGGCGGAATTCGGCCAACGTGGCTGGTTGGCGCCGACCACGCGCTTTATTAACGACGTGCTGCTTTCTGCTCCTTCTATCGTGATTGGTCTGTTCATCTATGAGATGTATGTCATCAAGATTGGACATTTCTCCGGCTGGGCGGGTGCGCTGGCATTATCTATTTTAGTCATCCCGATCGTTATCCGCACTACTGAGAATATGTTACGCCTGGTGCCGAATAGCTTGCGTGAAGCGGCAGCGGCGCTGGGGGCACCGCAATGGAAGGTGATCAATCTGGTGACGCTACGCGCGGCACGGGCTGGCATCATTACCGGGGTGCTGCTGGCCGTGGCGCGCATTAGCGGTGAAACCGCACCACTTTTGTTTACTTCGCTGAATAATCAATTCTGGAGTAGCGATATGAATCAGCCCATGGCCAATTTGCCGGTGGTGATTTTCCAATTTGCCATGAGTCCCTACCAGGATTGGCAAAGCCTTGCCTGGGCAGGTGCACTGTTGATCACGTTCAGCGTGCTTACACTCAATATCATGGCGCGCGTCTTGTTCCGCCAAAAATCAACAACTTATTAAGGATGCAGGCAGATGGGCGTTGAAAAAATGGTTAATCCGAAGTTGGTTGTACGTGACTTGAATTTTTACTACGGGGCGGAGCGCGCCCTCAAGGATATCAACCTGACCATTCCAGAAAAAATGGTGACCGCTTTTATTGGGCCTTCAGGCTGCGGCAAGTCCACGATGTTGCGTACTTTCAACCGTATGTACCAGCTCTATCCGAAACAAAAAGCGACGGGTGAGGTTTTGCTGGATGGGGAGAATATTCTCGACAAAAAGCAGGATCTCAATACGCTTCGTGCCAAGATTGGGATGGTCTTCCAGAAACCGACGCCGTTTCCGATGTCGATTTATGACAATATTGCTTTCGGTGCGAAATTGTATGAAAACCTGAGCCGCCATGATATGGATGAGCGGGTGGAGTGGGCATTGCGGAAAGCAGCGTTGTGGACAGAGGCGAAAGATAAATTGAAACAGAGCGGCACCGGACTTTCCGGTGGTCAGCAACAGCGTTTGTGTATCGCGCGCGCAATCGCGGTCAAACCGCAAATCTTGTTGCTCGACGAACCGACTTCTGCGCTCGATCCGATTTCTACGGCACATATCGAAAAGCTGATCGATGAGCTGAAAGCAGAGTTCACTATTATTATCGTCACTCACAATATGCAGCAGGCTGCGCGGGTGTCTGATTACACCGCTTATATGTATTTGGGTGATCTGATCGAATTCGGTGATACTAGAACAGTGTTTACTAATCCTAAACGTAAGGAAACAGAGGATTATATTACCGGGAGGTTCGGGTAG
>QFXG01000009.1 GCA_003402285.1 Candidatus Nitrotoga sp. SPKER | reverse complement strand
CACACTGTTTCAACGCCCATCCGCCGAGGCTGAACGTTACCGGCGGCGCAGAGAGAGCATGACGGAATTCGCTGCACGGCAGGGAGGATTGTTCGCATGAAATTTATTCCGGACAGCAGTGGATTAGTTACCAGAACAGTGAGTTCAGTTAAGCTGGAAGATTGGGTTTTGCATTTGATACCCCCCTTGCTATGAGGTATAATTCAAAAAATAATGGCGGGATGAACGATCAGTTCGTCCCGCTTCTTTATGTCATCTGAGCAGTTAGCTCGAATGCTATATAAATTTACGCGTACGCTCTTTTTCTGATTTTTGGTTGCTATGCAAGATGTTGTTCTCTCGGGTGTTTAACCCCGTTCGTTCACAAAGCTGGCTAATCAAGTAAGTAAAATTTGTCGGGATGGGCGAATTCCCCAACTTGAAAAATCTTGCGCGATTATCATGCGAATTTTATGAAGCGTTCAGGCTAATGGCTACATTGGAGAGTATCTGGTGTCACAAACAAACCCTGCCATTTTAGTGCTTGCCGATGGGACGGTGTTTCGTGGTACTGCCATTGGTGTTTCTGGCATGTGCGTGGGCGAGGTGGTGTTTAATACCTCGATGACTGGCTACCAGGAAATTCTGACTGACCCATCTTACTTTAAACAAATTGTCACTATGACTTATCCCCACATTGGTAATGTGGGCGTGAATGTTGAGGACAAAGAATCGCGCCAAGTATTTGCCAGTGGTCTGGTGATTCGTGATTTGTCCCTGACGGTAAGCAACTGGCGCAGCACTCAATCGCTATCCGATTACCTCAAAGCCAATAAAATAGTGGCGATTTCCGACATTGACACCCGCAAGTTAACGCGCATTTTGCGCGAAAAGGGTGCTCAAAACGGTTGTATTGTCACGGGTATAGATGAAGGTGAGGCGCTACAGGCGGCGCGCGATTTTGTGGGGCTAAACGGAATGGATTTGGCGCAGCATGCTTCTTGTGAGAAGTATTACGATTGGACGCAACGAGAGTGGAATTTGAAGGACGGTTATCGCAGTAATGAGCGTTCCGAATTTCATGTGGTGGCATATGATTTTGGTACTAAGCATAATATTCTGCGCAAACTGGCCGAACGCGGCTGCAAGATCACAGTTGTGCCCGCTAAGACCAGTGCCGAAGATGTATTGGCGCTCAAGCCGGACGGAGTGTTACTGCCAAATGGTCCGGGTGATCCTGAGCCGTGCAATTATGCTATTGCGGCAACGCAGCAGCTTTTACGTGTGGGTGTGCCATTGTTTGGTATTTGTCTGGGACATCAGATTCTGAGCTTGGCCGTGGGAGCTAAGACGGTGAAAATGAAACTCGGCCATCGAGGTGCAAACCACCCGGTTCAGGATCTGCAGAGTAAACAGGTGATGATTACTAGCCAGAATCATGGTTTTGCGGTAGATGCGACGACCTTGCCGGTCAACGCGCGTGTGACACATTTGTCACTGTTTGATGGCACGCTACAGGGTTTCGAATTGACCGATAAACCTGCATTCTGTTTCCAGGGGCATCCTGAAGCCAGCCCCGGCCCACATGATGTGGATTATTTGTTTGATCGCTTCGTGGCGCTGATGCGCAAGAGTTCCTGATATGCCTAAACGTACTGACATAAAATCTATCCTGATCATCGGAGCAGGTCCCATCATCATCGGACAGGCGTGTGAATTTGATTATTCCGGTGTACAGGCATGTAAGGCGCTGCGTGAAGAAGGTTATCGCGTGATTCTGTTGAATTCGAATCCGGCCACCATCATGACCGATCCCAACATGGCGGATGCTACTTATATTGAGCCGATCACTTGGCGGATAGTGGAAAAAATTATTGCCAAGGAAAGGCCGGACGTGATCCTGCCTACCATGGGTGGGCAGACTGCATTAAATTGTGCGCTTGATTTGGCTAAACATGGCGTACTGGAAAAGTATGGTGTAGAAATGATAGGCGCCTCGCGCGAGGCTATCGACATGGCGGAAGACCGTGAAAAATTCAAACAGGCGATGACACGCATTGGCTTGGCGTCGGCGCGCTCAGCTATTGCGCATAGTATGGAAGAGGCGTTGCAGGTGCAGCAGGTAATGGGTTTTCCTACCGTTATCCGTCCATCCTTTACCATGGGTGGTTCGGGCGGCGGTATTGCTTATAATCGAGAAGAGTTCGTCGAGATTTGTGAGCGCGGTCTTGAGGCTAGCCCTACTAAGGAGTTGTTGATTGAAGAGTCACTGCTTGGCTGGAAAGAGTTCGAAATGGAAGTGGTGCGTGATCGTGCCGACAACTGCATAATCATTTGTTCCATTGAAAATTTAGATCCAATGGGTGTGCACACGGGTGACTCCATTACTGTGGCACCAGCACAGACGCTGACTGACAAAGAATACCAGATCATGCGCAATGCGAGCATTGCGGTGCTACGCGAAATTGGCGTGGATACGGGTGGATCCAACGTGCAGTTTGCCATTAATCCTGACAATGGACGTATGGTGGTCATTGAGATGAATCCGCGTGTTTCGCGCTCTTCGGCGCTCGCATCCAAGGCCACTGGATTTCCAATTGCCAAAGTCGCGGCGAAGCTGGCGGTAGGATACACGCTGGATGAATTGAAGAATGAAATTACGGGCGGTGCAACTCCAGCTTCATTTGAGCCGACCATAGATTACATTGTGACCAAGATTCCACGTTTCGCTTTTGAGAAATTCACGCAGGCCGATGACCGTTTAACTACACAGATGAAGTCAGTAGGTGAAGTGATGGCAATTGGCCGCACTTTTCAGGAGTCATTTCAGAAGGCGTTACGTGGGCTGGAAGTGGGTGTGGATGGGTTAGATGAAAAAACAACCGATCATGAGTTGATTGCCGCTGAACTGGGTGCGCCGGGGCCAGACCGTATCTGGTATGTGGGAGATGCTTTCCGTATTGGTATGACAATGGAAGAGGTGTTTGGCTTAAGCAAAATTGATCCTTGGTTCCTGGTGCAGATCGAAGATTTGATCAAGCGCGAAGCTGCGCTGGTGGGGCGTACGCTGGATACTATGGATATGGAAGAGTTGCGTGGATTAAAACGTAAGGGCTTTTCGGATAAACGCTTGGCTAGTTTGTTGGGAAGTGATGCAGCGGCTGTGCGTGCTTGCCGTCATGCGTTAGGTATCCGTCCCGTGTTCAAGCGGGTGGACACTTGTGCCGCTGAATTCGCCACCAATACTGCTTATATGTACTCTACCTATGAAGACGAATGTGAAGCCCAGCCTACAAATAGAAAAAAAATTATGGTACTGGGTGGTGGGCCTAATCGTATTGGTCAAGGGATCGAGTTTGATTATTGCTGTGTGCATGCTGCACTGGCTTTGCGTGAGGATGGCTATGAGACCATTATGGTTAATTGTAATCCAGAGACGGTGTCTACTGATTATGATACCTCCGATCGTTTGTATTTCGAACCGCTAACGCTGGAAGATGTACTGGAAATTGTGGCTGTGGAAAAACCGGCTGGCGTGATCGTGCAGTTTGGGGGGCAGACGCCGTTGAAGCTGGCGCGTGGCTTAGAGAAAAATGGTGTGCCCATCATAGGCACCACACCGGACATGATTGATTGTGCAGAAGATCGTGCGCGTTTCCGCGTGATGTTGCAACAATTGGATTTAAAACAACCGCCTAATCGAACGGTCAGCACACCGGAACAGGCAGTGCTGGCAGCACAAGAAATTGGCTACCCGCTGGTGATGCGGCCCAGTAATGTATTGGGTGGGCGTGCCATGGAGATTGTTCATTCTCAGCCTGATTTGGAACGTTATATGCGCGAAGCAGTGGAGAGCGCGAATATTTTTCCCGAACGTATGCCGATTTTGCTTGACCGATTTCTTAATGATGCGATTGAGGTAGATGTCGATGCGGTAAGTGACGGTAAAGATGTGCTGGTAGGCGGTATCATGGAGCACATCGAAGAGGCGGGCGTTCATTCTGGGGACTCGGCCTGTTCCTTGCCACCGTTTAGTTTGCCGTTAGAGCTTCAGGATGAATTGCGCCGTCAAACCAAAGCGATGGCCAAGTCATTGAATGTAGTTGGCTTGATGAATGTACAGTATGCCATTCAGGGTAAATCTGTATTTGTACTTGAAGTAAATCCGCGCGCCTCACGTACTGTGCCCTTCGTGTCTAAAGCGACTGGAATTCCGCTGGCCATGGTGGCTGCACGTTGTATGGTTGGTAAAACTTTGGCGCAACAGGGCGTGACCAAAGAAGTTATTCCGTCATATTATTCGGTCAAAGAGGCGGTGTTTCCATTTATTAAATTCCCTGGTGTGGATATCATTCTTGGCCCAGAAATGAAGTCCACGGGCGAGGTAATGGGGGTGGGTGATACCTTTGCGGAAGCCTTTGTTAAATCGCAATTGGCAGCGGGAGTGAAATTGCCATCCACTGGCAAGGTATTTATTAGTGTGCGTGGTGCGGATAAGTTGGGTGCGGTTGAAATTGCCAAGAGCCTGCGCGAGATGGGCTTTGCTGTGCTGGCCACGCGTGGTACCGCTGCGATATTAGCGGCCGCAGATGTTGCTGTGACGGTAGCGAACAAGGTGGCAGAGGGTCGTCCGCACATTGTGGATATGATCAAGAACGGCGAGATCAGTTTGATTATTAACACAGTGGACAGTAAGCGTAGTGCGATGCAAGACTCTTATTCTATCCGTCATGCTGCATTGCAGGGGCGTGTGACTTATTACACTACTCTGGCAGGCGCGCGCGCAGCTTGTCTGGGTATGCAGCACATTGCTGAATTACATGTGTACGATTTGCAGACGCAGCATCAGCGTCTGATTCATTAAGAACATAAGAAGGAAGAGTCAGTATGAGCAAGATTCCATTAACTGTGGTAGGTGCTGAACTATTGCGTAATGAATTGCATCATTTGAAAACGGTTGATCGTCCATGGGTGATAAATGCCATTTCCGAAGCGCGTGCACAAGGAGACCTGTCGGAAAATGCGGAGTATGAAGCGGCTAAAGAGCGTCAAAGTTTTGTTGAGGGGCGCATCATAGAGTTGGGAAGCAAGCTGGGGAATGCTCAAGTGATTGATCCAAAGACCATCAATGCGGATGGCCGTTGTGTGTTTGGCGCGACCGTGAGACTGGAAGATCTCGCAAGCGGCGATGCAGTAACTTATCAGATTGTTGGAGATGATGAAGCTGACATCAGACAGGGCAAGATTTCCATCAGCTCCCCGATTGCACGGGCGCTGATCGGTAAATACAGTGGGGATATTGCTGAAGTTCAAGCTCCGGGCGGTGTTCGCGAATATGAGATTGTGGATGTGCAATATATTTAAATCTTCCGGGGCCCTTTTGAAGGTATAAGAAAAACGCAAGCAAGTGCTTTTGCTACTAGTAATTTTTTCGTAGCTGGGAAAATGCGGTATAGTTGTCTTGCTCACCTCTATACAAGAGGAAGCAGGGCTAGTCTAAGGCTGGGAAGTTTAGCGGCTACCCAACTGTTTTTTACTGAGCCGTTTGCCCTTGTCCTTTGCAGGTTTTCTTCGGGGTACATCTTCTTCTTGTGGTTGATATATCACCAGGATTTTTCCAATATGTTGCACCGTTGCTGCATTTAATTGTGTGCAAATTTGTTCCAAGATAACTACGCGTGCTTCTCGATCCTCATTCATAACCCTGATTTTGATTAATTCATGGCTTTTTAAGGCACGGGAGATTTCTCCCAGTACGGTTGGGGTTAATCCTGCTGATCCAATCATGACGGTGGGTTTAAGTGGATGAGCGCGTGCTTTGAGGTTTTGGCGTTGTAATACAGTTAGTGTTAGCAATTTTATTGGCTCCTGATAAGACTGACATTTTAAACGATGAAGCGATCCAAAAGTAGCAAACAATGGATGCATGAACATGTTAATGATTCATATGTGCAGCGCGCGCAAAAGGAAGGTTACCGTTCGCGTGCGGCATATAAATTATTAGAAATTGATGAGCGTGATCACCTAATCAAACGTGGCATGGTGGTGGTTGATTTAGGTGCTGCCCCCGGCGGTTGGTCACAAGTCGCTGCTATTAAGGTAGCTGAAGATGGTAAAGTAATTGCAGTGGATCTGTTACCATTGCACCCGATACATGGTGTGGAATTTATTCAAGGTGATTTCCGCGACGATAGTGTGATGGCTCAAATTGAGAGTAAGCTCGGTGGTAAGAAAATTGGGCTTGTAATCTCGGATATGTCCCCCAATATTAGTGGTATTAATATGAGCGATCAGGCACGTGCTATGCATTTAGCGGAATTGGCGCTAGACTTTTCACTACGCCATTTGCAACCCAGCGGCGCATTTCTAGTCAAAGTCTTTCAAGGCGTAGGTTTTGAAGACTATATTAAGTTAATGCGTAGTTCTTTTGCTCAAGTGGTGACGCGCAAGCCAGATTCTTCACGTGATCGAAGCAATGAATTGTATCTTTTGGGAACTTCGAAATTTGAGAGCAACTTAAAAAAGTTAACTTTTTAAGCTTAGGCAAGGGGTGAGACAGGTTTAACAGACAGTATATATTTAATATGTAGGCGCTAGAGTTTGTAGATCAACATAGGTACTGTAATGATTTGGATTTATAGTGGCGCCCTTGAGTAATCGGGTCAGACGTAGTTTAATGAGTGCATAGTAGCGACTGTGCGCTGGCTTAAGGAGTAACTTTGAACAATTTGTTTAAGAGTATTGGAATTTGGATGGTCGTGGCGTTGGTGCTGATGACCGTATTCAATCAATTTAACACGCGTCAGCAACAGACTTCCCAGACACAGATGGATTACTCGCGTTTTCTGGAAGAAGTCAGGTTGGGGAGCATCACCAAAGTAACTATCGAAGGGCGCATGCTTAAAGCTGTTACTAATGATGGTAAACGCATCAGTAGCTATGCGCCGCAAGATTTGTGGTTGGTTTCTGATTTGATCAAGAACGGTGTGACGATTGAAGCTAAGCCGGAAGAAGAGCAATCTTTTCTGATGAGTATTTTTGTTTCTTGGTTCCCAATGTTATTGCTTATTGGCGTGTGGGTCTTTTTCATGCGTCAGATGCAAGGCGGTGGTAAAGGGGGGGGGCTTTTCTCTTTTGGTAAGAGCAAGGCGCGTATGCTGGATGAAACTAAGGAGCGGGTTACCTTTGTCGATGTGGCAGGTTGCGATGAGGCGAAGGAAGAAGTATCGGAAATTGTGGATTTCCTGCGCGACCCAACCAAATTTCAAAATTTGGGCGGACGCATTCCGCGCGGGGTGTTGCTACTGGGTAGCCCGGGTACCGGTAAAACACTGCTGGCAAAAGCTATTGCGGGTGAGGCTAATGTACCGTTCTTTTCAATCTCTGGTTCTGATTTTGTAGAAATGTTTGTTGGTGTGGGCGCGGCGCGTGTGCGTGATATGTTTGAGCAGGCTAAGAAGCAGGCGCCGTGCATTGTATTCATTGATGAAATTGATGCAGTAGGTCGTCAGCGCGGTGCTGGTCTGGGTGGTGGCAATGATGAGCGTGAACAAACTTTAAATGCGCTGTTAGTCGAAATGGATGGTTTCGAAGGCGCCAGCGGTGTGATTGTGATCGCTGCAACCAATCGTCCTGATGTACTGGACTCAGCACTGTTGCGTCCGGGTCGTTTTGATCGTCAAGTGGTAGTGCCGTTGCCGGATATCCGGGGGCGCGAACAGATTTTGATGGTGCATATGCGCAAAGTGCCTGTTGCGCCTGACGTGAAAGCTGATATTTTAGCGCGTGGTACACCTGGTATGTCGGGTGCTGATTTGGCGAATCTGGTAAACGAGGCGTCCTTGTTTGCCGCACGACGCAGCAAACGATTCGTCGAGATGGACGATTTCGAGGCAGCCAAAGATAAGATTATGATGGGTGCGGAGCGCCGTTCAGTTGTTATGCCAGAGGAAGAGCGTCGCAATACCGCTTACCATGAATCTGGCCATGCGGTTGTGGCTAAGTTGTTACCAAAAACTGATCCGGTTCACAAGGTCACTATCATTCCGCGTGGACGTGCGCTGGGATTGACCATGCAGTTGCCAGCGGAAGATCGCTTCAGCATGGATAAGAATCGCATTCTGGATACGCTCGCGGTATTATTTGGTGGTCGCATTGCGGAAGAGATTTTTATGCACCAAATGACGACCGGAGCCTCCAATGACTTTGAGCGTGCCACTGAAATGGCACGTCGCATGGTAACGCAATGGGGTATGTCGGAAGCATTGGGGACGATGGTATATGGCGAAAATGAAGGTGAAGTATTTCTTGGACGCTCTGTGACTACCCACAAGAATGTTTCAGAAGCTACCATGCAAAAAGTGGATGAGGAAATTCGCCGTATCATAGACCAGCAGTACGCATTGGCTCGGGGTCTGATTGAAGCCAATCGGGATAAAGTTGAAGCGATGGCGAAAGCGCTGCTTGAATTTGAAACCTTGGATGCCGATCAGCTCGACGATATTATGGCCGGTAAGCCGCCCCGTCCGCCCAAGGTCATCCAGTCGAATAAAGATGCCAAACCGCCCCAGGATGCTGCGCCGACAACTTCGGAAACTCCATCTGCTCAGCCAGCGCCGGGAGCTTGAAAAACTGAGAAGGGCGATGTAAGGGAAGGGGTAAAATGCATGTTTTGTGCTATACATGCTCCCACTTCCCTTTTTATTCTTTACTTTCATCCATCACATGCTTCTCCACTGTGGCTCGTTCAAGCTGGATCTGTCTCGCACTTTGGTTATGGGCATCGTCAATGTCACCCCCGACTCATTCTATGATGGCGGACATCATTCGCAACGCGATGCAGCGTTAGTTCATGCGAACAAAATGATTCAAGAAGGTGCCGATGTACTTGATATAGGTGGTGAATCTACGCGTCCTGGTGCGTTATCAATCAGCGTACAGGAGGAGTTGGATCGGATCATGCCGGTGATTGAAGGCTTGCACGGCGTCCCGGTTCCTCTTTCAGTCGATACCTATAAAACAGAAGTGATGCGCTCGGTATTGGCGGCAGGAGCGAGTATGATCAACGATATCAACGCTCTGCAACAACCGGATGCGTTGGTCACCGTGGCGGCAAGCAACGCAGCGGTGTGTCTGATGCATAAACAAGGCCCGCCTCAGACTATTCAGCAGTCGCACTATCAGGATGTAGTGGCAGAGGTGCTTCAATTTCTGCGCTCACGTATAGTATCCGCGCAAAAGGCAGGCATTGAGCGGGAACGCATCATGGTCGATCCGGGCTTTGGTTTTGATAAAACATTAGTGCATAATCTCGCGCTTCTAAGGCATTTGGATAAATTTTCTGTACTGGGTGTGCCACTGTTAGCAGGTTTATCGCGTAAATCCATGCTGGGGACAATTACTGGCCAAGATGTAGAGCACCGGGTACACGCAAGTGTAGCGGCAGCTTTGCTGGCGGTGATGCGAGGAGCATGTATGGTGCGCGTGCATGACGTGCGTGCCACAGTAGATGCCTTGAAAATTTTGAACGCTGTGAAGGGGATTGACTTGTGAGCAAAAAATTTTTTGGTACGGATGGTGTGCGCGGACGGGTGGGTGAATATCCTATTACGCCGGAATTTGTTATGCACTTGGGCTATTCCGCAGGCAAAGTACTGGCTTCCGCAGATTGGCATTTATCACAAGGTGAAAATCCTGGAGTACTGATTGGTAAGGACACGCGTATTTCTGGCTATCTACTCGAATCGGCTTTGCAGGCAGGTTTGATTGCTGCCGGTGTAGATGTTTATTTGGCCGGCCCAGTGCCAACGCCTGCGGTGGCTTATCTAACGCGTGCATTACGCTTGCAGGCGGGCATCGTGATTTCCGCTTCGCACAATCTGTTCGAGGACAATGGTATCAAGTTTTTTTCAAGCCAAGGAAGCAAGCTGGCAGATGAAATGGAATACGCCATCGAAGCGAGGCTGGAAACAACAATAGAAACCATGCCTTCTGCCAAGCTGGGCAAAGCCAAGCGCTTATCAGATGCAGCAGGCCGTTATATTGAGTTTTGCAAGAGTAGTTTTCCTTACGATCTAGATCTGCGTGGTCTGAAATTGGTGGTGGATTGCGCCCACGGTGCTTGTTATCACATCGCCCGACATGTTTTCCACGAGCTAGGCGCGGATGTTATAACTATCGGTGTGCAGCCGGATGGAATAAATATTAACGATGGTTATGGCGCAACTGCCCCGGCCAATTTGCAGCAAGCTGTTAAAGACCATCATGCTGATCTGGGCATTGCCCTTGATGGTGACGGCGACCGCTTAGTAATGGTGGACGCGGATGGATGTTTGTACGATGGCGATCAGCTGCTCTACATTATTGCCAAGCACCGCCATTTTCAGGGTACGCTCAAGGGTGGGGTGGTGGGGACACTAATGACTAATCTAGCTTTCGAGCATGCCATGCAGCGCATGCACGTACCTTTTGCGCGTGCCAAGGTAGGTGATCGTCATGTAATGGAAACAATGTTACAACAAGGCTGGCAATTGGGCGGGGAAAATTCTGGCCATATCATCTGTCTTGATCGACACACAACGGGTGATGGCATTATCTCTGCCTTACAAGTATTGCATGCACTTCGAATTAATCAGCAGACTCTGGCTCAAGCTGTTTCAGATTTGACACTATATCCACAAATATTACTGAATGTGCGTGTTGCCAGAGGGGCTGATTGCTCCTCGCATGTCAGCATACGTGAAGTGGTGATGGCTGCCGAAGCGGCGCTTGATGGTTGTGGCAGAGTATTGTTAAGGCCTTCTGGAACTGAACCGTTGTTGCGTGTAATGGTGGAAGGCGAGGATGGTGAAAAAGTTCGGCACTGGGCCGAAATTATTGCACAAGCGGTTCGAGAAGTGGCACAGATAAATTGATAGGAACATTTGTTGATGTCTTGGATTTTGTAATTTTGAAGTGTCAACATCATACGCATCAGCAACTATAATAGTTATACCTAACAAAAGACTGTCGATAGGTCTTTAAGATAGAGCTTTTGGAGTTTTAACATGGTGGTTTTGCCAGAAGATTAACTATTTGCGCTGGATTTACGTTCCTCCCAACTGGGATAAAGGCTTATTCCAGAGAGTAGCTATCTTTGGTTCGAGATAAAATTATCTATTGCCAGATTGTATTAGATCCAATTTAGTCGCCTGGTTTCAACGGTTGCTTCAGACCTGCACCAGGTATATTTGTTTCGACATGATTTTCGTCGTTGATAGTAAGTGTTTTGTCCTGATGGTGATGGGACGGCGTTAGTTTGAAATTTCGCGATAGCGTTTGCGCTTTTAGTACTTCAGTTGCATTCATGAGATTTGCCACATTATCTCGCCCAGCAATGCCGGGCTCATAGCCTTGTGCGGATGCGAGGTTATACCAGACGTAAGCCTGCATCAGATCACGTTGGATGCCTTCCCCGGTTTTGTAAAATGTTCCAAGCTGATATTGAGCCGCAGGATAGCCTTTGTGAGCTGCTTTTTCAATCCATTGAGCAGCAACGGTGAAATCCTGCAATACGCCCCGGCCATTCCTATAAAGCAGACCTAGATTGAATTCTGCCCCTGCGTGCCCCTGCTTTGCGGCTAAATTAAACCACTTCAGTGCCTCTTTGTAATCTATGGGAAACTCGCCCCCTGGCATGTACATAAGACCAGCAGCGTATTGGTCGTCGGCTTTACCCTGTTTTGCTTTATCAAGGATAAGTGTTCTGCTTGGTTTTATTTCATGGACAATCGGTGGAGAGGAAATACTAAGATCGGGTTTGGATAGTAGGTAAATTGTGACAAAAACCCCCATGCAGGCAAGCAAACCCAAGGTGGCTGCAACAGAAAGCTTGAAGAGTCCACTGAATTTAAAGAATCGATGTTTACAGTCACGGCAACGGTATGGTGCATAAAGTAAGTGGTTCATGTGATCTTCATTTTTTTTCCACGAAGAACGGCGCACATTTATACTTTCGCAACGCGCGCATATCATTTTGTCGATCCCCCATGGCTGTAGAGCAGGCCGACACTAAAGCAATAATCCGGTTTAAGGATAAATATTGAAGTTGCGGAATGCACTATCAAGAGTATCTTGTGAGGAAGGTGAACATTTTACACCAAATACCCTTGTCAATAATCACTCTTGGCGATAACCAACAGGTCATGTTATTCAGTTGTTCTCACACTCTTTGTAATAATTGTTCTGATTGCGCATGATTCTCTAACTTCACTAACTATAACAAAAAATTTAAACAACATTTCAAATATGCCAGGTAGTATATGTATATATTTTGTTTATTCTTTTTAAAGAAGAGCGGTAGGTAATTGGCTAGTTCGATGGTTCTTTTTGTTAGTTCAATCTTTGTTGAAGTCGTCTATCATCAATTTTATGGTGCGCGATATGGGCCGATTTGTCGAATATTTTCAGATATTTGTTCACCATTCAGTCATTATATATTTTGTTGTAAATCTGAAATTTGAAATCGTTGGATTTTTGTGCGATCGTTACAGATAGCTATATTGTATGCGTGGCCCGTCACTTCTGCCAATTTTTGAATATCCGGAACTCCGTTTGATGTGCAAGTGCTAAGCCATTTAGCAATGCCGCAAAACATTTTTTATTTTGGCTATGTTTGTTCCTTTTACAAAGCCAAGTAGCCGTATGACTATATAAATAAAATTATTCACATCTTTAACAAAATGTAAATATAATAAATGTGGCTTTGTCGCATTTTTCTTAGATTTTGAGACATTTGACGCGGTTTTTTAAGTACCCAAGCACATTCTTTTTAATTTTAACTACATAGATATTAAATATGCCTTGTATTACATTGCCAGATGGTTCGCAACGTAGTTTTGCGCAGCCCGTTACCGTCGCCGAAGTTGCACAAAGTATAGGTGCGGGTTTGGCGCGTGCGGCATTGGCCGGAAAAGTAGATGGGCATCTGGTTGATACCTCACATCTTATTGTTGCTGACGCAGCTTTGTCCATCATCACTGATAAGGACGAGGACGGGTTGGAGATTATTCGCCACTCTACTGCTCACCTTTTGGCCTACGCAGTTAAGGAGTTATTTCCCGAGGCTCAAGTGACTATAGGCCCGGTGATTGAAAACGGGTTCTACTATGACTTCTCTTATGCACGCCCGTTTACTCCAGATGATTTAGAGGCGCTTGAAAAACGGATGGTGGAATTAGCCAAGCGTGATATTCCGGTAACGCGTAAAGAGCTGCCGCGCGATGAAGCGGTAGCTTATTTCAAAAGCATAGGGGAGCACTACAAGGCGGAGATTATCGAATCTATTCCCGCCGAGCAAGCCGTGTCACTTTACACCGAGGGTGATTTCATCGACCTGTGCCGTGGCCCGCATGTGCCGTCCACGGGCAAGCTTAAGGTGTTCAAGTTGATGAGTGTGGCTGGCGCTTACTGGCGGGGCGATCAACGCAATGCCATGTTGCAGCGTATTTATGGTACAGCCTGGGCTAAAAAGGAAGATCTGGATGCCTATCTATATCGCTTGGAAGAGGCGGAGAAACGTGACCATCGAAAACTGGCCAAGCAGCTTAATCTGTTCCACATGCAAGACGATGCGCCTGGTATGGTATTTTGGCATCCTAATGGCTGGGCTATATGGCAAGTAGTCGAGCATTACATGCGTGTCAAGTTTCGCGAATATGGTTATCAGGAAGTGCGCACTCCAACTATGATGGATCGCACACTTTGGGAGAAGTCTGGGCATTGGGAAAATTATCACGACAATATGTTTACTACCCATTCAGAGGCACGGGATTTTGCAGTGAAGCCGATGAATTGTCCGGGACATGTACAGATTTTCAATTATGGTCTGCGCAGTTATCGTGAGTTACCCTTACGGCTAGCCGAATTTGGATCCTGTCATCGTAACGAGCCGTCCGGTTCTCTGCATGGTTTGATGCGCGTACGTGGTTTTACCCAGGATGATGCACATGTCTTCTGTACAGAACGTCAAATCGAAAGTGAAGTAGCGGATTTCATCGTGATGTTGCAAAAAGTGTACGCGGATTTTGGTTTCAATGATGTTTTGGTAAAACTTTCTACCCGCCCAGAGAAACGTGTCGGTTCCGATGAAACTTGGGACAAGGCGGAAGCTGCACTGGCTGCGGCATTACGTCAGAATAATCTGGAATATGAATTGCAAGCCGGTGAAGGAGCATTCTATGGGCCGAAAATAGAATTCTCTTTGAAAGATACGTTGGGGCGTGTGTGGCAATGCGGCACCATTCAGTTGGATTTTAATCTGCCGGTACGCCTGGGTGCGGAATATGTGGATGAGGATAACACGCGCAAAGCGCCGGTGATGTTGCATCGTGCTATTCTTGGCTCCTTAGAGCGTTTTATGGGGATCCTTATTGAACATCACGCTGGAGCCTTCCCTTTGTGGTTGTCGCCGGTGCAGATGGCAGTGGTTAATATTTCCCAGGCACAAAATAGTTATGCTACTCAAGTTGCGGAAATTTTGCGAGCAGCCGGGTTTCGGGTACACCTGGATTTGCGCAATGAGAAAATTACCTATAAAATACGAGAATATAGCTTACAAAAATTACCTTATCAATTGATAGTAGGGGATAAGGAAATGGCTGCTGACTTAGTTTCTGTGCGAACCCGAAAAGGTGAGGATCTTGGGCAGATGTCAATGGAGGTGTTATTACAGCACCTCCAATTGAAACTGCAAGCGGGTAGTACGGTTTAATTTTTTGATGGAGAAACTGCAATAGCTCAAGATAAAGAACAACGCCTTAACGAGCAAATAACAGCACCTCAGGTGCGGCTAGTTGGTGTAGAGGGGGAGCCACTCGGTGTTGTGGCAGTCGCGGAAGCGTTGCGCTTAGCTGAAGAGGCAGATTTGGACCTGGTAGAAGTTGCGCCGATGGCGGAACCGCCGGTTTGCCGTATCATGGATATTGGAAAATTCAAGTATGCTGAGAGCAAGAAGCAGCATGAGGCTAAGCTTAAACAAAAACAGATTCAGATTAAGGAGGTTAAGTTTAGGCCAGGTACAGATGATGGGGATTACAACATCAAGTTACGTAACTTAATTCGATTTCTGGGAGAGGGTGACAAGACCAAAATTACGCTGCGTTTTCGTGGGCGTGAGATTGCGCATCAGGGTATTGGCATGCAAATGATGGAGCGGGTTATGGCTGATCTTGGGGAGCATGGTACCGTGGAGCAGTATCCTAAAATGGAAGGTCGTCAGATGGTGATGGTATTGGCGCCGAAAAAAAAATAATTTAATGGGGTAAATTCCGGTTTTATCGGGGTTAATATTTTAATGTTGCTCGGATTAAGGGACTGGTCAGGGCAGCTTAGCAGTAAACAGTCCCCAATAAGTGATCCCGGGTTCTTAAGTGTTTCTGCCAGAAACCTCCTGATGTCATCAAATATAAGGAGTTGTTATGCCTAAAATGAAAACAAAAAGTGGTGCTGCAAAGCGCTTCAAAGTGCGTGCAGGTGGCAGTATCAAGCGCGCACAAGCATTTAAACGTCACATCCTGACCAAAAAGACTACCAAGAGCAAGCGTCAATTGCGCGGTATTACCGAAGTTCACGCAAGCAACACGGCGTCTATTCGCGCCATGATGCCTTACGCATAAGGAGTAAACATGCCAAGAGTTAAACGTGGTGTAACGGCGCGAGCGCGTCATAAGAAAATTTTGGATCTGGCCAAGGGTTATCGTGGTCGTCGTAAAAATGTTTATCGTATTGCCAAAGAGGCGGTGATGAAGGCTGGGCAATATGCCTACCGTGATCGTCGACAACGTAAGCGCCAATTCCGTACATTGTGGATTGCACGTATTAATGCAGCGGCACGTGAACAAGGACTGAGTTACAGTGTGTTTATGAACGGCCTGAAGAAAGCTGCGATTAGCATTGACCGCAAGGTACTGGCGGATATTGCTGTATTTGATAAGCTTGCTTTCATACAGATCGTGGGACAGGCCAAAGCCAGCCTCGGCGTTTAAGTGTAAATTAAACTACATTTAAGAGGCGTTTGGCGCCTCTTTTTTGTTTTTAAGGAATCTAGGTTATATGTTTGATTAAAAATTAACTTGTTTAAGTTGTTGTTTTAATTTTCGATCTTGATTCGATTACGTCATTAACCTTTCAGTCTTCCTTATCAGGCAGATACATAATAAATAATTGTCATGCAAGAACTTGAGAAAATTCTCGACGAAGCACTAAAGCAGTTTGCCGTGATTGAACAGGCAGCGGAATTGGAGCAAATTAAAGCGCGTTATCTGGGTAAAGAAGGCCGTTTAACTGTGTTATTAAAAGGTCTTGGTAAACTGTCTGCCGAAGAGCGCCCAGCAGCAGGAGTGCGGATCAATCAAGTTAAGCAGAGCATTGAAAGTGCCTTGCAGCAAAGACGCGAGGCCCTGCAGTATAGCCAGCTACAACTTAAACTTAAGGCGGAGGCGCTGGATGTTACACTGCCGGGCAGAGGAATGGGTTGTGGTGGGTTACATCCGGTCACGCGCACACTGGAGCGCATCGAGACGCTGTTCCATTCAATTGGTTATGCCGTGGCGGAAGGTCCGGAGATTGAAAGCGATTTTTACAATTTTACCGCGCTGAATATCCCGGAAGATCATCCGGCGCGTGCCATGCACGACACTTTTTACATTGACAAGCAGCACGTATTGCGTACGCATACATCGCCGATTCAAATCCGCTACATGCAGATGCATGTGGAAAAACACAAACATCTGCTGTCCATGCCGGACATACGCATCATTGCGCCGGGACGTGTCTATCGCGTGGATTCCGATGCCACCCATTCGCCGATGTTTCATCAAGTTGAAGGATTGTGGATAGGCGAGCGTGTCAGCTTCGCCGACCTCAAGGGTGTGATTGCCGATTTCTTGCAGAATTATTTTGAGACGTCGGATATGCAAGTGCGTTTTCGCCCCTCATTCTTCCCGTTTACCGAACCTTCGGCTGAAATGGACATGAGCTGGAAAGACGGCTGGTTGGAGATCGGTGGCTGCGGTATGGTGCATCCAAACGTGCTGAAGCACGTCGGTATAGACAGCGAAAAATACATCGGCTTTGCTTTCGGTATGGGCGTGGAGCGCCTGGCCATGCTCCGCTACGGCGTGAATGATCTCAGGCTGTTCTTTGAAAATGACCTGCAATTCCTCAAACAGTTTAATTAACTATGCAATTTTCTGAATCATGGCTGCGTTCATTTGTTAATCCCTTGCTCTCCAGCAAGGAGTTGGTACATCTGTTGACTATGGCTGGGTTGGAAGTGGAGGCGATTGATGCGGTTGCGCCAGCTTTTGAAAAGGTTGTCGTCGCACAGGTGTTGACCAAGGACAAGCATGCAGATGCCGATCGCCTGAACGTGTTGACCGTGGACATAGGTCAAGCCGAGTTGCTGAGCATTGTGTGTGGCGCGCAGAATGTCAAAGTTGGTATGAAAGCGCCTTGCGCGCTGGTTGGCGCGAAATTGCCGGGTATGGAGATCAAGCAAGTCAAGGTGCGCGGCGTCCCATCGTTTGGCATGATGTGCTCGGCAAAAGAGCTTGGTTTGACGGAAGAAAGTCAAGGTCTGTTGGAATTAGCTGTTGATGCAGTAGTAGGGCAGAACATACGCGAGCACCTCGATCTTGACGATCATCGGATCACGCTCAAATTGACGCCAAATCGCAGCGATTGCTTGTCGCTGTATGGCATCGCGCGTGAAGTTTCTGCCTTGACAGGCTTGCCGTTACAAGCCTTGCCTCCAGTAGCTTTCAAACAAAGCTGCGACCGTGGCTGCAAGGTACGGGTGGCTGCATCAGCAGCTTGTCCACGCTATGCAGGGCGTGTGATTGCCGGAGTAAACGTGAAATCAGCTACGCCAGCATGGATGGTACAGCGTCTAGAGCGCTGTGGTTTGCGCAGCATCAGTGCGCTGGTGGATGTGACTAATTACGTATTGCTTGAGTTGGGTCAGCCGCTGCATGCTTTTGATCTCAATAAATTGAATGGTGACATTGAAGTACGTTTCGCTCGTGTGGGTGAAAGCTTGAAGCTGCTGAACGAACAGGTTGTGAATCTGCAAGAAGACATGCTGGTGATTGCCGATGATAAGCAGCCGATTGCATTGGCAGGCGTGATGGGCGGAGCGGACAGCGCGGTGGATGGCGCGACTACGGATATTTTTCTGGAGAGTGCGTTCTTCGTACCTAGCGTTATTATCGGTAAATCACGCCGCTTGGGTTTCGGTTCCGACTCTTCTTTTCGTTTCGAGCGCGGTGTGGATTTTGCAGCTACTAAGGAAGCATTAGACAGAGCCACGCAATTGATCCTCAATATCTGTGGTGGACAGGCTGGTGTGTTGAGTGAAGTACTAAGTGAATTACCCGTGCGAAATCCGGTGAAATTGCGACTGCCACGGATTGGGCGCGTGTTGGGCATGGCACTGGGAGCCGAGGAGATCGCGCAAATGCTGCTGCGCCTGGGCATGGTTGTTCAGCAAAAGGGCGACGAATTTAGTGTTACACCACCCAGCTACCGCTTTGATATCGCTATTGAGGAAGATCTAATCGAGGAAATCGCACGCGTACATGGCTACGAGCGAATACAAGCTATGCCGCCGCAAGCGCGCATGACCATGTTGTCACTGGCCGAGGCGCAGCGTCCCTTGGCGAAGTTACGCCAGGTGCTGACGCTGCGCGACTTTCAGGAAGCAATTACTTACACTTTCGTGGACGCGGAGTGGGAGCGTGACCTGTGCGGCAATACCTCACAAGTCGTATTGAAAAATCCAATCGCCAGCCAGATGAGTGTGATGCGCAGCAGTTTGTTGGGTGGGCTGCTTGCCGTTTTGCGATCTAACCTTGCTCGCAAGGAGTCACGTGTTCGCCTGTTCGAGATAGGTGCTTGTTTTTCCGCAGAGGCGGGCAGTTATATACAGTACGAATGCGTGACCGGTTTGGCTTATGGCACGGCACTGCCGGAACAGTGGGGTGTGGTGGCGCGTAACGTAGATTTTTATGATGTCAAGGCGGACATAGAAGCGCTGTTTGCTCCAGTACGATTAAATTTTTTGGCGTCACCGCACCCTGCCTCCCACCCAGGACGTTCGGCACAAGTTTTGCTAGATGGGCAAAAGGTAGGTTGGATAGGAGAGTTGCATCCAAAGTGGTTGCAACAGTATGGAATTTTGCAGGTAGTGGTATGGTTTGAAGTTGAGTTGGATGCCTTGGTGTCATCTAAGGTACCGCGTGCCTGTGAGATTTCTAAGTTTCCGCGGGTGCGTCGCGATCTTGCCGTAGTTGTGGATGAAAGTGTGACAGCCCAATCTTTATTGGATGTCATGTTAGATAGCAATACCTCGTATGTGGCAGAAATCACGCTGTTTGATCTGTATCGTGGTAAAGGTGTGGGGGATGGAAAAAAAAGCCTTGCTTTCCGTGTGTTATTGCAAGATACTCAAAAAACATTAATTGATAGTGAAATTGAACTAAGTGTCGCGCGCTTGACCGCAGTTTTGCAACAACATGGTGCGCAGGTGCGTATATAAGGGGTGATCTATGACATTGACCAAAGCAGAGCTTGCGGATTTATTGTTTGAAAAAGTTGGCTTGAATAAGCGTGAGGCGAAAGATATGGTTGAATCTTATTTTGAGGAAATTCGTGCTCAACTTGAGCATGGTGAAAGTGTCAAATTGTCTGGTTTTGGCAATTTTCAGCTACGCGATAAACCTCAGCGTCCCGGGCGCAACCCAAAGACAGGCGAAGATATCCCCATAACGGCACGCCGTGTAGTCACTTTTCATCCCAGCCAGAAACTTAAGAGTATGGTAGAGATGAACTATCATGGAAAACCACAAGCTTAATTCCGTCCTGCCATCGATTCCGGCGAAGCGGTATTTCACTATTGGTGAAGTAAGTGACTTGTGCGGGGTGAAGGCGCATGTATTGCGTTATTGGGAGCAGGAATTTACTCAGCTTAAGCCAGTAAAACGGGGTGGTAATCGACGCTACTACCAGCATCATGAGGTTTTACTCATACGTCGTATCAGACAATTGCTGTATGAGGAGGGTTTCACTATCAGTGGAGCTCGTGGTCGCCTCAATAGTTCTATCGAGCAACAGGTAGAAAATTCACAGCCAAAACTGCTTCAACCATTCGCTAACTGCTCTGAATTACGCCGAGAAATCCGCGAAATACTCGCTCTGCTAATGTAGTTTGGATTCCTCGAATTGTTAATTCAACGACGCATAACAGTTTGCGCTGAATGTTGACAGAGCTAAATAATTGACCACACAAAATCCTATTGAATAATAATGCGGCGCGGTCAATTTCCACTAACAGATTATTTTTGCTATAATCCGTGCAGATTTCCAGATGGGCCTAGGCCCATTTTTTATTTGTGGGCATGATTATGGATGTGGCGAGATTGGTGGAAACGACGGTAACTGGCTTGGGGTATGAGTTGGTTGACTTTGAATTGTCTGGCAGAGGTTTGATGCGAGTACTTCTCGATCAGGCAACGGGAATTACGGTGCACGATTGTGAATTAGTCAGTCACCAGTTGACACGCTTGTTTGCAGTGGAGGGGGTGAATTACGGGCGCCTTGAAGTCTCATCTCCGGGGTTGGATCGGCCAATCAAAAAAGAAGCAGATTTCATACGTTTTCGCGGCCAGAAGGCGCAGTTAAAATTGCGCATCGCGTTGGCAGGTCGTAAGAATTTCACCGGCATTCTTGGTAGTCTTGAGAATGGTGTATTACAGTTAGATGTGGATAATAAGCCGGTGTTGATTGAGCTATCGAATTTGGATAAGGCGCATTTAGTACCTGTATTTTAATATTATTATGACCGTTTGTTTGCGGTGAACGATTTGCTTAAACCAAATACCTTTAAAATTCGCTTTACGCGATATACATACAAAAGTTGTGTTTGTCTAGAAATAAGCGAGCGAACGCATTAGTTTAAAAATATTCGGGTTGGTTGGAGGCAGTGATGAGTCGTGAAGTTTTATTGTTAGTTGATGCTTTGGCGCGTGAAAAAAACGTGGACAAGGGAATCGTGTTTGGTGCGCTGGAGTCTGCTTTGGCATCCGCAACCAAGAAGCGTTTCGCCGAGGAATCTGATGTGCGTGTCAGTATTGACCGTAACACGGGTGAGTATGTGTCATTTCGTTGCTGGCAGGTAATGGATGATGAAACTTTCGAAACGCCTGATCTGCACGTCAAGCTTAGTGAGGCTCGCAAACGTAACCCGAATATCCAGTTGGAAGAGTTTATTGAAGAGCCTTTAGAGTCGATTGACTTTGGACGTATCGGTGCACAAGCGGCTAAACAGGTGATCTTTCAGAAGATTCGTGATGCTGAGCGCGAACAGATTTTAAATGACTTCATGGAGCGAAAGGAGCATTTAGTATCCGGCACCGTGAAGCGTATCGAGCGTGGTAATGCCATCGTCGAGTTTGGTAAAATTGAAGCGTTACTGCCACGTGACCAGATGATTCCAAAGGAGAATATGCGTGTTGGTGACCGTGTGCGTGCTTATTTATTGCGGGTGGATCGTTCAATAAGGGGGCCACAAATTACCTTGTCGCGCATCACGCCTGAATTCTTGATTAAATTGTTTGAACTTGAAGTTCCGGAAGTTGAGGAGGGATTACTGGAGATAATCAGTGCTGCGCGCGATCCGGGCGTTCGCGCAAAAATATCGGTACGCTCCCATGATAAGCGGATAGATCCGATTGGTACTTGTGTGGGCATGCGTGGCTCACGTGTACAGGCTGTAACCAATGAATTGGCGGGCGAGCGTGTTGATATTGTGCTGTGGTCGGAAGATCCTGCTACCAGTGTAATCAATGCCCTGGCTCCGGCTGATGTGACCAGTATTATGGTAGATGAAGACAACCACAGCATGGATGTGGTAGTTGAAGAAGAAAATCTTGCGCAGGCTATTGGTCGAAATGGGCAGAATGTACGCTTGGCCAGTGAATTGACTGGTTGGGAACTTAATATCATGACTATGGAGGAGTCCAGCCAAAAGAATGAGCAGGAATTTTCCAAGGTGCGTGATTTATTTATGGGCAAGCTTGATGTGGATGCAGAGGTAGCGGATATTCTAGTTCAGGAAGGTTTTAATACATTAGAGGAAGTGGCTTATGTGCCACTGAATGAAATGTTGGAAATTGAATCACTGGACGAGGCAACAATAAATGAGTTGCGTAGCCGTGCGCGTAATGCACTGCTAACTGCAGCAATTGTCAACGAAGAGCTGGTGGAGCATAACATTGAGGATTTAGTTAAGCTTGATGGCATAGACGAGCAAACCGCACGCGTTCTGGCAAGCAAGGGTATCGGCACACAGGAGCAGCTTGCTGATTTGGCCGTGGACGAACTGGTTGAGCAGGCGGGTATAGATGAAGAACGCGCAAATCGATTAATTATGGCTGCGCGCGCTCCTTGGTTTACTTAAGGGTCAGTGTGGTCATTTATGCATGCCGGATGAACAAAATCTTGCTTGACAAGGACTGGCGAGGGTATAAGTTATGTAAGCCGGGTCTGGTTAGCTGTTTCTTAAGAGTCTTGGGAGCTATAAGTCTCAAATTTTGGGAGTTAAGGGGTAGTGATGGGAAAAATGAATGTAGCGCAGTTTGCTGGCGAGCTTAGCTTGCCAGTCGGATTGCTGCTTGAACAACTACAGGCGGCCGGGATTGCCAAACAGCAGGAATCAGACAGCATATCGGAACAGGACAAGGCACAATTGCTGGAGCATCTGCATAGCACGCATGGCAGTGGCAGTGCTAAAAATAAAAAAATTACATTGACGCGCCGTGAAACTACGGAAATCAAAAAAGCAGATAGCACAGGCAGGGCTCGCACCATTCAAGTCGAAGTGCGCAAAAAGCGTGTTGTTGCACCAATTATACCTGGTCAGATAGAACAACCAGTCGCTGTTGTAGCAAAAGCCACTGCTCAGAATGTGTTAAAGACCTCGAAAGTGGAAATATTAGGCGAACAGGAAATTGCCCTGCGTTCTGAAGAGGCGCGTAATCAGGCAGAATTAGCTTCTCGTCAGGCCGCCGAAGTTCAAGCTAAAAAAGAACACGCTAAACGCAAAACGGCGCCCGTTGTTGAACCAGTAGTGTCGCCCGTTAAAGAGCCAGAAGCGACTGTAGTTTCAATTGTTGACGTAGCGGTAATCCCGGTTGCTAAACCTGACTTGGCTGAAGGTACGTTGCATAAACCTATGCCCAAGCCTGGTGATAAGGTTGTTCGGCCTGCGGCTAAAAAAGGTGTTAAAGCCGCGGCCCCAGATAAAGCCAGTCCATGGACCGAGGCTGGTCATAAGAAACGCACTCCGGCAGTCATTGATGCGCGACCTGGCGGTTGGACGGTTGGCCGTGGAAGCGTTAACCCACGCCATCATGCCAAACATGTCAAGCAAGAAGAAACTGTTCAGCATGCTTTCTCTTTGCCGACGGAACCAGTTGTGCATGAGGTTATGGTGCCAGAGACAATTAGTGTCGCTGAATTGGCACAGAAAATGTCAATCAAAGCCATCGAAATTATCAAGGCACTAATGAAACTGGGTTCCATGGTGACTATTAACCAGGTGCTGGATCAAGAAACCGCTATGATTGTGGTGGAAGAATTGGGCCATATTGCCAAGCCAGCCAAGGCGGATGATCCTAGTGCTTACCTGACAGAATCCGAAGAGCACAAGAATGCTCCTCTCGAGCCACGCGCCCCGGTAGTCACCGTGATGGGTCACGTTGATCATGGTAAGACCTCATTGCTTGATTACATCCGTCGAACCCGTGTGGCCAGCGGCGAAGCAGGTGGCATCACGCAGCACATCGGTGCTTATCATGTGAATACCCCGCGCGGTATGGTTACTTTTCTTGATACACCGGGTCATGAAGCGTTTACGGCAATGAGGGCACGTGGTTCGAAAGTGACAGACATTGTGATTTTAGTGGTAGCAGCTGACGATGGTGTCATGCCGCAGACCAAAGAGGCAATCCATCATGCCAAAGCAGCCAATGTACCGATTGTAGTAGCGGTAACTAAGATTGATAAGCCTGATGCTAATTCCGAGCGCGTAAAACAAGAATTGGTTGCAGAGGATGTGGTGCCGGAAGATTGGGGTGGTGACACCATGTTCGTTGAAGTGTCTGCAAAAAACGGACTCGGTATCGACTCCTTGTTGGAAAGTGTGTTATTGCAAGCTGAATTGTTGCAACTTACCGCGCCTAAACTAAGCTTGGCCAAAGGCATTGTAATTGAAGCTAGGTTGGATAAGGGTAAGGGGCCAGTGGCGACCATACTCGTGCAGTCTGGCACCTTGAAGCGAGGTGATGCAGTGCTAGTCGGCGTAGTATCCGGACGCGTGCGTGCCATGCTGGATGAGAATGGCAAAGCAATTAATGAGGCAGGGCCGTCAATTCCAGTGGAGATTCAGGGGCTATCCGAAGTGCCTGTGGCGGGTGAAAGCGTGCTAGTTCTTTCGGATGAAAAGAAAGCACGTGAAATTGCTTTGTTCCGTCAAGGCAAGTTCCGTGCTGTCAAATTAGCCAAGCAGCAGGCCGCCACACTGGAAAATATGTTTGAGCAGATGGCAGAAGGCGAAATGCGTATGTTGCCATTGATTATTAAAACCGATGTGCAGGGTTCTTGTGAAGCTATTGCACATGCCCTGCAAAAACTATCTAACGATGAAGTTAAAGTTAACCTGATTCATAGTGCCGTGGGCGCGATCAGCGAGTCCGACATCAATTTGGCGCTAGCTTCAAAGGCAATCGCGATTGGGTTTAATACTCGTGCCGATGCTGCTGCGCGTAAGCTAGCCGAATCTGCGGGTGTAGATGTGCGTTATTACAATGTCATCTATGAAATGGTAGATGACATTAAAGCGGCACTGTCAGGTATGCGGGCTCCGGAAAAAAAGGAAGTTGTTCTGGGTATGGTGGAAATACGTCAGGTATTCGTCATTTCCAAGATTGGTACTGTGGTCGGTTGCTACGTAACCAATGGCATAATCAAGCGTAATGCGCAGATTCGAGTGCTGCGCAATAATGTGGTTATTCATACAGGCGAACTGGATTCGTTGAAACGTTTTAAGGATGATGTTAAAGAAGTACGATTGAATTTCGAGTGTGGCTTATCGTTGCGTAATTTTAATGATCTCGAAGTAGGGGATCAGCTTGAAGCATTTGAAATAATCGAAGTGGCACGCTCCTTAAATGCCTAAAGGCTATACTAGGACAGACCGAATAGCTGAGCAGATTCAGCGCGAAGTAGCTCAACTGTTGCGCCTTGATGTGAAAGATCCGCGCGTGCGCATGATTACCCTCACGGGAGTTGAGGTAACTAAAGATTATTCGCACGCCAAGGTGTTCTACACGACCCTAGACGGCGTAAGCGATGCAGTTCAACAAGGTTTGGAGCATGCAAGTGGTTATTTGCGTAGCCAACTCGCGCATTCAATGAAGTTGCGCATCATGCCGCAACTTCATTTTATTTATGACCCGTCGATTGAACGCGGCGCACATTTATCGAAGCTGATTGATCAAGCGGTTGCCAGCGACAAAACATTAAACAGCTCTTCCGAAGCTTCTTTGGGTCGCTTGTCAGAAGAGGACGAAATCGACCATCCTCCTAGCAAGGCGGTAGCGAAGGACATCTCGAGAAGATAATATGACCCGCGTAATGCGTCCATTAGACGGCGTTTTGTTGTTCGACAAGCCTCTAGGACTCAGTTCCAATATTGCCTTGCAAAAGGTACGCCGCCTGTTTCAGGCGGAGAAAGCAGGGCACACTGGTACGCTGGATCCCCTGGCGACTGGTCTGTTACCTGTTTGTTTTGGCGAGGCTACTAAGTTCACTAGCTCATTGCTGGAGGCAGACAAAACTTATTGTGCATTGATTCGGCTTGGCCAAACCACTACTACAGGTGATGCCGAGGGCGAAATTACAAGTACCTGTGCTGTAGAGTTGAATCAAGCACAGGTATGCGCGGTGTTACGCAATTTTATCGGTGAAATTCAGCAGATGCCGCCTATGCACAGCGCCATCAAACATCAGGGAAAACCACTGTATGAATACATTCGTAAGGGCGAAACGGTAATACGAGCGAGCCGTAGCGTAATCATTCACGAGTTGATATTAGAGCGTTTCGCTGGTGACGAGATGGAGATTACAGTACGTTGCAGTAAGGGTACATACGTGCGCACGCTGGCCGAGGATATTGGATTGGCTTTGGGGTGTGGTGCACACCTAAAAGGATTACGTCGTACAGCGATTGGCCGATTCGGCCTTGAAAATGCGCATAATTTGGCGCAAATCGAGTCGGTAACCATCCTAGAACGAGAGGCATATATTCTGCCGCTAGATAGTTTGCTGCAAGATTTACCTGTGCTTGATCTGGATGAGATGCAAGTGACCCGTATTGCTCAAGGGCAGCGGCTTGTCATTGAAGTAGCATTGCCGGACGGCAAAATTCGATTATATGGAGCAGGGTGTTTCATTGGAGTAGCCGATCTTATCGAACAGCGACTGACTCCAGTAAGATTATTGTCCAGCGTGGCTAAAAATGCTGCTCGTAGAGAATAGATTTCAGTGTTATCGAAAAATATTTCTGATAGAAGCGCTGGAGAGAGTGAATCGTTCTTGTTCGAATAGACTTGAGTAACCGCCGCATTCGAGAGTAAAATGCGGCACTTTTTTATTTAGGGGAGTGTGGATATTATGTCTATTACGGCAGCGCAAAAAGCGCAAATTGTGACTGATTACCAACGAATTAAAGGTGATACTGGCTCACCAGAAGTGCAGGTTGCACTGATGACTGCTCGTATCAACTACTTGACTGGTCATTTTAAGGAGCACATAAAGGATCACCATTCTCGTCGTGGTCTGTTGCGATTGGTGAGCCGTCGCCGCAAGCTCTTGGATTACCTTAAGGGTAAGAATGAGAGCAGCTACCGTGCGCTGATTCAGCGTTTGGAATTGCGCAAGTAATAATTATTAAGTGGGTCGCAGATGCGACCCACTTTAGTTTTGGGGGAATTTATCCCAATGATGGCTTTACTTCATGGTGCATTAGCGCCACGTCATGCACAGAGAGGCGTACTTTGAGTCACTATAAGAAAACATTAGCGTATGGCAATCATCAACTCACCTTGGAAACTGGGGAAATCGCACGTCAGGCTAGCGGAGCAGTCGTTGTCAGCCTGGATGATACGGTCGTGCTGGTCACCGTGGTAGGCAGGAAAGATGCCAAACCAGAGCAGGATTTCTTCCCATTGACTGTGGATTATCAGGAACGCACCTATGCTGCAGGTAAAATTCCAGGTGGTTTCTTTCGACGTGAAGGACGTCCTAGTGAAAAGGAAGTCTTGACGTCTCGTTTAATCGATCGTCCGTTGCGCCCGCTATTCCCGGAAGGTTTTTACAATGAAGTGCAAATTGTTGCTACGGTGATATCTTCCGATAATCAGATCGATTCTGATATTCCTGCCATGATTGGTGCCTCTGCTGCCTTGGCGCTGTCCGGAATTCCGTTTGATGGCCCCATAGGCGCGGCGCGTGTCGGCTATCTTAACAATGAGTATGTACTCAACCCGACTGCAGAGCAGCTTACTCTATCCAAGATGGATCTAGTTGTTGCTGGTACGGAACAGGCAGTTTTGATGGTGGAGTCAGAAGCGCAAGAGTTATCGGAAGACATTATGCTGGGCGCGGTCATGTTTGGTCACCAGCAAATGCAAGCGGTGATTCAGGCGATCATCGAAATGGCGGATGCAGTGGGTGCACCGGATTGGGATTGGAATGCGCCTGCCCATGACATTTTGTTGAGTTCAAAAATTGCCGAACTAGCCGAAATTAACTTACAACAAGCATATGCCGTTCGCGAGAAACAGGCGCGTAGCAATCAGGTGGATGCGATTCGTACGCGTGTTTTGGAGACTGTGTTTGCATCAGAAAATGGTTCGGTTCCCAAAAATCATCTTAATGATCTGTTCCAGGCATTGGAATCTAAAATTGTGCGAGGCCAGATATTAAGCGGCGAACCTCGCATTGACGGGCGTGATACACGTACTGTACGTCCGATTACCATACGTACTGGCGTCTTGCCACGTACGCATGGTTCAGCGCTGTTTACCCGTGGTGAAACGCAGGCACTGGTAGTGACCACCCTCGGTACTGCTCGCGATGCGCAAAAAATCGATGCCTTGCAAGGTGAATATTTGGATCGCTTCATGCTTCATTATAATTTCCCCCCCTATTCCACTGGCGAAACTGGTCGCGTCGGCACACCAAAGCGACGTGAAATTGGCCACGGTCGTTTGGCAAAGCGTGCTTTAGTTGCAGCGTTGCCGAATGAGGAAGAGTTCGGATATTCTATTCGTGTGGTTTCTGAAATCACCGAGTCTAATGGATCCAGTTCAATGGCCTCAGTATGTGGTGGTTGTTTGGCGATGATGGATGCCGGTGTGCCAGTCAAGACTCATGTTGCAGGTATTGCGATGGGGTTGATTAAAGAAGGTAATCGTTTTGCTGTACTGACCGATATTCTTGGAGATGAAGATCATCTGGGCGACATGGATTTTAAGGTGGCAGGGTCGGAACAGGGTATTACGGCATTGCAAATGGACATCAAAATCAACGGCATAACGAGTGAAATTATGCAAGTGGCTTTGAGTCAAGCGCGCGAAGGACGTTTGCATATTCTTGGTATCATGAAACAGGCTATGCCTACGGTACGCGAAGAAGTGTCGGCACATGCGCCACGCATGATCAAAATCAAGATCAACCCGGAAAAAATTCGTGATGTGATTGGTAAGGGTGGTGCTGTGATACGTGCGTTAACTGAAGAGACGGGTACCACTATCGATATAGATGATGAAGGTAACGTAACTATAGCCAGTACTAGCGGTGAAGGTGGGATGTTAGCAAAAAAACGTATTGAAGATATTGTAGCGGAAGTTGAGGTAGGCAAAATTTATGAAGGCCCAGTGGTTAAGTTGCTGGATTTTGGTGCGATTGTGAATATCATGCCGGGGAAAGATGGTTTGCTTCACATCTCACAAATTTCAAATGAGCGTATTAATGTCGTGTCGGATGTCCTGAAAGAAGGTCAGGTTGTAAAAGTCAAAGTACTGGAGGCCGATGAGAAAGGACGTTTGCGCTTAAGTATGAAGGCTTTGATTGTGCCAGAGCCTGGAATTTCTGTTCCAGAGTAAAGGTTGAAAACAGAGTGCACTAAAAAATGGTGCAATAAAACAGCCCCTTGGTATGGGGCTTTTTTATTTGGAACATAAAAATAAATACAAATTACGAATGGAATGATAAACCCATTACCTGCGATATCTTTTGCGCCGTGATAGACAATTTCGGTGACATTGGTGTGTGCTGGCGGCTCGCTAAACAACTAGTGCACGAGCATGATATGACAGTGCGGCTATGGGTGGATGATTTGTTGAGCTTTCGCAGGTTACACCCGGCAATCTTTCCAGATATGCTAATACAACATTGCCTTGGCGTGGAAATCTGGAACTGGAGTTCAGCTTTTTTGAAGCGTCCTTTTCCAAAGGTAGAGCCGGCGCAACTGGTGATTGAGGCATTCGCATGTGAGCTGCCTGAGTATTATGTGGCAGCGATGGTGGCGCAAGAGTGCAAGCCGATTTGGATTAACCTGGAATACCTCAGCGCGGAAGAATGGGTGGCTGGTTGTCATGGCCTATCTTCGCCACATCCGGTTTTACCACTGATTAAATATTTCTTTTTCCCGGGGTTCATTAAGCAAACTGGTGGTTTGCTGTTGGAGCGAGTTCTTATTGCACGGCGTGATGCATTTCAGAGTGAGTTGCACACGCAGGCTGCATTTTGGCGAGCACTGAGCGTGCCATTGCCTAAACCTGATGAAGTGCGTGTGTCGTTATTCTGTTATGAAAACATCGCGCTGCCAGAATTACTCTCCACTTGGGCGAAGGCCAATGTTCCAATACTGTGTTTAGTGCCGGAAGATTGTGTGTTGCCTCAGGTGGCAGCTTTTTTTGGGAAGAAACATGTTGTAGCGGGTGATATATTGCAGTATGGTAATTTGGAAGTTCGAGTATTGCCGTTTATTGAACAGGAACGTTACGACGAATTGTTGTGGGCTTGTGATATTAACTTCGTGCGAGGGGAAGATTCTTGTGTTCGCGCGCAATGGGCAGGTAAGCCATTTGTTTGGCACATCTATCCTCAACAGGATAAGGTGCATTTAAAGAAATTGAGCGCTTTTATGGAGTTGTATTGTTCTGGCTTGCAGCTAGACGCAACAAAAGCACTATATAGCTTGTGGCAAAGATGGAACATTGGACAAAATGAAGGTCAAATGGCTTCGACAAACTTAAAGTCCGTCTGGAATGAATACTGGGAGCACAAAGTGCTATTACAGAGACATGCGCGCGAATGGTCGCAACATTTATCCGGCAATAGTCTGGTTTTGAATTTGCTGAATTTTGTTCAAAAAATTGATAGAATGCGCAGCTTGGAATGTAAATCAGATTTATAGGTAAGCAGATATGAAAATAGCACAGGAACTGCGCGCAGGTAACGTTGTCATGATCGGTAGTGACCCCATGGTGGTGTTGAAGGCAGAATATACCCGCTCTGGCCGGAATGGTTCGGTAGTTAAAATGAAATTTAAGAATTTGTTAACAGACTCGCCGAGCGAGGCAATCTATAGGGCAGACGACAAATTTGAAATAGTTTTACTTGACCGTAAGGATGCTACGTATTCTTACTTTGCGGATCCTATGTATGTGTTTATGGATGCTGATTACAATCAGTATGAAGTGGAAAAAGAAAATTTGGGTGAATCACTTAACTACCTCGAAGATGGCATGGCTTGCGAGATGGTTTTTTACAACGATAAAGCTATTTCGGTTGATTTGCCCAATACTGTTGTACGTGAAATTATCTACACCGAACCAGCAGCGCGTGGTGATACCTCTGGCAAAGTAATGAAGCCTGCCAAAATTGGTTCTGGTATTGAGTTACAAGTGGCTGCATTTTGTGAAATTGGTGATCAAATTGAAATTGATACACGTACTGGCGAATTTAAGCGCCGTGTTAATGCTTGATGACCTTAAGAAAAAATTAGGTTCGCACTAAATATTGACTAAACATACGTTCACTAAATCGCTTTCGCGGTGGTATTACGATCCCACCGCTTCATCTTCTCCACATCCCCGTGTTTAATAGTTACAGCTACTGTCGGTAGTCAAGCGGACGGCGCGCGCGCAAAGCCGTGTAGCGTCCGCTACGTTTAGGTTAACTACTGCGATTTAGAAAGTAGTTTTGCCTCCCCTCTCGTTGTGCCCAATTGTGTTCGTTGGATGTTAAACTTAAACCCTAGACTCATCAGCCACATGAGTTTGGATGCTTGTTTAGGGCAGCTAAATCCAAGAAACGGAGGTATCCATGGCAATACTGATGGGAATTGAGTTTTAAGTCACACTGGTAATATATTCAATCACCTTAATATGAAGGAGAAATATCATGGGTATGATGAAAGAATTCAAGGAGTTTGCTGTCAAGGGTAATGTTATTGATATGGCCGTAGGTATTATTATTGGAGCTGCATTTGGTAAAATTGTCTCGTCTTTTGTTGGCGATATAATTATGCCTCCAATTGGAGTTCTCTTAGGCGGAGTTGATTTTTCCAGTTTGGCATTCACCGTACAGGAGGCCAGAGGGGGAGCACCCGCTGTTGTGATCAGTTACGGAAAATTCATCCAGTCAATGATTGATTTTGCGATTATTGCTTTTGCAATATTTGTGGCTATAAAAGGTATAAATTCATTAAAGAGGGAATCAGAAGAGAAACCGGCAGAGCTGCCAAAAATTTCAAATGAAGAGGTGCTCCTTACGGAAATTCGTGATTTACTTAAAGAACGAAAATAGGCTGATTAAGGTAAAATACGCCGCAACATTAGTAAACGGAATGTACATACATGGCAGTAAAATCCCAAAAAACACCCAGCTTTGAGGTAGCACTGGCCGAACTGGAACAAGTAGTCGCTGACATGGAGGTAGGCAAGTTGTCGTTGGAGGACTCGCTGTCAGCTTATCGACGCGGCGCTGAGCTGTTACAGATTTGCCGAGGGCGTTTGGAGGATGCGCAGCAGCAGGTGCGTATCCTGGAAGAAGGTACGCTACAAAATTTTTCTACTAATTCTAATAGCGCGAGTGATTTTGCAAAGCCAGAAGATGACTAACGCCAAGATGCTTGGTATTGATTTTCAAATTTGGGCGAGTTCCCATCAGAGTCGTTTCGAGGATCAGTTACAACAGTTGTTGCCACAACCGGACATTGCTCCGCAGCGTCTGCATGCAGCCATGCGCTACAGCGTATTGGAAGGAGGTAAGCGGGTGCGTCCGCTGCTGGCTTTTGCTGCGGGTGATTTAGTTGGGGCGGACAGCATGCGCGTCAACATAGTCGCTGCTGCCGTTGAACTGATACACGCTTATTCATTGGTACACGACGACATGCCATGCATGGATAACGATGTGCTTCGACGAGGTAAACCCACCTGTCATGTTGAGTACGATGATGCCACTGCGCTGCTGGTCGGTGACAGTTTACAAAGTTTGGCGTTTCAGTTGCTGACCGAGCATCAACTCAGTAATGATGCTGCGCAACAATTGGCTATGATCAAGCTATTGGCTACAGCATCCGGGTCGCGTGGTATGGCGGGCGGACAAGCGATTGATTTAACGAGTGTGGGCAACCAACTGAGTGTGCCGGAACTTGAATTTATGCACATTCATAAAACAGGTGCGTTGATTCGTGCTGCTGTTTTACTTGGTGCGCAGTGTGGGTCTCCGCTAGAGGAAGTGGAATTGGCCAGGCTTGATCGCTATGGGAAATGTGTCGGATTGGCTTTTCAGGTGGTGGACGATGTACTCGATAGTGAGGCGGATACGGTTACTTTAGGTAAAACCGCAGGTAAGGATGCTAAACAAGACAAGCCAACTTATGTCACGCTGCTTGGCGTGCAGGCAGCTAAACAGATGGCGGCGGAATTGCATAGCGAAGCATTGGAAGCGCTGGCGGAGTTCGGCGAGCCAGCGCGTCGCTTACGTGAGATGGCTAATTTTATTTTATTAAGAAAGTTTTGATGGTGTCGTTGCTCAATACCATCAATACCCCAGAAGTCTTGCGTCAGTTGGATCGCAAGCAATTGCCCCAACTGGCGAATGAGTTGCGTCAATTTTTGGTGGAGTCTGTGAGTAAGACGGGTGGTCATCTGTCTTCTAATCTTGGTACGATAGAATTAACCATTGCATTGCACTACGTTTTTAATACACCGTATGACAGACTGGTGTGGGATGTGGGTCACCAAACTTACGCACACAAGATACTTACGGAACGCCGCGAAGCAATGAAAACCCTGCGCATGGCAGGTGGTATTTCAGGTTTTCCTAATCGCGCTGAAAGTGTTTACGATGCCTTCGGTACCGCGCATTCCAGCACATCGATCAGCGCAGCTTTGGGAATGTCAGTGGCGGCGAAAATTGATGGAAGCGATCGCTGTGCGGTGGCTATCATTGGTGATGGCGCGATGAGCGGTGGCATGGCATTTGAGGCGCTTAACAATGCCGGTGCGATGAATACCAACCTGCTGGTGATCCTCAATGACAATGACATGTCCATCTCGCGGCCAGTCGGTGCGCTCAATAATTATTTTGCCAAGTTGATGTCAGGACGCTTTTATTCTGCCATGCGACGCGGTAGTGAAAAAATGCTGAAAGGTATACCGCCAGTACTTGAATTTGCTAAGCGTGCTGAGGAGCATGTCAAGGGTATGGTTACACCGGGTACGTTGTTTGAAGAATTTGGTTTCAATTACATCGGTCCGATCGATGGGCATGATCTTGATACCTTAGTCACAACGCTTGGAAACATACGTCAGCTCAAAGGACCGCAATTTCTGCATGTTGTGACGCAAAAAGGAAAAGGATACACGCACGCAGAGGAAGATTGTCTGCTCTATCATGGTGTGGGCAAGTTTGATCCAGAGCAAGGCATCGTTACCAAACCGATCCAGAGAAATGTTGAAGGACAAGCCAGCAAGCCTACCTACACCCAGGTTTTTGGCGAATGGTTGTGCGATATGGCAGAGCAGGATAAGCGTTTAGTAGGCATTACCCCTGCCATGTGCGAGGGTTCTGGTCTGGTTGAATTTTCAAAAAAATTTCCACAACGTTATTTTGACGTAGGTATTGCCGAACAGCATGCACTGACCTTCGCCGCCGGGCTTGCATGCGAAGGTTATAAGCCCGTCGTGGCGATTTATTCTACTTTCTTGCAACGAGCTTACGACCAACTGATACACGATATCGCGATTCAAAACCTGCCGGTGCTGCTGGCGATAGATCGTGCCGGACTGGTCGGTGCGGATGGCGCTACGCATGCAGGTAGTTTTGACCTGAGTTTTTTACGCTGCATTCCCAATATGACAGTCATGGTTCCTGCTGATGAGAACGAATGCCGTCAGCTGTTATACACCGCATTCCAGCTGGATAGCCCGACCGCTGTGCGTTATCCGCGGGGCTATGGACCGGGTGTTGCATCACGTAAGGAAATGCAAGTGCTGCCTTTAGGTAAAGGTGAAGTGCGTCGTACTGGCTCAGGCGTCGCAATTTTGTCTTTTGGCTCTATGCTTGGCCTAGCGCTTGATGCTGCGGACTCACTCAATGCCACGGTTGCCAACATGCGCTTTGTTAAGCCTCTCGATACAGAACTGGTGTTGCATTTGGGGCGCGAGCATGCTTTGCTTGTTACTATAGAAGAAAACACCATCCAGGGCGGTGCGGGTAGCGCGGTGGCGGAGTGTTTGCAACAACACGGTATGACAAATGCGTTGCTCCAACTTGGATTGCCAGATCGTTTTTTGGCGCAAGGAGAGACAGGCAAAATGCTGGCTACATGCGGTTTGGACGCAACAGGTATCGTTGCCTCAATTCGTCAAAAAATGTCTTTATGAATTAGCGTACTATATCGTTAAAGAATTTATAATTGATTCTTAGAAATATATTTGATTACAAAAAATAACAGTGTAATCAATATGTAGTAGTAAAAGGTGTTACAACATAATTTCAATATAAACGGAGGATTGACCATGTCACTACGGATTAATGATGAAGCACCAAATTTTACTGCCCCCACAACTCAAGGTACCATTAATTTTCATGAGTGGATTGGCAACGGCTGGGCAATATTATTTTCTCATCCAAAAGATTTTACGCCAGTATGTACAACTGAATTAGGGTACATGGCAAAACTAGAGCCGGAATTTAAAAAACGAAACTGCAAAATAATTGGATTAAGTGTCGATCCAGTGGGTAACCATGAAAAATGGGCAAAAGATATTGAAGAAACACAAGGTTATGCTGTAAATTACCCTATGATCGGAGACGAAAATTTAGCTGTAGCGAAGCTTTATAACATGTTACCCGCTGAAGAAACGGGTACATCCGAGGGTCGCACTGCGGCTACCAATGCAACTGTTCGCTCAGTTTTTATTATTGGTCCGGACAAGAAGATTAAATTGACACTGACCTATCCAATGTCCACAGGTCGAAATTTTGATGAGATCTTACGTGTTCTAGATTCCATGCAGTTAACCGCTAAATCTAAAGTCGCGACGCCTGTCAATTGGAAAAATGGCGATGACGTAATTATCGTACCGTCGGTATCTGATGATGATGCAAAAGCAATGTTCCCAGAAGGTTGGAAAACAGTTAAACCTTATTTACGTGTAGTCAAGCAACCAAGTTAAAAGGTGATTTGTGAGGGATTCCCCTGGTCCTCCAGGGGAATCCGCAAAGTTTGACCTGTATGTCCGTCGTATTGAATATTTGTTTATGATCTTAAATACTTTGACTGACGTGCGTTTAGCTTAATGCGGTTAAACGACTTTCTGTCTGTATCCACGCTGAGTTAACCTACCTTTTTGGTAGTCAGTAACCTCGTTAGTAAGGTAGTCTGATAACGCTACAGACTATGATTAATGTCATTAAATTTATCCGAATTCTTGTATCTATCTAGCTATTACATTGCGCAAACATGAACTCTCCCCAGGCTACACTTATTCCTGATGTACAAAATATGGCCGATACGCGCCATCTGGCGATTAATAAAGTCGGCATCAAGAGTATTCGTCATCCAGTGCAAGTTAAAGATAAAAACGCGGGGGTGCAGCATACCGTTGCCACTTTTAATATGTATGTGCACTTGCCGCATAACTTCAAAGGCACGCACATGTCGCGCTTTGTTGAGATACTCAACCATCATGGGCGGGAGATTTCTGTAGAGTCATTTGAAAGCATTTTACGTGAGATGGTGGAGAAATTAGAGGCAAAGTCCGGCCACATCGAAATGAGCTTCCCTTATTTTATCAATAAGACGGCCCCGGTATCTAGCGTGCAGAGCTTGTTGGACTACGACGTTACCTTTATTGGCGAAATTAACAACGGGCAATACCGTTTCACCATGAAGGTAGTAGTGCCGGTAACCAGTTTGTGCCCATGCTCCAAAAAAATATCTGAGCGAGGCGCGCACAATCAACGTTCACACGTGACTATTACCGTGCGTACCAGCCGCTCTGTATGGATAGAAGAGGTGGTGCGTTATGCCGAGGAGCAGGCATCTTGCGAACTGTATGGCTTACTTAAGCGTCCCGATGAAAAATTTGTCACTGAGCGAGCTTATGATAACCCCAAGTTTGTTGAAGACATGGTGCGCGATGTCGCAGCAGCGCTAAATCGTGATGAACGTATTGAGGCGTATGTGGTTGAATCGGAGAATTTTGAATCCATACATAATCATTCGGCTTATGCATTGATAGAGTGGGATAGAAATGTGAACAACTGAAGGAATTGTGTCAGACTCTGAAGTCTTCCCTTAAAGTCTGACCACAATTATGAGTTCATGTTGCGGACTGCGGCGGTTTGCTGGAATAGCTGTCGGTTTGGCTTCTTGGATGTACCACCTCTAAGGGTGAAGCGGGCATGAAAATCTAGCAAAACTAATCGGTACGACTGGCTTTAACGTGTCGATCCGCGCCAATTAATTTCATTATTCCCAATTGCCAGTACTGACGCCGCCCATTGCGAGGATCAATTCTTTAATTTTAGGTTCTGGCTTCCAGTAATTGGGCCCTTTCAGAAATTTACCTTCTGAGTTATAGATCGGCTTGCCATCAGAGTCCAGTTTACTTTCATTACTATCCATTATTATGTCAAGAACTTCTTCAAGAGGTATACCATATTTCAGTGCTTCAGATCGGCAATAAACAATGACATCTCCGAGTAAGTCCGCTATAGCAACCATTCGATCTACAGGATCATGGATAGATGAAATGTCGTCAATTTCATGCACCTCATCCATCAATGTTTTTTTGAATTTACTCAACCGAACAATTGGATGTAATGGCAAAGAAGGTGTTTCATGTATAGGCAGCTTATACATACTATTCATTGCTTTGATACGACTTGCAAACGTATTCATATTTTCCTTTCAATTTTCTAAATATTTTGATTCTTAAGCGGGGTCATTCTTTGAGCTCAGAGTATCTGCGGGCCAATTCATGAAGGAATGCTTTTTTATCGCTAAAAACGTTCATTGCTTCAGCGCTTACTCGATCTTTATCTTCCCTTCTTAAGCGTATTCGTTTTAACACCAAAGCCATCAGGAGTTCTGTAACTGATTCTTCCCCCAATCCTAGAAATTTCGAAATTATCTCTGCGGCTCGTGGGCTCGCCGTCAATGATGAACGATAGTCCAACTCACTGTCATGAGCGCACCGTAAAATCGACACCTGAATTACTGGATCCGTAAAGCGTAAGAAGCAGTCAGGGGCAATTATTGCCTGTTGAAACCCTCCACCATCAAGGCGTTCGGAATGCGCAAGCGATCTGCCTTCGCGTGCATTTTGTAACCAGCAGGAAACAGTGAACAGAACGTCAATTGGACACCTCCTATTATTGAAATTTCCCCAGAGCGCAAAGCCCTTGCTGAGGTCAAACGACGCATCATCGCCAGACATGCTAATGAACGGCTCACTTCTAGGCAAGCCTTCGTGTACTACGCCTTGAGCTTGAATAGAGTCCAGTCGGTTTTCTGCAAATTGATTGAGGTCAGTATTATCTGAAGTGCCCACAATCTCTTTGAGTAAGTTCACTTCACGAACATGGTATTCGTGAAGTGCTACAGTGGATGTAGCGAAGTCGCCCCACGTCTCCACTGCATAAGACAACGTTTTGTCTGCGAGCTTCAAGTTCGCTTTAAACTGTTCTAACTGCATATAGCTTCGCGCTAACACAGTGCCGATGAGAAAAAACCTAGATCCTTCCGGCTGATATTGTCGAAGGGCTTTTGTAATCCGCATTAGCTCCATTCCGCTTCCAGCCACGGCCGCTACAATCGCTACAGTTTCGTCATTTTGAGGCGGGAGTTTTTCAATTTCCTCAACGGAAGATATTGGAAGCTCATTTCTGAAAGGCTTTAGGGCGTCACGAACTATCTCGGCCATGCGCCTAGATCCTTCGTCATTTTGATAAACAATTCGGTTAACTGTACCAGGTAACATGCCTTTTGCCTTACTTACTACCCAATGCCTAAAGTCATTATCTGCCGCCAAAAGAGCTCCATCAATAAAAAAGGCTTTAGGCTTTTTGTCTGCACTCAATCGTTTGAAATGATGAATTAGCCCCTTACCTTGAATACTTTTAAAGTTCTCTGAAAAAAGCTTAGGAAGATGGATGCGTTTAAGCACAACCGGAATGGGTTCACCTGGACTAAAAAGAAAATCCTCGCCGCTCACCAAAATTTCACGTAAGGTATTAACTGATTCGATATTCGGGCCCTGCTGACGCTCAGGGATTGAGTACAGCAGTTGAGGAAACTTCTCTTCAAAAGACCCAAGAATAGTGCCGATTATTTCTTGCTGGACTCTACCGCCGGTACGAGCAACTAAATCCCTAGCCATTCCTCCGGACGTTGACGCTGAAATAAGAAATATTGGGTAGTCGCCAGTCTCTGGGGCGGTGTCCGATAGCCCGCCATAAGAGCTATATGATCTAATTTCTGGCTTTGCGGAAAGGGCCCCAAGATGAATGCACAGTTCAGACAACGCATAAGCAATGTAAGCAATACTAACCGTATCTACCCAAATTATGTTTGGAGCTTTTCTATAAATTACTTCAGCTTTGGCAACCAATGGCAGTAAGGCAAAGGAGACGAACGATGCTTCTACGCTGTTCCTGCAAAGTAGCGCAGCGCGAATGAAATATGATCTCGGATTCTGCGAGGGGTTGCGAAAATAGGTTCCCGGCGGTGCTTTCGTAATAACCCCATTGCTGCCTGTAAGACAAGCGAAACCAGCGTTCCGAGCCGAAACAAGAAGTTGATTGGAATCTGGATGGGGAACGCCTGTATTATCGTATTTAATCCAATTAAGATTAACGAAGCTTCCCCATTTATTGAACGGGGCTAAGACAATTCCTTTACATCTTTTTAAGTTATCAAATCGCTCAGAAAGTAGTTCATTGCCTAAAGTGATAACAACATCTTCAATTTGGGAGAACGGTGTAATAAACACGATGAAATCTGGGCTAATACCTCCGTCACCTAGTTGATCAACCAACCTTCGTTCTATGTCACTAGGGGCTATTTCGCATATAGGGATGTATATGAATATAACATCGGCACGTTGTACGCTCCACGTTACTTCGCCACGAAATGAAAAAAGTCTAGTCATTGTTGTCAGCTTTCATCCAATTCGTAAGCGGGATGCAAAAAGTTACTGATGTGCCGCTGGATTCGCCTAGGGGCCTATTGGGAAACCATTCCTCTAATTTGATATCTGGGTTATTTATTTCATCGTAATTCCCACGTAGTAATATTGGGCGACCATCAAGTGTCATATCTAGGCGCGCGTAATAGCAACTTTGTCCAGTTCGAATACGAACAAAACCAAACATAGATTTAAGTAATCGAATTACTCTAACAAGGCCTATGCCTGAACCGGCAATAGTTTTTGATGTTGCATGGTGTAGCAGGCAATCTTGAATGGTTTCCAATTCTGATTTATCACGATATTCCCGCGTGTCATGATTTTCATTGCAGCGAGCATTAATCCAGCGTCTATATCCAATTCCGCTATCAAACACTGTCATTTCGAAAAATAAATTTTCTTTCCCCTTGTCTTTTAGCGCACGACGTATTAAATAAAGGCTAACCCCCTTATTCCCACCTGCCACTATGTCTGATGAATCAATGTCGATTTCGATAACTCTGATCGAGATACCTCGAACGCCGATTTTTATGGGATCCGCAAACTCGTCCAAGCGACCATGCTGATAAGCATTCTCCAGCAATTCAAAAGCAACCAAACCTAAATTATTCAAACGTTCTTTATCAAACCTGTCCAAAAATTTATTTGGGATGATTTGTTCAATACACCTTCCTATTAGCCTTACTAGTTGTTGTGGCGATTGGAGTTTAGGAGGTTTAGTGATTGACGGTGCGGTAAACATCCAACGTCCATGCTCGTATTGCCCACCATAAACAGATATGAATGAAATGCCCTCATCCTGCGCGAACATTCGAGGGGTGTCGGTATTGTCAAACTCCTTTAAGCGAGCGGTTACCAATTTTTTTATATCTTGGGGAGGTATGAGCGATCCACTCTTGTCATTTACACTTTTTGCACAAGCCAGTGCAACAAATCCGTATACAGTTGTGCAAAGGTCAGAAAGGAAAGTGGAAACCTTTTCAGGGGATACTGGTAGAACAAGTGTCGAGTTTTTCGAAGTACGTGCCCACGCAATAATAAGATGAACAAGGCTAGCTTCTAAACCGAGAGCGCCAAATCCAGTTAAGCGGGGGGGAAGTTCGAGTAATGGATAATCTCCTGACCCTATTTGTTCAATGAATTTCTCACATTGCTCTAGCTTGATCGAAGATTCAATTTTTATTTTGTCTGTAAGCATTAAATCACCGTTAATGTAAGACAGGCTCAGAACTATACCAATTTATTGAATAATTAGGTCGCTATAGCTGACACTAACCTGTATTTTGTTTAAAATAGCAAACATATTTCAATAGGAGTTTGAATCCATGACTTACGTAGTTACCGAAGCTTGTATTAAATGCAAATATACTGATTGTGTTGAGGTTTGTCCGGTGGACTGTTTTTACGAAGGGCCGAACAGTTTGGTGATCGACCCGGATGAATGCATAGATTGCACGCTGTGCGTTGCCGAATGTCCAGTCAATGCAATTTATGCCGAGGATGATTTGCCAGAAGATCAGCGGCAATTCAGTGCGCTGAATGCAGAGCTCTGTAAGGTATGGAAGTGTATTGTCGAGAAAAAGGATCCACCTGCCGACGCAGATGAATGGAAAGAAGTGAAGGACAAGCTACATCTCTTGGAGAGGGAATATGCTCCTGGCGAAGAGGAACGGAACTATCCTGGTGGGTCAAAGGATGGAAAAGATGAAGATGGCTTGACAGGAATGGATAAGCTGCTGATGCGCTGAAATGCTTCATTCTTGCATTGCGTGAATATGTTTTAAAGTGCTCTATCTGTTGATAGAGAAACTGAAAGTGTTAGTGCCTCTCCTCGTTATTTATTGCTCCAGTGGTATCGTTAAACGCTCATAGTTCTTCATTTCTGCGCAAGCAGTCGTGAAGAACATGGGTATACACCGTACATCAGTGGTATGTGTTATGTATCTTTCAATCGATAAATATTGATGACGCTCGTCTGCGCGGGAATGGCGATAGAGGTAATAAGCGTTGAACCCGATACCGCAAAGTAATGCATCAAACGCCACTGTTTTTTTTGATTCTGTTGCACGTGTTATTTTGACGCAGCACTCTCACGAAATACCTGATCTGCGCCGTGCCAGGGTTTTGTTACCCAATTACCATGTGTTACAACCATTGGCACAAAGTTTGGCATGTGCAGCTAATCTGCCTGCACTTTTATTGCCACAGATGGTCACGCTCGCTGATTGGGTTCAGTCTGTTCCCCTCACACTACCTGTTATTCCTGACACTTGCCGTATCACTACTTTGTATCAGGCACTGCGCGCGCGGCGTTGGTTTGCCGATGCTGATCTATGGAGCATCGCACGCGAACTGTTGATTTTGCTGGATGAGCTGACACAAAATCATGTCACGCTGCCACAAAATGCCGAAGATTTTCTATCGCAATTGGAACAAGCTTATCAGTCCAAGCGCGGCATCGCCATGCAGTTTGAGGCACGTGTAGTTTATGAGTTATGGTATGCGATGAACAGTAGCGGTGAATTTGATACCGCACGCGCTTATCAGCAAAGTTTGGCACAACTTGCGCAGCAAGCGGAGTTGCCACTGTATGTGTTATTGACTTCCGATCTGGCTGCGACTGAAGCACGCTTCCTGGAGGCATATCATAAACGCGCGCCAGTGATGATTTTTGATTTGCGCGAGATGTCATCACGACAGCCAGAATATGCGGTGATGCGCATCATTGCTTCTAGTCGACCTCATTTTTCTGACTGTGCTCCAACGGAAAACAATGGAGGAATGCACGATAACTTGAAGGAGGAGGTAGAGAATTCCTTCTCTCAGGAAATGGATGCCCTGTCATTGCGTGAGCAAGCCGTACACCTACAAAAACATTTTCCTCACGCTGCATGGGGACACCGCCTGCGTTTTTTTGGTGCTCATGGTTTGGAACAAGAAGCGCGTGCCGCTGAGGTACAGATACGGCGCTGGTTGTTGGCAGGTAAAAAAAACATTGCTATCGTCGCACAAGATCGCCTAGTAGCAAGGCGTATGCGTGCTTTGCTGGAGCGCGCTGGTGTAATGGTATGCGACGAAACAGGCTGGAAATTCTCCACACTATCGGTGAGTACGGTGTTAATGCGCTGGCTGGATGCATTGCAAAGTGACTTCTATTATCAGGATTTACTTGACCTGCTTAAATCGCCATTCATCTTTGCCGATCAAGCCGTGTACGAGCGTAAGCAGACGGTGTATCAGCTGGAACAACTGGTGCGCAAGCATGGAGTGGTGGCGCATCTTGATGCATTTTTAGATTTGACGCAGGGTCATGTTGAGATGCAGATGGCATTGATACGGTTGCGTCGGGCTGCAGAGGTCTTGCATAAAAAAAACGATACGCTGTCTGGCTGGTTACAAGCGCTTTACGCTAGCCTGGAGATAATTGGTGTAGCGCAGGGGCTGAAGACGGATGATGCCGGGTTACAGTTGCTGCAGGTGCTGCAAAACTGGCAGCGTGAACTGCATGCCGATACCACGCGCGTCAGCCTGACCGAATGGCGGCATTGGCTGGCGCAACAACTCGATGAGGACACCTTCCGTGATGTATCTATCGACAGCCCGGTTTTACTCACCCATCTTGCCGCAACGCGCTGGCGTAGCTTTGATGCAGTGCTAATGCTCGGTTGTGATGCTGCACATCTGCCGGGCGCTGACAACAGCGGACGGTGGTTCAATGATGCGGTGCGCACTACGCTTGGCTTGCCGACGCGCGAAGTGAATTTGGCACAGCAGCGTGATGATTTATTGGCATTACTCGTTATGAATGACACTGTATTGGTTACCTGGCAAACCAGCAAAAGCGGTGAAGCAAATTTGTTAAGCCCTTGGTTCGAAATGCTGGGTGCCCTGCATGAGTTGGCTTATGCGGACGATCTAACGATCAAAAAGGGGGAATGGGATAGGTTGCTTGAAAGGTCGCAAATGCGTAGTGCAGAATTTCCACTGCCTCCTGCGGCTGCAAGGCCTACGCCAGTTGCGCGGCCAGGCCTTATTCCGAAGCGTATTTCAGCCAGCGGCTATAACAGCCTGGTAGCGTGTCCCTACCAATTTTATGCCCGCCATATTCTGCACCTCAATGAAATGGATGAAGTGCGAGAAGACGTGGAGAAACGCGATTATGGTGAATGGGTACATGACATTCTAAGGCGCTTCCATGAGCAATATCCGGTGCTGGGTAATCATCTGCGCGCCGATCTGGATGCGGCCCTGCTGCGCATCAGTGTCGAGATTTTTGCGCCTGCTGTGCAACGCGATTATTTAGCGCGTGGCTGGCTATTGCGTTGGCAGCAAGCAATTCCCTTGTATCTGGACGAACAGTTAAAAAATGAAGCGGAAGGCTGGCGATATCAAAGTGGAGAAGTACCGTTTGAATTGCCATTGACTAATGATTTGCTTATGCATGGACGGATAGACCGTGTAGATGTGAAGGTCGAAAGAAGTCGTTCAGTGCGCGTGCTGGATTATAAGATGATGGATGCGGCCCGGCTACGCAATAAGCTCAAAGAAGCAGGTGAGGACGTGCAGCTGGCTTGTTATGCCTACGTGTATGAGGCTGAAGAAGCCGCATTTATCAGTATCGAGAAAGACAAGGTGATTGCAGTTGCGCCACCACAGGACATGGCTCAACTGGCGCAGGCAAATATTGCGCGCCTGTTGGAAGTGTTCGCACAGATACGCAGTGGCGCAGCATTGCCCGCGCATGGGGTGGCAGAAGCATGCCAGTATTGCGAGATGCGCGGGCTATGTCGAAGATCGGAATGGGATGAACGCTAATGAAAGAAGTGCAAGGAATAGGGAGCATGCAATGAACAATTCCATTGCTCTCAACCCTCAGCACAGCGTTGTCGTGGAAGCCTGTGCCGGCAGCGGTAAAACCTGGCTGTTGGTGTCACGAATTCTACGTTTGCTGTTAGCCGGTGTTAAACCCGGAGAAATTTTAGCCATCACGTTCACTCGAAAAGCTGCGCAGGAAATGCAGGCGCGCTTGCACGAATGGTTACATTTTCTTGCCACGCAGGATGATGTTGCTGTGCGTATTTTTCTTGTGGAGCGCGAACTGCACGATGTAAACGACAGTCTGCTGATGCGCGCGCGAAGTCTGTATTGCGACTGTCTAATGACGCAATCTGCTATTACCATCAATACTTTTCACGGCTGGTTCATGCAGATCATCCAGCGCGCCCCGTTGAATTCTGGTCTGCTTATAGGGATGCAATTGCTGGAGCGTACTTCGGTGCTGCATGAGGAAGCATGGCAAATGTTCGCCGATAGTTTGCGTGCTGCACCCAACAATGAAACTGCGCAAGAGATGCAATGGTTGTTTGCGGAATATGGTTTGCACAGTACGCGCACACTGCTAAAGAATTTTGTACAGAAGCGAGCCGAATGGTGGGCTTATACCAGCGGTCAGGAAGATGCGGTGGGCTATGCGATGGAGCAACTCCGTATCAAACTTGACGTTGATCCGGAGGATGATCCGCTGGCGGCACTGATGGATCAAAATTTTGAATCCAATGTACAGGCATTTGCAAGCTTGTTGCAAAGCGGCTCGGCAGCGCAGCAGAAAGAAGCGGGTAAGCTGTTGGAAGCCTTGAGTCTACAAGATTTAGCTGCACGCTTTGAAGCACTCAGCGCAAAGTTTTATACCAAACAGGGCGAACCGCGCAAACTCAAGGCGAATAAAGGGCAGGATGAAGCGCGCTATAGCAGCCTTTGTTGTGCCTTATTCGAATCCCTGCAGTCTGTGCGTGATGCGTTGACAGAGCGCGAAGCGCTGCGTATGAACCAGGCCGCGTTGCATTGCGGGGCAGCATTGCTGCAACACTATCAGGATTTGAAGTTGCGTCAGCAGGTAATGGATTTTACTGATGTGGAATGGCAGGTATGCCGTCTACTCAATCAGAGTGATTGTGCCGAGTATATGCAGTACAAACTCGATAGCCGCTACAAACACGTTTTGCTGGATGAATTTCAGGATACCAACCCGGTGCAATGGCAGATTCTGCAGGCCTGGTTTGCCGCATCTGCTGCGGTGGAGTCGCGGCCAACCGTTTTTGTGGTGGGCGATCCCAAGCAATCCATTTACCGCTTTCGTCGTGCCGACGCGCGCCTGTTCGGAGAAGTAAGTGCATGGCTGCAACAAGAGTTTGGCGCGCATTATCTTAGCCAGAATGTCACGCGGCGCAATGCTCCGATGGTCCTGCAAGCGGTAAATCGTGTGTTTGATTCGCAGCCGGATGGCTTCGTGGATTTTGAAACACACATCGCGCATTACACAAATTTACCTGGTTTCGTCACTGTCTTACCGCTAGCGGTAATTGAAAATTCGGCCGAGATTGATGTGCTGAGTAGACCGGGCTGGTTGCGTAACCCTTTGCAGGAAGCACGTATCGAACAAGCGACTGGCGAGCGTGAAGCTGAGGCGCAGCAGTTTGCCGCTGGCATCGCCGACATCATGGCGCACTGGAGTGTGCACGATGCTGACGGCGCAGTGCGGCGTGCAGAATACCGTGACATTATGGTATTGGTACGTAAGCGCACCCATTTACGCGTGTATGAGAGGGCTTTGCGTACGCACCGCATTCCATTTTTAACTTCGCGACGCGGCGGGCTGTTGGACACGTTGGAAGCGGAAGATATACAGGCATTACTGACCTTTTTGATCACTCCATTCGCCAATTTGGAATTAGCGCAAGTTCTGCGTTCCCCCATTTTTGCCTGCTCCGATGGCGATTTAATGCAATTGGCTCAAGACGAAATTGGTGGTAGCTGGTGGTCACGGCTGCAATGCTGTGTGCAGAGCGGCGTTGCTTCTGCCGAATTGTCGCGTGCGCATCGCTTGCTAAATAATTGGCTGGATCGCGCTGACAAGTTGCCGGTTCATGATCTGCTTGATCGCATCTATTTTGAGGGTGATGTGTTGTATCGGTATGAAGCTGCGCTCCCTGTCGAAATGGTTGATACGATACGCGCCAACCTGCATGCCTTTATGGAGATTGCGCTGAATGTGGATGCCGGACGCTATCCCAGTTTGCCGCGCTTCCTTACTGAGCTGAGCGAGCTTCGCACAGCTGACAACAATGAATCACCAGACGAGGGCAAGGTAGGTGAGGTTGGTAATGCCGTGCGTATCTACACCGTGCATGAGGCCAAGGGGCTGGAAGCACCCATCGTGTGGTTACTTGATGCCAACGATACGCAACGTAAAGCAGATAACTATGATGTGCTGCTCGATTGGCCCCCCGATGCACTGCAACCAGTGCATTTCTCGTTATTTACGGATAAGCGTAGACGCGGAGCCAAACGAGCGGCTTATTTTGATGCCGAGGAAAATTATGTTCGGCGTGAAGAAATGAATTTGCTATATGTCGCCATGACGCGTGCAAAACAAGCGCTGCTGGTGAGCGGAAATGGTGAACTGAAAGGAACCTCCTGGTATGGCCGCATTTCGGCGGCGGTGGAGGAGGGCGATAATCCCTTGCTGATTGCGGCCGATAATCTTGTTTCTGTTTTACCTGGTGTCGCTACTGAAATCGATGCGGCATTATTGCGTCCATTACCCACAGGTCAGCGCGCTATGCGCTCCACTGCTGCTCAGCGGCAAGGAATTTTGTTACACGCGTTGTTGCAACATTTAAGCGTATCTTCGCCAAGCACCTCTGTCCTACTTACGGCAGATGGAATCAAGAAGAGAGAGATGGCTGACAAGGCGGCGCTGCAACTGCAGTTCGATATCTCGTCCAGTGACATGGAATCACTTTGGCAACAGGCACAACACCTGTTGGCATTGCCGACATTACAACGTTTCTTCGATCCGCAGCAATACCGAGTGGCTTGTAATGAGATGTCTTATGTAAACGCACGCGGTGAATTGCGTCGCATCGATCGACTGGTGGAGTTTGAAGATGAAGTATGGGTGCTTGATTACAAGACCGGCGCAGCGTCTGATTCTGTATCTCATAGTGTGCAGATGCAGGAATATCGTGTCGCGATGCAGACCGTTTATGCTGGAAAAACAGTTCGCTGCGCGTTGCTGTATTCGGATGGAACGTTATGGGAGATGACAAAATCGTAATGGTGTCCAATGGCACTGGTTGGTAATCCCCAGTTGGTTACTCAAGCAGCCAAAGAACATAAAATTATTGATTAAATTACAAACTGAATATGCTATTCCGAGGTTTTTCGCGTCACTATTATTTTGGTTAGGCTTGTCTCGATATTAACCTAAGCGCATAATTAAAAAGAAAAATTAAATATCAAAGGAGTTTTATTGTGACTGATGATGGCTGTATATGTGACCGTTCTGTTATCAACGTGGTTAGGCTTTTGCTTGATAGTCGAATAAAACGATGCACTGTTGAATTCATTGGTATCTATTTTCTGGCGCTGTGTTGCCATTTTGGCAGCGTATCTGCGAATGAGTTTCCCCAGACCATAGAAATAGTCAGGCCTTCCATTGTCGCTATCGGAACCGTAATGCAAACTCGTGCGCCACCAGCCAATTTTCTTGGAACGGGATTTGCTGTAGGTGATGGTCTTCATATTATTACCAATGCCCATGTCGTTCCGCAAAATCTAAATACGGAAAAAAAGGAGTCGCTGGCCATTTTTGTGGGTCGCGGGGCAGCGGCTAAGGCTCGGTTTGCGACCCTGGTCGAGATGGACGTTGAGCATGACTTGGCGCTGTTGAAAATCAGTGGCGAACCCTTGCCAGCCTTGGTGATCGGAGATTCAGATACGGTAAAAGAAGGAGAGACAGTCGCATTTACCGGCTTTCCCATTGGCATGGTGTTGGGGCTATACCCAGTGACACATCAGGCCATTATTTCGGCAATTACCCCTATTGTTATTCCAGCATTATCCACGAAACAGCTTGATATCAATGTAGTCAAGCGGCTTCGAGCACCCTATTTAGTATTTCAACTGGATGGAACTGCTTATCCGGGAAATAGCGGAAGCCCGCTGTTTGATCCTAAAACAGGTAAGGTTTTTGGCATTCTCAATATGGTATTTGTGAAAGGGACTAAAGAAAACGTGTTAGCCCACCCGAGCGGTATTTCATATGCCATCCCCAGTAATTACATTCACGCAATCATGAAACGCTAAAAGCTGTGGCATAGTTCTGTTGTGTTATTAAATTTATTGCTTTGTATGATGATTGATCGGGTGGGGTTAAGAAAAGGTAAGTGATCCAAAAAATTATTTAGCACTTGAATGGATGGCGCAATACGATAGTTTCATCGCGATCTGATCCAGTGGAAACCATGTCAACCGGTACTTCACAAATTTCTGCGATGCGTTGAAGATAGTTGCGCGCTTCCAGTGGCAGGTTTTCATAATGTTTTACCCCTACGGTGCTGCCACTCCAGCCTGGCATGTCTTCATATATTGGTTCACAGCCAACCAAAGATTCTGCACCGACCGGCAGGATGTCGCTGTATTGCCCTTCGCAACGATAGCCCACCCCTAAACGTAGCGTTTGCACACCATCCAGAACATCCAGCTTGGTTACGCATAAGCCGGACACGCCGTTAATTTGAATAGAGCGCTTGAGCGCAGCCGCATCAAACCAGCCACAACGGCGTGCGCGTCCGGTGGTGGAGCCAAATTCATGGCCTTTCTCGGCCAGATGCTTACCTACTTCATCGTCTAATTCGGTTGGGAAGGGGCCAGATCCGACACGTGTAGTGTATGCTTTGGTAATCCCCAGTACGTAATGCAGCATCTGCGGGCCGACACCGCTACCCGTGCACGCCGCGCCTGCGATGCAGTTGCTGGAAGTAACGAAAGGATAAGTGCCGTGATCTATATCCAGCAAAGTGCCCTGCGCGCCTTCAAATAGCAGATTCAATCCGGTTTTGTTCGCCTCATACAAGGCGCGCGGCACGTCTAGTACTAATGGTTTGATGCGTTCAGCCAGTGCCAGCGTGTTGTCTAATGTTTGCTGGAAATCGATTGTTTCGGTGTTGAAATAATTCTTCAATACGAAGTTGTGATAATCCAACACCTCTCCCAACTTGGCGGCGAAGCGCTTACGGTGGAACAAATCTTGCAGACGGATGGCACGACGCGCTACCTTGTCTTCATAAGCGGGACCGATACCGCGTCCGGTAGTCCCAATTTTAGCCGCGCCCTTAGCCAGCTCACGAGCTTTATCCAAGGCTTCGTGATAAGGTAAAATTAACGGACACGCTTCGGAAATACGCAGGCGGCTATAGACATCTACACCGGCAGCAGCTAAACCATCCATTTCTTTGAGCAACGCCTGAGGGGATACCACCACACCGTTACCGATGTAACACATCACATGCTCGCGCAGAATGCCAGAGGGAATGAGGTGCAGTACGGTTTTTTTGCCGCCAATTACGAGTGTATGTCCCGCATTGTGACCGCCTTGGAAGCGTACTACGCCATGTGAGTGATCAGTGAGCCAATCGACTATCTTACCCTTGCCTTCATCGCCCCACTGCGTCCCGATAACTACAACATTTTTCGACATTACAGATTCCTGATTTACTATTGATCGTTGTTATTCAAAATTGCCGTCACCTTTTGGGTAAGCTGGCGATAAATTTAAAATTTCATTTTGACTACGTGCCACGCGCCATCGCGCAGGATGAGTTCGCTGTCACAATAAAGTTCAGTACGCAGTTCCAAAGTGTCTAAAAAATCAATAACCACTGCATGCCCCTGTGCGCGCAACTGCGCGATTTTTTCATGGAGTGCTGGGTCATCACGATGGGGTGCCAATATACCCATAGGTTGCGAGTGTTGGGCCAGCAAGCCATGCAACTGGCGTAAATCCATGCTAAAACCGGTGGCCGGGCGGGCGCGGCCGAAACTTTTGCCTACATCGTCATAGCGTCCGCCCACAGCAATGGCATCATGGCTGCCAGCATGATAAGCGGCAAATACCATACCACTGTGGTAGTGATAGCCTCGCAGCTCGGCAAGATCGATGCCAATGGTGTGTGCCAGAGGTTGCAGGTGACCCGCAGCCTGTTCCAGCTCATTTAGCGCTGCTGTCACTTCAGGATAGTTCGGCAACGTCGCACGGGCGTCTTCTATCACCTCTGTCCCACCGTACAATTTAGGTAATGCCAGCAGCGCATTTTTCACTTCCGGCATCAAATCAGCTACTAATGGGCGCAATGCAGGCACATTTTTGCCTTGCAATGCGTTGGATAATTCCATTTCCAGTTTTTTTGAAATCCCTGCGCGACTGATTAGTGCGCGAAAAAGTGCAACATGACCAAGGTCAAGATGAACCCCTTCAATACCGAGTAAACTTAAAGACTGGAGCATTAAGCGTTGTATCTCCAGATCACTTTCCAGACCGCTATGACCATATAGTTCTGCACCAATCTGTAATAATTCGCGTGTGCGCGTTAATCCCGCAGGCTGGGTGTGGAGCACGCTTCCGGCATAGCACAGTCGGGTTACGCCTTGACGATTGAGCAAATGTGCGTCAATGCGCGCTACCTGTGGCGTAATGTCGGCGCGCAGCGCCAAGGTACGCCCACTCAATTGGTCAACCAGCTTAAACGTGCGTAAGTCCATATCATGGTTGCCAATGATCTGTAGGGACTCGGCATATTCCAACAGCGGTGGTGCTACTAATTGATAACCGGATCGGCGCAGCAATTCAAGCACATTGGCGCGCATACTCTCAATGCGCCATGCCTCGTCCGGCAATATATCTTGAATGTATTCTGGCAATAGCCAATTTGAATTCGGCATTATTTTACCCAATACAGTAACAGCAGCCCTGATAGCATGGCAGTAAGGCCTAAAAAACGGATTTGCCCATCAGAAAACATTACCAGTTTGCGCAGCGTCTCGCGCCACAAGGCAGGAAATAAAAACGGCATGATACCTTCAATCACCAGCATCAATGCCAACCCGATAAACAAATAAGTCAGCATATTGAAAACTCCAACTTATTTGCCCGGTTTAGTGGAACCCTTGAGATATTTAAAGAATGCGGAGCTGGGATCCATTACCATGACATCGCTCTTGTTTTTGAAGCTCTGCTTATAGGCATCCATGCTGCGATAAAATGCATAGAACTCTGAATTACGCCCAAACGCGGCAGCATAAATAGCAGAGGATTTTGCATCACCATCCCCCTTTATTTTTTGCGCATCACGGTATGCATCGGCGAGCGTCACTTCTCTTTGTCGGTCAGCATCGGCGCGGATCTTCTCACTTTCTGCATTACCGGTGGCACGTAGCTCATTGGCAACGCGTTTACGTTCGGCATCCATCCGGCGATATACTGATTCACTAATTTCAGTTGGAAAATCCACCCGTTTCAGGCGCACATCCAGTACTTGTACGCCAATTTTTCGTGCGTCTAAATCGGCTTTTTGACGCAGAGTGTTCATAATTTTGTCACGTTCGCCGGACACCACTTCGTTAATAGTCCGTTTACCGAACTCTTCACGCATACTTGAGTTTACTGTCTGCATTAAACGGGTTTTTGCACGGATCTCGTCCCCGCCCACACTGACGTAATACTGCTTGACATCGGCGATGCGCCACTTGACGAAGGAATCCACCATCACGTTTTTCTTTTCAGCTGTGATAAAGCGTTCTGGTTCTACGCTATCAAAAGTCAAAATGCGTGAATCGAAATAACGTACATTTTGTATTAGCGGGATTTTGAAATAGAGGCCGGGTGCGGTCTTCACGCCTACCATTTCGCCAAGTTGTAATACGATGACGGTCTGGCGCTGATCTACCACGAACATACTGAGGCTGAGCAAGATTAATACTGCGGCTGCGCCCATCAGAATATTGACAAAATTAGGTTTCATTGACGTGCCTCCCTGTTGCGACCGCGTAATTCCTCGCGCGCGCGCGGCATGACTGCCGCACTCTCATTGATTGGTGCGGACGGAACCGCTTGTTGATCGGCATGACCGCTTGCTTGTGCTTCGGGTAAAGTTAGGCCACCCTGCGCTGTGCTTTGAATCAACTTGTCCAATGGCAGGTATAGCAAGTTGTTACCACTCTTCTGATCCACCATTACCTTACTCGTGCTGGTTAAAATCTGTTGCATCATATCGATATACATACGTTCACGAGTAACAACAGGCGCTTTTTCATATTCCAGCAGCACTTGTTGGAAGCGGCTGGCATCACCCTCGGCGCTGGCGATTACGCGCTGGCGATAACCTTCGGCTTCCTGCATCAGACGTGCTGCTGCCCCTTTTGCTCTGGGTATTACATCATTAGCGTAAGCTTGACCTTCGTTCTTTTGACGTTCCCTGTCCTGCCCCGCTTTAACCGCATCGTCGAATGCGGCCTGCACTTGTTCAGGCGGTTGCGCATTTTGCATGGTAACTTTGCTCAATAAAATCCCGGATTTATAGCGGTCCAAAATTTCTTGAGCGAGTTTTGTTGTAGCTGCAGCGACCTGTTCGCGTCCTTCGTACAGGACGAAATCCATCTTGTTTTTGCCTACAATTTCACGTATTGCAGTTTCTGCCGCTTGACGGACATTCTCATCCGGTGCACGGTTATTGAACAAATATTCGCCTGGGTCTTTCAAGAAGTACTGAACGGCGAATTGAATATCGATAATATTTTCATCATCCGTCAACATCAGTGACTCTTTTAAAATCTTGTTTTTGACATTGTCACGGTAACCGATTTCCACTGTCCTGACCTGGCTGATATTTACGACTTCGACAGACTCAATAGGGAATGGTAGATGCCAGCGCGGGCCGGGCTGAGTGGTCTCGACGAAGCTACCAAAACGTAATACCACGCCGCGCTGACTAGCGTCCACGATGTAGAATCCGCTAGCGATCCAGATTAGTGCAACTACCGTTGCAATCAGTCCGATGCTGGCATTGAATTTATTAGAGTTATTTCCACCGCCCGTGTTTCCGGTGCCGCCGCCCTTGTTGCCGAATAGTGCGGAAATTTTTTTATTGATGTCGCGCAACACTGCTTCTATGTCTGGTGGACCGCCACTGTTTTTGTTGCCCCATTGAGGGTCATTCAATCCCATAACTCATCCTATTTAATCAATCATTTAGTTTCAGGGACATCCCATTGTGTTCGGCATTACTTACTTCCGCTAACGCCGCACGCAATTCATCTATACCTGCGCCAGTTTTGGCGCTCAAATAAATGCGCGTAATTCTAGCATAATCGTCACGTTGCACACCCGCCGGTAAATCCTGTAGATCAATCTTATTGAAGATCAAAATTTGTGGGATATGCTGCGCACCAATTTCCAGCAATACTTTATTAACTTCAGCTATTTGATCAAACCGTTCCGAACTATTGGCATCCACTACATGCAGCAACAAATCGGCCTGCGCCGTTTCGTCTAATGTGCTGCGAAAGGCTGCAATTAAACTATGCGGTAGATGACGAATGAAGCCTACCGTGTCCGACAATACCACTTGACCTGATCCTTCGATATATACGCGCCGAGCAGTTGTGTCGAGCGTGGCAAACAACTGATCTGCAACATATGCGTTCGAGTGGGTCAATTTATTGAATAAAGTAGACTTACCCGCGTTAGTGTAGCCAACGATAGATACCGATAACACATCTGAGCGTGTGCGTGATCGACGTAGTACTTGGCGATGGCGATGAAGTTTTTCCAGGCGTTCTTTTAACAAAACCACACGTTTGTCCAGTTTGCGTCTATCTAGTTCCAACTGTGTTTCGCCTGGTCCACGAGCACCGACTGCGTATTTCTGTTGGCCCATGTCGGTATTCATGCCGACCAAACGAGTGGAAAGATATTTAAGCTGGGCTAGTTCCACTTGTACCTTACCTTCATGGCTTTGAGCGCGCAAGGCAAAGATATCCAGGATCAGCATGGTGCGATCAATCACACGGGCTTTAATTCTAGCGGTCAGATTGCGCATTTGCGCTGGGGAAAGGTCGTGGTTAAAAATAACCAGCGGAACCTCGTTCTGTTCGACAATGGCGGAGATTTCATCCACTTTACCGCTACCCGCAAATAAAGACGCATCAGGACGCTGCCGCCGTCCTTCGATTAATGCGATGCAATGCACGCCTGCACTTTCTGCCAACAGGCGCAATTCTTCCAAGCTTTCTGCATAATCCGGTGTGCCAAAATCCAGGCTGACTAATACTGCCGTGTTAATTACCGCAGTGCTTTTGTGCATCAGTCAGCGTCAAATGGAATAGTGATGGCGCGTGCAGGAACAATGGTGGAAATGGCATGTTTGTAAACCATTTGCGTGACTGTGTTTTTCAGCAGTACTACATATTGGTCAAATGATTCGACCTGACCTTGCAACTTGATACCATTTACCAGATAAATGGCGACTTGCACATGCTCCTTGCGCAGTGCGTTCAGGAACGGGTCTTGTAATTGTTGCCCTTTTGTACTCATTTTAGTTTTGCTCTTATTGGGTTATGGCGGGAAAGTACTTTACTGGATTTCTTGACTATTCGGAAGAGTGCATGACCTCTATTTACTTGTAAATTTCAAAAGATCTGAAACTGTTTAACACGTTATCGCACTTCCATGGAAACGGATACGACAGAATTATCAGGTGATCATTCAGGTGCTCTACATGATCGAAAGTAGCTATCGATTTGGTATTTTTGAATATGTTTATAAAGATTAATGAACAGAAATTTTAAATTGCAGATTCGTCAGTTTCACCTGTGCGGATTCGAATGATTTGTTCCACCGAAGTAACAAAAATTTTGCCGTCACCGATCTTGCCGGTATGCGCTGCCTTAATGATGGCGTTCACGGCAGCGTCCAGAAGAGCCGCAGTAATCACGACTTCGATCTTGATCTTGGGCAAAAAATCCACTACATATTCTGCGCCGCGATACAGCTCGGTATGTCCTTTTTGTCGTCCAAATCCTTTCACATCGGTCACAGTTAATCCGCTGACCCCAAGTTCTGATAACGCTTCACGCACTTCATCGAGCTTGAACGGTTTGATGATCGCTTCGATTTTTTTCATGGATGTATGTCCTCGAATATATAAATATTATTAAATATAACGTATCTAAAAGCCGTCCTGATAACGTACTGTGATCGGATAGCGCCAGTCCTTGCCAAAGCCGCGGTCGGTAATACGTACCCCAACGGGGGCTTGGCGGCGTTTGTATTCGTTGACGCGGATCATATTCACCACCCGATATACATCCGCCTCGGTATAGCCATGTGCCACAATCTCAGCGATGGGTAAATTCTGCTCCACATATTGAAACATTATGCCATCAAGCACATCGTAAGGTGGCAAGCTATCTTGGTCGGTCTGGTCGGGCTTCAATTCCGCGCTGGGCGGACGCGTGATGATACGCTCAGGGATCACTCGGCTCAAACTGTTACGGTAGTTAGCCAGACGATATACCCAGGTTTTGCTGACGTCTTTAAGCACCGCAAAACCGCCCGCCATATCGCCGTATAGGGTGCAATAGCCAACGGTCATTTCCGATTTGTTGCCAGTCGTCAGCACCAAATAGCCGAATTTGTTGGATAAGGCCATCAACAAATTGCCGCGTATGCGAGCCTGTAAATTTTCTTCGGTGGTGTTAGGTGTTAGCCCCTTGAACATATCATCTAATGTAGTGAGATAAGCGTCAAACGTCGGTTTGATGTCTAATTCATCGTAGCGCACGCCGAGCATGACGGCCATTTCGCGCGCATCATCCAGGCTAATTTGCGCCGTATAAGGCGATGGCATCATTACCGCGTGCACTTTGTCTGCACCCAGCGCATCTACCGCTATCGCCAAGGTCAGCGCCGAATCGATACCACCGGATAAACCCAATAACACGCCTGGGAAGCGGTTCTTGCCGATATAGTCCTGCACTCCCAGGCACAGCGCGCGATAAATGCTGTCCTCAAGCTTGAGAGCAGGAATTTTATCGCCAGTTATCAGCTTGCCATCGCGGATTTCAATCAGTGCTAGCGTTTCTTCAAAAGAAACGAACTGATGCGTTAACGCGCCGTGTGCATCCATCGCGAACGAAGCGCCATCGAACACTAATTCATCCTGTCCGCCCACCATGTTGGCATATACCACCGCCAAGCCGGTTTCACTGATACGATCACGAATGATTTTATAGCGCAAAGGTTGTTTGTCGATGTGATACGGTGAGGCGTTCGATACCAATAATATCTGTGTGCCTGCTTCGTATGCACGTTGCGCTGTGTGATCCTCCCAGATGTCAGCACAAATATTAAGTGCAAATTTGACGCCCTGAATTTCAAATATGCAGGGCGAATTACCGGGCGTGAAATAGCGTCTTTCGTCGAACACACTGTAGTTTGGCAACTCATGCTTGTGATAGGTGGCGATAATCTGGCCGTCGCGCAACACCGAGGCAGCGTTGTAGCGCTTGCCGTCTACCTCATGCGGATGGCCCACTATCACGGTGAGTCCGCAAATTTGTTGCGCAAGCTCATGCAATGCCTGATCGCAGGTACGGTAAAACCCGCTGCGTAACAGTAGGTCATCTGGTGGATAGCCGCATAAGCTTAACTCAGGCGTAAGGAGCAAAGTGGCTCCCTGTTGTTTGGCCTTTTCTGCATAAGCCAGGATCTTGGCAGAATTGCCAGCCAAGTCACCCAGCAAGCAATTGATTTGTGCAATCGCAAGTTTCATATTGGGTTCAGAGTTCAGGTAGGTAATGGATGGGTATCATACCAATGTTTGTTAAAGGCAATGGCGTGGGCAAGCATTCATTGTTTTGATTAAAACTGTACTTCCTGTTTCACCTCCTTGTAAGCATAAAACAATTGTGGACTACCATGATCGATGTTCCTATAAAAGATCGGCACAATCGCAGTAATTTTAGCTCAAGCGTAAATACGGTTAGGAAGTGCGTTCCAAGGAGAGTCTTTATGCTCAGCACATAGATTTAACTTAATTTTTTTTATTGGGTGAGCAGTACTGGGGCAAAGCTTGACATCACGCATCCGGCCTTACGAGGCGTCAAAATCCTTGAATTTGCTTTAAAAAATGTGCTCGGTTACTAAGTTGGGCAAACCCCCGAAGGGGGTATACCTATGATATTTTAGTGCCCACAATAAGTTAACAAATATATTTAATACTACATGCGAACGTTCAGTTTAGGTAATGTTTAGGAAGAAAAATTTTCTTATCAAAATTTTTCTAAGTGTTTATTTATACTGTTTAATTGTGCTCCACTTTCTTTAATCTCTTTAACTAAATTTTTAAATTGTTCCGCCTTAATATCAGGTGCAATGTTTGTGGACTTTAAGCTTTCCAAAGAGGACTTAAGGGCGGTAATTTCGAGTTTTTTTGCTTCCAAACCTAATTGCATCATGTTTGTGCAGTAGTCTGAAGTATTTGCATTGCTTAACTTTTTATCGATAGTTTCGTTTTGCATTTGCAATAAACATAGTTGCCCAGTATCGTCAGTTTTGATAATTTCCATTACGATTTTCTCGACAACAGCGCTCACTGCTTGGATATGCTCGTCACTACGTTGGGTAGAAGAGCCAATATCACTAATGATTGCCGTAGCACTTCCGGTAACAAGTGTCCCTCTGGCGTTTTCAATACCTTTTGTAATAGTAATTTTATCCGCTTTGAGGCTTATTATTTTCTGATCTAAAGCTTTCTTATTATCATCTGAAGTTGCTTTATCCAACTTCTTTACCTCAAGATCGGAAATTTGTGTATCAATAGAATCCATTTCCGATCGCATTTCTGAAATAGAGCGGGCCGCTTCTGCTGACCCGCTGGTATTGATGGTTATAGGAGGGGACTTAATTGCTCCAGTTAATTGTTCGATGGCAAGAAGTGCAACTGTATGTTTTTGGTAACGTCTTGCTAATAAGTCATATTGGCCTGCGGTTATTGCATTATTCATGAATGCCTCGCATGTTCTAAACATTGAATCTCGAAGTAATTGAATGCTTTGTGTTCTCAAGCCGGTGAATGCCGCGCTTTCCTGAACTGAACTTGCTAATTGAGCCGCAACACCATTGGGTAAATTAGCTTTCCCAGCTAATTCAGCAGCAAAGGCTGACATAGAATCAGGACTTGGTTCTGCACATACAATGGTATTGAATGGATCGGTTTTACTCTTGGATGCAATGATCGCTCGCTGTTTAATATCAATAAGGGCTCCATTGCCTTCCGAAGTTTTTAGCTCACGATGAATACTGTTAAGATTTGCGCATCCAGAAAAAGTAAGCGCAGCTAATATCGCTGCATATTTTATTTCAATTTTCATTTGAAACTCATATAGGGTTATGTTATTGATCTGGCAATAGAAATTTGAACTTATCCGTATGCCGCAAACAACACTTCAGAGGGCAATCATGGTTCAACAATATACTGCCGGATCATTAATTAAATATGATTCCCAAGTTAAAACGAAACTTCAATATCCACCACTTTGCAAATAACAAAATTGATAACGTAGCGTCAAAGAGCCCTAACTTATTTGAAACATTGAGTAAGAATGAGATTGTGAAACGATTAAGTTTCATGGAATTTAATAAGCAAAAATCATACCCATGAAAATATATTCATGGTATCAATCATTTATAAATTAGGACCTTTTCTTAATTATAATTGTGTTAAGAATTTCGACGTCAACATTTGCATCAAGTGGTTCTGATCTCAAGCATCTGGCCTAACGTTGTTTCAAGACTTGCATATTTGATTTCGCTAATTTTGTATCTATTACTTTGTGATGTTGGGTTTCACATCTCAGTACAAACCTACGTTAGCCCAGGTTACGCTTTCGGAGTTTGTATAGGAATGGGTGGGATCATATCAACGTTGTTAAAGGCAATAGGATGTGCAAGTATTCATTGTCTTGAATAAAACTGTACTTCCTGTTTCAATCTGTCTGTAAATTTAAAATGATTACGGACAATCATGATCCATGTACCAGAAAGAATCGGCATAATTGGCGGGAGCGGGATTTATGACATTGCCGGGTTGACCAACAAGCGCTGGGAAAAGGTCACTTCGCCGTTTGGAGAGTCATCCAGCGAGTTATTGTTCGGTGAACTGGACGGCCACAATATTGTGTTTTTGCCTCGTCATGGTCGCGGACACAAAATTCCTCCGACCGAAATCAATTTTCACGCCAATATCGACGTGTTGAAGCGGGTAGGGGTGACTGATGTCATTTCAGTTAGTGCCGTTGGTTCCTTGCGCGAGGATTTGCCGCCGGGCACGTTCGTGATTGTTGATCAGTTTATTGACCGTACTTTTGCGCGCAACAAGTCTTTTTTTGGCACCGGATTGGTGGCGCATGTTTCCATGGCTCACCCTGTTTGCAAAAGGCTGGGCGATCACATTGAGATGGCCGCGAGAGAGGCAAATATCCCTGTCGTTCGTGGCGGGACTTATCTGGTGATGGAAGGGCCTCAGTTTTCCAGTCTGGCTGAGTCGAATCTCTATCGTACCTGGGGGTGTGATGTCATTGGCATGACCAATATGCCAGAGGCCAAGCTCGCCCGTGAGGCAGAGTTGTGCTACGCCACTGTGGCAATGGTGACGGACTATGATTGTTGGCACCCTGACCATGAGCATGTCACGGTAGGACAGATCATCAAGATGCTCACCGAAAATGCTGATAAGGCGAAAACGCTGGTAACGCACCTCGTTCCGAAAGTGCGCACTGATGCTTTGGCCGATGTTTGTGGTTGTCGCTCGGCATTGGAATTTGCGCTCATTACTGCACCGGAAATGCGTGATCCAGCCATGATTGAAAAGTTGGATGCTATTGCGGGCCGGGTGTTGAAAGGTAAGTCATGATGCCACCCGGTGAAGATGACCTGCGTCTGGAATTACTGGATGTGTCCCAGCGTTTGCTTGATCAAGGTTTGAATCGCGGTACTTCCGGCAATGCTGCCGTGCGTTGTGGTGATGATATATTGATTACGCCGTCTGCGATGTCGGTGGCGAAAATGACCCCCGCCGATATGGTACGTATGGATTTGAATGGTAATGTTCTGTGCGGTGGTAAGCCCACCAGCGAGTGGCGCTTCCATCGTGACATTCTAGCCAACCGTCCCGACGTGAACGCTGTCATTCACACTCATTCAGCGTTTGCTACAACGTTGGCCTGTTTGTGCAAGGATGTTCCAGCCGTGCACTACATGATTGCCGCAGCGGGCGGTAATACGATTCGTTGCACGCCCTATGCCTTGTTTGGTGAACAGACGCTTTCAGACTATGTATTGTCCGCGCTGGAAGATCGAAAAGCCTGCCTGCTGGCTAACCACGGCATGATTGCGCTGGGTTTGGATTTATCTGATGCGTTGATAGTAGCCATTGAGGTTGAATTTTTGTGTGAATTGTACTGGCGCACTTTGCAGGCAGGTGAGCCGCACATTCTTACGCCGCAACAAATGCATGACGTACAAGAAAAATTTGTTGATTACAAAAAACGCACCTAACAACCCTGAAGATATATGACTATCAAATCTCTTATTCGCACCATCCCGCACTACCCCAAGCCGAATATCATGTTTCGCGATATTACTTCCCTCCTTAAGGATCCCATAGGCTTAAGGATCACCATAGATGAGTTGGTACGCCGCTATGCCGATATGGAAATCGACAAGGTGATAGGTATTGAAGCGCGTGGTTTTATAGTAGGGGCGCCCCTGGCTTATGCCTTGGGTAAAGGTTTTATACCGATTCGTAAAAAAGGCAAGTTGCCGGCAAAAACTATCGGGTACGACTACGAACTGGAATATGGTACTGACCGTATTGAAATTCATGCTGATGCGATTTCTCCGGGCGAAAGGGTATTGCTTGTGGATGATCTAATTGCTACCGGCGGTACGGCGGAGGCTGCAACCAAGCTGATCGAGAAGATGGGCGGCAAAATTGTTGAATGTTGTTTTGTCATCGATCTACCGGATATCGGCGGACGTAAGCGCCTGGAAAAACACGGCTACAGTGTTTTTGCGCTGTGTGAATTTGAGGGTGACTGAACGCCTGATTAATCGTTTATGAGGCGTCATGATGAAAGTTGAAACTCTGCGTTGGTCGGATGGTGTGCTGGAAATGATAGATCAGCGCATTTTGCCTGCAACGTTTATGTACTTGAAATATGATTCTGCCGCTGCTGTGGCCGAAGGCATCCGCAGCATGGTCGTGCGTGGCGCTCCAGCTATCGGCGTGGCGGCAGCCTACGGCGTGGCGCTGGAGGCACTGCGATTACTCGCTGTTACTGACGAATCCTTCCAGCGCGGCATGAATGAAGGCTTTGATACTCTTGCTCAAAGCAGGCCGACTGCAGTCAACTTGTTTTGGGCGTTAGCCCGTATGAAGCAGGTTTGGCAAAACGTATCGGGTGAATCCAACATGCAAGTAGCGATGCGACTGTTGGCCGAGGCGCATGAGATTTTTGCCGAAGACATTCGCATCAATCGCGCGATGGGGTCGTACGGTGCCGAGTTGTTGCGGGATGGCGCCCGCGTATTGACCCATTGCAATGCCGGAGCGCTGGCTACAGCTGGTCATGGCACTGCGTTGGGTGTAATTCGGTCTGCCGTGGAAGCAGGTAAAAAAATTTCCGTTATTGCTGACGAAACGCGTCCCTTTCTGCAAGGTGCACGCTTGACCGCATGGGAGATGGTGCAGGAAAAAATTCCGGTGACTCTCATCACTGATAATATGGCTGGTTTTATGATGAGCCGCGGCGAAGTGGATGCCGTAGTGGTCGGCACGGATCGTGTAGCCTCGAATGGCGATGTCGCTAACAAGATTGGTACCTATATGGTCGCCGTGCTGGCACAGCGGCACCATATACCTTTCTATGTGGCCTGTCCGCTTTCCACGATAGACATGTCTATCGAAAGCGGCATGGATATTCCCATCGAGGAACGTCATGTAGATGAAGTAAAAGGCTTCCGGGATTTTCATTGGGCTGCTCAGGGCGTGCAAATACGAAATCCTGCGTTTGATGTTACACCTGCGGAATTGATTACAGCGCTTATTACCGAAAAGGGGGTGATTTACCAACCTGATGCCGGGAAACTGCGTGCACTATTCAATTGGTAAAATATCAAGTTTTCTAGTGTGCTGTGCTACGTCATTTACATGAATTGCGTAGTAATTGTCAGCGTGGATTTAGATCATTTATCTTAAAATAAAACTTGCTTTTTATTTCACACTTGAATATTTTTTGCTGGCTACAGGTATGTAAATTAGATCTTGACAATTATTGCCTGCGAACTATATTGAAGTAACTTACTCAAACCAAGTTGGGAAGGTAGTGCATGCAGCAGCATTTTCTATAACGTAATAATGATGGGGTCAATATGAGAATAATTGTGCAGTTTGTGACCTTGCTTTTAACATTAAATGGCTATGTTTTAGCAGGAGAAGTGTCGACCGCAACAAATAGTTTGGAGCAAGTACAAAAGCAAGCAGAGGCCGGCGACGTCAGCGCTCAAACCCGTTTAGGATGGGTATATGCCAATGGCATCGGTGTAACTGTAGATGCCGACAAGGCCGTGGAATGGTATCAAAAAGCAGCAGATCAAGGGTACCCTAAGGCACAGTTTGAACTTGGGGCAATGTATGGCAGTGGGGAAACGGTGACTAGCGTAGCTAAAGATCCTATCAAGGCCGCAGAGTGGTATCAAAAAGCAGCAGATCAAGGGTACTCCAAGGCTCAGTTTGAACTAGGGTCGATTTACCTCACAGGTGAAGGTGTAAAGAAAGATGCCACCAAAGCTGTGGAATGGTATCAAAAAGCGGCAGCGCAGGGTCTTGCCCAAGCACAGACCAGTCTTGGATGGATGTATCAAAATGGCAGGGGCGTGGCAAAGGATGGGGTGTTGGCGTATGCATGGCACAATTTGGCTGCTGCACATGGTAATGACAATGCGAAAAAATTACGCGGTTTAACTAATTTGAATTCTGTCCAGCGTGCCGAAGCAGAACGGTTGTCTGCAAACTGGAAGCCGGGACAGATATTGAGCCGCTAAGAGAATTGCTTAGTAAAATGATGGTAATGCTGAATTAATTATCTAAACTTCATATTCCATCCGCATTACATAAAAGTCGCTTCGCCGATCGGCGGACATGATGAATTAGAATGAGGTCTAAAAATGTCATTGGTACATATTTATATGCGCATTACCGGAAAAATGCTCTTTACATTGTTGTTTACTGTTGCGGTGAGTGCATACGGTCAGTCAATGTCACAATCATCAGTAAATCAGCAGGCAGAAGAGGATCTTGCGCAATTAAGAGTGTCTGCGGAATCGGGTGATGCAAATGCACAGTATGATCTAGCGTGGATGTACGATACCGGCGGAGATAATAAAATCTTGGCCAAGGATACACGCAAAGCCGCAGAGTGGTATGAGAAAGCTGCAGTCCAGGGTCATGTCCAGGCACAAGCTGGCCTTGGGCTGCTGTATGTTAACGGCGATGGTGTACCTAAGGATTATGTCAAAGCTGTAGATTGGCTACAGAAGGCATCGGCGCAGGGGAACGCTGACGCGCAGTTAAATCTTGGTTGGCTGTACCGCGACAGCAAGGGCATACCGAAGGATCCTGCCAAAGCCTTTGAATGGTGGCAGAATGCGGCAGAGCGTGGATTTGCACATGCCCAGTTCGTTCTGGGGGTGATGTATAACAAAGGCGAAGTGGTGCCGAGGAATGTCGCCAAAGCACTTGAACTGTGGCAACAGGCCGTGATGCAGGGGTATCCAGAGGCACAGTTAAATCTTGGGTCAATGTACTATTTTGGCGAAGGTGTGCCAAAGGACGTCGTCAAGGCTACTCAGTTATGGCAGAAAGCGGCTGCTTACGGAAATAACGATGCACAGTACAACCTTGCTTTGGCATACTACCTAGGTAGTGGGGTGCAGAAGGACGAACTGCTGTCCTATGTGTGGTCCAATCTGGCTGTGGAATATGGGGGCAATGTGAACGCAAAAAATTTACGCGATTCAATCGTCTTGACGCCAGAGCAACGTGCAGTAGCGGAGAAAATGTTTTCGAATTGGCAGATAGGAAAGGTTTATCGTTAGTCGTCTGTCTCAGTTGTGAGCGCTGAAAACGACTGCGCTCATCGGTAATCAAATCTGCTTTACGAATTGTGTAATTTGTTGAAGCCTTCGGCTATAGGCATCCTTTAGGCAATGCGCCTAGCAGCGTACTCTTGTTCAGGCAGCTAATAAGGTAAACAATCCTCTATATGTCAGCTGCCTTGCATACCCACGTGAATTTAACAATTAGAATGACTTCAAGCTCAATTTGAATTGGATCTAAGTCTCTAAATAATATTGCTTGTCATATTTATGTAATGTAAAGAGGTTAAAGTTAATCTAAAAATTAATTCAACCTCCCTTCGCCGCTCTCTCCCTTCAGGACTAGAGCGGTTTTTTTAGTTCCATATTTCCCCAATAACCGTGAATTCATTCCAATCCGTGGTTTAATTTTGAGGATGTCGCTCTTGGCGTTTTGTTTATCCACATTTGAATTTAGGAAGGGGAAAGAATTTTTAAACCGATGATGCCAGCGAGAATGAGTCCAACGCAAATTAACCTGCCTATTGCGGCAGAGTCGCCGAACAAAAAAATCCCCAAGAGAACGGTACCGACAGCTCCAACGCCAGTCCAGACCGCGTAGGCTGTTCCAACTGGCAAATCCTTCATGGCGATGCCAAGAAGTGTCAAGCTGATGAGCATGGCTGCTACCGTTCCTACGGTCGGCCATAGCCTGGTAAAGCCGTTTGTGTATTTGAGACCGATAGCCCATCCCACTTCAAAAAGCCCAGCAATGGTGAGAATAACCCAAGCCATAATTCCTCCTAAAAAATAAGGTCGTCCCCAATTTATGATTTAAAGGCAGGGTCGTCCCTGTTATTCAATGAGTACAGTACGTATCTACGCAGCTTAATATTTAAACTGGCTTATCAATAGCGGACCGTTTTTTTGATTCAAGCAGTAGCAATTTGTCTGTAATTAATAACGGTGCAAGCTTCAATGAGGTTTTCTTTTCTATATCTTGAATTGCCCTCTGGTAGTCTTGTTTATTATTTGCAGTTATTGCGGCGGCCACACGTTCCATTTTTGTTAATTGCTCTTTAGCGTTTAAAATTAATCTTGTTTGGTCGTAATCTACGCCGGTCTCCATTCCTTGTGTGACCAAAATATTCATTACTGCAGAAAAAATGTTCAAATGAACGATGAGTGCATGCATATTGGGATGCGGTACTTCTTGGCAGCAATAAAAACCGTAAATTTTTGATTGTCTTAATACGGAATTACAGTTTAAAAAGACCCGCTCCCAAACTTTATCTACGCGTTTTTTTACTTCGTCAGAGTCAAATAAATTCATAAAATTTTAGTCGATTTTTATAAAAACGCCTTGTATTCATGAGCAGGAGAGTTAACCGTTCTCCGGCATATTTTTTTAGATTTCATGCGGGCTTAATAAACTCCCTTTGCTTTCATGCAAAGATTTATTAGCTCACCCTCGCGCAGAGAAATATTGGATTCGTTGATAGTGCTGCTTTCCATTCCATATCTGGTTGGGTTGCTAGACATGTCTTTTGCTACTTTGTCCATACAGGTAGATCGATTCTTTTTTTCTTGTTCGCTTAGTTGAAGCGGGGTATGGTCAGGTTTAGCAGCACAGCTGGTGAGGCTCATCAAGGCGATTAATGTTATGAGTTTCATGATTTTGTCCTTTTTTTATCCAGTGCTCTATATTTTTCACCATCTGTATATTTATAGTAACGATCTCTTGGGTTTCCAGGGCCTGATTTGATGGGTGTGCATCGCTGATCATAGAGCTTTTACACCAAGATACCAACGGTCATGTTGGTATCTTTATATGATGTTTGATCAGAATTTTCTATCTGAGATAGATTAATTTTTGCAGTATGCCCCGGTTTGAAGTTGTCTACAAGGCAGGATACGCAGCATCTTAGGCTCTTTTATTCTTCGAGGCATTGAGCATATTAAGCTGTTATTCTCTTGAGTGAGAGTAAAGTAATGAACAGCATTTTTAAATGAGACGTCCGCATGCGTTACATAATTATCGCATTTTCGATCAGTTTGGGACTCCTTGCAGGTTGCAGCCAAGAACAGTCATCCACTTATCAAGGCTATGTTGAGGGTGAGTATGTATACGTTGCTTCGCCAGTCGGTGGTCGGCTCGAAAGTCTCCTCGTGCAGCGCGGGCAGACGATCGCAGTCGGAGCACCTCTTTTCAGGTTGGAGGCGGTGGAAGAAAATGCAGCCAAGGTACAAGCTGAGGAGCAGCTGAAAGTCATTGAAGCCCAGCTTGCCGATCTAAAGCTGGGCAAGCGTAAGGCCGAGATTGGTGTCGTCACTGCGCAGCTTATCCAAGCCCGTGCAGCTAAAGAGCAAGCTGCGCAGCAACTCAAGCGCGACGAGGCGCAATTCAAGGTTGGCGGCATCGCCCGCGCGCAGCTCGAGGATTCCCGCGCGAATTATGCGATTAAGATGGCGCGAGTGCGCGAGTTCACGGAGTTGTTGGAGGTGTCCCGACTGCCGGCACGCGATGATCAGATCCGTGCGCAAAACGCTCAGGTTGCTGCAGCGCAGGCTGCGACGAGCCAGTTGGACTGGCGGCTTGATCAAAAGCATCTGGCTGCAAGTGAAGCAGGGTTGGTAGCTGATACCATGTATCGCGAAGGCGAATGGGTGTCGGCGGGTAGCCCTGTGGTGCGCCTGCTGCCGCCGAAAAATATAAAAGTGCGCTTCTTTGTTCCTGAAGTTATTGCTGGTGGAATCAAGCCCGGTCGTACAGTCGCTTTGCACTGCGATGGCTGCGCTGCCGATGTGCCGGCGACAGTGACCTATATTTCAAACGATCCGGAATACACCCCTCCGGTTATCTACAGTAACGAGAACCGCGCGAAAATGGTGTTCATGGTGGAGGCGCATCCCGCGGTTGAGAATGCGGTTCGGTTACGCCCAGGTCAGCCGGTTGCAGTGACGTTGAAATGAACTCCCAGTCAGAAGATGATCCCGCGATTGACGTGCGTGGGCTGAACAAACACTTTGGAGATAAGCACGTTGTAAACGACTTGTCGCTTCGGGCAAACCGTGGAGAAATTCTTGGTTTTCTCGGGCCCAATGGTAGCGGCAAGACTACGTCAATTCGTATGATGTGTGGCCTGCTTACGCCTGATTCCGGCTCAGGTATTTGTCTTGGCTATGATATACGTCGCGAGAGTGAGCAGATCAAGCGCCGCGTCGGTTATATGACGCAACGTTTTTCCTTTTGGGAGGATTTGACTATTCGCGAAAATCTGGATTTTGTCGCGCGTATGTACAAGATGGCATCGCGCCGCGAGGCGGTTGATCAGGTGCTTGAGGGGCTGAATTTGACTGCACGCTCAACGCAGCTTGCCGGATCGTTATCGGGTGGCTGGAAACAACGCCTCGCTCTCGCTGCCTGCATGCTGCACAAGCCTGAATTGCTACTCCTTGACGAACCCACCGCAGGTGTTGATCCTAAGGCGCGCCGTGAATTCTGGGAGGAATTGTACGCCCTGGCAGCGCGTGGTATTTCGATCCTGGTGAGTACGCATTACATGGATGAAGCCGAACGCTGTCACAAGCTTGCCTACATCGCTTATGGCAAACTTATGGCGCGGGGCACGGCGCAGGAGATCATCGACAGCCAAGGCCTGACTACTTGGGCGGTGACCGGACGGGATCTTCCCGCCATTGCCGCCAAGCTGCGTGGCGAACCGGGTGTTGAGCAGATTGCTGCCTTCGGCTCGGCTTTGCACGTCACCAGTCGGGACGCTACAGCGCTTGATGCAGCATTGCGCCATGCGATGATAGGCACCTCTTGGCACATCGAGCCTGCTCAGACGGGATTGGAAGATGTCTTCATTCACCTGATGAATACCTCGTCTGACAATTACGGGGCAAGGTAATGGATCACTTTTCGTTTTCGCGCTGGTGGGCAATCGTTCTCAAAGAATTCCTGCAACTCAAGCGTGATCGCGTCACCTTCGCCATGATCGTCGGCCTACCCATCATCCAGCTGCTGCTCTTTGGGTATGCCATCAATTCCGATCCCAAACATCTTCCTACGGCAGTTGTGATTTCCGAACAAAGTGAATTCACACGTAGCTATCTCGCGGCAATGAAGATGAGTGGTTACTTTGAATTCGTTGCGGAGCTGCCGAACGAGCAAGCCGCGCGAGCCGCACTTGCTCAGGGTAAAGTACAGTTCGTGGTTAATTTCCCCACTGATTTCACCCGCAAGCTATTGCGCGGTGAGCGCCCGGCGCTTCTGATTGAGGTGGATGCAACCGATCCGATGGCTGCCAGCGCAGCGATCGCCTCGGTACGCGAACTTACCGCATCCGTCGCCAAAAAGGACTTCAAAGGAGTGCTCGCCTCGCTCGGGAGCGGCGCGCCACCGTTCGACGTGCGTGTGCATAAGCTCTACAACCCTGAGGGACTTACCCAGCACAACATTGTGCCGGGACTAATGGGAGTCATTCTGACGATGACCATGGTGATGATGACTGGCTTGGCGATAACGCGTGAGCGCGAGCGCGGCACGATGGAAAATCTACTGTCCATGCCGGGGAAGCCGATAGAAGTCATAACTGGCAAGATTGTTCCCTACGTTTTCATCGGCTTGATTCAGATAACGATCATTCTTTTGGCAGCACGCTATTTGTTCGAAGTACCATTCGTTGGCAGCGTTGCTGTGCTGTATGTGGTGGCGCTCTTCTTTATCGCCGCCAATCTCATGGTTGGCATCACGCTTTCGTCGATTGCAAAGAATCAGCTTCAAGCCGTGCAGCTGACAATTTTTTATTTTATGCCATCAATACTTATATCAGGATTTATGTTTCCCTTTCAAGGTATGCCCCAGTGGGCCCAAGCCATCGGCTCGATGATTCCGGCCACTTATTTTATGCGTGCGGTGCGTGGCATCTTGTTGAAGGGCAACAGCTGGGTCGAGCTGTGGCCGAGCATATGGCCGATGTTGATGTTTATGGTCGTGGTAATGACTTTCGCGGTGATCACGTACCGCAAGACGTTGGATTAATGGTAAACCGCGCGATTGTCTGAATTGTAACAACGAGGGTTCGCGGCTCAAGACATTAAAAGTGACTGACACAAAAAACCACATGGATCATTCTTTACCGTTATCCGACTTTCTTTTTAATCTTTTTCAGCAAAGAAAAGGCATTGAGTTAAACGAGTATGTTTTTCCAGGATCAGGAGGGATCCGACACATCACAGAACAGCGCAAACAAATGGCAAAAGTAATTCAAGAATCTGGCGTTTCCTTTACGATCCATGACTTTCGCCACACCTTCATTACTATCGCTGAAAGCCAAGATATTTCAGCCTATTCATTGAAGCATCTTTTAAATCATAAAATGAATAATGACGTCACTGCCGGTTACATCATCAATGACGTAGAACGATTGAGAGAACCTATGCATACAATTACCAACTATTTGCTCAAGTGCGTTGGACTTGAACCCTCTGCTGAAATAATCACTCTACCCAAAAAAGGAGCAGTAAAATAACTTGACAATATACGTCATTGACGGACAATACACCTATGCGCACGATAGTTGAGACTGAAGAATTTGAATATCTCTGGCCGCTGTATTGGACTGAAAAGGAATATGAGGCATTCCAAGTATTCATTGCTGAAAATCCTAATGCCGGTGATGTAGTTCGCGATTCCGGCGGAGTAAGGAAAGTACGATGGTCTCGGCAGGGATCGGGAAAATCTGGCGGAGTTCGCGTGATTTATTTCAATCGAATGGCTAACGGTGAAATCTGGCTTATTTTAATTTATGCAAAGAGTAAGCTGGACTCGATTAGCGGCGATCAATTACGAAAGGTAAAACATGAAATCGAAAAAACCATTGACTGATAAAGAGCTGGAGAAATTCGAAGCTTCGCGAGATTTAGGCACAGAGTTGCTAAAGTCAGTGCGCCAGATGATGGGGGGCAAAGGCCGAGTAGTATTGTCGCCAGTAATTTCCGCCAGAAAAAAATCAGGGCTGTCCCAATCAGAGTTCGCAAAATTACTCGGTGTGTCATTACGCACCCTTCAAGAATGGGAGCAAGGCCGTAGACAACCAAGTGGAGCGGCAAAAACTCTCATTGCCATTGCTGAGCGTCGCCCTGAGGTATTGAGAGAAGTTGCCGCATAAGCGATCGCTCCATGTATCTTGATAACAGCAAAGATTATCAAACTGAGCGAGGCCCGCTTTTGTGGACGGGCAAGTTGATGTTACTTTATCAACTTGTCAGGAGAATCCATGGAACGCATTCCACGTCGTATTTTTACGGCAGAATTTAAACGTGAAGCAATCAAGTTAGTTACAGAGCAAGGTCTGACGTTGGCGGAAGCCAGCAGAAAGTTGGACGTTGCCACCAAATCATTACGCACCTGGATTGCGCAGCTTGAGCGTGGTGAGCTCAAGTCCAGCCTTGGCGCATCAAAGCTCTCGCCAGATCAACAACGCATCCGTGAGCTGGAACGAGAGTTGGCAATAGCGAAGACTGAGCGCGACATTTTAAAAAAAGCAACGGCGTTCTTTGCAAAGGAGTCGAAGTGAAATACGCCATGATTGATCAACTCCGTCACCAGCATCCGGTCGCCAAGCTATGCGATTTGCTCAATGTTGCCAAGAGCGGCTATCAGGCATGGAGCACCGGCAAAGTCGTGCCACCGCGCAAACTTGAAGATATGCGCCTGTTGGTTGCAATTAAGGTGGCACATCAATGCGGCCGCGGCACATATGGCCCAAAGAAGATTCGGGACGAGCTGATAGACCAAGGCATGGTTGCTGGGCTGAACCGGATCAAGCGGCTGCGCACGTTGCACGGCATCCGCTGTATGCATAAAAAGAAGTTCAGAGTCACCACCGACTCCAAGCATAATCTGCCAGTCGCTGAGAATTTACTGAATCGGCAGTTTATTCGCACCGCACCCAATCAAGTTTGGGTGGCTGATATCACCTACATCCCAACCGACGAGGGTTGGCTCTTTCTGGCAGCGATCAAAGATTTGCACACCTGTGAAATCGTCGGCTGGGCGATGGATAGTCGTATGACCAAAACACTGGCGATGGACGCATTGCGTGCGGCGTATTGGCGCAAAAAGCCAAAGCCTGGATTGATGCACCACTCTGACCGTGGCAGCCAGTATTGCAGCAGCGCATACCGTGCACTGCAAGTCAGTTTTGGCATGCAAACGTCGATGAGCCGGAAAGGAAATTGTTGGGATAATGCCCCAATGGAGAGCTTTTTTGGCACGCTCAAAACAGCAAGTCTGCATCACTACCGCTTTGCTACTCGTGAGCATGCTAGGCAGGTGGTCTTTGAATATATTGAGGTGTTCTACAATCGTATCCGACGTCATGCAAAAATCGGCAATCAAGTACCTGACGATTTTGCTAACCAGTTTTACGCCGGCAGATAACAATCTGCGGCATAATTCATACGACTTGCCCGTCCACTAAACCGGACTCCGCTCAATGCTTAATAAGGAGAGGTCGGTATCACCTCAAGCGCATTCAGTAGCCTACTATACGGCTACTAAATAAAAATAGGTTAGCCGTTAATGCGCTAACCTATTGATATATTGGTGGGTCGTCAGGGACTTGAACCCCGGACCAAAGGATTATGAGTCAGCTATTCGAAAATTTCACAAACGAAATAGCGTTTATTGTTTTATTCGGTAAGTCTACTATAGGTCTACTATGGTAAATTGCAAAGACTATTGTATATAATAAGCGCTTGATTTTTTTGGTGGGTTGTGAGCGACTCGAACGCTCGACCAACGGATTAAGAGTATTCGGGCTGGTTTGTATCATGGCTTCTAGATTGTTCCCAATAGTTTGATTTGTATGTATAAATCAGGTTGCTAGCACCAGCCTTAGTTCTGCTGAATTCTGGTGTTTTGTGTAATTTTCCGGGCGCGATTACACAAGAATTACACAGAAAATTCCGCTAATACTATGATCCTCGAATATAAAGCCGAACTGACTCGTCGGTCATTTCGCGGTTTTGTTTTGCACAGTACAAGTTTAAATTTTACGGTAGCCATATTTCGCGCGTCTGCCAATCAGCGGGGAATTTCATGCGATGAATTGGCACTTTGGGGTGTTCAGCCATGAGTTGAGCCAAGCGCTGTGACCATTGGGAATCTATCGCGATGATTTTTAATAATGCCTGAATGATCACTGCTTGAGCATAAAAGCGCATCGGGTCTTTCAAATCGTCGGCGTAGCGTTTGGCAGGAATCGGCTTGATGGTGAAAGACCGGTTCCAAAGGCGCTGATGGTGCGCGACCAGGTTGCGCAAATATGAAATGGCATGCAGCCATGAAGCCAATACGCCTCCATCCAATCCAAATACTTTGGCAATGGGTTTCTGGTTTTCGCGTTTCAGCTTCTTGAATACTTGCGATACCGTGCCAAATGAAAGCACCTCGAACACCATCCATGAGGGCGGCAGTTCGGGATCACCGTATTTGTCGTAATAGTGCTGGATAAAGACCTGTCGGGCGTGCGCCCTTGCCGGATCGTGTCCGATTTCCTTTTTCGCGTGCTCCAAAAAACTGGCGTGGTCATAATTGGGCACGAATAGCGCGGCATTCATAAACCAGTGCGTTCCGTGGATTATGCTCATTTCGTGCGACAGCGAAGCGCGGATGGCAACCTCTATGCGTTCCAGTGCATCCAGCACGGCCAAGCGTAGCTTGCGGTCGAAAATGTAAAGATCGAGGATGTCATCAAAGTTCGTGCCGGGATGAAAGCGATGCGAACCATCGGTGTTGTAATTCACCTGAAAAACCAGCGCATAGCCAGAAAGCCGGTAATAGCCAATGAAGCGCAAGTAATGATGGGCGCGGTCTTCATCCGTGATGGTCAATCCGCGTGCGCGCAGTAAAACGATTTGCGCGTCAATGTCTATGGCTGGTTTAGTGAATGACATAAGGCGATATGTGCATAAAAAAACCCGCCGGGGTGCGCTTGAATCAGAGGCGTGGCGGGTGTTGTTGAATGAAGTATATGCGGCATTGAAAGGTGAGGTCAAGCTGAATTATCTGGCCGATTCTTGGATGTTCTTCTGTGGCACTGGTTGATATTGATTGAACCGCTCAGTCACGGTGCTTGCAATAAACCCCGCAAGCCCCGCGCCTTCGCTAGTGCAGCGGTTTCGGATAGAGCGCAGAAGGCGATGAACCTGCCCTCTGCTTTAGCTCTGTAGCCTAGTGTGTCCGCTCCGTTACCGCCGCCACCGCACCACTGCGCCCTTCGCGAAAAACCTCGCCAAGGGCTTGCGGTTCGCTGTCGGCTATTACGTGGGTAATCTGGTAGAGCGCCGAAGGCATAAAGCCGCCATCGGCTTACGCGCTGTTACACGTTGGTTTCTCTCTTTTGCCGCAACCGCTTCACGCCGTCGCGCTTCATGGCTTCGCAAAAAACTGCTACGCCATCAAGTGCTCGCCGTTCGCAGGCTGCTGGGGCAGCGGTAGCCTGCACGTGCCGCGCCCCCGCGCAGTGCCGTTAGGGCGTTGTCGGCTGCGCCGGTTATTGTGTGTGGCGGAATTAAACATAACGGCGTCTTATGCAAAGCGCAAGCGCCGGAAAAACGCCCGCCCTTCAGGTTCGCATAAGAGACCGTTATGTCTCGCGCCCTTCGGGTAAATTCCGCCACACAAGTCAACGTCAAATTCCATCACCTTCGGTGAGGGGCAGCAAAACGGGGCTGATGTTGCGTCGCCCCTTCGCCTTTTGCTGCGTGGTCGGCTACGCCGATTTATCTTGCCTGATTATCTGAGCTGGTAGACTTAAGCCAAGTTTGGCTGTCAGCATCACCCTTTCATCCAGGCAGTTGCGCAGCTCCGTGTCCAGCGTGTTCTTGTTGTAGCGCGTGAAGCCCGCCACAACATTCTAGAAATATACCGCCATGACCATAACCGGCTTGTATCTTGGCAGGTGATCGTAGCGCACCATTCACAAAACCCACTGTAAAATATTTCTACACGTCCTACAGGCGTGAACCCAAACACCGTGGGGGTCCCCCCCCCGATTACCGAAGTGCTAACCGCCGCCGCGCCGCGCCCACCATCCCCAGTAGACCCAAGCCCAATAACCACGTTGTTGCTGGCTCAGGGACGGCGGCGACTTGTCCGGGGCGAACAGCCAAGGCGAACAGGTTGTGGTAGTTATTGGTCACGTGCTGGACACCGTTGGTCATACTGAAGTACCACGCAAAGTCGGTATTCTGAGCGTACTCCGGACCGGACCAGTAGTTGGTGGACTGAAGATTGCTAAAGGGGCCGGTGTTGGTCAGGCCCCAGCCCGACTGGGGCCAAATGCCCGAGGCGTTGTAGAACGACTTGTTGCCCAGTTCGTCGTAGAATAGATGGGCTAACTCGCCGGTGGCAGTGTTGACGTTGAAGCCACAGTCGGTCCCACTGAAGGCAAAGTCGCTACAGCCGGGCGTGTCGGTATCAGTCACGGTTGGCAGACGCCAATCGTTATAACCCAAGTAGTTGGCGATGTTCATCGCAGCTATCCAAAGCCCCGCGGTGTTCCAATTCATCGTTCCATTTGCATTGATGCCGCTTACGCCAAAGTTTTGGGTGTCAGCCAGATTGGCGTTGGCCAGCCAGGTAATGTTATGGTCGGTGTCGTTCACAACCTGGCCGCCAAGCGCGAATACCAGCGAGGCGTTGGCGGTAGTAGCAAATAACAGGCCGGCACTGAGGGCAATAGCGGTAAAAAGGAGCATTGTGGTTTTATTTTTCATGGGTATTCCAAGTTGTTCTTGGTTTTTTTGATGCCATGTTAGCAAGCACTTGTATCCGGTACACGGACATTTTTATGAGTGTTGCTCAAATGGCTCTCGGGAATACATTCCAATCTTATTCATTACTTTGTTAGCAGTTGGCTATGATAAATAGCCATAAACACTTGTTTCAAGACAAACCATTAATTTATCAAAGCGAGGGGGTTTCCACGCCTTTCATACACACCACACCTTTTTATAGCTCCAATAATTGTCAGCTTCAACACTACCAAGACTTATTATTTTCTACCTCAAATGACATTAATGCTTGTGAAATTCAGTTACAACCCTGAAGTTTTTTTTGCTGACAGTCACCAGCCATCTTCTGCGCCAGTTCGAGTTGTTGAAATGTCATTTGTTTCGCCAGCCGATCGCGGTTTATCACACTTTTTGCAGCGCCTGATGAAGCACTAAGATTTAACCACATATGGGCGCGAACTAAATTCTTTACAACTCCGTATCCATCTTCATACATTAAGCCAAGATTAAATTGAGCACCCGCATCCCCCTGTACTGCTGCCAGGCGAAACCATTTAGCTGCTTCTGCGTAGTTCTGTGCGACACCTTTACCCTCGCGATACATGTTGCCGAGATTATATTGAGCATCTGCATACCCCTGTGCCGCTGCCAAGCGATACCATTTCGCTGCTTCTGCGTAGTTCTGTGCGACACCTTCACCCTTGTAATAAATGTTGCCGAGATTATATTGAGCACCCGCATCCCCCTGTACCGCTGCCAGGCGATACCATTTAGCTGCTTCTGCGTAGTTCTGTGCGACACCTTTACCCTCGCGACACATATTGCCGAGATTATATTGAGCATCTGCATACCCCTGTGCCGCTGCCAAGCGATACCATTTCGCTGCTTCTGCATAGTCCCGCGCAACACCATGACCATGGTCATACATAGAGCCAAGATTAAATTGCGTTCTTGCATCCCCCTGTGCCGCTGTTAGGCGATACCATTTCATTGCTTCTGCGTAGTCCTGAGCAACATCTTTACCTTCACTATACATGTCGCCAAGAATAAGTTGCGCACTTCTATAGCCCTGCGCTGCTGCTAGGCGCCACCACTTGATTGCTTCTGCGTAGTCCTGTTCGACACCATTACCAACGTAATATATAAAACCAAGATTAGATTGAGCACCTGCATCCCCCTGTGCTGCTGCCAGGCGATACCATTTAGCTGCTTCTGCGTAGTCCTGTGCGACACCTTCACCATTTAAAAACATGCTACCAATTCTATATTGAGCACCCGCACCCCCCTGTGCTGCTGCCAAGCGAAACCATTTCATTGCTTCTACAGAGTTCTGTGCAACGCCTTTACCCTTGTAATACATGGTGCCAAGATTAAATTGCGCTTCTGCACCCCCCTGTGCCGCTGCCAGACGATACCACTTGACCGCTTCAACGTAGTCCTGTGTGACACCTTCACCCTTGTAATACTTTAAGCCAAGATTAAGTTGAGCACTTGCATCCTTCTGTTCCGCTGCCAAGCGAAACCATTTCACAGCTTCTGTATAATTCTGTGCAACACCTTGACCAAGGTCATACATGGTGCCAAGATAAAACTGAGCACTTGCACTTGCATCCCCCCGTTCCGCTGTCAAGCGAAACCATTTCGCTGCTTCTGCATAGTCTTGTGCGACACCTTCACCCTTGTAATACATAGTGCCAAGATTATGTTGAGCTATTGAAAACCCATGTGCCGCTGCCAAGCGATACCATTTCATTGCTTCTTTGTAGTCCTGCGTAACACCGTCGCCTTGGTGATACATTAAGCCAAGATCAATTTGTGCGATCGCATCCCCCTGTGCCGCTGCTAGGCGATACCATTTCACTGCTTCAACGTTGTCCTGTCCCTTGTACATGGAACCAAGACTATGTTGAGCACTTGCATCCCCCTGCGCTGCTGCCAAGCTAAACCATTTCATTGCTTCTACAGCGTTATGTGCAACGCCTAGACCAATGTAATACATTAAGCCAAGCTGAAATTGAGCTTTTGCATCCCCCTGTACTGCTGCTTCTTGTAGTTCATTTGAGACAGTTTTTTTTTCAACAACCGCATCATCAACTTCTAATGAATCCGCCCACACCGTACTCACAGTCAACAGAATTACAGTAAACAAGGAAAATAATAGTTGTTTCATTGGATATTGCTTTATAAAGATGGGCTTAAACTCATCATACATGACCTGATAGCTGCTTGGAGTTGAATGTACTCATCCGGATATGTTTTGGCATTATTTTCTGCTCGTTCAGGTGGTTTTATAATTTATTCCATCTTTAGACTTATACAACGATCACGCCTCTGATTTCTGCACCTCATGCCTCTCACAATGTTACTGCGTAAAGGCCACCGCCCCACCCCCTGCCATGCCTTTATCCGCCTTGGCGGCTCCCAAATTACACAAGGCTTCAAATTTCGCTTCAATCAACTATATTCACTCCTGCATACTTTTCAACAATCGGCAAACCTCAATACCATGCTCAAAGCTCAACCGATGAAAGGTACGACAATGCATTCCCTTTGGCTTAAAGCCAACACCGTTCAGGAAGCCAGGCTTCCATTTAAGCCGATCCCGGATTTTATCTATCCGCCGCTTTGTAGATTGACATCTATTTTCCCGCTGGCTGGCATAAGCCAATTGGTAACAATGCCGGCAGGCAAAGATTGCCGCGCCCAGATATAGTTTCGCCACACGATTACCGCACCCTTGTATTGGACAAAGAAACCATACCCGTGCTCCACCGAAATGGCAGGGTGTCCATTCAGTCCTTACTGGATAATTCTGGTTTTCCCAGTCGCCACCACCGCTCCGGTGCCGGTAACCAAGGATCACCCGGTCGGCTTCTGTCCGCACTTGGATTGATGCCACGGTTTCCCCGTTGCGAAACCAGTTCCAGCCGCATGAGCTCCCCGCTGCCAGCACTCCGTCTCGTTGCATCCGCCGAATATCCAGTGCCCGGTAATCATTCGTCGTGTCCTTGCCGCCTTGATTCCACCTGCCACTTCCCATGCCGCCCATTTAGCTTCTCCTATATTTTGCCTAAATCATTAGCAAAATTTAGCATTATGCTCGTCGTTATTGCCACATAAAATCCACCGAACCATTATCCCGCTTGCGTATCAGGCTGTTAGCATATAGCTCTCGTGGTTACTCCCCCCGGCTTGCAGCCAGATAGTCAGCGCCGGACAGTTTGGAGGGTTGGGAGGGTTTCCCCGAATCTCTGCTTATGTAGTGTGTGTCATGAGGTACTTACTGAAAAACTATCCAAACTGTCCGTAGTGTCCGCCAGGCCGATGCCGTGATAGACGACGGTGCCGGATTTTTCTTTCTGGTATCCCCGGTCGCCGAGCTTCATGCCGAACTTGGTGCTGGAAAGCGCAAAGCCTCCGTTGTCTTCCACCCAGCGCTTGTAGTTGCCATACAGCGCGCTGGCTTTGGCGGTGGCGTGTGACGCGGTGATGCAGCATTCCTCGATCCATTTGCCGATCAAATCCATTTCGCTTTTGTATTCCTCGGTAGCTGCCAGCACTTCCGGCGGTGGATTGAGACCTTGCCGCTGCCATTCCAGACAGCCTTGCAAAGCCCATGCAAGGATGCCGGGATATTCGGCGCGCAGTTTTTCCGGCAGTTTTCCATCTTTCTCTTCCGGCGGGATAGTGACGGCAAAGGGTATCAGGCGGATGCGCCGCCAGATAGCGAAATCATCGCCCCGGATGACGGGCTTGTGGTTTGCCGCCAGCCAGATTTTGAAATTGGGGATGAACTCGAAGTATTCAGCAAACAGGAAGCGCGCGGCGATGGTGTCCTGGCCGGTGAGTTGCTTGAGCATGGCTTCTGCAAAGCGGCGACCATCTTCGGTTTCGGAGGTGGCGACCATGCGCGCGCCGCGTAACCGGGCGATGTCGTTGGGGATGCCTCCGCCCTGTTTGGCCATGAGGGTTTCGGCGGGGCATTGCATGGCATAGTCGCCCAGCAGTTCTTTGATCACGGTAAGCAGGGTGCTTTTGCCGTTCTGGCCGCTGCCATGAAGGAAGAACAAGCATTGCTCATCTGTGATGCCGGTGAGGCTGTAACCAACGGCACGCTGGATGAAGCCGACTAGTGCTTGATTGCCGCCCATGATGCGGTCGAGAAAGGCGAGGAACATCGGGGCCTTTGCATCTGGCTCATATGCCACCAGCGCCCGCTTGGTAATCAGGTCTTCGCGACGCGGCTCGCGCAGCGCGCCGGTTTCCAGATTGATGACGCCGTTGGCCACACCCAACAAGTAATTGTTGTTATCCAGTTCGGTGGTGCGCGCCGGAATGCCTGGCTCGGTCTGCGCCAGTTCGATCATGGCCTTGAGCCTTTGCACGGACTGGCTCTTGCCCGCATGGGATGCCAACTTGTCGGCCATTGGTTGTTCCCCTGCTTCCGAGGCACTCTTGGCTTCGACATAGACGGCGGCGGCAGTGATCTTTGCCCGGCGCATGATTTCACCATCCTCGTCGATCAGCCAGCGCCCGACGTCCCACACCAGCCATTTTTTGAATTCCGGGACGTAGCGCAGGTCACGGCCATGCAGGCTTACCAAACGCTTGGCATTGCCTACATCGGTCAGGCGCTCGGTGCGCGCGCTGTCATAGTGCCATGCGCTTTCCAGACATTTGTTGGCATCAAGTTCGGGCATTAGTGGCTGGCAATTAGCCGCCGCAGCCAGCACTAAAAGCTGAGCTTCTTTCTTATCCAGGCCGCGCCCGCGCAGACTGCACGCATAGCGGAACAGGCCATCGTCCCGGTTGCCTTGAGCGAATCCGGCAATGGCGTTTTTGCGGTCGAAGTTCAATGTCTGCACCGGGGTATCGTCAATGGATTTCGCTGTTGGCTTGGTATTCAGTTCAAGCCGCTCCATGAGTTCGGCGACGGCGTAGGGCGCGTGAGATTTTTCTTCGATGATGCGGGTCTGGATCGGTTCGGCCTTTTGGTGCCAAAAGCCCGGCAGGCGCATGACGCGGGGCAAATCCTTGACCTTTGGATCGCTATTGAATTTGGCGGCCAGTGCCGCTTGCAATGGGGTGAACTGTTCAAGGGCGCAGTCGGAAACCAGCCAATAGGCGTGGTAGCGGTCTGCGCTGGATTCGATGGTGATGTGTGGTTCAACACCAGCAGCCAGTATAGGCTCCAGCGGTGCGCCGTCCAGATCAACGAATAACGCGCGAATGTCGGTGACGTTTGCCGCCTTGCGCCCCAGCCCATCGCCGCAATTGACCATCACAAAAATGCCTGCACCTTGGGCGTTAAGTACGCTCAATGCAGCGGCATGTTCTTCAAGATTGCCATGCAGGATGCGCGCGAGCTTGGGATTTTTTGTCGCGCCATCGTCGAAGGTTTGAAAAGTGAGTGGCTCGTCTCCAGCCAGTAGCGTGAGGAAGCGTTGTGCCTGATTCATGTCTGTTGCCAGCGTCATGCGCGTCGGTGTTCTTATACTGCGCTTAGTTGTGCTTGTGCTGTGCTGGTGAACCTGCCGCCTGCGTTCAGCCAGCTATCTAAATCTTCCTTAAAATAGAATATACGTCCACGTTTTACAAACTTTGGCCCGGTGCCATTGCAACGCATCATGGCCAACGTTTTTGCAGATAACCCCACGTAGGCTGAGGCATTCCGTGTATCGACCCTGCCGTCTGGGTACATTGTCACTTCTTTAGTTTTGGTGGAATTCGCAGCATTCATAAGGGTTCTCCAGGTAAGTTAACGATCGATAACGAATTATATATATGTTTTTTTAATGTACAAGTAATAACTTATATGCCAGAATGTAACAGAATTATTTAGAACCTTTGAACGAGAGGACATCACCATGACCGAGAAAAAACGTAAAACCACGGCAGGCGCACCGCGAACAGAAGTATTTGCCATGCGGTTTGATCCTAAGTTGAAATATCTGGCAGAAATCGCCGCGCGCAAGCAACGACGTTCGATGGCTAATTTTGTGGAGTGGGCTGTCGAGCAGGCACTTAATAATGTCTGTCTAGTTGAAACCAAGGATGGCAGCAAGGCAAGCGTTGCCGATTCAGCGACAACACTTTGGGCACTAGACGATTCAGACAGACTGATAAAACTTGCCACCAACTTTCCAGAATTACTGTCCTATGATGAACAGGTTATTTGGAGGGTGATATGCGAACACTCAACTTATAACGGTAATATGAAAATGAGTATCGAATTTAAGGACACGGATAGTGGCAGGATTGATGCCGGTCTTGTGCGTGACTGCTGGCCAGAACTCAAAGCTTATGCGTTAGGCAACGGCACCAGAGAGGAATTGAATGCAGTTATTCTCACGCTCACCTCTTTTATATAAGGAGCATCGATCATGGCCAAAACATTTACCAAGCTCACCCGCACCGCAATGCGCAAACTTGCACCCAGCGAGAAGATCAACGAGCACGGCATTACCTTTGAGCGCCAAGTAAATGGCGATGGTGTGTTTACAGTCAATGTCATGGTGGACGGGCAGCGCATCCACCGCGTGATTGGACGTGAATCAGACGGTACCACGCGTACCCAGACGGAAGAATTCATTGAGAAGGCTAGGCAAGATGCCAAAACCGGTAGGCTCAATCTGCCAACGGGACGCAAGATCGCGCTGGGCTTTACCGATGCCGCCGATAAATATTTAGTCAAGCTGGCGCAGGAAGGCGGGAAAGACCTCAAGATGAAACGCTATCGGCTGTCCATGCACCTAAATCCATTTTTTGGTGATGTGCCGTTATCAAAGTTAAGCACCTTCGACGTAGAGCGCTACAAGAAGCAACGTCTGGAAGAAGATGCGCAAAACAATGTTATGAAGGACGGCACAAAACTTTATAAAGGGAAAATCAAGCCGGGCACAATCAATCGTGAACTGGCGGCACTATCGCACCTGTTCACCAAAGCCGTGGAATGGGGCTGGCTGGATCACAAGCCAGCATCCATCAAACGTCTGAAAGAGTATAGCGGGCGCATCACTTATTTAACGGTGGATCAGATTGAGCGTTTGCTGAAAGCCTCGCAGGAAGATCAGAACATCCAGATATACCCGTTCATTCTCATCGGACTGGAAACCTCCATGCGCCGTAGCGAGATTTTTGCAATTCGCCGCGAACATATCAATCTTGAGCAGCAAACCATATCTATCCCAAAGGCGAAAGCTGGCGCGCGTGAGCAGCCTATCACTGCGCACCTTGCCGACTTCCTCGTCGCGTATGTGGGAACCTTGCCGCCCGGCACACCGTGGCTGTTTCCATCGCCTGCTGCGAAGGAAGGTCATACGGTAAATCTCGACAAACCATTCCGCCGCGTGGTCGCCAATGCGGGGCTAGATACCGCACTAGTCGTGCGGCATACTTTGCGCCATACTGCAATCACACACCTTGTACAGGCAGGTGTAGACTTGCCAACAGTGAAGCGCATTTCAGGCCATAAAAACTTGAGTATGGTGGAGAGATACAGTCACCAGAACGGTGCGCATATTGAATCTGCAATGGACAAACTTTCTGAGCGTTACCGCAAAGCAAGTTGACACAATTACACAGGAATTGCACAAAGCGTTGAAATAGAATAAGGCCTGCATCGCTGTAGGCCTTATGTTTATTGGTGGGTTGTGAGCGACTCGAACGCTCGACCAACGGATTAAGAGTCCGATGCTCTACCAACTGAGCTAACAACCCAAAAGATAAATCTGAGTAACGAATTGTAGGGAGAATAGGGAAATTGTCAATTTTTTCTGTTCAAGAATCCAAGCCTTAGTAAATTGTTGTGCAAGGAGTTTTATAATAAATTAATCTTACCTCTTTCGGTTGCACATGATTGAAAGAAATAGGTCTGATAGGCAATCTGGATTAACAACTAAATTAATTGCTAGGAACGCTGTGTTTGCTTTTTATCCGTTGTAACTCATAATTTTATGAATAGCCTTGATGAAAAAAATGATCACGTCAAATTTCGCATAGACAAGTGGCTATGGGCTGCACGCTTCTTTAAAACACGATCTTTATCTGTAGATGCTTTAGAGTGCGGTAAGGTTTTATGTAATGGTGTGCGTGTCAAGCCTGCAAAATCGGTAGCAGTAGGCGATATGCTTTCTATCCGCATTGGGCCATATCAATTCTTAGTAGAAGTATTAGCGCTTTCCAATAATCGAGGGCCAGCTCCCCAAGCACAGACTCTTTACAAAGAGACGGAAGAAAGTCTCTTGCGGAGGAAAGTGCTATCTGATGAGTTAAAAGCACAGCCGATGCCCAATTTTCTCAGAGGAAGGCCGACCAAACGCGATCGAAGAGAAATTGAGAAATTGAAGGGTAGTGTTTGGTAATACTTACATCGAGTATGTGGTAAAGATGTTGCTCGTTCAATGGAACCAATTGAATACTGACCAGTTGAAGGTAGTGGAAACTAGTTGATCATCGATATGCTGACGCAGCCTGTTCTGCTTGTTCGGCTGCTTCAACGCCAATTTCTTCAGCTTTACTCGGATTGATGCCCAAAATTTTCCAATCTTTGTCGCTGATGTTGGTATCGACGTGTTCATTAATGCCAAAGGTAGCTAACAATTTTTCTGCCAAGCTGATCATGTGTACTATGGGTTGCCCTGCTGTGGCTTCGGTACCATCTGGTGTATGGTGGTAGCGTAGCACGGCAATAATTTCATCGGGCAAATTCCAGTGGCACGCTAGCTCTGCACCCAGTTCGTCGTGGCATATTTCCAGTATTTCCCGTTCTATACTCAGCACAGGACGATCAGATTCGGCTGACAAGAGAGCATGCAGGTCATCGCTCCGTTTCGGATCCAGGAAAGCGAGTGCAAGATAGCCTATGTCGTGCAGGATGCCAGCTAAAAAAACTTGATCATCGCTAGGACGAATCTTTGCGGGCATGGCACGGGCAATACTTAGCATCGCAAACGCAATACCAAAACTGTGTAACCAAAGATCTTGTGCCTTAAATTTATCTGTGGATACTTCGGCCGATAAGGACATGATGGCAATGCCAGTTGCGATAGATTTAACGCGGCTCATGCCTAGCAATATCGCGGCTTCTTTTACTGATGTTGGTTTTCGTGTGGAGCCAAGCTTTGCTGAATTGGATAGCCCGATAATTTTTGCTGAGATCTGTGAATCTTGCTCGATCAGCATTAACATTTCCCGTTCGTTTTCGTCGTTATTGAGCTGTAGTGCCAGCAGTTTTTGTGCAATGACTGGCATTGCGGGTAGCGAATCGATATTTTTGATGGTCTGTCTGATATCAATATGTTGATTAGTGGGGGTGGTAGGTGGGTTGTTGGTTGGTAAATTTATTACTACTGTTTGCTTTATTTCAATAGCTTCTTTCAATGGCTGTTTTAAATTTTGGCTTGCAATGAGGGTCTTTGCTGCTTGATTTTCACGAATAATTTGCTTGGCTTTGGGAGAATCAGCCGGAATAATTGTCGTTTGATTACAGATGGGACATACCTCATGCCGGGAACGAGAACGCCAAATTGAATAAATTAAGCCTGGAATCAAGAAGAAAAACCAGAGGATGATTCCGGTTTTGGCGTTACCTTTGAGTATAGTTTTCATTTTGCCTACATAGGCGCAGGACGTACACAAACTTTGAGATAAAGAACTCTCCTTAAGCTGTAAAGGTGTAGGGTTTTTTATATGTTGACGAGCATTCAATGCATGCGGTGCGAGTGTTTCGGAGGTTGGGTGGTTAGGTATCGTAGTTAAATCTTCGTTTACCGTCGGAATTTTTGTAATTTCTTGCTCAACCATGCAGGCAAGTTCTTGTAGAAGTTTACGCTCCTCGCTAGTCAATATGCGTGGCTCGCTATCGATCAGGCAAAGAGTGCCCAATTTGCTTCCATTTGAAACTGTTAAAGGGCATCCTGCGTAAAAGCGGATGCCTGGACCAGTCGTAACAAGAGGATTGTCATAAAAACGTTTGTCGAGAAGGGTATCGGGTACTATGAAGATGTCAGTGCCTAGAATGGCATGTCCGCTAAAGGAAATGTTGCGAGGTGTTTCATTAAAAGAAAGGCCCACGCATGATTTAAACCACTGACGGTCCGTGTCCACCAAGCTGACTAAAGCAATGGGTACGTTGAAGAGATGTTTGGCTAAGCGGGTAATGCGATCAAAGCGTTCTTCGGGAGCAGTATCCAGAATGTTGAATGACCGTAAGGTATCGATTCGCATTCTTTCATTGATCGTAATGCCGGGAGCTATCATGTTGATATTATTTTATAATTAATGGATTAAAATTATAAGTGTCATGGTTAATGTGTTGATTTTAGGCTGCAATCACTACGACTGTCGTTTCAGTGCCATTTACTTTGTTTTAAGCATGACGTTATCCTGATTTCAGGATAGCGCTTTCAATGCAATTGTTTAATATAACGGAATAATTTTCGTGAATAAAGGTGCGTTACAATATATTGCAATTGTTCATTTTGCTTTAAATTGAATTAAAGGAGAAAAATTATGTGGTTATCAATGGGAAAGATGGTCTTATGGCAGCACTGACACCTCAACATGTTACAAAAAACTTTGAGGATGGGATGAAGCTTGTCGATAGCAAGGACTATATTAAAGCTGCTGAATCATTAAAGAAAGCTGCGGAGCATGGACATGTGGAAGCGCAATTTTATCTGGCAGGGATGTATGCCGATGGTCAAGGGGTTAAGAAAGACTACCAACAAGCGATGCAATGGTATCGAAAGGTCGCAGATCAGGGTTTCGCGGAGGCTCAATTTAATTTGGGAGTGATGTATTACAAGGGTCAGGGCGTTACTCAAGATTACGAGCAGGCTCTGCACTGGTATAACAAGGCGGTAGAGAAAGGAGATGCATTGGCGCAATACACACTAGGTCTTATGTACGAAAAAGGCCAAGGTGTTACGCAGGACTACAAGCAGGCTGTGTCTTGGTATAGCAAGGCTGCGGAGCAGGGGGTTGCGCAGGCTCAATACAAATTGGGCTTTATGTATGAAGAGGGCAATGGTGTTGTCCAGGATGACGAGCAAGCTGCATTTTGGTATAACAAGGCAGCAGAGCAAGGAGTTGTTCATGCGCAATTTAAACTGGGATTCATGTATGACAACGGGATAGGCGTTTCTCAGGATACCCAGCAAGCTATATTTTGGTGGAACAAGGCTGCCGAACAGGGGGATGTGGAAGCCCAAAACAATCTGGGAGTCATGTACGACATGGGTTTAGGTGTTCCCCGAGATTATATTGAAGCGCATAAGTGGTTCAATATTGCTGGTGCAGGGGGTAAGTGGTTTAAAGTTGCTGGTGAATGGGTCAATAACATTGCTGGCATGGGCGATGATGAAGATATAGGAAGCGGGTTGGGAATTGTGGAATCGTTCATGACGCCAGCAGAAATTGCCGAAGCTCAACGACGAGCCAGTGAATGGATGCAGAAGTTTAAAAAATAATACGTTATTTGTAGGCTTGATATCTGAGTTTTTAATAAAAGTCTTTTTAAGCCATGAAGACAAATGATGAATTGGTTGGGCTGTGCTCCTTACTAATTTTGGTATGAATGCATAACGCCTTTGCTAATTTGTTTCTGAAACTGTGGTATTTGTGATAGACCAATTGGTAACTGATGTTAGAGGTATTTTGCTTCAAGGACTGTTTTGATTACCCAGGGTTTGGCCGTTAACCATGTTTATTTTTTAAAAACGAAACGGCGCCATAGGCGCCGTTTCGGGATAGTGTAAAAAAATTAGACTATACGCTGACGGGAGACAGCAATTCCAATCAATCCTAATCCTAGCAGAGCGAGAGTAGCAGGCTCGGGGATAGTAACTTTAGGGTCGTCATTAATATGTACACCGCTACTGCTATACGATTTGTCGCTACCGCCACAATTACCGGTTGGCAGTACCGTAGTTCCAGAACATAGTTGCTGCGCGCGAATACCTACGACACCTAAAGCCGATTCAGTTAACCCAAAATTACTGGTCGTCCAAGAAAATGTCTGAATATTATTAAATCCAGTACTGCCAAGACCGAAGACCAACTCCCAATCTCCGCCTACCAATGCAGGTAAACTTAAACCATTAAGGTTGCATCCAGTTCCACAGTTATTTGAACTCGTGTCAGTGGCGTACACTGAAACCTGTCCAGTAGGTGTAACACTTGTCAAAGCAATACTCCCTGGCGCGCCTACAGTAACAGCACCTAAATCTATAAACAACCCAAGTGCTTCCGCATTCCACGGACTGACAGTTAAATTATAATTAAAAAAAGCACCTGTAGATTTAATAGTGAGTATGTAATTCCCAGTTTCACTATCGTTGCTTGTCCAGGAATTGTAGACGACCGATGCATTTGCCAATGAAGGCATTATTGCAAGAAAAAGAATAATAAAGATTTTATTCATAATGTGCTCCCCTGAGTGATTATAAAAATATTACACATAATTTATTAAGCAATTTATATGCCAATATTTAATTTAATTTAAATTCAATGTATTAAAAATAAGTAACTATGATGATGTAACGGTGATGTAAAAAAATTCGACACTATTTTTATTTCGACGTTAGGTTAAATACGGATATATTCTACGCAACCTGTTCAAGCGCTGAACGATCCCAGCCGCTCAGGTTGGCAGCTGCTTCGTAGCTGCTTTGCAGAAAATCAAGCAGCATCGTGTCAGGTGACTCTGCGAGTCGCACATCATCATATGGCAAGACAAACTCGCGCAATACAGAGTGGTATGTAGCCCCATCGGGACGCAACTGGGCTATGTTGTATCCCTGGGGCTCGGGGTAAGCATACGCATAGAACACGGGATAGGGTACCGGCCCGCCGCCCGGCCAGAATCCGCAGCTACTGACTTCGTGCGAGTATGCTTCTCGTGCGACCCAGTCGGGCAGATTGGGTACACCGCCAGGGTGACTGGGGGCTGGGCGTCCAGAAAAGCGGGTGAGGGCAAGGTCGAAACTTCCCCAAAAGAAGTGTGCAGGACTGGATTTGCCGATGAAACGCGCACGGAATTCCCTGAATACACGATCTACTTGTACCAGAATGCGCCAGAAGCGGTTGGCATACTCTGCGTCATAGGATGCATGGATATCATCTTTCTCGAAGGGTGTGGCGTCGGCTATTTCGTTAGGCGCGGTGTGAATTTTGACGTCAATGCCAAGGTCAGACAGATTCGTAAGCAGTTCTTTGTAGAAATTAGCAACTGAGCGAGGCTGAAGTGGTAGCGTTTTAATTGCCCCTTCACTTGTTTGAATTACAAGCCGGTGGTCGATAAAGTCAAAATCAATTTGAAATGTGCGCGTACCGTAGGTGATGGGTGATGTGGTCAGGCCGCGCGTCGTTAGATATAGGGTTACATGCCAAGAGTGATTGATCCACGGCGTTTGAACGAGCCGGATTTTGCCGACAATTTGTGTCCACAGGTGTAGCGTTGCGTAGGTGTCTTTCCATGCTTCAAAGGCCAAGCTTGGCCATTGTTCGGAGCGGGGTGGATTGTTTGATAAATTTGAATTCATCATTGTTTCCTCCAATGTAGATGTACCAACGACTGGACGCGGTATGTAAAATCAATTGGGTTTTCGGATAGCCGGTAATTAAATTTAGCATGAAAATCCCTGTAAGGTTTTTGGTATCAGGAAAAAAGCCCCTTAGTTCTTCGTAGGGGCTTAGTCCAAAGTGCTGCTTCAAGTTCTGAATCGTCTGCCAATACCACGCCCATGCATATGTCTGTTGCGATGGCTTAGTGTAGCTGCCAAATGTAATCTCGGGTTTAGTCGCAAATATAACGTTTTACGGAATGCGCGCTGTTCTCATAACGTTTCTTATCGCCAGTTCAATTTTGGGAAAGTAGAGTTTATATGCCGAATTATGTTAATCACATCAATTTGACATATAAACCTACTTTTATGTCAGTTTTGCCAAAGCTTTAATTTTCATATTCTAGCAAAGTATATTCATTCTCCCATACCTTAGGATTATGAATAAATGGGATTGTTAGATTGTTTTTTAGTATTCAGCGCGAATAAAAATAATCAAATATTGATGCCTCGTCATATATCAAGCTTCCGATTGACAAAATTTTTTCTTAAACATACATTACTTATGCAATTATTAAAAACATAATGTATTAAATATTTTAGTAAGAGTGCGTCACGTTGCTTTAACTGCCACATTAAGAAACATTGCATAGCGCTTATGGATACTTTTAAAAATTTACTGTTTCTGTATCGGTACACAGCTGAATAAATTGTATGGCTCACTGGTTGAATTGAACCAGGTGATCGATAGGGGTTAGATCGTGGACCTTTGCCAAAGTTCCGACTCAGCGAAATAGCCGAAAAGAAAGTGTACGCATCAAGAAAGATTTAATCCCCATAGAATGGGGTAAAAAGCCACATAAGCTTGCGCAAAAAACACGGACATGCGCTGTACCAAAAAGAATGACAAAAGCATTTATGGCTGTCATTAAAGACTAATTCCCTTAACGAAATATTATGTTCTCTTGCAATTCAAAGGCCATAAAAATGATCACTAAACCATTCGTAGTTCTAGGCTTAATCGCTACCCTGTTATTGAGCGGATGTCATCAGGCAAAAACCGAGACACATGAAGAGATGCCAAAATATCTGGCAACTACACCATTCCGTGAAAACACTGTCGTCATGAAAGACTATGTCTGCCAGATTCATGCCATTAGGCATATTGAGGTTCGCTCTTTGGAAAAGGGCTACTTACAGGATATTTTTGTGGATGAAGGGCAATTGATAAAAAAGGGACAGCTCATGTTCAAAATCATGCCCAATATTTATCAGGCAGAACTTCTAAAAGCGGAAGCCGAAGCGCAAAATATGAACATCGAATACCTTAATACCCAAGGTTTGGCTGATGAAAATATCGTATCGGGCAATGAATTGGCTTTGGCAAAAGCAAAATTAGCTAAGGCCAAGGCGGAAGTGAAAATGGCGCAAACACGCTTGGGTTTCACCGATATCAAAGCACCTTTTGAAGGGATCATGGATCATTTGGTTGTTAGGGTCGGCAGCCTTCTCGATGAAGGTGCGCAGTTGACGACATTGTCCGACACCAGCCAATTGTGGGTCTATTTCAATGTTCCAGAAGCCCAATATCTGGATTTTAAGGCGCACAAAAAAGAAAAAATCGGTGAAACAGTGCAGCTAAAAATGGCAGATGGCGAGATTTTCAATCAAAAGGGTGTCATTGAGGCAATTGTAGGTGATTTTAATAATAGTTCTGGAAATATCCAATTCCGTGCCTTGTTTGCTAACCCGGATAAAATTCTCAGGCATGGTGAGACAGGAACCATTCTAATGGGCAAGCCTTATCTAAACGCCATGCTCATTCCCCAAAAAGCGACGTTCGAAATCATGGATAAAACCTATGTCTATGTCGTCAACAAAGAAGAAAAAGTGGAGCAAAGGCTTATCCATATAGAGGCTGAATTGCCACAGCTGTTTATTATTAAAGATGGCCTGAATGACACTGACAGAGTATTGCTCGAAGGTATACGTAAAGTTCGTCCTGGAGAAAAGGTGAAGATTGATTTAAGGTCACCCGAAAAGGTTCGCTTAGAGCTGAAGAAACTGTATACCGAGTAACCCTTTAGTCAGGATTAGACCATGTTTAATATTTTCCTCAAAAGACCTGTGATGGCGATTGTGTTATCGCTGATGTTCTTATTTATGGGTTTTGTGGCAATGAAATCATTGCCTGTCTCGCAGTTTCCAGATATTGCCCCGCCGCGGGTCACTGTTTCCATATCGTTTCCCGGTTCCAGCGCCGATGTACTGGTGAAATCGTCCCTGATTATGTTAGAGCGCGCTATCAATGGTGTGCCTGGCATGAAATACATCACTTCGGATGCGACCAGCGCGGGTGAAGCGACCATTCAAGTGTATTTCAATCTGGGGGTCGATCCCAATATTGCGATGGTTAACGTGAAGACGCGCGTGGATCAGATGATGAGCAGACTGCCCATACTGGTGCAGTTGGAAGGCGTGATTGTGAACTTCGTTCAGCCCAGCATGCTTATGTATGTCAACCTCTTCAGTAAAGACAAAAACGCCGATCAGAAGCTTCTATTCAATTATGCTTACGTTAATATTATTCCTGAAATTCAGCGCATTACTGGAATCGCCCAAGCAACCATATTGGGCGCCCGTCAATATGCGATGCGCATTTGGCTGAATCCGGAACGGATGCGAGCCTATAGTGTCTCGTCAGAGGAGGTGATGGAGGCCATCGGAAATCAAAGCATTATCGGACGACCTGGGCGATTGGGCCAAAGTACAGGTATAGCCGCTCAGTCCAAAGAGTATGTGTTGGTCTATAAAGGACGTTTCAGCAAGCCAGAAGAATATGGAGACATCATTATCCGGTCTACCCCGGCAGGCGAAATTTTGCGCATTAAAGACGTTGCCAGGGTCGATCTAAACAGCGAGTTTTATAATATTTTCTCTGATAAAGATGGGCTTCCTTCGGCGTCCATTGTGCTTAAGCAAAACTACGGCACTAATGCGCAAAAAGTTATTGAGAATGTGAAGGAAAAACTGGCAGAAATGCAAAAGTCCTTCCCGGAAGGCATGGAATACGAAATTAATTACGATGTGTCACGTTTTGTTGATGCGTCCATCGAAAAAGTCCTGCACACCTTGGTGGAGGCTTTCATATTGGTCTCTTTGGTGGTCTTTATTTTCCTTGGTGACTGGCGTTCTACCTTGATCCCGGTCATCGCGGTACCCGTTTCGCTGGTCGGTGCATTCGCTGTTATGTCTGCGTTCGGGCTTTCCATCAACCTTATTACCCTGTTTGCCTTGGTGTTGGCTATAGGTATTGTGGTTGATGATGCCATTGTGGTGGTGGAGGCTGTGCATGCAAAAATGGCAGCCGAAAATTGCAGTCCCTATGAGGCATCCCGAAAAGTATTGGGTGAAATTGGTGGCGCCATTGTAGCGATTACCTTGGTCATGGTGTCGGTGTTTATCCCTATTGCGTTTATGCCAGGACCGGTCGGAGTGTTTTATCGACAGTTCTCTATCGCCATGGCGTCGTCGATCATTATTTCAGCAGTTGTGGCTTTATCGCTCGCCCCGGTACTGTGTGCCATGATACTTAAAAACACACACGGCCAGCCGAAACGGAAAAACCCAATCAGCCTTTTCATCGATGGCTTTAACTCTGTGTTTGAAAAGGTTACCGGGCGTTACATCAAATTGCTGAATGTCACGGTCACCCGGCGCATTGTTACGCTTTTGGTATTGGTCGGGTTTGGCTTCGGCATTTTTGTGATCGATAAAACTTTGCCTGAGGGATTTATTCCTGGCGAAGACCAAGGCATGATTTATGCGATTATTCAAACACCGCCCGGCTCAACCATCGAAGTGACCAACAGAGTGGCACGGCAGCTGGAAGTGATAGCGGCAAAAATTGAAGGCGTACAATCGGTTTCTTCCTTAGCGGGTTACGAAATACTTACCGAAGGCCGTGGGTCGAATGCAGGTACCAGTATTATTAACCTGAAAGATTGGTCGCAACGCAAACATTCGGTATTAGATGTGATCCATGAATTGGAGGAAAAAACTCATAACTTGGGCGCATTCATCGAATTTTTTCAACCGCCGGCAGTGCCAGGATACGGCGCGGCATCGGGTTTGGCGTTTCGCTTATTGGACAAGACATTAGACACGGATTATTTCGAGTTCGATAAAATTAACCAAGCGTTCATGGATGCGATGCGTAAGCGTAAGGAACTAAGCGGTTTGTTTACATTTTATGCAGCCAATTATCCGCAATACGAACTCGTCATTGACAATAAACTTGCGATGCAAAAAGGGGTCACCATCGAAAAAGCGATGAATCACCTGGACATCATGATCGGTAGTACTTATGAACAGGGCTTTGTTCGCTTCAATAACTTTTTTAAAGTCTACGCTCAAGCCTTGCCGGAATTTCGGCGTTCCCCAGAGGATGTGCTGAAATACTTTGTAAAAAATGATAAAGGCGAAATGGTGCCGTACTCCGCCTTTATGACTATGGTGAAAAAGCAAGGGCCTAACGAAATCACGCGTTATAACCTCTATAACTCGGCGGCGATCCGCGCTGAGCCTGCAGCCGGTTATACCACTGGCGCGGCTATCAAAGCAGTTGAAGAGGTGGCGAAAGCCACTTTGCCGCATGGCTTTGACGTTGCTTGGGAAGGCTTATCATTTGATGAAGCCCTCAGGGGCAGTGAAGCACTGCTGATCTTCGCGATCGTTATCATGTTTGTCTACTTGGTGCTAGCCGCACAATACGAAAGTTTTGTGTTGCCTTTGGTCGTGCTATGTTCGCTGCCGCCCGGTATTTTCGGTGCTTTCTTATTGTTAAAAGGATTAGGGCTTGCCAATGATGTCTATTCTCAATTGGGAATGATTATGTTGATTGGTTTGCTCGGCAAAAATGCGGTATTGATTGTCGAATTCGCAACCCAGAAACAAACTCAAGGCATGTCTGTTTTAGATGCGGCGATTGCGGGTGCAAAAGAGCGTTTTCGCCCGATTTTGATGACTTCATTTGCCTTTATAGCCGGGCTGGTACCCTTAGCGATGGCTACGGGGGCGGGAGCAGTCGGCAACAGAACGATTGGTACCTCAGCCTTGGGTGGGATGCTTTTCGGTACTGTGTTTGGTGTCATCATTATTCCAGGGCTTTATTATATTTTTGCCAAAATGATAGAAGGTAAAAAATTAATCCAACATGAAGACCTTGATCCTTTAACCGAAACTTATCACTACGGCCCAAATGACAACGAAAAATAAAACATTTAAGTTGATGACTTTAGGCGTGTTGGGGCTGATGTTGCAAGCCTGTAGTACTCCTGAGTTAATAATTAAAAAAGAAGACACGCGTCTTCCTGCTGGTTTTAAACCAGGCGTTTCGGAACAGGCCAATACGGCGAGTATCAAATGGAAAGATTTTTTTGATGATCCTAACTTATTAAATTTGTTAGACATCGCTGTTGTTAATAATAAAGAAATTAATATCATGATGCAGCGCATCAGCGTTGCACAGAATGAAATTCAAGCGCGTAGAGGCCAATATTTGCCATTTGTAAATATCGGTGCTGGTGCTGGCGGGGAGAGAAGCGGCGAATTTACGCGCAATGGTGCTGCTGAAGCCAATTTGCCATTAGCCAATGGCAAAGCCTTCCCTACGTACTTGGGGGATTTTCACTTCGGGCTATTTTCAACCTGGGAGATAGACGTATGGAAAAAATTGCGGAATGCGAAACAGGTGGCTGTTCTTGAGTATATGGCATCAAAAGAAGGTAAAAATTTTTTAGTGACCAATCTGGTTGCTGAAGTTGCCCACTCTTACTATGAATTGCTTAGTCTAGATAATCAACACACCAATTTAGAGCAAAATATTAGTATCCAGCAAAATGGTTTGGAGATGGTCAAGCAACTCATGTTTTATGGAAGAACAAATGCACTTGCGGTCAGACGATATGAAGCAGAAGTGGCAAAAAATAAAAGTAAATTATACGAATTGAATCAACGCATTACTGTTGTTGAGAATCGGATAAATTTTTTGTTAGGGAGAACGTCACAGCCTATTCAGCGTGCCTCTAGTGGATTTATGGAGCTTAAGCCCAAAATGCTTAAGACAGGTATTCCGTCACAATTACTACAGAATAGACCTGATATCAGGCAAGCGGAGCTTGAGTTATCAGCAGCGGCATTAAACATAAATGTGGCGAGGGCAAATTTCTACCCCTCCTTTAATATAAACGCCGGAATAGGATATCAAGCTTTCGCACTTAAATACCTGGTTAATACGCCAGAGTCATTGGCGGCAAACCTTGCCGGAGGGTTAGTGGCTCCGCTCATTAATAAGAACGCCATCATAGCGGAATATAAAAACGCCAATGCCAGGCAGATTCAGGCTGCTTATGAGTATGAGCAAAGTATTATTAAAGCTTATACGGAAGTAGCGAATCAAATTTCAAACATCGATAACCTCGATAAAAACTATCAACTTAAGACAAGCCAAGTGGAAGCGCTCGCTCAATCAATTGAGGTCGCTAACCAGTTATTTAAATCTGCCCGTGTGGACTACCTGGATGTGTTATTGGCACAAAGGGATACCTTGGATGCCAAAAAAGATTTAATTGAAACGAAACAAAAGCAAATTGATGCAATGGTGGATCTTTATAAATCACTTGGTGGGGGTTGGCAGTAGTTGGATGAGCGAAAGAAGTGGTTCAAAAAATGTTGGACTCGATTTTCTCTGCTTATTTCATCCAATCCAGCTGCCGGGTTAGTAGGTTTTTATATTATTTTTTATAGCGCGTCCATACAGAAGTGAGTGTCTGGTTTTAGTTCTTCGTATATCCGGTAACCAGTCTCCATCATGCCTAGAGCTTCATATGTATTTTTGGCCAGAATATTTTCATATTCCACATACAGACGAAATCCGCAAATACTTGGATTATTATTTGCAGACTCTTTAATAAAATTATATAGCTCAGTATAAATCCCTTTTCGACGCTCACTTGGCTTGATGTAGACGCTTTGAATCCACCAAAACATACCGTTTCGCCAATCGCTCCATTCCGTCGTTACCATCAATGATCCAATGATTTCCTGGTCACGTTCAGCAATCACATAAAACCCGAGATTGGAATTTTTTAAAATTTTTTTAACGCCTTTCGATACTACTTTTGGTATCAATTCTTTTTTTTCTGTTTCGAAAGCCAATGCTTGATTAAATTGGGTTATGACAAAAAGATCACGGATTTCAGCAAGGCGAATCACTATTTCTTTATGTATCGTATTGGTTAGTATCATAGTTTAAAATAAAGATCACTAAAATTAGGAATGGATAAATGAATGAAGTTCATTAAATTTGAATGATCAACATATATCAAGTTTCAGTTTGACAAGATTTTTTCATAAACATAGATTCCTATGTCATTTTAAAAATTAAGAATAATTTTCTCAGTTTTTTACAGGGTTTTGAATGGAAATTTGGCGGAACGAGTCCCAAAGGATCATCTGCATATTCTGGTAAGTTCTCTGATGAAGGCGCCGAGCGAGATAATGAGGCGGATAAAAGGCCGCACGTCGAGCAAGCTGTTCGAGGAGTTTTTCCACTTGAAGAAGAAATACTGGTTGTGGAGTATTTCAGTATCCATTGGGCGTTTATATTTCTGATTTATAATTAATTACTCATCATGTGTACAATTGCAAAAGTTGGTCTATAACTCTACTTTGTGTGCGCCAATGAATAAAAATCGCCCTATACATCTGGATTTGCGCTTAATCAAATTACCCTTGTCAGGTTTTGTGTCTATTTTGCATCGTGTTAGCGGATTGTTATTGTTTTTAACCTTGCCGCTGTTTTTGAAGATGCTGCAGTACAGTTTGTTTTCTATCGAGACATATACTCAATTGGTCGCTACCTTACGATATCCTTTAAGTAAGTTGATTTTGATTAGCCTGTTATGGGCATTTTTACACCATCTTTGCGCTGGAATACGCTATCTCGCAATTGACATGCATATTGGCGTTGGGCTAATGCAGGCACGTGCCAGTAGCAAATGGGTACTGTTTGTGAGTTTGGCTCTAACCTTCCTAGTAGGGGTATGGATATGGTAGATCGCATCGTAACCGGCGCGCATTATGGATTGCGTGATTGGCTGGTGCAGCGTGTTACCGCTGTTCTGATGGTGGCCTATACGTTGTTTATTGCGGGCTATGTGCTACTGAACTCCTATTTTGAAAGCAATGCCTGGGTCGGCCTTGATTACAATTCCTGGACAGGATTGTTTTCTAACTTGGTAATGCGTTCGTTCTCGTTGCTGTTTTTATTTGCCGTTTTTTTTCATGCATGGATCGGGGTGCGTGACATCGTCATGGATTATGTCAAGTCGGCAAGAACCCGTTTGGTGATATATGTACTGGTAATTATGGCGCTGCTGTTGTATTCGATTTGGGCAGTACAAATTTTGTGGGGAATGTGATGGCAGTGGCGAAACGCACATTTGACGTTGTAATCGTGGGGGCAGGTGGGGCAGGAATGCGTGCGGCTTTGGCCTTGTCTGAGGCGGGCTTGAAAGTGGCGGTATTGTCCAAGGTTTTTCCCACTCGTTCTCATACCGTTGCGGCGCAAGGCGGTATTGCGGCATCGTTGGGTAATATCAACGAGGACAATTGGCATTGGCATATGTACGATACGGTGAAAGGTTCGGATTATCTCGGCGATCAAGACGCCATTGAGTTTATGTGTCGCGCGGCACCGGAAGTGGTGTATGAACTGGAACACTTTGGCATGCCATTCGATCGTCTGGAAAATGGCAAAATTTATCAGCGCTCATTTGGCGGACACATGCAAGACTATGGCAAGTCCCCAGTGCAGCGTGCCTGTGCCGCTGCAGATCGTACGGGTCATGCTTTGTTGCATACTTTGTATCAAAAAAATATGCAGAGTAATACCATTTTTTTCGTGGAGTGGATGGCTCTGGATTTAATCCGCGATGAAGACGGGGATGTTCTCGGCGTGGTGGCAATGGAAATTGAAACCAGTGAAGTGATGATTTTGCAGGCACGCGCCACGTTGTTTGCTACCGGAGGTGCGGCGCGCATTTTTCAGGCGAGCACCAATGCTTATATTAATACCGGCGATGGCCTGGGCATGGCAGCCCGTGCCGGTATTCCGCTGGAGGACATGGAGTTTTTCCAGTTTCACCCCACTGGCGTGCACGGTGCGGGTGTGCTGATTTCTGAAGGTGTGCGCGGTGAGGGCGGTTATCTCGTCAACAAAGACGGTGAGCGCTTTATGTTGCGTTATGCGCCAAACGCTCAAGATCTCGCCAGCCGCGATGTGGTGTCACGCGCCATCGCTACTGAGATTAAGGAAGGCCGCGGTTGTGGTAAGCATGGCGATCATGTTTTATTAAAAGTAGACCACATTGGCGGTGCTGTCATCCGTCAGCGTTTGCCTGGTATTCGTGAGATTTCTCTAAAATTCGCGCATGTTGATCCGGCCCTGGCTCCTATTCCGGTGGTGCCTACTGCGCATTATATGATGGGCGGCATTCCCACTAATTATCATGGTCAAGTGGTTGCCCCTTACAAAACAGGGCCAGAAGAAGTGGTGCAGGGGTTTTATGCGGTGGGCGAATGCGCTTGCGTGTCCGTGCATGGAGCTAACCGGTTGGGTTGTAATTCATTGCTTGATTTGCTGGTATTCGGGCGTGAGGTGGCGCGGCAGATTATTGAGGACTTGCAGCGTAACCCGCACCCAAAACCATTGCCGCATGATGCTGCGGCGCGTCCGCTGGCGCGCCTTGCAAGGCTGAAATCACAGAAAAATGGTGAGAGCGTGGCCGAAGTGGGGGCAGAGATGCGGCGCGTGATGCAAAATCATTGCGGTGTATTTCGGTTTCCTGATCTGCTGGCTCAGGGCGTGGAAAAAATTCGCATAGTGGCCGAGCGTGTCAAAAATACCATGATTAATGATCAGAGTAAGATATTCAATACTGCATGCGTAGAGGCATTGGAACTTGATAATCTAATTGAAGTGGCGCAAGCCACCATGTTTTCCGCTGCGGCCAGACAAGAAAGTCGTGGCGGCCACGCGCGTGATGACTTCCCGGAACGGGACGACGATCACTGGCTGAAGCATTCACTATATTTTAGCGAGGGACAAAAACTGGATTACAAGCCGGTTCGGCTTAAACCGCTGAGTGTGGAATCATTTCCACTTAAGGCGCGAGTGTACTAATCAGGAGATTAAAACGTGCCGGTAGCTAATTTTAAAACAGAAAATAATACTTATCGCAAGTTGATCAGTAGTGGTTTAAGTTACCACATACCTCATTTTCAGCCGGACTATGGCTGGACGGAGCATGAATGGGGAGATTTGTGGGCAGATATTATGAGGGTTGTTCAGGCTGACGGTGAACCGGTGCACTATATGGGTTATCTTGTTTTGCAATCGAAAGATAACAAAACATTTGATGTGATTGAAGGGCAGCAGCGTTTGACGACCCTCATGTTGATTACGCTAGCGGCGCTCAAGAATTTAGAGCGATTGATCGCAGAGAAAAATAATCCAGAAAATAATCAGCAACGAATGAATCAAATTCGTCAAACCTATATTACTTATCTTGATCCTGTAACGTTGATGTCGCGAAGCAAGCTCACGCTCAACCGTAATAACGATGTTTATTTTCAAAATTACTTGATCCCGCTGGATCATTTATTTCAGCGGGGTTGCAGGGAATCTGAACGCAGATTGTGCAAAGCATTTGAATGGTTTGCGATAAAAATGAGCGAATATACAAAAATTGCTGGCGGGGATGAGGGAGTAGCGCTGGCCAGTCTAGTCGAATCAATTAGTGATAAGTTATTCTTTACTGTTATTAGTGTGACTGATGAACTTAATGCCTATAAAGTATTTGAGACGCTGAATGCACGTGGCATAAATCTATCTTCAACGGATTTGTTGAAAAATCATCTCTTTTCTGTTCTGTATGGTGATAAAGATCATCGTCATGAAATGAAAGTGTTGGCAGATCGTTGGGAAGCAATGGTAATTTGCTTGGGTAGTGAGAATTTCCCCGATTTTTTGCTTGTGCACTGGATTAGTCGTCATACCTTTGTCAGGCAGCCGGAACTTTTTAGAACCATAAGTTCTTGTGTTACAAGTCGTGAGGAAGTTTTTAAACTATTACAGGATATGGAAGAGGATATTAATAGTTATCTGGCACTTACCCAAGTGGAATTATCACGAGGGTCTGCAAATTATAAGGAGTATATCCGGGATTTGCACATGCTTAGAGTGCGTCAGCCTTTTCCATTGCTTGTAGCGGCACATCGAATGCTATCGGCCAATGACTTTGAGCGTGTGCTACGCAACTGCATAGCGATTTCATTTCGTTACATTGTAATTGGCAGTCAGCCAACGAACAAACAAGAGAGTATCTATTATTCAGTGGCGCAAGAAATTTCACGTGGCGATATCAGCACGGCAACAGCTGTATTGAAGGCAATGCAATTTGTTTACCCGAGTGATGATGAATTTCGTGGTGCTTGTTCGGATAAACAAATTAGCGCTACTACTTCCCGTTGTATCAGTTGGAAAAATAGATACCAGGAAATGGTTACGATTTTGAAAGTGCTAGCTTTAACGTAAATTATTTTTTATAAAGTCAGATAATTATAAGTGATAAATTTGTCTGGCTATCATAGTAATAGAACTCAATGAATCTTAATTTGAGTGGCGTAAACTGCCATGGTTTTAGCCATTTGGCAAGGCAACTATCTGCTGTGCGGCCAGTGATTTAAGCCTTCAATATAATTCAGCAAAAATTAAAGCGTGTCGGCGTAGCTATAAACGAGGGTGCGTTCAAAAATAGGCGGTGAACTTATTTTGATGTGAGCACTTTGGCGAATGCGAAGATGGCGTAGGCAGATTACTCGAAGCGATTAGTAGAGGAATACAACCATGAAGTTCAAAATTTACCGGTATAACCCAGAAACCGATGAGCAGCCTTATATGCGTAATTATGAGCTGAGCATAGAGGCGGGCGATATGATGTTGTTGGATGCACTGCTGCTTATCAGGGAGCAAGACGACAGCTTGAGTTTGCGTAAATCTTGTCGTGAAGGCGTGTGCGGTTCGGATGCCATGAATATAAATGGGCGCAATGGCCTAGCTTGTATTACACAGCTGTCCAGTTTGAAGCAACCAATTGAATTGCGTCCATTGCCTGGTCTGCCAGTGATACGTGATTTGATCGTGGATATGACGCAGTTTTTCAAGCAATACCATTCGATCAAGCCTTATTTGGTGAATAACGATCCGCCGCCGGAAACTGAGCGCTTACAGTCGCCAGCGCAGCGCGCCGAGTTGGATGGTCTCTATGAATGTATTCTGTGCGCTTGTTGTACGACTGCTTGCCCATCATTCTGGTGGAATCCAGACAAGTTTGTCGGCCCTGCCGGGTTACTGCAAGCCTATCGTTTTATCGTTGATAGTCGCGATCAGGCAACGAGCGAGCGGCTGGATAATCTGGAAGATCCGTACCGGCTGTTTCGATGCCACACGATTATGAATTGTGTGGATGTATGTCCTAAAGGTTTGAATCCCACGGCAGCTATCGGAAAAATTAAAGCATTGATGGTGAAGCGCACAGTATGAAAGAGCTGGAACGGGTGCGCTGGCGTTGCCGACGCGGTCTGTTGGAACTTGACATTGTGCTGGGCCGATTTATCGAGCAGCATTATGCAAATTTGAATAAGGCGCAGCAGGCGGAATTTGATAGATTGCTGGATATGCCCGACCCAACACTGTGGGATATGATTACCAACACGCGGCCTTCGTCGCTGCAAAGTGAACGGGGTGCGGTGCTAGAATTACTTCGGGCAGTTTGAACTTTAGCAGCGTGATCTGCTCTACATTTAAGATGTAAAAACAGGAGGCCTAATGAAAGAAAAACGCGTTGCAACACTACTGCTGGATGATGGCCGTAGTATCGAATTGCCAATACTGTCGGGGACTCTGGGTCCTGATGTAATCGACATCCGTGGATTGAGTAAGCTAGGCGTTTTTACTTACGATCCGGCTTTCGTTTCCACCGCAAGTTGCTCTTCCAGTATCACTTTTATTGATGGTGATGCCGGGTTGCTGTATTACCGCGGTTATCCTATCGAACAACTGGCAGAAAAGTCGGACTTTCTGGAAGTATGCTACCTGCTGCTGCATGGTGAGTTACCGAATGCGATACAGAAAAGCGAATTCAAGGGAAGGGTTACGCAGCACACCATGGTGCATGATCAGCTTGCACGTTTTTTTAACGGCTTCCGCCGCGATGCTCATCCGATGGCGGTAATGGTTGGGGTGGTGGGCGCGCTGTCGGCTTTTTATCATGATTCGCTTGATATTAATAATCCGGAACATCGTGAAATCTCGGCGTTACGCCTGCTGTCCAAGGTGCCGACTATCGCCGCAATGACCTACAAATATTACACCGGCTTTCCGTTTATGTTCCCAAAGAATGAATTCGGTTACGTGGAAAATTTCATGTACATGATGTTCGCCACTCCGGCAGAAGACTATGTACCGAACCCAAAGCTGGTGCGTGCACTGGAGCGTATTTTGATTCTGCACGCTGATCACGAACAGAATGCCTCGACTTCGACTGTACGGCTTGCGGGTTCCAGTGGAGCAAATCCATTTGCCTGCGTTTCTTCTGGTATTGCCGCACTGTGGGGGCCAGCGCACGGCGGTGCGAATGAGGCGGCGCTGAAGATGTTGGAAGAGATTGGTGATGTGTCGCGCGTGGCTGATTTTATAAAGGGTGTGAAGGACAAAAAATACCGTCTGATGGGCTTTGGTCACCGGGTATACAAAAACATGGATCCGCGCGCAGAAGTGATGCGTGCTACATGTTATGAAGTACTTAAAGAGCTGAAATTGGAGAAGGATCCTCTATTTTTAATGGCGCTGGAACTCGAGCAGATTGCGTTGCGGGATGAATACTTCATAGAGCGCAAGCTGTATCCTAATGTGGATTTTTATTCTGGAATTGTGCTGCGCGCGTTGGGTATCCCGAGCAATATGTTTACAGTAATTTTTGCTGTGGCACGCACTATAGGTTGGGTGTCGCAGTGGAATGAAATGATTGCCGATAGCGAGCGTAAGATTGGTCGTCCACGACAGTTGTATCAGGGGGCGACGCGACGGGATTTTTTACCGCTTGCCAAGCGCTAAAGTCAGATTGCAAAAACTTACATATGGAAAAATTTAGAGGCTGAAAGTATTGATGCGCTATAGGGTGCATGTCATATTGAAGCTATTTGAGAACCCAAGTGTGGGAGTTGGTAAAGAAGCAACGAAGCGTAAAGATATGGCGGCATAAACAGATGGGTAATCATACATGACGTCGGTAATGCAAACAATGCTAGGCAACTCGATGTTGTTTGGTGCTAATGCACCGTACATCGAAGGTCAATATGAGGCGTATTTGACCGATCCTGCGGTGGTTTCGGATGGTTGGCGTGCCTACTTTGATGCGCTGCAAACTATGCCGAACGCGGTGCTGCAAGATTTGGCGCATAGTCCAGTGGTGCGTGCTTTTGCTGCGTTGCCGTTAACGGGTGCGCAAGGCGCCATTCAAGATGCTGAAATGGCGCGTAAACAGGTCGCTGTACTGCGACTTATTAATGCCCATCGTTTTCTCGGGGTGTGCCGTGCCAGCCTCGATCCGCTTAACCGCCATCGTAAGCCGGAAGTGCTCGAATTGGACCCAGCCTTTTATGGTCTTACAGAGACGGATATGGATATCACATTCGAGACAGGCTCCCTGGTGGGGTCGCCACGCATGACGCTGCGGGAAATTTTGCAATTGGTGCGCCAAACCTATTGCAGTAGCATCGGTTCAGAGTATATGTACATCAACGATGTTGTGCAGAAACGCTGGATTCAAAATCGTCTGGAGAGCGTGCGCGGTCAGCCCAATTACAGCGCTGATATGCAGCATCGTATTCTGGAGCGATTGACTGCTGCCGAAACGTTGGAGCGTTATCTGCATACCAAATATGTAGGTCAGAAGCGTTTTTCGTTAGAAGGCGGCGAATCGCTTATTCCGATGCTGGAACATTTACTGCAACGTGCAGGTACACAGGGAGTACGTGAGACAGTCATCGGTATGGCGCATCGTGGACGCTTAAATGTGGCAGTGAACACGCTAGGTAAGCTACCGCGTGATTTGTTCGCTGAATTTGAAGGTAAGCATAGTGAACAGCTCACTTCCGGCGATGTGAAATATCACCAAGGTTTTTCCTCGGACATTTCTACACCGGGCGGAGCGATGCATTTGGCTTTAGCGTTTAATCCCTCACATCTTGAAATTGTTAATCCGGTGATAGAAGGCTCGGTGCGCGCGCGTCAGCACCGTCGCGGTGACAAGGAAGGGCGTGAGGTCATGCCGGTATTGCTGCATGGCGATGCAGCTTTCGCCGGTCAAGGCGTAATCATGGAAACGTTCAGTTTGTCACAAACGCGCGGCTATCACACGAGCGGTACAGTGCATATTATTATCAACAACCAGATCGGTTTTACGACTTCGGATAAACGTGATGCCCGGTCTTCTTTGCACTGTACCGATGTGGCGAAGATGATAGAAGCCCCGATTTTTCATGTGAATGGGGATGATCCTGAAGCGGTATTATTAATTACCGAGATTGCACTGGATTATCGTATGACCTTCAAAAGGGATGTAGTGATTGATATGGTGTGTTTCCGCAAGTTGGGCCATAACGAGCAAGATGAGCCATTGGTGACGCAGCCATTCATGTATCGTTATATTAACCAGCATCCGGGCACACGTGCGTTGTATGCTAAACGTCTGTTGGAGCAAAACGTGGTGGCGGAAGGGGAGCCGGAGGCCATGATTGTGGCCTATCGTCGGGCGATGGATGACGGCATCAATCCAATTCAGCCAGTACTGAATGATTTTAATAAAGAGCACGCAGTAAACTGGTCCAAATTTAGAAGTGGTGTGCCTTGGGATGTAGCGGTGGATACTGCCATTCCGCACGAACAGTTAAAAAAGTTGGCTCAGCGACTAACCGACGTGCCGGTGGATTTCAAGCTCCATTCGCGCGTGGAAAAAATTATCACCGACCGACGTGCCATGGGCAGTGGCGAACTCGCTTTGGATTGGGGCATGGCAGAAAACCTGGCCTATGCCAGCCTGGTAGCCGAGGGTATTCCGGTTCGTTTATCTGGAGAGGACAGCGCGCGCGGAACTTTCTTCCATCGCCATGCCGTGCTGCATGATCAAAATCGCGTGCAGTGGGATAAGGGTTATCACATTCCCTTGCAAAATATTGCGCCGGATCAGGCCGATTTCATCGTGATTGATTCCATTCTTTCGGAAGAAGCGGTACTCGCATTTGAGTATGGCTATGCTAGCGCTGAACCCAACTCACTGGTTATATGGGAGGGGCAGTTCGGCGATTTCGCTAATGGTGCGCAGGTGGTAATCGATCAATTCATCTCGTCGGGGGAGGCCAAGTGGGGGCGCATGTGCGGGCTGGTGATGTTTTTGCCACATGGTTATGAAGGGCAGGGGCCGGAACATTCGTCTGGGCGGATTGAGCGTTATTTACAATTGTGTGCAGATTACAATATACAAGTGTGTATTCCTTCCACTCCAGCTCAGATGTTCCATTTGCTGCGCCGTCAGATGTTGCGCCCGATACGCAAGCCGCTTATTGTGTTTACGCCCAAAAGTATGTTACGTAGTAAGGATGCATCTTCGCCGCTGAATGATTTGGCTCAAGGTTCGTTTCAGCCCGTGATTGGAGAAGTGGATGCGCTGGAAGTTACCAAGGTGCGGCGTATTATCGTGTGTAGTGGAAAAATTTATTATGAGCTTAAGGCCGCGCGACATGAACGCGGTATTCAAAATGCCTTGCCGAAGTCTTTGTCTCCAGAAGAGGTGGTGATTATCAGGCTGGAACAACTTTATCCTTTTCCGCATGATGCCTTTGAGGCACAGATTGCCAATTATCCAAGTGCGACGGAATTGTTGTGGTGCCAAGAAGAGCCTGGTAATCAGGGCGCGTGGCACCGTATCCAGCATTATCTGTTGCGCCATTTGCGTGATGGTATGAGGCTTGCGTATGCGTTGCGATCTTCTTCGGCATCGCCTGCAGCAGGTTATTTGGCAGTGCATAATGAACAACAAAAGGCGGTGATAGACGCGGCATTTCGCTGTGATCTCGACATCAAATCAGGAGCAAGACAGCATGCAAATTGAAGTGAAAGTGCCGCAGCTTTCCGAATCGGTTTCCGAAGCCACTTTAGTATCGTGGTACAAGCAGTCGGGTGAAGCGGTGGCTGAAGGTGAGAATCTGATTGATATTGAGACCGACAAGGTGGTTTTGGAGTTGCCCGCGATCAAATCGGGAGTGCTGGCCAAAATTCTTAAGCAGAATGGCGACAAGGTGACCAGTAATGAGGTGATTGCCCTATTGGATATTGACGCCAAAGCTGATGCGAGCAAAGTCCCGCAACCAGAGATAACGGCCAAGGAGCAAGCTGCTGTGATGCCAGCGGCGCAGAAGATTGCAGCAGAAAATAAAATTGATACTGCTGCAATTAGCGGTAGCGGACGTGACGGGCGTGTCATCAAGGAAGATGTGCTGATTGCAATGCAGGAAAAAGCGGCTGTGTCAGCTACCGCGGTTCCGCAACCTACAGCAGGCGGGCGTGTGGAACAGCGCGTGCCGATGACGCGCATCCGTCAGCGCATTGCCGAACGTTTGTTGCAATCGCAACAGAATGCCGCAATTCTTACTACCTTTAATGAAGTGAATATGCTGCCAGTGATTGAGTTACGCAATCACTATAAGGACGCTTTTGAAAAGAAGCATGGCATAAAGCTCGGTTTCATGTCATTTTTCATTAAGGCCACGCTGCTTGCGTTGCATAAATTCCCGGTGGTGAATGCATCGGTGGATGGCACGGATATCATCTATCACGGCTATTACGATATCGGCGTGGCAATCGGCAGTGAGCGCGGTTTGGTGGTGCCGATCATCCGCGATGCTGACAAACTTTCGCTAGCCGACATCGAAAGGCAAATCATTGACTTTGGCGCGCGTGCCAAGGACGGCAAGATTACGCTGGAAGAATTGACTGGTGGTACCTTTTCTATTTCTAACGGTGGCGTGTTTGGATCCATGCTCTCGACCCCCATTATTAATCCGCCGCAGAGCGCCATCCTCGGTATTCACGCCACTAAAGACAGGCCAGTGGCTGAAAATGGTCAAGTCGTCATTCGTCCGATGAACTACCTCGCACTGTCTTACGATCATCGCATCGTTGATGGGCGGGACGCCGTATTATTCCTCGCCACTATCAAAGAGGCGTTGGAATATCCGGGACGAGTGTTGCTGGATTTGTAAGTGTGCTTTTGCTGATCCTGGCTGAAATAAAATGAGAAATTTTTACGGGTTCAGCGCTTAATAAAAGAATTTCCTTATGTCGAAATCATTTGATGTTGTCGTTATCGGTGCCGGCCCTGGAGGTTATGTGGCGGCGATACGTTGTGCTCAATTAGGGCTGCATACAGTCTGTATTGACGATTGGAAAAGCGCACAAGGTAAACCCAGTTTGGGTGGAACCTGTCTTAATGTGGGTTGCATTCCATCTAAAGCTTTGTTGGAATCCTCAGAAAACTTTGAACGTCTGACGCATGATTTTGCTGCGCACGGTATATCTGCCGAAAACGTAAGCATGGATGTGTTAAAAATGGTGGCGCGCAAGAATAAGATCGTATCTGATTTCACACTAGGTATTAGTCAGTTATTCAAGAAAAATAAAGTGGACTCGCTGCACGGCAGGGCACAAATTCTTGGTCGGGATGGTGATGTTTGGCGTGTTGGAATTGTGGATGGAGAGGAAGTGGGGGCGAAGCACGTTATCGTTGCTACGGGTTCGACGTCGCGCATTTTGCCGCAAGTCCCGCTGGATGGAGTGCAGGTTGTAGATAATGTAGGGGCTTTGAGTTTTAGCGAGACGCCCAAGCGCCTCGCTATTATCGGCGCCGGGGTTATTGGGCTGGAGCTTGGCAGTGTGTGGCGTAGATTGGGGGCTGAGGTGACATTACTGGAAGCTTCGTCTGTATTTCTTCCTGCCGCCGATGAGCAAGTGGCGAAAGAAGCGCTACGCGCTTTTACCAAGCAGAAGCTGGCTATTCATTTGGGCGTGCAGGTTGATAGTGTTACTCAGTCTGCTGGGGCTGTAAAAATTAATTGGCGCGATATACAGGGTGTCGCGCAGGAATTGGTCGCGGACAAATTGATCGTTGCAGTTGGACGTGTGCCAAATACGCAAGATCTGAGCGCAGAAGCGGTTGGGCTCAAGCTGGACGTTGCAGGACGTATTGAAGTGGATGAGCAGTGTTGCACCAATTTGCCGCATGTATATGCGGTGGGTGATGTGGTGCGGGGTCCGATGCTGGCGCACAAGGCGTCGGAGGAGGGCGTGATGGTGGCGGAATTGATCGCCGGGCAGATGGGGGGCTGCGACTTAAATCTAGTGCCAAATGTGATGTATACCGCCCCAGAAATCGCTTGGGTGGGTAAGACTGAACAGCAGCTTAAAACTGCGGGTGTCGCTTACAAGGTTGGTCAGTTTCCCTTTATTGCTAATGGACGTGCTCGCGCCTTGGGTAATACGACGGGATTTATTAAAATCATCGCCAATGCCAATACAGATCGCATCCTCGGCGTGCATATCATTGGGTCGATGGCATCTGAGCTCATTCAGCAGGCAGTACTGGCAATGGCGTTTTCGGCCAGTAGTGAAGATTTGGCGCGTATCATTTATGCACATCCGTCATTGTCTGAAGCGATGCATGAAGCGGCTTTAGCGGTTGATAAACGCACGATTCATATATGATCGGAATGTTTCGTGTTTATCGAATTTCCAACGAGGTTGCGTGATTACCTGAAGTATTTCAGAAGGTGCTACATAGCCGATCATATCGGCGCACCCTCTTTAAAATAGCTGACATTTTCCTTCTACACTTACCGACTATCTATGTATCCTATGCTACAATAATCGTGTTATTGGAATGGCGAAAGTGGCGGAATTGGTAGACGCACTGGATTTAGGTTCCAGCGCCGCAAGGCGTGAGAGTTCGAGTCTCTCCTTTCGCACCAACTGAAGAATTTACTTATTAACCTAAGGAAAGTCAGCATGTCGAGTATAGAAATCATGAGCGGGTTGGAGCGCCGCCTTAATGCATCCATCCCTCTGCAACTGGTGAGCAGTGAAATGGAAGCACGCCTGAAAAATCTGGCACGTACCGCTGCGGTGCCTGGTTTTAGGCCGGGAAAGGTGCCGTTCAAGATTTTGGAACAAAAACACGGTGCGCAAATACAGCAGGAAGTGCTGCAAGATGCTTTACGGCAGTCCTTTGCTAAAGAAGTGCAGGAAAACAATTTGAAAGTAGTGGGTTATCCTACTTTCGAGGCCAAGGCTACCGACCCGGATGCTTTGTGGATTGAATATAGTGCGACTTTTGAGGTTTACCCTGAAGTTGTATTGGGTGATATAAGTGCTGAAACTATCGAGCAGGCAGTTTATACCCTGAGTGATGCTGATGTCGATACTACGATTACTACTTTGCGTAAGCAGCACGCTACATTTGAAGTGGTTGATCGTGCGGCGCAAAATGGAGACAGGGTGCATATTGATTTTAGCGGTTTACTGGAAGGCAAAATATTTGAAGGCGGTGAAGCCAGGAATTTGGCTGTGTTGCTAGGTGTGGGGCGCCTATTACCAGATTTTGAAAATGCCATCCTTGGCATGAAAGCTGGGGAAACGAAATCGTTTGATATGACTTTCCCGGCAGACTATCAAGCAGAGAAAGTGGCTGGTAAAGCAGCGACATTTAATATTACCTTGCACAAGGTAGAAGAGCAGCATCTGCCAGAGATTGATGCTGACTTTGCTAAGTTACTTGGTATAGAAGATGGTGATGTGGATAAGCTAAAAGTTGAAATCCGCGATAATTTAGAAAGAGAAATTAAACGTCGCTTAATGTTGCGTAATAAAGATAGTGCAATGGCTACCTTGCTGAAAGTTACTCAATTGGAGATACCTAAGGCGCTATTGGATGCTGAAGCGCAAAGTTTGATGCAGCAAGCTTTGCGTGATATGAAAAAGCGTAGAATAGAAGTGCCGAAGGGGGAAGAATCGTTACCCCTTGAGCTGTTTACCGAGCGTGCGCAAAAACGTGTCAAATTGAGCCTGATCTTAACAGAGCTGGTGGAGAAATATAATTTGCACGCCAAACCTGAACAGGTTAAAGCGTTGGTCCAAGATTATGCACAAAGTTATGACAATCCAGAAGAGGTAGTGCAGTGGCATTATAATGATCCGGCACGTTTGCAAGACGCAGAAAACTTGGTTCTGGAAGATAATGTGGTGGTTTGGGTGACGGATACTGTCAAAGTGACAGAGAAGGTGATGGAATTCAACGAATTGATGGAGAATGCCGCGTGATGTATAGCGAAATACCTCAAAATAATGAGGATCCGCAAAATATCGGGATGATTCCGATGGTTATAGAAACCAGCGGACGGGGAGAACGCGCGTATGACATTTACTCACGTTTGCTTAAGGAGCGGGTGATATTTTTGGTGGGCAACATCAATGATATGACTGCTAACTTGGTCGTGGCGCAATTGTTGTTTCTTGAATCGGAAAATCCGGATAAGGAGATTCATCTTTATATTAATTCGCCTGGTGGGTCTATTTCGGCAGGTATGGCGATTTATGACACTATGCAATTTATAAAGCCGGAAGTTTCTACCTTGTGTGTCGGCATGGCGGCATCGATGGGTGCTTTTTTATTGCAGGCCGGTACAAAAGGAAAGCGCTTTGTTTTGCCTAATTCTTCGGTGATGATCCATCAGCCACTGGGAGGATTTCAGGGACAGGCGACGGATATTGAGATTCATGCTAGATATATTTTGAGTTTGCGTGAGCGACTTTATGCTCTGATGGCTCAGCACACGGGTCGTAATGTCGAAGAAATTGCCCGTGACAGTGAACGTGATAAATTTTTAAATGCGGCTGAAGCTGTCGAGTATGGTTTAGTAGATAAAGTGCTGGATAAGCGTGTTTAAACAGATACATGCTTAGTTGATACATAAGTAATGTGGGTGACAGACAAAACAGGAGAATATGAATGGTGCTGGATAAAAGCAAGGGCGACAAATTATTGTATTGCTCATTTTGCGGTAAGAGCCAGCATGAAGTTCGCAAACTGATTGCGGGGCCTTCTGTATTCGTGTGCGACGAATGTGTCGAGCTTTGCAATGACATTATACGTGAGGAAGTTAATAGTGTTGTGTCCGGCAAGACAGATAAGGCTGATCTGCTTGTGCCCCATGAAATTCGGGCGCGGCTCGACGAGTATGTAATCGGTCAGGAACATGCCAAGAAAATTTTGGCTGTGGCAGTTTATAATCATTATAAGCGTTTAAAAAGCACTAACAAGGATGGAGTAGAGCTGGCTAAGAGCAATATTTTACTGCTCGGCCCGACAGGTTCTGGAAAAACCTTATTGGCGCAAACCTTGGCGCGTCTGCTTGATGTACCGTTTGTGATGGCTGATGCTACTACGCTGACTGAAGCAGGGTATGTTGGGGAAGATGTCGAGAATATTATTCTGAAGCTGTTGCAAGCGTGCGATTATGACGTGGAACGTGCCCAGCGCGGTATTATCTATATAGACGAAATTGATAAAATTTCCCGCAAATCAGACAATCCTTCTATCACTCGTGACGTTTCTGGCGAAGGGGTACAGCAGGCGCTACTCAAGTTGATTGAGGGCACCAAAGCGTCTGTGCCACCACAGGGGGGTCGTAAACATCCTAATACCGAATTTTTGCAGGTGGATACTACTAATATTCTTTTTATATGCGGTGGAGCATTTGATGGTATGGAGAAAGTCATACTTAATCGCTCAGAGAAAGCCAGTATTGGTTTTGGCGCAAGTCTCACTAAGCGTGGTGATGAGAAGAGTGTAGGCACAGTGCTGCGTAATGTGGAGCCGGAAGATTTGATTAAATTTGGTTTAATCCCAGAATTTGTTGGGCGCCTGCCAGTAGTGGCTACGCTCGAGGAGCTGGATGAGACGGCATTAATTCAGATTCTGACTGAACCAAAAAATGCCTTGACCAAACAATATCATAAATTGTTCGCGATGGAAGGCGTGGAAATGGAGTTCCATGAGGGGGTGTTGCAGGCGATCGCTAAGAAAGCGCTGGAACGTAAAACAGGTGCGCGTGGTTTACGTTCTATTCTGGAGCATTCCTTGCTTGATATTATGTATGATCTGCCATCAATGGATAATGTGAGCAAGGTGGTGCTGGATGTAAGCAATACAAATGGCGAAATTAAACCGATCGTGATATACGCGGATACATCCAGAGCAGCTTAGTTATCTATTAGTGTAGTGGGATCCTAAAATTAAATTGATGCGTGGCGATTTTGTATTTTGACTTGAATTATCTCGCTACGCCCTCATCTAACAATCAAGTTAATCCACAAAGGAGTTTCCTGCCATGACTGAGCATGATACGAATGTACTTGTTTCCAGTTTTTTTCCATTACTGCCGTTACGCGATGTAGTTGTGTTTCCACACATGGTCATTCCATTGTTTGTTGGACGTGCGAAATCAATCAAGGCGCTGGAATCCGCTATGGAAGCGGGTAAAAGTATCGTATTGGTGGCACAAAAAACTGCTGCTAAAGATGAGCCTGCCGCAGATGATTTGTATCGCGTGGGCAGTATTGCCAATATTTTACAGATGCTCAAGTTGCCTGACGGAACTGTTAAGGTTCTTGTGGAGGGCACGCAACGTGCAAAAATATTGCACGTATTGGATGAAAAAAGTCATTTCGATGCGGATATTGACCCAGTTCCTGTTGATGACAGCTTGGGTAATGAAGCAGAAGCTATGCGTCGTGCTTTGATTAATCAATTTGACCAATATGTTAAGCTCAACAAGAGAATCCCGCCAGAAACGCTAACTTCTTTAGCGGGTATAGATGATTCTGGACGGTTAGCGGATACCATAGCAGCACATTTACCACTTAAATTAGAGCAAAAGCAGGAAATATTAGAAATCTTTGACGTTCGAAAGCGTCTTGATCATTTACTGGGTTTACTGGAGGCCGAGCTCGATATTCTGCAAGTAGAAAAACGAATTCGTGGACGCGTTAAACGGCAGATGGAAAAGAGCCAACGCGAGTATTACTTGAATGAGCAAGTAAAAGCGATACAGAAGGAGTTGGGTGAAGGTGAGGATGGTGCAGACTTCGAGGAATTGGCAAAGAAAATAAAGGCTGCACACTTGCCTAAAGAAGCGCGTGCCAAAGCTGAAGCCGAAATGAAAAAATTGCGCTTAATGTCTCCTATGTCTGCTGAGGCGACTGTAGTGCGTAACTACATTGATGTGTTGGTTGGTTTGCCATGGAAAAAGAAAACAAAGATTAACAATGACTTGAAATCTGCCGAAGAAATTTTGGAAGCGGATCACTACGGGTTGGAGAAGGTCAAGGAACGTATTGTGGAGTATCTTGCGGTGCAGCAACGCGTCGACAAGATGAAAGCGCCTATCCTGTGTTTGGTCGGTCCACCGGGTGTTGGTAAGACTTCGCTTGGTCAGTCTATTGCACGGGCTACAGGCCGTAAATTTATTCGCATGTCGCTAGGTGGGGTGCGGGATGAGTCAGAAATTCGTGGTCATCGTCGCACTTATATTGGCTCTATGCCTGGTAAAATTTTGCAGAACATGACTAAGGTTGGCGTGAAGAATCCGTTATTTCTACTCGACGAAGTCGATAAGATGGGCATGGATTTTCGTGGAGACCCTTCATCGGCATTGCTTGAGGTACTTGATCCAGAGCAGAACCATACTTTTGTTGATCATTATGTTGAAGTCGAATATGACTTGTCTGATGTAATGTTTGTTGCGACTGCAAATACCATGAATATACCTGCTCCGCTTTTGGATCGCATGGAAATTATTCACGTGTCAAGTTATACCGAAGATGAAAAAGTAAATATTGCGATGCATTATTTAATTCCAAAAGCGCTTAAAAATAATGGGTTAAAGCTTGATGAAATTGGTATTTCAGAAAGCGCAATTCGTGACATATTGCGTTATTACACCCGTGAAGCGGGGGTGCGGGGATTGGATCGAGAGCTTTCCAAGATTTGCCGCAAAGTGGTGAAAGCGCTGTTGCTAAAAGGGCGTGATAGCAAGGTAACGGTGAATGCTCGTAACCTGGAGAAATATCTTGGGGTGCGGCGTTATAGCTATGGAATTGCAGAGAAACATAATCAAGTTGGACAAGTAACTGGATTGGCGTGGACCGAAGTGGGTGGTGAGTTGTTAACCATTGAAACTGCAGTATTGCCGGGTAAAGGTAATATTACTCCCACTGGTAAGCTGGGCGAGGTTATGAAAGAGTCGATTCAAGCTGCACTTAGCGTAGTCCGTAGCCGCGCCAGTAGCTTGGGTATTTCTGATGATTTTTATCAAAAAACTGATTTGCATATTCATTTACCCGAAGGTGCGACTCCAAAAGACGGGCCGAGTGCGGGTGTGGGTATTTGTACGTCGATAGTCTCGGCGTTGACTGGCATCCCCGTGCGTGCTGATGTGGCAATGACCGGGGAAATTACGTTGCGGGGTGAAGTGCTACCGATTGGGGGATTAAAAGAGAAGTTGCTGGCGGCTCAACGTGGTGGTATTAAAGTGGTATTGATTCCGGAAGAAAATACCAAGGATCTTGTTGAGATCCCTGATAACGTAAAAAACAAACTTGATATTCATCCAGTGAAATGGATTGAACAGGTGTTGGAAATGGCGTTAGAGCGTAAGCCAGAGCCGTTACCTGAGGCTGCGCCAGTAGTCAATCCAATCTTGGTGGCGGACGAGAATCGTGCTACTGTGATTAAGCATTGATGGACGTTAGTACTAGCGAGTTGATCAAGTGCCAGGCAGTGAAGTACCGAAATTCTGTGCTGGTAAAGGTCTAAAAAATGCTGTAAAATGTTACTTTCATTGGGTGCTTAGCTCAGCTGGTAGAGCGTCGCCCTTACAAGGCGAATGTCGGGGGTTCGAACCCCTCAGCACCCACCAGCTGTTTAGTTATTGGAGTGGTAGTTCAGTTGGTTAGAATACCGGCCTGTCACGCCGGGGGTCGCGGGTTCGAGTCCCGTCCACTCCGCCACATTAAGGCGAACGAAAGTTCGCCTTTTTTTCATTGATTATAAATAAACTATATCGGGCGGCTATTATGTTTGATTTCGTGCATGGGAACAGACGGTTTGTACAAATCGTATTGTTACTCATCATTCTTACGTTTACATTTTGGGGTGTAGATTCTTACAACAAGTCATCTCATAGCGAGGCTTTAGCTACGGTAAACGGTGAAAAAATCAATCAAGCAGAGTTCGATCAAGCTGTGCGCCAGCAGCAGGAGAGAATGCGTAAAATGATGGGTAGTAATTATGATCAAGCTATGTTTGATAAGCCCGAAATAAAACGCTCAATTTTGGATAGTGTGGTTAGCCAACGTCTGTTGATGTCGCAGGCGCGTTCTATCGGGTTAACTGTAAGCGAGAAGTATCTGGCTCAGAGTATCGCTGGCATTGAGGTGTTTCAGAAAGATGGGAAATTCGACAAACAGCTTTACGAATCAGTATTGCGCCGTGAGAAAATGTCGCCGCTGATATTTGAGACAAGCGTAGCACGAGAACTATACATGCGTCAGTTAATTGATGCGTATATGCGAAATGGTTATGCATCAAGTGTTACTGCGGATAATTTAATACGCTTGAATGAACAGCAACGTGTTGTTGCTATGGCCAAAATTTCTTTTGAGCCATATCTCAAACAAGCGAAAGTAGATGAAGCAGCGGTACAAAATTATTATGAAATGAATCTGAAAGAGTTTCAGACGGATGAGCAAGTGCGGGTGGAGTATTTGACATTCTCAGCGGATGCATTGCAATCACAAATAACATTGGATGATGCTGAAATTAAGAAATATTATGACGAGCATCAGAATGAATTTGGTTCACCTGAACAACGCCAGGCGGCGCATATTCTGATCGCTACAGTCGCGCAGGCATCTGATGCAGATAAGTTGGCTGCCAAAACCAAGGCAGAGCAAGTGTTACAGCAAGTTAGGCAGTCACCGGATAAATTCGCTGAGCTAGCTAAGCAATATTCCCAGGATCCTGGCTCCGCTGTGAACGGAGGGGATCTTGGCCAGTTTGGCCCTGGCATGATGGTCAAGCCCTTTGAGGAGGCCGCATTCAAGCTTAAGGTAGGCGAAACTAGCGGTTTGGTACAAACGGATTTTGGCTTTCACATCATCAAGTTGTTGGCGGTGCATCCTGCTAAAACTCCCCCGCTGATTGAAGTAAAGAGTGCTATTACGCAGAGATTAAAACTACAAAAAGCAAATGATAAGTTCGCAGAGTTAGCAGAGAAATTTAGTAATATTGTGTATGAGCAGAGTGATACGCTAAAACCGGCTGCAGAATTGGTAAAAATGCCATTACTACAAAGTGCCTGGTTGAACAAAAAACAGGTTGGAGCATTGCCTTGGACGGATAAAGCATTGCAAGCAGTGTTTTCTGAAGATGTAACAAAGAAGAAGCGCAATAGCGCTGCAATAGAGATCGCGCCCAATACCTTGTTCGCGGCACGGTTGCTGGAATATAAGCCAGTTAGCACTCGCTCGTTGAAGGAGGTGAGTGACGGTATTCGTCAGAAATTACTACGTAAGCAAGCATTTGAGTTTGCGGTCAAAGCGGGTCAACTGGTATTGGCACAGTTGCAACGCGGTGAGAGGGTTAACGTGGAATGGACAGCGCCAACTACTATTACGCGTGAACAACATGCTCAGCTTGATAATAATATAGCTCGTCAAGTATTCCAAGCAAACGTGGCTACTCTTCCGGCATATGTTGGCATTGAAAATGCACAGAATGGCTACGAGTTGATTCGTATCGATGCAATTAAAGAAGTTGCTGCCATCAACGAGACTAAGCATGCCGGTTATATGCAACAACTGCGTCAAATAACTAGCGAAGAGATGTTCCAAGCATATCTTGCAGATGCCAAAAAACACGCTGACATTACCATGAAATCTTTTTCTGCAGACGAAAATAAATAATCTGTTTTTTCAGCGTACTAATAATTCTAGCGGTAAAAGTTATATGGCTGGCAATTGTAGGGCTTAGGTTTTGTTGTTGCAGAATACGTTAATTATTATTTATGAATGTATTATTTATAAATAATAGGCATATTAATATATTCAATTGTTACGGCTTAATCTGATGACCCCTAGCTTTATTGTAGTGGTGGAGGGCGTGCGATCTACGTCTTTCTGATTGCACAGCGCCTCAACCATAATAGCTTCAAAATAACTGTGCTTTCGATTAAAAATATTTTATTTACCTGAAGATTCCATCCCGCGCGATAGCTAAACGAGTATCGTGGCATGTGCACTTCCCCCCCCCATTGCTGTAATTTCATCGTGCTAGTTCTCATCAGCGCCCTTCAGTCATACTTTGGTTGTGGTGGATGGATATGTCTAATAACACAATAATTCTAGACATCTCATTTTATTTATGTTAAACGACGAACAGATTACCTGAAGTGGCTAAAGTACATTTAGCTAGTAACGTCAATTAAAGAATATTATAAAATATAAGGAGGCTTCCATGAGTCACTGGATTTTTCTTTTTCTGATACCAATTGCAGTTGCTGGTTGTGCCACTGTTCCAAAGCCGCTGGCAGTTGGTTCATTTGCTGAAGTCACGCCAAGTGCAGCTCAAAATGATAATTTTGTAGGCCAGCGAGTACGTTGGGGAGGCAGTATTGCAAACACGGAGCCAGGGAAGAATGAGACGTGTTTTGAGATAGTGAGTCATCCATTAGACAGTAATGCAAGACCTCAGGAAACTGATATGACTTGGGGGCGGTTCATTACTTGTGCCCCCGATTTTTACGATCCTGAAGTGTATGCAAAAGGCCGTGAGGTGACAATAATTGGTAACATTCAAAATATTACTGTGCGCAAGCTTGGCGAATACGAATATCACTATCCTCAGATTAATGCTGAAACAGTCTACTTATGGCCGAAGCTTATTCCCTATTCATATTATGGGTCACAGTATCCTTACTATAATAGTTACTATGGGCCATATTGGTACAACCCTTGGGGGCCCTGGCGTGGTCGGTTTGGAAGTCCTTACTGGTAGTAATAGAATATAATCTTAAGCACGAACGCGTATGATTTTCGGGGACTCATAAGACTTCAGTCTAGCAGGGCTATTGCATAGCGATAACACATAAAGAATTGTCTATCCCTGCTTGGATTTGATTTTTCTATAGCTTTCTTTTTACCCAAGCCGATACAGATGCAAGTGCTGCGGCCAGAAATTCTGGTTGCGTACCTCCAGCTTGAGCCATATCTGCGCGACCTCCACCTTTTCCACCTACCTGCTGCGCCACCGCATTAACCAATTCCCCTGCCTTTACCTTGTCGGTAATATTAGCGGTCACACCAGCGATAAGTGTAACTTTCCCATCAGTCACGGCAGCTAATACGATGGCCGCCGATTTTAGCTTATCTTTCAGTTTGTCCAGTGTCTCACGTAATGTCTTAATATCGGCACCTTCTAAAAGTGCAGCTACTATTTTGACGCCGTTAATTTCGATAGCCTGACTTGCCAAATCTTCACCTTGAGAAGAAGCTAATTTAGATTTCAAGGTGGCAAGTTCCTTTTCAACCGTCTTGATCGTTTCTTGCATCAGCGCAACACGTTGCATTAGTTCGTGTGGTTGTACTTTAAGTGAGGAGGCGACTTCTTGTACGTTTGCATCTAGCTGTTGTACCCAGCTCAGAGCGCCCTCGCCGGTGATCGCCTCAACACGGCGGATGCCAGCAGCCACACCGCTTTCCATCACAATCTTGAATAGACCAATGTCGCCGGTGCGCTGAACATGCGTACCACCGCATAATTCAGTGGAAAATTCGCCCATGCCTAATACGCGCACCTCATCACCATATTTTTCACCGAATAATGCCATTGCACCAGATTTTAGTGCATCGTCATAAGTCATCACTTGCGCGCTCACCAAGGCATTCGCTTGTATGGCATGGTTCACACGATTTTCCACTTCGCGGATTTGCATATTGGTCATCGGTGCGTTGTGACTAAAGTCAAAGCGTGTTTTGGTCTGATCTACCAGCGAACCCTTCTGTTGCACATGCGCACCCAATACATCACGTAGTACCCGGTGCATCAGGTGTGTGACAGAGTGGTTACGGATGGTGCGCGCGCGCGCAGCCTTATCGACAATAGCTTCGACAGAGTCGCCTACCTTGATAAAACCGCTCTTGATTTTTCCGTGGTGACCAAATACATCGGGTTGGATTTTCTGGGTATCTTCTACAACAAAAAGCGTTGGATTATTGGAGGCTATTTGCAGCATACCTACGTCACCCACTTGTCCGCCAGATTCCGCGTAGAACGGCGTATTGTCTAGCACCACAATACCGGTATCAGCAGTGGAAAGCTCTTGCACAGTCACACCATCCTTGTACAGCGCCACTACATTGCTCTGTGTCATTAGCTTTTCGTACCCGTGGAATTTTGTTTTCACGCCCTTATATTCGAGCCCTGCACCTATTTTGAATTTTCCCGCTGCGCGCGCCTGTTCGCGCTGGCGTGTCATGGCATCATTAAAACCAACTTCATCTACAATGACACCATGCTCACGACATACATCCTGTGTCAGATCGAGCGGAAAACCATAGGTGTCGTGCAAAGTAAAAGCAATATGTCCCATAAGGATTTTTGATTGAAGCAACTTGCCTTCCTCGTGACCCTTTTTATTGCCCGAGCTAGTATCAAAACCAAGGCCATCCGTTACGATTTTATCGAGTGCTGCTTCTAGCATTTTCATACCATGCTCAATAGTCTCAAAAAAACGTTCTTCCTCTATACGTAGTACCTCAGTCACCCGCGCTTGTGCTGCGACTAATTCGGGATATGCTTCGCCCATTTCTCTGGCAAGATCAACCACTATCTTATGGAAAAATGCTGCGCGACAGCCCAGTTTATAACCATGCCGGATGGCACGGCGGATAATGCGGCGCAGTACATAGCCGCGTCCTTCATTGCCGGGAATTACTCCATCAACAATTAAAAAGGAACAAGCACGAATATGGTCAGCGATCACCTTGAGCGAGTTGTTGGTAAGGTCGCTGGTATTGGTTTCGCGGGCCGCCGCGCAGATAAGGTTCTGGAACAAGTCAATATCGTAATTGGAATGCACGTGTTGCAATACTGCCGCGATGCGTTCCAATCCCATACCAGTATCCACCGATGGTTTAGGCAGTGGGTGCAGCACACCGTTTTCATCGCGGTTGTATTGCATGAATACCAGATTCCAGATTTCAATATAGCGATCACCATCGGCTTCCGCACTGCCCGGCGGGCCGCCCCAAACATCAGATCCATGATCGTAGAAAATTTCTGAACATGGACCGCATGGGCCAGTATCTGCCATCTGCCAGAAATTATCTGAGGCATAGCGCTTGCCATGATTGTCACCGATACGCACAATGCGCTCGACGGGTACGCCTACTTCATTCAACCAGATGTTATAAGCCTCATCATCTTCGGCGTAAACGGTTACCCATAGCTTGTCAGCGGGCAGTTTATAAACCTCAGTGAGCAATTCCCATGCAAATTTGATGGCACTGTGTTTAAAATAATCACCAAAGCTGAAATTACCTAACATCTCGAAAAATGTATGATGTCGTGCGGTATAACCCACATTTTCCAAGTCGTTATGCTTACCACCTGCACGCACACAGCGTTGTGAAGACGTAGCGCGTACATACGGACGTTTATCGTGGCCTAGGAAGCAATCTTTGAACTGCACCATACCGGAGTTGGTGAACAGCAACGTAGGGTCATTGCCTGGCACCAATGGACTGGAAGGCACGATTGTGTGCTCTTTGGAGGCAAAATAATCCAAAAATTTCAGACGGATTTCGCTGCTGTTCATCTATTCACCAATCTTAAAAAAAGTAATTATTCTTATGTTTCATTAAGGTGTGGATAATACCATCCGACCCTACCAGGCTGCATCTCCATTTCTTATAGCAAGCGGTTGGAGTAAACGACAAAATAATTCAGAGGAATTTAAATAACGGGGCTGATTTGAGCATCGAATGTTTCTTAAGGATAGAGACTGGAATTTGGGCACAGCATCATACGTTCTGTCTTGTAACCATCCCGGATGTTCCTGAGTAATGAGCAAGCGTAGTGGATATTGAAGGTTAGATTATGGCAGCTGGGGAAGACTTACTTGCAGGAAAACTATTACATCTAAAGCTTAAATAATCCATTACCTGAAGTGAGAAGCTTGGTAAATTCCTCAGCGTTTACCGGTTGACTGAAGTAATAACCCTGTATTTCATCACATCCCTGCTGTTTCAGAAAAGCCAATTGTTCGGCAGTTTCCACCCCTTCGGCGATAACTTTTAGCTTGAGACTATGAGCCATTGAAATAATGGTGCTTACAATTACTGCATCATCTGTGTCGGTCGTCAAATCGCGCACAAACGATTTATCAATCTTAAATTTATCAATTGGAAAGCGTTTGAGGTAATTTAAGCTGGAATAGCCCGTACCAAAATCATCCACCGACAGCTTCAGTCCCATCGCCTTCATGTCCTCCAGTAACAAAATTGCGGCTTCCGCATCCTGCATGACGACACCCTCGGTAATTTCAAGTTCCAAACCAGACGGAGCCAGGCCGCTTTCATTAAGAATTGCCTTAATTATTTCACCGAGATTTTTTTGACGGAATTGTACGGAGGAAAGATTTACCGCCATGGTAATGTTCATTAATCCCAGTTCGCGCCATGCCTGGTTCTGGCGACAGGCCTCGCGTAACACCCATTCCCCAATTGGCGGGATCAGACCATTTTCTTCCGCGATGGGGATGAACTGCGCGGGCAAAACTTTTCCGTAAAGGGGATTATCCCAACGAACCAGCGCTTCCGCACCGATAATGTGGCCGCTTTGCAAATCCACTTGTGGTTGGTAAAGCAAGAACAATTCGTTCCGTTCCAGGGCGTGACTCAATTTATTCTTGATCAACATTCGTTCAAGTGTACGTCGGTTCATCTCACGGGTGAAAAATTGGTAATTATTACGTCCATTTCCCTTAGCTTGGTACATCGCGGCATCAGCATGCGCGATCAAAGATTCACTGTCGACTCCATCTTCAGGGAACACGCTGATGCCGATGCTGGTGGTCACCTCAATTTCTTTGTCATTGATTACACAAGGGCCAGCAATGGATGCCAGGAGCTTTAGAGCAATCATTGCAATATCATCTGTATTTTCAATATACGGTAGCAGGATGGCAAATTCGTCCCCACCTAGCCGACTGACGGTATCACTCGTGCGTGCAACACTGTTAATACGATTGGCGACAAGCTGTAATAGCTTGTCGCCAGCGAGGTGACCTAATGTGTCGTTTATAGCCTTGAAGCGATCCAGATCAAGGAACATAACGGCTACTTTGCGCTGTTCGCGTTCAGCATGTGCAATTGCCTGAGTTAGACGATCATGTAACATCATGCGATTAGGCAGGCCGGTAAGAAAATCGTGTTGAGCAATGTAAACCATGCGTTCTTCAGCTGCCTTGCGCTCGCTGATATCGGAAACCACCGCAATATGGTGACTAAATTCGCCCCGTTCGTCCTTCATCGTGCTGATGCTCAACCACTCAATGTAACTCTCCCCATTTTTGCGGCGGTCAGTGATTTCACCCTGCCAACGGCCAGTTTTTTGGATACTCTGCCACATTTTGTCGTAAAACCCCTTGTCCATCAATCCAGAATGAAGAATTTGTGGATTCTTACCAATTGCTTCAGTAGCGCTGTAACCGGTAATCGAGGAAAAAGCCGGATTGACTAACATAATATTGTTACTGGCGTCTGTTACTGCTACGCCTTCATTGATGGTATCGAAGATGCGCGCGAATAATCGGAGCCGTTCCGTGGTTTTTTTTCGTTCGGTAATATCCTCGATCACCTCAATAAAATAATCCGGTTCGCCCGTGGAGGTGTGAGTAAGCGACCAAGTAAGATTAACCCACACTAGTGAACCGTCCTTGCGCGTATAGCGTATTTCCTTGGTCGAGCTAGGAACATCATCAGCCAGTAACTGCTGCATACTGTCCAACTCCTCCGACATATCGTCGGGGTAAGTGATGCTCGGACGATCGCGTGTCAAAAGTTCTTCTTCAGAATAACCCGTGATGACGCACAGTTTGTTGTTGACACGCAGCCATCGCCCATCCAGCTCGACATGTGCGATGCCAACCGCGGCTTGTTCGAACGTCGCGCGAAAACGCTGTTCGGACTGAAAATGGGTGCGTCGCGCTTGTGCTGCCTGCAATTCGCGCTCAATGGCGGGAATCAGACGCTTCAAATTGCTCTTCAGCAGATAGTCATGCGCCCCCGCCTTGATCGCTGCCACTGCCAAGTCTTCCCCGATGGCACCAGAAACAATAATAAACGGCAGGTCACGCCCACTTTGCTGCACTATTTGTAACGCAGCGAATGAATCAAAGCCTGGCATAGAGTGGTCTGAAAGGACCAAGTCCCATTCACCCTGTTTCAGGGTCTGACTCAAGCCTTCTGCGCTATCCACTCGCACATGAATGAGTTCATAGGTTTGCTGTAGATATCGCGTCAATAGCAGTGCATCATCTTCCGAATCCTCAATGATCAGCGTATGCAATGTTGGCTTGCTCATTTTGCGCATCTGCCTCTTGGAGGAGTTTGGTTGATTGCCAGCCAATATATTCCGAGGTTGCGCACCGCCTCAGTGAATTGGTCGAAATCTACTGGTTTAAGGATATAGCTATTGAGACCGAGTTTGTAGCCGGTTATCAGGTCATGCTCTTCACTTGAGGAGGTGAGAATAGCCACTGGTAACAGTGCGGTCAGGGGATCGGCACGTAGTTGCTTCAATACTTCGAGGCCATCCACTTTAGGTAATTTCAAATCAAGCAAGATGAGCGCCGGCATTGTATTCAGGTCACGCCCCGCATATTTTCCTTTTCCAAACAGATAATCGAGTGCTTCAGCCCCATCGCGCGTCACCACTACTCCGTTGTCAATATGGTTTTGCTTGAGTGCACGCAGGGTAAGCGCTTCGTCATCAGGATTGTCCTCAACCAACAAAATAAATTTATTACCCATGCGGCTTCCTTAATTGTTGATGATTGCTTAATTAAAGCTCATGGTGAGTGGAACATACGCTTATTTATGGCAAAGTGAAATAAAATGTTGAACCTTTATCAGGTTCCCCTTCCGCCCATACTCGACCACCATGGCGATGAATGATGCGCTGCACCGTTGCTAATCCAATTCCGGTACCGGGAAATTCGGTCATGGCGTGCAGCCGCTGAAATGCAGAAAAGAGTTTGCTGACGTATGCCATGTCAAATCCTGCTCCATTGTCACGAACGAAGTACACAGATGCTTCGACTTGGTGAGTGACACCGATTTCGATGTGCGCTTGCTCGCGTTTAGAAGTAAATTTCCACGCATTGCCCAATAAATTCTCGAGCGCTACTTTCAGTAAATGGGCATCCCCCCGTACTAACATTCCTGGTGTACAAATAAATTCCACATTACGTTCGGGCTGTATATGTTGCAATTCGTCGACCACCGTCTGTGCTAATACGCTTAAATTCACCGTTTTAAAATTCATTTCACTACGTGTGACGCGCGATAGCTTAAGCATATCGTCAATCAATTGTCCCATGCGCTGGGTAGCAGCGCGTACCCGTTGCAAATAATCCTTACCCGTTTCGTCCAGGTGTGCACTATAGTCGTCGAGCAAGGCTCGGCTGAAGCCATCTATACTACGTAGCGGTGCGCGCAAATCATGCGACACTGAATAACTGAATGCCTCCAGCTCTTGGTTGGCTGCAGCCAACTGGGCGGTACGCTGTATCACTTGTTCTTCCAATTCCACTGACACACGTCGTAAGCGAGTAATTACCAGTGCGAGCGCTCCCAACCCCAGTGCCAGCAACGCGCCAAAAAGAATAAAGACGTCACGCAGGTCAGCATGGCTTTGCGCCACTACGCTATCCAGTGGTCGAATAATTTCTAGTACACCGCGCACATCCCCTACTTTCCAGTCATGCTTAGGGCTGTCTGGACGGGTATTGTGGCAGCTTATACATTCCGCATGCATGACATCCGCCGTTGCGTAACGTAACGATGCACGTCCCTGAAATTCTTCAAAACGATAGTAGGGCTGTTGCGGATTCGCCTGTAATGCAGCCAAAGCCTGTTGCTCAAAATCATCATGCGCACCACCATCCTTGCGCCAGGGGAAAGGATAATTACTATATAAACGAACCACCATACCAGAACCGAGTAGGCTAATCCTTCTGCCGAGCTCCATACTGAAGGTGGCGGGCAGTGGGATAGCGCCCGATTTATTCAGGTAATCGTGCGTCACTTCAATGCTGTGACCATTCACTCGATCCACAACTTCAGATGTGTACAGGCTGCGCAGCTCCATTAAAGACTCTGCATGCATGGTAATGCCCTGCAGTGCAGCAGATTGCACCAGAGTGGTCGTAGCATGCGACAGATACCACAAAGCGAGCAATGTACCGCTACAAAAGATTAGACTCAGCACCAGGATAGTGTGCTTATAAAGTGGGAGCAGGCAGGCAGCCCAAAACCTGTTCACTCGGTGACGCCGATCGGTTGAAATTACTGATACGTTTGCTGATCGCATGGTGCATTCCTCTTCAGACATACAGTCAGTATTAATTGTATAAATTTAAGATAGTATTGCGGCGCGGAGTTCTATTAACCTTATGCTTGTGCCGAATGAACGGCGATGCAATTTTTAGTATACGACTGTGGATCTTTAAGTGGCTTGCGTCAGCTCTAGATACTCTAAAAACCCATTCTCCCCAAATACTTCGGGCTGCAGAATTTCAAATCATATTTGAATCTGATTAAGTGAGCTAGCTTGTTGACGTGGGCGTAAAGTTGGGAGGAGCAGCGAACCAGTCGGTATTTCCTAGATTATCCGAAAATAATGTAAATCGCGCGTTCCGTTATTGTTTCTTTTGCAATCGTATTGTCAAAAAATGCCTGGGGTTTAAGCGTTTCTGTGCCTCATTGCTGTTGTCCTGATTTTTTCAGTAGCGATCTGCAATGCGGCAAACATACCGGCGTAAAAAATTTGTCGTTAAGTTTAGCCATGTCTATCGTCTTGTAATTTTTATTTGAAGACAACGTTAGCGTGTTTTTCTCCGCATAAACGGTAATCAAAGTGCTGCTTGACTTCCATATCGTTATATCTTAAATTATATAACGATATGGAAAAGGTATTTTTACATATCGATTATTCAGAGAATTTTTAACTTGGGAAAAATATGCATAAGACAGAATTAAAAAAGCGGGCATTGATCCCGGTTAATTGGAGCCTCAAAAACCCTTTATTTACAGTCGTTTTCATGGCACTTGGAGGCACATCTCCGGGATGGGCGCAACAGGCGAGTATAAAAGCAGCGCCATTTGAACTGGGTACGATCACTGTTTCTGCAACCCCATTGCATGTTGGCGAAATTGGTGAAGATCAGGTTGCATCGGTTGTCACTCGAGAAGAGATGCGCCAATTTAATCGCGACAACGTTGGTGACGCGCTGAATCTGCTTTCAGGTGTCACATTATCGAACAACTCCCGCAATGAAAAAATGATCTCGGTGCGAGGTTTTGATTCGCGCCAAGTTCCACTTTTCATTGATGGCATTCCGGTTTATGTCCCGTATGACGGCTATGTAGATTTCAATCGCTTCACCACCGCAGATCTTGCTGCCATTCAGGTTGCCAAAGGTTTCAGTTCGGTCGCCTATGGCCCCAATGCCATCGGCGGTGCCATTAATTTGATCTCTCGTAAGCCGAAGAGCACATTTGAAGGCGATGCTTCTGTGGGCTTCGGATCTGGCAATGAGCGATTGGCGCAGGTCAATATGGGTACCAACCAAGGAAAATGGTATCTGCAGGCTGGTGTATCGCGTATGGAGAGTGATTACTTTCCGCTGTCATCCGATTTTAAGCCAACAGCCACTGAAGATGGCGGTAAAAGAAATAACTCTTACCGTAAAGATGACAAACTTTCCCTCAAGATAGGCTTGACGCCAAATGCCAGTGATGAATATACGATCAGTTACTACAAACAAGATGGTGTAAAAGGGCAACCGGAGTCGACCGACCCAGCTGCTGCTCGCTATTGGAGATGGCCCTACTGGAATAAGGAAAGTCTTTATTTCATTTCCAAAACTACACTGGGAAGTTCCGAAGCTTTGAAATTTCGTGTTTATCAGGATAAATTTGATAATGAAGTGGACAGCTATACCGACGGTACCTACTCTAAATTGAAAACTTCCGGCCCTGGAAGTGTGGGAACTGGGGTTAGTATTTACAACGACCGTACCGTTGGCGGCTCGATTGAATTGGAGTCAGTACGCTTACGTGCGCATACCCTGCGCTTAGTGACGCACTACAAGGTCGATGAACATACGGAATTGGATGCCCTTGCAACCAAAAACACTTTTTACAAGGACATACTCGTGTCCTACGCGGCGGAGGACAATGTCCAGATTAATTCCGCGCTAAATCTTTCCCTTGGCGTTGCTCACCATCAAATCCGGCCTGAAACGGTATTCAACCTGGGCAATCCGTATTCATTACCCAGTGCTAAATCGGCTAATAATGCCCAGGCTGGATTGTTCTACGATTGGTCGGAGAGCGTTAAGTTCTACACTACGGTAGCGAAAAAAACACGTTTGCCTACTCTCAAGGATCGTTATTCCCAACGTTTAGGTTCCTTCATTGAAAATCCGAATTTGGCACCCGAACAATCCATTAACTATGAGATTGGATACCAGGGGCGGCCATGGGCAGGTGCCAAATCTGAGGCGGCCATCTTTTACAGCGATATCAGCGACAAGATTCAATCGCAATTTGTAGGAGCCGTCGCTTCCAGTTGCATAGCTACCGCCAAATGTCAGATGCAAAATATTGGCAGGGTACACGCATCGGGAGTTGAGCTTGGATTGCGCAGCCCGGTTCTTTCCTGGATGGAATTAGGCGGCAACTATACTTTTACCGACCTTAAAAATGTCAGTGATCCGACGAATAAAGTAATTGATGTGCCTCGGCAGAAGCTGACTGCCAATGTGATTGCCCATCTGAATGGCTATTTCGATGTGGTTGGTTTCGTCGAACACAACAGCAGTAGATGGGTATCGAACACGATGGAGCTCGCGGGATTCACCACCATGAATCTGAAAGGAGTCTACCGTCCTACCAAAAGTCTCTATGCTGAGGCGGGCGTCAATAACCTGGCAGACAAGAATTATTCGCTCGCCAGCGGGTTCCCGAATCCTGGGCGTATGTGGTTTGCCAAAGCCAGTTATCAATTTTAATTAATCAGTTATTAATTTTAGGAGAAACCCATGATTCGTTTTATCCGCAACGGTTTATGCCTCGCCTTTGTTCTCACGGCCGGAAGCGTCTTTGCTGCTGGTACTGTAACTGACCCATCCAAATATGAAACAACGAGTATTTTTGTTTCTGGTGTCGTCGAACACAAGCTCACTCTGAACGTAGACGACTTAAAGCAGTTTCCTCCTAATCAAATCAGCGAAATTGAGATTGCCGGGCAGTTTGGAGGCAAAGCTTTAAAAATGAAAGGTGTTCTGCTTCGTGACATTCTAGAAAAGGCAGTAATCGTTTCGCAACATCACAATGATGTCAAAAAAATGGCCATCATCGCCATCGCGAGTGATGACTATAAGGTCGTATTCTCAGTGAACGAAATATTTAATTCTCCTGTTGGGGATGGGGTGATGGTGTTTTTCGAAAAAGACGGACAGCCATTAGCAAAAGAAGAAGGGCGCATCGCGCTGATTTCTAGCAAAGATTTCCGCACTGGTCCGCGCCATGTCAAGTGGTTAAAAGAGATTGAGGTGCGCAGGATTGTCGAATAATCATTCCGAGGGAGAAGCGCATGGGGGCATCGATATAGGTGATGCCCCTGCGTAACAAGTCCATTAACGAGGCTTGCTCTGTCGCTCGTTGAGAATTTATTTGTGTACCGAAATATGTCAGCAATCCTCAGCTAATCGTTGAGCTGCTCGATCTGTCATCAAGCTTGATGTCTTAATTTATCTAAAGCATAGGAAATTTTTAATGCATAAATCACTGAAAGGCAAACCATTACTGGCAGCGTTCGCTGTTTTGCTTGCAGCCACCCCAACCTTTGCCGACGATAAAGTAGCACGCGATGCTGTCGCCGCAGAAAACAAAGATGTACCTGTTTTAAGTGAGGTTTTTGTAACCGCCACTAAAGCCCTAGCGCTGTCACAGCCCAGTTCGCAGCCTTGGGTGGTGAGTAAAATTTCCCGTGAAGGTATCGCTATTCTTGGTGGGCAAGTACAGTCCAATCCATACCGCTTGACAGACTTAATGGCTTCGGTGAATGCGGAATCCTCTGATGGTTACGGACTTAATCCCAGAGGCGGGCGTAATATTAATGTGCGTGGTAAGGGTGATTTTCACTTGGCACGAACTGTTGAAGGCGTTCCGCTTACCGGTCTTGTGGGAAATAATGAACTTTTCGATCTGGAAAATGTAGCTGGCTTCGAATTGTACCGTAGTGCCATGCCTGCCTATGCGGGTCTCGGAGTTTCCAATACGACTGGTGCAATGAACATGAGTCTTCTCCGGCCCGATGAAAAAGCAGGTGTCTATGTTCGCCAAGGTTTCGGATCCTACAATTTCAACAGAACTTTCGCGCGCTTCGATAGTGGACGATTGGGCGATTCGGGTACATCGTTTTTTGCTTCCGTGTCCCACATGACAGCCGATAAGTGGAAGGGAGCAGGTGAGTCTCCCGCAAATCGTGTTAATTTTACCGCTGGTGTTGCCCAGACCTTTAGTAACGGTGCCCGAATTGAATTGTTCGCCGTAAACAACCACATTGATGGTAATGATTACCGGCCGATGAATTATGCCCAAGCTCAAGTCAAGTCGAATTGGCGCAATTTCGACTTCAACAAAACGCTCACGCCGGGTAACCTCCAGCTTTGGTACGATTACAACCGGAGTGATTTCGATGATACCGCCGTTCTCGCCAAAATTTCCATGCCGGTCGGCGATAGTGGTCTTGTCAGCCTTCGCCCCTATTGGGGTGACAACAAAGGATATTTTCTATTTAACCCGAATCCCACTACGGCTCTTGTTCGCCGTTGGGATGTTGAGCATCAGCAGAAGGGATTTATTGCGCAGTATGATTTGAAAATTTCGCCGATGCTGGATGTTTCCGCAGGCTATTGGTGGATGAATATGGAATCACCGCCGCCCCCTGTTTACCAGAAAGATTACACCCCGCAAGCAAATGGCGGACTGGTATTTTCAAAATGGGCAGTACTCTCGAAGCAGGGTGATCACATGTTTAATAACCCATTCGTGCAGATTACCCATCGCTCCAGCGCAACGACTATTTCAGGTGGTATCCGCCTGGCTCAACAGAAGCAGCCGACGTTCTCGTATTACAATACCGCTGGCCTACCTGACGTACCATACGACCAGATTTGGGTTTATAACCCCTCTCTCGATCCTTGGCAACAGGTAGCCGCCAAGACTACGCGCGAGTGGTTACCCAATTTATCACTACGCCATGAACTAAGATCAGATCTGGCACTGACATCTGCCTACAGCCGACGGATTGGGCGTGCCGATTGGGGACCGGCAGCGTCCAACTATAATTCCAATCGCGCTGCTTACGTTGCTCAAGGAATTAGTCTGCAACAGGTATTTAATAACCTGAAGCCAGAAATTTCAGACAATATTGACATTGGTCTTCGCTATCAAGGTGAACGCTTGTTGCTGGCGCCCAACTTTTATTACTCCCTATCACGTGATAAGGAAGTTAGCATTTATGACCAATTGATTAAAGTAAGCAACTTTCAAAGCGTGGCGCGTGCTATCGCCATCGGTGCTGAACTGGAGGGCAGTTACCGCCATACTAGTAGCCTAACCAGTATATTTGCCCTTTCGTATAACAGATTCTTTTTCGATGGAGACATCCAGTCTAAGGCTGGCGCGGTCACCCCCACCGATGGTAAACAGGTACCCAATGCGCCACAAATACTTGCCAAGCTCGGTCTTGACTGGCGTTATGGGAACTGGAATGCCACGCCAATTATGCGCTATGTGGGTAAGCGCTATGGTGACACACTCAATACACAGAAGGTCGACGACTATTTTCTGGCCGACCTGCATCTGGTTTACCATTGGCGTAATATTTCCCTCGTGCAGAATCTTGACGTAAGCATGTCGGTGCTTAATCTGTTCGATAAAAATTATATTGGTCAAATATCCGCGACCGATCTCGATCTCAACGCCAATCCCACCTATTACGCTGGTGCACCAAGAACGGTGGCGATGACGGTAAGCGCAAAATTCTAGTGTACGAAGCATGAGGAGGGCGAGTGCCAGAATGGTAGATAATCCATCCATCACCGTGACAGCGGTGCCCAGACGTACTCATAGTGCCACCTTGGCGTTGCTATCGTTTGCGGTCATTGTTACCGCTGTTGTTTCCATGGGACTCGGTCATTTTTCGCTTTCGCCTGCAGCGGTGCTCGACGTGCTCTGGTCGGCCCTGTCGGGCGAGCCGTCCGTGCAGTCGCCAGTTGTTCATAATGTGGTGCTGGCGGTGCGTTTGCCACGCGTGTTGGCAGCAATGTTGGTAGGCACCAGCCTGGCAGCAGCAGGGGTTGCTTATCAGACACTGTTCCGCAATCCGCTCGCCTCACCAGCTATTCTTGGTGTATCTGCCGGAGCTGGTTTTGGCGCCGCGCTTGCCATGCTGCTGCATGGTGGAGCGTTGGCGATGCAGGGTTCGGCCTTTGCTGGTGGCATTATTGCGGTCGGCGCGGCGATGTTCATTGCCAGTCGTTTGGGAGACGGTTCAGCATTGGTGTTGGTGTTAGCCGGGCTGGTTGTTTCGGCACTGTTCCAAGCCCTGACTTCGGCACTAAAATTTGTTGCCGATCCCACCGACATCTTGCCAGCCATTGTTTTCTGGTTGCTGGGTGGATTGAGCCGCGTCAGTATGGGTGATCTCGCTTGGGCAGCTCCTTTTGTGCTTGTCGGGATAATCGTGTTATTTTTGCTGCGTTGGCCGACACAGGTGCTGGAGGCTGGTGACGATGAAGCGCGTACCCTTGGCGTGCCAGTAAGTAGCCTGCGTGTCACGCTGATCGCGGCGGCGACCCTGATGACGGCAGCGACGGTGAGTATTTCTGGTGTCGTTGGCTGGATCGGACTGCTCGTACCTCATCTCGCTCGTCTCATCGTTGGCCCTGCCTATATCGTTTTGTTGCCCACTTCAGTTTTGCTCGGTGCCGGTTATCTGCTGTTGGTAGATGATCTGTGCCGAAGCGCATTTTCGGCGGAACTGCCTCTTGGCATAGTCACTGCCATACTTGGTGCGCCTGTATTCGTTATTGTGCTCGTAAAAACGAGGCGGCAATGGTTCTGAGTATCGAGAGATGACTACCTCCATCGCGTTGTGGTTGCCACCAGTTATCGGCATTCGCGCCATCAGTATCGTTGGTAATCATCTTATCGCAGCTCATCAGCCTAAATTTGGTCTTGCCCTGACCATCCCACCAATACCGCTTTCAGATGAGCTGCACTCCATTACTTTGAAATAAGGAAACCTCGTGCTCACCCGAATCATGTTCTTGATCTTTGTTCTATACCTGCCATTGGTGCAGGCTGCTCCAATGCGCGTGCTGCAGGACATGGCTGGTAATTCTGTAACTGTTCCGGAGCGTGTCGAGCGCATTGCTACTATCGGAGCGGTGCCAGTATTGAACAGCCTGATTTTCGCCATTGGTGAAGGCCGGAGTATCGTAAATGGCCTGCCGGAATTTGCAAAAAAACCGCGTTGGGGTTATCAGACGGTGTTCGCTCCCCATATAGCGTTGCTGGATTCACTTCAAAACCATGACCGTACGGCCAACATCGAATCTGTGCTGCGAGTGGCGCCTGACGTGGTACTGAGCATGGATCGGATAACTACCGATGCCCTTCGCCGAGCAGGTTTGCCAGCACTTTATCTCAACTGGCGCCAGCCGGGAGATATAAAGGCAGCGGTGCGTCTACTCGGTCAGCTTTTTCACAAACCGGAAGCTGCCGAGCGTTATGCAAAATATTTCGACACCATCCTTGCTCAAGTTTCCCAAAAGTTACGCAATGGTGCTTCCGCAAGACCTAGTGTACTTTTTTTTAGTCCGGCTACATTGACCCAACCCCATTTGGTCGCCGAATGGTGGATTCGTTCTGCTGGCGGTGAAAGTGTCACCAACGATAGTCGTAGCGTCGAATCACGCAGCTTCACCATGGAACAACTGCTTGCCTGGAATCCGGACATCATGATTGTTTCCGGGTACGAAGAGGCTGACGCGATTCGACGTGAGCCACGTTTTTCTGGCCTCAAAGCAGTGCGTGCCGGAAAAATTCTGGTGGCGCCCTGCGGCGCGCATACATGGGGGAACCGGACGGCTGAGCAACCGCTTACTGTCTTATGGGCAGCCAAGCAATTTCATCCAAAGCTGTTCGCAGACATCGATCTGATGGTCGAAACGCGGCGTTTTTACCACGAATTTTTCGGAATCACCATCACGCAATCCCAAGCAACCGAGATTCTTGCGGGCGGACCACGCACCATGCAAATAGCAAAATAATTTGATTCACATCATTAACGTTAGGAGATAGAACATGAAGATGAATGCGAATAGGAAAATAGATAGGGATATTAATCTGACGAGTGTTAAGGTTGATCTCAACACTCTCGAACCGCCACTGTCGGTTGCTGACATTCGCCGCATCGGCGATGGATTCAAGGCCTTTCAAGTGTTGCGCGCAGGCTATAAGAGTGGCCTGTTTGACTGGTTGGAGCGCCATGGACCAGCAGAAAAATCAGCAATCGCTGCTTCGCTGAGGCTGCGTAGCAGCCATCTCGGCGGATTTCTGCAGGTACTTGAAGACGCCGGCTTGCTAGTTAGGCAGAACGGCGCCTATGCCCTGGCACCAGAAATGAGTGATGTCTTGTGCGCGTCAAGTCCATGGTGCCAAGCGAAAGTAATCGAGAATATGTACGATTCATCTTGCGGCTGGTCTGACCTTACGGGATTCATGTCGGAGGGCTGGACACCAAAGACACGTGCGAAGGGCTTGCCCTTGACGCTACATCCATTTCTAGGGGAAGCGCGCCGGCTTGTTGCCTACCTGGCAATACGTCGTGATCTTTCTCGTGCGCGTAATCTGCTTTGCTTTGATGGAGACAACGGCTTGCTCGCCGTTGCCCTTTGTCAACAGTTTACAAATGTGCGTGTTACCGTAGTCGTCATGCCAGACGCTTTGGCGCATACCGAAGAAATTATCGCCACAAGCGGACTAACCAGACGCTGCCGTGTTTTAGCGGGCACTCCGCTTGATCCACCAACGTTAGAGTTATTCGATTACGCGGTACTCTTTCACAATCTCTATTCGGTGCGTAAATTTACTGCCAGTTCGCTGACCGCTATTGCCTCTCGTCTGTTACCAGGAGGTGAGCTGTGTTGCGCTCACTGGTTCTGCCGCGAAGCTTGCGAAATTGCCCCGGGTGGCATGCGTGATCTGGACAAGGGGATGCTAACCAACAGCCATCAGCTATGTCACGTTGAACAGTTTTGCAAATATCTGGATGAGGCCGGGCTGATCAATGCCAAATGCGATGACCTGGCTGGTGAGTACGGTAATACCAAGCTACATTTTGCCCACCGTCCATTGAGCGAGTGAGAGGCGAATGATGGAAACGAGAAGCAAGACCGCCTCCTTGATTGCTGAACTGCGCGCAACAGCGCTTGATCATCTTGGGGTCGAGGCTGGCTCATTGCAGTGGGAATGCGCAACGCTCGGCATATTTTTTACCAATACCGAGTTTGATAACCCCGTTGGGGATTTGCGCGCGATACTGAAAAGCTTATCTGAGACGGTGTCTCGTCCGAGTTTGATCAACCCCTCGCTGAGCGTTTTGGGAGGATCGGCCTGGTCGTTCGATGATACGTTTCCCCGGGTCAATCTACACGAGGATGATGCCTTCGACGCGCTGCTGCTTGCACTCCGCCAGCGAGTAGCGCTAGTCGGCACTTTTCCGCCGTACATGCATAAATTGATCAGAAGTGGTTACCCTTTTGACGTTCTTGAACTCGATATGACTATGTTGGCATTAGATAAATTGCCGTTCTCTGTCCCACCCGAACGCGTACCGGAGGTGATACCTCGTGTCGATCTGTTCGTTAACACTGCCACTATCCCAATCGATAGCACGCTGACCGGCCTTTTGAATCGATTGTGGCTGCGAGCTGAGGCGGGAGTGATTGGCCCGACGGCGATGCTGATCTTCGAGCCTTATGCACGGCCTGGCATTACTGTTGTAGGAGGTACTCGCATACTGGCGCCGGACGAGATACTCGAACTTTTGGACGAGGTCGGTTCCAGCGATCATTTTTTTGCCAAAACTATTAAGCGCGCCGCCTTGCGTTTGTCGAAGGTAGCGTGATGTTAAGGGCGGAGGAATTATCCCGCATGACTGGTTTGTTATATATGTTGCCCATTGACTGGCCGCGGCGAACCGTAAAGTTGCTCGGTGTTTTTCTGATGGTCGCTGCTATCACCAGTTTTGTTCTGCAAATGTCGTCGCAAGCACGTCAGACGCTGGGTCAAATTATTCAGACTCACCTGACCACACCACAATCGCTGACAAACCTTTTGGGGTTGACCAAGTTGCCACACAATACCTCGAAAATGCTTCCGCCACACAAGCCAATGCTGGTGCTGCTGGTAGTAAGTCTGACTGCAGCGATAGCAATCAGTATTGTTGGTGCGGTCAGCTTAGCCAATCTGCTCGTGCCAAATCTTGTCGATTTTTTAGATGGGGCAACGCACAGTAGATTACTGGCCGTATCAGTCATGCTGGTAACCGGTTACCTACTACTGATTGATTATCTCTTGCGCAGTGCCTTATCTACTGAAATACCGCTGGCAATTTTTCCGGTAGTGATCGGATCATCAGTGCTTGTTGATGTTTGGATGATGTGGGAAAAACGGCGATGGTTTTAACAGTAGAAAACTTGGTTTATCGCCGTGCCGTGGATTTGCCGCCAGTGCTGAATGATATCAATCTCACATTGATGCCAGGAGAAATGCTTTGTCTGCTTGGTCCTAACGGTACCGGCAAAACAACTTTGTTGCGCTGTCTGATTGGAGCACTTCGCACCGAACGCGGTAAGGTGTGCATTGATGGCTATGTATTCAGCTCTGCACGTCAATTGGCGCGCATAATGGCTTATGTGCCGCAGGCCAGCGTCGATAGCTCGTTGACACTTTTAGACATGGTTCTAATGGGGCGCACGCCACACCTGGCGCCACTAGGTTTGCCTGGGCAACACGACCGATATATTGCGCACTCGGCATTGGCCCGTATTGGAATTAGTCACCTCGCGCAACGATCCTTTAATCAGGTTAGTGGAGGTGAGCGCCAACTGACCCTGATCGCGCGCGCATTAGCTCAGGAGCCACGCATTCTCTTGATGGATGAACCGACTGCAAGCCTCGACTTAGGCAATCAAGCACGCGTTCTATGCACTATTCGTGAGCTTGCCGCAGACGGGATGGCAATCCTCTTCACCACACATCAGCCTGAACATGCACTCCTCCTCAATACGCGCGTTGTCACCATTGCAAATGGACGCATCGCTATAGCGGGTCAAGCAGCCGAAGTCCTTCGTTCGGAAATGTTGTCAGACTTGTACTGCACTGCAATTGACGTTGTAGCACTTCGTGGCAAGCCGGTTGCCTGTGTGCCACGCATCTGAAATATGCGGCTCTTTTTCTTGCTTATCTAAAAGAATTTATTTATGAAAAAAATTATTTCTAATTCGCAAAGCCATAAACTCGCTACCGAGCAGGGCATGGTTTTTGGACTTTCCGGTTCAGGCGCTGGATTTGAGTCGAGTGCCCCGGCATTGTGGCCGGCTTTGGCGCGACGTGCCGAGCGTCAAGGCTTTCATTCTCTGTGGCTGAATGAAGAGCATTTTCAGTCGCGGCAAAAGCCTCACGGCGGTCGTTACGTATTATCGCCACTGGTGGCAGCGGCGGCGATGGCAGCACGCACTCGTACTATTCGCCTAGGTTTTTCGGTATTGCTGTTACCGTTGCACCACCCGATCCGGCTAGCCGAAGAGCTGGCTAGCCTGGATTGTTTGTCACGCGGACGGGTTGATTTTGGCGTTTCTCGTGGAGGTAACGATCGGTATCTTGATGCCTTTGGGGTAGACAGGTTGAAAGCATCCAAGGATTTTCCTTCTACTTTGCAACAAGTCCTGGATTGTTGGGCGAAGCACCCAATAATGGTGGCCGGAGCGCCGCTCGACGTGCAGCCGAAACCTATACAACAGCCACATTTACCACTATATATCGGTAGCTACAGCGAAGAAATGGTGCGCTGGACTGCCATTAACGGACATCGCTTGATTATCCACGGTATTCAGTCGGCGGCCCATGCGCGCGATAACTTACGCTGTTTTGTTGATGCTGGTGGCGATCCGTCAACGGTACCTTTTGGACGCTTCACCTATGTCGCTGAATCAGATGAAGCTGCTCGACGAGATTTGTTGCCGGTGTTGCCGCATCTGCTGGCTAAACTGCGCATGGTAGGGCAGTCTCAACGGGCAAAAGGCGTGATTGATATGGCTAATCTCGAACCAGATTTGTTTATCAAGCATATGGTTGTGGCGGGTTCTCCAGACACGTGTCGTCAAAAAATTATTGAATTACGCGAAAGTATAGGTATTCGTCACTTCAACTTGTTACCCGCTTTTTTTGGCTATCTGCCACCAGCGGCGCTGCATCGTTCGCTACTTCTATTTGCTGACGAGATAATACCAACGTTGAATGGAAAGAAAGCGTTGGGTGGTTGAGCGCAGCTTCGTCTGGTTGAAGAATTGCAGAGGACTATGGAAAACTGCGAACGCAAACTTAATAACAGCCTGCAATTCATTCATTTTGACTTTTTGATTCTGCTGCCGTGAAGAGTGTGAACAGGTTTTTAGAAATCGATCCCGACGGGTCTACTTCTTTTTCGCTGCGTATTCCCGTTCAGAAAAATTTGTTTGACCGTGTTCTCGCACTAAGAATCAGTTCAGTCACATGGTTTCAGATTGTTGAATGCCTCCAACCCCTGCGCAAGGATAAATCAGTGTTTCCCTAGAGCTTCGATTCAACAAATGGCTTGAAAGAATCGTAAATGCTAGCTAACTTTTTGTCGCATTCAATGTTCATTTTTTGGCATGTCGCCACTAATTTAATCTTTACTGTTTCTCCAGCATCAGGCGTTTTTATGGCGCTCATTGATATATAACCGTATTGGTTGTTAGTAGCCGTATTTATAGGAAAAGGGGAAACTGTTGTGGAGTCAGAAAATTGCATTCTCATGTCACTATTTTTCTGGATAAAAGCATTTGTCAGGATAAGAGCTTTTTCACAACTAATTTTATTCAAGCAAGTTACTGTGTCGCCATTTTGCCGAGATAGTCTTAAGCGCTCCGCGGCATCGGATTGCTCTTGGGTACGACGTGCACCATCTTCTTCCATTTGTTTTATTGTACCGGCACAGCCAGAAAAAATGAGTGATGACAAAATTAGTATGATTGGTGTTTTCATATAACTCCTCTGAATGATTAGTTTTCTAAATCATTTTTGCTTGTTTGGTTGCATTTAACTACTTACAAGTCCCGTCAGATACCTACGGTATTTTACTATCCTGCCTATAAGCAAACTCCCTATGTGTCCTCAAAAGTCCTACCTGATCTGAAGTAAGTCTATCATCAGGAAACGCTCTTTTGTCTGGATTCTTACTTCCAAATATTTCGAACCTGTGAAGTATTAAATGGCTATCTGCGCTGCAGATCTGGGAAATAGTTTTAAATATGCTCAGAGTTTTATTCCAGCAATGCTCTGCGAACTCAAGGATCATAGAAAGTTAATACTTTATTGGGCCGTATTTATAACATTTAATCGAAATCGTTGAATAATCAAATCCCGCTATTCAAAGAAATAAAGTAAGGGAGGCTCCGTGTGGTTTGCGATCCGATAGGATTGGGGTTCTCAAGACACTCATCTATCGTTTGATGCAAGGAGTCGTCCTTGGTGTGTCTGCTGGAGTTGACATGGGTGCCGCGTTGTTATGTTGCTGAATTGCGGAGACTTACGATTCAGGGTTCCTTTTTCGCCGGCGGTTGTATTGACACATGATATAAAGATGATTATCATTATCAAATAGCGTTATCTATACGCTTTGTAATGTTACTTTAAGTAAGCGAGCCACTCAGATTTGGGAATACGTCCTCTTGACGTGTTGAACCGACAGGCAGCCAGCGTGCATTGTTAATTTTAATAATCACTATGGGAGCCAATTCTGATGTCTTATATCAAGAGCCGTAAACATGCGCCTTCGTCTGTAACACAAAACCGACTCATTGGAACTACCGTAGCCGCACTGGCTGCCAGTTTGAGCCTGCCTGTCTATGGTCAGGCCACTCCTAGCACCCCAAGCGAAACCCTGCTGCCTGAAGTGCGGGTTACTTCAAGCGGCGCGCCTGCCTCATTTAAAGCTACGACTAGTGACAACACGAAATTCACTCAACCTCTTCTTGATACGCCGAAGACCGTTCAAGTCATCAAGAAGGAACTTATTGAGCAGCAGGGCGCGACCACTTTGATGGAGGCATTGCGCAACACACCGGGCATCACAATGCAACTGGGAGAAAACGGTAACACTTCAGCGGGCGACGCTTTTCAGATGCGGGGCTTCGGTACGCAGAATGCGACTTTTCTCGACGGCCTTCGGGATGTCGGTGCAATTACCCGTGACGTGTTCAATGTAGATCGGGTTGAAATCGTGAAAGGCCCTTCAGGCTCTGACGTAGGACGCGCTGCCCCGTCTGGATACATCAATCTTTTTTCTAAGTTACCCACTGGGGAAAATTTCTCCGCAGCCAATTTGATGGTTGGAAGTGCCGATAGAAAGCGTTTTGCCGGTGACTTGAGCCGTTCATTGTCCGAAGACGGTACCGCTGCGTTCCGGCTTAATGTGATGGCCCAGGATAGCGGTGTAGCGGGTCGTGATATAGTCAACAACAGAGGAATTGGCATAGCCCCGTCAGTCGTCTTTGGGCTGGGCACCCCAACTCGCATCTATCTTTATTCGCAGCATCAGCGTCAAGATAACGTTCCTGATGGCGGCATACCGAGCATAGGCAGATCTGGATTTTATAATGCCAATGCAGCTGTTGATGCGGGCCCGAGGGTTCGGCGTGAAAACTTCTACGGCAGCATCAACGACTTTGAGCACGTGGATGCGGACATGGGAACCATTAAACTCGAGCATAATCTCAATTCGCAAACGATGGTCCGCAATATAACGCGGTATGGCAAGACCAAAATGGATCGAGTGCTGACTGGTATAAACACCATTACTGCTGTCGGTGCATCGCCTGACACATGGACAGTGAGCCGCTCGCGCCAAGGGGTTAATCAGGAAAACGAAATTCTGATCAACCAGACCAGCCTGACAACCGCTTTCAAGACCGGATTTATCAAGCATGATCTCAATGGCGGAGTGGAACTGATCCATGAGCGTCAGGTCACGCTTGGAAGCGTGGTAGGAACCGCACCAGCCGCCAACCTGTATAGGCCTAACGCTAATGATCCAATGACCGCGCCTGTATATACGGGGGCCGTCTCGGATGGTAAGACCGGCACCGTCGCTGCATATGTTTTCGATACCTTGTCGCTCACCGACGCGTGGAAGATCAATGGCGGCGCTCGCATGGAGCATTACAACACCGATACCGTGGCTACTACCGTCGCCGTCGCACCCGCCACTGGATTGGTCGGATCGTCGCTAGGGAATTCCGGAAATCTGAAAAGCTGGAACGTGGGTACATTGTACAAGCCCGCCAAGAATGGCACGATCTACGCATCGTATGCCAATTCCTACACGCCTCCCGGTGGTACCAACTTCATACTGTCGGCAGCTGCGGGCAATCAGGCCAACTCCGCCTTGGATCCTCAAAAAACCACCGGCATGGAAGTGGGTACGAAATGGGATCTGCTGAACAATCGGCTTAATGTTACCGCGGCTCTGTTCAGTACTGAGAACGACAAGCAAGTCACTCAGGATCCTTTTACCTTGACCACCATTCAGTCCGGCAAGACCAAGGTCAAAGGGGCTGAACTCCTCGCAGTGGGCCAGATCACTAATTTCTGGCAAGTCTCGGGTGGTATCCAAAAGTTGAAAGCGAATCAGGCAGGGCAGCTGTCAGGTGCAGCTCCCGGAGTCCCCGGGGTAGTCACTGAGGCGGTGCGCTGGACGCCCGATTTGACCGCCACGTTGTGGACCTCGTACACCATGGCACCCTTTACGATAGGTGGCGGTATGCGCTACGTCTCAGAACAAAAACGGACCATTACAAGTAACACCAATCTAGCCACGCAGAATATGCCGACGATTCCATCATACGCTGTCACAGATCTTATGCTCGCATACAGGGTAAGTTCGAACATCAATCTGCGGATGAATCTCTACAACCTGTTTAACAAAAATTACATCAGCACCCTAAACAATGGCGGCTCCCGCATAGTTTTAGGCGTACCGCGTTCGTTTGCACTGACAGCTAGTTTCTTATTTTAACTTTGGGTAATCGGCCTGTTTGCCAAGACAGGTCGATTAAAGTTTTATGTTGCTACATGTTCCAAATGTTTTAAGTAAACCGGAAGTCAGCGACTTCCGGCGTTTACTGGATGCAGCCCATTGGGCAGATGGTCGAGCAACAACTGGAGTCCAAGGAGCGCAGGTTAAGCACAATCTACAGCTTGCCGCAGATAATCCAGTTGCACTAAAGCTCGGCAACCGAATTTCGAAGGCACTTCTAAAGCATCCCCTTTTCGTATCCGCAGCGCTGCCGCTACGCATGCTGGAGCCCATGTTCAACCGCTATGAAGGTGGTGGGCATTACGGCCTGCATGTTGATGGAGCAGTGATGCACCAACGCGATAGCGTGCATCCTCTGCGCAGTGACGTCTCCCTAACCCTTTTTCTGACTGAGCCTGACGAATACGACGGCGGAGAGCTCGTCGTGGTGGATACTTACGGTACTCATGAGGCAAAATTGCCAGCGGGAGACCTCATGGTGTACCCCAGCACGAGTCTTCACCGTGTGGAACCGGTCACCCGTGGAGTCCGGATTTGTTCATTTTTCTGGGCACAGAGCATGGTGCGCCTTGATTGGCAGCGCACGATGCTGTTTGAATTGGATCAGACTATTCAAAAGCTTCGCGCCCGCTTGGGTGATGATCCAGAAATTCTGGCATTGACCAGTCATTACCACAACCTTTTGCGATGCTGGATGGAGGTATAGATGGCCTGAGCGTTTACAGATACTTCCGCGCAACCAGACACTCTGCCCTTCTAACTTCCAACCCATCTGGGTTTCAACCCACCTGGCTCGTTTTCACTCTGCCAACGCAACCGTCTTGATCATGGCATACACGACCAACCCCTTGCGTAAGTCGAGTCGATCACGTGACCATGCAGTGATTTCAGCGAACAGATTCTGCCCTTCACTTAACTGTAAACCCAGCAGCACATGCCCCTCACGAGCAGGATCGATACGCTGCACGGTCACAGGCAATACATTCAACAGACTGGTGTTCTCCGGTTTAGTGAGCGCGATTCCAATATCCTTTGCCAGAATACGTAACCGTTGCGATTTGCCAACACTATCTGAATAAATCGGGGTGCTCAACCAAAAACAATCCTGACCCACATAAAAAGACGTTAATCCATGCTCTTTCTGCCCCAGCTGACCCTTGATGACCGACACCACGCCGTCATCGTGAAACAGCGGGGAATCCGACCGGGATAAGGTGTGTTTAAGTGTTTCAACGCGATCGATACGTCCCTCCCGCAGAAACACCACCCGGTCTGCAAGACGTTCTACTTCGGCGGGCGCATGGGTAACATAGATGATCGGTACATCCGCTTCTTCGACCAAGCGTTCGAAATAGGGAAGAATATCGCGTTTGGTTTGGGTATCAAGCGCCGACAGGGGTTCATCCATCAACAGCAGG
>QFXG01000008.1 GCA_003402285.1 Candidatus Nitrotoga sp. SPKER | reverse complement strand
ATTGTTTCAACGTCCATCCGCCGAGGCTGAACGTTACCGGCGGCGCAGAGAGAGCATGACGGAATTCGCTGCACGGCAGGGAGGATTGTTCGCATGAAATTTATTCCGGACAGCAGTGCGCGCAGGCGGGAATCCAGAAATAAAACATTCCGCGCAGCGGAAAATTGGGAAAGTGACCTTGACCTTGCATCAGCAGACCTTGCAACGGGAATAATCGATATTGAGGCAAATCCACTGAAGAAAAGGTCTTGGGTCGCCTACCAATACGCGATGTCTCCCGGCCTAAAAACGCAGCTCCCAGCTGTAAATTCGTACGCAGTCGGAGTAGCTCCCGGATTGGATATCTTATACACTAGAACTGTGATCATAGTCACGGCGATCGAGGCCCCCAATTTGTCGAAACCTTCGATTTAGACACAGAGAAACTCAAGTACGGCTCTACGCTCAATTCGAGCAAAACCCCACATAATGCGACTTGACGCAAATGCAGATTAAATTTTCGATCAAGCTCAAACGTTAACGCTCACGAATATGCCTCAAGGTGTCTGCCGTTTATGCAAGAAAGATGTAGAGCTTCAGCTCAGTCATATTGTTCCAGCGTTCATATATCGCTGGATGCGAGAATCTTCGGGAAATGGACATTTACGTTGCACTCAAACGCCTAACCGTCGGGTTCAAGATGGGCCGCAGAAGCATTGGCTCTGCGCAGACTGTGAGGGCCGTTTTAGTCGTATGGAAAGATCCTTCGCAAATCAATTATTTCATCCTTATCTTTCTTCATCCGGGCAACGGTTTCAATACGGCAACTGGCTCTTGCAGTTCTGCACATCAGTTTCATGGCGTGTCCTTCACTACTACTTATCCAAAGATCATAAAATTGCCTTTGGCCCGATTGCATGCGCGCATATTGCGGAAGCTGAAGCAACTTGGCGTGCATTTCTGCTTGGTTATATTCCGCATCCGGGTTCGTTTCGCCAACACCTGATTCCGCTGGATCGGATCGAAAGCACGACTGCCAAACTTCCTACCAACATCAATCGCTATCTCATGCGCACAATCAATATTGATCTATGTCGTGGCGGAGATACTATCTTTGTTTACTCAAAGTTAGGACGCTTCCTGATTCTCGGCTTCGTCAACGAGCCGAATCAGAACCAGTGGGTGGGCTCTAAAGTCAATGCGAATCAAGGTACCGTTGAGCCAAAGCAATACGTATGCCCTGCTCAGTTCCTCAGTTACTTAATTAACAAGGCTAATTCTACTTCAACGGCTATTTCTTCGATTTCTGACAAGCAGAGATCAAAATCTGATGAAGCATTTCGATCCAACATCGACAGGTTCGTCGGTAGCGACTTGTTCAAAGCGATGGATGCGGATGTGGAAATGTTTGGTTCTGCCGCATTTGGTTCTCACACTCAGGAAGACGAAAATAAGCGCTAACAGTGTTTTCAACGAGGACTGTTTTTAGTGGGCTTTGCTCGCCTCCAGTTAGCCCATTACTTTTAAAGTTAAAGCGATAAAAAGGAGGAAATTCCAGTGTCCAGATTTACTTCTTCTAGCACACCAATATAAAATCAAAAGCGGTCTAGCAGAGAACAAACCCTGAAGATTGGTGTGTTTCCTGAAAGTTAGCTGACAGCCCATGCGGGCTAGTGCCAAAATCAAAACCGAATCACAACTTTCCAGTGCCCAGACTCGTCCGAACCGGTGAGTAAATCAAGTCAGTAACAAAAGGGTTTCCCAGTGCCCAGATTTATACTTTTGGGCGCACCATTCAGGAATGAAACTGGACACTTGTTTTAAATTGCCCATTTTTATTTGTTGCATCGTTTCAGCAAGGCAGCATAGCTGCCATTACGGTAGCGGTTTTGTCTTCAATCACGATTTCATCCACCAGAATATTCAATAGCTTTTTGTGAGATGAAGCTGGAGAGCCGCTTGTAATTGACTCATCGTAGAGTTTTTATAGTGAAACGATAGGCTATACTAAGCCAGTATCAGCTGTTACGCCTCTAATTTGAATCCACCTCTGCATATAGTTGTCTATGACATACGAAAATACATTTACCTTCTTGACTCGTCATGTTGAAATTCTATGCTCCAGCTATTTCCACTGGACTGGAAAATCTTTTTTTGATGAAGGCATTACTTATGAAAATGCGGTAGAGACGCTTTTTGTGGCTCCGTTCGCAGTTCTTTCCCACGGCATTGGGATAGACCCAATATTCAATTATGGTAATCAACGAGCGTTGGATATATTCGAAATGAGCTGGGAAGAGTTTACCGTTCTGCCATCACGCCTATCTGCTGAAAAAGTAAATCAAAAAGAGCGGGTCAAGCTACTGGATGCAGTGAGCAGACATGGATACATCAATAATTATTCTGGTATCCGTATTTCAAAGTCTGGTCGGCGTTTTATGATCCGTGATGCTACGGTATGGAATTTGATGGCGCCAGATGGTCAGTTTTATGGCCAGGCAGCACTCATCAGGGATTGGGAATATCTTTAGGGCACCTCTAAAAATCCAATTTTCGTCACAATACGGCGTTACTCAAAAAAAATTATCGCTTACATATCAATCATATGCCGCGCTCAAATTTTTTACTCGTGCCTTGTCTTGCTTAGAAACTTGAATTTTTAGAGGCGCCCTTTAATTTTTGCGATGTACCGATAAATACTGTACAGGCTTTTTCAACATTGGCGGTCAATGCCTGCATTGCCAATTGTATCTTTTGCGAATTATTTTCTCATCTTCGTGACCACACCTTAAATATCAATGAATTTTTAAGAGGAGCGTTCATTTGATGTGTGGCCTTCAGATTATCCCGCTTGCCATTCAATTCAATCGATCACAAAAACGAGGCAGTATATTTTTAAAGCTTATCTATCAAGTAGCACCATAGACGCGATGGCGTAATGATCAGCAACTGTGGCTGTTGGAATTTTGGTGACTGTTATTTACAAAAAATATTGCTTAATTTTAAATCTGCTAGACCGATAACAAATTTGTGGATTTCGAACTTTAATCCATTGAATTAAACTTTAGACAATTTAAGGTGCGAGGATTGGATATGGATAGCAAAATTATATTTATCAAAACGAGTAAGGGTGAGGATGAAAGCAAGCGGATAACAAATTATTTATCCAGCGAAATTAAGCGTGCTTTTTATTTAGTTGATAACAAGTCCACTGTGAAAGAGCTGATGAAACGGGCTGCGCCCAGCTTGCGTGAATCGCTTGAATATATGCTGCAGGAATTAATCGATGGAGGTTTTATTCAAGATAAAGACAGAGTAAGTAATGTCGCTAATATTGCAATTCCACGCGATAGACGTGTCAACAGAAATACCAAGGCTTATGCTGGCCGAGAACGGCGGAGTGCAACACCGTTGCGAATTGCTGAACATCAAATAAGCTCACAGAAAATTCGACCTGTTTAATTGATGCTGGAGAATCATGGCGGATACTTGCCTGATCAAAGTTTGATATTTGCAAAGCCATGAAGATCTTGTATTGAAAAATCCAGAGATGGCATTTGTAATGTGGGGCAAATATTTTTTTGATGGTCAGTATCTAGTGTGTTTGTTCGTTTGGTACGAATCAATTTCAGAAGCAGGTCAGAAATAGTCGAGTAAGAAATTTTCTTTGCTTCAGACGAAAATTGTATGTACTTCTAATGTTCAGGCTGAACCGTCTTAATTGCAAAACTAAAGAGATCAATATGTATACGCTTATTTTTTTCGGTATCGTTGCCATAGCATTGATCTACGGCATCAGCTTGTATAACAACTTGGTGAATGTCAAAAATGCCGTTGCCAAGGCTTGGGCCAATATCGACGTGCTGTTAAAACAGCGCCATGACGAGTTGCCAAAACTGGTTGAAGTGTGCAAACAATACAAGCAATTTGAGCAGTCCACGCTGCAAAAAGTTATCGAGGCACGGTCACAGGTACAGTCTGCGGGCAACCGTCAAGATATCGACGCCCTCGGGCAGGCGGAAGGAATGCTGCGCGCGGGACTAGGCAGAATTTTCGCCCTTGCAGAAGCTTACCCCGAGCTAAAGGCTAATGTAAACTTCATGCAGCTGCAGAGCCGTATCAGTACACTTGAGGATGGAATCGCGGATCGCCGTGAATTTTATAATGAAGCAGTAAATATCAATAACGTACAAATCGAAGTATTCCCCGCCAATATCCTTTCGAAGATGTTCGGTTTTGATGAAAAGCCCTTGCTGGTATTTTCCACACAGGAAAAAGCGGATGTGGATTTAAAGCAATTATTTAACTAGCGGTTACGGCAAATATGTCTGATTTGCTAATCAATCATCCACGCCCCTTTTCTCTTATTCCTGGCGGGTAGATCCACGCGATTTGCTGTGCAATATTCACGATAATTCTTATGCTGAATTGGCTACGACGCGAATATGCGCAACTTATTACCTCAGGTGCACAGTTGTTGCTGCTGCTTGTCGGCGTTCGTTTGCATTCCCGCGACGGCTGGCTGTTTTGTCTTGCACTCATTGCCTTGATTAGCTTTTATGCATGGTTGTCGTCGTTATATAGGCATCGTACTTTACGCAACACACCTACATCAAAGATTGCTTCTGCCGCGCAGGGTTATGTTGAGTTGGTGGGAACGGGTCAACCATTTTGCGATCCACCCTTACTCAGCACATTAAGACGACGTCCTTGTTTATGGTGCCGCTATAAAATCGAGGAGCGAGAGAAAAATGGATGGAGAACAGTAGATAGTGGCGAAACAAGTGACTCTTTCATGCTTCGCGACGATACCGGTGAATGTGTGGTTGATCCGGAAAGCGCAGAAATTATTACTCAGCATTATGATCAGTGGCAAGATGATGGCTGCCGTTATACTGAATGGAACTTGATTAAAGGTGAAACTCTTTACGTTATTGGGCGCTTTCGTACTCAAGGCGGTAGCAATCAGGAATTCGATACTCGCGCTGAGTTAAGCACATTGCTGACAGAGTGGAAGAAAAATATGCCCTCGCTACTGGCACGCTTTGATCTGAACAAAAATGGGGAACTAAGCCCGGAGGAATGGGAACTTGTCAGGCAAGCGGCCAAGCAAGAAGTAGAAAAAATGAAGATGGATGTTCTGGCACAGCCTAGCACCCATATCATCAGCCGTTCTCTTGATGGACAGCTCTTTCTTATCAGTAATCTCTCTGGGGATAGTTTGTCACGTCGCTATATGTTTTGGGCTTGGGGACATCTCCTGATTTTCTTTGGGTCGTTTGGCGGGTTGGGGCTGGTGCTGCAAAATGTCAGCTTATAACGTAAAACTTCATATTATGGACGGCATCTATAATTCCCCAGGATTATCAATATAAAATCCGTGCTCTTGGTCAACGGTCATTAATGTGATGCGTTTTAAAAAGATATATGGTCTGAGTTTATAGAGCCATTGAGGTTTTTTGGAACTAAATATTTATTTTTTATTCTTATCTTCAGATGACTGGTTAATTAAAAAGCTTGACAGGATCAAATTGGAATCGCTATTCAAATGTATTGGATAAAAATACATCTAAGTGGATGTACATACTACTAAATAGTGGAGTGCAGAGATGATAAAAACATCAAACATGCGTTTGGCTGTAACCTTAATCGTTGTCTTACTGGTTGGCGCTTCCACTAGCGAGGCAGTGTATGCGGCAGGCGGATGGCGTGGAGGCGGTGGCTGGTATGGCGGTGGTGGGTGGCGTGGTGGAGGTGGCTGGAATCGTGGTGGGCGTGTGGGTATCTATCTGGGTGCGCCAATTGGATTTAACTTTGGGTATGGGTATTCTCCGTATTCATACTATGGGCCATCGTACTATGGGTCGCCATATTATTATCCGCCAGCACCCGTCTATTACCCTCCGGTGCAGCCTGCGCCGGTAGTTTATACCGAGCGAAGAGATGACCCACCGATAAGAACACAAGAAGCACCGAGAAATTTGGCGCAAAATGTTCAGACATCCTGGTGGTATTATTGTGTTGATTCAAATGGCTATTATCCTTATGTTAATAAATGTCCAGGAGGTTGGCTGCGAGTCGCGCCGCAACCTGCACCTGATTCAGATGATCAACCCACTGTGAATAATGTATCTGCGCCATGACTCATAAATTGCGAAACTCGTTGGTGCTGCTGAGCATTCTAGAGCTGAGCGCATGTACGTCAATACCGACTGGCCCAGGTATGCTTGCGCTGCCCGGTACGGGAAAGAGCTTTAATCAATTTCGATTTGACGAGAGCGATTGCAGGCGATATGCCAGTGCTCAGATTGATGGCCGCACGGCCAATGAAGCAGCGGCTGATAGTGGTGTGAAAAGCGCAGTGGTAGGAACTGCAGTAGGCGCCACAGCGGGCGCATTGTTAGGTGGACACAATGGCGCTGGCGTGGGTGCTGGATCTGGATTGCTCATTGGTTCCATGGCAGGAGCGGGCGCGAGTGAAAGCTCAGGATATAACCTTCAGCAGCGTTATGACTTTGCATATCTTCAATGTATGTATGCGAAAGGCCATCGTGTCCCAGTATTGGGTACTTTGGAGGGTTCGCGGCAGCCTGTCCAAAATAGCAAAAATGTACCTTTACCGGTTCCAAGTGGCGCTTCATCATCGTCTTCAACTAGTTCTTTTGTGCCTCCGCCGCCGCCTCGCGGGAAGCCGCCACCACCACCTCCGGATGTTGTCACCGCTCCGTTGACTTCTGAAGATATTGAGCAGTTAGTGCCTCGTGAGAATGTTCTGCCCTTAACGACGCCTGATGACACTTCTCCATTAATGCCTGCTGAGGATGTTCAGCCACCGATGCCCCCCAGTGGCAATCCGCCACCACCCCCTCCCGATGTTTAAGTATCAATGCTGGGTCTGAGAGCGTCGGGTATCTAAGTGGATCTTCTGATTTTACGGTAACCTAGAAAGGTGAGGTTCGTGAAACGGATGAAAGCAAAGCAATGATTTTCGGAGTTCGTATGGGTGCATCTAAAAAAATCAATGAGATTCACCCACGGTTAGTGACATTCCGTTGTCTTTGGAACCAAGCCTGAGCAGCCATGGCACTGCAGTGTTAGCCCATCGTTCTGCACTAGGATAACCCCGGGCTTGCTCTCCAAAACTACTACGCAGCATGTCCGTATTGATAATACCCGGGTTCAAAGGGATTGCTGCCATACCCCTAGGTAATTCTTGGGCGAGTGCTTTGGTCAATCCTTCTATTGCCCATTTCGTCGCGCAATAAGGAGCGACTTCCGCATCGGTTGAGCGACCCCAACCAGAGCTAAGATTGACAATAACTCCGCTTCGTTTGGTTATCATGGCCGGTACGAAATGTCGAATAACATTGGCTACTCCCTTGATATTTACATCGATGACCATGGAGAATTCATTGGCAGGCACTTTCCAAAGCGGCGCATTACGGTTGACGAGCGCAGCGTTATTGATTAGCAGGTGAGGCGAACCCGTCAAACTCAGGCAATGTTTTGCCCACTCACTCACAGCTTCATCGTTTGTGACGTCTACTATTTCGAAGTGATTGTCTGATCCATGAAGCTTATTAAGTTCATGAATTGCATCCTCTGATCGTCCACAACCTAAAACCTGGTGGCCGAGGCGAATAAATCCCTCGGTCATGGCACGCCCCAATCCACGGCTTACTCCAGTAATGACAATCACTTTGGAAGTCATAAGATTACTTGTTTATTCATTTGCGTGTTTGTTAAGGCGATATTCATCGTGTTTTTTTGAGTACACATCCCAGCGCTTCTCGGTCAAGTAATGTGCGTTTTCGTTCGACGCCCCAGCGGTAACCGGACAAACCGCCATCAATACGTACTACGCGATGGCAGGGAATCGCCACTGCTAGCGCGTTGGCGGCACAAGCCCCGGCCACGGCACGAACAGCTTTAGGTGCACCGATGCGTTGGGCGATATCGGTGTAGCTGACGGTTTCGCCGACAGGAATTTCTTGCAGAGCTTGCCAGACGCGCTGCTGGAAAGCTGTGCCCCGCACATCCAATGGTAGATTGAGGCCTATCTCCGGTGCTTCGACGAAGCCGACTATCTTAGCCACGAGTTGCTCAAATTCTGCATCACTGCCCACTAGAGTGGCGTGGGGAAAACGATCCTGCAGATCACGCACCAACGTATCGGGTTCATTATCCAGGAGAAGGGCACAGATACCACGTTTGCTGGCTGCCACCAGTATGGCCCCGAGCGAGCACTGGCCAATGGCGAAGCGTATTTCAGTATGGGTTCCACCGGAGCGGTAGTTGGTTGGTGTCATGCCCAAGATCTGATTTGATTTTTCGTAAAAGTGTCCGTTGGAGTTGTAGCCAGCACTATAAATGGCTTCGGTGACTGTGTTGTTCCGTAGCAATTCGTTGTGGACGCGGGAAGCCCGATGGGCTGCCGCATAAGCTTTTGGTGTTACACCCACGACGGATTTGAAGATGCGATGCAGGTGGTAGGTGCTGAGCCCGGCATATTTCGCCAATTCATGGAGGTTGGGTGTTTGTTCGGCCTTTTCGATGAATCGACATAGTTTGGTCACTAGGGTTGTGTGCTGTTCGGCCATTTGGGGTTGATCCGGTTTACATCGTTTGCAAGGGCGAAAACCGGCTTGTTCGGCATGGGCGACAGTAAGATGGAATTGTACGTTCTCGGGCCGGGCAGGACGAGATGGGCAAGAAGGACGACAATAGATCCTGGTCGTTTTAACCGAGTAGACGAATGTTCCTTCAGCCGCATGATCGCGAGCGACTACCGCGGACCAACGTGGGTCATTCAGGGTTGCTGCGGCAAGTTGTTCAGTCTTGGTGGCCATGTTCATTATGTATTTTCAATGAGTTTAGGATGAATGATTTCAGTTTAGTTATCGCTAGAAAATGCTGCACTCCGAATCTTGCTTTGGAATTCGAAATATCGATCGATCGCATGGTTACTAATTGTCTTAATAAATGCGAGCATCAATATTTTCTTCGATCACCCTCTCTCCATAAACTGCTCAAGATGCGCGAGAAAGGCACGTGTTTTGGCGGGCAGGTAACGGCGCATGGGCATCACGGCCCAGGCGGGCACGCTGGGAAGACACCATTTCGGTAATATCCGCACCAAACGTTGGTGACGCACATCTTCTGTCACGAAGCGATCCGGTAACGTACCGATGCCCGCACCATCCAGCAAAAGCTGCTGAATCATGTCAGGCGAATTCAGGGTGAGACGTCCGGGTGGAACGCCTTCCCAAATAGCTTTGCCATTTACGAGTTTCCAAGGAGCCGCGCTTCCTCGTGCCGAAAGTAAACGAACCGCTGTATGACGTTCCAACTCATCAGGGTGTTGCGGGGCAGAATGAAGCGCGAGATAGATGGGACTGGCGTAGAGGCTGAAGCTAAGCGCGTCTATTTTGCGTGCCACTAGTGTGGAATCGTTTTCCAGCATTCCCATACGAATGGCAAGATCGAAGCGTTCGCTGATCAGATCAACGCGCCTTGAAGATAAATCGAGATCAAGCTGTATTTCGGGATAGGTTGCGATGAAAGTAGTGATGGCGCGTGAAAAATGTTGCTTGGCATAATCACCCGGCATGGAGACGCGCAATTGTCCGCGCGGTTGCACATCCTGACTGCGCACAAAATCTTGCGTGGTAGCGACCTCTTCTGCGACGCGCCGACAATGATCAAGAAATTCCTGTCCAAAATCGGTGAGTGTGAGGCGGCGGGTCGTTCGCAATAGTAGCCGTTGCCCCAGTGCTGCTTCAAGATTCGTCAAGCGGCGAGAGACCGTAGCTTTAGGCATGCTGAGGTGTTCGGCTGCACGCACCAGACTTTCTTGTTCAACGATGGTAGCGAACAGAATGTAGTCGTCAGCGGAGATGTTTTTTTGTTCCATTTGTGGAACAGCTTATCCCATCTTCATGGCTTTATCTATCTTTTCGAGCCGTCTATGATGTACTCACATTAATTCAATTGAGGAGCCGATATGAACACCATTAATCAAACAACATTGTATCAATCGCGTGGCGTTGAACGCATCATCGAAGGAGTTGCCACCTCGGACGGCGCAGGCGTGAAGCTTACTCGCGTACTGACGGGTAAATTACAACATCGCCTCGATCCATTTTTGATGCTGGATGCATTCGGCAGCGATAACCCAAATGACTATATTGCGGGATTCCCGGATCATCCGCATCGGGGTTTCGAGACGGTAACTTATATCTTGTCTGGACGGATGCGGCATCGCGACAATGCAGGCCACGAGGGACTGCTGGAAAATGGCGGTGTGCAGTGGATGACCGCTGGACGCGGTGTTATCCATTCGGAAATTCCCGAACAAAAAGATGGCGTGATGGAAGGTTTTCAGTTATGGCTCAACCTGCCCGCGAAGCGCAAGATGACAGAGCCGTGGTATCGCGACATTGCGAGCCAGGAGATTCCAGAATACGTAACGGCAGAGAACGTTAGGGTGCGTGTGATTGCCGGAACCAGTAACGGTGTGACAGGTGTTATGACACGCGAAGAGACCGAACCCATGTATCTGGACATTCATTTGCCTGCGCGTGCTTCGTTCTCGACGGCATTACCTCCCACACATAACGCGTTCATCTATGTCTATCGCGGTACAGTGAAGGTGGGTGATACGTCGGTGGAATCTCATCGCATGGGTATCTTGAGTAACACACCGCAAGCCGATGGCGTGATGCTCACAGCGACGGACGATGCGCGTCTGATTCTGATCGCCGGCAGACCGCTTAACGAAACTATCGTGCAGTACGGGCCGTTCGTGATGAATACACAGGAAGAGATTAATCAGGCGATGGATGATTTTAGGAATGGGCGCTTTGTTTGAATTAAATAATTTTAAATCAATAAGGAGCATGACATGACTACCAACAATATTTTCAGGCAGGTCAATGGCAATATCGTAAAATTGGTATCAATACCCGCTATTAGCGCGTCGCTTGCGCTCGCCGCCAGATTTTTAGCGTCAGCAATCTTCATTAGTGCAGGATTCAGTAAACTGGGTGCAGGTTATGCGGGAGCGCAAGGCTATATGGCATCTGTCGGCCTTTCTGGTGAGCTTCTTCCCTTGGTAATTGCGCTGGAAATCGGTGGAGGATTAGCCTTGTTGTTTGGTTTCCAGACCCGTTTGGCGGCATTCGCGCTGTCGATTTTCTGCATCGTTTCTGGTGTGTTGTTTCACTCTGGCGCAGACCCGATGCAGCAGATCATGTTCATGAAAAATCTTGCGATGGCAGGTGGATTACTGGCATTTACCTTATTCGGTGCGGGTCGTGTGAGTCTGGATGGGGAAATACAGATTCGAGCTTTCTAACATGATTTGTTATATAGTTTTTGTTATTTTTATAAAATCATCAAGTGTATTTAAGGCGGAGAATTTAACTCCGAAACTTTAAGTTATGACAAAACAATTCATTCTCGGTACACCACTTAGTTCCTCTGCTACCAAAGTTATGTTACTGGGCAGTGGTGAACTCGGTAAGGAAGTTATTATTGCATTGCAACGCTTGGGCGTGGAAACCATTGCCGTAGATCGTTATCCCAATGCACCGGGACACCAGGTGGCACATCGCGCATATGTCATCAACATGACGGATGCTGCGTCATTGCGTGATCTGGTAAAGCTTGAGCAACCGCATCTTATCGTACCGGAGATCGAAGCTATTGCCACCGGCATGCTGGTCGAAATTGAGCGGGAGGGATTGGCGCGGGTTATTCCTACCGCACGCGCTGCTCAACTCACCATGCATCGTGAGGGAATTCGCCGCCTTGCCGCAGAAACATTGGGGCTACCCACTTCACCTTATGCTTTTGCCAACAGTCTGGAAGAGTTACGTGCGGTGATTGATGATGGCATTGGCTATCCCTGTGTGGTGAAGCCGGTGATGTCATCCTCCGGTAAGGGGCAGTCTAAAATCGATAATGCAGGAGAGGTGGAGCAGGCTTGGAATTATGCTGCCAGCGGCAGTCGGGTGAACCAGGGGCGGGTAATTGTCGAGGGTTTTATTAATTTCGAATACGAAATTACCCAGCTCACCGTGCGTGCAATAGGCAGTAATGGTGAAGTCGAAACGCATTTCTGTGATCCGATCGGGCATGTTCAAATTCAGGGTGACTATGTTGAAAGTTGGCAGCCGCAGGCTATGTCTGAACTGGCTTTAAAGCGTACACGGGATATCGCCAGGAAAGTTACAGACAATCTGGGGGGCTTAGGCATCTTTGGCGTCGAACTGTTCGTCAAGGGCGATGATGTGTGGTTCAGTGAAGTCAGTCCGCGTCCGCACGACACGGGCATGGTTACAATGTGCAGCCAGGTTCAGAATGAATTTGAGTTGCATGCGCGTGCCATACTCGGTCTGCCCGTGAGCACCGCTTTGCGTGCGCCGGGTGCGAGTGCAGTGATTTATGGTCAACTGGAAGAATCGGCAATTGCTTTTATGGGTGTTGATGAAGCACTACGTGTTCCACAAAGCGATTTACGCTTATTTGGTAAACCGGAATCGTTTTCTAAACGGCGTATGGGCGTGGCGTTGGCAAATGGAGTTGATACCGATGAAGCGAGGGTACGTGCCAAATTGGCCGCCAGTAAAGTGATACCAGTTAAAGGTTAGTCATTCCTGTCCGATCAAAGATAGTATTTATTTGCTTATTGAAAGGGCGTGATCCAGATATCAAAACACTGGATCACTCCGAAGTAGCTAAATAATTGCTGTCGCTGTCGAACTTGGGATTATTGAGTTACCAGTTCGCGCAGTACATAAGGCAGAATGCCGCCATGGCGGTAATAATCCACTTCGATGGGCGTGTCGATTCGCAACAGCAGCGCAACTTGTTGTGTGCTTCCGTCACGGCGCTTGATGGTGAGCATGACATCCTGTTGTGGCTTGATGGAATCTGCAATGCCGGTGAGATTGAAGGTTTCTTCGCCAGTCAACTTGAGCGAAGCCACGGTGTCCTTGCCCTTGAACTGTAAAGGCAGCACGCCCATGCCCACCAGATTGCTGCGATGGATACGCTCGAAGCTCTTTGCCACGACAGCTTTTACGCCCAGCAATTGTGTGCCTTTAGCCGCCCAATCTCGAGATGATCCAGTGCCGTATTCTTCCCCGGCGAAAATAACAGTGGGCGTGCCGTCTGCGATGTATTTCATCGCTGCGTCGTAAATCGCTATCTGTTCGCCGTTGTAAAGTGTGTAGCCCCCTTCCACGCGACTGCCGTCGGCATTCGGAGGCAGCATCAGATTCTTGATGCGCACGTTGGCGAAAGTGCCGCGTATCATGACCTCGTGATTGCCGCGTCGTGCGCCGTAGCTGTTGAAATCCTTGATGACCACGCCTTTGCTTTGCAGGTATTTGCCAGCAGGGGTGGAAGATTTAAAACTACCAGCTGGACTGATGTGATCAGTGGTAACTGAATCACCAAAAATGCCCAGCGCCTTGGCATTGAGGATGTCGGAAACGTTACCGACCGTCATGGCAAAATCGTCGAAGTACGGCGGACGCGCAATGTACGTGGAATCGTCCCAATGGTACTGGTTGCCGATGGGGGCAGAAATACTGTTCCATAGCGGCAGGTCGCGAGTAAGGTCACTATATAGCTTGCGATACACCATTGGGTCAGCGGCAAATTTCATTGCCGCATGGATTTCCGCACTGCTCGGCCAGATATCTTTCAGATAGACTGATTGACCGTTGCGACCGGTACCAAGTGGTTCATTTTCCAGATTGATGTTTACTCTGCCAGCCAGTGCAAACGCCACTACCAGCGGGGGGCTGGCGAGGAAGTTGGCTTTGATGTTGGCATGGACGCGTGCTTCAAAGTTGCGGTTGCCGGACAATACGGCTGCGGCGATCAGATCGTGGGCGAGAATGGCATCTTCGATTTTTGCGCTCAGCGGGCCGGAGTTGCCTATACACGTGGTGCAACCATAGCCTACCAGGCGGAAGCCGAGTTGTTCGAGATAAGGCAGTAGGCCAGAATGGGTTAAGTAGTCCGTCACTACGCGCGAGCCGGGGGCGAGCGATGTCTTGATATGCGGTTGCACGCGTAGTCCTGCTTCTACGGCTTTTTTCGCCAGCAAACCTGCCGCTAGCATCACACTAGGGTTAGAGGTGTTAGTACAGGAAGTGATGGCAGCTATTAATACGTCGCCATGACGGAGTTGTACCGCTGGTATCATTTCACCGCTTGTTTCGCAACGCACCATGGATGTCGGGCGATTGTCCATCATCTCGATTTCAGTCACGGTGCTGGTGTTGTGCTTACTTTGTGTGCCGGTGCCAGCCGGAGCGGTTTCCTGATCCTGCAGGCCGCCACCAGCGATTGGTAGACATACATTTCCGCTAAGATCAGCCAAATCGGTGATATAACGTTTTCCCAAATTTTCAGCGGGTTGGTTGAACCCGTTTTCCGCCACCGACTTGCTGAACAAGGTATTAAAATTCTCCTTCATTGTGGAGAGCGGTACGCGGTCCTGCGGACGTTTTGGTCCGGCCAGAGAAGGCTGGATACTGTTCAAGTCCAGCTCTACCACGCTGCTGTAATCGATGGCGTCCGCCTCAGGTATGCCATACATCCCTTGCGCTTTGAAGTAAGACTGGAAGGCATCCACTTCTTCATCGCTCCGTCCGGTATTACGCAGGTAGTCTAATGTGACGTCGTCCACCGGAAAGAAACCCATTGTTGCACCATATTCTGGCGCCATGTTGGCAAGGGTGGCGCGATCCGGCAGGGTAAGTGCAGCGGTGCCTGCACCGAAAAATTCCACAAACTTTCCCACTACTTTATGCTTGCGCAGCAATTCGGTGACGGTCAATACCAGGTCGGTCGCGGTGATTCCTTCGCGCAGCTTGCCCGTGAGATGAACGCCCACCACATCCGGCGTAAGGAAATATACCGGCTGGCCGAGCATGCCCGCTTCGGCTTCGATGCCGCCCACACCCCATCCGACCACGCCGATACCATTAATCATAGTGGTGTGGCTGTCGGTACCTACCAGCGTATCGGGATAATAAACGCCGTCTTTTTGCAGTAAGCCGCGCGCCAGATATTCCAAATTCACTTGATGCACGATGCCAACGCCGGGTGGCACCACCTTGAACGTATCAAATGCCTGCATGCCCCATTTCATGAATTTGTAGCGCTCATTATTGCGCTCAAACTCCAGTTCCATGTTGAGTCGCAGAGCATCCGGACTATTGTAATAATCCACCTGCACCGAATGATCCACCACCAGATCCACTGGTACCAGTGGTTCAATGATCATCGGATTTTTGTCCATCTTCGCAGCGGCATCGCGCATGGTGGCGAGGTCAACCAGCAGTGGGATGCCGGTAAAATCCTGCAACACAATACGTGCCACTACGAATGGAATTTCTTCTGTGCGCGGTGAGTTTTGCTGCCAGTTCGCCAGTTGGCGAACGTGTGTTTCGTTGATTTTCTTGCCATCGTAATTGCGCAGCACCGCTTCCAGCACAATGCGAATGGAAACCGGCAAGCGTGAGATTTTGCCCACCCCTGCGGTTTCAAGTCCTTTCAAGGAATACAGCGTGCCAATCTTGCCATTGGCGAGGGTGAATGATTGACGAGTGTTGAACAGATTATGTGACATGGCAATGGCTCCGAATGAAAGCTATGAGCGAAAAGAAAGAATGTGATTATAACGCGGTAGGGGTGTGTCGGACATCGAACAACTAAAACGGAAGGGGCTGCAAGATCAATAAATGTATTGTCCTGCCAAATCTTAACAGCTAACAAAAATGTTTAAGTGAGGCAAATAGTGAAACGAGTAGATTTTTTGTTAAAGCTAAGCAGCTTGCTTATTTTATTTTTGGTACTATGTATTTAGTTATCTCTAAAGATTGCCACATCAGAACTGGAGTGTCGCATCGACTGATAATAGTAATTGATCCTTTTTATTATCAAAAGGCCTGTATGCTTGACCAATGCCATCCACTCTGTCGTAACGGATGTTTGGGCGAATATTCAGCTTTTGCATCAGTTTCGAATCAAGTTTTAGCTGTTTAGCCGGTTTCCAATTCATGCCTAAGGTGACATCATAATAATCGGCGGGTTGACAGGTAGCCAAGAAGTCAGCTGCAAAGCTAATGTGTACACTATTAGTTGCTTGAGCTACCCGTACTGGCGAACAGACACGGA
>QFXG01000007.1 GCA_003402285.1 Candidatus Nitrotoga sp. SPKER | reverse complement strand
CGGTACGCATCCAGATACTCACCGCGTTGATTACTTACCTGTTGCTGGCGATCTATCGCAAAACTCAAAGCTACGGCGGTAGCCTGTGGATATTGCTCGCCGAGATTCGTGCCACATTGTTTCAACGTCCATCCGCCGAGGCTGAACGTTACCGGCGGCGCAGAGAGAGCATGACGGAATTCGCTGCACGGCAGGGAGGATTGTTCGCATGAAATTTATTCCGGACAGCAGTGCGCCTGCGCGGGAAGGACATGGTTTTTTTGCTAAGGGACAATCTGGGTTAAATGTTTGATCTTATTTATTTGATTGGCTTCTTTAAACAGAAAAATATTGGGAAATGAGGTGTACTTTTGGCTAACTCTAATCAAATGGACAAATGCCGCAGCATTGGTGCCTTTTTGAGTTTTTAATTAATTTTGTTCGATGATTCAGATAAAACATATAAAAGATAGCCCGCATACGATAGCACCCGCCCCCCAGCTCCAGTAAGCTTGTATTGCAATCCTCATTTCGCTTCCGCTACAATGCGAATAATTCTTATTAATAATATGGTTTGCACATGGGGTCGACCTATGACAAGGAGGGCACCATGTCGGTGGCCGAAATTGTAGCGCAGCAGATTCAGGTACTCTATACCGATCACCATGGCTGGTTGCACGGTTGGTTGCGCCGCAAACTTGGCAACGCCTGCGACGCTGCCGATGTTGCGCATGACACTTTTCTGCGCGTGATGGTGTCACGGCGACTGCCGTCGCATCTCGGTGATGAACCCCGCGCGCTGCTCACGCACATCGCCAAAGGCCTAGTTATTGACCATTGGCGGCGGCAGGACGTAGAACATGCCTATCTCGGAGCGCTGACCCACCTGTCTGAACCGGAAGTACCTGCACCTGAAACACGCCAGCTAATTATCGAAGCGTTAATACGTATTGATGCTATGCTCGCCAGCCTATCCAGTCGTACTCGTGAAATTTTCCTGTTGGCACAGATCGACGAGCTGACTTTGGAACAGATCTCTGAGCGCACGCGAACACCCGTTATCACCGTGCGTCGACACATCCACAAGGCGCTGGTGGCCTGCATGGACGTTGTTTGACGGGCTTGTAACCTGACCCGGAGCATTCCGTCATGTCCTCTTCTGCTTCCCTTGATCCCGCCTTGCTTAAAGTGGCTGCCGACTGGGCTATTGTTTTCCGGTATGGCACCCCTACAGAATCTGAACGCGAAGCTTTCAACCGCTGGCGCCAGCAGAATCCGGCGCACGATGCGGCCTGGATTCGCGCACAGACGGTTTTTTATACCTTTAGCCAAGTGCCAACGGACATCGGCAAAGAGGCACTTAAAAATCTTGAGCGTGGCAATGAGCGGCGACACGCCTTGCGTTTGCTGACCGTGCTGTTGGTGGCTGCACCGGTCAGTTGGTTAAGCTTGCGCCAATTGCCTTGGCGAGAATGGACGGCCGATGTGACTACCGCTACCGGCGAGCGCAAGACGTTGGAATTACCCGACGGCTCGCGTTTGGTGCTCAATACCGGCAGTGCAGTGAACATCATCTTCAGTGCTGCGGAGCGTCGCATTCGTCTTGTGACCGGAGAGATTTTAATCACCACTCATGCCGATTCATCTCCTACTTATCGACCTTTTCTTGTTGATACGCCGTACGGGATTGCGCGCGCGCTGGGCACGCGCTTTAGTGTGCGTCATCTGGATGGGCAGGACGCCTACCGTATCGCTGTATTGCAGGATGCGGTCGAGGTACGACCTTTGGATGGCTCGACCCTTATTTTGCATGCTGGCCAACAAGTAAACTTTAATGCCATGGGCGTGGCACAACCAGTGCCCGTGGATAGCAATGCCAGCCTGTGGGAACAAGGCATGTTGCTGGCCAAAAATATGCGGCTGGGTGACGTAATTGCCGAGATAGCCCGTCACCGTCCCGGTGTGCTGCGCTGCGACCCCACGGTAGCTGATCTGCGCTTATCCGGTGCCATCTCGCTGGCCGACACCGATGCCGGTCTGGCCATGCTGGAAAAAACTTTGCCAGTGCGCGTCGGGCGCAGAACGCGCTACTGGATCACGGTCGAACCCCGCACCTGAGTTGATGCCTTGCGGCGTCGTTATGCGACACCGACAAAAAAACTTGCCCTCAGATGATCACTTTTTTTGTTTCGTCCGGTGTACTGGATGGAAGTGCGTTTTTACGCGCTATAACCATCCACCAGCACATCGACGAAAGGTACTCAGTATGATTTTCAGGCATTCATTCGTATTCACGGCGATTGGCTCGCACAGCCGGTCTTGCATTTCCCCCACTGTTCCTGTTCGCAACGACACCTCGCCGACCTTTAAAGTAAATGTCTTGATGCTCTTCATCAGTTGCGTCTTGGCTGGTCAAGGCGTCTTCACTTCCAATTTAGCATTAGCGGTCGAAGCCTCAAGCAGTGCGGTCGGCAAGGACTACACTATTTCCGCAGGGCGCCTGAGTGATGTACTGGCAGAGTTCGCCGCCACGGCTGGCGTGCAATTGGTGTTCGACCCAAAAATGCTAGCGGGAATGAACAGCAGCGGGCTGCAAGGTCGTTATACCGTTCGTGATGGATTTACGAAGCTGCTCACTGGTAGTAGCTATGAATTAGTAGACGCTGGCGGCGGTTGGTCGCTAGTAAAACAGACGCCTGGAGATGCTCTAAATGCCGCAGCAGAGCCAATGCTGCCGGTGGTGGTTGTGAAGGCCAGTCCAGAGCGGGAAAACGCCACTGGGCCAGTAGTTGGGTATGTGGCCAAGCACAGCAGAACGGCGACCAAGACGGATATCCCCATTCTCGAAATTCCGCAAAGTATCTCTGTTATCGGTCAAGAAGAGATCGCCGCGCGCGGTGCGCAGGATATGGCCAGAGCATTGACCTACACGCCCGGCGTTGTGTCGGAGACCTATGGCCCCGCAGGCCTGTTGACCGACTACATCGCCGTTCGCGGTTTTGAGATCCCTCATCACTTAGATGGCATGCAATTGCCTACTTGGAACGGTAATAACTCCGCCTGGGCCACTGAGACATGGGGATTGGAGAGGATTGAGGTTCTCAAGGGGCCAGCCTCGGTGCTCTACGGGCAAGCTGCGCCGGGTGGTTTGCTTAACATGGTCAGCAAGCGCCCGACCAATCAATCAATCAACGAAGCCAGGATCACGTATGGTAGCTTTAATCGCCGTCAGGCGGCCGTGGATCTGTCCGGTCCAGTCTCTACGAACTCGGATTTCGCATATCGCTTGGTCGCCCTCGCACGCGATACCGGCGATCAGTTTGATTTCGTCCAGCAAAAGCGAACCTATATTGCACCCAGCCTCATGTGGACGCCCAGTGCAGATACTCGCCTGACGCTTCTGTCGAGTTTTCTAAATGACGACCAGTCAGGTAGCCGTGGTGCGTTGCCCATTGAAGGGACTCTTCGGCCCAATCCGAATGGCACTTTGCCGCGTAACCGCACGGACACTGACCCTTCAGACCGTTTTCAACGCCGCCAGTATTCGGTCGGTTACGAACTTGAACACGCTCTCAATAATGGGGTGAGTTTTCAGTCGAAACTGCGGTACGCCGACGTGCGTTTCCGACAAAACGATTTTACGTATTCGACTGGCTGGATCACCAACGCCGATGGCAATCCCAGCGATTATCGCACTGTGCGTCGGTCGACGCTCAGCTTTCCTGGACAGCATCGCGCCCTGAACGCTGATAACTCGGTTCGCGCCGAGTTCAATGTAGGCGCTGTCAAACACCGACTTCTTGCGGGCGTGGACTACCAGCGCTTGCGCCAGTCGTACCAACTCGGCTTCAGTGACGTGCCTGATGTGGACCTGTATACGCCGGTGTATTTGCCATTTACCAAACCTGATCTCATTTTGTCTATAGGGCAGCGTTCCGATCAACTCGGGCTGTATATCCAAGACCAGATGAAACTTGGGCGTGTGATCTTGACGATGTCGGGTCGTCACGACCGTGTGGAGACCTCTTCCATCAGCGGCACTGTCGACAGCCCAACACTCGATGCCCAGAAAGATCGTGCGTTTACGGGTCGGGTCGGGCTTGGCTACCTGTTCGATAGTGGAGTGTCGCCATATGCGAGCTACAGTACTTCGTTCCGGCCGGCGGTTGGTCTGAATGCTCTGGGCGCTACCTTCGAGCCCACGACCGGCGAACAAATCGAGGCAGGTATTAAGTACCAGCCTTCGGGTCGAAATGTGTCTGCTACAGCTTCGGTATTCCGGCTGGTACAGCAGAACATGCTAACGATCGATCCAGTGAACGTTGGATTCCAGAAGCAAGCTGGCGAAGTTCGCGTTGATGGGATCGAACTCGAAGGTAAAGCCAATCTGGCCAGCGGCTTGGATATGACGCTGGCAGCGGCATGGCTTGATCCTGTTGTCACGCGTAGCAACGATGGTATCCAGGGTAATCGGCTAGGAAATACACCCAAAGTACAGGCTTCATCCTGGTTGAACTATCGCTTGCCCTTCGGGATGGAGATGGGGCTTGGTGTACGACACATGGGCTCGACCTATAACGCCAGCAACAATGTCAGCACGCCAGCCTATACGCTGGTTGACGCCGCCATGCACATGAATTTGGTCAAGCTGAACCCGGCATTGAGGGGTGCACGACTCTCTTTAACCGTTAATAACCTGTCTGACAAGCATTATTTCAACGCTTGCTTGGAGAGCACGTGTTACTCCGGAGCCAAGCGCACGGTGAATATGGCCTTGGGTTATATCTGGTAAAAATTTTTAGCAGCCTTGTCCGGTTAAGCGAGTTAGGTGCGGAACTGTCTGGGCTCGAGGTAGTGTAAGCGTTGATCGCACGCACTTTGGCGCTGACACGATTCGATGTGACTTCGAACAGTACTATTCGTGCATAATTAAAGTTCTTTTGCGACTTATAAGTGATAGCACCTGTGTGGACATGACCAAGATGAGAATTCCGAGCAGCAAGCTTTTCGGCGATAGCAACGCGTTGCTGATTGAGCATGCGGGTCGATGGTATTTGTTGCGCAAAGTCGCGCGTGGCGGACTCTTACTCACCCGCTGGACGGATAACCCGTGTTCGTCAATTTTCAAGGCACAATCTCCTCCGACCTCTGCCCCCAAGCAAGCGAGACTCCGTATTGGGCTATTTGGCCGTATCTGGTTAGGCGAATAAATCCATGTGGATACAGGAGGGAAATGAGGCAACACTGTTCGGGTAGGGTTGAATTCCTGTTTTTAAAACAAAATAATCCATTAGCCTCGTCTGCTGAGTTATGGGTAAGGCAGCAGGGATATTTACACCGTTGGAGTTGTTTTGGTACTTGAGAACAAATACGACGATGACTTATATGAGGAAGAAAATAATTAAAGGGCCAGCTGCAGGTGTTGTTCAAACAAGGCATTCAGATTCAGAATGGGAACGTTTTCGTCTGCTAACTGGAAACAGGAGTGGGCGATAGAGGGCCATGCGGATGAATCCTGGGGCAACAGACATGCTGCATCATCTTCGACGCTCATCATGCGAAAATAAGTTGATAGTCCTAATGCTCCCCATCTTTGCTCGCTATTTGATCGGGCAAAATACGTGACGACTAGCGCAAGATTTACTTTCTCCAGAGAGCGTTGGCCTATGAGCGGTGCCAGTTCTATGAATGGAATGGCGCGGTCTTGCCAAATACAAAGCGAATGGCAGTAGTCTGGAGCCAGCGGTACATTTACAAGCTTGGGCGACATCACGAGTTCGGCGACTTCGTGCAGACCAATTGCTGCGTGGTGGCCATTTGTGAATTCGAACAAAACGGCGTTATGCCTGGTATTCATGTCTGCTCTCCGAGGAGTTGATGTGGCACCAGAGTGCATCAACATCGCAACAGAATGCGATGCGTTCCTCGACCTGTATGTAAGCTTTTATCGGCGATGTTGAGATACTCATACATGTGGGTAAATAATGTAGTTCTGGATCTTGCATGAGGAGTGATTGTACCGAGTCCGCAGTAATGCCGAAGCGCTGTTCATCTGCCTGTAGTACGACAATGTAGCGACACTGGGTATTGATCTTGTTCGCCACGCCCAAATGTGCAGTTAGCGAATGGACTTCGCATGCATTCTCTTTAATGATTTCGCTCGCTTTTATTTCATTCTCTCCGTCCCGTAATGTGACCATATTTTCTAGGGAGACAATCGCGTGTTGGTTAATGAGCAGATTCAGACCGTCAAAACAGATCAACGCGTACCCGGCTGTTGCGGTGTTCATTGCATTCCACCGATCGCGCTATGAATGTGTCGGAGTAGATCGATGTCGGTGTAGGGTTTGGTCATGTAGACGTTAACACCTGCCAGCTCGGCCTGTTTACGATGTTTATCCATGGAGCGCGAGGTGATCATGATTACCGGCAGTTCGCAGGTGTCCGGACGTGCGCGTAAGTGCGAGGTGAATTCAAGTCCGTTCATGTTAGGCATTTCAAGATCAGTGAGTATCACTCCGGGTGTAAAATTCTTTAATAGGGTGATCGCTTCTAATCCATCTTTCGCTGTTTTTACGTTATAACCTGCGTCGCTTACGAGTTGCACCAGTGATTTGCGTACGCTCAGAGAATCGTCCACAACAAGAATACCTCCTTGCGCTGACGCTACCAGTTCATCCGAAATCATGGAGGGTACAGTTTCTATTAGTTGTTGCATGGGAAGGCGCAGCAATTCGGCTAAATCGAGCAGTGGTGCGACTGTGCCATCGCCTAGTATCGCGATACCGCCTACGCCATTAATTTTCTTTAAATACCGCCCTGGATCCTTGAGGATCAGGTCACGACCATCAACGATGCGGTCGACCAGTACCGCATGAATATCAAGATCGACGTGAACAAGCAATACCGATTTTGAATTCATGATTTCTGATGTCATGATGTCGCTGTCATAGCCGATCAGTGCACTCAGGGTTTTAACCGGATAGGTACGTCTTTGATAGCGTAGATTTATTTCGCTGCCAATAGATATGAATTCTCCAGCGGCAGGCGGTAACGCTTGATCCAGCGCGTAGCTTGGCACTGCGAAAATTTGATCGGAAGATTCTATTAGTAATGCGTGCTGGGTGACAAGCGATGCCTGGAAGCGAAGTAGAAACTCGCACCCTTTTCCGGACTCGGATCGTACTTCGACCATTCCTTTCATGACGAGAAGCCGGTCGCGTACTACATCAAGCCCGACACCACGTCCTGATATTTCATTCGTGTGTTCTCGCGTTGAAAAGCCAGGAAGTAGAATGATGCGTGACAGTTCGTGTTCGGAGATATCCTGATTGGCTTGTATCAGGCCGCGCTCGATCGCCTTGCGTCGGATCGCGTTGTAGTCGAGCCCGCGTCCGTCGTCTCTGCAACACACAGTGACTGTCTGGCCGCGACGCGAGAAAACAAGATGGATTGTGGACACCTCTGGTTTTCCGGCGAGCGTACGTTCATCGGGTGTCTCAATGCCATGATCGATGGCGTTTCGCAGTATATGTAGCAGCGGATCGACAAGGTTGTTCAGCATATCTCCGTCGATCAGGATATCTTCCCCTTCGATTATTAGCTTTGCTTTTTTTCCTGTTTGCTGCGAAGTCTGACGGATATTGCGGTGCAGGCGAGGGGCGAGGCTTCCCACTGGACTCATGCGGGTGGTCATGGCCATGTACTGAAGTTCGCGCTGTACTCGCTGCGTTTGTTGAAGTACGGCACTCATTTGTGCGACGTCTTCTTCAATGCGCCGACTGAACTCCCTTGTATCGGCCGCTTCTTCTGTTAGCGCGCGCGTGTTGCTTTGAAGCTCGGTGTACTGTTCCATTTCCAGTGCATCAAATATTTGTTCACCGTGAGATATTTGCGTGTCGCGTAGGTTTGCGAGGCCGCGGATGTCAACCAGATTTTCAAGATCAAAAATACGTTGCTGTACTTTGAGACTTTGACGTAATAAACCGTTGGTGCGTTGTTGAGTCTGCTTCACTTGCTCGGTAAGTTGCCCAATTTTTACAGATAGCTCGCCCGTGAGACGAAAAAGTTCGTCCATTGTTGTAATCGGGATACGTATCGTTGGAGCGACAGGAATCGGGTTGGTCACGTTACTAGGCTGTGACGCTTCGGACAGAAAAGCTTCTTTTTCCTTGATGGTTTCGACCAGTATTTGGGGCGTTTCGTTGTAATGAACATCTTCAATTAAAGCCGCAAGCGCTCCATAGGGATCTGTATTTTCAGTCTGGATTTGAGGTGTCGTGTTGAGATCGGAGGTTTCTGCTTGAATCGCAAATGCTGCATCGAGATCAGAGATTTCAGCTGGGGCTGGGAGTAATACATCGAGATCAGTAAGTACAGGTGGGGCGACATTGATTTCGTCTTCAATATTCCCTGAGTGAATTCGGCTCGCCCAATCGAGAACACACTGTAGTATCTCCTTCGCTTGAATCTGTGTGGGGGCATCTTCGATCCCGAGCAGGGAGCCTATCATCTGTTCCAGGCACGCTGTTGCGTCAAGTAATGCATTGGTAAGTGCCAATGGAGGGCGTGTCTGGTTCTGCTCGAACCATTCAAGAATGTCCTCTGTGTGATGACCGAGCGTCGCGATGCCGCGGATGCCAACAATGTTTGCTGAACCTTTCAACGAATGTGCAATGCGTTTCGCTGCAGCCATATCTTCGTTCGTGGCTTCGCCGCCCACAATATTGCGGATGTAGGCGGAAAGTTCAGCGGCCTGCGTTGGCGCTTCTTGCAGCAGCGCCTCGTACACGCCTCGATCCACGTCGAGCGGCAGGGCAAGAGAGATGTCTTCATCAGTCGCTATGCGCGGGCGTTCCAGTTCTTCGGCTTCTGCTTCGGCGCGTAAGTACGCTGCTAGTATGGGCTCCGCAGTGAGTTCGATAATGAGTTCAAGATTACGTTCGGCATCCACAGGTGCCGGGCAGGGAGGGTGAGAGAAGTGCTCTGCCAAATGCTCAGCGGACTCGAAGTTCGTGACGTCAGCAAGGTAAGTGAGTACAAGATCCGGCCAGATATCGAAGAAGCCTTGCGCCGCGCCGCGCTCTTCCGCATTAAGTCCTACAATGACTACCAAACATTGCTGAATCTGAGCGCAGCATGACTCCAAGCCGCGCAGTCCAAGCATTCCGCAGGTTGACGCTGTACGTTCGATCTGACCGACATATTGATTGAGTGCATCGTCGAATACGGGATCTTCGGGGGAAACCGAACAAATCGTTGCAATCCAACTGACCAGGTCAGCGCGTACCTCCTCGATTTCGGTTCGTAGCGCTTCGATGAAATCGTTCATTTGCATTATCTATCGTCCTCAGGTCGAAGCACGACGGCACAAGCGTGCCGCCGTCATGGCAGGCTTAAACAACCGCTTGAAGCTTGGGCATGGCGCTTGTACGCTCGGGCATGATCGACAGTCCAAGCGTTTGTGCGTTAGGCAGTTTGAACACGCCAACCGCTTTTACCAATTGCTCGGCGGATCGGGAGAGCAAATTAGTTTCGGTTGTTTGGGTTGTAATCTGTTCTCCAGTCTTCTCAGCACTACGGCCAATATCCTCGACTCTGTTTTGCAGAATTTCTGCGCTCTTGATTTGCACCTCCAAGCTGGCGGCGATCTGTAGCACTAGCTCCACCAGATTGTCGGTAGCTTTTTGTGTTTCTGCCATTTGAACACCGGCTTTTTCAGCGAACTCGGTTCCTTGTACTACTTGAGAAATCGTTTTGTTCACTGTATTGATCGTGTCGTTCGTCTCGATTTGAATGTTATTTACTAACGTGCCAATTTGCGCGGTAGCGTTGCGAGAAGATTCGGCAAGACGTTGTACTTCCTCGGCCACCACTGCGAAACCGCGGCCTGCATCGCCGGCGACTGCGGCTTGTACGCTCGCGTTCAACGCAAGTACATGGGTGCGCTCCGCGATTGTATTGATCAAATTCACGATGCCGCTGATTTCCTGCGAACGTTCGCCAAGGCGCTTGATTCGTTTTTCGGTTTCGGCAATCATTTCACGAATGGAGTTCATACCCTTCATTGTTCCGGTTACAGCATTAAGGGCGGAAAGAGTTGAACGGGTCGCATCGCCGGACGCAATGTGGGATTTTGCGGTGAGTTGTGCTACGTTGTTCATGGCTTCGGTTGACGTGGCGAGCTCATGGATCATTTCTTCGACGCCTTTACGTTCGATTGCAGCTGTCGCTTGCACTTGATCTGCCTGCCCTTTCAATTTGACCGAGGAATTTTCCACCTGACCGGCGATTTGCATCACCCGATAAAGCACTTTGCTAGTTTCTTCCGTGTGCTGATTTACTGCATCAGACACCGTACCTACAATGTCTTGGGTGACAGGTGCCTTGACCGTGAGGTTTTTCTCCGAGAGTTTCTGCATTGTTTGCAGGAGCGAGATTACCGAGTCATTGAGTGTTTCGGTTTCCGCTTCAGCTTTGCGCTGCGCAGCCATGCGTTCTTCCAACAGTTGATTAACCGTCCGTCCCAAATCGCCGACCTCGTCTTTAGCCTCGATTGAGGCTAGCGCTGTGTTATCTCCCCCGCGCACTTTTTCGACGGATAGTTGTAATAAGCGCACTGTTTCAGTGACATTTCGTGTGATCAGCAAAGCGAGAAGCGCTGCAAATATGATGAAGGCGAGCACCACGCCAGATAGTGTTAATGAACGTTTGAGCAGGTTTGCAACTTTGAGCTGCAACTCGTCATTCAGCGCCACCATTGCGATATCAATTAATTTGAATTGATCGTTGATACTGGCAGTGAACTGCTTGACATACTCCGCAGAGCTGAATTGAAGTCGCTGCGCATTGCTGATTTCTGCGGCGGCCAAACTGGCAAGGTGTTTGATTTGTTCTTCAGTGATTTGATCTCTGCCTGCAATCTTGTCTTTAATTCGAACTTCCTCAAACTGTGCTTTACCTAACTGATTAGTCGCTTGATTGATTTTGGTGGTTAAGGCCGAGATTAAAGTTGCCATCGTTGCGCGATCGGTCAAGGTGATTGTTTCTTTGTCTAGATCGGTACCAGATTGCTGAGAGACGACTAAGTGCTCGGCTTCCGCCAGCCGGGCAGTACCAAACGCCCGCACCTGCCCCAATGCTTCAGCGACTTGCGGTAGATCTGCCAGTGTGGCCTGGATCAGGAAGTGTGTCGCAGCATCTGATTCGAATGAGAGCTTGTAATGATCCATAAGTAGATCAAGTAGAGTCAATTCGGTAGCGACCAGTGCAGAGTGATCAGCAAATGATTTGTGCACGTCTGCACTTTGGCTCGCGGTCTCGGACGCGATTCGTGTCCAATCGGTTTTTACTTTTTCCCATGCCTCGGCTTGTTTGGCATTGTTGTTATCTTTCATGTAGGGATCGAAGGTGCTAATTGCCCGGGCAACTTCCGTCTCTTTAGCGGCGCGATCTGCAGCTACGGAGGTATTTCCGCCGATGAAGGCGGCGGTCAAGCCGCGATGTTGTTGGGTATTCTGGATTACCTTAAGCAGCTTTGTTGCGGGGTCAATTCCACTACCTTCGAGCTTGGCGGTCTGAATTGCGGCGATGGTCTGGGTTAAGAACAAGTAGGCAGGCACTCCGGCAGCGGGTAGCGCGACGGCGCCCAGAAGCAGGAATTTTTGCCATAGCTTCATCCGGGTAAGGAAGGTAAGTTTTAGCCTGCTTTTCATTTTTTTCTCCAGTAGGGTCGTAAGTTGGGCGGGTATATCAGCATGAAATTTTGTATGCCATCATTTCGAAGAAGCGTACGTGATCGAGCTCTAGCCACACCTGTTTTTCTTCAGCATAAGCGTTTGATATGTAATCGCGGATTGACTCTGGGAACGCGGGAAGCGCGGTTCGATCCGAGGTACCAAAACGCTTGCGGTTTGGAATACCATTAACCACGATAGCTGCGATCGCATCATCGCGACCAAGCACGAGGAGCATTGTTTTCGATTTCGTGTTGCAAGCACCGTTGATGAGTGACGCTAAATCAAACACTGGCACAAGATTGCCATGAAGGTTCACTAGACCAAACAATGAGCGGCCAGTGTTTGGAAGACGAAAAACAGGTGGCATTTCTGAAATTTCGTTTACTTGCGCGTGTGGAACGAGAAACTTAATGTTTGCGACTTCAAAACCTATCCATTCCTGGGCAGTGGCAAGTGGAGTTCCGTACCGTCGATGGAGTCCGATGGTCATGAGAGCCCCCGCCGTATGTGTCGGGTGCAATGCCACGCTCGGCGCGAGTAGCGAATCAGCAGAGTTTATTTCGTTTTGCATGGTTTTTTGGTACAGAATGGATCAGCAAGCAGGCATTTCAATGTGAGAAAGCGGTTTTCATAACGTGTTAATGAGCCTGACAATATCATTGGATGTATAGGGTTTAACGACATATCCGCTACCCCCCTGCATTTGCCCCCACATCTTGTCTGCTTTCTGGTCCTTGCTGGTCACAAATACGACCGGGATGTCTTTGGTCGCGGGATCTTTTTTCAAAGCGCGGGTAGCGGCGAAGCCATCCATATCTGGCATGTTGACGTCCATGAAAATTAGATCCGGTTTTTCGGATTTGGTCATCTCGATCGCTTCTTTGCCATTGGAGGCAGTGACGACAAAGCGGCCTGTACCGACTACGATTGTTTGAATATTAACAAGATCAGTATACGAATCGTCGACGCAAAGAACTTTCTTGATTGTCATGGTTGCTACTCCTTGTAATGGGATTGAGTAAAATATAATGCGGTTAGGTCAGGCATTTGTTGGCAGGTACTTGCTGATTACTTCGAAAAGTCGATTTTCGTTGACCGGTTTTGTGAGATAAGTATCGCAACCAGACATAGTGGCTCGGATCTTGTCGAAAGTTGAATCCTTACTTGAAAGCATTACCACCGCAGTTTTTGCGGCTCCTTTTTTAGACTTGATAAGTTTGCAAACCTGATAGCCATTGATTCCTGGCATCACGACATCGAGAAAGACACAGGTGTAGTGTTTGGTGCCGGTGAGTCCAACTGCCTGTTCTCCTGTTTCGGCGTAATCCACATGGAACCCAAATGGTGCGAGCTTGACCCGCATGAATTCACGTACAGTTATATTGTCGTCGCAGACTAAAACCCAGTTAAATGGCCGATCGGGTGGGGATGTAGGGGTCACGTTATCCGTTAAACTATGATTGACCGAGGCTAACTTTCGCGCCGCTATATCTAATATTTGTGCCGGAGCTATTGAGGGCACCGATGGCCTCAGGGTTGGTATTGCGATTATCTGCTGAGTTTTTTCGTAGGGAGCTGCTATACCAATTGCAGGCTCTAGTTTAGGTGTTTGACTGAGTGTGTTAATTCCTACTGCGAGATCGAATGCTTTGAACAGCTTTGTCCATTGCAAAGGTCGTGACAAAATTGTGCACACAATACCGTGATCGGTGTCGCCAATCAGGATGGCTGGCCGGGTGTTCGTGGCATTTTTCTGACGAAAATCCGCTATCGCATTTGGATCTTCAGCATCAACGAGAAAAATGTCCGGTACTGAATCCATCGTTGAATCCACCGTTGGCATAAACTCAACAAATTTAGGTGCGCGGCGCGCGGATAAACTGAAAATACTTTTCAAGATAATCCGTTCAGTCTGGCTAAAACCGTGAACATCTATGGTGTATTGGGATTTCGCCGGAGATGTGGTTGTGAATGCTTCGATCATCATAGATTTCCGATCAAACCGGAGGAAATGACGTACTCTACGACTGCGTCGGCGCTTTCAAAGCGTGCTGCGGGAGATTTGGCCATCATGCGATTCAGGATGGGTTGAAAGCGTTCGAGACCCACTGGCAATATGGGTGCCGGGAGATTGACGTGTTGGTAAAGAATTGCCTGCACAGAGCTTCCTTTGTATGGCGGTCGTCCTGTCAACATTTCGTAAAACATGGCTCCCATGCTGTACAGATCTGTTCGTTCGTCGACAGGGAGACCCAAAGCCTGCTCGGGCGCGAGATAGGACGGTGAACCCATAATTTCACCGGGGCGGGTAGGTAGCTTTGTGACGTCGGAATGCTCGGCAATTCCGAAATCGGCGAGTGCGAGTGAGCCGTCCTTACGGATCATCACATTGTCGGGTTTCATGTCGCAATGAATGATGCCCAGTGCGTGAATCGCAGAGAGTCCGCCCATTATCTGCAGCAACGAGGCGATTGCAACTTGCGGTGTGGGATGTTCTGAGATAAGGCACCGTAAATCCCCGCCGGGAAAAAACTCCATAGAGATATAAGCGTGGGTTGAAGTGAAACCCTGTTGATAGATGCGTGCGACGTTAGGATGATCAATCTGGGAGATAAGCGCGAACTCATGCAAAAAACGCTGCAGTGTATCGTCGCTGTCAATGTCGATCGCTGTCGTCGGAACAAGTTTTAGAACTTGTTGGGTATGCGTGGTAAGATTTTCTGCGAGAAAAACCTCAGACATTCCACCCTGTCCCAGCTTGCGCAGTAAGCGATAACCTTCCAGTTCGATCGGTTGATCTTGAGGAGTTGCCGCAGGCGTGTTTCCGGTGTCTGAATGATAATTTTGTATCAAGTTTGTCTGCTCGCGTGCTAATTCGAATATTGCCGTATTTACAGCGACAGATTGCCCCAACTTTTCGTAGAACGCGCTCTCGTTAGCAGGGCTTGCAGTACGTGGATTGAGTCCTATGACTTCTATGGCTTGAATTTGTACCGTTTTCCCCTTCATCGCTATCGTGCTGTCACGACCGAGTTGAAAACGGCCTCCAGCAATATTTGCGCACGTACGGCTAGTTGCGATGCTCCAACCAAGAGCTTTGGTCATCGTTTGCAGGCGAGCAGCGATGTTTACCGTATCGCCAATTATGGTGGTTTCGATTACGGTGCCACTGCCCATTTTGCATACCATCACTTCGCCCGAATGTATGCCGATACCGACTGCGAACTGCGGAAATTTTCGTTCAGGGAAACGCTGCGCAATCCAATCACGGAAGGAGTCGGCGGCGAGCACTATTAGGAGTGCTACTTTAAGTGCACGCTCGGCGTGATCATCTGGTTGTTCCACTCTTGGCTCAAACATTGCCACCATTCCATCGCCGAGGAATCTTACTACCCATCCACATTGTTGGCGGACTGGCTCATACGCTCGTTCAAAGAATGTATTCAAAAATTCCACTATTTCCCCGGCATGAAGCTGGTCGGCGAACATTGTAAAGTTACGAATATCAACGAAGAGTACAGAACCATTGACTGTGCTCTGAGCCGCAGGAATTACAAAACTATCGCCAGATAGCTCACCTCGGCGTAATTTGGTATTGGTGCACTCATTAGTTTGGTATAGCAATGAACTATCGCGGGCTGGAGCATATTCGGTGATATCTCCAGTTACTAACTTGTGCATGATTTCAGTCTGCTTCAGTTGCCCGGAAACGGGCAATGTGATACGGCTTATCTCTTCTAATGATGTAATCATTTGTCCACACCAAAATATAAAATTCTGTGGATTGAGAAAAAATCAAAATTTTTGATAACTGGATTCATGGCTTGCATTTTTAATGCTTAGATGATTTAGGGTAATGCCACTTCGATTCGCTTTATGCACGTAAGGCACAACTAGCCGCTGCTATTTAAAATAGCGGATGACTTTTGGAAAACTTTAGCTTGGTTTTGTGTTTTTTAGGCGCTATCGTGATTTGTAGTGAACAACCTTGGGTAAACATAAGATGAACAACAAAAAATAGTCAGCTTAAAGATCCGTTCGTCTTAAACCATCTGACAGATAAGTGAAATTTTTTGCGAGGGATGCAAAGTTGATTACTCAATTTTGATTTCACATAAATTTTTTCTATTTTATTTGTTAGGTGTGCAGTAACATATTGCTACGTTTATTCTCTATTAGAGATTCGTTAATATTCCGATTCACCACTGGTAGGCGAGTGTTGTAAAAAATGCTACGCATAAAAAATGCTACTTTAAGAAGTTGATAATCTAGAAAACTTAGAGTTTTGAATGTTATAGAGACGCTTAAATATGGATATTCAACAGGCGCTAGAAATTGTTAGTCAAACCCACCCCGGTGTTGCGCGTTCGCACAACGAAGATAGCGTGGCTTATGACGTGTCGTGTGGGTTAGTGGTGCTGGCAGATGGTATGGGTGGGCACAATGCGGGTGAAATTGCTAGCGGCATTACAGTTTCGCTGATAACGACCGAAATAAAGCATAGCTTGGAAAGCATGCATCCTGAAGATAGGGATGAAGGCGGTGAAGATTTTGGCGTGGGACTGCTACGCGAAAAAATACGAAAAGCCAATGCTTCTATCTACCATTCCTCGCAAAGCCAGCCGCAATATGCTGGAATGGGTACCACGGTAGTAGCCGGGCTGTTTTACGATAATCGTTTAGCAGTTGCTCACGTTGGCGATTCGCGGATGTACCGGCTGCGTGGTGAAATATTTGAGCCTATCACTCGTGATCATTCACTGCTACAGGAGCAAGTCGACAGAGGTCTGCTAAGTCCAAAAGATGCACGACTATCCAAGAACAAAAATTTGATTACGCGCGCGGTTGGTGTTGATCCGGTTGTTGAGGCAGAGATTCACGTTCATGCCGTGCAAGTGGGCGATATTTATTTAATATGTTCGGACGGTTTGAACGATATGGTCGAAGACCATGAAATTCGAGCCACGCTGCATATGTTGCGAGCTAATTTAAAGCTAGTGGCGAACCAGTTGATTGAAATGGCAAACGATAATGGTGGGCGGGATAATGTGTCTGTAATACTTATTAAAATTAACGGTGAGTTTGCCGTGCAGCGTGGCTGGCTCGCAAAAATACTGTCCTGGTTCAAGAATTAATACGGGGATTGATGATATGGCAGCAAAACTGATACTAAGTATGGATGGTGGAGTATTGCAGGAATATGGTATGGACAAGGAGCGCATGACGATAGGGCGCAAACCGCACAATGATATTGTTATCGATAATCTTGCTGTTAGTGGTGAGCATGCTGCGGTAGTGACCATATTGAATGATTCTTTTTTGGAAGATTTGGATAGCACCAATGGAACCTTGGTAAATGGCGCGGCAATTAAGAAACACTTTTTGCAAAGTAATGACGTAATTGAAATTGGTAAATATAAACTCAAGTATGTGAATGATCAGAAAAGCCAATCTACTGCGGCAGATTTTGAAAAAACAATGGTATTTCGTGCGTCTTCCCATATTGCATCTGCCGCTCCGGTGAAAGCTGATCCGCATGAAATGACAGGGAAATTAAAGCCTAAAGATTCACTGCCATTAATGCCTGTAGAGAAAGTACCTGAATTGCGACAGGTAGAGACTGTTGCATCATCTCAGCCGGCACTTGTAACTCCCACCCAGAAAGCGCCTGATTTGCAGCAGGCAACGGGTGTCATACAGATATTGACTGGACCTAATGCGGGAAAAGAACTTGAGCTAGTGAAGAATCTGACTACTGTAGGGAAAACTGGCTTGCAGGTTGTCGTATTTACACGTCGTCCACGTGGTTATTTCATCACCTATGTGGAAGGGGCAAGCTACCCCCACCTTAACGGTAAGCCGTTGGACGATCAACCGTGCCAGCTTAATGAGCACGATATTATTGAGTTGGCGGGAACCAAAATGGAGTTCTATCTCAAAACTTGAGGGTTTGTGTGAGTGAGCTTTGTGCAGTAGATTGAAACCGCCGTCTTCAATTCAAAAAAGAATTGACGCCGCTGACCCGGTACTTATGGCGCTATGGGATTCGTAGCCGAACCATAAAAGTCATCTAAAAATCTGTTGATCCTGAGCACATCGAAGAATGAGCGATTTATTTCACCTAATGTTGGACCGTACAGAAAATTAGCTAATGCCTGTATGGTTTTACATTTGATGTTGCAGAATAGTCAAGTGTTCAACTTCTATTTCTGCAGAAACAGTAAATCAAGCCCCACAGTTTTCTATCCGGAATATCGTGTTTTTTGTTAGGCAATACTTTTTTGTGGGATGTAAATAATGACATGGCACTTTAAATATGGGTGGCATGAATCGTCTGTGTTTCAAAATTGCATGGAAAACTTTCGTTGAATGCCGTTATCTTGGTAGCAAGCAACTAAAGTGATGCAGTCTCACCATACGGCAAGCCACACTTGAAGTGATCAGGGAGAAGTGGATGAATAATGCACCAACAATACAGCAAGAACGCCGAGCCAATGCTACCCAGATTGAGGCGCAATTGGTGTTCACGAAAAATCTTAATCAAATCATAAGCAATATTCATGATCACGTTATAAGCAAGATCAATACTGCATACAATTTCGATGAAATTATGCTGGGAGTGAGCAAGGAGATATGTACGGTATTCAATGCTGACCGTCTCACTATTTATTCACTGGATAAAGATAAAGCCACGCTGATTTCAAAAATAAAGACTGGCGCTAACTCATTCAAAGATCTTAAATTACGCGTTACGGAGCAGAGCCTTGTTGGATATGTGGCACTACAAAAAAAAATACTTAACATCACGGATGTGTACGATGAAAAAGAGCTAGCTTCGCATAGTGTTAATTTACGTTTTCTGCAAGATGTGGATAAACGTACTGGCTATCGTACCAAGCAAGCGCTTGTGGTGCCTATACTCGATCCAGATACCAAGGATTTGGAAGGTGTCATCCAGGTTCTTAATAACAAGGCTGATCAACCTTTTTCGAGAATGATCGTAGATGGGATATTGGAGTTAGCACAGAACTTGGCAGTGGCGCTACGGCAGAGCCAACAGCAACCTGTTGCTAAAACCAAGTATGATTATTTGGTTTATGACGCGGTGCTATCTGCTGATGAATTGGATCTGGCCGTATCTACAGCGCGACGCAAAAATACTGATATCGAAGATGAGCTGCTCGACGAATTTCGGGTTAAACCGGCCGCTCTTGGTAAAGCACTTGGGCTTTTCTTCGGCGTGCCCTACGAACCCTTCAACTCTGATCGCATCAAACCGTCCGAATTACTCAAAAACCTGAAACGGGAATATGTAGAAAGTAGCCAATGGGTGCCCATAGATGAGATTAAGGAAGGCTTGGTAATCCTTACCACTGACCCAGAATGGATCCAAACTTCACGCGTAGTAAACAACGTTTTTCCCAGGAATAGGCTGGTTTACCGGGTTTGTTCGCAACGTGAATTTAATGCAACCCTTAATCTATTTTTTGGTGGAGGGGGTGCCAGTGGCATGTTCGGTAGCTTCGAAATGGACGGTACCTCGATGGATGAGATGCTTACAGCCATGGGGGGAGATGAGGAAGAAAATGAGGAAATTAACCAGGAGGACGTTAGTGAAGCGGCAGACAATGAACTCGTCAAGCTGGTAAATAAGATCATCATGGATGCTCACAAAATGGGGGCTTCCGACATTCATGTCGAACCCGCACCGGGCAAGGGCAAGACCGTGATTCGTTTGCGCAAGGATGGGTCGCTACTACCTTATATCGAAGTCCCCTCATCTTTCCGTAGTGCGCTGGTTACGCGTATCAAAATCATGTGTGACCTTGATATTTCAGAGAAACGTAAACCGCAGGACGGTAAGATCAAGTTCAATAAATATGCGCCTCTGGATATTGAATTGCGTGTTGCTACCATTCCCTCTCAGGGTGGGATGGAAGACATCGTGATGCGTATTTTGGCTGCCGGCGAGCCGATAAAACTTAATGAATTAGGTTTGTCGGCACGAAACCTTGAAACTCTGAAAACGGTAATCAGCAAACCTTATGGCTTGTTTTTTGTATGCGGCCCAACTGGGTCCGGTAAAACTACTACCTTGCATTCCGTGCTTGGCCACATTAATAAGCCTGAGACCAAAATATGGACGGCCGAAGATCCGGTAGAAATTACACAAAAGGGCCTGCGTCAGGTGCAAATCAACAAGAAGGCCGGTATGGATTTTGCCACTATTATGAGGGCTTTTTTGCGCGCAGACCCGGACGTGATTATGGTAGGTGAAATGCGCGACAAGGAAACCGTTTCCATCGGCATAGAGGCCTCTCTTACCGGCCATTTGGTGTTTGCTACCCTGCATACCAACAGTGCGCCGGAATCCGTCGTGCGGCTGCTGGATATGGGCATGGATCCATTTAATTTTTCTGATGCGCTGTTAGGTGTTCTGGCGCAGCGTTTGGCTAAACGTTTGTGCAAGAAATGCAAAAAACCTCATACTGCCACCCAAGATGAGCTCAAATCATTGCTTGCTGAGTATGCAACAGAGCTTATGAACTGCGCTCCCTGGAAACAGGATACTAATGCGGCGTATAAGGCACTGTACGCCGAATGGGTCAGATTGTTTGCGGATGAAACGGGGAAATTTACGTTATATGAACCGGTTGGCTGTGAATATTGCTCCGGCACGGGTTATCGGGGACGGGTGGGTTTGCATGAATTGATGGTGGGCACCGACCTCATAAAAAAGAATATCCAGGAACGTGCTCGCGTTGCGGAAATGTTTGCTAATGCACTTAATGATGGCATGCGGACTTTGAAGCAAGATGGTATTGAAAAGGTTTTATCCGGCATCACTGATATGCATCAGGTGCGTCTCGTCTGTATGAAATAGTCTTGGCATACGCAAAATAAATCAATCCGTTCACCCTGAACTTGTCGAAGGATGAATGGATTTACTTTTTTCTATCTTTCCTCAGAAGAAGCAAATTCCCAGATCATTATCTTTTGCGCTGACTGGATAAAATTATCGTAACCCCACTTGGCTGATAGGGGATTACATGATCTTTTTGCATTGTGCTTTAAATGAAAATCAGAGTGACAAAAACCGTCACTTTCCTGACGTAAATCGGCTTCTTTCTTCAATATGAAATTTCAAAGTCTCTCTGATTGGTTATGCGCCCCCGTTCTAGACGGTGAGGGTTGTGGGAGAGGATGCTATGGCATGAATCCTGCTTATAACAAACCACACACTCTGTGTACCAAATTTTTAACCCCTAGAGGAGTATCAATAATGAAAAAAATGCAAAAAGGTTTTACTCTGATCGAATTGATGATCGTAGTCGCAATTATCGGTATTCTCGCGGCTGTAGCGATCCCTGCCTATCAGGACTATGTAGTGAAGGCTAAGCTTGCAAAGGTCGCGTCCGCTGTGGATCCAATTAAGCTTGCTGTTGCCACGTATATGCAAGAAAATGGTTCTGCTGCGGGGTTAACTGGTAATGACTGGACTACTTTGGGGATGAGCGCTGCTCCAACTGCAACCACAGAGGTTACAGGTATTACTGTGACGGCTACCTCTGGCGCGATTGTAGCTACTCTCTGTAATGGTTGCATCAAGGCTTCACTCAATGGTGCGACCATCACTTGGCTCCCAAATATGGGAGCCTCGGCTATAACTTGGACGATAACTCCAAGTGTTACCAGTGACACCGTTTTGAATAACATTCTCTCCAAATGGATTTAACATGGGATAAAAAATCTATTCTCTGATTCAATATTTTATATTGTAGAATTGATAAGCTTCAAAAAACCCGCGATCTGTAATGGATCGCGGGTTTTTTGTGTAAGCAGCTAATGCCATATGGTGTGAACAATGAATTTTTATTCTAATTTTGTTTATCCGCTTGACCGAATAAAAGCACTAATTTTGGTGGTGCTGGTTATTGTGGTGTATGTCCCATTTTTGAATAACACTTTGATATTCGATGACGTTCCATTTTTTGATGCCGCGATAAGTCACTATGCCAATACATTGTTTCGTTTAGATTTACGTTGGTTCCCCTATACATCGTTTGGTGTTACCTGGGTGTTTTTCGGTGACGCCCCACCTGTTTTCCGCATACAGAATTTATTGCTGCATGGTGTGAATGTGTTGCTGCTATTGCTGGTATTGCGGATGTGGATCAAGTTATTTATCACTGATGCGAGCAAAGAAAATATCGTGAATTGGGGGGCGTGGTTGGGGGCGCTGGTATTCGCATGCCACCCTCTAGCGGTATATGGCGTAGGTTATTTGATACAGCGCAGTATCCTGATGGCGACATTATTCACATTGGTAATGCAATTGGCCTACCTACGTGGCTTGCTGGAGGGTGATAAACGTTATATGGGGCTAGCAGTCCTGGCATATTTTCTGGCACTGTTCAGTAAGGAACATAGCCTGATGGCTCCCGCCATATTGCTACCGTTAACGTTCGCGATTCATGCACAAAATAAACTGTCGTCCCGCGCCTTGCTTGTCACTTGGTTAGGATTTGCATTGCTTGGGCTGTTGGTTGTGCTGCGTATAAAGGGCTTGTTTGGAGTGCCTTATGAGAAGGATGCGGCGGCATTGTTTGGGGAGCAAGCGCTACTTCAGGGAACTTCATCGTTGCATTTGCTGAGCGTGTTAACACAGGCGGGACTTTTTTTAAAATACTGCTTGTTAATGCTTGTGCCTAATCCTGCGTGGATGTCGATAGATATGCGCGAGCCATTTATCCTCACTTGGAAAGAATGGACAAGCTGGGTCGGTCTGGTTGCCTTTGTTGCTTATGGTGCTTTTGCGCTGATTTTTTTGTTGCGTGGTGGGCGGTTTGCCTTGTTGGGTCTGGCATTGTTATATCCGTGGTGTTACTTCATGGCGGAATTTTCAAGCATACGCGTTCAGGAAATTTTTGTGCTGTATCGCAGTTATTTATGGTTACCTGGCTATATGTTGTTATTGCCTTTAGCGTTTAGTTCACTCCCTAGTAAAAAAATTATGCTGATGGGTGCATTAGTGGTTTTACTGCTCGTGCCTTTGGCATGGAATCGATTATGGGTGTTTGCGGATAAATATCGTTTGTGGGATGACGCGGTGTACTTGCTGCATGGCGAAGACCGTCTCGGTGCCCATCGTACTTATTTCAATCGCGCACAAGCTTCGGCTGCGGTTAAAAATTGGGATGCGGCTATTGCAGATTATAAAAAATCGCTGGCAATTAATTTAAGCTATCCTGAGGTGAATATTGCTTTGGCTTCCGCATACTCAAATTCAGGACGGTATCCGGAAGCACTGGCAGAATTTGAGAAAGCGATTGTTGGTAATCCGAAAAATGCCAGTGCCTATTATGGTAAAAGCTTCGTGTTAAAAAACTTACATGACAAGGCAGGGGCGATACAGCAAATGGAAAAAAGCTGTCAGTTGGGATTGCAAAAAGCTTGCGTCATCGTGGCATTGAGTCAACAGCAACACAAGAATGATTCACCCTAAACAATGGCACTATGAAATTTTATGTGGGAATAGTATTGAAGTTCGAATAATTGAGCACTATGCAAAATGAATTTATTGAAGTAGTTGTATGCCTGTGGCCGTCTGAGATATAGATAACACATGTGGTTCGATCAACAAACGTTTGTAATATGGCGGAATGGATGTGGAATAGAATCAGTGTGTCAATTCTTTTTCCTGCGCGCTGCCGCTATTTCCTTGTACTGTTTTAACTCGTTTTCAATGATCGATAACTCGTGAAAATTGGTACCCGCACCTTTGGCTAATTCCAGTTGTTCAATTGCAGTGAGCAAGTTACCGCGCAGAATGTAAGTGTAAGCTAGCGCGTGGTGCTCTTCTTGTCGTTTGCCCAATGCCGCGTAATTGCGTGCCTGTAGCTCATACAGACGCAGGTCATTAGGGTGCGCGATAATTTGTTCGTTAAGTAGTTTGAGTGCGTCTTCAAAACGATTGGCTTCCAGCAGCAACTCGATGTAGTCATAGACCAGTGCTCGGTGTTGAGGAAAATTCTGTGTGGCATTACGATAGAATTCAGTGTTGTCCGTGTTGTTTTTGTTTTTACGCCTGATTTTTCCAGCCAGTGTTGCGATCATTGGATTTTGTGAGATCAATGTTTGCAAAGGTGTGAATTCCTGTGTGGCGCGTGCGACTTGACCAGTGCGCAGCAATGCCAGTACCAGGCCGTAGCGCTGGGCTGTTTGATTGCCATGTTTTTGCTCTCCAATTGCATTTTGGAAAAAACTTACTGCTTCCTGTGAATTTTTTTGCATGGCCCGCAGTTTGGCGCGTACCAGTTGGAAGTTGAGGCTGTCGGCAACCAAGCGATAGGGGGTCTGTTGCACGCGGTTAGCAACATCGGCGATGCGGTCGCTGGTGATTGGATGGGTGCGCAAATAAGATGGCATGTTGTTGTCCAACAGGCGTGTAGATTTTTGTAAGCGTTCGAAAAAGATGGGCATGGCGTGCGGATCGAAGCCGGCTTTTTGCAGAGTGATAAGGCCGATGCGATCCGCTTCCTGTTCATGAGTGCGAGTAAAGTTCAATTGCCGTTGGATGGAGCTGGCCTGCATTCCGACAATGGCAGCCTGTGAGGTTTGTGGATTGCTGCGTGCGGCGAGTATAGCCACTGCCAGAGCAGCTATGGCGGCCACTGAGTCGATCTTTTGGCCTGCTACCATGCGTGCCAGGTGATGTTGGGTGACGTGGGCGATTTCGTGACCCAATACGGAGGCGAGTTCGGATTCGCTTTGTGCCATGAGCATCAGCCCGGTATTTACGCCAATAAAACCGCCGGGTAGCGCGAAAGCGTTGATGTTGTTGTCGTTAATAGCAAAGAATTCAAACGTCTGTCCTGGTTCATTGCTGTTGGAAACCAGCTGGTACCCAAGCTGATTAAGATAATCGTCGACTTCAGCATCATCAAGGTAGTCTTTATCGGAGCGGATTTCAAACATACTCTGTTCGCCGATTTTTCGCTCCTGCTGCGGTGTCATAGCCTCCTGCGAGGCGTCACCCAAATCGGGCAGGCCTTCAGCGCGGCACAATATTGACCATGCGTAGAGCACTATGTACAGCAAATTTTTCATGACAATATGATACCTGCTTTGCCTGGTGGTTCCTAAGCTTGGAGGGCAGAGTTTCAAAGTGGTATCCAGTCGGGAATGCCCGTGTTTACTTATTGGCAGGGTATAATTAATGACAGTTGGAGGTGAATTTAGTTGTTATTATTTTTATTGAACATTTTTTGCGTAATGATTGCGGTAGTCCGCTTAACCACTGAAAATAATTAACTGTAAAGATTATGAATATTAACAAGACAGAATTGCAGGTTCAAATAGACGAGAATGTCGCGCATATTTCGGATTTCGCCACAGAGCTAAATTTTGCTAAAACGTACAAGCTGGAGAGTGGTGCTATTAACTGGGCGCAAGCAAGCGCGTTATCCGTAGGATGAGGACAATGGAATTTGATGTTGAATTGGATGCTCGTCAATTGAGTTGCCCTTTGCCTATCCTGCGTACAAAAAAAATGTTGTCGCAGATGCAAGGGGGGCAAGTACTGAAAGTAGTCGCTACAGACAAAAAATCACCGGATGATTTTACCGATTTTTGTAAACAAACCGGGAATGATTTGTTGTCTGCTGCACAGCACGGTGACGAGTTCGTATTTTACTTACGTCGCCGACAGATTTAACCCAGCTTGTCCAGCTGCGCCTGTAACTGGATCAGCGTAAGGTTGAAATCGTCCATACGCCTGCGTTCTTGGTCTACTACTTGCGGTGGTGCGCGTAAGACGAAACTGGCATTCCCCAGTTTGCTTTGCGCCTTGGTGATTTCACCCGCAAGACGGGCTATCTCCTTGTCCAGGCGTTCACACTCTGCGTCCAAGTCAATTTCAATTTCCAGCATCAGCTTGAAGTTACCCACGATGGCGACTGGCGCATCGGTGTTGGGCAGATCATCCACCAGGCTAACCGCGCTTAATTTGCCCAGCGCTTGCAGGTAAGGCGCGAAGCCTTGCAGGATGGTTGCATCGCCACTCATAATCAATGGCACTCTTTGTGCTGGGGATAAGTTCGTCTCGCTGCGCAGCTTACGGCAGGCGGTGACCATTTCTTGCAACAGATTGATTTGTTTCAAGGCAATGGGGTCAATCAACTTGGGATTGGCTTGCGGATAGGGCTGCAGCATGATGCTGTCGCCTTGTTTCCCGGCCAGCGGTGCAACTTTCTGCCATAGCTCTTCAGTGATGAACGGGATGATAGGGTGCGCCAGACGCAGTATGGTTTCCAGTACGCGCACCAGGGTGCGTCGCGTGGCACGATGTCGTGCGGCTTTTAAGGCCTCTTCTTCCGCTGAAAGGGGGCTGCCGGAGTGAGGGTTGAGTTGCACCTTGGCTAATTCCAGATACCAATCACAGTAAGTGTCCCACACCAATTCATACAGCGTGCGCGCCGCCATGTCAAAACGGTAATGGTCAAAGTGATCTGTCATTTCAGTTTCAGCTTGCTGCAAACGACCAATCAACCATCTGTCTGCTACACTGAATTTAATCGGCAATGATTCGTCCAGCCCGATATCCTGACCTTCGCAATTCATAAGTACAAAGCGGGTAGCATTCCATAGCTTGTTACAGAAATTGCGATAGCCCTCACAGCGTTGCAGATCGAATTTGATATCGCGTCCATGCGAGGCAAGGCTGGCGAAGGTGAAGCGCATGGCATCCGTACCAAAGGCCGGAATACCGTCCGGGAAATGTTTGCGTGTCTGTTTTTCGATGCTATCTGCCTGCCGAGGATTCATCAGATTTTGCGTGCGCTTGGCCACCAAATTTCCTAGCGAGATGCCGTCAATGAGATCCAGTGGGTCTAGCACATTCCCTTTGGATTTGCTCATCTTTTGTCCCTCCGCGTCGCGGATCAGGCCATGCACATACACTTCGCGGAACGGCACTTTGTCAGTGAAGTGCAGCGTCATCATCACCATGCGCGCCACCCAGAAAAAGATGATGTCGAAGCCGGTAACCAGTACCGAGGTGGGTAGAAATGTTTTGAGTTCTTTTGTTTTGTAAGGCCAACCTAGCGTTGAAAATGGCCACAATGCGGAGGAGAACCAGGTGTCGAGCACGTCTTCGTCCTGGCGCAGTTTTTTGTTGCCTGCCAGTTTGTGGGCATCTTCCTTGTTACGAGCGACAAATATATTACCTTGTTCGTCATACCACGCCGGGATGCGATGTCCCCACCATAGTTGGCGCGAGATACACCAGTCCTGGATGTTGGTTAGCCACTGGTTGTATGTGTTGGTCCAGTTTTCTGGCACAAATTTAATTTCGCCATCCGCCACCGCTTGCAAGCCCCGCTGTGCCAAACCTTCCATTTTCACGAACCACTGGTCAGTCAACATCGGTTCAATGACAGCATGGCTGCGATCTCCGCGCGGTACCATCAGTTTGTGCGGCTTGGTGTCTACAAGCAGATTTTGTGCGGACAGATCGGAAAGAACTTTCTTGCGCGCCTCGAAACGATCCAGCCCTTGATAGATGACAGGTGCATGTTCGTTAATTTTTGCATCCAGCGTGAATATGTTAATCGGGGTAAGGCTGTGACGTTGTCCCACGGTGTAGTCGTTGAAATCGTGCGCAGGTGTTATTTTTACGCAGCCCGTGCCGAAAGCGGGATCCACATATTCATCGGCAATAATGGGAATAGTGCGATTGGACAGTGGCAGTTGCAGGCGCTTGCCGATCAGGTGTTGGTAGCGTTTATCTTCAGGATGCACCGCCACCGCGACATCGCCGAGTAGCGTTTCAGGGCGTGTGGTAGCGACGATTAAAGCGCCTACACCGGCTTCCAGCGGATAAGCGATATGCCACATGAAGCCGTCTTCTTCCTGCGCCACTACTTCCAGATCAGAGACTGCAGTACCCAAAACTGGATCCCAGTTTACCAATCGCTTACCGCGATAGATTAAACCTTGCTCGTAGAGTTTGACGAATACTTCGGTAACGGCTTCGGACAGACCTTCGTCCATGGTGAAGCGCTCCCGTGACCAATCACATGAGGCGCCGAGGCGACGCATCTGGTGGGTGATGGTAGAGCCGGATTCCTCCTTCCATTTCCACACGCGCTCGATGAATTTTTCACGGCCAAGGTCGTGACGTTTAATTTTTTGTGCGTCCAGCTGGCGCTCTACTACGATTTGTGTGGCAATCCCGGCGTGGTCAGTACCCGGCTGCCATAGGGTGTTGTCTCCACGCATGCGGTGATAACGGGTGAGCGCGTCCATAAGTGTGTCCTGGAAGGCGTGTCCCATGTGCAAAGTGCCGGTCACATTGGGTGGCGGCAGCATGATGGCGTAAGCGGGCTTATCGCTCTCTAATTTAGCCTGGAAATAACCCGCGCTTTCCCATATGGGATACCAGCGCGCTTCGATTGCTTGTGGTTCAAAGCTTTTTGTGAGTTCCATGTTGTTAGTATTTAGTTTAATTCTGTCAGGTGCAGTGAGAAAGGGCGTGATTATAGCGGATGGAGAGGGTGTGGGCGGTGTGGAAATGTGTGCCCGAATTAATTCGGGCAGACTTAATTTGGCTTGGTGCCAAGCCTCTTGCCATAGTGCATCGAATTGTGGTGCAAGTTTTGCGCGTAGCAGCGTTTCCAGTTGCGGTGCGATTTGCGCCGCGAGATGCTGGGATTGTGCGTCAGATAGAGTCGTAAATTCTTTATTTTCTTCTTTATTTTTGGTTAGGGACACTGAAGGTTCGTCAGTCACGATTTCTGTCAGTGTGGGAATTTCTAGGGGAGTGGCATCAACCACATCTGTAAGTACGGGAAGGTTGCTTAATTTATTTAACTGTTCGGGCGGATAGCTCATGGGTGTCTATAAAAATTTACAATGATTTCTTGAGGATTACTTGTTGATAGGTACTCTCAAGTCTGGATTTTTAAAGATGCTCTCATGTTCAATATTCGGGTTGTTTACTCAGGTCGAAGTGGCGCATTTCATAGCCGCGATCTCGATAAAAGCTGAAGCGTTCACGGCCCAAGCGGGCATCTTCTGCATCTTGACTGACGATTTCAAGGATGCGCTCGAAACGACTGAAAAATGGCAAACAGCCGGTATGCAGACTGATCAATACTTCATAGTGTGGGAAAGTTTCACCGAGATGATCAATCACAACCGGCATCTCAGCGGCGGCTGGCTCATCGCTGTGGCAGTGCGGCATAAAAGCAGTAACGGGGTACTGCCACAATAGTTTATCCAATGCTTCAGTAGTGGTTTCGTCCGGGGTATGCAGCAGCACACGCAGTCCATTTTGCATAGCTTTGTGGCTAAGGTGGCAAGCAGTGCTCAGTTTGTCATCTACACCGGTATAAAAATCAACCTTGGTCATTTATGAATTTACGAGTGATAGCGATGATGATTTAGAAATTATTTATGGCTCTTGGGAAGGTGTAATGTAGTCTTCATTAATTATCGGTGTGGGCACAATTGATTAAATACTGTGCCAGTAGCGGAACAGGACGTCCGGTTGCACCTTTTTCTTTGCCCGATTTCCATGCGGTACCGGCGATATCCAGATGTGCCCAACGATAATTTTGAGTGAAGCGCGACAGGAAGCAGGCGGCGGTGATACTGCCGCCTGCGCGTCCGCCGATGTTCTGGATGTCGGCGAAGTTGCTATCCAGTTGCGGTTGATATTCGTCCCACAATGGCATATGCCAAGCACGGTCACAAGTTTGTTCGCCTGCTGCCAACAATTCCTGTGCCAAAGTATCCTGATTACTATACAGTCCGCTGGCAACATGGCCTAAAGCGATGATGCAGGCGCCGGTAAGGGTGGCGATGTCAATTACGGTGGTTGGTTCAAATTTGGCCGCATAGGTGAGGGCATCGCACAGAATGAGACGGCCTTCCGCGTCGGTGTTTAAAATTTCGATGGTTTGTCCGGACATGCTGGTGACGATATCACCTGGTTTGGTGGCGGAACCATTTGGCATGTTCTCGCAGGTGGGAATAATGCCGACTACATTTAGCTTGATCCCAATTTCAGCAATGGCTTGCAGCGTACCGAGTACGCTGGCTGCGCCGCACATGTCATATTTCATTTCGTCCATCTCGGCGCCCGGTTTGAGCGAGATGCCACCAGAGTCAAAAGTAATGCCTTTGCCAACCAGTACGATGGGTTTTTGTTTCTTGTCGGCACCGCGATATTCCAGGGTAATGAGCTTGGCCGGTTCATCGCTGCCTCGGGTCACAGACAAGAGCGAACCCATACCAAGCTTGCGCATGTCTTTTTCTTCCAGTACGGTCACTTTGAGTGATTTGTGTGCCTTGGCTAAAGCCACTGCTTGTTGCGCCAGATAGCGTGGGGTGCATATATTACCGGGCAGATTGCCTAAGTCCTTTGTCAGTTTTATACCTTGCCCGATTGCTGCGGCCTGTTTGAGAGCGGCATCCTGATGGGCAGTTGATTTACTGGACAGCAAGCCAAACTGAATTTTGCAGGAAACTTTTTTATTTTTTTCCGCTTTGCTTTTAAGCTGGTCAAAACGATAAGTCATATCGAATGCGGCAAGCACTGCTTGGTTGATACACCAAGCGCTATCGCGACCTGCCACTGGCAAGTCAGCTAAATAGAGAACGGCATCCTTGGCACCGGTGGTAAATAGTGTGCGCATGGCGGCACGGATACTTTCAATATATTGGCGTGCAGCAAACTTATCATGCTTGCCTAGTCCCACTAGTAGCATCCGTTCACTCGGAATGTTGGGTACATTGTGCAGCAATAGCGTGGTAGCGATTTTGCCACTCATGTCGCCGCGCGCGATGATATTGCTGAGCATGTTCTTAGCTGCTTGGTCTAGTATTTGTGCTGCATCTGATAGCTTGCCACCTTCAAATACACCGACTACCACGCAACCACTACGCTGTTTTTCCGGGTTGCCCAGTTTTATGCTAAATTCCACTTGTATCTCCTTCATGATTTTTGTTTTACACAAAATGCCGGATTATCTGCAGATTCCAAAGCAAAAGTCAAAGCCGTCACGCTTGAAATTATTGCGTGTCAGTATTTTTCATCGTGAGCTAGTGCGCGAGTCCGCTGGCATGGGGTTATTGGTATTTGCCATTCTACTCGGTATTGTTGTCTTCACTCAGTTGGTTCGCTTATTAGGTCAATCCGTTAGTGGTTCTTTAGCGGTAGACGGCGTGCTGGCATTGTTGGGTTTTAGTGCTTTGAATTACATGCCAGCCCTGCTTTCGCTAAGTTTGTTTCTGTCAGTGTTGCTAACGCTGACGCGTAGTTACCGTGACAACGAGATGGTGGTATGGTTCAGTTCAGGTATTGGGCTGACACGTTGGATACGTCCAGTGATGTGGTATGCATTGCCGGTGGTGTGCTTGATTGGACTATTAAGCCTGGTGTTGTCGCCCTGGGCGATGTCTCAAGTGGAAGAATTAAAGCGCAGACTGGATAGCCGCGATGACGTAACCGCGGCATCACCCGGAACATTTCGCGAATCCAAGCAAGCTGACCGAGTGTTCTTTATTGAAAACGTGGATGTGGGCAAGAATCGGGTTGGTAATATTTTTGTGCAATCGTTGCAGCATGGCAAGATGGGCACCATGGTCGCCAAGCAGGGTATGCAGGAAACCGCACCTAACGGTGATCGTTTCCTAGTGTTACTGAATGGTACGCGTTATGAGGGAGCGCCTGGGCAGTTTGATTTCAAAATCGTTGAGTTTGAGCGCTATGCGGTGCGCATTAAAGCAGTGGAGGCGAAGCAGCGACCTGTTCCTACCGATTCATTACCCACTTTACAGTTGCTACAAAACCTTAATAGCGGAAATATATCCGAATTGGAGCGGCGATTCAGTTTTCCACTCGCTGCGCTGATCTTGTCTCTGTTGGCAATCCCGTTGAGTTTTGTTAATCCTCGCGCCGGACGTTCGCTCAATCTCATTATGGCCCTGGTGATTTATATGCTTTATAACAATCTGATCAGTGTTACTAACACATTGGTTGGACAGGGTAAACTAGGCCCAGTTATTGGTTTTTGGGGTATTCATGTGTTGATGTTGGTGTTGATGGTATTGCTGTTCTATCGTCGGCTGCTAGTGTTCTCCGCGCGACGGTGGGTGCGATGAGGCTGTTGACCCGTTGTCTGGCGCGTGAAATATATGCCAGCATCGCATTGGTGCTCGCTGCCTTGTTGATGCTGTTTTCTTTTTTTGACCTGATACATGAACTGAATGCATTGGGCAGCGGTAATTATCATCTAGGCTATGCGTTACTGTTTGTATTGCTGACAGTGCCTGGCCGAATCTATGAATTGTTTCCAGTAGCCGTACTGATTGGCGCAATTTTTGCGCTGACACAGATGGCTGCTAATTCGGAATTGACTGTTTATCGTTCTTCCGGCGTTTCCCTGCGGCAAATGGTAATAGCTTTGTTCAAGATAGGCTTGCCATTTGTTCTGTTGACTTATCTGTGCGGCGAAATGATTGCTCCCCTTAGTGAACGAATGGCGCAGGAACTCAGGCTTAAAGCTCAGAATGCTGAAATGTCGCTGAGGGAATTTCGTTCCGGTGTGTGGGCTAAGGATGAACGCAGTTTTGTAAACATAAAAAACGTGCTGCCAGATACTACCCTATTGAATATCAGCATTTATGAATTTGATGAGAGCTACCATCTGCGTGCTATTACTGCAGCAAAACGCGCTGCTTATGTGGAAAAAAATCGCTGGCAACTGAAAGATGTGACGCAAACTCTTTTCAATAAACAGGGTACGACAGTCAACCATCAGGTCAGCATGGAATGGCGCTCGGCGCTTAACTTGGGGATTCTCAGGGCAATATTGGTGGGTCCAGGACAGATGTCGATATTGAATCTTTACCAATATATCGAGCATCTGCGCGATAACCATCAGAAGACCGTGTCTTATGAAATTGCGATGTGGAACAAGTTGGTGTATCCATTTGCAGTGCTGGTGATGATGTTATTGGCTTTGCCCTTTGCTTCGCACCAGCGGCGCGAAGGTGGAATTAGCGCCAAAATATTCTTGGGTATTATATTGGGACTGGCTTTTCACTTTGTGGGTAAGCTATTCACCAATCTGGGTGCACTCAATGAGTGGCCGCCCCTGCTGAGTGCGGTGGCGATACCGCTACTGTTCCTGTTTCTGGCGACCGGGATGTTGTGGTTGGCTGAACGACGATAGAGTTGTTTTTTGGTCTTCCTGAATAGCTCTATTACTTTCTTTGTCCTTGGCGACCAGGGTCGATTTTGTAATTTTCATTAGTTAGACTACTCACTAAAAATCCGAAGGGTGATCTGCGTTACTGATGTCATTGAATTTGTGAACATGACTTTACTTAAAATTTCCAAGAATCGAGATTTTTTCGAGTGGCGATGTGATACCGAAATTTTTCCTTCTGGCGATTAATATTAATCCCAGCCTAGGTTTACCTCCGTAAATTAGCAAACCAATTAACGTTCCCAATTCCATACTAATTTAAGCGTTGCTGAGGTCTGTGACTGCATTGGTATAGGTTCATCTGCGGTGCCACTTGCTGCTGCCAAGTAATTGGCAGCAAGAAAGACTTCGCGTCCTGGCACAATTGTCCAATGCACGCGAGCGATGGCTCCGAGTTGTCCGGATACATTGTCCCATTGAAATGTTAAGCTTTCCGAAAGCCGATTCGATGCGGCATGATTTAGTCGTATTTTTGCAGTATGTACAACAAAGTTGCCTGTGGGTAAGTCGATGTCACTACGCTCTAAGCCACTACGTATTCCCCAATGTTTATTGATGTTCCAAATTGTGTTGATGGATTGATCATTACGTCGGCCATCATAATAACCTCCAATCCGAGCGTAGGCTGTCATTGAAAAAGGTCGGGACGGTGATGAACCCGCTTCAAGTGAGAAGTAATTCCAGCGATAACTTCCAGCCGGGATAACAACGCCGGGCAGTAGGTGAAATGGTGCGGCCAGGCGATCGTTCTGTATAAAAAATTCAGGAAAGATGAAATCTTCGGCCGCATTGGCGATATAAATCTCTGGATTGATTAGCACTGAGCTTTCTGTGCCATTGAGCTTATTGCGAGTTTGCCAATCGAGCGCCGGGATAATGTCGCCTCCCTTTTTGGTGCGCGACCACCAGCCGATTTCGCCGCCAGTACGATTGACACCCGATTCCGTTATAAAGCCTAATGCGGGTAGAAAGCTTGCGTCAATGTATTGCCAGTTTGCATTGGCGGATAATCCGATATTGGGATAATTGACACTCCCACCAAATGCTTGACCACTGCCCAGCCCGGGATTACCGGATTGCTGCCCCCATATAAAAGCATCAAGAGTGCGGTTACCAGGAAGATTGGTATTGCGGTATTGAAAATCCGAGCCTATTAGGTAGCTGCCGCTTGTGCCTTCAGGATTACCTTGCGTTGCGATCATGCCCATTCGAGTTTTTTCCGACATTGCACCGGTCACTCGCATCACGCCTACTTGAGCCGCCTGTTCTGTTTCGCTTTTTTCCACGCGCGTGCTAAGAATTCCGAAGTCCAGGCCGGCCACCGTACCGGCAACTTTTGCGCCGAAATCGAGATTCGAAACAATACCTTGTCGGTTAATACCAATTCGTCTAGAAAAGAAGGGTATTGCGGTTTCTGATAAACCGCCAAAACTAAAGCGGCCTGAGTCTCTTAAGAAGAATTCGCGTCTTTCTGGCCGGAAGAGGGGGAAGCGAGTAAGGTTGACAATGCGATCATCCGCCTCCGCTTCGCCAAAATTGAGGTTATAAGCAAATGATGCAGAGAAGTTATTACGTCCTTGATAAAATACCTCTAGTCCCGGTTCCAGATCAAATTGGCGCTTGACATCAGTCGCCCCAGAACTGTTCGCATTGAGCCGTATTGATGGTTTTATGCGTACTCCAAGGCCAGTTGAATCGGGCTTAATACCATTCAAATCTTGGGCATCGCCCAGAGAGGTGAAGTATTTATCTGCTGAAACTCCATACAGGCGTACTTTTTCACTCGCACGAGCGATCCAGCGCTCAGCATTAAACTTCCACGGGGTGTCGCTATTGGCCGCGCCTACTGCCGACAATGGAATGGATAGTTCTGCGCTCCATCCTGCATCGTCGATACGGGCTTCAGCGTTCCAGATGGCATCCCAGTCGCTGCGTTCTTCCACACCGTCATAAACCAGACTGTCAAGTCGGGCACCATTGGCATTGACACGAAAAACGAAACCGTTACGTCCGCGACCTTCCGGATCAAAAACAAGGGCAACGTGATCGTCGTATTTAATGCCATCGGCATCCCGCAGCATCTGACGTGCGACGATCTCTTTCGGAGCTGGGTCATAGGCCCGAATAGCAACGAACAGCATGCGACCATCATGAACCATCTGAATTTCAGTACGACGGGTGGGAGTCGCACCGTGAGTGGGTTGAATCTGCAAGAAGTCGCTTATGGGGGTAGCTTGCTTCCACACCAGATCATCTATTACACCATCGATTACAGGAACAGATGTAGTATGAATCGCAGTGGGAGCTGTAGGGTTAGTGGTGGCAGCTAACGCTAGAGGAGAGCCGAATAGTAATCCGATGACCATAGTATGAATAATGCAGACGCGCAGTACCAGCGATATAAATAAACAGAACCTCACGCGGCCTGCCTAACAATTTATAGGCTGCGATGAAGCTGCCGTCTGCTTAATTGAAATATACCGGGTTTGTGATAAAAAACTGCTGTGATCTATTTTTAAAGGCAGAATCACATTTAATTCGCTCGTAAAAAGCGCCGCCGTTTGTTCTTATCTGTTTTTGCTGATTTACAGGGACGTTTTTGTTCGTTCATGGATTTTTGTAAATTGAATAATTGTTACTTATGCCAGTATTAGGTGCTCGACGTGTACGTTCAGTTAACACTGCACGACCCCGGCGTTTTTTCCACCATATATAAACTCCCGTTACGGAGAGCATCGCTACGACTAATCCCATGATGGAGATAAGGATGCGTCCTGGTAGACCAAGAATGCGTCCAGAATGCAGGGGAAATTGCATCTGCATAAAGATATCCGCCACTGAACCTTTCCAAGGTTTTCTATCTCCTAAATAACGTCCATCTTTAGCATCAAAGTAGAGTTGTGCTGGACCAACTCCCGCTGCCCCGTGGTTATCACCCGGATGGAAAAAAGCTACCCCATAGATGCCATAATCTTCCGCGTAGAATATGCTTCCGGCCGGTTCTTTCCAGCCTCTACGCGCGGACTCTGCGTGAGCTTTGTCAATTATTGATTCGTAATTAATCCTGGGAATAATAGGGTGATGCTTATCCTTAGGGGTTCGTAGGTCGAAGGGGTCAGGGGTTACATTCGATACAAGCGACATGACGGGGAAAAACACTTCACGGTTCAGATTTAATGAAAAAGCGGTAAAGGCAATGATGAATAGTAGCGTCCAAGTCCATAAGCTACCTGCACGATGTAAATCAAAGTTACGCTTATATCCCTCATTTTTCCAGCGTACTTTCCACGCAGGTAACCATCTTTCCCACCAAGTGGATTCTGTTTTTTGCGTTGCTAATTTCGGTTGTAAATAAGTGTTGGGAATGGCTCTATTCAGTAGCGCATTTGTTTTGGATAAGCGCTGTCGTCGCAATGGCAATGTTAGGTACAGTCCAAAGAAACAATCCAGAGTCCAAATTATGGCAATGATTCCCAGCAACCAGATGCCCCACCTGTCTGTCCCCCACATTTCCGGGATATGCAGGCTGTAATGCAATTTGTACAGAAAAGATATCAAATTCTCACGAGATAATGACACAGCCCCCCATTCGCGTTTCCCTAACTCCAATCCTGTGATCGGATCTACAAATACCTGGTTGTACCCAAGTTCATATGCTCGTCCGGTCTCAGGGCTTACGCGAGGGGTAATACCAAAAGTTGTTGATTCACCACTTTGTGTTGATAAAGGGATGAAAGTTACCCACGCATGAGGATTTGCAGCTTCGATGCGTCTGGCTATTTCCAATGGAGGGATAGCCTGCCCCCGGCTCTGCACCTCGGTGAGATGAGGGTTAAGGAGCTCATCAAGTTCATGATCCCAGGAGATGATTGCGCCCGTAATACCGGAGATGAATAAAAAGCCAGCAATAGTCAGGCCAAACCAGCGATGTAGATGAACGAAGATTGAGCGCATAGGAAATCCTTAATATTCAAAGATCAAATAAAGAGTTTCTGAGCATTATGAAACTCTTTTATTCTTCCTTGCCGAGAGCTAATTTGATTTACCACCGATACTTCACGCTAGCGATAATAGTTCTCTGTGTACCCAGGAAATGGGTAAAAGTATTTTGAGTAGAGGTGTATTGCTTGTTGAACAGATTCGCAGCATTCAGGGCATAGCGCCAATGGCCGGATTCGTAACGAGCCCCTGCATCAAACAAAGTAAATGAAGGTAAGGACGAGCTATTAGTTGGGTCGTTAAAGCGGCTAGCGGTATAGCGAACGCCGCTACCGAAACCGAATCCCTGCCAAGCGGGTTCAGATGGCTTATAGTCCAGCCAGAATGAGGCCGTTGTTTTAGGTACCCGCGGTGGAACTTTATCTAAATCGATATCGTTGCTTTTAGTGACTTCCACATCGTTGTAAGTGAAGGCCCCAATAGCATTCAGGTTTCGGGTCAGTTCGGTCCTTGCTTCCAGTTCCAGCCCGCGTGATCTAATTGCACCCGTCTGAATACTGGCAAAAGGATTAAGCACCAGGTGCTCAGGATTCAGATCGGGTGTGGCAACATTCGTTTTGGTCAGGTCAAATATTGCAGCAGTGTAGAGACTGTTACTGTTTTTTGGTTGATATTTAATGCCGATTTCATACTGCCTGCCGCGACTTGGATCAAGAAGTCTACCGTCAAATGTTGAAGCGACTTGGGGTACGAAAGATTCTGCATAGCTTACGTAAGGTGCCAAACCATTGGACGCAAGGTAGGTTAACCCAGCACGGCCGCTAAACGCACTTTGTGTGGAAGTTTCTGCGATGCCCTGAGGGACATCGTTATGAACAGTTTTTACTCTGTCCTGCCGTCCACCCAAAGTAAGAATCCAGCGTTGATTAAATTTAACCTGATCTTGAAGGTAAAATCCAACCTGTTGAACCCTTTGTTTTCCATCTGCAGCCAATATGTCAGGATTGGGTATTGTTTGATTGTATATAGGCGAAAATACGTTCAGTGTAGGGGTTACAGCACTTACTAGTGCGTTGAGAGTCAGATCAGCGCGATTGGCGTCGATTCCAAATAGCATCGTGTGTTCTGCCATTCCGGTGCGTAATTTAGCCTGTAACTGGGTGTCAATAAGTGTCTGTTTAACCCGTTCATTACTGAACGTTGCGGAGCGGAGTAGTGTCTTGCCGTCCTCAAGATAATCAACTGCATTCACCTCTCTTACCTTGACACTGGTTTGTGCATGACGAAAATTTTGCCGGATTGTCCAGGTATCATTGAAATGATGTTCGACTTTGTAGCCAATAGAACCTTGGCTTTGTCTATATTTAACAACACCAGGATCAGCGGCCATCGTGCGGGTTAATACCCCATTGGGGGCAACCAGAAAAAAAGGAGAGGCGTTGCTAGTGTTTTTTAGTACATCCGCAAGTAGAGTAATTGATGTGTCAACTGAGGGGTGCCATGTCAAGGAAGGTGCCAAATACTGACGATCAAGGGACGTGCCCTGTCCATTTGGGTATTTTACTTGAGTATCTGCATCCAGCCCGACGCCAACAATGCGATAAAGCAGTGTTCGGTCTTCATTGAGTGTACCACCCACGTCAACATTGACTTGTTTGCGGTTAAAGTTGCCGACCCGAACCTCGATCTCGCGCAGGGCGTCCCGGCTGGGAAGCTTGCTGACACGATTCACAACCCCGCCTGCATCACCCTTGCCAAACATAATGGAGCTTGGCCCGCGCATGACCTCGATGCGTTCAACGCCATAGGGCTCACTAATAAAAGACGCGTAAAATAGCCCTTCTGTGAGCTGGTGTAGGCTGTCCCGGAAATTGGCAGAATTGGTCCCATTAAAGCCACGCATAAGGATGTATTCGAAGCCTCTGGGTTCGTATCCAAAATTATCGACGACTACGCCAGGGACATATCGTAATGCTTCCGTCATCCCTTGAACGCCGCGGTCATCGAGTTCGTCACGGGTAATAACGGAGATTGATTGCGGTATTTCGATAATCGGGGTGTCGGTTTTGGTTGCAGTAGCGCTACGTTTGGCAACATAACCTGTTACGGGGCCATAGGCCGTTTCTTTATTGCTCGTTGTCGCCGACACCCTAACCTCGGGTAACGTTGTTGCATTGAGTTCGGCTCCCCGCGGGATCGAAGCAATGGGTAAGGTTTTCAGGGTGTACCGGCCACCTGAAATCGCAACGGCTTCAACATTTGAACCGGTCAACAGCTTTGCAAATGCATCGGAAAGCGCATAGTCACCGGATATTCCATTGGTACGCTTGCCTTCAGCGAGTGCCGGGTCGAATGACAATAGCACACCCGCTGCTCGGGCGAGGTCATTCAAACGGGTAGCAAGCGGTCCGGCAGGAACATCATAGTGCTTGAGTGCTGGCTGCACCTGTACAGTATCCGCTGCGTAGACAAAGGGCGCCACTACGGTCATGCTGGCTAATGTCGCTAAGCCATAAAACATAGTATGAATAGCGCGTGAGCGCTGTGTGAGCCGCCATGTTGATATGTTCTGGGCACTGTTTTTGCATTGCTTGCTACGATTCTTCCGGATTCCCATTGTTTCCTCTTTCCAAGTTTGTTTAAGTGGTATTAACCTGTGCACTGCTGTTTTTGCAGCGGCTTAGTTGGTAGGCCACTTGAAACTGAAAAAAGGACAGTAATTTTTAAAATAATTTTTTTAGGAGGAGATTTGTCACTTGTGTACCACTGTCACCCAGAATCGGGTTCGATAATGGATGCTGACTGGCAGCGAATCTGTGAGCGATGCCAGTACGCTGTCTGTATTTTTCAATGGAAAAACACCGGAAACGAGCAGATTCGCTACTGCTGGATCGCAATTCAGATATCCAGTCCGATAACGGCGCAGACTGTCGATAAAGTCGCCCAAGCGTATTTTTTCGGCGACGATCATGCCTTCCGTCCAGGCGATAGCATTTTCGTCAGCCGATAAAACAGTATCCCTGGTTTGTCGGGTGAAATTGAGTGCTTGTCCGGCTGATACGACGATCTTTTGATCACGGGCATCGAAAGGTTCAATTTCAACCGCGCCTTCATAGACAGCCACATGGCTGCTACCGTTTTCTTGGCGGACAACGAAACGTGTGCCGAGCGCACGCACCGTACCTTCTGCAGTTTCAACAACGAAAGGTCGCATCAATGTAGTCGCTGGCTTATCCTGAGCGGTGGTAATAAACATTTCGCCGGTGCGCAGCTGTATTAATCTTGTAGTGTCGTTGTAATCCACATCAATGGCACTAGTGGTATTGAGCACAACGAGCGTGCCATCTGCCAACGTAAGCTTACGCTGTTCGCCTGTACTGGTTCGATAGTCGGCAGTCCATTCACACCAGGGTGTCGTCTTTCGAACGATCAAACCCGTTCCACTTGCCATGAGTACTATAGTGAGTGCCTTAATCAAGCGACGGCGATTTTGTAAAACATTGGGAGCCAATGTTTTGAAGGCAATGTCAGTGGGTATTCCCTGAAAGCGCTGGTTGATATTTTCAATGTGATGCCAAGCACGACCATGTTCTGGGTCGGCGTTGCGCCACTTTTCCCAGGCATGGCGATCATCATCTGTGGCAGTACCGGAAATTAGCAAGACTAGCCATTCGGATGCCTGCTGAGCAACGTGGGTATTGAAGGGTAATTCAACCTCTGTAAAAGTAGTGGTTTGCTTAGGCATAGCAGTAGAACCAACCGCATTTTTGGTGGCCATGGTTCAGAGCGAGAGCGAAAAATAGCATTGCTGTGTGGCACGCAGCATATATTGTTTAACCATGCTGACGGATACACCTAATTGCTGAGCAATTTCCGCATAAGTCAAACCTTCGAGTTGCGCCAGTAAAAACGCTCGGCGTGCTTTTAGAGGCAAGTTATCGAGTAATTGATCAATCTCAATTAATGTTTCCAACAAAATAGCACTGTATTCCGGGGAAGGAGTCTCCGGTTCTGGCAAACTGGCTAGCGCGTCAAGATAAGCTTTTTCAATGGCGCGCCGGCGATAATGATGAGCGACTAATCCGCCTGCGACCGTGGCGAGATAAGCACGGGGCTCGCGGATACAAAATAGGTCGCGTGATGTAAGAATACGCAGGAAAGTGTCATGTGCGAAGTCAACCGCGTCACAGTTTGTCCCCAGTTTTTTGCGTAACCACCCACACAGCCAATTATGATGATTGCTGTAGAGTGATTCAATTTCCTGAGAAATGGTATTTGCCGTTGACATCAGTACTAGCGTGCTTCATGATTTTATGAGAATGATTATCATTGTATGACAATAGGATAATTCAAGCAATTAGGGAATGATAGATCACCTTGTGTTCGGTTCTTAAACCATCGGCATTGTTTTTTAATTGCACGAAAGCTAAGTTAATCCGATACGCCTATTTACTTGGCATGCACAACATGCAATAGATATTCTGGCTAATCTACTAGATGCTCTACTATTTTAAGCTTTAATAAAATTGACCGATAATTAAGGAACTTACGAAGAATTAGATGAACACGTAGTATGGCCGGTATGAAAAAGGCAAAATTTAAAATACTCTGGGTGTTATGTGTAACAGCATCATGGAAAGTTTCTATCTCGAAATTAATGAGTAAATAATCATTCTATTAAAAACGATGCATTAGACTAGCAAGTGGTTTACTTCGAAGTTAAATCGATAGGGTGAAATTCGTAAACATGACAAGTGTTAATCCTCACAAAACTTCCGGGTTACGTCGGTTAGTGAATGCCCTGAGTTACTCCCTGTCTGGATTACTACTTGCATGGCGAGAGGAGGCCGCTTTTCGTCAAGAAGTTATTCTCGTTATTGTTCTTGTGCCGGTGGCTTTCATGGTGCCGGTAGACGTGACTCAGCGGGTGTTGTTAGTGGCTAGCCTTATGCTGATATTGGTGGTGGAAATGCTCAACTCGGCCATTGAAGCCAATGTGGATCGAGTGTCATTGGATATTCATCCATTGGCTAAAAGGGCAAAGGATATGGGTAGTGCTGCCGTTTTGTTGGCATTAACGAACGCCATTTTAATTTGGGCCATGATTTTGTGGTCTCTGAGGTAATGATAAATATGTTTGGGCGATTTATGTCTTTGATCATGCGCTTATTGCGCAAAGACAGTACTTCGAGGGGAGTCATGATCGATCAAACTCATCTGGGAGTGTTTGGTTTACCTGCTGATGTGGGTCTGTGCAGTGCCGGTTTGACGAGTGTTTTGTTGGTGCGGGACGAGGCACTAGGGCAGTGTTGTGCACTCTCGGCAGCACGTAATTTTAGACAGGCAGGGCCGTTGGCCATATTAGCATCGGGAGAGTCCGGGCAGAAATTTATGGATCGGTTCGCTCGCAGCCTTGGTACCGTTGATAAAGACAATCCTGGACCACTTGTTTTTTTCCGTGTTACCAATGATTGTGCCGAGGTTATAGGACGTCTGGGTGCTGATCGCTTCTTTGATGAGATTGGTGTTTGTGGCGTGACCGCACACCACACTTTGCTGATTCAGGAGGGCCAGGCGATTTTTGATTGGCAGAACAAAAATTTATTTATCCAACAGTGGCAAGCCTGGAAGGAATGGGCTGCAAATCGCCATGCGCCCATTCTGCTAATAATCAAAGATATTAACGGAGCTCATGGTTTTTTGCCATTGCTGCAAACTTTACCGGAGCTTGTACCTAACCTTGCCGTATTGGATGGAGATTGCGGTGGAGGCCTGTTAACTATTGAGCGGTGGGTAGGGCAGGATAAGAGTGTGCATCGGCAATTTGGTCTGAAATTGTCCGAACAGGATAAGTCTCTGAGTTCAGATAGTTCTGAAATGAATGCTGGAGGGCAGGTAGTTTTTTATGCGCCTGACCAAGGGCGAGTCATAGCGACAGCAGCGACCGTTGCCGGAGTCAAAGGTGTGCCCGCAGAATGGATAGTGGCAAGTGATTTGTCCGATATGGAAGCGATCTGTGATAATGCGGTGGCCGCTACCATCCTGTTACACGCGGATGGTGATCATGAGTTTGAAGCACTATCGCGATTTGTCCATCGCATGCGCTCGTCCCACCCCCGCTCCTTGAAAATTATTGTGCGAGAAACCACCAACAAGCTTCGTTACAATAACGAGTTGATGCTCCTGCGTTTGGGGATCAACTTGATGGTGTACAAGGAAATTCCATTCTCTCGCGTAGTGCAGATTATAAATACCATGTCTGACCAAGTATTTAGTCGCCCGATGGAGAATGAATATCTTCTTGCGGTGCAGGCTGCTGAACCCAACCAAATTGCCGGTTACCTATCGCCGTCCATTTTTTGTCGCGAAGTGACGGCAATGCTCAAGCGTTCCGAACGTATTGATCTGGGCCATAGCTTGATACGCCTTCCAATTCTTTCCAGAGTGGCACAACTGGACGCTCTTCAGGCTTGCCAGGCAAGGAGACTTGGCGATATCTTTACTGCCGATCAGAATAGTATTTATCTGTTTTTGTTTGCTTGCCGAGAGTCGGATGTGGATTCGACGCTTGATCGGCTTTTTTCCGTGCCTGTGACGGAGCTGTTTTCTTCCCATATTATTGAGCCGACACCTGAGTTGATCTGGGAGTCCATCGATCAGTTGCGGCGAGACAATGAAAACTCGCCCATGCACGATTACTCATCAGTACTACAAGTCGATTTGCCAATTCTGGAAGACAAAGCCAAGCGTTCGATCGCAACAGCTGGCCCCCAGAAGCAGATGAAACAGATTTTCCCGTCTTCATCGGTTGAAACTACTGAGCTTAAGTTGATATGCCCAGTGGATAAGCACCGTGCCATGCGACCTTTTTCCTTGCCGCGGCGTGCAACGGCGGGCATGTGTTCTACTTTATCTGAATAAATTCTTTGATAATGCTGAAAAATTTTATTTTATCTCTCCTTTCAGGCGTACTGTTAGCGGTAGTTACTTACTATGTAGTGAAGTACCGGCTGTTACGGCGTCTATTCTTGCGTCGGTATTTACGTTGTATAGTGCCCTATAAACCTGGTCATACCGAACGGATGCCGGGTGCGAAGAACTGATGTATGTTTAAGATTGCTATTGTTTCAGCTGCAGGTGGGGTGGGTCGTTCCACCCTGACGGCCAGCTTGGCTATCTTGCTTGCCCAGCGCGAAATCGCGGTTCTGGCTTTGGATTTTGATCCCCAAAACCTATTGTCTACTCTATTTGGTAGCGGTGAGGCGAGCCTAGGTGGTCTGTTGCCAGATTTTTTAACAAAGAAAGAATTTGGCAAGAGTGCGCTTGTCAACTCAAATGGAGTGGCTTGTTTGCCATTTGGCCGAGCCAATGAAACTAGTCTGGTCACTTTTGAGCAACATCTGCGTGCAGAACCTGAGTGGCTCAGTAAATGTATCGCTCAGATTGATTATCCGTCAGAGGCTTTTCTATTGATTGATACGTCCCGTCTGCCTTCTCTCTATGCACGTCAGGCCATAGTTGCAGCAGACTTGGTGCTTGCTGTGTTGGCGCCCGATGCTCGCTCCCTGGCTTTGTTGCCAGCAGTGGAAGCTACTTTATCCCGGTGCGCTCCAGGGAGTCAGCTCATCTATGTAGTAAATGGTTTGGATAGTACCCGGACACTGCAAAACGATCTATTGGCACGATTTCGATCGACCTTACAAATGCGACTCTCACCTTATCCCGTGCATCGGGATGAAGCGATTCCCCGTGCTGTTGCAAATCGAACGAACTTACAGAGCTTAAGCCCGGATTCTCTGGTCGCCCATGATTTGAACGGTTTGCTCAACTGGCTGCTTGCTGGACCCGCAAGCAGCCTCGACGGAAAGGTGTAACTTTGATGCGCCATTGGATCGTTCGTCATTTAGGGGTGTTTCGACTAGATCAACCAAGCCTATGGTTGAAGAGATTGTTTTTATTGTCGAATACTGATGAATTGACGGAGTTGGCGCATCTGAAGATTAAATCGCGCCCTGAACCGCTGGATTGGTTAGCTGAGAAACTAGGAGTAGTGGACAAGCGTAGCGTCCGGCAGTGGTTGCTGTATTTATTTATATTCCCTCCGGGCCACGCCGCGCGTACCGAAACTTCTCTCTGGAGTACTTTGCTAACTTTATCGGTTAGCCTCATCAATCTGTTGTTTTTAACAATAGAGTGGATTGTGCAGGCAGGTGTTCGAACCCTGCGTTGGCTTGGGCAGCAGCTACTTTCTTTTCTTCCGGCAGTGGATCACGAGGCGCTTGGTCGGCGCTTGGAAGGATGGCTGGAGACCCCTTCTTTTCGAAAACCTTTGTTATTGTGGTTACTGGTTCTGTTGTCAATATTTTTTTTCTGGTTGATAGTGACCACTCCCTTTACCTGGTTTGGACAGTTTTTATTCCTTGTCTGCTTATGGGGAACCGCGCTGTTTGTGCAGCGTATTCCCGGCAATTTGCCCGCTCTGATATTGATCGCTCTTTCGGTGCTCGCTTCATGTCGTTACGGCTGGTGGCGATTGACCCAGACCATCCCGCTGGATTCTGGGTGGGAAACTTTTCTTGCCATCTGTTTACTGCTTGCGGAGATATACACTTGGCTGGTTCTTTTACTCGGCTACATCCAGAATGCCTGGCCACTCAAGCGGCATACCTCAAGTCTGCCATTGGATACTTCCTTATGGCCCAGTGTTGATGTCTTCATTCCCACCTACAACGAGCCGCTCAAGGTTTTAGAGCCGACGGTTCTTGCAGCCAAGGGGATAGACTGGCCTAGTGATAAGCTCAATATTTATATTCTCGACGATGGGCGACGGGATGAATTTCGTCGCTTTGCCAAAGAAGCTGGTGTGGGCTACATCATTCGGCCTGACAATGTCCATGCTAAAGCGGGCAATCTGAATCATGCACTAAAATTGACCCACGGCGAATATGTGGCCATTTTTGACTGCGACCATTTACCTACCAATTCCTTTTTGCGGTCTACAATGGGTTGGTTTTTCAAGGATAAGCGTTGCGCGATGCTGCAAACGCCCCATCACTTTTTTTCCCCTGACACTTTTGAGCGTAACCTTGGCACTTTCCGCCGTGTCCCTAACGAAGGTGCATTGTTCTATGGTTTGATCCAGGACGGCAATGATTTCTGGAATGCCACTTTTTTCTGTGGTTCTTGTGCGGTATTGCGTCGGGGGCCACTCGAAGAGGTGGGTGGGGTCGCCGTGGAAACAGTGACCGAAGATGCACACACTGCCCTGAAACTCCACCGGCTTGGCTATACCACTGCCTATATTAATATTCCCTTGGCAGCAGGGCTGGCTACTGAAAGCCTTTCTAGCCACATCGGGCAGCGTATTCGTTGGGCACGAGGTATGGCGCAGATTTTTAGAATCGACAATCCATTCTTGGGTAAGGGATTAAGTTTCTTTCAACGCATCTGTTACAGCAACGCGATGCTGCATTTTTTCTACGGTATTCCGCGTCTTATTTTTCTGACCGCTCCTTTAACCTATCTTTATTTTGAAGTTCATATAATTAGCGCGGCAGCCGCTATGCTTGCCGTTTACGTGTTGCCCCATATGTTGCAGGCCAATCTGGCTAATGCGCATATTCAGGGAGCACATCGACACTCGTTCTGGGCCGAGGTATATGAATCGGTTTTAGCTTGGTACATCATCCTGCCTACAGCTCTTGCCATATTCAATCCGAAAGCCGGGAAATTCAATGTTACAGCTAAAGGAGGCTTGATCGAACATTCCTTCTTCGACTGGACCATTTCCAAGCCGTATATTGTGCTAGCTGCGCTTAATATTGTGGGATTGACCATCGGTCTGGTGCGATTTTTTTTCTGGAACACTTTTGAAATGGGAACCGTATTGCTCAACTTGACCTGGACAGCCTACAACCTTCTCATATTGGGTGCAGCTATTGGCGTTGCCACTGAAGCCAGGCAGGTGCGAGTATCTCACCGAGTGTCTACCAACTTGCTGGCGGCATTGCATTTTATGGATGGGAGTACAAGAATGTGTCGTACTGAAGATTATTCCATGACTGGTCTTGGCTTGCTGCTCGACCGGGAATTCGAACTGCCAGTGAAAGAACGGGTTTGGATTTCACTTTGGTATGGCGAAGTGGAATGCACTTTTCCTGCAAGGGTAATTGCCAGTCATGGTAACAAGCTTGGTGTTCAGTTCGATAATTTGAGCATAGAGCAGGAAGCAAATCTGGTTCAATGTACTTTTGCCCGCGCCGATGCGTGGAGGAACTGGTCGAACGAACAGGATGTAGATCGTCCTCTACAGAGCTTCAAAGAAATCGCTATTTTCGGATTTAAAGGTTACCGTAGTCTGTGGCGTAACCTGGTTAAAGGCTTGACTAGGCAGCGTCAGTTAGTTCGGAGTTGACTTGGGAGATACGTGATTTAATGATCGCAGGTCAAATAAAATTCGGGAGTTGATAGCACTCATGGGTTACTGGAGTATTTATTTTATTGCCAAGCTGGGCTTATTTTACAGCGGATTTATTGGCTTTCATTGGCTTCCTAATTTGGTCTTCGCCATTGTGCTTGTGCTACCTCTGGCGTCTGATCGGCATCGCTTGATTCGCGCGATACTGGCGATGCCATTGGGGCTGGCCTTGCTTTACCATGACTCCTGGTTGCCACCGATTTCGCGCGTGCTTTCCCAGAAGCAAGCGCTGACAGGGTTTGGTGGCGATTATTTACTTGAACTTCTAGGCCGCTTTATAAATATCTGGGTGATTGCTGCTCTGGGTCTCCTACTGGTAGCTTATCTGCTGCTTCGTCGTCGTCTGCGTTTTGCTACTTTGGCTTTTCTTGGCATTTTGAGCGCGCCCTTTGCTAATTTGCAAGGTGGCAATGCTGTCTCGGTTGTTGCTCCTCATCCGACGTTAGTGAATGGAAGCGCTACGGTTTTGCCTAAGCTGGAGCCTACCGCCCAGTTGGAAGCCTTTTACACCGCCGAACAAGACAAACGGGTAAGTTTTCCCTCGATTGCAGATTCTGCTGCCCCTTTTGATGTGGTGTTTTTACATGTCTGTTCTCTTTCATGGGACGATATGGATTATGTAGGTGAAAACAGCTCGACCCTGTTAAATCGTTTTGATGTAGTATTTCGCCGTTTTAATACTGCCGCTAGCTACAGCGGCCCAGGTGCTTTACGTTTGTTTCACAGTAATTGTGGGCAGCTTCCGCATCGCAAGCTGTATGAAGTGGATGCGTCTCAATGCAATCTTTTCCGTAATTTTGAAGCTGCCGGCTTCGAAGTGCGGGGCCTGCTTAACCATGATGGACACTTCGACCAATTTGCGGGCATGGTACAAGAACCATCGGGTATCGGGGTAAAACTGGATGACAACCGTTTCGCCCCCGTAGTGATGCACAGTTTTGACGATACCCCTATTTATGAGGATTTCCCGCTACTCTCGGAGTGGTGGGCACGCCAGCCGCCATCAGTTCGGCCCCGAGCCTTGTACTACAACACTATTGCCTTGCATGATGGAAACCGTGTTTCTGGGGTTAAGTCACGCTCTAGTTTGGAAACGTTCAAACCACGACTGGATAAATTGATGTCAGATTTTGATCGTTTTATTACTTTCCTAGAGGGCAAAGGAAGGCCGGTGGTGGTGATTTTAGTACCGGAACATGGTGCTGCTTTGCGGGGAGACAAGGTGCAGATATCCGGTATGCGTGAAATTCCCAATCCCAAGATCACATTGGTGCCCGCGGCCATCAAACTGGTAGGTTTTAAGGGTAAGTCTGGAGATACGCCACATCAACCTTTGCAGGTGGATAAATCGGTGAGTTACTTTGCAATTAGCACACTTCTTGCCGATTTTATCGCGGACAGTCCCTTTGCCGGAACGGGTGGTAAACCTCTGGCGGAACGGTTACAAAATCTGCCGGGTACACCTTTTGTGAGCGAAAACGAAGATATCGTTGTCATTGGGCGTGAAAACGGTTATCTGATGCGCTCTGAGGGCACATGGATCGATTATCAGCCTGGATTGTGATCAGAAGCGGGAGTAAGGCCTAGCCGTTATCGGTGGGAAGCGCACTGGTTCTGAATGAGCCTTAAACAGGTAGCGTAAGTAGACGAAAGTTAGATTTGGAGTATAGAAAGCTGTGCGATCCATGTTGTGGTATCCCCCAATAGCTAAATGGGGCGTAATCTGATATTCGGTTGCCAACCGCAGGGAATAGCCTTTTCCACCGCCGTCCCCCCCGGGATAAAATCCAGAGTCGATTCCATTTCCACTATTGACAGCATCATTTTGTAACGCGCTGTCGGTTGGGTAATAAGGCATACGTTTTTCAAAAGTCCAGGCGAAAGAGGTTGAGCCTCGCACCAAATAGGAAAGTTTTCCGCTGCGACCTGCCCACTCTATCGGCATGTTTACTGAAGTGTACTTTTGTGGGCTGTAGTAACCGCCATGACCAAAAGTGTAGAAAGATTCGTTTTCTTTGTAGCGCCAGTGGGTTAGCGTGAATCCCAGATTGACCCACATGTTTTCCCGGCGTAGCACGTCTTTGTCTATGCCAGTACGTAGGGCGATACGGCTGTTATCGAGTACATTTTTGCCCCGTAATAGGCCATATTCCGCGCTGGCGAAGGTATTAAACTGACCAAAAGTGTGGGCGATTCGACCGCTAAATCCAGTATAGGCGACACCTCCCCAGATTTCACCTGTAGCGGGATCGCGTGTGCCAGCATAGGAAAGTAGGCTGTTAGTTTGTGGGCGACGGAAAATTTCAAGGGCGTAATCCACGTTGTTTGCTTCCCAGGCTTTGCGAATACCCCCGACCATATTTTGTACCGGAAAGCCGATACCGATCATGCCCAGATCCCAGTGTAATTGATCACCCTCATAGCCCATACCGACCGAAGTGCCCTCTACTTTTTGCGAATATGGAGGAGGAAGAGAAGAAGGTCTTACACCCAGCTTGCCAAAGAGAGGGGCGTCGTCTTGAGTAAGTTCGCCTGCATCGACGCTGACCCGATCCACGTGGACAAAACCGTGTCCATCGTAGCCCACCGGCCACCATCCGATTATTGGAGTCTCTGTTCCATGATAGGTAGATGTGCCGTTTGAAGAGTTTCTGCTGAGCTTTTCGAATCCTACTTCAATGCGGGGGTCTTGCCTGGTTTCAATACGGGTAATTTCCTCTTCAGCTGTGGTGGGGCGGCGGATTAAAGTTATTTTTCCTGGTACTGTTGTGGACGGAGCGAGTGGGTTATGTAAATTCGATTTTGTCGCAGATTCTTGTTTATCGGTGTTGTCTGAATTCTTAACTGCATTGGGATACCCTAAGGCGTAACTAGGTTGTGGTGCTAAGCCGATTAATGGGTGTTTGGGATCCAGGTCGAGTAGAGGCACGGATTCGGCGGTTGTCGCTACGTTCGGAGCGCGCTTCTCCAAGATCAGTGCTTGGCGGAAATAAGCCAAGGCAGCCGAGTACTGACGATCACTGCGCTCGATACGACCTGCCTGAATCATCACATCTGGATTGTTGGGGTTGCTGGTGAGGAGTTTCTTTATTATTTTCCTAGCTCGATTCATATTTCCAAGACGCGCTTCCAATCGGATAATGGACAATTTTGTATCCACATCATTCTCATGCAAACGAGGCAGTAGTTGATCTATTGTTGCCTGAGCAGCCTGTTTGTCGCCTGCCTGCGCGTGAGCTTGCGCGAGATTTAGACGTGACTCCAAGTCGTCTGGATATTTGTCCAGTATCGCCTGCAAGATCAGTAGAGCGGCTTTCCAGTCGTTAGCCTCTAGCAGCAGACGGGCCTGAGCTTTCAGCGTCGAAATGTCGCCTGTTCGTCCTGTAACGACCGCCCGGTCAGCGAGAGTGCGAGCCTGAGCTATTTGGCCACGCTGTAGCAGCTGTTCAATTTGCCGGGCAGCAAGGTCAGTTTCAATTGCCAGTATGGTCTCTCGTTGTTTGTCATTCCAGTCGGGATGTTGCTGTAGTTCCAGCAGAAAAATGCTCAGGGCGTCATCCTGTTTGGCTCGATTGAGCAATGAAGCATAATAAAGTTGGCTGTCCATCGTCGCTGATTTCGTGTCAATCAGGTGTCGTTTCATCAGGGCGAGGCCGCGAGCCGGTTGCTCCAGACTAAACCAGCCTTCCGACACTTGTTCGATTGCATTTGGATTGTTGTTTGCGGCATGTTGTTCCGCAAGGAGCAGCATTCGGATCGCTTCGTCTTTTCTTTCATTAGCCTGGAGTTTTGTGGCCTGACGAATGCGCAATTTGATCCATGTACGCGTTTCCAGTTCATTCATGGCGCTGGAACGTGCGGACGGGGGAATACGGGCTAAGCGTTGCAGTGCTTCTATTTCCCGTTCTTGGGCAGACAGCACTAAAGCATAGGCATAGTTCATGGATGGCTCGTTTGGAACCAGCGCAATACCCTCTGCCATTACACGACGACTGAGAATCGGCAAGCCCAAACTCTCGTACAGATTTGCTAGGTCATGGCGAATCCAGGCATCACGGGGGGCGAGTTGTACAGCGGTTTCTAATGCTAGCAGGGCGTGGCTGGGCTGGTGAGCGCTGATGAATGCCTCGGCTTCATCACGTAGCAGGCTGGCTTGGCTTTCGTTGAATCGATTAACTTCTTTGGGGTTATTCTGGCGGAATGTGGCAATCAACGCTTGAGCTTCATCGCGACGTTCGCTACGTGAGAGCAGTGTAAGTAGGCCGCGCATAGCCGACGTATTGCCCACATCGCGTTTGAGTGCCTCACGGTAGAGTGATTCGGCATCGGCTAGATGCTGACTCCGGTCGAGAATATTGCCCAGTAGAGCGAGTCCATCAGCATTGTTTGGATCGATACTCAGTGCTTGTCGTGCAAATTGTTGTGCTTCAACCAGTTTCCCGGCTTCGAGTAGCTCATCGGCCCGTTTCATTTGTCCCCAGAAAGTTGCGGTGCGGATCAAACCAGACCATTTGTTGCTGCCCGGTTCAGCCTTGGCTGCACGCTGAAACCAGCTTTTAGCCTCTTCGTGCTGTCCCTGGCGCAAGCGAAGCAAGCCCATGCTACCGAGCACTTGGGGATCTTTGGGGCGCTTTGATAGCGACTTTTGCAGCTCACGTTGGGCATCTTCCAGCTGATCGTGTTCCAGAAAAGTGATCCCAGTTTGACGGGCACGTACCGCAGGGTCGTTGGCGATGCGCAGCGCTTTTTCATGTAATTGTTGTAGTTCTGCCAGATATTCGATGGCATTCTGGTCGTTTGGAAATTCTTTTAAATAGCGGCGGATCCAAGGCAGGGTTGCCGGTGCTGCTGCCAGACGTTTTATGGCAGCCCACCAGTTTTCGCGTAATTTTTGTCGATTAACGTCGGGCGCAGCGGCCAAGGATTCATAACCTTGCAGGATTTCCTGGTTGCTACGCTGATTGTTTTGCAGCTTAAGCCAGGCAAGGCGGTAGCGCGCTTCTCCTGTTTCCCGGTAAAGGTTGTCGAGAGCGGATTTTGCTGTTTGCTGATCTGCGGCAGTGCTACTTACGAGTTGGTAATATTCGAGTCCGAGTTCACCGGGAGGAGGAGCTTCTGGAAATAACCGGCGCATGATTTTGGCAGCTTCCTTGGTATTGCCGGCTCTGGCCATCAGGCGTGCGTTTGCCAGAGTCTGTTTTTCAGTGGTGTTAACCCGATACAGGCTGCGCAGACCCAGAGTTTTGGGGTGGTGAGGATAATGCTGTTCCAGGCGATGTAAATAATCGCCGGCAAGTTTTATATTTCCTGACCGTAGCTCAATGCTTCCCAGCATAAATAGTACTTCTGGGTTGGATTCGATGGTCAGTAATTTTTCTAGTATGACACGTGCTAAATCCGGGCGATCCTTGGCTTCCCACATGTGAGCGCTGCGCAGCAGGTCGGCGCTAGCGTTATTTTCTGAACGGGCAAGGGCTGGAATACTTAGCAACCCAGCCAGAGTCAGTGCGAAGGTAATCGGGAGGAGGCGGAGCTGCATGGTTTTTGCCAAGAGGGCAGCAGGCTGCCATTTGTCGTGAAGTGGTAGCGTCCGTCCATCCAGCCATGGGCAAAGAGGGAAAGCGCCTGTTCATAGTAGGCATCTGGCCGCGGTGGACGAGCTATTAGACGATCGCGTTGTCCCTGTAAGGCAGCGCTATCTTCCTGGGCGGCCAGAAAGGGTAGTAGTGCGGAGGAAAATCCTGATGGCCCTGGACCATTGGCTTCACCCGTGATGATATTGATAGACTCTGGTGGGTAGCCGTGGCGCGTGATAAAGCTGGCCATGGGGGAAAAAGCAGCAAGAAGTTGTGACCGGGCAGAAGCGTCGGGCGCAAGCATGCCGGCCCACAGATAAACCCGAATGGCGTTATAGCCACCAGCGCCTTTTTCTTTTCCCGCACTGTCTATTCGGAATCCCTTGCTATCCTGATAGACTGTCCAGTCAGGTGAGAATCCTTTCGGAGCCGATTCCAAAAGGATTCTTTGGGAGGATTCTGAGATTCGCTGCCAAGTGGAATCAGGGCTCCGGCTGCTTAGCCAGTTCATTAGCTGCATGGGCAGGTAGCTGGGATTAAGACGCCAAGTCTTCTCTCCCGTTTGGAAGCCACGCGGTGCAGGTAGCAAAGTGGGGCCTAAACCTGGCAGGACTGCGGTTTCCTCGCGTAATATACGGCTAGCCAGCAGCGATGAAAGCGCAATGAAGCGGCGTTCGCCCCAGAGCCGACCGGCTTCGCCTAATGCATAGACTATCCATAGATCGGCATCCGATGCCGGATTACTATCCAGCACGCCCCAACTACCATCATCTCTACGACCCCATAGCCAACTTGGCAGATGGCTGGTCAGATCGCCATTTGCCAGGTTGTTTTCGGTCCATTGCAAAATCTTGTCGAAGGTTTTGCGATCATTGGCTACCAAGGCGAAAAACAACGCATAGGCTTGTCCTTCTGATACGGTCTGTTTACGGGGGGTACTCCCATCCACTACCCGTCCGCCCTCATTGATGAATCCCGACTTGAAGTTTTGCCAAGCAGGCCAGTCTGCCTGACAAGTAGGCTCGACTGTTACTGCTTGTGCAGTTCCCAAGCAAAAGCAGAGCGTAGTGAGAATTTGATATCCCCGGCAGAGCAAAATGCTCGCCTTATGTCTTGTACCCACAAATAAATATTTCATTTCTAGGTGCTTATTTCTTATGCTGACCGAGTCGTTTGGTAGCCAGATTACGTAGGGCCCCAAAGGCAAGTAGAGCAACAAAAAGGCCGATTGCGATGCCGATAGCAGTCAGGAGCAGTGGGTGGTGATTCAAGTGGAACCATATCCAGCGCCACCACGGTAATTCGCCTATGTAATACACATTATTAACGCGAAAACTCTCGACACTTTCGCCACGCATTAAAGCAAGGTCACCGCGGATGTATTGAACTTTCCCACCATCATTCAGAGCATCAAGGGCTGAGGTCAATGCCGTGGGAGTGTTCGAAGTAATGGCGACGACACTACGTGATGGGCTAAGCGGTGATTCAAAACCGATGATAGCGGCCAAAGATCCGGAGCCAAGAAGAATGGTACCCTCTCCGGACTTGGGTGTTTTGTTTTCACTCAGTCCAAACCATTCATAAGCCATATCCATGGCTTTGCCTAAAGGTGTAAAGGTGCGACTTCCTTTTTCCAGAAGCGCCGGAAGGGATTTACCCCAACTGGCGAGAAGATCCTTGTTAGCACCGCTGGCAATTACTAGCAGGTCTAGATCTTTTGCATCTTGCACTGATTTTGTCTGTAGAAGTTTGAAGTGCAATGCGGGAACTCCGGTGGAACGGCCCATGTGGCTCAGTAAAGCGAACATAGCTTCCATGTCAAAGGTGTTAGGCTGATCGGGGATGACGATCGCTGTTTCTGCAAGATCGGCGTACTTGGTGAACGGAAATCCACTATTAGCGAAAAATGCAAGGTTTGGCATCGCTGCATAGTGATATAAGTGGCTCAGATCCAAAGTTGAATCTGGATCGATTGCAGCACGCATGTTTCCTTGGGGTGAAGATTTACAGCGACCGTTATCACTGAAAGGAATAGAAAACGAAAACTGTAGTTGATTATTGCTGCCCAAGTGAAAAGCGGGGATCACCACGCCACTTTGTTCCCGTAAGGAACCATCATCCAGAAGAGGCAGTAACAGGTGGTTCTTTTCTCGGCTTACTGCGCCGGATAGCAGCGGTATGGCTTCGATAAATTGGTCGTTTATTTCAATTCTCAGATTGGCATCGCCTTGTTCTGCCGGTGGTGTGTAACGGTATTTGAGGTCAATCGGTACTCCCTTTACTTCCCAGGTAAACAGATCGGCTGGCAAGCGGGCGTTGATGAGAATTGGTTCGAGAGGTTGGCCCTGGCGCTGTAGGTCAGTGGGGTTATTGACGAGTTGGCCCAATGGTATAGGACGGCCTGATTGCAGCCAGTTAGGTGCATCGTAAGCAACACGGCGCGGTGGATACTCCAGTGTCTTGACGGCAATTGAAGTACCAGTCATGACAGCTTTACCCAGAACCAAGGCATCTGCGGCTAGTTGCAGGTCGGCAGCATTACGACCAAGGATGAGGAGTAGCTTGCCTGTAGGATTTTCCGGGTGTTGCATCACAGAGATGGTTGGCGCATCCACCTTGGGATATTTAGCAAGAAATTCTGGTCGTTCGTCATTGGTCGCGAAAACTATTCCGTAACGTTCTGGTAGACGATTCAAATAGGCCGGAAAACGGGCACCGCGATAGCTTGCTAAAGCACCAAACCAGGAGGCAATACCGCCCGCTGCTCGCAGTGAACTTAAAGAGGGCTGGGTGGCAAATACGAAAGGCAGGTTAAGTAAGCGATTGTCTCGTTGGTCGAAGAAGGGCGCGGGTAGCAGAGCAAGATCGTTGCGTAAAGCAATTGATTGCAAATTCATTTCCAGCGTGCTCATGTTGCTAATGTTGGCCCACAAGCTAGAGTGGAGAGGAAATTCGCAATCATTGGTGTAATGACCGATGAATTGCAGATGCAGTTTGTTAAAGTCAGTAAAAAAACGAGGATCAAGATCAACATCAAGTTTTTGTGGGCCAGTCGGATTTTCTTTAGTCACTGGTAGCGTGGCCAACACTTCATCGTTTAGATATATTTTGAGATGAGAGATATTTGGTAGCAGTGCGGGAGATAGTGTGTAGTTTAGGTGCAGCTTGGCCTTGGTGACGATCTCATCTAATCGCACACCCAAAGAAAGATAGGCATTGCTGTTCACGCCTTTCAACTCGATTGGGCGGGAAGCGCCGATGTCTTTCATGGTTAGTACTGACTGACGACTGGGGATTGTTGTGGCTTCTATCTTTGGCACGAGAAGTGGTGGCTCTATTTGCGCGGCTGATGGAAGAGATAAGAAGCTCAAACAAAAGGCTGCGAGCATTACGAAAGTTTGGTTGAGATTGGCAATCACAGAAAGTTTCATTTTTTGATTTTTAGGATTTATCTGACTTCAATTGTTAAAGGGATTCAATTTTATTTCTTGGCATGAGTTATTATTTTGTACTATTGCAGCTGATTGTCTCTGAGTTAAATTATCAGTAAAATTTAATCGGTACAGTGAGTGGAATAAGGTAGAAAATTTCCTTTAGCTTGGCATTTAGTGATACACAAGTTTGGTAGTAAGTGTTTTTTTGTATCGCGATTGATAGAATCCACACTGTAGCTATTTCTAACTGTCTAAAATTATGGCTCCAATATTATTGGGTTGCCTGCTCCAATATTATTGGGTTGCCTTTAGATAAGGTAACCGCTAGTTGTGCTACCAATCTAGCGATTAGGATTCCTAGGGATGATAGCTTACTTCATGGTTGCTTAGTATCTAGTTATTTCGTGCTATTGGTCAGTTTGCTTCTCAGGCTATTTTCTGTGAAATGGGACGTTGTCCAGTAAAATTTATTATCGACTAACATTTTAAGAAGTTTAGGCAGCTCTGGTGTTCTATATGTATGATCTGAAATCCGTGTGGAAGCTATTCAGGCAATTACTGAATACATCATGATATTACACGACAACGCATACAGGTTCGGCTGAGCAATCGATCACCCGCTGCATTTGAATGTAAATTAACAAAAAGGATTAAGTTACGATCAGAAATGCGAACAGGGAGTGGTATTCTGCAGATATTGATTAGCTACCTTCTTAAATTCAACTCATTATTGTCTTGGCTAGTTGATTTACTGTATATTGGTGTCATAAATAAGGATTTATATTTACTCTAGAGGTTAATTAAAATGAACCCACAAAAGATTGTCATTGCTATGCCAACCGAAGAAGAGTTTATGCAAAGTATTTCAAGGTGGGGGCATGAGTATGGTTGGACTAAAAGAGAAGCTTACTTCGTTCATGTGATCAAGAAAGATATTAGTGTTAGTGAGATGGGTTTTGAGGAAATCCCCGACAAGGGGACAGTTGAAAATTTGAAACAACAAATGCTAGAGTTTATTAAGAATAAAGCAAAAGAAATGATGCCTGAACTTGCATTCAAAAAAGCGCATTTTGAAGTTTTATTTGCTCAGTCTCCAGCAGATCGACTGGCTGAGTACGCTAAAGAAATTAATGCGGGTATGATTGTAGCAGCGACAAGAAATAAGAGAGGTTTTTCTGGCCTTTTTCTTAGTTCCTTTGCGGATCGCCTTTTAAAACTATCACCTTGTGATGTATTGGTTTTAAGACCGAATTAAAATTAATATACGGTAAATTCAGAAATTAATTCAACAGTTAATGTTGATTTGTCGAGCTTCATTTTGAGTAAAATTTGTAACTATTGCCAATAATGAAAGTCTGAATGATTTTCTCAGGTATGTAAATGTTTAAGTGGCTATATTTAATATGGTAGTTGTTTTTGTGTGTAAATCGACAAGTCTGCTTCTGGAAACATACTAGGGCAGTAGTATTATTGATACTCGTTCAAATCATGTTATGACGGATTGCGCGAGTAATAAGTGTCAGCTAGTTGTTTGGTTAGTGTGTTTGCTCATTTTACGCTCTGAGTAGTGCATGAGGGTTTTGCGTAGCTCTGGTGGAATTAAATTGAGCGTTTCACTGAATTTGCCCAAGATCGATGTTTGTACTTCTGTTCATTGCCGAGTCAAGAAGGTTCAGCATTTAGTTTTACTTTATTAAAGATTTGTAATTTTTTGTGGGAAATTTAATGACCTCCGATATCAGTGACATTCAATTATTGCTTACGCCGGAAATGGCATTAAAAGCTCTCAAAGATGGTAATGCACGTTTCGTGAATAACCTTAAAATTAGTCGTAATTTATTACAACAATTGAACGAAACCTCAGATAGGCAAAGTCCATTCGCTGTTGTTCTAAGTTGCATTGATTCGCGCGCATCAGCTGAACTTATTTTCGATCAGGGTTTAGGCGATCTTGTCAGCATTCGAATTGCTGGGAATGTTATTAATGAAGATATTCTTGGGAGTATGGAATTTGCTTGCAAAATTGGCGGTGCAAAAGTTGTTGTTGTATTAGGTCACAGTCGTTGCGGCGCCATCAAAGGGGCGTGTGATGATGTCAGACTAGGTAATCTTACCGCCCTAATCGCTAAACTCAAACCCGCAGTGGCAAGTGTTCGTGAACACCCAACAGATCGGAATTCTAAGAATTCAGAGTTTGTGGAGAAAGTTGCTATGGCCAATGTGCACTTGATGATTGCTCATATTAAACACCGGAGTGAAATTTTACGTGAAATGCAGGACAACAACGAAATAGCTATTGTGGGCGGTATGTTTGAAATACAGAGTGGGAGTATTGAGTTTTATCAATAATGAATATAGTGAATAAGGCCAGATTCTTACCTGCTTTATGTATGAGTTAAATAATTCCAATTTATCATAGTAGATAGATTTTGCATAAATTATAGCCATAGCCTCACACTATTGCTAAACATACCGTAATATAATGCTACCAACTTAAAAATTGTGGAGGTGGAAAAAATGACCCAGCAGCCTATGCAGTACTATTTTAGACACCTAAAAGATGATTTGCCCGCAGGTATTGTGGTATTTTTAGTGGCTTTGCCGTTATGTCTGGGTATAGCTTTGGCATCTGGCGCACCTTTGTTCGCTGGATTAATAGCAGGAATGGTTGGTGGTCTCGTTGTTGCTTGGTTAAGTGGTTCCCAACTTAGTGTTTCTGGCCCAGCGGCTGGATTAACTGTGATTGTTTATAATGCCATCGAAACATTAGGTAGTTTCCAGGGGTTTTTAGTTGCGGTGATCATTGCAGGTATTATCCAATTAATTGCTGGTTTTCTCAAAGCGGGAGTTATCGGAGCGTTCTTCCCGTCATCAGTTATTAAAGGGATGTTAGCTGCTATTGGCTTGATTTTAATTATTAAACAAATTCCACATGCTACTGGCTATAATGAAAATTTTGGAGGACCTGAAGCCTATACGCATGAAGATGTACATGAGTTTTTCTTTCCAATATTAGATGCATTTAGCTCTATTTCACAGGGCGTCGTACTTATATGCATGGTTGCCTTGCTTATACTAATAGTTTGGGAAAGGCCATGGTTTAAAAATCAGAAATTTTTTAAGCTAATTCCTGGCCCGTTGATCGCCGTAATATGGGGCGTTCTTTATAATTTAGCTGCTGAACGATGGATGCCGGATTGGTCGGTCAGTGCAATTCACTTAGTGAGAGTTCCTGTTTCAAACAATATGAGTGAATTTTTAGATAATTTTATATTTCCAGACTATAGTTTTTGGACTAATCCTCAGGTTTACCTTATTGCCGCAACGCTAGCTATCATAGGTAGTCTCGAAACATTATTAAGTCTTGAGGCAGTTGATAAGCTGGATCCCTTAAAGCGTACTTCACCGACTAACCGGGAACTGAAAGCACAAGGAGTTGGCAATATTATTAGCGGGCTAATTGGAGGGCTACCGATTACTGCTGTCATTGTGCGCAGTTCAGGTAATATTAATGCGGGTGGTAAAACTCCCTTATCCTGTTTTATTCATGGCTTATGTATATTGCTTAGTGTCATGTTTTTCGCGAAATACATAAATTATGTTCCGCTTGGTTGTTTAGCCGGTATTTTATTGCATACGGGGTTTAAATTAGCCAAGCCGGCCTTGTTTCTGGATTTTTATCGCAAAGGGTGGAGTCAATTGGTACCTTTTGTTATTACAATAACAGCGATTTTAACAACTGATTTATTAATAGGTATGTCAATCGGTGTGGTAGTTGGTTTATTCTTTGTTATTAAGGCTAATTATCGGGCTGCCATTACCTTAACTCAAGATAAATCATTTTATATATTAACTCTTAACAAAGATGTTGTGTTTTTGAATAAGTCTTTATTGAGGAAGCTTCTTTCATATATCAAACCAAACAGCACGCTCACAATTGATGCCAGCAAATCTCAGTTTATTGATCACGACATTATCGAAACAATTGATGACTTTTTAGTAACCGCTCCTAATCATAATATTTCAGTTGAGATTTATGATCTTTATGGAAAAGAGAGTTTAAAGAGACATGAGGATTTTGTCATACTGAAAGATCACTATGATAAAAGCCCATCGGGCAACAACATGATTATAGATAGTAAAATTATGGGATTATAAAAAATTATGAGTTGCATGGTGGTTTGACTCTGAAAGTTCTTATTTAAAAGCAACATAAAAACAAGATTCATTTTTAGGATAAAATTTTTTCTCACACTGCCTGATATTGAATTTTATTTATTTTTGTATGGCACTGTATTGTTGAGTGGAAGATAATTTATGAATTATTGGGTCTGTAAATGATTCCCCTATTTTTGTTAGCCCATTGATGTATTTTTGCCTTCACACTCATTTTAGTAATGCACCTGAGTGGGCGGCGCGTCGCATCCTGTCATGGAGTGCAACCCACTCGTGTGTTGTGGGTGGTGCTTCAGCCAGAAGACGATCGAAGTTGGCGTGATCAATATGATGTAGTGTCGCATAGAAGTTGCGTCCATACTCATTGGCCAATAGCGGCATCTGAAAGATTTTGATTTCATCACTGTTGATACACTTGTTGTCATCGCTTAATTTAAGAACTGCTACTTTATAGCCCAGCTTAGCTAGTTGATGTGCTCGATGCCATAGTTTTTCTGTTGGATGTATTTCAATTGGAGTCGTGGGGGCATAATGTGAATCTAGCATGCCGGAAACTCGCACTTTAGGGGCAGCCGCTTGAGCCAGTAAGATTTTTTTATTAAGTGTGTCTTCAATAGCTTCGATAGAAAGTCCACCGGGCCGCAATAACACAGCTTCTTCATCTGTTAAGCTAACGATGGTCGATTCCACGCCGATACGGCATGGACCTCCATCTAAAAGCATGCTCACTTTAGATCCCAATTTGTCATGTACGTGTTGCGCTGTGGTTGGACTTACCTGCCCAAAACGATTGGCTGATGGTGCCGCAATTCCACCGCCGAATGCACGCAGCAGAGCGGTTGCGATAGGGTGGTCTGGTACACGTAGGCCTACAGTATCTTGCCCTCCGGTAACTTCATTCGGCACTTGACTGGAGCGTTGCAAGATCAAAGTCAGTGGACCCGGCCAGAATGCGGTTGCCAGTCGCCATGCAGCATCGGGAATTTTCTGGGTCCAAACTGGTAGTTGGGAGGCTGCGGCAATATGAACGATCAATGGATGGTAGATGGGCCGACCCTTGATCTCAAAAATTTTTCGCACGGCACGGGGATTGGTAGCATCTGCCCCCAATCCGTAGACAGTTTCAGTGGGGAAAGCCACCGTCTCACCTGCCCGCAGTAATGCCGCAGCAGCTTGTATCTCGTTATCGGGGATAGTGTAAAGACTCACTGACAGGGTCTTGTTCCTAATCCTGCATTCGGTTGGGTTGTCGTAATTCGGCCGACGATTCATCGCCCGAATAGGGATAACGTACATGGCCAAAACGAATCAGAAATACTGCCAACGTTAGCATTAGGATAGAGCCAGTTATTGCAAGCATGCGCCAGTCATCCATGGCTTTCATGTCTAAGATCAAATAACGCGCAAGTGCCACCATGCCGATATAAAGTGGAAAGCGCACAGGTAACTTGCCTGAGTTGTAATATAGGCCGACCATAGCAAGTACCTCCAGATAAAGGAAAAGCAGTAATAGATCAGTCAGCGTCACTTGTGCTGCTCGCACCATAATCATGGTCTCGCTCGCCATGGCAAACACTGTTGCAATGGCTATGACCAGCAAGCCGATATGTTCGACCAAGGAAAGAAGTTGCTGGTTGAATTTTCGAATAGCTGTTTTTTTCAATCCGTTAGTACCTTAATAATAAAACGCACATTTACTTTCGGATATAGGAAGGCAACATAGAAAATGAGTTTACCGTTTTTGTTGCCCTTATCAAATTACCTAAGCACTATTGAGATATCTTGCATAAAAAATATTAATTATTTGAATAATTGTAGGTATATCCCATTATGGGGATATTGCCACAGCAATATGATGTTACCCATGCCAGATATTGTGCCCATTAAGGCGCACAGCGTGGTACATAATGTATATTATTGCAGGAATGTATTACACGTCCATTAACAGTCGCCCGGCTTCGTAATATTTTTCCGCGGTTTTTTCGATTACGTCGGTAGGAACTTTTGGCGCTGGGGATTGTTTATTCCAGCCAGAATTTTCCAGCCAGTCACGCACAAACTGCTTATCAAAGCTAGGCGGGTTGCTACCTACTTTGTATTGATCAGTAGGCCAGAACCGCGAAGAATCAGGCGTTAGCGCTTCATCAATTAAATACATTTTTCCTGAGGAGTCCACACCAAATTCAAATTTTGTATCAGCAATGATGATTCCCCTGGTAGCAGCATATTCCGCTGCCTGGGCATAAAGTGACAAGGCGGCATGACGTACTGCATTCGCGCGCGGCACACCCAGCAATTTTACAGCTTGCTCGAAGGAGATATTTTCATCGTGTTCACCCACTGGTGCCTTGGTTGAAGGCGTGAATAAGGGCTGCGACAGTTTTTGTGCTTCCTGTAAATCGGCAGGTAGTTTAATGCCGCACACCATGCCAGTCTTTTGATATTCTTTCCATGCGGAACCGGCCAGATAGCCGCGCACGATGGCCTCAATAGGCACAGGCTTTAAACGCTTGACTACGAAGGCCCGACCAGTCAGTTGTGCGCGTTCTTCATCAGTGTTGACCAAGGATTCTGGCTTGGTACCGGTAAGGTGATTAGGGAGAACATGATTAAGCTTGCTAAACCAGAAATTGGACAGAGTAGTGAGTACTTGACCTTTGCCTGGAACCGGGGTTGGTAAAATGACATCGAAGGCAGACAAGCGATCAGTTTGCACAATGAGTAGGCGATCATCATCCACTTCATAAATATCGCGCACTTTGCCCCGGTGTAATAATGGCAGGCTGGTTAAGTTGGACTCAAGTAATACGGACATAGGATTTCCCTTCTAACTTAGTGAGGACAGCTTGATTGTAGCAATTGCTTCGGCTTGTTGTTTGCGGAATGCGATGAGGCGTTTGGCCAACTGTGTATCGTTAAGTGCCAGCATGGATATTGCGAACAGGCCAGCATTTGCCGCACCTGCTTCGCCAATAGCAAAGGTGGCCACCGGAATTCCCTTGGGCATTTGTACGATGGACAGTAGTGAATCGATTCCTTTGAGGTATTGGGATGGAATGGGTACGCCTAGTACTGGCAGAGTAGTTTGCCCAGCAATGACGCCAGCCAGGTGCGCTGCGCCACCCGCTCCGGCGATGAAACATTGTACGCCCTGTTCACTCATTTCTTGAACATAGCTTACCAATAATTCGGGTGAACGATGCGCGGAGATCACCCGCGCATCGTAGGCTACGCCGAAATCATGTAAAGGGCGCGCGGCCTGCTGCATGATTTCCCAATCATTTGAACTGCCCATCAAGATGGAAATTAGTGGTTTGTTCATCTGTATCCTTTTTTATATCGTTATTTTAACTGGTTATAGTGTTAGTTATTTCATTATCAAAAACTGGATTTATACATACTCACGTATATTTCGCCACTGTTGTGTTATAGAGTATCTGTCCTTCATAGCCTCGTTATTTTCTTTTACTTGGCTCGTCTTCGTCTTCGTCTAGATTAATTTGGCTATCCAAAAATATGTGGCTAGCATACATTTCTTTGATTTGGATGGTTTTCAAAATAAATCTTAATGGGGTTTTAAAATTTGGGTATTTTAGGTCAGTTGAGATGTGATTTTTTGAGGTTTGTTCATTATGTTTTGTCTAAGGAATCAGTCACCAGTTAAGGCTTTGGATTTGTAATTTCGTATATCACGAAATGAGTATCTATGTCAGATATTAAGTTGTTGAATAATAAGAGTGTGTTCATACGGTCATTAAGGTAAAAAATTATGGGTAAACTTAACAAAAACGATTAATACAATCCATTAATCAAACTGTAGATACAGTTCGAATGGACTAAATTAATTTTTGTTTTGGTTGGGAGTGCTTAATACTGCGGCAAAAATTATACCGTAGTTTAAATCTAAGTGAATGAACAATCTTTAATCATTGTTATTTCTTAGAAAGTATTTTATCTAATAAATATATAGTTGTGCATATACCTGATATGGGTACACTTTAGATTTTAATCGCGTTCAAACTTAACGTTTATTTTTTAAATCCAATAAGATAGATGCCAATAATTGTACCTACTTTATCTTTGATAGGATCATAACAAGTATAGAAAGAATTACCTAAAATATCGATATCACCACAATATGCTTCACCTTTGATCACTGCGTCATAAGCCTTGTTATGAGCAAGTTTAGTTCCAATCCCGCGAACGCCTTTAGGCGTGAGTACATTTGTACTCACGCGAATAAATTCCGCGCCATCTTTAACAAAGACAGTAGCGTAAGCACCAGATGCCTTTTTAATTTCATCAACAACATCAAAAGTATTGTTTATTTTTTGTTTACCAAAATAAATGACTGGAGCCATTATATTTCCAGATTTTTCTACGCCTTCTATTCTAGGTTCGCCCATTTTTATAAATTTCGTTTTGAGTTCATCCACTGTTTTTCTGGCGTTATCTGCACTTGCAGTGGCCATAAATAGTAATGTTGTTAAAAATAGAATTGTTTTTTTCATAATAAGCTCCTTTATTTAAATAAATTGATTCAATAAATGTGTTTATGATTATTGAAGTTTAAGTATTCATCGCGTAATTGTACATATTTAATAAATTTTAATATCAATAATAATGCACGGTTATTGATATTCTTAACGTTGATTTTCTCAAAACATTTAAATTTTATTGTTTTTGAAGATATTATTGTTTCTTAGTATTAACGTTTTGAATTTCACAGGGTTGACTGTAACCTGTTTATAAATAGGTTAAGCAAATAAACCGGGTTTTTCTATATCTTTTTTAATGTGTTAAACGTACGTATCCTTCGCGTTCTAGTTTGAGTAAAATTTGTTGTACTGCCTCTTCTACGCTGATATTTGTAGTGTCAATAACGAGTTCGGGTTTTTCCGGGGTTTCATAAGGATCACTGATGCCAGTGAATTCCTTTACTAGGCCAGCGCGAGCTTTAGCGTAAAGTCCTTTGCGGTCACGGCCTTCACATACGTACAGTGGCGTGGCCACATGGATTTCAAAAAAACCACCCAATGGTTCGATCATAAGTCGTACATCTCGACGTGTGGCGTCATAAGGTGCAATCGGTGCACAAATGGCAATGCCGTGATTCTTGGTGATTTCGGAAGCGACGTAACCGATTCTTCGTACGTTGAGATCGCGATGCTCCCGTGAGAAGCCTAGCTCACTGGAAAGATGTTTGCGCATGATATCGCCATCCAACAAAGTCACTTGCCGCCCTCCCATTTCCAGCAGCTTCGTCATTAGGACTTTGGCTAAAGTCGATTTTCCGGCGCCCGATAAGCCTGTAAAGAATATTGTAAGACCTTGTTTGTCACGGGCTGGATAAGCTATACGTAACTCATTTAGTACTTCAGGGTAAGAAAACCACTCAGGAATTTTTAGCCCTTCCACTAAGCGACGTTTCAATTCGGTATCGGTCAAATTAGTACTAAGTGCACCTTTAGGTACTTCTTCCAGAGGTAAGTGTTGTGCGCGTTCCTCTATGTAAACCATACGTGGGAATGGGATCAGTTTTATGCCAATAGCATTTCGCTTCGCTGCATTGGCGGGTAAGCAGTATTCCTGAAACAAATCTATTCCGCGTCGGGTACCCTCATCGTCGTTATACTCTCCACCAACAATTAAATGAGAGCAACCATAATTGCGTTGCACAATGGCTTTCCAAAAAACTTCACGTAAGCCGGATCCGCGAGGGTATAGGGGAAGTAAGGATAGGGCCGTGGTTGTAGAAGAAAAACGCGGCATAATGGCTTGATAGCAGCGTATCAATGTGAAGTAATTGGAATGATCAGATTTTGCGTTGCCTATGACAGGGTGGATTAGCAAATTGGCTTCATGGGCCATGGCAGAACGCAACGTAAATTCATATTGAGCACGATGTAATGGTTGATGTGTCTGAAAAGCAATGATACGGTGCCACTCGCGCTGTGCGAAAGATTTGCGTAAGTCTTCCGGGGTAAGGTGGAGTGTCGGAAAACCGTGGTGTAAGGGTAAAGATAGCCCTTCGAGATGTCCAGAAACAGCATATTGGCCTTTTTGTTGTAAACAATCAGCAACGCCGGGGTGAGCAGCCTCATCGGAATTGAATAGAGCTTGTGCTTCCATTGTTCTATCAGGCTGCCAAAGTTCTTCCACTGTGATTACGGCCAGCATGAAACCTTCCGGATCGCGCAACGCAAGACAGCTTCCTAGTACAAGTTGTTGAGCAACTGAATCTGGAATATCCAGAGTAATGGGCATCGGCCAAAATGTACCATCGGCGAGGCTCATATCATTTAAAACGCTGTTGTAGTCGGCTTGGTTCATGAAGCCGCGTAATGGAGAGAACCCCCCGTTGAGTAACAACTCCAAGTCTGATAATTGTCGCTGATTTAGATCTAATGAGGGAAAGTGTATGGCTTCGCGGCATAGGACTTCCGCACGTTTTTGGTCGACATTCAGATTGACCAACCTGCCACCATAAGGTGTTATAAGTTTATTCATTACGCTAAGTATTGTGACTGAATGTAGTGTTGAATATTTGATTGAACCGGCCGAATTGATTTTCCGGCAGATAATTAATACCAGCGGCCCCTTTTCTTCCTCCGCCCGTTTCAAACTGCTCACATACTTTATCGGCACCACTCTTTGTGGCTAATGGCGCGCGTACGCTAACCACGAATCCTCCATTAGTGTGTTTGGTCAATATAGCATGGGCTTTTAAAGGGAATGCTGTGGCCAGGAGATTTCCGAATATGCCGGAGATGCGTCGACTCCATGGTGCATCGGGAAGAAGATAAATTGCCCCGGTGGTGTTTTCCACTTCTGGTTTTAGTTTTTGGGCTAGTGCAATATCTGCAATATAGCCATTTTCCAAAGTTTCAAACGCGGGTTCTTCATGGATAAAGGTAAACGGGTCACGATGATGATGCATTATTTGATAAAGCTCGGCTGGATGAAAATACAAATCTTGTAGTGATTCTCCATAAGCATTGTAGTTGATGCATTCCCCCAGTTTTTGCAGTGCATCTAATTGGGTAGCGGTAAGTTGCAGAGTCTTTGATGCGTGAATGGCCGATTCATGCATATTATCCCCAAATGCAGCCACTACTGCCCAGATTAAAAATTGATTGTTAAGGTGCTTGTTCACCAGCATGCTAGTACAGATGTTTGGACAGGTGTCGATAAAAGTGGTTAGTTGAGGATGATCAGGAATGTCGCCAGGAATATGGTGGTCAAAATATCGCACTTGCGCTCCGCGATCCAACGCTAGCAGTAGGGCCTCCCGGTTTTGGCTCATCGCAATATCCAAAACAGTAATTTGGTCACCGATTTCAGCCTGGATTTGTGCCAGTAATGAAATGTCCCGTTTTACACCTGTGACGAGAATGCTTTGAACTGGATGAGCGAGACGCAGTTGATGTAAAGCACAAATACCGTCCGCATCGCCGTTAAATATATCGTAGATTGTCACATTGCTCGCTATTGTTTTATCTATTTATCTATCAGATAAATAGGGATGGTATAAGTCGACGATTTTTGTCTAACATGTAAATGCTGTATTTCGTAGCACGGGAATTTATGGAAAGCTTGGGTTAAGTGGAAGTTAATTTATTCTGAACTAAAAGAGGCTTTGAAAGCGCGGGATTTTTCGCGAAATAGCTTTTGATGCCACTAAGAATGGCGCGCGCCATTTTCTCCTGATAGTCCTTGTCGTTCAGGCGCAGTTCTTCGCTGGGGTTGCTGATGAAAGCAGTCTCAATTAATATCGAAGGGATGTCCGGTGATTTCAGCACGGCGAAACCAGCTTGCTGAACAGAGTTGCCATGTAATGTATTGATGTTGCCCATTTCACCCAGCACATGTTTAGCCAGCTTCATGCTGTCGTTGATGGTGGCTGTTTGCGAAAGATCAAGTAGTGTGCGCGCGAGATAGGGGTCTTTTACTGCGAGATTCACGCCACCAATTAAATCAGCTTCGTTTTCTTTTTTTGCTAGCCAGCGTGCGCTGGCGCTAGTAGCACCACGTTCGGACAGGGCGAACACTGAGGAACCACGTGCATGGGGTTTAACGAAAGCATCGGCATGGATAGAGATAAATAAGTCGGCGCGTACTTGGCGCGCTTTTTGTACACGCCCGTTCAGTGAAATGAAATAATCACCCTCGCGAATTAATACGCCATGCATACCCGGGGTCTCATCCATCAGCTCCTTCAGTTTGCGCGCAATCGCCAGTGTAACGTTTTTTTCATATGTGTCATTGTATCCTTTCGCGCCTGAATCTTCGCCGCCATGCCCGGCATCAATCGCAATGATGAGAGGTCTTGTGCTCATCTCGGGTCGCAGGCGTACCGTAGATTTGTTGGATCTAATGATAGGCTGTGGAGTTGTTGGCGTACTTGCTATGGTGGATTTTTTTGAGTCAGTTTCTTGAGACAACGGGCTTATGGTGGGGGCAGACTCCATCGTGCGCGATGCTGGTTCCTCCTGCAATAGTGCCATCATCGGATCCAGGGGAATAGCAGGGTAGATATCAAGAACCAAGCGGTGGTTGTATTTTGCCACTGGCAGAAGGTTGAATAATTGCGGTTTGACTTGGGATTTGAGGTCGAACACCAAGCGTGCTATGCCGGGTTTGAAGCGGGCCACGCGTACACTTTTTATGTAAGGATCGTCACTGCGAATTTTACTAACCAGCTCATTAAGAGGACCATTAGTTTCGACATCTTTTAGATCAATAACCAGCCGATCAGGGTTTCTAATGGAAAACAGTTCATAGCGGATCGGTTTGGCTGATTCCAGCGTTAGGCGAGTGTATTCCAGTGCTGGCCAAACGCGAGCAGAGCTGATGGCGATAGCTGCCTGTGCGTGGGGCAGCCACAGCAAAAGGCTGAATACGACTAACTTTGCAATATTTTTAAGCATTCCCTGCCAGCCTGTGAAATTGCAAGAACTTCAATATTGCGACCATTCCCTATTATTTCAGTAGATGATATTGCGAGTGTGATTTCCATGTCTGCTTGCGGTACAAGACCGTGCGCTTTTTCTGGCCATTCCACTAGGCACACATTCCGCCCGTCAAATTCGTCGCGGAAGCCTGCGGCATCCCATTCACTTGCGTCGTGGAAGCGGTAGAGATCAAAGTGGCGCAAGTGTAACCCACCAGCTTGATATAGCTCAAGTAAAGTATAGGTGGGACTTTTCACCCGTCCGCTATAACCCATCGCATGTAGCAGTGCACGTACTAAAGTAGTTTTACCGGCGCCCAAGTTGCCATATAGATAAATCACCATGCCAGGTTTTATTCCTGGGGCGAGTCGTGCCGCAAACGCAACGGTAGCGACTTCATCGGCCAGCGGCAGGTTTATTCGGCTATCATTCTGATTATGCAAATCGAGACACCTCAAATTGTGGATTACACCGCACTAGCCGCCAAAATAAAAGAATGGGGTAGGGAGCTTGGCTTTCAGGCAGTGGGTATCGCTGATATCAATCTTCATGATGCCGAGGAGCGTTTGCTGGAATGGCTTGCGCGAGGCTTCCATGGCGAGATGGATTATATGGCAAAACATGGCGCTAAACGTACCCGTCCGGCGGAATTAATTCCGGGCACACTGCGCGTTATTTCGGTGCGTATGGACTATTATCCACCCACTGTTAAAGACGGTTGGGAAGTGTTAGAGGATGGCACCCGTGCTTTCATTTCCCGCTATGCTTTGGGACGCGATTATCATAAAGTTTTACGAAAGCGCCTGGAAAAATTGGTTCAAAAAATTCGCATTGAAGTGGGTGGTTTCAGCTATCGCGTATTTACTGACAGTGCACCGGTAATGGAAGTGGAGTTGGCATATAAAGCTCGGTTAGGCTGGCGTGGTAAGCACACGTTGTTGTTGTCGCGTGATCATGGTTCGTGGTTTTTCCTGGGTGAGCTGTACACCGATCTACCACTTCCCATTGATGAGCCGGAATCGGAACATTGCGGTACTTGCATGGCGTGTGTTCAAGTGTGTCCGACGCAGGCTATTATCGCGCCGTACAAGCTGGATGCACGACGCTGCATTTCTTACTTGACTATCGAACTTAAAAGTAGCATTCCTGTAGCGTTACGCCCGCTTATCGGAAATCGCATCTACGGTTGTGACGATTGTCAAATGGTATGTCCATGGAATCGTTTTGCGCATAAAAGTCTTGAACCGGATTTCGCTGCACGGCACGGGCTGGATGATGTCGCATTAACCGAATTGTTTGGATGGGATGAGGAAACGTTCAATCAAAAATTTGCTGGCAGTGCTGTTTACCGCATCGGCCATGAGCAATGGCTGCGTAACATCGCTGTGGCACTGGGTAATGCGCCCAACAGCATGGAAGTGCTGGCTGCGCTGCAAGCCCGTGCCCAGGACGCATCTCCGTTAGTGCGCGAGCATGTAGCTTGGGCACTGGGGCAGCATGGAAGTTGATCTAAGCGAGTGGATGTACGTGCGGAATTAAGGCGGCGATTTAACCATCAGAAAAATTCGTTTCGCAGTGGTCACAACGAGGAGGATGACTGCACCAGTTACAATTCCAGTCAAGACATTTAGTAGTACGGGTGCCCCGATATTAACCAGCGAACCAATAATGCCGTTGCCGCTATGGGTTAAATTGTGGATCAGTCCAGATGCACCAGATATACCATGGATAAGAATACCCCCGCCTACCATGAACATGGCAACAGTGCCAACGATGGATAGGCTCTTCATCAAGTAAGGGGCAATTTTCAAAATAGCGTTTCCTATGTAACGCTGCGTTTTGCCAAATAGGCGGTCACTATTTTTTTGACTAAGGTAAATTCCACCATCGTCCAGCTTAACGATCCCAGCCACCAGGCCGTAGACACCGACGGTCATGATGATGGCTATGGTTGTGAGTACTGCAACCTGTTTCCAAAACGATTCCGTTGCAACCGTTCCTAGCGTAATCACAATAATCTCAGCAGACAGGATAAAGTCAGTACGGATGGCTCCTTTAATTTTGTCTTTCTCGAAATGGGCCATATCGACGTCAGGATTGACCATTGCCGCCATATGTTCAATTTGATGTACATCGATTTTTGTTTTGCTTTGCACCAACTTATGGGCAAGTTTTTCAAATCCTTCATAACAAAGGAAGGCTCCACCTAACATTAATAATGGTGTCACTGCCCAGGGGATAAAGGTGCTAATAGCGATTGCAGCAGGCACCAAAATGAATTTGTTTTTGAATGATCCTACGGCAACCGCCCAGACAACGGGTAATTCACGGTTGGCCGTAACCCCCGACACTTGTTGAGCGTTAAGTGCTAGATCATCCCCGAGTACCCCCGCAGTTTTTTTAGCTGCGACTTTGCTCATTGCAGCAACATCGTCCAGAATGGATGCGATGTCATCGATTAGGGTTAAAAGGTTAGTTCCCGCCATTATTTATGATAATTTTTATAAGCTGAGTTATCACCGAATCAAATTCATGTAATTGTTGTTGGCTGTCGATGTGGGATGATTACATATATCGAAACTTCACCAGAAATATCTTTTCCGGACGGCGTTAAGTGCCTATGGGGATAGTCACACCAACGGCTAGGTTCACTCAATCGCTCATTGGGACAGTATAAATGTCACCAATTTCTCGATATTTTCATCCGATACTCGGGGAGAATAAGGGGGCATGGCGATTCCACCTGTTACATCTGTCCAATTGCCTTTGCCGCCTATTTTTACCTTTGTAATCAGACGCGCCTTGGCACCAGTATCTCCGTTGTAGCGTTTGCTTACGTCGCGCCATGCGGGGCCAATTAACTTGGTTTCGATCTTGTGACAGGCCAGGCAGCCGCTTTTGTTAGCTAAGGTTAGCCCTTCCTCCCGATTTAGAGCCCCGCTCTCCGCGCCTTTGTTCACCGCAAGTGGTATTTCGGTCTTTGCAGGAGAAGAGGGTTTGAGGTTAGAAGATTCTAGCACTGCTTTTTCCGGTGCCTGTTTTACTGTGGGTGAAGGTATGATGGGTTGTTCGGTAATAACAGGAGCGCTTTGTTCGACGTTTAGCACTTTTTTACCGCTAGATGACCCGTCCTTTATATTGTTATTCGCCTTTGGTGGTTTGCTATCTGTCTGCGTAGTAGCCGTGGAAGCAGCGAGCGTCGATTCTGGCAGCGACGTTTCTGACACTTTGTCTTTTGCGGGAGAGGCTATTGATGGGTTGGTGATAACGGTAGTGTTGTGCTCAGCTAAAGGGGGTGATACTGGGACTGCAGTAGACTCTTTTTCGCTCTTATTTCCGCATGCCGATAACATCAGTACGGTTATGGTAATAATAAATCCTGACTGTTTCATATCCACCTCACTTTGTTGATTTACTCGATGCTTGTTTTGGGAAGCTGCATTCGATTGCAGCTATCAGTATCAGAGGCTAAGTTTAACATTTTGGATGTAAACATAATTTATCTGGATTGACAATGGTTGTTGCTAATTGCTGTCAACTTCATTCAGACGTATAGTAATCCTTAGCGTAAGATGTACCACTTGAAATGGGCAAGTTAAAATTTTTTCCGTAATCTTTTGATGAGGAGAGCATCATGCGTATTGGGTTATTATTCTTGGCTTGTCTTGCCACACTGGCTTTAAGCGGTTGTGGCTACAACACACTGCAATCAACCGATGAGCAAATCAAGGCAAGTTGGGCTGAAGTGCTCAACCAATATCAGCGTCGAGCTGATTTGATACCCAATTTGGTTAATACAGTCAAAGGCTATGCCGCACAGGAGCAAGCAGTGTTATTGGGTGTAACCAATGCACGGGCTAAGGTCGGTGGCATTCAGGCTACACCCGAGCTTATTAATGACGAACAAGCTTTTGCCAAATTTCAAGCTGCCCAAAGTGAAATGACTTCGGCATTAAGCCGTCTGTTGGTGGTAAGCGAAAATTATCCACAGTTAAAATCTGACGCTAACTTTCGCGATTTGCAAGCACAGCTTGAAGGTACGGAAAATCGCATTACTGTGGCGCGTAACCGATACATTAAAACGGTGCAGGATTATAATATTGCTGTGCGTTCTTTCCCCGGCAATTTAACCGCGATAATGTTCGGATTTAAGATCAAACCGTCGTTCACAGTCGAAAACGAGAAAGAAATTTCCAAGTCGCCGACAGTTGATTTCAGCGCGTCTGGTCAAGTATTGCCTGCTAAGTAATATGGTGCGATTCTGGGCGCCAGTCCTGCTGCTTTTACTGGTATGTTTAAGCAGTTTAGCGCACGCAGAAGTAGTAGTGCCGTCATTAAGCGCACGCGTAATTGATTTAACCAGTACCCTCGATACCGCCCAAAAACAACAGCTTGAAATCCGCCTCGCCCAATTTGAAGCGAAAAAAGGTGCGCAAGTTGCTGTGCTGTTGATTCCAACTACCCAACCAGAAACGATTGAACAATACGGTATTCGGGTTGTGGAAGCTTGGAAACTTGGGCGCAAGGGGATTGATGATGGTCTATTACTGCTCATTGCCAAGGATGATCGCGCATTGCGTATTGAAGTCGGCTACGGTCTGGAAGGTGTGCTGCCCGATGCTGTTACGAAGCGTATTATTGCCGAGACGATCACTCCGCACTTTAAGCTTGGAAATTACTATGCGGGTATTGCAACGGGGATTGAACAAATACTGGCGATAATTGAAAATGAATCACTCCCGCCCCCACGTGAGCGTAGTGCAATATCAGGAAGTTTTAAAAATCTTGAGTCGTTGTTGTTTATCGGTTTTATGCTGGCGATTGTGGTGGGCGGTGTGCTGCGCAAACTCTTAGGACGGCTACCTGCGGCGATTATCATTGGTTTTGTTACCGCTATACTCGCTTGGTTAATCGTCGCTCCTATTTTAATAGCTGGGATTGTGGGTACCATCGCATTTATTTTTACGTTGATCGGTGGTGGGCATGGCTCTTTGGGAGGCGGTAGTTTCGGCCAAGGAGGGTTTGGTGGAGGGGGTGGATTTGGTGGCGGAGGCGGTGGTTTCGGCGGCGGAGGTGCATCGGGGCGATGGTAAATGGCTATTCAGCGCATCATTAAGCATTTAATTACGGGCAGCATGGCGGTGAGGTCTGCGTTCCCCGAACATTCGCTGCACGCCATTGAGCAGGCGATTCATGAAGCCGAAGCCAAACATGCAGGGCAAGTCCGCTTTGCGGTTGAAGCATCGCTCGATTTTGTCGCTCTCTGGCGTAATCAGACTGCAAGTGAACGGGCTATTGATATGTTTTCGCAATTGAGAATATGGGACACCGAGCATAATAATGGAGTCTTGATTTATTTGCTGCTTGCTGATCGTGACGTGGAAATTGTTGCTGACCGTGGGATACACGTTAATCTTGGCAAGGCTGGCTGGGAAGAAATTTGTCTTGAAATGGAATCGGCATTTCGGCTGGGCAAGTTTGAAGTGGGGGTAATCAAGGGAATTCATGCTGTAAGTAGCCATTTACAGCGGTATTTCCCGAAAAAAGCTACTTTGGTGAATGAACTGTTAGATAAGCCAATACTCTTATGAGCAAGTGCTTGCTTCACTAATGCTGATTCAGTTTTTTGGTGCGCTGAAATTATTTATAAATTCCCGCTCTTAAGTGACTGGTGCTCGTGCTGATGTGATCGTCAGAGCGAGTTTGATTAGTTGTTATTATTCAACAGGTAGTGTTTGCGAGTTTTTGATTTTAAGGACAGGTTAAAAATTGTAAACAAATGTATCAAACAATTGTTTCATGATTGGCCGGGTGGTAAAATTTTTTTGTTGTTGCTTTAAAATGTGTGCGGCAGGCGTAATCTTTAAAATTAACATGCGGTCTGTGCGCCACTTTTTCTAATATTTAAGGAGAACACTATGCTTAAACAAAATATCATTGCCGCATTATTTTTGGTAAGTTTGCCAGTCGTTGCTCATGCTGCAGATTCTTATAGTATGGATCCTCAACATAGCTTTGCACATTTCAGTGTCAGTCATTTGGGTTTTTCTACCATGCATGGCCGTTTCGATAAAAGTAGCGGCAAACTCACTTTCAATCGTACTGCAAAGACTGGGTCGGTGGATGTCACCATTGAAGCAGCCTCTATCAACACTGGTTTTGGTAAACGTGATGACCATTTGCGTTCACCGGATTTCTTCAATGTTGCTGAATTCCCCAACCTTACGTACAAATCGACCGCAGTCAAATTTAAGGGTGATGTTCCGGTTAGTGTAGAAGGCAATCTTACTCTGCTTGGTGTAACCAAACCGGTAACGCTCACCATTCTTGCCTTCAAGTGCGCTAATCACCCGATGAATAAAAAAGAATTATGTGGCGCGGATGCTATCGCCCAGATTAAGCGTTCAGATTTCGGCATGAAATTTGGTCTGCCTAATGTGGGGGATGATATAAAAATGGAGTTTGAAGTAGAAGCATATAAAGATTAGATTTTAAATTTTTATTTGTAACGCAGAAGAAATGGCAAGCGTACGCTTGCCATTTCTTCTGGTGAAAAGAATATATGAAAAAATTAAATCTATCATTCCTGCTTCTGAGGTCTCCCCTCAAAGTTGCAGCGCATGATGCCCATAACGCAGTCTCGCAAGGGCATCTCTAAACTCCTGTGGCTGGAATGCCGCCATCCCGTGTTGCACAAAAGCTGCAAGGCAAGAGAGATCACAGAGAGAACCGGGCGCGAGCGACGCGTGTTGCTCTGGAATTGGAACTCCATCTGTCGAGCCTTACCCACTTCACCAATCAGGCGCAGGACAAACGAGGCAAGACACGCGACGAGTAGCAACACACCCAAGCGATCTTTTTGCGTGGTTCGGCCTGCAGAGAATTCTAGTCCATATTGTTCACTCTTCAAGTCGCGAAATGACTCTTCGATCTGCATGCGCTGGGCATAAATGGCAACGACAGCCCGAGCGCTCAAGTGAGCGAGACTTGGACTCACAGCCAATAGCCATGGCTCACTTTGCGCACGGCCATTCTTCAGGCTATGGCTCGAATGCACCCGCTTACCCAGGCGACTCTTCTTGTGGCGCTTTTGGCTGGCGCGTTTAATCAACACCAGACAGCATGGCATCGGATGATTGCGTACATAGCTGTACTGACCGAGAGACTTCGCTTTAGCGGTGGCGCGTGCATACAATGTTTTGCCGCCTACCCACGCATCTTCGTTTGCCGGGCTGACCATATCACGGTTACGAATGCGACCGATCCAATGCCAGCCCATACGATTGACCAACTTGAACCATGTGCCACGGAAACCGGCATCGGTTATCAGAATAGGCACACAGCCTGTCGGCAATATATCGGCAAGTCGGGTGAGAAATGCCTTATGCACGGTGGGCGATGTCGCCTGCGATTGAGGATGCACCTCCTCATACAGAGTCATGCTGCGACCTTCGATGGCAACCGAAGCACGCAGTAGTTGCCAATGCCGGTCTGGTGTTAAATCCGACCAGTCGATGACGATCAGTGGCATGGCTATTCCGACCAAACACTGTTGAGCCATTGCCTCATACAACGTTGGGACTTCAGTGTGCAGTAAGACATTGCCGAGCAACCGGTCGATGCGTTTGATGTTGTATTTGACAGCAACTGCACCGGTCAGCCCGCGCCCCATATCGCTTAACGTCAGCCGGCTGCCCGTGACCACCGCCTCAACAGCAGCCAGTAAACTGACTAAGCGTTTTGCGTGAATTACGGGGAAGCTGGTAGAAAGAATGCGGTGTAAGATTGTGATCGCATGCATGGTGGGTTCTCCTTCGCAGTTTGGTCGCTACGAAAGAGACAATTAACCTGCCTTGCATGTGCTGTTTTAGAGCAGACAATACGCGCTACTTTATTGAAATGCAACAGAGTTTTGAGGGGAGACCTCAGGGTCAGACTCGATTTAATTTTTCCTATGTAAAGATCAATAAATACAGAGCAATCAGTCCAACCGGATGGCTGTATCGAAGTGCCAGGTCCGGCGGATATCGACCACGTTGAATTCGCGGGCCAGTTCTGGCGGGAACGCTTGATAGTGAACATGGCTTTGCACGATGCGCCGTATTGCTTCATCGACTTCCGCCACGCCGCTTGAAATAACAAAAATCACTGACTCCACGGATCCATCGCTTCGGATAGACACCGTCACCATGGGATCGGTGTGCGGCCGCTTCACCACTTCGCGGACTTTATCAATAGGTGTGTTGAACTGAATTTTCCGCGCCCACGCCTCAGCATATTGGACGAGTTCGGCGTTGGAGTGGGTTCGCCCCCATAGCCTGGCCCGACGTACCGTGCTCAACGAATATGGTAGTGTGGAGTTTAAGCGGGCGGTGGCAGTCGAGGCTTCTTTGCGCCGGGCGGCTGACTCATTGAGCTGACGTCCTATGGCCTGCAGCCGCGCTTCCCGTTTTGCTTCTTCTTGTTCCGCCAAAACGCGCGCTGCTTTCTGACGAGCAGCCTCCCGACGTTGTGCTTCCAGCTGTATCTCTGCTATTCGCGCGGCTTCCAATCGTATTGCCTCAAATCGTGCAGCCTCGACGCGCGCGGCATCTTGACGAGCAGCCTCTTGACGTTGTGCCTCCAGCTTTACCTTCGCTATTCGCGCGGCTTCCAAACGTGCAGTCTCCAGCCTGGCGGCCTCGATGCGCGCCGCTTCCTGACGAGCCGTCTCCTGACGCTGTGCCTCCAGCTTTGCTTCCGCTTGTCGCACGGCTTCCAGGCGAATGACCTCCAATCGAGCAGTTTCGATACGCGCTGCTTCTTGTCGAGCGATCTCATGAAGTTGTGCATCCAGCTTTGCCTTCGCTATTCGTGCAGCCTCCAATCGGCCTGCCTCCAATCGGCCTGCCTCGATGCGCGCCGCTTCCTGACGAGCAGTCTCTTGACGTTGCGCCACCAGCTGTGCTGCCGCTATTCGCGCGGCTTCCAATCGTTCAACCTCGACGCGCGCTGCTACCTCACGAGCAGCCTCCTGACGTTGTGCTTCCAGCTTTGCTTCCGCTTGTCGCACGGCTTTCAGGCGTATGACCTCCAATCGGGCAGCTTCGATACGCGCTGCATCTTGTCGAGCGATCTCCTGATGTTGCGCCTCCAGCTGTGCTGCCGCTATTCGCGCGGCTTCCAATCGTTCAGTCTCGACACGCGCTGCTTCCTGCCGCACGGCCTCCTGATGTTGTGCTTCCATCTGATCTGCCTGTCGTTGCGCCTCGCGCTCCGGAGGAACAAATTTGTCCACTTTTACGGCTTGCTCCCGCACCTCCGGTTTGGATCTCTTCTGCGCCACATCGCCGGCATTTAGAGGTGCTGGCTTCACGGTATCCGTGATCGAAGGGTGTGGCGCAACCGCAATGGCAGGCTTTAGCGCCAGTGAAGGAGATGGCACAACCCACTTAGTTTCGTCGGCTCGTTCCATCGCGATCACTGCCGGAACAGGGATCTGCGTGGGCGCCGTAACACTGGTCTCGAAGTTTGACTCTGGCTTGGCCTTGGGAACGATCGTTGCTGTCGCCCGACTCAGAGGTGGCGAAGAAGATACAGATGGACTCAGGACAGGCGTACCGGCAACAGCCTGCTCGCTTGATGCCTGCTGCAGCGGCATAAGCATGATGTGCAGATCGGGCGCCGCTATCCGTCGCTCTTGCCAGTGAAAGCCTAAGCCCGGTAGTCCAAACCCTTGCCCACCGAAGGTTAAACTCAACAGTAGTAAGTGAATCAGGAGGGAAAAGAAAAGTGCGACAGTCAGCCGCCTGTGTTCAGCGCGCATACGTTGGCGCGCCTCATGATCGCATCGAAATTGAGCGTCGTATCAGTTGTCGCATTGTGGTGTGTCTGGATGAGATCGGCTCCGGGTTATCTTCGATTTTCCAGATTGCGTGTTGTATAGGCAAAAGTTCCCCCTGTTAAAAATCGGGTTGAAAAACTTCATCAAACGTTATGAGAACCTAGCCACTTTATCACTTGTACCGGGTTTCAGGTCACGGCCTGCTCAACGATCCCGTCCGCTAATTGCTGCTGTGCCCGTTGGCTTCTGTGATGCGGGTTTTAAGTTGGTCGCACAAGGTCATTAGTTCGTCAATTTTGATTACAAAAAAATGTCAGGTCCAACATTAATATATTTCTATGTTAAATTTAAGTTGTGTATAGGTGTTTGACCCGCAAGCACATTCATGAATATTTTTGTTTTTATGACACCTCAGGGTTATGAGACCTCAGGGTGAGACTCGATTTATTTTAGATGAAGGCTGACCTAGGGATCCCAATTTTATGAAGTTGGTGGCTAATAAGATCGCTACCTCCATTACCTACCATTACCTTCTTTGGGTTGACGCTATACTTCAAAACCTTAAAATCCCATAGGTTCTGTTCTCCTATGGTTCAGTTCAACGAGGTTTATCCGCCGCCAATAAGGTCGCGGGTTTAACAAGCTTGGAGGGCGGCACATCAATGCTATTCGTTAGATTCTGTCACAGTTGACCCATAAAAGGAGAAATACCATGAAAAGTAATCCGGTTGTCTGGTTTGAAATTTATGTACAAGACATGGAGCGTGCCAAAGCGTTCTATGAAGCCGTACTTGCAATCAAACTGGAAAAAATGCCCGCCCCGTCAGCTGAGTTCACAAATATGGAAATGTGGAGTTTTCCCTCAGATAAAGAAACCAGTTCCACCACTTACGGCGCTTGCGGTATGTTAATCAAAATGGATGGTTTTCCCTCCGGCGGTGGCGGCACATTGGTGTATTTTGGTAGCGAAAACTGCGCAGTGCAAGCAGCCCGGGCTGCCGAGAATGGCGGCAGCATTGTCAAGGAAAAATTTTCTATCGGTGAACATGGCTTCATTGCTCTGGTTCATGACACCGAAGGTAATATGATTGGTTTCCATTCCATGTAGCGCCTTACATGGAGCTCAAACGGGGGCGGTTGTTATCGCGCCCCCGTAGCTTTCCTGGAAGTTGTAGAGAGTCTCCTTTTTAGCCCAGAATTTTCCACCTGAGAGAAGCCTGCTGGCTCCAACAATAGTTATTGGTTAGTGTTCATTGGCATTTTTGGTTGCGATGTGAGGTGGCATCATCAGGCGATCAATGTAAGCCATTGCAACTGCTGAAGCCACGAATGCCATGTGGATCAGAGTTTGCCACATCATGGTTTTTTCAGTCAGATTAGGCGCATTGATAAATGTTTTTAGCAAATGAATAGACGAGATGCCGATAATGGCGGTGGCCAGTTTTATCTTAAGCAGATTTGCATTGACGTGCGATAGCCAGTCCGGCTCATCTGGGTGGCCTGCTAGCGCTAAGCGGGAAACGAACGTTTCGTAGCCTCCTATAATCACCATGATGAGCAGGTTGGAAATCATGACCACGTCGATCAAGCCGAGTACGATCAGCATGATGTCGGCTTCACCAAGGTGCGGTACTTTTTCAACCAGATGGGTGAGTTCTACCATAAAGTGAAATACGTAAACGCATTGGGCAATGATTAGCCCCAGATACAGTGGTAGTTGCAGCCAACGGCTACCAAACAAGATCGTCGTCATAGGTTTAAAACGCGGGCTGATATTTTTTTGTTGCATGGTTTTCCTTGAATGATGTAACTAAATTTGGAATATTGCGTAGCTTTGGTGCGGTATTTTAATCCAGTTACGCTTAATACTACATTGTTCTGGTGATGCTTGATGCGAGATAGGCAACGCGGTACAACTTTATTTGAACTTGGTCTCGCTCAGGATTTTGGATTGATAGAGATGTTTCTAACGTGTAAAGCTTGCGTTACGGCATCACGGGTAAGGTGAGGGGCAAATAGCTCGATAAAGTGATAAGTATAGCCGCGTAGAAATTCGTTGCGGCGGATGGCAATGCGTGTGGTGCTTGATTGAAAGAGATTGCCGGTGTCTATCATGCGTAAGTGTTTGTCGCGTTCTGGAATGAATGCCATTTGGGCGACAATGCCGATGCCCAAGCCTAACTCTACATAGGTTTTAATTACATCCGCATCAATAGCAGTGAGTACGATGTTAGGCGTGATGTTATGTGCACTGAAAGCGGCGTTGATCTTGCCGCGCCCACTAAATGCAAAGTCGTAGGTAATGATGGGATATTGAGCAATTTTTTTCAGCGTCAATTTTTTTTCCGCCAAGAGCGGGTGCTCTGTTGGCACCACGATGCAGTGGTGCCATTCATAGCAGGGCAAGGTTGTCAGTTCGTCGTACATAATCAGACTTTCAGTGGCGATGGCGATGTCTGCTTCGCCATTCAGTACTTGCTGTGCAATTTGGGTGGGACTCCCTTGATGCAGGTTGAGTTTGACTTTTGGGTAACGTTTAATGAATTGTTTGACCACTGGCGGCAAGGCATAGCGTGCCTGGGTATGGGTGGTGGCGATGGTAAGTGAGCCACTATCCTGGCTGCGGAATTCTTGTCCCACTTGCTTTAGATTGTCTACATCATGAAGCATACGCTGGGCAATTTTAAGCACGGCTTTGCCTGGCTCAGTGATCGTGGTGAGGCGTTTGCCATTGCGTACAAATATCTCGATTCCGAGCTCTTCTTCTAAAATTTTTATTTGCTTGCTTAGTCCAGGTTGTGAGGTATAGAGCGCTTTTGCTGCATCGGAAATGTTTAGCTCATGTTGAACAATTTCATGCAGGTAGCGCAATTGTTGTAAATTCATAGCAATTTTTCTTATAACGATAGATTATAAAATACTAACATAATGTTATTGGATAACATTATGGAGGTGCGCTACCATGCGCGCCGTTTTAGGGAGTTTAGATGGACTGGCTTTATACATTTTCTGGTTTTATAGTCGGCTTTGTGGTCGGCGTGACTGGCGTTGGCGGTGGCTCCTTAATGACACCGGTATTGGTGCTGGTGTTCGGTGTTGCCCCGGCCACGGCAGTCGGCACGGACTTGTTGTATGCGTCGCTGACAAAGATGGGGGGTAGCTGGGTGCATGGGCGACGCGGCACGGTGGACTGGAAAGTGGTTAAGCTGCTGGCCATGGGCAGTTTGCCCGCCGCTCTGCTCAGTATGGCGCTGCTCCATTATTTGGCGCTGGACGAGAAACATTTGAAGTCGCTGATTACCAGCGTGTTGAGTGTTGCATTGTTATTGACTGCTGCAGCATTAATGCTTAGGCCGTATTTGAAAAAGCTTGGGGAACGTCCGGATGGTGTGATGTTCGAACTGCATGCGCATCATTTAACCGCTGCGACCATTTTAACCGGTGCGGTTCTGGGTGTGCTGGTGACTATTTCATCGGTTGGTGCGGGTGCGCTGGGCGTGGTGGTGCTGCTGTTCCTGTATCCGCGCGCGCCGATGGCCAAGATCGTCGGTACGGACATTGCGCACGCGGTGCCGCTCACTTTGATTGCCGGACTGGGTCATGCTGCGCTGGGTACGGTAAATTACGGGCTGTTGGGTAGTTTGTTGCTGGGTTCGCTGCCCGGAATTTATTTGGGTAGCCATCTTGGTATAAAAATCCCAGACCAGGTGTTGCGTCCGATTCTGGCGACCATGTTGACTATTATCGGTATCAAGCTGATGTTGTACTGAAATTGTTGTTTGATCGATAAAGTGTGTTTAAAAATTTGGCCGCGGAAGCAAGGTTAACGTAACTTGGCTTTATAATGCGCCGTTAAATGTAAGGAAATTAAAAAATGTATAAATATGATGTTTATGACCATCAAATTGTTAATGAGCGCGTCGCTCAGTATCGTGACCAGGTGCGTCGCCGTTTGTCAGATGAACTAACAGAAGATGAATTTCGTCCGTTGCGATTGCAGAACGGGCTGTATATGCAAATTCATGCATATATGTTGCGTATCGCTGTGCCCTATGGCATGTTGTCCTCTACGCAGATGCGCATGTTTGCGCACATCGCGCGCAAATACGACCGTGGCTATGGTCACTTTACGACCCGTCAAAATCTCCAGTTCAATTGGATCAAACTGGAAGAAACCCCGGATTTATTGGCTGATCTTGCCACCGTTGAAATGCACGGGATTCAAACCTCCGGCAACTGCATCCGTAACATCACGTCTGATGAATATGCGGGTGTTGCGGCGGATGAGATTATTGACCCGCGTCCGTATGCCGAAATTTTGCGCCAGTGGAGCACTTTTCATCCAGAATTTGCTTACTTGCCGCGTAAATTCAAGATCGCAATAAATGGCGCAATTGAAGATCGCGCCGCGATCGCGGTGCATGATATCGGATTATCCGTAATCAAGAATGAACAGGGAGAAATTGGTTTTCGCGTGTTGGTGGGTGGCGGTACGGCACGTACCCCTATTATCGGTAGCGAGATTCGCGACTTTTTGCCGTGGCAGCATATGCTAACGTACATTGAATCCATCATGCGTGTCTACAATCAATATGGCCGCCGCGACAATATGTATAAGTCACGTATCAAGATTCTGGTTAAAGCCATCGGGATTGAAGAGTTCAGACGCCAGGTCGAAGCGGATTGGGCTGATATCAAAGACGGTACGGGCACGTTGACTGTTGAAGAATTGAACCGTGTCGCGGCCTACTTTACAGCGCCCGCTTATGAAACATTACCGGCAAATGATCCGGGTGTGGCGTCATACAAGACCGAGAACAAAGCTTTTGCGAACTGGCTGCGGCGCAACGTGAAGCCCCACAAGATTCCGGGTTATGCAGTTGTGGTGCTGTCACTTAAGAAAACGGGCGTAGCGCCGGGAGATGCGAGTGCGGAGCAAATGGATGTCGTGGCAGATATGGCAGATCGTTTTAGTTTTGGCGAACTGCGAGCTACTCATAAGCAGAATTTGGTGCTGGCCGATGTTAAACAATCTGACCTTATTAGCCTCTGGAAAGAAGCAGCAGAGCATGGTATGGCATCGCCCAACATTGGTTTGTTAACCGATATCATTTGCTGCCCCGGTGCGGATTTCTGTACCCTGGCATTTGCCAGATCGATCCCGCTTTCAAAAATGATTTCAGAACGTTTCGACAATATTGATTTTCAACATGATATTGGTGAAATCGAGCTCAATATGTCGGGCTGTGTCAATGCGTGCGGGCATAACCATGTGGGACATATTGGCGTTATCGGCGTCGACAAGAAGGATGGTGGGGAGTGGTACCAAGTGTCGGTTGGGGGTGCACAGGGTAATGATGCTGCCATCGGTAAAATAATTGGCCCTTCTTTTAACTTTCAACAAATGCCTGAGGTGATTGATCGGCTGTTGCAAGTTTATGTGCGTGAGCGCCTTGAAGAAGAGCTTTTCATCGACACGGTGCGCAGGATAGGTATGGCACCCTTTAAAGAATTTGTATATGCAACGCCGATTGAGGCAGAAGAGTCGGTTGATAAAAGTGCTTATGGGTTTATAGATAAGCCTGATAACTATACAGTTCAACGTAAATCGAGGTTTTAACGATCATGATTATTAAAAACAAAGCCGTTGTCAGCGATGATTGGACCGTTCTCCGCCTGAGTGAAAATGAGACGCCAGAATCAGTCACCGTTCCTGCCGCGAAAGTCATTGTTCCGCTTAAAGTTTGGCAGGCGCAACGTGCCAAACTGCAAAATCGCACTGAGCTGGGTGTCTGGCTTGCTAGTAATGAGCGGCCGGAAGAATTGAAAGGCGAGGTAGAAAAATTTGACGTCATCGCTGTTGATTTTCCTAAATTCGCGGATGGTCGTGGTTATTCGATTGCTTATAATTTACGGGCGCGTCTCGGTTACGTTGGCGAATTGCGTGCTATTGGTGATGTGTTGCGTGACCAGATGTTCTATATGCAACGCGTTGGCTTTGATGCTTTTGCACCGCGCCCGGACAAGAATATTCATGATGCGTTAAAGGGTTTGACTGATTTTTCAGAAACCTATCAAACTTCGCTGGATCAAAAACTACCCCTGTTCCGTCGTGTAAAACGTGATGGAATAGCAACAGCAGGTTAAATAAATGAGTGAGTTGCAACTAAAAATTGATCAAGTGCGCACGGTGTTAGCCAATGCTGTGCGTGATTATACGCCTGTTATTTTCGCTAACAGTTTGGGAGCGGAAGATATGGTGCTGACCGATTTGATCAATAAATATCAGCCTGATATTGAGATGTTTAGCTTGGATACCGGGCGTTTGCCGCAAGAAACTTACGACCTGATGCAAGAGGTTCGTGCGCATTACAGCGTGCCGCTGCAAATTTTTTTCCCGGAGGCACGGCAGATTGAAGAGTATGTCGCCCAAAATGGCGTGAACGGTTTTTATGATAGCGTGGAGTTGCGTAAGCGTTGCTGTCATATCCGCAAGGTGGAGCCGCTGCGTCGTGCCTTATCTGGTAAACGTGCCTGGCTTACTGGTATGCGTCATGAGCAGGCACCTACGCGGGGTGTTTTGCAGGTGTCGGCGTTCGATGCCGATAATGGCTTGCAGAAATTCAATCCGCTGCTCGATTGGAGTAATGCTGAAGTATGGGAATACCTTAAGCAATATGAGGTGCCTTATAACAAACTGCATGATCATTTTTATCCCAGTATTGGTTGCGCACCCTGTACGCGCGCTATTACACCGGGCGAAGATATCCGTTCGGGGCGTTGGTGGTGGGAGGATGCGCAAAATAAGGAGTGCGGTTTGCACGTGAACAAAATTACTCCGATCAGGCAGGTATAGTCTGCTCTGGCTTTCGGTGGCAGTGTCTGGGAAGGCGTGCCTTATTCACCCCGGCGCATTATTTGTTGAACCATAGATTCAGGTATCTTGAATTTATATTTTTAGAAGTTGAGAAAAAATGAGTAATCAACCTTTTACCCATCTGGATGTGCTGGAAAGTGAATCTATCCACATCATGCGAGAAGTAGCGGCGGAATGTAAAAATCCTGCACTGCTATTTTCCGGTGGTAAGGACTCTATCGTCATGTTGCGCCTGGCAGAAAAGGCTTTCCGCCCGGCGCGCTTTCCGTTTCCGTTGGTGCATATTGATACCGAGCATAATTTTCCAGAAGTGATCGCTTGTCGCGACAAACTGGCAGCTGATTTGGGTGAGCGGCTCATCGTACGTTCGCTGGATGGTTCGATCAAGAAGGGAACGATTGTGCTGAAAAATGCCGATCAGGGACGCAATGCCTTCCAGTCTGTGACTTTACTGGAAACCATTGCTGAGTTTGGTTTCGATGCTTGTCTTGGCGGTGCGCGCCGGGACGAGGAAAAGGCACGAGCCAAGGAGCGTATTTTTTCTTTCCGCGACGAGTTCGGTCAGTGGGATCCGAAAAATCAGCGCCCCGAGTTGTGGGATACATACAACACGCGGGTACATGCCGGTGAAAATATTCGCGTGTTCCCGATCAGTAACTGGACGGAAATGGATATTTGGGAATATATCTCACGTGAGAAGCTCTATATCCCCGACATCTATTACGCACATGAACGCGAGGTGATTCGCCGTGATAATGGTATTTTGCCCGTGTCACATCTGGTTCAGCCGAAGTCAGGTGAAATAGTAGAAAAAATGATGGTGCGTTTCCGTACGGTGGGTGATATGACTTGTACCTGTCCGGTAGAGTCGCATGCACGCAACGCGCAGGAAATTATTGAAGAAACAGCAATCACGCGCATTACTGAGCGCGGTGCGACGCGTATGGACGATCAGACTTCAGAGGCATCAATGGAACTGCGCAAAAAAGAAGGTTACTTTTAATTATGAGCAACACCACACAGCTACTGCGTTTTATCACGGCTGGCAGCGTCGACGATGGCAAAAGCACGTTGATTGGCCGCTTGTTACACGACTCCAAGTCTATTTTTGAAGATCAACTTTCTGCCATTACCAAAACCAGTGAGCGGCGGGGTGGCATGGGCGCAGTGGATTTATCACTGCTTACCGATGGCTTGCAAGCGGAGCGTGAACAGGGAATTACCATAGACGTGGCTTATCGTTACTTTGCTACGCCCAGGCGCAAATTTATTATCGGCGATACGCCCGGGCACGAGCAGTACACGCGCAACATGGTAACTGCAGCCAGCACAGCGAACCTGGCTATCATTTTAATTGATGCCCGCAAGGGCGTATTGACGCAAACACGTCGTCATACTTTTATCGCCAGCCTGGTAGGTGTACCGCATATTGTGCTGGCCGTTAACAAAATGGATATGGTGGGTTATTCAGAAGAAACGTTTGATGCGATTTGTGCAGAGTATCGTGCATTTGCCGCGCAACTGGGCCTGCATGAGATGACCTGCATTCCTATGTCGGCATTGAATGGCGACATGGTAGTGGAGCGTGGTGAAAATTTAAATTGGTATAAAGGCACCCCGCTATTGGAATTGCTGGAACATGTGGTGATTGACCATGATATCAACACGACCGATTTTCGCTATCCAGTGCAATGGGTGTGCCGTCCGCAGACGCAGGAATATCACGATTTTCGCGGTTACATGGGGCGTATTGAGTCGGGAGAAATCGCGACGGGCGATGAAATTACTATCCTGCCTTCAGGCCGTACCACCAAGGTGAAGGAGATCGTCACCTATGATGGCAACTTGCAACGTGCTTATGCGCCACAATCAGTCACGCTAACTTTGACGGATGAGATCGATATCTCGCGCGGCGATATGTTTGTGAAATCTGCCACGATGCCACAAGCTACCAAGGAATTTGAGGCCATGCTGTGTTGGCTGTCTGAATCGCCACTTGACCTGAATCGCAAATATATTATCAAGCACACTACGCGTGTGGTGAAGTGTGTTTTTGCGCGTCTTGAATATCGTGTGGATGTCAATACATTGGAACAGCACAGCAGCGCCACGCTCAATATGAATGACATAGCCCGCGTGGCAATGAAGGTGCAACAGCCGCTGGTATTCGACAGCTACAAAAAAAATCGTTTTACGGGCAGCTTTATTGTCATTGATGAAGCGACAAATAATACGGTTGCGGCGGGAATGATTATTTAGGGCGAGTGTCGGTTAAGTGCCCATCGTTATAAACTAAATTAAATTCTCTACATCGTGGATTTGTTCGACGGTACCGAGTTGCAGTTTTCCGAAGCGCGTGAACCGAACAATAGGCAACGTGATAACGATAAGTTTCAAGAGCGTTATCCAGATAGAAATAAAAATATAGTTGACGCATTTTTAAGATGATTACGGGTTTGAATACATCGACATGACAAGCTGGGTTAAACTTTTGTTCACCACCTACCTAAACAACCGGCAGCTATCAATTTCATGATTGTATTCAGTCGATCAATGGCGCATAAAAATTGGCTTTTAGTAGCGGCTTTTGCGTTACTCTGGTTAATTCCATTTTTGCCTTCATGGGCTGTAAGTGTCGTTGAGCCTGGCCCGTTTTCAGTCGTTCCACGCGAAGGGCTTGTTTTGGAGTTTGTTATATCCCCTCAACTGGCCCCACCCGCCACTTACACGCGGCTTTTTACACAAACAGAAAATCTGCTGCCGACCGCACAGGGTGATTTTCCGGAGCGATCTAGTGTTCGGTTTGTGAATATTTCGCAACCGTCTCCACCTGCTTTTGGTGATCCTGTATCTGCTTTTGGATTCGACCTGCGCAGTAGAAATGGGATCGAGCCGCGTGTCCACTTTGAAAACTTGTTTTCAAGTTATCCAAGTATTCAAGGTGACAATGTAATCACTATAATCACTGTAATCAGTGAGTATCATCCGGCTGGTCCCTTTCTCCCCAACGCACTTTCAGAAAAAGGGGCTATAAGTGCTCCGGGCGTGCCGAATTGTGCCATAGCGCTTGTGACACCACTCTTCGGCTTTAGTCCACCCCCATTTATGCCCTGCTACACAACCTCTGAAGGTGTGCAGCGAGCTACTACAGTTACAGGATTTGAGTTTGAAGAGTTTGTCGTCTCTGGACTCAACGGGCTCAGCGCTGGTTTAGGGATTGGCTATGAGCTAGGAGTAACAGGCTACCTTGATGTGATCAAGTTGCGTGACCTCCCCGCTCCAAAACGTGATGGTACGGTGATCGAATTCCGCAACACACAAGATTTTCCCAAATCACCAGGTGGTAATTTTTTCTATACAAGCGATCCGGCAGAAGCGGCATTTGTTGATTCTGGCGGCGCGGGTCACTTTGTTCGCACGGGTAAGTCGTTCAACGCAGGCGGTTTCGTGCGTACCTGTCGTTTTTATGGCAGCGTCTCGCCCGGGCCAAACTCACACTTTTTCACGGTGGGCGATGCCGATTGCGCGGCGTTAAAAAACTTGCAAAAAACGCCGCGCCCAACGACTGAGCAACAGTGGAATTTCGAAGGTTATTCGTTCCCGATGAATGTGCCACGGAAAAACGCTGACGGTTCATTTTCATGCCCGCAAGCGAGTGTTCCGGTGTATCGGGCTTACAACCGCGCTTTTGCTGAAAACGGGGCGAGAAATGCGTGGGATTCAAATCATCGGTACTCGACGAACCAGCAAGATATCGACGAAGTGGTGGCGCTCGGTTGGGCAAACGAGGGTATTGCAATGTGTGCACCCGCTTAAATGCGGAGCATTTGCTTTAGCCGTGTGTTTTTGAGCCAGGAGTAGAGATAGGCTAAGGCGCGGCGCAGGTTCTCGTCGCTGCCCATCGAGAATTGAGCGCAGCCCGATGCCGGGGACGTCAGTTTTTGTTGGGGGGCGTTGGGGCTGGTATAGAACATCGAGCGGCTTTCCATCCAGCGGGCGAATAATCCGGTCACTTCGAGAAATTCGGCAATCAACGTCAACTGCCCCAGCGCGCTCGGGCTCCGTTCTCGTCCCAACAAACCTGAAATCACCCCTGATGACATCAAGCGAATATCTTCCGCTACCCGTTTGGGCTTGCGCCTGTAACGCCGGGTCAACTGCTTTTTCTGTCATTGACCCGCTCCAGTATTGGGTTCGCAGCCGTTTTTACAAGTTCAACTGAGGAAAACAGGATGAATGGTGTGTCGCATAATTATGTGTGTGTGTGGTATCTTGCGGGCTAACTTAGCCTATGCACCCACAGATGCCATGAGCCTGTTTTCACTAATTGCCGCCCTGTTGCTGGAACAATTACATCCGCTTGCTTCGCGCAAATACTTATTTGTTCGGCTTACACGCTATGTCAATTTTTTTCAGCATCACTTAAATACGGGTGAGCATAAGCATGGCAAGATTGCCTGGCTACTTGCGGTGCTATTACCATTATGTGGGACAGCTGCGCTGTATGGGTTAGCGTATTTTATTTATCCGGTTTTCGCCTGGGCATTCAGTGTGCTGGTGCTGTACCTCACCATGGGCTTCCGCCAGTTCAGTCATTACTATACCGATATTCACCAAGCGCTACGTGATAACGATTTGGATAAAGCGCGCAGCATCCTTTCTACATGGCGTGGAGCGTCATGTCATGATCTGAGTTACGAGGAAGTTGCGCGTGTCACTATTGAAGAAGGGCTGCTGGCCTCGCATCGTCGTGTGTTCGGTGTAATAGTGTGGTTTGTGATTACAATGCTGCTGGGGCTGGGGCCAGTGGGCGCAATACTGTATCGCATGTCGCAATTCATATATACGCGTTGGGATAATCAGGCTGATGCCGAACTCAGCGAATTCGGAGTGTTCGCACGACAAGCTTACCACTGGATCGAATGGCTACCGCTACGCCTTACCGCCACGATTTTTGCGATTGTCGGCGATTTTGAAGATACGGTGTATTGCTGGCGTACACAGGCACAAAATTGGCCTGATCCAGAAGCAGGCATTGTGCTGGCAAGTGGTGCAGGAGCGATTGGTGTACGGCTTGGATTGCCCATTTCACAGGGCGGTTTGCCGCTGGATCGTCCCGAATTGGGAATTGGGGATGAGGCTGACGTGGACTTCATGCAAAGTGCTGTAGGCTTGGTGTGGCGCGCACTGGTATTCTGGATTGTGTTGTTGTTACTGCTGGGGTTGGCAACGTTCGTTAGGATCTGATGTACCCGTGATACTAGCCCCTTGTTTGATGAGGTTACGGTAAGCCAATCAATTACTGTATTTTCAAGGAGGCAGGTCAACACCGGCTCTGGCTAATCTCCTGGAACAATTTTAGTCTCCGCGCATCGATTTTTCCCTCTTGCTCTATTTTTTTCAGTGCGCAGTCCGGTTCATGTGTATGGTGACAGTTATGGAAGCGACACTGGCCATGGTAGGCTGCGAATTCCACAAAGCCCGCTTCGATGGCACCAAAATCCAGGTGGTGTAGTCCGAATGCTTGCACACCGGGGCAGTCTATCAAATGGCTTTTCGTATTCAAGTGATAGAGACGTGCGTGGGTGGTGGTGTGTTTTCCTGAATTTAGTGCGGTGGAAATTTCACGTGTGGCGACTTGTGCATCCGGGAGTAATTTATTGATGAGGGTGGATTTACCCATGCCGGATTGCCCGACCAGTATGCTGGTGTGGCCTTGTAAAAAGGGGTATAGCGGGGACGCGTTCTCTTTGGCAGACAGTTCCAGTACACGGTAGCCGATGGCGCGGTAGGTTTCTAGTTGGCTACGTGCAGTTGTTATTTCTTCCAGTAAGTCGCATTTGTTCAGCACAATGAGGGTGGCAAGTTGCTGGTCATGTGCGGCGATGAGGCAGCGCGCTAGAAGTTCGTCGCAGAATGAAGGTTTGCTTGCTACGACTATAATAATTTGCGTAATGTTGGCGGCAATGAGTTTTTGGCGGTAGGCATCAGAACGGTACAGTAAAGTCTGGCGCGGCAGGATATGTTTGATCACCCCTTGCGCATTATTGATGCGCTGGATTTCTACAATATCGCCACATGCCACTTCGCTCTTTTTGCCGTGAGTCAGACAGGTCAGCAATTCTCCATCACACAGTTCCACCATGTATTGGCGGCTGAAGGCGGCGATTACTTGCCCTTGGATAGTTGGGTTCAAATCTTAAACAAGGCGTCCACCTTGGCGGCACAGATGAAATCATTTTCTGACAGACCCTTAATGGCATGCGTGGAATATTCCACATGGCATTGGCTGTAGCTCACGCTTAGATCGGGATGATGATCTTCGCGGTGCGAAAGCCATGCCACTGCATTTACAAAGGCCATGGTCTGATAATAGTTTTTGAATTCGAAAGTTTTATTGATCGTGTGATCGCGTTGCACCCAGTTATCCAACTGCTTTATCAGAATGTTAATTTCATCTTGAGATAACGATGGTATACCGCCTTCGCAAGGTTTACATTCTTTGTTTTTCAAATCACAGACGGTGGTCATAGCGTTTACTTGAATTTATAGAAATGCTTGTTGAGATAGGCGGCGAGGTCTAGTTTGTCTTGTGTGGAAAAATCGGCACCCACATTACGGGTGCATACATTAATTTGTGCCGTTAGCTGTTGTGGGTCAGTTACTTTGCGGTTGGGACGCGTGAAGATGGCATTACCGTCACCGCCCATTTTGCCGTTGTGGCAACTATTACATTTGTATTTGTCGAACAGTTTTTTACCGGCTTCTGGTTGGCCATTGGCAAAGGGGTCAGCTTGTGCTGTACCGCACACTAACAAAAATATAATAAAAAATTTATTCATAATTAGGCCCTTTGTAAGGTTTGTAATCGAGCAATGCGCATTAAAGCGGGTGGATGTGAGTCGTAAAACGTGGAGTACAGCGGATCTGGCGTAAGGGTTGCAGCATTGTCTTGGTACATCTTTACCAGTGCACTGGCCAGGTTATGCGCATTGGTTTGTTGCGCGGCGTAGGCATCTGCTTCGAATTCATGCTTGCGCGAGTAGTAGCTCATAAGCGGATGCAGTAAAAAGCTGAAGACGGGCAATATCATGAAGAACAGTAATAGCGCAAGCGCGGTGGATGGAGTGGTAACGCCGAGTCCGGCATAGAACCAGTTTGCTTCCATCAATTGTGCGAGTAGCCATAAGAATCCCAGGCTTATGGCAAAGGTGGAAACGATACGCTTTAGAACATGGTGACGTTTGAAATGCCCCAGCTCATGCGCTAGAACCGCCTCAATTTCTGTTGGCACCAGGCGTTCCAGCAGGGTGTCGAAAAATACAATTCGTTTGGTTTTGCCGAAGCCCGTGAAATAGGCGTTCCCATGCGAAGTACGCTTGGAGCCATCCATTACGAATAGCCCTTGTGCGGTGAATCCGCATTTTTGTAATAATGCCTTGATACGTGTTTTGAGCGTCTCATCTTGCAGCGGGGTGAACTTGTTGAACAGCGGTGCGATGAAAGAGGGGTAGATGAATAGGAGTAGCAGATTGAATGTTACCCACACTCCCCAAACATACAGCCACCAGTTTGTGCCCATGCGTTCCATTAGCCACAATACTCCAAATAATAAGGGCAGGCCAAATAGGGCGCCGAGCAATAAACTTTTAGCACTATCAGCCAGGTACATTGCCAGTGTCATTTTATTGAAGCCGTAGCGCGCCTCAATGACAAATGTGCGGTATAGGCTGAACGGCATTTCCAAAAGAGATGAGAGTAGTAGCACCGTTAGAATGACGGCCAAGCCTTGTATGAGTGAATTGGTAAAAGTGGCCAACCACAAGTCGGCGATCCACTGTACTCCGCCCCCGAGAGTAAATACGAATAGCAACAGCGCATTGAATGGCATGCTCAGTAGGGTCAATCGTGTTTTTTCGCTTGTGTAGTCCGCCGCTTTTTGGTGCGCGGAGAGATTTATCTGCTCACGAAAATCCGAGGGTACCTGCGCGCGATGTGCTTGGATGTGGGCAAGATGACGTCGTGCCAGCCATATTTGAGCGACCGTAGTTAATAACAGTGTACCAATAAATAACGCGGAAAATTGGACTGAATTCATTTATTCTGATTTTACTTACTAATTAAAAATAATTGGATTGTTATGTTGATATGGCACAATACCTGCCCGCTAGTTATATCAATAAACACACGCAGTCAATTATGGCACAAAATCAAAACTACCTCATTTGGATAGATATGGAAATGACCGGCCTAGTTCCGGAAACTGATCGCATTATTGAAGTTGCACTGGTTATTACTGATGGCGATCTGAATACGATTGTTGAAGCACCGGTTTTGGTCGTGCACCAGGCAGATAGTATCTTGGACGGTATGGATAGCTGGAATAAAGCCACCCATGGCAAATCTGGCCTCATCGACAAGGTGAAAGCATCGACGCTGGACGATGTAGCAGTGGAAACTCAGATGCTGGAGTTTCTCAAGGAACATGTGCCTGCCCGCACATCACCGATGTGCGGCAATTCTATCTGCCAAGACCGTCGCTTTCTTGCACGCTGGATGCCGCAACTGGAAAGCTATTTCCATTATCGTAACTTGGATGTAAGCACTCTTAAGGAGCTTGCTAAACGCTGGAAGCCAGAAGTGGCTCAGGGAATAAAAAAACACGGTAAGCATGAAGCATTGGCCGATATTTACGAATCCATCGATGAAATGAAGTATTACCGCGATAATTTTATCCGGATATAAAGGTATTTTGGGTCGCTATATGCGTGACTGAAGATAGCTATGAATCTACAAGTTAACGCTTAGCGCCCATAGTCAAAGCCTTTAAGCGGCTTTGTTCCAGTTGCGCAGCTTGCGGTTTATCGAGCCAGCCGTGCAGGTTGTCTAACACCAAATCTGCTAAGGCGTGTATCCATCCTGGTCGTTCATTGAGGCAAGGAATGTAGTGATACTCGCCACCGCCTGCATGCCTGAAGTCTTCTTTACCTTCCATGGCAATTTCTTCCAGTGTTTCCAGGCAGTCTGCCACGAAGCCAGGGCAGACTACATCAACGCGTTTAGTTTTATTCTTGCCTAACTCTTTAAGTATGGCAGTGGTATAAGGTTGGAGCCATTCGGAGCGGCCAAAGCGTGACTGGAAGCAAACCGTGTATTGATCTGCATTAAGCTGTAATGCCTCAGCTATCAGACGTCCGCTCTTTTGGCATTCGCAGTGATAGGGATCTCCCTTCTCCAAAGTGTAGCGCGGTAAGCCATGAAAGCTCATCACCAGCCGATCCGGGCGACCATGCAGTGTCCAATAATCGCGGATGTTTTGTGCAGTAGCCGCAATGTAGCCAGGGTTGTCGTAGAAGTGCTTAATAGTGCGCACCGCGGGCATGTTGCGTTGTTTGATGAGTGTGTTAAAAATGATATCCCATGCGGTACCGGTTGCGCTGGCGGCATATTGTGGATACATCGGAACAAGCAGGATGCGTTGACAGTTTTGTGCCTTAAGTTTGTCTAGCACGCTGGGAATTGAGGGATTGCCATAGCGCATAGCGTAGTCCACCACCAGTGGCATGCCATGGGTACGTTCCCCCAGATAGTTTGCTAGCAGTTTCGTTTGACGTTCGGTATGTACTTTCAGGGGTGAGCCTTCCGGCATCCAAATACTGGCATATTTGGCGGCAGATTTCTTTGGCCTGGTGTTAAGAATAATGCCATTTAGAATAAACCACCAAACCAGTTTGGGAATTTCCACTACGCGCGGGTCGCCCAGAAATTCACGCAAGTAAGGTTTGACTGCTTCGGCAGTGGGAGCATCCGGTGTGCCAAGGTTAAGCAATAACACTGCACATTTTTCAGGAGTACCGTGGCTATAGGTAGGTTCAATTGAGTAAGGCATAAAGTTGTTTTCAAGAGATTGGATACTGAAAAAAGCTAAACAGAATACCGGTTGAAAAGTTTTGGACTGCTCTTTAATGAATTGTTAGTTGTTTTTTGGTTAATATTGCGACAGCGCATTGCTTAGTAGCTTGGAGGTGATGTCCACAATTGGGACGACTTTTTCGTAATTCATGCGTTTAGGACCGACCACTGCCAGCGTGCCAATAATTTGACCGTCAGAAGTGTAAGGTGCACTCACTACGCTGCACTCGTCCAATCCGGGCAGTCCGGATTCGTTACCGACAAAAATATGCACACCTGGGGCATGGCGGCTTACATCAAGCAACTGCAGCAGTTCGGTTTTTTGTTCGAATACGTTGAACAGCCCGCGCAATTGTTCCATGTTAGATGAAAGATCATTGATGTACAGTAAGTTACGTTCCCCACTGATCACATAATCTTCATTTTTTCGTGCAATTACCGTATCGCTTGCCGCCATCGCGGCACTCATCAGTGATATGAGATCGTGCTGTAGTTGATGTAACTCGGACTGTACGCGTTGATGAATATCCTGGAAGGGGCAGTTGGCATAGTGCTTGTTTAAAAAATTGCCAGCTTCAGTGAGTTGTGATTGGGTGTAATCCTTGTGGGTCAGTAATACGCGATTTTCCACCTCGTTATTTGGCATAACGATAATTAGCAGAACCTTCTTTTTGGATAGCCGTAAAAATTCCACATGGCTCACAGTGATGGCGGCGCGCTTTGGCGTGGCAACTACACCGGCAAAATGTGTAAGCTCTGACAATAAATTGGATGCTTGCATCAGCAAGCGAGATGGATTATCTGGTTGTAATTGGTGTTCGAGTTGTTGCACACGTGTGCTGTCCAATGGTTGCACTACCATCAGTGTATCAATAAACAAACGGTAACCTCGCGCAGTCGGCACGCGTCCAGCGGACGTGTGCGGACTGCTCACCAGTCCCATTTCTTCGAGATCCGCCATTACATTACGGATCGTTGCGGAGCTGACTTCCAAACCGGAAAACTGTAGCAGTGCGCGCGAACCCACCGGCTGACCATTGTTAATATAGCGATCCACCAATGTCTTAAGCAAAATTTGTGCGCGGTTATTAAGAATTGTTGACATTAGATCTGATCTGGAAGTAGTGGCTTTGCTTCGGTAAGGGGTTGTTGTGTTCGTGGTTATTGAATAAGCGAGATCGATTTGAATGTTGGTAGTTTAACATTTAAATGAACTTGTTAAGAATTGAAGCTTCATTTATGCCGTGCGCAAATAGTTTTACTATGCTCATAAAAATATAATGTTCAGATTCTGAATCCACAAGTTACTATTATATCCACTTGGCAAGTGGGAAATTAATTCTAAATACTGTTCTGTGTTTGATATTTCTCATAGTAATTTAATTTCAATATTTTTTGATATATCGAATAGTTTATGCTTCAAGGGTCTACGGCCCCTCAAATCTTCAAAGTCATTAGGAAAAAATTATTTGTTTCACAGAGGAATTAAAAACGAAACCATCAGTCAATCTTGTTGTTCGAGAGTCTGGTTATGAATATGAATTGTTCTAGGTGGTTGTTTTTAAAAATTCGATACCACCCCAAAACTATCCTGCAGGTTACTAACTATTTTTCAATTGGTAGTTCCTGACAATAATGAACTTGCCCGTGGTACATTACGCGCCATTCTGCATCAAGCCAGTTTCAGCGACGATGAGTTTAACGCATTATGATGCCCATAAATAATAGCGGTAAAGATTTCAAAGATGAATAAAATTTCCACCTCAATCATTTTTTAAACGGAGAAACCATGAAATCAGTTTATATTTCAACCCTACTAGTTGTAACCCTAGCGGCATTCACTAACGTATATGCGGCTGATTCTACGTTGAGTGTGACCTGTAAAGGTGATGATGTAGGTGCTGATGTATTGGTTAATGGCAAATTCAAGGGCGAATGCCCTGTGGATGTGCTGGTACCAGAAGGTACATTAAAGTTGAAGGTGCAAAAGAAAGTTGATGCTTCCAGCGCACGTATATTTGAGCAAGAAATTCGTATAGGCGATAACGTGATTAAAACGGTTGAAGTGTCATTGGGTACGGCACAAAAAAATGTCGAAGGCACGCAAGAGTCAGCGCAGTTGAATCGGGAGCAGGTTGATGCGAAGAAAGGGTCGTTGCTGAGTGTTATCTGTAAAATTGATGATATGGACGCTGAAGTGTTCGTTGACGATCAACTTAAGGGTGTATGTTCATTAGACGTGAAGGTGCCTGAAGGCACGTTGAAGTTGCGGGTGCAAAAGAAGGTTGATGCTTTTAATGATCGTACATTCGAACAAGAGCTGCGTGTGGGAGACGGTGCGGTTAAAAAGATCGAGGTTCAACTGGGTGCGACGCAACTTAATGCTGCAGGTAAACGGCGCGAACCTGAGCAGGTTGAGGTTAAAAAAGGAATATTCAAAGATTGTCCAGGCTGTCCAGAAATGATCGTCATCCCTGCTGGAAGTTTTGACATGGGTTCGCCAAATAATGAGGCCGGACACGGTGTTGATGAAAGTCCTTTGCATAAGGTCACGCTACCGTCTTTTGCTTTAGGTAAAACTGAAGTTACTCGAAGTCAGTATGCAGCATTTGTGGGTGAGACCAAGCATGATGCAGGAACATGTTGGGCAGTCAACGAAAGCGGTTGGGTTGAAGAACGTGTTGGCCGCAATTCAGGTGACTTTGGCTTCCGTAAAGACCTTATTGGCGACAGTGATTTTGATAACCGTCCGGTTTCCTGTGTTGATTGGTTTGATGCTCAAGCCTATGTGCAATGGTTATCAAAGAAAACCGGAAAGAATTACCGTTTGCCAACCGAAGCGGAATGGGAGTATGCCGCCCGCGCCGGTACGACAACTGCTTTTTACTGGGGCAATGATGTCGGACGCAACAATGCGAATTGTAGTGATTGCGGCCACAAGTGGGATGGATCTGCCACTCCGTGGGAGGGCGCATCATCTTCCCCGGTAGGCAGCTTCCCGCCCAATGCTTTCGGTTTATACGACATGCTAGGCAACGTGTGGGAATGGACGGAAGATACTTACCATAATAATTATAAAGGTGCGCCAACAAATGGAAGTGCTTGGGTGCAAAAAACAGCTGGAAATGATAGGGCTGTAGGACGTGTAATTCGTGGTGGCTCTTGGAAATACACTTCGCATTTTATGCGCTCAGCATATCGCGTGGGGAACGAAGAGATAAAACGTTATGAATACAAGGTTGGATTCCGTATTGCTAGAACGCTCCCATAAAGTACGAGTAATTTATATTTGTTAAATTTGATTTAGCCCTTTTTTATTTGCTTCTTAATTTAAGGAGGTGAGTTATTTATTTCAAATCAGCGTTTGGTTAGCAACCGGGTACCTCAAATAATATACAGAGTGGTAAAAGAGGTTGCGAAAGGGGTGTTGCCAGAAAGAGATAGAGAATCACAATTTATGCTATGAAATTCCCTTTTAAAACTGTCGCACTGATTGGAAAATACAAGACGCCGGAAATTACCGGGCCGCTGTTGCGATTGGCTGCATTTCTTTCTGGGCAAGATGTTTCGGTCGTGGTGGATAGTCTTACGTCCGAGCATCTAAAGCAGCATGACTATAGCGTTATGACACTGGACGCGATGGGGAATGAAGTGGATCTGGCTATCGTGCTGGGCGGCGATGGAACCATGTTGAACATTGCACGTACTTTGGCTCCTCTCGGTATCCCGCTAGTGGGAGTGAATCAGGGGCGGTTAGGTTTTCTGACAGACATATCGGTTGATACCATGCAGCAAACCATAGCCGCTATGCTGAATGGCAATTTCGTCACTGAGCAGCGCATGTTATTGTCGACCTGTATTTTGCGCGATGGTATTGAGATATTTAATTCGCTAGCGTTCAACGAAGTGGTGTTACACCGCGGCAATATCAGCAGCATGATTGAATTTGAGGTACGCATCGACGATGAGTACCTGTATCTTCAACGTGCAGATGGTTTGATTGTGGCGACCCCTACTGGCTCTACAGCATATGCATTATCCGCTGGTGGCCCTATCTTGCATCCTTCGCTCGACCTGATCGCTCTGGTTCCTGTCTGTCCGCATACCTTAAGCAATCGTCCCATCGTTGTTAAAAGCGAATCGCTGCTGGAAATTTTGCCGCATCGCATTTCTGATGCACGCGTGCACTTTGATAGTCACGCCTATTTTGACTTGCAGGAAAATGACAAAGTTGTAGTGAGACGTCATTCAAAGCCAGCTTGTTTATTGCATCCAGTAGGACATAGCTATTACCGTACATTACGTGAAAAATTGCTCTGGAATAAAACATTGTAATGTTGAAGTTTCTTAGTATCCGTGATTTTGTCATCGTTGATTCCCTTGAGCTTGATTTTTCTTCCGGCTTCACTGCGCTTACTGGCGAGACGGGTGCGGGTAAATCCATTTTGATTGATGCATTGTCGCTGGCGTTGGGCGAGCGTGGCGATGCGAGCATGGTGCGTAGCGGTTGTGAGCGCGCCGAGATCAGTACGGAATTCGATATAGCCAACTTGCCCGATTTGCAATCCTGGTTGCGCGAGCGAGAGTTGGTAGGTGATGCGAATGTATGCTTGCTGCGCAGGGTGCTGGATGTCAATGGACGGTCGCGTGGTTTTATTAATGGGCGTAGTGCTACGTTGCAACAGATGCGCGATGCAGGTGAGTATCTGCTCGATATCCACGGTCAGCATGCACATCAATCCTTGTTGCGTCCCGATGCTCAGCGCGATCTACTGGATGGTTATGCCGGTTTGATAAGTGAAGTGGGAGAGTTGGCGGGATTATTCCGTGAATGGCAAACGTTACTTCGTCGACATATAAAACTGGAGCAAACAGCTGAAGCGGTGGCTAGCGAGCGTGAGTTATTGTTGTTCCAGCGGCACGAGCTGGAAATGCTGAACTTCACTGGACAGGCGTGGATGGAATTACAGAGTGAATATGCGCGTCTGTCGCACGCCGCAGATCTGCTGGAAACCGCCCAATTTGGCGTGGAGATATTAAGTGAAGCGGATGCTGCCTGTCTTGCGCAATTGAATGCGCTTACTGTTCGTTTACGCGTAGGCATTGAATTCGACGGATCCTTGCAGGACACACTTAGTATGGTGGAAAGTGCCCAAAACGATTTGCAGGAAGCCGTGTATGCGTTACGTCATTATCCGCAGAAAGTGGATGTTGACCCGCAAAAGCTGCGCAAACAGGAGCAGCGTATGGCTGCGGTGGTGGATGCGTCGCGCAAATACCGGGTAATGCCGGAGCAATTGCCAGAGATTTTGCAGTCTATTATCGCGCGGCTGGAGGATCTGGGCAGTGATGCTGACCTTGCCGCATTAGCGCAGCAAGAGGCTGCCGCACGTGAACAGTATCTGTCCGCTGCGAAAAAATTGAGTGCAGCCCGTAAAAAAGCAGCCGAAAAATTATCAAGAGAAATTACTACTGCAATGCAGACTTTGGCCATGCAGGGCGGTAACTTCTTTGTGGCACTGAAACCGCTTGCCGAAGGAAATGCACAGGGACTGGAAGCGTTCGAGTTTCAGGTGGCGATCAATCCCGGTTCGCCGTTGCGCAGCTTGGCAAAAGTTGCCTCAGGTGGCGAATTGTCGCGTATCAGTCTGGCAATACAGGTGGCTGCCAGTCAGGCAGCCACCGTGCCCACGTTGATCTTTGACGAAGTGGATAGTGGCATAGGCGGGCGTGTGGCGGAAATTGTTGGCGCTTTGCTTAAGTGTTTGGGACAGCGTCATCAAGTGATGTGTGTAACGCATTTGCCGCAGGTGGCGGCAATGGCGGATGCACAATGGCAGGTGAGCAAATCCAGCCGAAACGATGCTACCGTGAGTACCATATCTATCCTCAATCAAGTGGAACGTGTCGAGGAAATTGCACGCATGTTAGGCGGAGTAAGAATTACTGATACCACGCGTAAACATGCGGCTGAAATGCTTGGGACGGGACTGGATCTGTCGTCCTGAAGCCGCTTTGATGTATCATGCTGACGTTTCATTATCAATGGCTTTCACTATGCGTATTAAGTTGATTGTTGTCTCGGTGTTGCTTGTTTCGTGCAGTGAAATGACTACGCCCAAGCTACCCTCGTTCATTGCTCACAAGATGGAAATTAATCAAGGCAATATGGTTACGCCTGAGATGCGCCATAAGCTCAAGTTAGGTATGACGCGATTGCAGGTGCAGGCTGTCCTGGGTACGCCATTAATCAATGATGCCTTTCATGCTGATCGTTGGGATTATGTCTATAGATTTGAAAAAAAAAGCAAGTTGCTTGAAAAGCAACGCATGACATTATATTTCGAGGGCGACTACCTTACTCGTATTGACGATGGCAATATGCCCGCGCTACCCGCGATTGTTGTGCCTGCATCGACTGAACCCGTCGGCGAAAATTAGCTCTGAAAAATATTCAAGGAGTAGCGATGGATAAAATAAAAGTCGTAATTGCCGGTTGTAGTGGGCGAATGGGCAAGACTTTACTGGAAGGCATACTACAGTCGGATGATTTGACCTTGCATGCGGCTTTGGAGCATACCTCCAGTACCCAGTTGGGGAAAGATGCTGGCGAGTTGACTGGTAGTATATGTGGTGTGAGGATTACCGCTAATGTGGAGGATGCGCTGCAAGGTGCGAATGTGCTGATCGATTTTACGCGTCCGGAAGGCACGATGCATCACCTTGGAGTATGTGTGAAGCTTGGCGTACCTATAGTTATAGGCACCACCGGTTTCTCTGCGCAACAAAAGGCGCAGTTGGGTGCGGCAGCGCAGCACATCGGTATTGTGTTTGCCCCCAACATGAGTGTAGGTGTAAACCTTACGTTCAAGTTGCTGGAAATGGCGTCCAAAGTTTTAAGCCATGGTTATGATATTGAAATTATCGAAGCGCATCACCGTCACAAAGTGGATGCACCCTCTGGAACTGCGCTGGGCATGGCGGAGGTAATTGCAAAAACACTGGGGCGCGATCTTGCTCAATGCGCTGTATATGGTCGTGAAGGTGTTACAGGGGAACGCGATCCGTCCACCATTGGCTTCGCTACTGTACGTGGTGGCGATATTGTGGGAGATCATACTGTATTGTTTGCAGGCATCGGTGAACGTATTGAAATTACTCACAAGGCGAGTAGTCGTGCCACTTTTGCTCTTGGTGCGCTACGCGCGGGACGTTTCCTGCAAGACAATGCGGCTGGAATGTATGACATGCAGGATGTGCTTGGGTTGAAGTAAGTGTATAAGCAGAGCACTTCAACAAATTAAATTAATGTTTAGAACAATTATTTAGATGATTGTTGAGATGTTACAGATGGCAATATGATTGCTAATATTTCCCGCTTCGAGCAAGCGTTTGTCAAATTTGATACCGCTAACGCTGCTGATCCTAATCAGGATGTTTTTGAGGGTGTGACTTATCCTAAAGAGTTACTCTATTCTAAACGCATGACTGCCATGCTTAAGTATTTCGAGCCTGATGCTTCTGAGACATTACAATTGGCCGCGCGTTGTCAGCATATCTGTCGCTGGAAAATCCCACGCAATAATTACCCGATGGATAGGATTGGGTATAAATGTTGGCGTATAGAGCTGTATAAGTTTCACGGTGAAATGACGGGTGGGATTATGCGCGAGGTAGGCTACGACGAGGAAATAATTGCTAATGTACAAGCGCTGTTGCGCAAAGAAAAGCTCAAGACCAACCCGGAAAGCCAAAGTTTAGAAGACGTCGTTGGCTTGGTGTTCCTTCAGTATTATCTGATCGAATTTGTTAATAAATATAGTTATTTTGAAGAAGAAAAACTGCTCAATATTCTCCGCAAGACTTGGAAAAAAATGTCTGAGAAAGGCCACATAACTGCATTGAAATTCAACTTTACTTCAGAATTGCGGGCGGTAATTAATAAAATGCTGGCGACCTGATTAGTTACCCACTGCTGTCCGGAATAAATTGAGCCGATAGGCATAAAGGTGTTGCAGCATCTGGTAATAGGAGATATACCCCTGAGCGCCAACTCACAAACCGGAGCTGCAACATGTACAGGATAAGCCG
>QFXG01000006.1 GCA_003402285.1 Candidatus Nitrotoga sp. SPKER | reverse complement strand
AGACTTCGCGGAGATAAAGACGGCATAGCCCCGCACATCATGCCTGCAGGATTAAAGGTTGCATCTTTGGGTTTGTTGATAGAAGATCAGAACGAACCAGTTGTATGGAGAGATGCGGTCAAGTATGAGTTTATCATTGAGCTCCTTGGAAATATTACTTGGGGAAAGCTTGATTTCTTGGTGATAGATCTACCACCTGGGACGGGAAATGAACATATTACGATTATGGATTTTATTCCCAATCTGGATGGGGTTGTTGTTGTAAGCACGCCGCAAGATGTTGCGCTTCTTGACGCAAGGAAAATGATCTCTTTTGTAAAAGAAAGAAATACACCGATTATCGGAATTGTCGAGAACATGAGCGGTCTGATCTGTCCACATTGCAGCGGTGAGATCGACGTATTCAAGAAGGGCGGAGGAGAACGGGTCGCGAATGAACTGGGCGTGCCATTTATTGGCGCTGTCCCGCTTGATAGCGAGATAACCATTTGTGCGGATAAAGGCGTACCTGTTGTGCAGGCTTATCCAGAGTCTCCTTCAGCAAAGGCATTGATGGCGATTGCCGAAAGATGTGCGAAGTTCTTAGGCGCTCAGATAGATCAAGCCGGGGCTGTGTAAGGTTTTTGAAGGTGGTCGTACTAATTTTATAAGTTTACGTAGATTGCATTACTTTTTTTGTAAGTTTGAAGGGTAAACACAATTGAACAGTTTAATTGTCGGTAAAAATTGAAACACAAGAAGAATATCGAGTAGGTTAACAGTAAAACTGTGTAGGAAAGTAAATATGAGTGAATTAAACGATTTTAAAGAGGGGCTGAATTTTTTCTTGAGTAAAGACTATATTAATGCGGAAAAATGCTTTAGAAAAGCCGCAGAGCAGGGAGATCCTGAGGCACAGTTTTGTCTTGGTGATATGTACAATAATGGTTATGGTGTTACAAAGGACGAGCGGAAAGCTGTGGCTTTATTTCGTAAATCTGCAGAGCAGCGATTTGCACCATCCCAAATTAATTTAGGCATTATGTATTCTCAAGGGAGTGGCGTTGAGCAAGATCTTATTGAAGCGTTTATGTGGTTGAATATTGCTGGTAGAGCTGTTGATGAAGAAGGGGCAGATCTTGCTGTCGATGAGGAAGGAAGGGATCTTCTTGGGGTTGTGGAAGAACAAATGACGGCCGGTCAAATTACGGAAGCATTGCGACGATCAAGTGCTTGGATGAAAACGAATCAAATACTTTGACAATGAAATTGTAAACAGCTGGGGTGATGGCAACGGTTTGTCGAGTCAAGCGATAAATGCATAATATGAACTAGTCTCAACCTGATCTGACAATGCACTTGAAAAAGTGAGCGTTACCGAGTTTGATATGGGTGTCGAATCCGTCATCAAACTTAAAGAAAGGTAACGCTCATGTTTCATACTAACAACCCAATCATCAAACATAAAGTAGGATTGCTCAATCTTGCTTCAGAACTTCAAAACGTCTCCAAAGCCTGCAAGATTATGGGCGTATCGAGAGACACGTTTTATCGTTATCAAGAACTCGTTGAAACTGATGGTTTAGAAGGACTCATTAATCGCGAGCGCCGTGTACCTAATTTTAAGAACCGTGTTGACGAACGTACAGAACAAGTTGTCATCGGTTATGCAGTAGACTTTCCTGCACATGGTCAGCACCGCACCAGTAATGAATTACGTAAGCGCGGTGTATTTGTTTCAGGCAGTGGCGTCCGCTTTATTTGGCTGCGCCACAAGCTTGAGAATTTCAAAAGCCGCTTGAGCGCACTGGAAGCCAAAGTTGCAGATGAGGGTATTGTGCTCAGCGATGCGCAAATTGCCGCACTTGAACGCAAGCATGAGGACGATGTCGCCTGCGGTGAAATTGAAACGGCTCATCCCGGCTACCTAGGTGCGCAAGATACCTTCTACGTAGGCAATCTAAAAGGCGTAGGTCGCATCTACCAGCAGACGTTTATTGATACCTACAGCAAGATTGTTCATTGCAAGCTGTACACGACCAAAACACCGATTACTGCAGCTGATCTGCTGAACGATAAAGTACTGCCATTTTATACAAGCCACGACCTGCCCATGCTGCGTATCTTAACGGATCGGGGTACTGAGTATTGTGGCAAAGTAGAGCAACATGATTACCAACTCTATCTTGCTATCAACGACATTAACCATACTAAAACCAAGGCCATGTCACCCCAGACTAACGGTATATGCGAGCGCTTCCATAAAACCATTTTGCAGGAATTTTACCAAGTCACATTCCGAAAAAATTTTTATGCCAATGTGGAAACCTTGCAGAAAGGTCTAGACGATTGGCTTAATTATTACAATAATGAAAGAACTCATCAGGGTAAAGTTTGTAATGGCAGAACGCCGTTGGAAACATTACTTAGTGGGAAACCGGTTTGGGATGGAAAAAATCTAAACCTAATTTAATCTGACAGACACCCTAAAAATTCGGTAACTGTCAGATCAGGTCTGAGCTAGTACACATAATACGCTGTCGGTGGATTGGCTGTGGTTAAAATGTACTAGCTAAGATTTAATTGGATTGATACCGACCAATTTTCTGTGCTCATGGGAGCAATGCGGCTACCCCGATTCGAACTTCGTAGATACGGCACATCAACGGTATTGGATTATCCCCTTGGCATTACTTCATCATCGCGCACTTCACTGCACTTCTCTGGCAAAGTACGCCGCCGCTTTTTTAACAGGTCGCGCTTCATTTTGACTTCCGTAAGTTCCCGTTTGGTTTTGGTCAGTTCCAGTTCAATGTCGGTCAGCGCTGTCTTTAGGCATTACTCCAATGTGGAAACAGGCATCGACAAACGCCGCGTCGCTTCTTTCGGACCTAATCTTTTTCTGTAACTTGCCTAACCGTTTGCTCACGACATTCTTTGCTGTAAATTGCTGGGTATGCTTTGTTTCATTTCGCACCTCCGTTTTAAGTTTATAAAAACGTTGGTGTCTATTTTCCACAGACTAGCTCAGTATTTGAGAAGCGCGGATGCTATTCCAGATTGCCTCTTAAGCGCGCGCGCTATAAGATTGTACTTCTGTTTTAAATCCGTTCTCTTATTTATTTCCCTCACATTATAAATGCGCCCTCATCCTGCTTCCTCAACTCCTGTGTCACGCAGCGATTGGAATGTCATTAGCACCCTTTTCCCTTACCTACTGGAGTTCAAAAGTCGTGTTGTGCTAGCGTTGCTGCTACTGGTGCTGGCTAAATTGGCTAATGTGGCGGTGCCGCTGTTGCTCAAAGAAATCGTGGATGCTCTGAATAAGCCAAAAGCAATATTGTTAGTGCCGGTGTCACTCGTGGTTGGCTATGGTTTGTTGCGGCTCTTCAGCACATTGTTTGGCGAGTTGCGCGACGCAGTATTTGCCAAAGTAACCCAACGTGCCATACGGCGCGTAGCACTCAAACTATTCGTTCATCTGCATAGCTTAAGTCTGCGCTTCCATCTGGAGCGTCAGACCGGTGGTGTATCGCGTGATATCGAGCGTGGTACGAAAGGAATCAGCTTCCTACTCAATTTTATGCTGTTCAGCATTCTGCCGACGCTGCTGGAAATCGGCTTGGTTGCAGGAATTCTGTTTTATAAATACAACGCATGGTTCGCGATTATCACTTTCATCACACTGATTGTGTATATCGTCTTTACCTTATTCATTACCGAGTGGCGCATGATATTTCGCCGTACGATGAATGATATGGATTCAAAGGCAAACACGCGTGCCATAGATAGTCTGCTCAACTATGAAACAGTAAAATATTTTGGCAACGAGGACTATGAAGCACGACGCTACGATGAACACATGAGCAAGTGGGAAACCTCTGCTGTGAAGAATCAAACTTCGCTGGCAACGTTGAATTCTGGACAGAGCGCTATTATTGCCATCGGCATGATCGCGTTGATGCTGCTGGCATCGAATGGGGTGGTAAACGGTGAGCTGACCTTGGGCGACTTGGTTCTAATCAACGTTTTCATGTTGCAGCTATACATACCATTACATTTTCTTGGTTTTGTCTATCGGGAGATTAAGCATTCCCTGGTAGACATGGAAAAAATGTTCCGCCTGCTTGATGAAAACCGTGAGATACAAGATGCGCCAGATGCGGTTGTTTTGAAGGTTGATCAAGCTTCAGTGCATTTCGAGCAGGTGTGTTTCTTTTACGAACCAAAGCGGCAAATTTTATTTGATATCAGTTTTGATATTCCGTCTGGGCATACGGTTGCTGTGGTAGGTTCAAGTGGGGCGGGCAAATCTACTTTGTCACGGTTGCTGTTTCGTTTCTATGATGTAAATTCAGGAAGCATTCGGATAGACAATCAAAATATTCGTAAGGTAACGCAGGCCAGTTTGCGCGCTGCTATTGGCATTGTGCCGCAAGACACCGTACTGTTTAACGATAGCATTTATTACAATATAGCTTATGGTCGTCCCGAAGCCACGCGTGAAGAAGTTTTGAATGCGGCGCAGTCGGCTCATATTCATCCTTTTATACAATCGTTACCGGATGGCTACGACACCATAGTGGGCGAGCGTGGATTGAAATTGTCTGGTGGAGAGAAGCAGCGTGTGGCGATTGCACGCGCTATTCTCAAAAATCCTGCCATTCTGATTTTTGACGAAGCGACCTCTGCGTTGGATTCAAAATCCGAGAAGGTGATTCAGAATGAATTACGCAACGTTGCCCATAATCGTACTACATTGGTTATTGCTCATCGCCTGTCTACCATTGTGGACGCACATCAAATATTGGTGATGGACAGTGGGCGCATTGTTGAGAGGGGTACTCATCGTGAGCTACTGGTGAAACAGGGCGTATATGCGCAAATGTGGGCTTTACAACAGCAAGAAGATGAGTGACCGAAATTTTATTGCCCTTCGATTTATTTGTGCCCAGTATTTTAAAAAATGAATTTAATTCGAATTACTTCGAATTAAAAATACACCTTTCTCTCCAGATTTTTTTGTCAAAGTCGCTGTCCGTGGCGGATAGCCCACATGCTGTGGCATAATCACGCGCTATAAAACGAAAGCGAGCATGGGTACACAAACTCTTTACGACAAACTTTGGAATAGTCATTTGGTGCACGAAGAGCCAGATGGCACCACGTTGATTTATATCGATCGCCATTTGGTGCATGAAGTGACCAGTCCACAGGCATTTGAGGGATTGCGGCTGGCTGGGCGCAAGCCTTGGCGCATAGCTTCCATGCTTGCCGTGGCCGACCACAATGTGCCAACTACGGATCGTACGCAGGGCATTGCCGATCCGATTTCGCGACTGCAAGTGGAGACCTTGGACAGCAATTGCGATGAGCTTGGTATTACCGAATTCAGGATGGCGGATGTGCGCCAGGGCATTGTGCATGTTATTGGGCCGGAGCAGGGCGCGACCTTGCCTGGCATGACCGTGGTATGTGGTGATTCGCACACCAGTACGCATGGCGCGTTTGCTGCGCTGGCGTTTGGCATTGGTACGTCGGAGGTTGAGCATGTGATGGCGACACAATGTTTGTTGATGAAAAAAGCCCATGCCATGCAGGTGTTGGTGGAAGGCCCGCTCGGTAAAGGTGTCACTGCCAAGGATTTGGTGCTGGCGGTGATCGGAAAAATTGGTACGGCGGGTGGGACGGGCTATGCGATTGAATTTGCCGGTAGCGCGATCCGGGCGCTGTCGATGGAAGGGCGAATGACAGTATGCAACATGGCCATTGAAGCAGGTGCCCGCGCCGGTATGATAGCGGCGGATGAGATCACGATCGGCTACCTCAAGGGTCGACCTTTTGCGCCGCAAGGTGAATTATGGGACAAGGCAGTAGACTACTGGCGTACTTTGCATAGTGACGAGGGTGCGCAGTTTGATAAGGTAGTACGACTGGATGCTGCGGAAATAAAACCACAAGTAACTTGGGGTACCTCGCCGGAAATGGTGGTGGCAGTGGATGGCAAGGTGCCTGATCCGGCGCGGGAGAGCGACCCCGTGAAGCGCAGCAGTATTGATCTTTCTTTAAAGTATATGGGATTGCAGCCGAATACGCCGATTACCGAAATTCAGATTGACAAAGTATTTATTGGCTCATGCACCAATGCTCGCATTGAGGATTTGCGCGCTGCGGCAGAGGTAGTGCGCGGCAAGCATGTAGCTGCCAATGTGAAGCTGGCGATGGCGGTACCAGGTTCTGGACTAGTTAAGCAGCAGGCTGAGCGCGAAGGCTTGGACAAAGTATTTGTCGAGGCGGGTTTCGAATGGCGCGAGCCAGGATGTTCTATGTGCCTTGCGATGAATGCGGACAGATTGGAGTCTGGTGAGCGTTGCGCTTCAACTTCTAACCGCAATTTTGAAGGGCGGCAGGGGCCAGGCGGCAGAACCCATTTGGTAAGCCCGGAAATGGCAGCGGCAGCAGCGATTGCCGGCCATTTTGTAGATGTCAGAAACTTTTAGTATTACTTTGCATAGAGGAGAAAAAATGGGAATGCTTAAATTTGTGTCGGTGCTAGTGTTGTCTTTGGTGATGGTGACAGGATGTAATACTGTGGGAGGATTTGGTAAAGATTTATCTAAAGTTGGCGGTACGATTGAGAAAACAGCGGATGAGGTAAAGAATAGCAATGGAAAATAGTAATGGATAAGTTTATCTGTGTTGAGGGCCTGGTTGTACCGCTTGACCGTGCCAACGTTGATACGGATGCGATCATCCCCAAGCAATTTTTGAAATCGATCAAGCGCACCGGTTTTGGTCCCAATCTGTTTGACGAGTGGCGCTATCTTGACTACGGCGAACCGGGTATGGAAAATTCTAAACGGCCACTTAACCCGGATTTTGTACTAAACCAACCACGTTATCATGACGCGCAGATTTTGCTGGCACGTGAAAATTTCGGCTGCGGCTCATCGCGTGAGCATGCGCCGTGGGCACTGGATGATTACGGCTTCCGTGCCATCATTGCCCCCAGCTTTGCAGATATTTTCTGCAATAACTGTTTCAAAAATGGTTTATTGCCGATTGTGCTGGATACTGCAAGTGTAGATGACTTGTTTCAGGCGGTGACCGAGACGCCGGGCTATCACCTGAAGATTGACCTGGAGCAACAAAGCATTACTACACCGAATGGGATAATCTATCGCTTTGAGGTAGATACCTTTCGCAAAAATTGTTTATTGAATGGACTGGATGACATTGGGCTGACCCTGCAGCATGTGGGGGAGATCAAAGAATATGAAGCACGGCGTAAATCTGAAGCACCATGGTTGTTTACCTGAATTAATTGCGTAGAACGAGAAGAAAGTTGAGTGTATGAAAATCGCTGTATTGCCGGGTGACGGCATTGGGCCAGAAATTGTTGCACAAGCTGCTAAGGTGCTGGAAGTCTTGCGACGCGAAGGACTGCCTTTAGAGCTGGAATACGCACCTATTGGAGGTGCGGGATATGATGCTTCAGGTGATCCGCTACCGGATGCTACGCTGAGCTTGGCAAAGCAGTCAGATGCCGTATTGCTTGGAGCAGTGGGGGGCTATCAATATGACGGACTGCCGCGCTTGCTACGTCCGGAGCAAGGTCTGCTACGTATTCGTAAGGGACTCAATCTGTTTGCTAACCTGCGCCCGGCGCAGTTATATCCGGAGTTGGCAAATGCGTCTCCGCTACGTCTGGAAGTGGTGTCTGGGTTAGACATCATGATTCTGCGGGAATTGACTGGTGATATTTATTTCGGCCAGCCTCGCGGTATTCGGATGCTTGATAATGGTGAACGTCAAGGTTTTGATACCATGGTATACAGTGAATCTGAGATCTCCCGCGTGGCACACGTTGGCTTTCAGATTGCCATGAAACGCGCTGGTGAAAATGGTATAGGAAAATTGTGTTCAGTGGATAAAGCTAATGTGCTGGATACGAGCATGTTTTGGCGTGAAATAGTGATGGAGGTGGCAAAATCTTATCCAGCGGTTGAGTTGTCGCATATGTATGTGGACAACGCTGCGATGCAACTGGTGCGGGCACCCAAGCAGTTTGATGTAATTCTTACCGGTAACATCTTCGGTGACATCCTGTCGGATGAAGCCTCCATGTTGACAGGCTCCATCGGTATGTTGCCTTCTGCTTCATTGGATGCGAACAACAAGGGTTTGTATGAACCTTGTCACGGTTCTGCACCGGATATTGCAGGTAAAAATATTGCTAACCCATTGGCCACAATTTTGTCAATGGCAATGATGATGCGCTATACATTTGCGCGCGCAGATATCGCACAACGTATTGAATCCGCTGTGCGTAAGACTCTGCAACGGGGTTTGCGTACTGCGGACATTGCTGAGGTGGGTATGGAGAAAATTGGTACGGATGCGATGGGTGACGCCGTAGTTGCGGCATTGTTAGCTTAATTTAATGGAATAAGCCTCTGAATTGGTTAAGGGAATCATTTGAGATGGGACTGTAAATATTGTGATCTTTGTTCCCAACAAAGGTAGAGGCGTGATATTGGGGTGTGTACGAATTACCATCGCCTGACATCGTGGTGTGCGGGAGGTAATTAATCAAAAGGATGGATGCATGAACAAGAAATATGATGTCGCGATATTGGGTGCGACAGGTGCTGTTGGCGAGGCAATGTTGTCAATTCTGGAGCAGCGTAACTTTCCGGTCGGTAAGCTGTTCCCTCTGGCTTCCAGTCGTTCCGCCGGTTCTACAGTGACATTCCACAATCAGGAAATTACGGTTGAGGACGTAGAAGGTTTTGATTTTTCGCAGGTGCAGATTGGCTTATTTTCCGCGGGTAGCAGTGTGTCGGAAAAATATGCGCCGATCGCTGCGGCAGCGGGTTGTGTGGTGATCGATAACACTGCGCAATTCCGTTACGAGGATGATATTCCGCTTGTAGTGCCAGAGGTGAATTCGCATGCGATTGCGCAATACAAAAACCGGGGCATTATTGCCAACCCGAATTGTTCCACCATTCAAATGTTGGTGGCGCTTAAACCTATCTATGATGCAGTAGGTATCGAGCGCATTAATGTTGCTACGTATCAGGCCGTGTCTGGCACCGGCAAGGAAGCCATTGAGGAATTAGCGGAGCAGACCCGTGCTTTGTTTAATCATCAGGAAGTGAAGACCGAGGTTTATTCTAAACGCATCGCATTTAATGTGTTGCCGCACATTGATGTGTTTATGGATAACGGTTACACCAAAGAAGAGATGAAGATGGTGTGGGAGACTCGCAAGATCATGGAAGACGACACCATTATGGTGAATGCTACTGCTGTACGGGTGCCGGTGTTCTATGGTCATTCAGAGGCAGTGCATATTGAAACACACAAGAAAATCACAGCTGACGAAGCGCGCGCTTTGTTGGAAAAAGCGCCAGGTGTGCAGGTGATCGACCGGCGTGAGCCTGGTGGCTATCCCACTGCCATCGAAGCAGCAGGACAGGATGCGACTTTGGTAGGGCGTATCCGTGAGGATATATCACATCCGCGTGGTCTTAATCTGTGGGTGGTAAGCGATAATGTACGTAAAGGTGCGGCACTTAACAGCGTGCAGATTGCCGAGATTTTGATTGAGGCGTACTTAGTGTGAGCTTTTAGCTTGCGCTGATAACTCCATGATGTTATGTTGTTCATGTTAAATAAAATCTTTATAAAGGTGGCAGTGTGCTGAAATCACTTATCAAAGCATTGAGTCTGGCTATCGGTTTAGTTTTATCTAGTTTTTCTTATGCGATTAGCATGGGCGATATTAATGTGGCTAACACCTTGGGTGAGCCCATGAATGTAGTGATAGAACTAGGGACAGCCAGCAAAGATGAGATAAGTAGCCTGTCGGCGCGTTTGGCTTCGCCCGAAATATTCAAGAATGCGGGCTTGGATTACCCATCCGGGTTGCCTCCTTTGATATTCAAGATTGAGACGAATGCTAATGGCGAACCTTATATTAAGATAACTTCAGCGCAACCCATCAACGAGCCGTTTGTTAATCTATTGGTGGAATTGAATTGGTCGTCTGGCAAGCTGCTGCGAGAATACACTTTCTTACTTGATCCACCAGGTTATGTTCCAGTACAACCGCAGCCAGCAGAAGTGAAGCCAGTAGAGCCGAGTATTGTTGATGTATCCGAGCTTGAACCCAAAGGCAAGGAAGAGATAATAGAATCTCCGTTGCCAAACACTGCGTCAATGATGGATGAAAAGCAGGCTGTTGACGAAATGCCTGTTACCGCCAATAAATCCCGTGAAAGTGATAACGTTGTTTCCGATGCGATTAAGGTAAAACGTGGTGATACCTTGAGCAAACTTGCGCTACAAATAAAATCTCCCGATGTTAGTCTGGAGCGTACGCTAGTGGCTTTGTATCACAACAATGCCGATGCATTTGATGGCAAAAATATGAACCGTCTGAAAATAGGCAAAATCCTGCATATACCAGAGCAATCTGAGCTGGATAATCTGCCTCAGATGCAAGCTGTAAAAGAAATTCGCGCACAAGCTGATGATTGGCATTCTTATCGTCAAAAACTTGCTGCAGCCAGTGGAGTTGTGGCAGGAGATGAACCTAAGCAGGAAGCCTCCGGTAAAATTAGTACCACTGTTTCTGATAATGCCCCCGCAGCCAAAGAATCCGCGAAGGAAGTAGTGAGATTGTCCAAAGGTGAAGCGCCTGGTGACAAAACATCTCCAGGCGGCAATGCGAAAAATTTACAGAATAAGCTTCATGCCCTGGAAGAAGAAGCGATTTCCAAAAGCAAGGCGCTTCAGGAAAGTAATGAGCGTGTTTTAGCGTTAGAAAAAAATGTTCAAGATTTACAGCGTCTGATCGATTTGAAGGGGCAGCCACCCGCAGCGCAAGTGAAGCCCGTTCAGAACCCAGAAGGGCAAGCTGTAATTAAATCGAATGAAGATCAACTCGGAGCTATGTCGCAAGTCCCTGCTGTTGCTTCAGAAGTGGCCAATGTTGCTTCTGAGGTTACAGCTGTCAGCGCAGTTGCGACCGTCGATCCGGTGCAACCAGTTAAGCCAATTAAGCCAGTAATCAAACCCAAAGTGGTTGCTCAACCCTCCCTGTTGGACGTGATACGTGATCAACCGCTTTACATGGCTGGCGCGCTGTTGGGGCTGGTTGCGCTTGGCTATTTGCTGATCCGGCGTGGTAAGGGCAGTGGAAAAAAAACTAAATCGGGTGATAAACCAATTGAGCATACGATAGGATCTGCCAATCAAATGCTTACGCCCGCAGCTTCTTCTCCGAAGACGGATGATTTGACTAATGGCATTGCTACGACCAACGACACTAGTCAAGCGCAGGCCGATGATTTCGATCCGATCAGTGGGGCAGACTTGTTCTTGAGTTTTGGTCGTGATGAGCAAGCGGAAAAAATTCTGAAAGAGGCGCTGATCAAGAATCCGGCTAATCACCAGATTCATCTTAAACTGTTATCTATTTATGCGAACCGTAAAGATGTGCATTCATTCGCTGACATTGCACGTCAATTGCGCGATTCAGGCGATACGAATGCTTGGGAGCAAGCTGCCATAATGGGTATCAAGCTTGAACCCAACAATCCAATGTATGGTGGCAATGCAAGTGTGACAAAAGAGGAATCATTCGTTGCCGCTCACGTTCCCGATGTCATACTTAATGAGGCTGGGGCAATAAAACCGTCATCTTCCTTGGATTTTGATCTCGGTCTGGATTTTGATGAACCAAAAACATTAACAAATAGCGTTGAGACAGGTAAGTCAAGTTCTGCCTCACAGAGTACAACGATGGATTTTGATGTGACTGCCAGTCATGCACAATTGTCTGCGTCGAACGCTGGTAAAGTTGGAACTACTACTCCAATAAATTTGGATGATTTTATTTTAGATATGCCAGCTAATCCGGTTATAAACCCGGCAATGACTACTCCGACGCATGCCAACGCACCTATTGATTTCACCCTGGACTTCCCTTCTGCAGATAAAAATGCAGATAAATTTGAAGTTTCCCCTGTGAAAGCTGTGCCCAAGGAAATAATGGATATTGGTTTGGGCGATATCAGTTTGAATTTGGATAAACCTGCTGCTCCTGCTCTGTCAGTGGAAGAAAGGGATGCACAATGGCATGACGCTGCCACCAAGCTTGATCTCGCCAAGGCCTATCAGGAAATGGGTGATGCTGCAGGCGCACGTGAAATTTTAGAAGAAGTTGTACTTGAAGGAAATGAGCAGCATCGAATGGCTGCTGAAGCATTGTTACGACAATTACCTGTATAGTTTATTAGATACACCTCGAACGGCAGCCCGCATTTGCGGCTGCCGTTTTTATTGAGTCGACATCATTGGGTCTATCTCGGTATGCCTATTCAATCATTACAAACTATAGAGTTGCTGTTTGCAGATTTTTATCTGTTAGCAGTGACTTTCGTTTTACCCACTACTCGTTTTAGTCTACTGCTGCGTCGCATGAGTCGGACTCTGTTAGCGTTGCTCTTCATTCACAATGTGTGATGGCATGATACTACTGATAGTCTGCGACCTGCTTGTGTTGGCACTGCTGTGAGAATTGCACTGGGTGTGGAATACGACGGCAGCCAGTATTTTGGTTGGCAAAGTCAAGCCAGTGGACATACGGTGCAAGATGCACTGCAACTTGCTTTGAGCAGCATTGCTAACGAACCTATTTCAGTCATCGCAGCCGGTCGTACCGATACGGGTGTACATGCGCTAGAACAAGTAGTGCACTTTAATACCCACGTAGAAAGGCCACTGACTGCTTGGGTACGTGGTGTTAACGCCTTGTTGCCAAACAATATCGCTGTATTGTGGGCACATCCTGTACCGGAAGAGTTTCATGCACGTTTTTCTGCCCAGGCACGTAGTTACCGTTATCTACTTATTAACCGTGCAGTGCGAAACGCCATGCGGCATGGTAAAGCAGGCTGGTTTCATGCCCCATTGAACGTAGAGAAGATGTGTGAGGCCGCACAGTATTTATTGGGGGAGCATGATTTTAGTGCCTTGCGCGCCGCAGAATGCCAAGCCAAATCACCCATCAAAAACTTGGCGCAACTTGATATTCAAAAGCAAGGCGATACCATAGTTTTTGATCTTAGCGCCAACGCTTTTCTGCACCATATGGTACGCAACATCGTTGGTTGTTTGGTATATGTCGGAAAGGGCAAGTATCCGCCGCAGTGGATGCGTGAAGTGTTAGAGAGTAAAAAACGTAGTCTTGCTGCTCCAACCTTTGCACCAGATGGTTTGTATCTGCATCGGATTACTTTCGATGCGAAATGGGGATTGCCACAACTTAAGTAGATTGTGTTTGTGCGCTATCCAAGTGATATTCTTGGACTGAAAATATTTAGATTGTAATTTAGTCAATGGCTTGAATGCATTACAATGCTGCCTTGATTTTTTATCAGCTCGTTTTATTACTATGACCCGTATTAAGATTTGCGGTATTACGCGTGTGGAGGATGCACTGGCCGCCGCATACAGCGGTGCAGATGCGCTCGGACTGGTGTTCTATGATAAAAGTCCACGTCATGTGACGCTGAAACAAGCTGCTTTACTGGCGGCTGCGATTCCGCCGTTTGTAACGTTGGTGGGATTGTTCGTGAATCCTAGTTCAGAAGGGGTGCAAGAGGTATTGCAGCAGATACCGTTGGATATATTGCAGTTTCACGGGGAAGAAGAACCAAAATTCTGTACGCAGTTCGATCGCCCTTATTTAAAGGCGCTTCGAGTCAAAAATGGGGTGGATTTGGTACAATACGCGGCACGTTACAAAGATGCACAGGGTTTGTTGCTTGATGCATTTATCGAAGGTACGCATGGGGGTACGGGGGTATCGTTTGATTGGACACTGATTCCGCACAATTTACCCTGTCCTGTAGTTTTGTCTGGGGGCTTGCACGTGAATAATGTGGCGGATGCAATCAAGCAGGTGCAGCCTTGGGCCGTGGATGTTTCCAGCGGTGTGGAAACTGCGAAAGGAATTAAGGATGCAGCGAAAATCGCCGCATTCATCAATGAGGTTAAGAAAATTGGCTTATAACTATCCTGACAGCACGGGTCATTTCGGACCTTACGGTGGTATTTACGTTGCTGAAACGTTAATGGGCGCGCTGGATGAGTTGCGTGTAGCCTATGAGCATTATTCTGTTGACCCTGAGTTCAAGGCTGAACTTGCCTACGAGTTAAAGCATTATGTCGGGCGCCCTAGTCCGATTTATCATGCACGGCACTGGTCAAAACGCCTGAATGGCGCACAGATTTATCTGAAGCGTGAAGATCTTAATCATACCGGCGCCCATAAGGTGAATAACACCGTAGGTCAGGCGCTGCTGGCTAAGCGTATGGGTAAACCGCGTGTCATCGCCGAGACCGGCGCGGGTCAGCACGGTGTGGCGACGGCTACCGTGGCGGCACGTTATGGGATGGAATGTGTGGTGTACATGGGTGCGGAGGACGTTAAACGTCAGGCTACAAATGTATATCGCATGAAACTCCTGGGTGCCACTGTTGTGCCAGTAGAGAGTGGCTCTAAAACACTTAAGGATGCGCTCAATGAGGCGATGCGTGATTGGGTCACCAACATCGAAAATACTTTTTACATCATCGGCACGGTGGCTGGACCGCATCCGTATCCGATGATGGTGCGCGATTTTAATTCAGTGGTAAGCAAGGAATGCATGGTTCAAATGCCGGAACTGGCAGGGCGTCAGCCGGATGCGGTGATTGCCTGCGTGGGCGGAGGCTCGAACGCCATGGGCATTTTTCATTCTTACATCGAAGTGCCTGGTGTGCAGCTTATCGGTGTGGAAGCGGCGGGCAGCGGCATTGCCAGTGGCCAGCACGCAGCTGCATTGACTGCGGGCAAGCCGGGCGTACTGCACGGTAATCGTACTTATTTGTTGCAGGATGAAAACGGTCAAATCATTGAAACGCATTCTATTTCCGCCGGACTGGATTATCCCGGTGTCGGCCCGGAACACGCATGGCTTAAAGACAGTGAGCGCGCGCAATATGTAGCCATTGAGGATAGTGAGGCGCTCCAGGCTTTTCATGACCTATGTCATTATGAGGGTATCATTCCGGCGCTGGAATCCAGTCATGCTTTGGCTTATGCCGCCAAGATCGCACCGACGATGGGGCATGATAAAGTCTTATTGGTCAACCTATCCGGACGTGGTGACAAGGATATGGCGACCGTAGCGCGGGTTTCTGGTATTGAACTGTAACCTTTCCTGGAATTACTTTGCAGGTATCTCATGTCACGCATTCAGACCACTTTTGAAAAAATTAAGCAGCGCGGCGGTAAAGCGCTAATTCCGTTTATTACGGCGGGTGATCCTAATCCGCAAATTACTGTTTCGCTGATGCATGCGCTGGCAGAGGTGGGGGCAGACATTATTGAAATTGGTGTGCCATTTTCCGATCCAATGGCGGATGGCCCAACGATACAGCGCTCTTCGGAGCGAGCACTCAAGCATGGCGTAGCCTTGCATGATGTACTTGATATGGTGGCGACATTTCGCACCACCGATGCAAGCACGCCCATAGTGCTGATGGGTTATGGCAATCCTATTGAAGCAATGGGCTGGGAACGTTTCGCCACGCGCTGCGCGCAAGTGGGGGTGGATGGTGTGCTGACGGTGGATTTCCCGCCGGAAGAAAGCCACGAGGCGTTCGTTCACCTGCATCGCCATGGCATTGATCCCATTTTTTTACTTGCGCCTACTACATCCGATGCGCGTATCGAGCAGGTAGCCAAGCTAGCCCGCGGTTACGTGTATTACGTGTCGCTTAAGGGCGTGACTGGGGCGGGACATCTGGACTTGTCAGCCATAGCAGAGAAAATCCCGCACATTCGACAACACATTGGCCTACCTATCGGCGTGGGCTTTGGTATTCGTGATGCAGATACAGCACGAGCGGTCTCCAAGCTGTGCGACGGCGTGGTGGTTGGCAGCCGCATCGTGCAGGAAATGGAGGGTTCGAACGAAGAGTCTGTAATTTCCAATGTTGCAAGGCTGGTTAAGGAATTACGCTTGGCCATCGATCAGGCATAGCGTGTTTCCTGATACTTAAATTTCTAATATGTGAGTAACTTCCCTCATATTGATGTTTGTCAAAGAAGTGAAGTTGGTAAGGTTAGGTACATACCCAGCTTGCTTAAATTATGCTCAATTATCATGCGACAAATGCAACGTTCGTGTTAAGGGTTTAAGGAGGATTGCATGAGTTGGTTTCAGAAATTATTGCCCCCAAAAATTAAGCGTAGGGAGTTGGGGGAAGAGAGCAAGAAGAATGTGCCAGAAGGACTGTGGCACAAATGTCCATCCTGTCAGGGGGTATTGTATTACTCTGATTTAGAGAAAAACAAAAGTGTTTGTCCCAAGTGCAATTACCATCACCGTGTTACCGCACGCACTCGGCTGAACTGGCTATTAGATGCGGAGGGGCGTTTCGAGATTGGTGCTGAAGTGTTGCCGCTAGATACACTGAAATTCAAAGATAGTAAAAAATACAGCGAACGCTTGACGGCGGCGCAGCGCGACACGGGTGAGAGTGATGCGCTGGTGGTAATGCAGGGAAGTGTACATGCTATTCCATTGGTGACGGCGGTATTCGAATTCAGCTTCATGGGCGGCTCTATGGGATCGGTGGTGGGAGAACGCTTCGTGCGCGGCGTACAGCTTGCTACTGAACAGAAAGCGCCTTTCGTGTGTTTTGCCGCCAGCGGCGGGGCACGTATGCAAGAGGGATTATTGTCGTTGATGCAAATGGCAAAAACCTGTGCCGCGCTGACCCAATTAAGCGCAGAAAAACTGCCATTCATTTCGGTGTTGACTGATCCAACCATGGGCGGCGTGTCCGCCAGTTTTGCTTTCATGGGCGATGTGGTTATTGCCGAACCTGGCGCAATGATCGGCTTTGCCGGTGCGCGGGTAATTCAGCAAACAGTGCGCGAGACGCTGCCGGAAGGTTTTCAGCGCGCGGAATTTTTGATGAAACATGGCGCGATAGACATGATTGTGGATCGTCGCCAAATGCGCGACCAGCTCGCTACATTAATTACGTTACTTACCAAACAGCCGACGGTGATGCCAGTAGAGAGCGCTAGTGCAAAATTTGCCCTAGATTAGCGTGGTACTTCACTCCTGATAGATTTATACAATCTACGAAATTTCACGAAATTCAAATTGTTGATCAACCAAAGCAAGTCACGTACCGGTGGCGAGACTATTTGTGAAGAATTTAAATTAAAGGCACCGCCATGATCTTTCGTCAGTTGTTTGAGCCGTTATCAAATACCTATACCTATTTGCTGGGCTGTGAGGAAACGAGGCAAGCTGTTCTTATTGATCCAGTTATTGTGACGGTCGACCGTGATCTTGCCGAAATCAGCCGGCTTGGATTGACGCTGGCCTATAGTCTTGATACCCATATCCATGCGGATCATATCACTGCCGCTCGCGAATTAAAGTCAAAAGTAGGAAGCAAAATCGCGATGCCCGCTTTTGATCGATTGCCTTGCGCAGATGTGGGAATTGAAGAAGGAACGCCGTTTAACGTGGGTAGCATCCAATTGCAGCCGTTGCATACCCCTGGGCATACTGACGGACACTTTTCCTATTTGATGGACGACCGAATATTCACCGGTGACTCGTTGCTAATCGAGGGATGTGGCCGCACCGATTTTCAGAATGGTGACGCGGATGCGCTATACAAAAGCGTCAGAGAAAAGCTGTTTTCTTTGCCGGACGATTGTCTTGTTTATCCCGCTCATGATTACAAAGACAGGCGCGTTTCTTCCATTGCCCAGGAAAAGAAACGTAATCCTCGTCTAGGCGAAGAACTCACGTTGGCGCAATTCAAAGAGATTATGGCGAACCTCAATTTGCCCTATCCTAAGTTCATCGATTTTGCAGTGCCGGGAAATAAACTATGCGGCGTTTGCCCAGATCATCTGCCTGAAAATCTTGAGAAATATTGTGGCCATATGACTGTTAGCCCACAGGGATAACGGGCGCAGAATTGAAAGACGGGAGCGGTGAGATATTGGGCTTATTTTTATTCAACCCAACCTATAGAGCTTGAGCTTACATCCGCAGAATTTTAGGCTGTCCTAAAATTAAATTCCAGCCAAATAAAAGGCTAAGGCAATGAAAATAGTGAGATGTTGGTAATGCTCGGCAATATTGGCCGATATAGGCAGCATTGCGAGCTTATTAAATGTTTTCTATATTACGTTGGGCAATTCAAAAAAAGGATAAACCATGGCACGAAAATTCAAATTCCCGACACCAAGTTCATGCAAACTAAAAGACCGAGCAGTGTTATGCACAGCCGAGAGAATGCTAATTATTTACAATCAATTTACAGTTAGCGATGCGCAACGCATCACTAAAAAAATTAAAATTTGGTTTTCCTCAGAAGCTAAAAAGCATGGATGGTCTGGCACAAATTTTCTTCCAGAAGTTTCATCTGGGCATTCTGGTGGTTGTATACTATTTATTCCCCCTCAGCAGGTAAACGTCACCGTCAATGTCACAAACACTACTCTTATACTAAACTCCGAGGATGGAGATGATTAATAGCATATTTTACTGCCTAACCCATCCATCAAACGGGACGCGCTAAAGCGCGCCCCTTATGTCAAACGTTAGGCGGCTTCATGACCACTGCTGATCCGTCGCCCCTTCAAAAACTCATAGCTGCGCTGGAACAATCAGATACCTTCCTGCGCCAGGAACGCGCGGAACGCATTGTGTGGATGTCTCAGTATAACCAGCGACCAAGTGTCATCATGGGATCTGCAGAGGCACTTGGAGTGCTCGGAGAGGCGGAGGCAGCCTTCCGGGAGGGGCACTTCATCAGTGTCATCTTGCTGGCCCAGGCGCTTGTCGAGCACGAGTTGGTTGAAGAGCTTGTGCATCGGCAGGTGGCGTCCTATGGGGTTACCCTGAATCAGGCGTTGGAAGCTGCCAAGGAGCATCAGGTACTAGCTGACGAACTCTTTGAGCGAATCCACCAGCTTCGTCAACTGAGGAATCCGTTCGCACACCTCAAGAAGCCTGATCATTCGCACAACTTTGGCAACCGATACATCGCGCGGCAGATTCACCCGAAAGTCTTACTTCGAGAGGACGCTGAGAAAGCCTTCAAGGTCATGTATGAGGTATTTCGTGCTCTGCTCAGAGCGGTATAAATGGCGGCGAATAAATAGGGTAGATTCGATTTATGACCTTATTGATTTGAGTCAGTGTGTATTAAAAGAGATTAAACATTTAACCTAGGGAACACTGATTAATTCAAAATCGTCGTTCCGCGAAAGCAGAACCCAGTTAAATCAATAAGCTGAATCTCAACTTTCGCGGGAATGATCAGGCTAATGGGTTATTTTGGTTTAAAAACATGGAATTCAACCCTGTCCGAACAGTATGGATGTGTGCCCTGCTTTGTCCTGCCCCTGTTGTTTTTACGGAAGTGTTGCAGAAGTCAGAATGCAAATAAAAACGTTAGCTTGTTTATATTAGGATTCCTAATTATAATTGGTGTGGTTATTGTGTCTAAATAGATCATAAGGAGAAATAAAGATGGGTAAATCAGTTTTCTATCATGCGGGTTGTCCAGTTTGTGTCAGTGCTGAACATGACATTATTAGTTTGATTGGTGTCGATAATGTAGAGGTTGTCCATTTAAATCAGGATATGTCGAGGTTTGATGAGGCCGAGAAAGCAGGGGTGAAGTCTGTTCCGGCGTTAGTAACGCCAAGCGGACAAGTGCTTCATATCAATTTTGGTGCATCAATGGCTGATGTCAAAGCTTAAATTTCAAGGGAGCCAGGGTTTATTCTGGCTTTTCTATTAATTTTTTATGAGGATCAAGTTATGAAAAATTCAACGCTTTATCACGATGGTTGCGATATATGTGCATTGGTGGGGCAGGAAGTTGTAAATTTAATTGGTTTAGCCAATTTAGATATTGTTCATGTCGGGTTAAATCCTGCAAAACAAATTGAAGCGAAAAACAAAGGGGTTAAAGCATTCCCAGCGCTGTTATTGAACAATGGCAACATATTGCACTTTAATGTTGAAGAACATGAAGGAAGTATTAATTGTTTATTTAAAAAATAAAATACAGTATCGCATCGTATAACAATCATGAAACATTTAAACTTGGCAGGATTCATGGCGATTGATAGAGGTGTTTAACGCTATAAGTTGTTCGAGTTACGGCACCAGTCTCATTCTTGCTACAATTAGCGCTTGCAATAAATAACGGAATTAATTATGTGCGGAATAATCGGTGCAATAGCGCAGCGCAATGTCGTTCCTATTCTTTTACAAGGACTGCAACGCCTTGAATATAGGGGGTATGACTCAGCTGGATTGGTAGTTGTCGAGAACAATGAGTTGCAACGCATACGCAGTACCGGACGCGTTGCGGAATTAACAACACGAAGTTCTGCTACCAGCGGTCACATCGGTATAGCGCATACCCGTTGGGCCACTCACGGCGTACCCAGCGAGCGTAACGCGCATCCGCACTTGAGCAGTAATCTCATTGCCGTGGTGCACAACGGTATTATCGAAAACTACGAAGAGTTACGCACGCGCCTGACTGCGGAAGGCTCGGTATTTACATCCGATACTGACAGTGAAGTCATTGCCCATCTTATTAATAGTCACTATGCACGCGGTAATAGCTTGTTGGTTGCAACTCAGGCGGCACTTGCCGAATTGGTGGGTGCTTACGCGATTGGTGTCGTGGCAGCGGATAATCCGAGCCAGTTAATTTGTGCGCGCAAAGGTAGCCCGTTGTTGTTGGGAGTAGGAATTGAGGAGCATTTCATCGCATCGGATGTATCTGCGCTGTTGCCGGTGACAAGAAGTGTGGTGTATCTGGAAGAGGGCGATGTGGCTGAAGTCAGCTTGCATGGCTACCGGATTTTTAATGCCAAGGGCCAAGCGGTGGAACGCGCAGTAAACGTCAGTAAATTGACTAGCGCAAGTATGGAGCTGGGTGAATATCGTCACCATATGCAGAAGGAAATTCACGAGCAGCCACAAGCGCTTGCGGATACGTTGGAAGGTGTATGTAATAGCCAGTCGCTGATACCTGGCATTTTTGGTGCTGAGGCTGTTACTGCGTTTCAACAAGTTGAGAGTATCCTTATTCTCGCTTGTGGTACCAGTCACCATGCGGGACTCGTGGCGCGCTACTGGCTCGAAGAAATCGCTGGTATTCCGTGTACCGTGGAAATTGCCAGCGAATATCGCTACCGCGTGAGCGTGCCCAATCCCAAGGCGCTGGTTGTTACCATTTCTCAATCGGGTGAAACCGCCGATACTCTGGCTGCACTTAACCACGCCAAAGAATTGGGTCATCCCCACACGCTTTCAATTTGTAATGTACCGGAAAGTGCGCTGGTCAGGCTCTCCAAGCTACATTTTATGACGCGTGCGGGACCGGAAATTGGAGTCGCTTCAACCAAGGCATTTACCACACAATTAGCGGCATTGTTCCTGCTTACGCTGGTTCTTGCCAAGCAACGTGGAAGATTGAGTGCAGAAGAAGAGCAGCGCCATTTGCATGCGTTGCGCCATTTGCCCAGCGCGGTTCAATTGGTATTGAAACTTGAACCTGATATTGCACAGATGGCTGAGCGTTTTGCCGATAAGCGTCATGCCCTGTTCCTCGGGCGTGGATTGCACTATCCCATCGCACTGGAAGGTGCGCTCAAGCTTAAAGAAATATCTTACATTCACGCCGAAGCTTACCCCGCGGGTGAATTAAAGCACGGGCCACTAGCTCTGGTGGACAAGGAGATGCCGGTTATTGCTGTTGCCACTAACGATGCATTGCTGGAAAAGCTCAAATCCAACCTGCAAGAAGTACGCGCACGAGGGGGGGAGCTGTATGTATTCGCCGATGCCGGCACGCGTTTTCATTCGAGCGAAGGCGTACATCTAATGCAAATGCCCGAGCATGCCGGATATTTGAGCCCTATTCTGCACACCATTGCGCTGCAACTGCTGGCATATTACGTTGCATTGCAAAAGGGAACTGATGTCGACAAGCCGCGTAATCTGGCCAAATCGGTCACTGTAGAGTGATGAGTCAGCGAGTTATGCTTATTTCGCATCCGCCCAATACCGTGGGGTTTTTCCAGAATGGCGGTTATTACTGTATTCAATCAGAAGGGCGGGGTGGGCAAAACCACTACCTGTCTCAATCTTGCCGCTGCGCTGGCCATGGCGCGGCGGCATCCCATCGCGCTTGATCTTGATCCCCAAGGGCATTTAAGCTCAGCCTGTGGGCTGAAGGATGCCGCTTTATCTGGTGCGGGTATGGATGCTTTTTTTAGGCTGAGTACTCCGCTTGCTAAACTCCTTCGCGATACGCCAGCCGGTTGGCAGATTGTCTCCTCTTCGCTCGGGCTGTCCAAGATCGATGCACTGTATGGCAGCGACCCTAAGGCTGCCACTTTGTTAAAAAAAGGCTTGAGTGAAGATCTGGCACTTACCGGTGCGCCGATCCTGATTGACTGTTGCCCCATGTTGGGGGTGCTCACGCTTAACGCTTTGCTTGCGTCGGATCGAGTGCTGATTCCGGTTTCGGCGGACTTTCTGTCGCTGCAAGGCGTGCATCTCCTGGATTCCGCACTTAATGTATTAGAGGTTAAGCTCAAACGTACATTTGAGCGCCGTATTTTGGTGACCCGCTTCGATTCGCGACGTAAACTTTCGTATGAAATTTTCGATAAACTTCGGGATCGCTATGGTTCATTGGTATGCAATACACGTATAAGTGAAAACGTTGCGCTTGCCACCAGCCCCATGCATGGTAAAGATGTCTTTGCTCACGCCCCGCATAGCCCCGGTGCGGCGGATTACAAGGCGTTAGCCGGAGAGTTGATCAATAGCGGATTTTTTGAAGAAAGAGTGGCAGTTTGATTTTCAACCAAGAAGATTTCCGAGCAATATCCTCACTCCACCAGCTTCCATCTCATCATTTCACTTGCTCTCAAGGGCACTAATTGATGCTCTCCAAAACCCAAGGTTGCAGGCATTTGCCATTCCTGTTTACGTAAGGTAACGCGCTGAGCATTACGCGGCAGACGATAAAAATCAGGGCCATAAAAACTGGCAAAACCTTCCAATTTGTCTAGCGCCCCGACCTGCTCGAAAACTTCAGTATAGAGTTCGATGGCTGTATGGGCGGTATAAATGCCAGCGCAGCCGCAAGCGGATTCTTTAGTAGGCTGTGCATGCGGAGCACTGTCGGTACCGAGGAAGAATTTTTTGTTGCCACTGGTGGCTGCTGCAACCAACGCTTCACGATGTGTTTCGCGCTTCAACACTGGCAGGCAATAATAGTGTGGATGGATGCCGCCGCTGAGCATGGCATTGCGGTTGTACAGCAAGTGGTGTGCGGTGATAGTGGCAGCGATATTATCTGACGCGCTTTGCACAAAATGTGCGGCGTCTATCGTGCTGATATGTTCGAACACCACCCGCAAATCGGGTAGATCACGTAGTAGCGGTTGCAGCACACGGGTTATGAATACCGTCTCGCGGTCGAATATGTCTATCGCTGTATCGGGTACTTCGCCATGCATAAGCAGTGGCATACCACAATTCTGCATTTCTTCCAGAGCAGGATAGGTCTTGCGGATGTCAGTAACGCCCGAATCAGAGTTGGTGGTGGCGCCTGCAGGATAATATTTAACTGCATGCACGAAGCCGCTTTGTTTTGCTATACGAATTTCTTTCGCTGTCGTGTTGTCGGTTAGATATAACGTCATCAATGGTTCGAAATGTGAATTTGTAGGTAGCGCGGCGAGTATGCGCGCGCGATAGGCCTGTGCTTGTTCGGTGGTTGTAACCGGTGGGCGGAGGTTGGGCATGATGATGGCGCGGGCGAATTGGCGTGCGGTGTCGGGCAGCACGGAGTGCATTAAAGCACCATCGCGCAAATGCAGATGCCAGTCATCAGGGCGGATTAGTTTCAGTTCCATGGTAGATATTTATCCGAATGTAAAAGTGGGGTAAGCCCTGGATTAAGTTAGGGATTTGAGTGAGAGGGCGCGTTGGTATAGTTCGTTACGCCCTGCTCCAGTAATACGCACGGCGAGCTGTACTGCCTGCTTGAGTGGTAATTCGTGCAACAGCGTCGCCAATACATGTTCAGCATCTGCATTTAATCCTTCTTGTTGTGCTGTTGCGCCGGAAACCAGCAATACGAATTCACCCCGTTGGCGGTTGGGATCACCATTCAGCCAAATCAGTGCTTCGGCGAGAGAACATCGTTGAATGCTCTCAAAAAGCTTGGTGATTTCGCGTGCAAATACAATTTGTCGGTCATCACCGAAAACGCTTTGCAGATCAGTCACACATTCCAGTATACGATGCGGGGCTTCGTAAAATATCAGGGTATAAGGTAAGGCGATCAGTTCTTGTAACGCACGGCAACGTGCAGCTGGTTTATTAGGCAGAAATCCATAAAAAAGGAAGTGCGGTGCGGGCAATCCGGCGGCGGATAGGGCTGCTAATGCGGCGTTTGCTCCCGGGATAGGGATCACACGGTAACCAGCGGTGCGTACTTCTGCCACTAATATCGCACCAGGGTCGCTTATCGTCGGGGTGCCTGCATCGGATACCAGGGCAATCGACTGACCTTGGGCCAGCAGCGTGATCATTTTTTCTGCTGCCGCTCGTTCGTTATGTTGGTGCAATGCGATTAACTTGTTTGCTGAAATGGAATAATGCTTCAGCAGATTCGAAGTATTGCGCGTGTCTTCAGCGGCAATGGTATCGGCAGATATCAGCACATCCAACGCACGTAAACTGATATCTCGCAAATTTCCGATGGGGGTGGCAACCACATATAATGCGCACTCTAATTTTTGTTTTTGCCCGCTATGCACAGCACGTCCTCTTCTTGTTGCTCGTTAGCCACCGTACTATACGTGAGCGTGAAAGGCTGTGCTACCCTCAGAAAATGCATCGGGTTCGCCGTTCCTTTTTTGGATTTTTGACAAGAATGATTTATTTGCGAGCCAACCTATCAATTAAGCCTGAAATGGAACGTTTTTATGCGCTCCCTGTCAACACTTGTCATCTGATGCAAAAATCAGTGTTACCACAAGTATGAGCACACGTGGGGTTGAGGCCGAACGGTTGGCGGAACAGTTTTTGCAACGTCGTGGGCTGAAGTTGCTGCAACGGAACTATAGTTGCCGTTATGGTGAAATTGACCTGATTTTGCAAGATGGCGACACGCTGGTATTTGCCGAGGTGCGTTTGCGCAGTCGTAGTGATTTTGGTGGTGCGGCGGCCAGCATTAATGCGACCAAGCAGGCTCGGCTGATACACACGGCTCAGCATTACTTAGCCACACTGAGCCGTACCCCGCCGTGCCGTTTTGATGTGGTGTTGTTTGATACGCTGGATAGTGCTCGACCAGAATGGATCAAGAATGCTTTTACCGCCTGATTTCGGGTAACATCCGCATTTATCGCAACAAATTTTGGGCTGGACTTTGATCAGCAGAAACCGTCAGCACTTCGACGACATATATAGTGAGAGGAAACATGCGTTATTTAAATTACCTATTATTGGCTATCGTGCTAGGCGCGATACAAGGGTGCTTTCCGATCATTGCTGCGGGTGTCGGCGCGGGTGCATTAGTGTCATCAGATCGCCGTACTGCCGGAATTATTCTCGAAGACCAAAACATCGAGAGCAAAGCGCTCAATCAAATAAATGTTCAATATAAAGATACCGTGTATGTGAATGTCACCAGTTTCAATCGCCGTGTACTTATTTCTGGCCAAGTGCCTAACGAAAAAGTTAAAGCTGATATTGAAAAAATAGTCTCAAGCTTAACGAATGTAAAAATGGTCAATAACGAACTGCAGGTATCGTCTCTTACTGATTTATCCTGGCGTAGTAATGATGCCTTGATCACTAGCAATATCAAGCTGCGCTTTCTCAATAACAGTCGGGGATTTCAGCCTGAACATGTAAAAGTAATTACTGAAAACAGCTCAGTATTCCTGATGGGCATGGTCTATCACAAGGAAGCGGAAGCTGCTGCCGATATCGCTAGCAGTTCGCGCGGCGTGGAACGTGTAGTCAAGGTGTTTGAATACCTCGATTAAGGGTCGGTTGCTTGGCTGGCTATGTTTATAAGTTTCAAAGAGAAAAAATTTCTGAGCAAAAGCTTTATGTAAAATAGCTAAGGCGGCATGGAACATTATCTTCTATAGCTGCCCTCGCTTTCTATTATCAAGCTGCCGAACATATACGTGTGCCAATTTTAGTGTCCATGCCTAATCCTACCGAAATTACCCTGCATCAACAATCGAAGCTACTGGAAATAGCTTTCGATGACGGCTCACGTTACCGCTTGCCGTATGAATTTCTGCGCGTGTACTCGCCTTCTGCCGCAGTGCGTGGACACGGCCCGAGTCAGGCGGTGTTGCAGGTCGGCAAGCAGGATGTGAACGTGATCGACGTGCAGCCCGTAGGTAGTTACGCTATTAAATTGACGTTTGATGATGGCCACAATACCGGCCTTTATTCCTGGGATTATTTGAATGAGCTCGGGAAATATCAGGCTGCGTTATGGAACGAATATTTAAGCAAATTGGCAGAGGCGGGAGCAAGCCGTGTTCCAATCATCCCGTAGATATGCTCGATAAGCCCGAGGAAATAAAATGAACAAAACAACTCATTTCGGTTTTACGACGATCGCGGAAACAGAAAAGGCCGAGCGTGTAGCCAAAGTTTTCACATCTGTCGCTAACAAATATGATGTGATGAATGATCTTATGTCAGTTGGCTTGCATCGGCTCTGGAAACGTTTCGCCATCCAGGTTAGTGGTGTACGAGTGGGGGAGCGTGTGCTGGATGTGGCGGGTGGTTCCGGTGATCTTTCCCGTCAGTTTGTCAAGCAGGTTGGTAACGGCGGCCAAGTTTGGCTCACCGATATCAACAAAGCGATGTTGCGCGTCGGTCGTGACCATTTGATTGATGATGGCTTAAATATACCAGTCGCACAGTGTGATGCGGAAAATTTGCCTTTTCCGTCTGATTATTTTAATTGTGTCAGTATTGCTTTCGGCCTGCGCAATGTGACTCACAAGGACGCAGCGTTACGTGAGATGCAACGCGTGCTTAAGCCCGGTGGCCGTTTGCTGGTGCTGGAATTTTCCAAGGTATGGAAGCCGCTGGAGCCGTTGTATGATGCTTACTCGTTCAAACTGCTGCCGAAGTTGGGCGAACTGATTGCCAAGGATGCGGATAGTTATCGCTACCTGGCAGAATCTATCCGTATGCACCCTTCACAGGAGGAGTTGAAGCGCATGATAGAAGAGGCTGGACTCTCTCGTGTTGAATATTTCAATCTGAATGCTGGAATTGTGGCCCTGCATAGAGGCTATAAAATTTAACCAGAATGTTTTTCAATGTCTGTAGTGCACTCCAAATATTTTTAATGTTTAATTTGCTTCAGGTAAGCTGATTTAATATCAAGATATTGTAAGGGCATAGCAAAATTGGTTCGCAAAGGAACCTTTACATTTTGTAGTGCACTAAGAATGTAGTGTTATACTTTATTCGCTTTTTTTGTTGTTAACTATTAAATGAGGTGGTCCATGAAACGTTTTCTATTGTTGTTAACTCTTACCTTGGCTAGTTTCTCTATGCTAACTGTAACCGCCGAAGCTAAGCGTATGGGCGGGGGGGGCAGCATTGGTCAGCAACGCACCATGAGTCCGCAGCAAACATCCAAGACACCCGCTGCTGCACCTGCTCCGGCTGCGCCTGCGGCAGGTAATAAATGGCTTGGCCCTTTGGCCGGTTTGGCAATAGGCGCTGGCTTGGGCGCAATGTTCGCTGGAGGTTTGGGCGGATTAGGTAATGCAATGGGCGGTATTCTGATGGCGCTTTTGGTTGCGGGTGTGGTGATGTTCCTGGTTTCGCGGTTTCGCAAATCCCGGCCGCAGCAGCCTGCCATGCAATATGCAGGAAGCGGCGCATCATCCTATCAGCCAGAACCCCGTCAGCAGCCATTTGCAGGCGGTAGCGCTGCAAGCTCTGTTCCGCTGGTTAATAGTAGTACCACTAGTAATATTCCGGCAGATTTTCCGGTTGAAGCTTTCCTGCGTAGTGCCAAAACTTCATTTATCCGCCTGCAGGCTGCAAATGATCGTAAGGATCTGAATGATATTCGTGAGTACACTACGCCCGAAATGTTCGCCGAAATTTCCTTGCAATTACAGGAACGCGGCGATGTACCCCAAAAAACAGATGTGCAGACAATCAATACTCAGATTGTCGAGGTGGTCAATGAAGGTGACTATGCCATTGCTAGTGTTCGTATGAGTGGTCAATTGAGCGAGAATAACGGCATACCGGAGAGTTTCGATGAAATTTGGCATGTGCAAAAGAATCTGCGCGATGAGAAGGCAGTCTGGTTGCTATCCGGGATCCAGCAAGTAGCTTAAAGTATGGTATTTCAGCCGACTGCTGCTGCGCTTAATCACTTACTCACTCAAAGTGGTTGGGCGTTGCAACGGTTGGCAGTTCATGCAGGCAAGACGGCGCGCTTTACTATCGCGCCGTTTATTTTTGCCTATACGATTCAAAATGATGGCACGTTGCATGTCTCGGCAGCCGATGTAAGCGCCGATGCAAGCTGTACGATCTCCCCATCATTACTGCCGCGCCTGGCAGTGCATGATGAAACGGCTTATGCGCAAATTGAAAGCTATGGCGATACCGCGTTACTGACCGAAATTTTTTATCTCAGCCGTCATTTACACTGGGATGCAGCAGAAGACTTGAGCCGGGTGACGGGCGATATTGCTGCTGAACGTATCGTGCAATATGCCAAGTCTGGTCAGCAATATATACAAGATGCGGCACTTAACCTGTCGCAAGCATTGGCAGAATACTGGACGGAAGAATCCCCGCTGCTTGCCAAATCTACTCATGTTGCAGATTTCGTGCAACAAACAGATAAGCTGCGCGATGATGTAGCGCGGCTGGAGCAACGTATCAATCGATTACTAATTCCTGAGAATTCCCGCTAATCTTTATAAATATGTTGTAATACATGTAGTTTTATTTGAAAGTCACAAAGCTGATTTTCTATCACAATGTTCAGAGGCTGCATTAAGCAGCTTTTGGGCGACTGAAATAAAATCAAGCAAAGAGCACAATTTTAAATATTTGACGTAACACTTTGCTCTGACTGCAACATAATCAAATTTTTGTAAAATTTTCATGCGCCTGTTACGCCTGCTAAAAATAATTTTTGTTGTACTGCGCTTCGGCTTGGACGAGTTTATTCTTGCTCATTCTCGCACGCGCTGGTTACTGGTACCGATCAATTTGCTGTTGTTCGCACGTGATACGTCTGCACCGCGTGCAGAGAGATTGCGCCATGCATTAGAGAACTTGGGCCCGATCTTCGTAAAATTCGGACAAATGCTGTCAACTCGCCGTGATTTGATTCCGATTGATATTGCCGATGGACTCGCAAAATTACAAGACCAGGTGCCGCCCTTTCCTTCTGCACAAGCTGTGGATTTATTGGAGACGGCTTATAATAAAAAGCTTAATCAAGTATTTCTCAGCTTTGAGGCAACTCCCATTGCCAGCGCTTCGGTCGCTCAAGTACATTTTGCCGTGCTGCCAAATGGACGCGAAGTCGCAATAAAAATTCTGCGTCCCGGCATCGGACGCGTTATCGCGCACGACATCGCACTGCTTGATATTTGCGCGAGTTTAATTGAACGCTGGTGGGAAGACGGCAGGCGGCTTAAGCCGCGCAAAGTGGTAGAGGAATTCGAAAAGCATCTGCACAACGAACTTGACCTGATGCGTGAAGCCTCCAGCGCCAGTCAATTGAAACGCAATTTTGCCAATTCCAAATTGTTGCTAGTCCCGGAAATTTATTGGGATTGGTGTACAGATGAAGTGATGGTGATGGAACGGATGCACGGCCTTCCCGTCAATCATGTGGAGGCGCTACGTGCGGCCGGTATCGACCTTCCTACGTTGGCAGCCAATGGCGTGGAAATTTTTTACACCCAAGTTTTTCGCGATGGCTTTTTCCATGCTGATATGCACCCCGGTAATGTACAGGTGGACGCAAATGGTCGCTACATTGCACTGGATTTCGGCATCATGGGCACCCTCACCGATTCCGACAAGCATTATCTCGCACAGAATTTCATTGCCTTCTTTCGGCGTGACTATAAACGCGTGGCGGAAGTGCACATAGAATCTGGGTGGGCACCTGCGGCTACTCGAGTGGATGAACTAGAGGCAGCTATTCGAGCAGTGTGTGAGCCAATTTTTGACCGGCCTTTGCGTGAAGTTTCTTTTGGACGTGTCCTGCTGCGCTTGTTCCAGACCTCACGCCAGTTCGGCATTGAAGTCCAGCCCCAGCTTGTGCTGTTGCAAAAAACCTTGCTTAACATCGAGGGGCTGGGTCTGCAACTGGATCCCGAACTGGATCTGTGGAAGACTGCCAAGCCCTGGTTGGAATGTTGGATGAGCGAGCAAATTGGCTGGCGCGGTTTTCTTAATGCTCTAAAAATAGAGGCGCCACACTACGCTATTCTATTGCCACAATTACCACGTTTGTTGTATCAAACCCTGAATGAAAAACCCGGAGTACAAATTGCAACGGTATTACGTGAATTAGTAGCCCAACAAAAACAAATAAATCAGCTGATTATATTGGTCGCGCTAATTCTATTCGGGTTTATTGTTTTGTATTTTTTTCGCGGTTAGGCAGAATATTTTTGTTTGAGCAGTTTTATGTAAATGTAGAGCGCCTCTAGAAACCTGTTGTATTTCCCTTAAGTTTTTTGCATGGTGAGGCACTCACTAGAAGAATGCCATTGGTGTTATGCACCTTTATGATAACCCACCACGCGCTCTACTTCATTTTTCGAACCAAGAATCACTGGCACACGTTGATGCAAGCCTGTTGGCTTGAGTTCCATGATGCGTTCGCGGCCCGTGGAACATACTCCTCCTGCTTGCTCCACGATGAAAGACATGGGATTCGCTTCATATAGCAAACGCAATTTCCCTGCTTTGCCGACTTCCTTGTTATCGAATGGATACATAAAGATGCCGCCACGAGTGAGAATGCGATGCACCTCCGCAACCATCGAAGCCACCCAGCGCATGTTGAAGTTTTTTTCCCGTCCTCCTGGGGTTTTACCTTTTACGCATTCCTCTACATAACGTTGCACTGGCGCTTCCCAGAAACGCTGGTTAGACATGTTGATGGCGAATTCCTGGGTATCGGCCGGAATGCACATATTTGGATGAGTCAGCATGAACTCCCCAATGTCATTATTAAGCGTGAAGCCGTTCACGCCATGCCCAGTAGTGAGTACTAACATGGTAGAAGGGCCATATAGCGCATAACCTGCGCAGACCTGCTTGGTGCCCGGTTGCAGAAAGTCTTCTGCAGTTGGGTTTGTTACTTCTTCTGGGCAACGCAAAATCGAGAAAATAGTACCAACGGAAATATTGACGTCAATGTTGGACGAACCATCCAGCGGATCAAATGTCAGCAAGTACTTACCTTTTGGATATTGCGCAGGAATTGGGTAGATGTCATCCATTTCTTCAGATGCCATAGCGGTAAGATGGCCGCCCCATTGGTTTGCTTCGATGAAGATGTCATTGGTTATAACATCCAGCTTTTTTTGTGTTTCACCTTGAATATTTTCGCTGCCTGCACTCCCCAGCACGCCAATCAATGCGCCTTTGTTTACACTATGGGCAATTTGTTTACATGCCGTAATGATGTCACTGAGTAATCCAGTAAAGTCGCCCGTTGCACCTGGTAATTGCCTTTGTTCTTCGATAATGAATTGCACCAAGTTTTTGCTCATGTGTTTTCCTTGCCTTGTTAATAGAATTTTTGAATTTCAGCATTTTACAGGTTTTTGTACGCTCTCTCCACGCCTATATATCATTGAAACTATTTTTCAAAAAATAGTATCTCAGGCTATTCGCATACAAAATATTTTTCGTTGTATTTTTGTTAAATTCACTGCACTGAGAGTAAAGCATCCTGAGTTGAAGTACCTGTACAGCTTCACTAAAACTGTTTTTACAGAAACGGGCGATGTGAGGCTATCTGCATCTGTTAAAATATTAAGCGTGTGCAGGCGTGAAAGGCTGTTTGATCTGGGATTAATGTTGATAACAAGCCTTGCCAAATTCAAGTCTCGGGTATTGGCCACCGATAGTAGGAGTGCATTCATTGCAATATAAATAGGGAAAGCGCCTGCAACAGAAAAATTTCAAAATCAGTCGAGAATAGGGCGACTAAACGGAATTTTATAAGGGCATCATCCATGCGTTTTCAAAATTTTTTGGTGTTTGCATTACTTCTTATTCCTGTGTTGGCGGTTGCGAATCAGGATGCGGATTTTCTTGCCGCGCGTGATGCATTTCGGATGGGTGATGTAGCGAAGCTTGATCGCATGGCCGTGCGATTAAAGCATTCCCCGCTAGAACCTTATCTCGCTTATTACCAGTTGCGTATGCGATTAGAAACGGCGAGCACCGCCGATATTCAAGCATTTTTGGCGCGTCCTGATGATACTCCGGTGATTAACAATCTACGTGCAGAATGGTTGAGATTGCTTGGGAAAAGGCAGCAATGGGAAGAATTTGCCACGCAATATCCCCGTCTGGTGGGTGGAGAGATGGATCTGATATGTTATGCCCTGCGATCGCGCCAACGTCTACAAGAAGAACAAGTGCTGCATGAGGCTCGCAATTTATGGTTAACTAATAGCACGGAAATACCGGAAAGCTGTGTTCCATTGTTCGATGCGGCAATTGCTGGCGGTATCATCAACGCCGTGGATGTATCGCTACGTTTGCGCTTGGCACTAGAGGCCGGTAATGTAACGCTGGCTAAGCAGCTCTCGGAGAGGTTGCCTGCCAAACGTGCACTTTCTTCATCCGAACTGGATAGTGCCGCCGCTGATCAGGTCCGTTATCTTGCCACGGCCAAGCTGGATAATGCTTCTGAAGGGCAGCGTACCGTAGCAATGTTTGCCTTGCTACGGCTGGCCAAGCAATCGCCGCAATTAGCTTATTCACAATGGGAAAAAAAAGCGGCGTATTTTACTGCCGATGAACAGTCTTATTTTTATGGGTGGTTAGGTTACGAAGCGGCACGTAAGCGAGATGCACGCGCGCTGGAATGGTATAAGGCGGCGGGTGAGGCGCCCCTGACCGGGCCGCAGCTGGCATGGCGTGCCCGAACCGCGTTGCTTACGCAAAACTGGCATGAAGTGTGGGCGAGCATTAATGCCATGACGCCGCAACAACAGCGCGAGGGTGTCTGGCGTTATTGGAAGGCACGTGCTTTGAAAGCATGGGGAAGTTTGCCGGAAGCGAATGTGCTGTTTACCGAATTGAGCAGCGAACATAATTTTTACGGTCAACTTGCCGCTGAGGAGATCGGAGTAATTTCTACCGCAACGATGTCCGCCAGTTATCAGCCAAGCAAAGCGACAATAAATGCAATGCTGGCGCAGCCCGCCGTTCAACGTACACTGGCGTTATATCGTATGGATTTGCGCACTGAAGCGGCTCGAGAATGGGCATGGGCGGCGCGCAAGCTGGACGACCAACAGCTATTGGTGGCGGCTGAAATTGCGCGTCGTAACGCGATGTATGACCATGCCATCAACACCGCTGATCGTACCGTTCAAATACATGACTTCAGCCTGCGTTATCTTGCGCCCTACCGTGAGGTATTACAGGGTTATGTTCGTAAGAATGAACTGGAAGAAGCCTGGGTATATGGCTTAATACGGCAGGAGAGTCGTTTCGTTTATCAAGCCAAATCGCCAGTAGGCGCCACAGGGCTGATGCAGATCATGCCTGCTACGGCGCGTTGGATAGCGCAAAAAATAGGGATGAAAAGTTATCGCCAGGCACTTGCGAATCAACTGGATACTCATTTTAAGCTGGGCACGTATTACATGAAAACGGTGCTGTCGTCGCTCGACAATAGTCCGGTGCTGGCCTCCGCTGCCTATAACGCTGGCCCTGCACGCGCCCGTAAATGGCGGGGCGAAAGCGCATTGGAAGGAGCCATTTACACCGAAAATATTCCCTTTGATGAAACGCGCAATTACGTAAAAAAAGTGATGAGCAATACCATGTATTACTCCCAGCTTTTCGGCCAGCCGCCGCGTTCCCTCAAGCAACGTTTGGGTGTGATTACGGCAAAGAATGCTGTTAATCAGCAGGCTACTCCTGATGAAAGATAGCGGTCTGAAAATTTACAGTGTTGGTGGCGCAGTGCGTGACGAATTACTCGGTCTGCCAGTAAACGACCATGATTGGGTGGTGGTGGGAAGTACGCCGGAAGACATGGTTGCGCGCGGCTATAAGCCGGTGGGCAAGGATTTTCCAGTGTTCTTGCATCCGTATAAACATGAGGAATATGCGTTGGCACGCACCGAGCGTAAAACTGCGCCCGGTTATAGGGGTTTTGCTATTCATGCCGCGCCGGACGTGACGTTGGAACAGGATTTGTTGCGCCGTGATTTCACCATTAATGCCATTGCACGCGATCAAGACGGCAGTTTAATTGACCCTTACAACGGTATCGCTGATTTGAAGGCCGGAATATTACGCCATGTTAGTTCGGCGTTTAGTGAAGACCCGGTACGGATTCTGCGCGCAGCACGTTTCGTAGCGCGTTTTGGTTTCAACATAGCGCCGGAGACGTTGTCACTGATGCGCGCAATGGTGGAAAATGGTGAGGTGGATGCGCTGGTGCCGGAACGTGTGTGGCAAGAGTTGGCGCGTGGCCTGATGGAAAAAGTGCCGTCGCGCTTTTTTTATACGCTACGTGATTGCGGTGCGCTGGTGAAAATTCTGCCGGAAGTAGATGCGCTGTTCGGCGTGCCACAGCCGCCTAAATATCACCCGGAAATTGATTGCGGCATACACACCATGCTGGTGCTGGACGATGCAGCACAACATGACTACCCACTGGAAGTGCGTTTTTCTGCGCTTACGCACGACCTCGGCAAGGGGAATACACCAAAGGATATTTTACCGCGTCACATTGGCCATGAGATACGCAGTGTCAATTTGTTGCGTGCCTTGTGTGTGCGTTTGCGTGTAACCAACGAATGTCGCGACCTTGGCTTATTAGTCGCACGCTATCACGGTAATGTGCATCGTGCCCTTGAGCTACGTCCCGATACCATTGTCGCCATGCTGTATAGTTGCGATGCGTGGCGCAGGCCGGAACGTTTCGCGCACCTGTTGCTAGCTTGTGCTTCGGATGCACGGGGGCGGACCGGACACGAACAGGATGCTTATCCGCAGGCGGATTATCTGCTGCGAATGTTACGGGTGGCGCAAACGGTGAATGCAGGGGAGATTGCGCAGCAATGTGAAGATAAAAATGCTATTGCTGAAAAGGTGTGCGAGGCACGGATTATCGCGGTGGAGAGGGCAATTAAAAGCTAATTTCTCTCCGTTAAATATTTATTAAATAAAGTTTTTGAATATTGTAATGTTATGAATTTATCAAAGGAACGCTACTATTCGTGTACTGAAGATGGCAATCAAAGGGGTGGGACTCTTGTTTTATCAGGGAGTCCCAATGTTTCAACTTAAAAGAAGCTCCCGGCTGTTTGTTTGACCGCTTCAGCCTGTTTAGTTATTTGGTCGATCAGTTTTTCTGCCTTGGCTGGGTCAATTCCTAATGCTTGCCATTCTTCATGATTAATATCAACTGTAACGTGTTCGAAAATACCAAAACCTGCTAGTACTTTTTCAGCAATGTTCATCATGCTTACTAGTGGTTGTCCGGCTGCTGCATGTTTATTTTCAGGGTCATGATGATAGCGCAACACGGTAACGATAGCTTCTGGTAGATTCCATAGGTGAGCAAGTTCTGCACCCAATTCGCAGTGGTTCATTTCCAATAGCTCAGCTTCGATCTCGATAGAAGGTCGGTCTTTTTCTAAAGAGATGCGTGTGTGCAACTCATCGCTGCGTTTTTGATCAAGATGGTTCAGCACAACATAGCCTATATCATGGAGTAATCCAGCCAAGAAAATTTCATCGTCGAGCGGGCGTGTGTTGCGTGGCATAGCAAGAGAGAGAGTTCGTAGCGCAAGAGCAATAGCTAAGCTGTGCAGCCAAAGCCCCTGTGTGTCTAGTTTTCCTGCGGGTTTTGTTATCAACGAGGACATAAACGCTATACCCATAGTGACAGCCTTGACGCGGGTAAAGCCGAGCAATATGGCAGAATCCGAGACCGAGCTGACCCTTTTGGATGTGCCAAACAAGGGGGTGTTTGCAAGGCCGATAATCTTGGCGGCGATCTGAGGATCTTGCTCTATCAGTTTGAGCATCGCACGCTCACCTTCAATACTATCTATATTCAGATCAAGTAATCTTTGAGCGATCACCGGCATGGTAGGTAGCGTATCAAGATTACGGATGGCTTGCTTCAGATTGACTGGTGTATTACCGGCACTCATGCTTACTCCCGTTGATTGTTTTTTTAATTGTGATGATGTCTTAGTTGAAGACAGATATTTTAACCAAGCTACAAATTAATGAGAGCCTTCATACTTAATAAAGGGGATAGTCCAGTATCGGCTGCAACATAATTTAAGCCTATTATTGTATCACTCTGCACCACATAGATTTTCTTGAATAGATACTACAGAATATTGAAAGTGACTCCTCCGTTCAAGGCTATGTAATACATCGATTCAATTTATCAAAAAATCATTACTAACACATGGCCAGGGTATAGTAGCGATAGGCGTAGGTATGCACTATTGCATCGACCATTCGCCTATGATTTCATCAATCGCGGCCTGTAACTCGATGGTGTGTGCCAGTGCCGAGACAATACCCTGATAATGCGTCAGATTGTCGTAAGAAAGCTGCCGCCCTTGCGGTCTTTCAGTCACTTATGGCACACCTGATAGCCGCCGATGTGATAGCCACCCACTTTGGGTGGCACGTTGTCGAAATGCTGTTTTTTGTTGATCCATACACCCCCCGGTACAGTGTCTGTCGGTTCGCTGTAGTGAACATTGTTCACCGTGTTATCGTCCGCCACTGGATAGAGTGCTCGGGGTTTCGGGAGTTGCTCCATCAGGTGTATTGTCACTAGCTCTTTGCCCGATGCACATAGACTGCGAAATAGTGCCACATCGCTGGTGAGAGGTAAGCACGGGAAATCTATTTTCAAAAAATCGGCGTAGTGGCTGCGATAGGTTGGTGAATGGAATATATTTTTTGGTCCGAAAGTTTTGTGCAAGTCGCCGCAACCATCCGGCACAAAAGCAAGTTTCAGCCGCGCGGAAAAATCTGCAATGAACTTTGGCGCAAAATTGGGGCGGCGTCCGTTGGGTGTGATGTTTGATTTGTCGTTGAACAGATCCATTTCCCCTGATGGATTAAAGATAAAGCGGGAAATGAAAGCTATTAATTGATGTTTTGGTAGATAACAATATTTTTGGAAATAAACCTCCGCGAATTCATTCCTTCATTTTTGAGGAGGGCAGAAAGGGGACGCTACCTTATGTGTGCTGAAGATGAAAGTAAAGAGTAGCGTCCACATTTTGTCTCGACTACCATAAGCGCATTTATCCTATAGGTAAACATTACGGTAATAAACCAATGACATTGCTTTCCGATGACCAATAAATAAATTAAGTTCGCTACCGCACAGACTGATTTTAATATCACTTTATGATCTGAATTTCATCTTGCACACGGTTGCGGGTAATGTTGCAGTCCGCGCACTGAGCGATTCGCTCATTTCAGCCTGAAGTAGCCCAATGAAAATTCGCAGCAATATCGTTAGCCGTTATCACCGGTTTGCTCCACTTGCAGTATTTGTGCTTGTTGTCGGCTGCACGTACAGTGGTCACGGCCCGATACAGGTGGTCAGCGTCGAACCCCCTCCGCCCGAAAAAACGGGGCCAAAGATCCCGCCGCGTGCGTTCGAGTCGATGCGCGCGATCCTTGAGCAGACCGCTGCCGTAGTTGAAGGCGACGTGTCTGATATTGCGTTTGACTTTGACGATTGCGCTGGCCCACGCACGAAGGTTAAGGTGGTGAACACGCACAGCGTGCTTGGCACGACGGTTGCATCGGAGATCGTTCTCAGTATTTTTGGCGGTCCGATGCCTGACGGTCGCTGGTTTCGCGCGAGCGAGATGCCGCGCTTTGCAATTGGCTCGCGCTATGTGTTCTTTATGCGCAACACCGACTGGACGTTTGCTCCGATCATCGGCGAGCTTGCCTATCGTGTAGAGACGATCGCTGGACGATCCGTACTCGTGAATGGAAACGGGCAGGCCGTCACTGGTATCTCCGAAACAGGGATCGAGACAAACACGGTTGCACTCACCGAGCCGACCGGCAATCGTTATCGCGCGTTGAGGCCGGAAGCCGGTCGCGGCGGACAAGCCGATGACGGCAAGACTGATCGGGTGTCGACGGTGATCATGCCGCCTGATGGCGAGATGCTCCCCCCACGTTATGGTCCATCGTCGCGCGAGATCGCTGCGTCCGGTTAATTCGCGCGACCGGCGATTTTGCCAACCGCGACTGCGGATGCAGTAAGGGATGCGCTCACGCCTGCGGCGTTCATCGCCGCAATCAAGCAAAACGCTGATCGTGAGCAGGTGAGGGTGGGCGGCTATTTATCGCTGCAGCCGCTTTGGCGGTGCTGGGGTGTCACGCCAGCGCATGGTAAAAGAGGAGTGCCGCAATGAATATTCCACAGTTATTCACGCACATCGTATTCTGGGCGCTTGGTGTGATCGTACTTGCGAGCGGCGTTGATCCGGTCGAAGCTGCGAACATCTCCACCTGTAACGACACGCCGGTGAAGCTCAAATCTTATCCGACCGCAATCATCCAGGATGGCTGCAGCATCCCTGATGCCAGCCCAGAGCAGCGCGCGTACATCGGTGCGCTCTATGATGCGCGCAATTACGTCGGCGCGGTCTCATTCGGTGGCACGTGGACGCACATCGTGAACGGCCGCTGCGTGATCGAGCATGGCGATGATAAGTCCGTCTTCGCGCTCGTTAATCGCGGCGATATTGACGGTAGGGCCGGACTTACAATTACACAGAACGACGGCTGCACATTCTCCTGGGAAGAGGAGCACATTATGGAATCCGATGTGATGCTCGCGAATGACATGCTCTTCAGCATTCCGGATGAATCGCGATTTCTCACGACGACCATCGGTACTGCGATGGGGCTCGTGGTCGCGGAGCATGAGTTGGGTCATGCGATGGGTCTAGAACACTCAGCCGAGTATTCGATTATGCGCGACGGCACTGCGGCGCGCGTTCCCTTTGTCGCCTCAAGCCCGGGCAGTGGCGGTAGCCGTAGCTACTACGTCGGCGACGATGTCTACGGCCTGCAGTACCTTTACGGGGTTGCGCCGTTCTACCGCAATCTGTTCGCATCATCGCAGCTCTTGCGAAACAACGTGCTGATAAATACCGCGAGTGATCCGGGCAACGGCGACATGCCCTACACGGGTGTCATCGCGAAGTGTCCAGGCGATTCGCTCGGTTTCTATGTCTCGGTCGGTAACACTGGCACTCAGTCCGAAACGACTCAGCTTCGGATCTACGCGGACGACCCCGTGGCTGGCTATGGTGCCGCGGTGCCTGGAACAACACTTCAGACGCGCAACAGCGTGACTGTCTCGCGTTACGGCGCTCTCGCGTTCCCGGTCACTGTGATGATCCCAACTTCGATTTCACGTGACACAAACCTCTCAGTTTTTGTCGATATTGACTCGAACAACACGGTCAATGAACGCAAGGAGTACGACAACCGCGCACGCAGCGCGCTTATGCTTCGCATTGGCAATGTTGCCGCGTGTGGGCGCTGACTGTTCTTTGACGAAAGATGTTGTACTTTGACTTGACGGCACCAAGGCATTTGCCAGCGTAGTACGTAAGCTAGGCATCGGGCATCTTATAGCCACGTGCTACTTAGCCAATTATCTCGGTTGGTTTTGTGCCCCCGAACGTGATAAAGATAGTGAACCGAAATCCTAGCAGTGGTTGGTTATGGCGATTGGGGAAACGGTCTGACAATATGATTTGTGAGCACAGCCATTTCAATCATCTATCTTTAGAATTACCAGCCATAACCCAAGGTGAATAAGTAACGGGTATCCACAGTTTTTTTGCCGTAATCTGCGTTTCTATCGTAGTAGTCCAACTGTACTTCGTTAGTAAACTGAATGCCGCTCCATAGAGGCATACGAAAACCTGTACGGGTTCTAACGAATAAACCGTTACCAATAATGCCTTCATGTTTATGAAATACCTGTACACCACGATTAAATAAGAACTGGTCATAATTAACAGCCCAACGGCCAGCCATACTTGCCTCATCAGGCAAGTTACAAGGCTTGTTGGTGCCATTCTGACAGCCAGCCATGATATAGGGATGATCATAACGGTTAACATTGACGTAATCGGGACCTGCCTCGAATGACAGATTTAAGTCTTCAGAAGAAAACACTTCATAGCCAGCACCAATACCGAAGGCAGAACGTAATTGGATGTCCTGGAAGCGATCATTGGTGAACAATCCGTGCGCATAACCGTATGTCTTACCCGTAAAAAAATGAGAGTAGTTACCGTACATCTGGAAATTACGTGCATTTAATTCGTTTTTACCGGCAACCTGGGCGTCAGCATAATTGTATTGCCCACCGAAAGTAACCTTGTCGTCACGCCCCCGCATGGTTACATCTGCATCACCATGGAAAGAGTTTCTATTGGTATTACCGTCTGCCATATTGCCACCGATATTGGCACTCCCGGAAAAGAATTTCTTATTGATTTCTTGTATATTGGCCAATGGAATAGGCTGGGTGTTGTATACGCCACTGCTGTTCAAGGTTAAGGAGCCGTCTGCTGCGGTGTTAGCAATACCAATGAGTTCCTGTTTATCAGAGAGCGTGATAGATAAAGGTTTGTCAGTTTTTAAAGTTTGCACGGCATCCCATTTGATAACAATTTTTTCGGCATAAGCGGTTTTTATTTCTAGAAGTTTTCCGGATTTACTAAGTACGGTACCGGAAATCCGGTCGCCATTTTTTAGTAAAATTTCATCAGCTTGAGCACCCAGTGAGCAAACTACCAGCACAACAAACTTTAATGATTGTGTAGATTTCATAACAAATATTTCCTTTGGTTAAGATTATTAGGTGCCAACCTGATTAAAACAACATCACTGAATTTATTGTAGTACTAAAATGTTAGGAGATATGTTTTAACATCCTGGCCGTTATTTAAAGTGGCGTGAGCTTCGCGTACTCCAGTGCCAGCCATTTCGTGCCAGCTGTGCGAAATTTCACCTGTACGCGCAAATCTGAATCACTGCCTTCAATGTTGACTATGACCCCTTCGCCAAATTTGGCGTGATGCACTGCCTGGCTAATATGCCACGGAGAATTTTCTGTGCCAATGCGTTTTTCTCCCCCCAGCCCTTTCATATTAATAGGGGAGGTGGGGGTGAGAGAGCTTGAATAACCAGAAGAGCCAAAGCTATTGCGTGCCGTTATGCGTGGCGTGATCCAGTTCAATAACTCCTCCGGCAACTCGCGCAAAAAGCTGGACATCAAGTTGTAATTTACCTGTCCATGCAACATGCGGCTTTGTGTAAAGGTGAGATACAGTCTGCGCCGTGCGCGCGTGATAGCCACATACATCAGGCGACGTTCCTCATCCACTCCCGCATCTGCCATGCGGCTGTTGTGGTGCGGGAACAAGCCCTCTTCCAGCCCACCTATGAAGACAGTATGAAATTCTAAACCTTTGGATGAGTGTACCGTCATCAGATGCAGCGCATCCGCGTTAGCTTCTGCCTGGCTTTCACCTGATTCAAGTGCGGCATGAGTGAGGAATGAAGTAAGACTGTCGTCCTCGTTTTCATGCACAAACAGCGTCGCGGCATTGATCAGTTCATTAAGGTTTTCCAGCCGTTCCTGAGCCTCGCGTTGTTTGATACCTGTTTCGTTTTGATAATGGATCAGCAACCCGCTGTGCAGAATTATATGATCAATGACTTCTGGCAGTGGAAGTTCTCGGGTGGCATTGGCCATCACTTCGATTAAAGTTACAAATGTCGCCACTTTGCCGCTCGACTGTTTTGCCACTTGCCAAAGGCTGACATTTTGTGTGCGCGCCGCTTCCTGTAATTGTTCGATAGTGCGCGCACCGATGCCGCGCGTAGGAAAGTTGATGATGCGCAGGAGTGCGTTATCGTCATCAGGGTTTTGTATCAGCCGCAGATAAGCCAGTGCATGCTTGATTTCCTGTCTTTCGAAAAACCTTAATCCACCATACACGCGATAAGCTACTCCCGCTGACACCAATGCGTGTTCGATGACGCGCGATTGAGCATTGGAACGATATAGCACGGCCATCTCGGTCAGATGAATGCCTTCGCGGTTGAGTTGGCGCACTTCATCAACGATGAATCGAGCTTCTTCCGCATCGGTAGGTGCTTCGTACACGCGTAATGGCTCTCCTTTATTTTCCGAGGTCCATAAATTTTTGCCTAGACGGCTGCGATTATTTTTGATCAGTGTATTGGCGGCATCCAGGATATTGCCGTGTGAGCGATAGTTTTGCTCCAGTTTAATTATATTTTGCACATGAAAATCGCGCGTCAATTCCTGCATATTGCCGACATTTGCGCCACGAAACGCATAAATGGACTGGTCGTCGTCACCCACCGCAAACAAGGCATTGTGTTGCCCAGCCAATAATTTGAGCCATTGATACTGCAAGCGGTTGGTGTCCTGAAATTCATCCACCAAAATGTGGCGGAAGCGAGCCTGGTAATGCTCCCGTAATGGTTGATTACGCGCCATTAATTCGTAGCAACGCAATAGCAATTCAGAAAAATCCACTACACCTTCGCGCTGGCACTGCTCATCATAAGCAGCAAAAATTTCCACCCGGCGGCGAGTGTAGGGATCAAAGGCTTCCACCTCATGCGCGCGTAAGCCTTGCTCTTTGTTGCCGCTGATAAAGTTCTGAATTTCGCGAGGTGGATATTTTTCGTCATCCACATTGAGCACTTTCATTAACCGCTTGATAGAAGCAAGCTGGTCGGCGCTATCCAGAATCTGGAAAGTTTGTGGCAACATGGCTTCACGGTGATGGGTACGCAACATGCGGTTACACAGTCCATGAAAAGTGCCCATCCATAGTCCGCGTATGTTGATCGGCAGCATGGCGGACAAGCGCGAGAGCATCTCCTTCGCCGCCTTGTTTGTGAAGGTGACAGCCAGAATGCCATGTGGGCTGACTTGCCCGGTGCTGATCAGCCAGGCGATACGTGTGGTTAGGACGCGTGTTTTGCCACTGCCCGCACCGGCCAGGATTAGCGCCGATTGTTCCGGCAGGGTAACGGCAGCGCGCTGTTCTGGATTAAGGCCAGAAAGAAAATCCATTCGGAATATCCGTAAAAAAACGGGGAACCAGAAACTATGCCTGATTCCCCGCCAACATCAAATTACAGAAAATTATTTATTTCTATTTTGCAGCATCTCATGCATGATTGGAGCCAGTATCACTTCCATCGCGAAGCTCATTTTTCCACCGGGGACCACAATGGTGTTTGAGCGTGACATGAACGAATGTTGAATCATGTCAGTAAGGTATGGGAAATCGACACCCTTGGGGTCGCGGAAACGAATCACTACAAAACTTTCGTCCGGTGTAGGGATGTCACGTGCGATAAAAGGATTGGAGGTATCTACAGTAGACACGCGCTGAAAGTTAATATCAGTACGTGAAAATTGTGGTGTGATGAAGTTAATATAGTCCGGCATGCGGCGCAGGATGGTATCTACCGTCGCTTCAGCGGAATAACCACGCTCAGCTTGATCACGATGGATTTTCTGTATCCACTCCAGATTGACGATGGGAACCACACCGATGCTCAAATCAACATGCTTGGCTGCATCCACAGTATCGGTCTTCACCATGCCGTGCAAACCTTCGTAAAACAGCAGGTCGGAACCGGCAGCAATATCTTCCCACGGTGTAAATTGACCAGGATTTAAGCTGGTGTTCAAGCGCGCATTCAGCTCCTTTGCTTCAGCATCGCTATGAATGTAATAGCGGCGCTTACAAGAACCGGTTTCTCCATACGACTTGAAGGTTTCTTCGATCTTGTCGAAATGGTTGGCTTCGGGTCCAAAATGGCTGAACGAATGATTGCCTGTTTTGCCAGCTTCAGCCACAGCAGCCCGAAATTCCATGCGATCCAGGCTGTGCAGGCTGTCACCTTCAATTACGGCGGCATTTATGTGTTCGCGGCGAAAAATATTTTCAAAAGCGCGCTTGGCGGTAGTAGTGCCGGCGCCGGATGAACCGGTCACAGCAATCACGGGGTGCTTGCGGGACATAGTAAAACTCTCCAAGAATATTAAAAAATTATTTCGGCGGCATTCTAGCAGAACCTCGCACCCCGAGGCATCTTAACGTACTAATTATGGGCAGTCTTATTTGTGAGTGCTTTGTTAGTTCGCGTCCGTCAGTTCGCGCGCAGCTTGGGCAGGATTATGCCGGTATAATGTCGACTGGACGAACTAACGCAGAAATAAAATGCAACAGGATTATAAACCGAAAAATATCGAAGTGGTCGCGCAACAATACTGGAAGGAGAAGTTGACCTTCCGCGCGGAAGATCAATCTGAAAAGCCCAAATATTATTGTCTGTCGATGTTCCCTTACCCGTCCGGCAAGCTGCACATGGGGCATGTGCGTAACTACACCATCGGTGATGTGCTATCGCGCTATCACCGCATGAAGGGTTTTAACGTGATGCAGCCGATGGGCTGGGATGCCTTTGGTCTGCCCGCTGAAAATGCTGCCATGGCCAACAATGTACCGCCTGCCGCGTGGACTTATTCCAATATTGACGCCATGCGCACGCAGCTGCAGAGCCTGGGACTTGGGGTTGACTGGTCGCGCGAAGTGACGACTTGTAAACCGGATTATTACCGCTGGGAGCAATGGCTGTTTACACGCCTGTTTAAGAGCGGACTGATTTACAAGAAAACATCTTCGGTGAACTGGGACCCGGTCGATCACACCGTGCTAGCCAATGAACAGGTAATTGATGGACGCGGCTGGCGTTCTGGCGCGCTGGTGGAAAAACGCGACATTCCGATGTATTTCATGCGTATTACTCAATATGCCGAGGAGTTGCTTGCTGACCTGGATCAGTTGGAAGGTTGGCCGGAACAGGTTAAGACCATGCAGCGTAACTGGATCGGTAAGAGCTACGGTGTGCGTTTCGCTTTCCCTTATCAACTGGATGGCAAGCAGGACAAGTTGTGGGTATATACCACACGTGCCGACACCATCATGGGTGTCACTTTCGTTGCAGTCGCTGCTGAACATCCTCTGGCAACTCGCGCTGCACAAGGTAACGCTGCGCTGACTGCGTACATTGAAGAATGTAAACATGGTGGAGTGGCGGAAGCCGATATCGCGACGATGGAAAAGAGTGGGATGGATACCGGTTTGAAGGTCAGCCATCCGCTCACTGGCGAACAAGTGCCGGTATGGGTAGGGAATTATGTACTGATGGGCTACGGTGAAGGTGCGGTGATGGCAGTGCCTGCGCATGACGAACGCGATTTTGGCTTTGCCAAGAAATATAGCTTGCCAATCAAACAAGTAATTGCTAAAGGCTCTGAAGATGGTTTTGGTGACGGTAGCGGGTATGGCGGTGGTACAGGTTCAGGAGCTGGGTCTGAAGACGGTAGCGGAAGGGGTGACGGTTGTATTGATACTCCATTCACTACTGTTCGGTGGCAAGAATGGTACGGAAGCAAAATCATGGGTGTTTGTATCAACTCAGGAAAATATGACGGTCTTAGTTATACCTCAGCCGTGGATTCCATCGCCGCCGATCTCGCTGTCAAAGGTCTGGGCGAAAAGAAGGTGCAGTTCCGTCTGCGCGATTGGGGCATCTCGCGTCAGCGCTACTGGGGCTGTCCGATCCCGATCATCCATTGCGCACATTGCGGCGATATTCCGGTGCCGGATGAGCAATTACCAGTTGTATTGCCGGAGAGCGTTACCATCACCGGCGCGGGCTCGCCGCTGGCGAAGATGCCGGACTTCTACGAGACCACTTGCCCGCAATGTGGCGGCGCGGCGAAGCGCGAGACCGACACCATGGATACCTTCGTTGAATCGTCCTGGTATTACGCGCGCTACACCAGCCCCGGTTGTATTACTGGCATGGTAGACGAACGTGCCCAGTACTGGTTGCCCGTTGATCAGTACGTCGGCGGCATTGAGCATGCCATTCTACATTTGCTGTATGCGCGTTTTTTTAACAAGTTGATGCGCGATGTGGGGTTGTTTGGTGAGGCTGCCCTTACCTCAGTGCCACAGGAAAAAGATGAACAAACACTGCGGCCAAAATCCGTTGATGAACCGTTTACCAACTTGCTCACGCAAGGCATGGTGATCGCGCCAACTTTTTTTCGTGAAGGCGTGGCGGGCAAAAAATTATGGATCAATCCTGCCGAGGTGGATATAGAAACGGACTTGCGTGGGCGCCCCGTCGGTGCCAGGTTGCGCTCCGACGGTCAGCCGGTGGTTATTGGCGGCACAGAGAAAATGTCCAAGTCCAAAAACAACGGCGTAGATCCACAGGTCATCATTGACCAATATGGGGCTGATACTGCGCGTTTTTTTATAATATTTGCAGCGCCGCCGGAGCAAACGCTGGAGTGGTCTGACTCTGGCGTGGAAGGTGCATTTCGTTTTCTGAGGCGGATATGGAATTTCGCTTATTCAAATAAAAATGAGATTGGGGCATACCGTAATCACAGTAATCAAGAGTCCGATGAATATTGTTTGAAGGCATTGAATAATGAACAAAGGGATGCATATAGAGAGATGCATGTAGCGCTTAAACAAGCAAATTTTGACCTGCAGCGGCTGCAATTTAATACAGTGGCGTCAGCGTGCATGAAAATTTTGAAAGCGTTAGAGCAACAAATGGTCATTGTTACGCCTGATATGAATACAAAAGCAGTGGCCATTGCAAATGGATTCAGTATCCTGCTGCGCCTGCTTTCCCCTATTGCACCGCACATCACGCAAACACTCTGGCAAGAGTTGGGTTACGGCGACGATATTCTCGCCGCTCCTTGGCCAGAAGTGGATGAAGCAGCATTAGTACAAGACGAAATTGACATGATCATTCAAGTGAATGGAAAGTTGCGCGGTAAGTTACGCGTAGCGAAGGACGCTGATCATGCCTTGCTCAAACAGCTGGCTGTAACCTATCCATCCGTTGAAAAGTTATTAGCTGGCCAAGCGGCCAAAAAAATCATAGTGGTACCTGGGCGCTTGATCAACGTTGTAATCTAAGCTATGGGAAGATGCCAATGCGCACAAATCTACTGATATTACCGTTGTTGATACTCACGTTACTGTTGGCTGCATGCGGCTTCCATTTGCGCGGACAAGGGGGGGGATTTACGTTCCCGTTTCAGACATTATTCATACTGTCACCTAATGCCAATACACCCTTTATTGTTGATTTAAAAAGGACTGTGCAGTTATACAACATAAAGCTTGCTGATTCGTCCGCAAATGCACAATTAACGCTGCATATCGTTTCCGAAACTATGAACAAGCAGATACTTTCCTTGAGTGATGCTGGTCGTGTGCGCGAATATCAATTGAATTATCGTGTTTCGTTGCGTGCTTATGATATCAAGCTGGATGAATGGGTTCCCGCAGATGAAATTGTGCTGCAACGTTATTTATCTTATGACAACACACAGGTCCTTGCGAAGGAAATGGAGGAGACGCTACTTTATCAAGACATGCGTAATGACGCAGTTCAGCAGATATTACGTCGCTTGAGTCTGGCCAAAGCACCGCCATCACCACAATGAAGCTAGCGTACTTACCATGAAGCTTTCCGGGGAGGATTTATCGCATCATCTTGCCCAAGGGCTTGCGCCACTGTACGTCATACATGGCGAGGCATTGTTGCTGGCTATAGAGGCTGCTGATGCCATCCGGGTTGCTGCACGCACGGCGGGTTATAGCGAACGTGAGGTATTAATTGCTGAGTCGGGCTTTAAGTGGACAGAGTTGCTTAACAGCGCGCAAAGTTTGTCGCTTTTTTCTACGCGAAAATTAGTGGATCTCCGTATTCCATCGGGTAAGCCGGGTGTGGAAGGTGCGCAGGCCTTGCAGGATTATTGCCAGAAATTGAACACCGATACCGTTACCTTGGTATCGCTGCCAAGATTGGACAAAACTGCCCTGAGTAGCAAGTGGTTTACCGCGCTGTCAGCGCAGGGGGTGATTATCGCCTCTGAGGAAATTGCACTGAATGCACTACCGGTATGGATTGCAGGCCGATTAAAACGACAGAATCAATCCGCTGATGCGGATACTTTGAGATTTCTCGCGGAACGGGTAGAAGGTAATCTGTTGGCGGCATATCAGGAAATCCAGAAGCTTGCCCTGTTATTTCCCGCCGGGCCATTATCTTTTGTACAGGTGAAAGATTCTGTAATGAATGTTGCACGTTATGACGTATTCAAGCTATCTGAGGCCATGCTGGCGGGTGATGTAGCACGGTATGCGCACATCCTCGATGGTCTGCGTGCGGAAGGCACGGCTGCCGTGCTGATACTATGGGCGCTGGTGGAAGACATCCGTACGTTGAGCAAGGTGTTACGCGCTATGCAAGATAGTGGCAGTTTGTCTTCTGCACTACGCGATGCGCGTGTATGGGGCACACGCCAAAAGTTCGTGGAGCGCGCTGTACGGCGTTTCAGTCCAGCGATAGCCGAGCGCGCTCTGCGTCAGGCCGCGCACGTGGACAAGGTGGTGAAGGGTTTGCGCCGTGGCAACGTGTGGGATGAATTGCTGCAATTGGGGGTTCGTTGCGCTAATGTGAAAGCAGTATAAAGTCGATGGACGAAATTCTTTTAGTCCTAACCAACTTGCCAAATCGTGAGAGCGCCCAGCGCGTGGCCAGTGCTTTGATTGAAAGTCGCGCCGCCGCATGTATCAACATGCTGGCGGAATGCACCTCTGTCTATCGCTGGCAGGGAAAAATAGAAACGGCTAGTGAGGTGCCGCTGCTGATCAAGACCACCCGCGCCGCCTACCCGCAACTTGAGGCCGTTATCCGTTTACATCATCCTTATGAACTTCCCGAGATCATTGCTGTCTCGATTAACGCAGGGTTGCCCGGCTATTTACAGTGGGTCATGCAAGAAACATCGCCTTCAACTGGCGGAATTTAGTTCGTCAAATTACTGATTGATAGGTAACACCCACTAAGGTTTTGAAAGCGATGCGTTTCTTACTGTTGATATTGTTATGCTTGATTCCGTTATCCCATGCGGACAGTTTTCTGGACCGCTTGCCGCTTTTGGGTGGCGCGAAGCAAAGTGTTATCTTGCATCCAGATAAGGCATTTGGGCTGGAAGTCAACGTGCGCGATGCATCCACCCTGCTTACCAATTTCAAGATCACGCCCGGCTACTATTTATATCGTGACAAGGTTACTTTCACTATATCGGGCGATTCCGCAAAAACTGCGGGCGTAAAAATTACAAATGTGTCCATGCCAAAAGGGGAAATGAAGTCTGACCCCAATTTTGGTGACATGACAGTATTTCATCAGTCTTTCCAGGCGGTGATTACGCTGGATCGTAACACTGATACGGCTCAGGAAATTACGCTGGCAGCCAGTTATCAGGGATGCAAAGAAAACGATCTTTGTTACGCGCCGATTGATAAGCAGTTCAACATCCTGCTACCAAAGGCAAGTCTCGCAACAACCATTACGTCACAGATGCAAGTCTCGCCGCAGTCGGCGCAAGGTCTCGCAATGCCTGCTGATTCTGAAAGTACGCAGCTCGCCAAACTATTCAAGCAAGGTAGCTTTTGGCTGATCGTGTCATTTTTCTTTGGTGCCGGGTTGTTACTTGCGTTTACCCCCTGCGTGCTGCCGATGATTCCCATTCTTTCCGGTATCATCGTGGGCCGCAGCTCACATCCCACCAAAATGCACGGCTTCCTCTTGTCGCTTGCCTACGTGCTTGGCATGGCATTAACCTATGCAGCGATCGGGGTGGCTGCTGGTCTTTCTGGCACGCTATTATCCAGTGCGTTGCAAACGCCTTGGGCACTGGGCAGCTTCGCCGCCGTGTTCGTGCTACTGTCGTTATCAATGTTCGGTTTTTATGAGCTACAACTTCCCGCGGCCCTGCAAAGTAAATTGACCAATACCAGTAATCAGCTGCATGGCGGCCATCTGAGCGGCGTGTTTGTGATGGGCGCACTATCTGCCGTTATCGTCAGTCCATGTGTCGCTGCACCTATGGCGGCTGCTCTGTTGTATATCGGACAGACGCATGACGCCTGGTTGGGCGGAACAGCGTTGTTCGCACTCGCAATGGGAATGGGCTTGCCATTGTTATTGATTGGCGCTTCAGCTGGCGCACTATTGCCCAAGGCGGGTGTCTGGATGGAAGCAGTCAAGCATTTCTTTGGTGTGGTAATGCTGGCGCTCGCGATCTGGCTCATCTCACCGCTGATTCCACTTAGCATACAGATGCTTTTGTGGGCGGCATTGTTAGTGCTTTCAGCCATTTATATGCACGCGCTGGATGCGCTGCCAAACAATGCTTCAGGTTGGCAGAAGCTATGGAAAGGCATCGGTATTCTCGCCCTTTTGCTTGGCAGCGCATATTTGATTGGCGCACTCTCAGGCGCACGTGACATCCTGCGTCCGCTGGCAGCACTTGGTAATGGCCAGGCAGCAGCGGCCTCGACTCTGCAATTTATGCGGGTAAAGAATGTGGCTGAACTGGATGCCCGAATTGCACAGGCGAAAGGCAAGACTGTGATGCTGGATTTCTATGCGGACTGGTGCATATCGTGCAAGGAGATGGAGCGCTACACGTTTACCGATGCTCAGGTTCAAGCTAAATTGAAAAAGATTGTATTGCTACAAGTCGACGTTACGGCCAATAATAATGAGGATAAATCAGTACTAAAACGTTTTGAATTATTCGGGCCACCCGCCATCCTGTTTTTTGATGCACAAGGGCATGAGCAGGATGTTCGTCGTGTGATAGGGTACCAGAATGCAGGACAGTTTCTTCAATCGTTGAACTATGTGGGGTTATGATTCTTAGATTATTTTTCTACGAAATAGTGCGCTAAAGTAATCTGATATGTAAAATATTACTGTTGCTTTGTGATTTATAAATCACCAACCTGCTTTACCACTTTTATTTAATACTTAATTTTAAAGGATTCATTATGGCTGCAATAACTGAAAAAGATCTGACCGAATTATTGATTGGTATTGTTAATACTCAAGTTGCAATTATTCACGCATTAAAAGACCAAAAAGATTACCACGCAGTAACAAAAGTAGTAAGTAATGTTGGTATCGTCGCAGGAATAGAGGATGAAGGTACGACTGGGGGTCAAGACCCTGTACGCCCACCGATGACCTTATCCAGACTGCCGGCGCATTTGGTTCTTAGAGCGCTTTCAGCTCGTGGTTCATTCCCACAGAATATGGAACAGCTTGCTCATCAAGAAATTGGCAAACTTTTTAATAAGCCATAACGGTTATTGCTGGGTTTCTGCATTGCTGGTAATTCGAATATAAGATTTTCAAAAACTGACTGATTAATATTTAAAATAATCATTTGATTATCGAAACCACTTTCCCTTCTAGAGCGTTATGCAATAAGATTTGATGTAATTATCTATCCGGAATGGTTATTTGTTCTAGCCAGTCCGGATAGTTTCTCGATTTAGAGTACTCTTACACAGGTGAGTAGTTGAAGCAGAATGAGATGCCCATTTCCATGGGTCTCGTTTTAGCAAGCAGGGAATTTGCTCGTACAAAAATTACAGGAATTTACGTTATGGCGTACCACAGATTAAGCAAGCTGGATCTTTTTTCAATTTAACGGTGCGCAGTTCCATATGCAGCAAATCTGTTACCAGCAATCTGCTACACAGTAGAGTGCCTATTCCCATTAATAACTTAAGTGCCTCGGCGGCTTGCATGCTCCCGATAATGCCGACTAGCGGGGCAAACACCCCCATTACCGCGCAACGTGTTTCTAAAGCATCAGTTTGTTCTGGGTACAGACAGTGATAACAAGGGCTGTGAGGATGGCGCATGTCAAATACGGCTACCTGGCCGTCAAAGCGTGTAGCCGCGCCGGATACAAAAGGTTTTTTTAATTGCACGCAAACCTGGTTAAGCGCATAGCGCGTGGCAAAATTATCGCTGCAATCCAGTATGACATCGGCTTGGCTAACGAGCTCAAATAACCGCGTTTGATCTGCACGTTCATTCAAGGCTATCAAACGAACATCGGGATTGATTTCAGCGAGCAGGGTATGGGCGGAATCTACTTTAGCCACCCCGATGCTGGAGGTGCGGTGTACGATCTGGCGTTGCAGATTGGTCAGGTCTACCGTGTCACCGTCGCACAAAGTCAGCGTGCCAACACCGCTGGAGGTGAGGTACATGGCAGCAGGAGAACCGAGTCCGCCAGTACCGATTATCAGTGCGTGCGCATCCCGTAATTTTTGTTGCCCTTCGATGCCAATGTCGGGCAACAGGATGTGGCGGCTATAACGCAGTAACTGTTCGTCATTCATATGATAGGGATGAGGAGAAAGTTAGGTTAATCCGCCTACTTCCCTTGCAATATATTCATACCCTTCAACAAGTTTAAAGCTTGATGTAACTGGTAATCTTCTTTTGATCCAAATTCGAGCATTTTTGGTTTTGTTGTATCGCCTTCCTCGCGTTTGGTCGGTGACTTAACGGGTGTAGCCGGAGCTGTCGGTTTTACGGTTGCGCCTGCCTTTACATCAGTTTCTTGACTATTGCTCAAGTGACGTTCCAAATCGGCTTCACGCATGCGGAAAGCTTGATCTTCGACTGTCGTTGGATCTTCCACTACGATGTCAGGGACGATACCCTTGGCTTGAATAGAGCGACCCCCAGGGGTGAAATAACGCGCCGTGGTGAGCTTGATGGCGGTATTGTTGCCTAGTGGTAGAACGGACTGTACTGAGCCTTTGCCGAAGGTTTGGGTACCCATGATGATAGCGCGTTTATGATCTTGCAACGCACCTGCGACGATTTCTGAAGCGGAGGCAGAGCCGCCATTCACCAGTACGATCATTGGTACGGTCTTGACTGCCGCAGGAAGATTTTTCAGGTAATCTTTTTCGTTGTTGCGTAGGTAGTCATTAGGAACGGCGGTCAGGCGCATTTTTGCATCTGAGTTACGCCCTTCGGTGTATACCACCAGAGTGTCCTTGGGCAGGAAGGCGGCAGATGCTGCTACCGAACTATTGAGCAGGCCACCTGGGTCGTTACGTAGATCCAATACCAAGCCTTTCATGCTACCTTGGTTCTGTTTGAACAGGTTGTTCAGTGCAGTAGCGAGGTTCTCACCGGTGTGCTCCTGAAATTGAGTAATGCGAATAAAAGCGTAGCCAGGCTCGATCAACTTGGACTTTACACTTTGTACTTTAATAATGGCGCGAGTTAGAGTAAAGGTCAGCGGCTTGGGCGCGTCCTTGCGAATCACGGTCAAGATAATTTTGCTGCCTGGCTTACCGCGCATGCGCTTAACCGCATCACCGAGCGTCAGGCTCTTCACCATTACGTCGTCGAGTTTGATGATCAGATCGCCACTCTTCATGCCTGCATGATAGGCAGGGGAGTCTTCAATTGGCGAAATTACTTTCACCAGTCCATCTTCCATCCCTACCTCAATACCCAAACCGCCGAATTCGCCTTGCGTGCCGATTTGTAGTTCCTTGAATGCATCGGCATCCAGATAAGCGGAGTGCGGATCCAGGCCGGTCAGCATGCCTGTGATGGCTTCGGTAATCAGTTTTTTGTCGGTGACCGGTTCTACATAGTCACTCTTGATGCGGCCAAATACCTCTGAGAAGGCACGCAGTTCTTCAATCGGCAGCGGCTCTGCGCTATCCTTATCTGCAATGGCAGAGAGTTGCAGGCTGATCAACACACCTGCGATAAGCCCTAGTCCGATTAATCCAGTTTTTTCAATACGACTACGCATGTATGACCTCTAAAGTTGTTTTGTTGCAACATGATGCTTCATGGGTAAATTTATCGGGCTATCCACTTAATAGGGTCTAGAGGCTCACCCCTGTAACGTAACTCAAAGTATACACCGGAATCTTCATTTCCGCCGCTGTTGCCAACGGCCGCTACGGTGTCGCCTCCACGCAAGATGTCACCAACTTGCTTGTATAGTGTTTCATTATTGCCATACAGGCTCATATAGCCTTTGCCATGATCAATGATCAATAAGTTCCCGAAGCCGCGCAACCAGTCGGCAAATACGACACGTCCAGCCGCTACCGATTTCACTGGCTGTCCGTTTGCTGCTCGTAATAGCAAGCCTCTCCAAAGTACTGTACTGTCTGGACGCGCGCTGCCGAATTTATTGACTACCTGACCCATGACCGGCAGCGTCAGCTTGCCTTTAAGTTGCTCGAACGGCTTGCCGTCGAAGCGATTATCAGGCAATTTATCATTGTTGAATACCCCTTTACCTTTTTTCTGGGCCAACATTTTGGAGAGCTTGGCCACTAGTTGTGACAAGCGGTTTTCGTCGCGCTGCAGGCGACCAATTTCGTGGCGTTGTTGTTTGAGTTGCTGGGCGAACTGATTGATTACTTGTTGACGTGCAAGCTTGTCTTTTTCCAAAATTTTCTGCTGTGCATTCTCTTCTGCTTGCAGTGCCGCAATTTCCCCGCTTTTTTGCTGCGTGAGTTGGGCAACTTCGTTTAGCTGTGCAAGATTTACGCGTAACATATCCAGCCAAGTTGAACGGCTGCGTGCGATATATTCGTAATAGCGCATTTCACGTGCGGTTTGATCGGGGTCATGATTGTTGAGTAACAGCTTGAAATATTCTTGTTTACCGCCCAAATATTGCTGGTAGAGCAGTTTGCTTAGCATGGTTTGCTGGGTCTGCATCTCTCTTTCCAGTTGCTGCGTTTGTTGTCGCAGTTTCTCTAAAGTATGGTTTGCAGCACGGTGTTGCAATGACAGCTCAGCCAGCTTGCGCTTGCTATTGCTAATAGCGCGTTCTGATTCACGGAGTTCGTCTGTTGCTTCGGATTGAGATTCAGTGGTTTTTTCTAATTCTTTCTGCAGCACAGAGATTTGCTTGCGCAGGTTATCCAGCTCTTCCTGTTGTAAGGCAGGAGCACTATTTATGCCTGTCACCAAGCAAATACACAGCAGTAAGGCTTGGCGGATCAGTACGGTCACTGGATTGAGATAAGCGGCTGACCTGTCATTTCAGGCGGTTGTGGCAGCCCCATCATGGCGAGCAAAGTTGGAGTAACATCCTGAAGCGAGCCACTATCAGCGATTTGCGCTTTACGACCGACATATAATAAAGGTACCAAATTAAGTGTGTGTGCCGTATGGGCTTGTTGCGTGATGCGATCCAGCATCTGTTCGGCATTGCCGTGATCGGCGGTAATCAGCACCTCGCCGCCATGTTCCAGCATGGTGTTGACTACCCGTCCGATACATACATCCAAGGCTTCAATGGCCTTGACGGCCGCTTCCATAATACCGCTATGGCCAACCATGTCACCGTTGGCATAATTGCATATCATGGCTTGATACTGTCCGCTACGAATGGCCCCTTCCAGTTTGTCAGTGACCTCAAAAGCACTCATTTCTGGTTTGAGGTCATAGGTTGCCACTTTGGGAGATGGCACCAGGATACGGTCCTCGCCGGGGTAAGGATGCTCCTTACCGCCATTGAAGAAATAGGTAACATGGGCATATTTTTCTGTTTCTGCGATGCGTAATTGTTTCAGCCCCAAGTTGGAAAGATACTCGCCAAAACAATTGTGGATGGTTGTGGGCATGAATGCTGCTGGAATATGGAAATCTTCACCATAGCTGCTTAATGTGACAAAGCTTGCCAGCTTGGGAAAATAGGCACGGGTAAAACCATCAAACGTTGGGTCGGTCAGTGCGCGGGTCAACTGACGTGCGCGGTCGGCGCGGTAGTTCATGAACACCGCGACGTCTCCATCTTGCATGGTGGCAGGTGGTTCAGTGGGTGAAGTGAGGATCGTTGCTTTAACGAATTCGTCGTTTTCCCCGCGTGCATAGGCTTGCTGTAATCCATCCTGAGTATCAGATGAGTAGAATTCAGCCTTGCCTTGAGTCAATAAGTTATAGGCTTCCTGCACTCTTTCCCAGCGGTTATCTCGATCCATTGCATAATAGCGGCCAATGATGGACGCAATACGTCCTGCGCCCAAGGCGGCACATTTTTCCTGTAGCCGCTGTAGTGAGGGTGCGGCGCTTCTCGGTGGGGTGTCGCGACCATCGAGAAAAGCATGGATAAATATTTTGCGCAATCCCGCGCGCACTGCCAGTTCCAACATGGCGTGGATATGATCTTCGTGACTATGCACCCCGCCGGGCGACAGCAGCCCAATGATATGGAGCGCAGTGTTATGCTGTTTGGCATGTTCAATGGCTTGCATGAACGCCGGATTACTGTAGAAACTTCCGTCCTGAATGGCTGCATCCACCCGCGAGAGTTCCTGATATATCACGCGACCTGCGCCGATATTGAGATGGCCCACTTCAGAGTTTCCCATTTGACCTTGTGGAAGTCCTACCGATAATTCAGACGTACGGATTAGTGCGTGAGGATAATCACGCCAGAGCCTATCCCAGTTTGGTTTGTGCGCATGGGCGATAGCATTATGGTCAGTTTCTTCACTGTAGCCGAAGCCGTCGAGGATAAGTAAGAGGACAGGGGTGATTTTCATACCGGATTTTGGGAGTTTAAATATTAATTGGCTACTAGTTTAAGAGTGCTATTTTAGCTGATTTCTTGACTGCCAGGCATTATGGGGTTCGCACAATGTCAAATAACATAGAGATGATGATATTTTGCAAGCCTTGTTATCTTATTGAATTGATGATTTGCGCACTCTCAAGCTGACAGGAATGATTTGCGGCGAATTCTATATCGGGTGGTTTCGTGTGAGCATTCGGAGAATAGTATTTTGGAGTGGGCGACATATTCCCTGTAATCTTACATAATTTGGAACCTTACATAAGTTGAGTTGAATGCGCTATTAAAATGCGTAAAACAGAGCGATACGGTATCAATATTGGGCTTTCGCAATGAATCTTAATGTTCATGTCACTAATCGGTTGCGTTTGGCTTATTCCAAATCTTCTGCACTGCTCGCCAGGTTTTGGCAAAAAAAATTCTATCTTTATCTTGCAGCACTGTTCACGTTGTTTGCCGTGCTTGATACCGTGCAATTGCATATTATTTCTGGCATGCGTCAGCAGGCTTTTGACGCAATGGTGCGTTACCGCATTATTGTGCCTGAGCCTGATAGTGATATTGTAATTGTGGACATCAATGAGGCCAGCCTTGCCGCTATGTCCAAGGATTATGGGCGTTGGCCCTGGCCGCGCCAAGTGCTGGGGGAGTTTATCGAGCAGGTCGAAAAGCAGCAACCTAAAGCAATAGTGTTCGACATTTTGTTCAGCGATGCTGACATATATAATCCTGACAGCGATGCTTATTTTGACTCTGCCATTGCTGCCACAAACAATACTTATTTCCCCTTGCTGCGTCTTGATCCGTCGAATGATCCCCTGAGCCAGGTGAAACCTGCCATGATTCCCGGTGTTGTACCGCTATTCAATGATGCTCAGCCGGAGGCTACCGTCGCTGTAGTACTGCCACAATTTCCGGCAGCCCTGAAAGGGGGACGTCTTGGATTACATAATATTTATCCCGACGCGGATGGCATTGTGCGCCAGTATAGCGTTTATCGCGACGATTATGGGTGGAAGCTGCCGTCATTGCCAGCGCGGGTGATGCGTGATCTTGGCTGGACTGAGCCTGCTGTACAGCGTGTTTTGCTTAATTGGCGCGGACCGCCATTTTCGTATCAATATGTCAGTTTCCACGACGTATTCACGGATATGGGTAGTAAAGAAAAAAAGCGCCCGCAAGATGAATTCAAAAATAAAATTGTTATTATCGGTTCTACGGCGCCTAGTTTGTTCGACATCAAACCTACGCCTATGAGCAAAATGCACCCGGGCGTGGAAATTCTTGCTACTGCTATAGATAACTTCAAACATAATGATTACCTGCGTTTTCCTGAAGCACGCGAGGTTTATCTTTTAATAACACTGTGCATTATTTGGGCCACAGCTTGGGGCTTTTATAACAATGTCGGGCGCAGCAAAATAGACCTTCTATTTGGCGCGTCGCAATTTATATTGATTGGTATTTCTTATGCCAGCATTAACTTTGTCGACACTTACATCAACATTACCGGGTCGGTCACATTAGGTCTGATTTATTTTGCCATCGCACGTGTATATTCTGCTGCCACTGGCAAGATACTGGAACAAAGCATGGTACGTGTTTCCAGTGAGCATGAGGGGACATTACATGCCACATTGTTATTAATTCGCCTCGACGTTGCTCAAAATATACTGACCGATGCAATGATGGAAAAAATCCGCTACGGCCTTGAAAAAACTGGAATGGAACAGAAAAGTGTGGAAGTGTTGAGAGGTTATCAAAAAGGCTTGTGGGACTTATTCGAAAAGACATTTACGATTTCCTGGATAGTGGATCAGGAGGATACGAATGGCGCTGCACGGGTGACAGAGGATGTTGCAGCGGTGATCGCTGCGTTCCCGCAACTGGTAAGCAAATGTATAATTGCCCCTGACATTGGGGTGAGTTGGGTTGTACATCAAGGGAAAATTTCTGGGGGCAAAGAGGCGCGCGATTGTTGGCGCGTAATGTTTGCTGAAGCATTGTTGCGCTGGAATGAACAACAAGAGAAGGCACTATGAGTTCGATCAGGTTAGGAATTGTTCTAGTTTCTTTAATGGCTATGCCTGCATTTGCCGCTGAAACAGGAAGGGTGATCCGATCCGATGAAATCAAGGTCGAACCGTTCCGGGACGCTAAAACAACTGCCATGCTATCGATTGGCGATAAAGTGGAAATTGTTAAAAAAAATGGCGGTTGGTTACAAATAAACAGTCCAAAGGGCAAGGGCTGGGTGCATATGTTGAATGTTCGTAAAGGTGAAATGCGTAAGGATGCTGGTGAGTTAGGCGGACTCTTGAGCATGGCGTCGGGGCGTGCCGGAACAGGAAAAGTCGTTGCCACGACAGGCATCCGCGGACTTGACGAAGTAGAATTACAGGCTGCTAAATATAATGAGGCCGAGCTGAGTCTGGTCGAGTCGTATACTAAAAACCGGGCTGAAGCCCAGGTGTTTGCTACTCAAGGAAAGCTTGTTGCGCGTAAATTCGATTACCTTCCTTCCCCAGATGTTTCTCCAAAATAAAGGATCGCTCGGATGAAAGCGATAATGAAATACTTGTTGGTTATGGCATTGACGCTTGCTTGTTGTGCCGCTTGGAGCTTTGATTTCGAGGAGGAATTCAAAAAAGTACTCAAAGATGGTGTGCAAAAAAAGATTGAAGAAAAATCTGACGCCGCAACGAGTAGTGCATTGTTAGGGCTCGTTGGGATTTCACAGGAAGAGGAAATTACAATTGGTCGACAAATTGCGGGCAATTTGCTTGGTGCATCTGCGCTTGTCAAAGACCAAAGTTTGCAGGTATATGTCAATAATGTCGGGCGTTGGGTGGCAAATCAAAGCGAGCGTCCCGATTTGCCTTGGCATTTCGGGGTGATGGAATCGAGCGATGTTAATGCTTTCGCCGCACCGGGAGGGTATATTTTTCTGACTCGCGGGCTGTATAGCTTATTGCAAAATGAGGCAGAGCTGGCTGGAGTGCTGGGGCACGAAATTGGCCATGTTATCCGTAAGCATCATTTAAAAATTTTACAGCAAAGTAGCCTGGTAGACGTGGGTGGAAAATTAATTTCCAAACGAATCGGCGGCAATGACAAAGTACAGAAATTGATTGGTAACGGTGCGGAAATTGTGGCACGCTCACTCGACAAAAACGCTGAGTTCGAGGCTGACCGCATCGCGGTGGTGCTTGCCGCGCGCGCCGGTTATGATGCTTTTGCATTGCCCGAAGTACTACAACAAATAGGTCATTTTTCCAAAGATGACGGCAGTGTGGCGCTGCTGTTCAAAACACATCCCCATCCAGATGACCGATTAGAAAAGTTGGGGCTTGCCATGAATGCTCGCTTAGAAGATGTAAAAGGGAAAACGCTGGAGACGCGATTTTATCGCATTAAACCTTAGCATTTCTTTTTTATATTCTGCTCGTTATACCATCCATTAAAAAGAAAATGAGGAGATCGTTTGCCCAGTATTGCCCACATTAGCCTGACATTCGTCGGGTTAATGTGGGTTTTGCCGTTTTTATATTATTCCCATGCCTATCCGATCACTACTTTCTATCAGGAATGGAGTGCCGCTGTTCTTGGGCTATGCGCCATGCCTCTGCTGGTAACAAAACGTTATTGGCTGCGACCGGAATTTCCACTCATCGTTTTGTTGCCTATAGGGCTGCTACTGGTAGGCATGATGCAGTTTGTGCTGGGCAGAGTGAGCTATTTTGATCAGATTTTGTTGCTTGCTCAGTACTTGCTATGGGCGGCGCTACTCATGATGCTTGGTCAACGTCTGCGCGAGGAATTGGGTTTGCCCGCATTGGCGACAGCACTGGCTTCCTTCCTGCTGGTGGGGGCTGAGCTCAATGCGCTGGCCGGTATATTGCAACATTATCGCTGGCATACTTTTTTGGATGCTGTGATTACTGTCAAGATTTCCGTAGCCGTCTATGGCAATGTGGCTCAGCCTAATCATTTCGCCAACTATATTACGTTGGGGTTAATCTCATTGGGTCTGTTGTACGTGCGCAGTTTACTACGCGTACAGTATGTTGCGTTGTTGGCCATGCCGTTACTATTTGTTCTGGTATTGAGTGGTTCGCGTAGCGTCTGGTTGTATTTGCTGCTTATGGCGGGAACGGCCTGGTTGTGGCAGCGTGGTGATAAATCTAGTTTACCCCTTTGGCGTTATACCTGGCTGTTATTGCTGGGCTTCGGTTTGATGCATGCAGTGGTACAAATTCCCTGGCTGGAAGGGGCGTCTGGCAGTATTACCACGATGCGACGTCTGTTTGGTGAAGGGACTGGCGGCAGTATCCGGCTGTATTTGTGGCGCGAAGGATGGCAGATATTTACCCAGTTTCCTCTGCTGGGGGCGGGTTTTGGCCAGTTTGCATGGCAGCATTTTCAGCTCGGCCCGGTTTTGCAAAACACCAGCATTGTCGGCTTATATAATAACGCGCATTCGTTGGTATTGCAGATTGCCGCAGAAATGGGCTTGGCTGGCTTGCTTATTCTATTGGGTATGTTGGCGATGTGGCTCATGCAGTGTGGTCGTTCACAGCGTACTGTTTACCATTGGTGGGGCTATGCCTTGCTTGGTGTGTTAGCTATACACAGCTTGTTGGAATATCCGTTATGGTATGCCTATTTTCTTGGGGTAGCGGCGCTTACTCTGGGCATGCTGGATACCGCCATTTATCGCTTGCAATCACGCTCTATGGGACGTCTGGCGCTAATGGCTGTATTACTGCTTGGAGTGCTGTCCTTGGTGCAAATATTGCAGAATTACCGTAATCTGGAAATGTTAATGGGGTTGCGGCACGCAGTAAGCAAGGACGGTTATTCCTTGAGTAAAGATCTGATGGCAGCGGACACCCAAATTCCGTTGCGTCCTTATTTTGATTTATTTATGAGTGGCAAGATAAAGATGGGGGCTGACTATCTTGCGGATAAGCGCATATTGAACGAGAGCGTGATGTCTTTTGTACCGATTGGTACAGTCGTGTACCGCGAGGCATTGCTGCTAGCGCTGTCCGGTGAGCAGGCGGCGGCACAATTACAGATGAAACGTGCCATCTGGTCCTATCCCGATGATTTTCAGGCGACGCGTAAAGAGTTAAGTGCGTTGGCACAGAAAAACCCCGAGAACTTCGCTGCTCTGCTAGAATTTGCCCTCCAAAAATATGAGGAGCGGCAGTATGCAGTTCATGCAAGATAATATCTGGATGATTTTAGTGGCGGTGAGTAGCGGATTGATGTTGCTATGGTCGTTTATTGGCAACAGCATACGTGGAGTAAAAGAAGTAAGCACTGCTGCCGCTCTGCAACTGATCAATTACAAAAATGCATTGGTTCTGGATGTGCGCGAAGTGGCAGAATTTAATGCCGGGCATGTCCTGAATGCCAAACAGATTCCGTTTGGCAAGCTTGATGAGAGCATTGGAGAATTAGAACGCTATCGTACGCAACCCATCGTCGTAATGGACAGCAGCGGTCTACGTTCGTCTGCAGCGTGTGTGTTGCTAAACAAGCATGGATTTGAGTTGGCGTATAATTTGGTGGGTGGCGTGTCGGCTTGGCAAAAGGCTGGCTTGCCATTGCAAAAATAGCGATGCCCAAGGTATTAATGTATTGCACCGCAGTATGCCCGTATTGTGTGCTGGCCGAGCGGCTGTTGCGCGCCCGGGGTGTAACGGAAATCGAAAAAATACGTGTCGATCTGCAACCGGAGCAACGTCGGTTAATGATGGAAATTACCGGGTGTCGTACCGTGCCGCAAATTTATATAGGCACACGCTTTGTGGGTACTTACGATAACCTGGTGGCGTTAGAGCATAGTGGTGAATTAAGTCAGTTATTGAATAGTTAATTTAAAAATGAAGGATAAATATAATGAGTGAAGCAGCCGCATCCGAACAGCAACAACCGCTATTCAATATCGAAAAACTGTATGTGAAAGACCTGTCGCTGGAAAGCCCTAATGCGCCGAGTATTTTTTTGGAACGTGAAAACCCAAAGATTGATCTGCAATTAAATACTCAAAGCCATTTTATGGAAGAGGGCCTATATGAAGTAACGGTCACTGTTACGGTTACCGCCAAATTGCCGGAAAAAGACAAAGTGATGTTCCTGATCGAGGCCAAACAAGCCGGTATTTTCCAAGTGCGCAATTTCCCGTCAGACGAGCTGGAGTCGGTATTGGCGATCGTCTGCCCTAATATTCTTTACCCCTATCTGCGGGAAGTGGTATCGAATATGGCGATTCACGCCGGGTTCACGCCCGTGTTGCTCAATCCGATCAATTTCGAAGCGTTGTATCATCAGCAGAAACAGCAGCTGGCACAGGCCGCAACGAATACCCAGCATTGAAAATGAAATTTTCTGTCACTTTAACTCTGTTTATTGCTTTAGTGACAGCAACAGGTTTCGCGCAGGCGCTGGACTATGCGTCTGTCGCGGTCAGTTCCGCCATTCTTTATGATGCACCCTCGCTTAAAGCAAAAAAAATCTTTGTGGTGAATCGTTACTTGCCGTTGGAGCAGGTCGTTAGCCTGGATGATTGGGTTAAAGTACGTGACAGTTCCGGTAGCTTGGCGTGGATAGAAAAACAGGCCTTAAACAGCAAGCGTTTCGTGGCAGTGATCACACCGCTTGCTACGGTATATCAGTCGGCAGCGGCGGATGCACCGGTAGCGTTCAATATACGTCAGCAAGTAGCGCTGGAGTGGCTGGAAAGTTCGGGCAATGGCTGGGTCAAAGTACGTCATCCGGATGGCATGAAAGGCTATGTGAGGGCGACCGAAGTGTGGGGCGATTAGCCATCCGTTTCTTTACAAAATGAACATTACTATACTGGGTGCTGGCGCATGGGGCAGCGCGTTGGCTATCAATCTATCTGCGCGTCATCACGTCACCTTGTGGGCGTGCGATGTGGCGCAAATCGAAGCAATGCGTGCCACCGGCTACAATCAGCGTTATCTGCCGGAAATTGCATTGCCGCAGGAACTAAATCTTACTGCTGACTGGCATGCTGCATTCACGAGTGCGGAATTAATATTGGTTGCTGTGCCCATTGCGGCATTGCGCACCACGCTACAGCGGATCGCGGCAATTCCCAAAGCAATCCCGGTAATCTTGGCGTGCAAGGGCTTTGAGGCGGGCACCACACAGCTACCACATCAAGTGGCTGCAGAAATCTTACCGCCAAATTCCCCCTGCGGCGTGCTATCCGGGCCGAGCTTCGCTTTGGAAGTGGCGCGCAGGCTTCCTACGGCCATGATTTTGGCATCGAGTGATGGCAAATTTGCCAAGCAGGTTGCGCAATCCTTGCATCATTCCTCCTTGCGTATTTACTCGAGCACTGATGTGATGGGTGTAGAGGTGGGTGGCGCTGTCAAGAACGTGCTGGCTATTGCCGCTGGCATCTCCGAAGGTATGGGTTATGGGCAAAATGCACGCGCCGGGCTGATTACACGCGGGCTGGCAGAAATGACAAGGTTAGGATTGAAAATGGGTGTGCGCGCGGAAACCTTGAGTGGGTTGTCTGGTGCGGGAGATTTGATTTTGACCTGCACCGGAGACTTATCTCGTAACCGGCAGGTGGGTATTTTACTGGCACAACAGCAGTCGTTGCCGGATATTTTGAGCCAACTGGGTCACGTGGCGGAGGGAGTCTATACCGTGCGGGAAGTGAATCACTTGGCACAACGCCTGGGCGTAGACATGCCGATCTGTGCGGCGGTGTATAGCGTATTGTATGAGCAGGTTCCAGCAGCCAGCGCGGTCGAGGCCTTGCTCAATCGTGCCCCTAACTCCGAATTTAACTAATCGTGCATTCCAGTAAAGCTACTATATTCGTAATGAACAGTTTTTTATTTATCAATTGATTGCGGAATATTTTGCTTTAATGGGCTAGCCATTAATCGCTGATTTTGCGCAGGCCGCATTAGTATGGCCTGCCGTCTTTGTGGGTAAACTGCCAATTGCCCTTTACCAGTAATGCCTTGAGATCATCGTCGGGATAAGTTCCTTCATCTCCCGTAGTTCTATCGCCGATTTCGAGATACAAAACTTCCTCAGCTGTTTCGTTGATCAAGCAGTGACCGTTCTCGGTGCCCGCTTTGAAGCCCGCACACATACCAGGCGAAAGTTGGGTTCGGCCTTCGTCGGTGTGCAGCGTAGGTCGACCCTGCAGTACGTAGATGAACTCGTCTTGCTTGGTGTGAGCGTGACGAAGTGCAGAAACTGCATTGGGAGCCAAGTGCGTGAGGTTGACGCCGAAGTTTTTGAGGCCAAACAAATCCCCAAGGGGTCGCTTCTCTCTGCCCGCCATACGTGATGCAAATGGCTCTGGATAAACCGAGGGTTTGGTGCGAGCAGGTGCATCAACGGCGTTAATGGCGATCGGGTTTGTCTGTTCTGTCATGGGACTGTCGTGAGTTGGGAAGATGAGGGTTAGTTTTGTGGTCAGCGGTATAGTAGGTGCTCATTGCACTTAAACTTAGAAATTTTATTTTCGTGTGCAAATCTTTAAATCGTTGCTGTTCCTATTTTTCGATAGGTTGGAATAAATGGTTAGCCACTTTGTATGTTCATATACCACTATGACCTCATGTCAACGACATTCTGTATCCCAGTTTGCACGTTCTCTAGTATTTGTTGGAACGGGGCCTGAACAAGGTTTTTGCTGGGAACCTTTGTCAGAAGGGGTGAACGCCCCAGTCTTATTGCTATGATGCGTTTTGGTTCCGCTGTCGGCGCGCAATCCAGGATATTTCGCCTGGACGAAATCGCTGATTTGCCAGAGCGTTAGCATATTAACCAAGGTTGCCACGCTCAAGGCCGCGACAATTCCAGCACCAGAGCGCCGCAGTAACCATTCAGCTAATCCGCCAATCAATGCGCCTAATGCCGCGCCAGCGACAAGACCCACCCCAGCGAAAAAAATAAAAAAGCCCGATGCGAAAAATGTTCCAAAGCTATTTGCATTGTGAGGAAGATGAAAGTAACTGCCAAATCCCAGCCAAGCGCCCCACATGCCGCCTAGCAAAGGCCAGGAGACGCGAACATACCACCCGTATGGCTTCTGGCCCTTCATCGCTTGTCTTTCTTGTCTAGCAATCCTTCAATGGTATTGCGTGCCCGATTTAGCTGGTGTGCTGTTGTTTCGATCTTTTGCAGTTGGCAACCAGAGGCCTCTGCGTTCCAGGTCAAGCTTAGGGATTGATTAAATTCACTGCGGAGCAGGAATGTTTTTAATGGCATGATGCGTTGCTGGATTGAGATGGCGAGTGGTACGACCTTTTCGACCTGTAGCGTCTGATGCAGGTTACGCCATTGCATTCGCGCGCCAAGCCAGTCACCCACACCGCCATCGATGAGCACCAATCCCCAGCCATCAACACCTAGATTTAGATAGCAGTAGCTCCCTTTCTCCCCTGTTCCAGCCCATTCGCCTGCAAAAAAACTGGGGAAGTTATCCAGCGGCGGCGTCAGAGCGCTCGCGCTCCCCAGCCCAAAAACAAATAATATGAGCCCTGTAGAATAGTGCATGTTATGAGCTTGCCGTCTCCCCCAATCGGATATTTTTTGTGAAAAGCCCTTCAATGGACACATTTAGTCGTCACTACTACCGATAAAACGATAGACCGCGGCGCCAAGCAAGGCACCGATCACCGGAGCAACCCAGAATAGCCAAAGCTGACCAGTTGCCCAGTCGCCGACGAAAAGCGCGACCCCCGTACTTCTTGCCGGATTAACAGATGTATTCGTAACTGGAATGCTGATGAGATGGATCAGTGTAAGGCAAAGGCCGATGGCGATAGGCGCAAGACCTGCTGGAGCGCGTTTGTCAGTTGCGCCAAGAATCACAATTAGAAAAAACATGGTCATTACGATTTCGGTGACCAGTGCGGCCAGAAGCGAATAGCCACCGGGCGAATGGGTATCGTAACCGTTTGATGCGAAGCCTTTTGAAACATCAAATCCAGCTGCGCCGTTTGCAATGACATAAAGTACGGCACCTGCGACGATGGCTCCCAAGACTTGAGCAACGATGTATGGGGCAAGTTTATTAGCCGGGAATCGCCCGCCAGCCCACAAACCAATCGAAACAGCGGGATTTAGGTGGCAGCCAGATATGTGCCCGATGGCGTACGCCATGGTCAATACGGTAAGGCCGAAAGCAGCGATACGCCGACAAAACCGATACCTAATCCGGGAAAAGCTGCCGCGAGAACTGCGCTGCCACAGCCACCAAGAACCAACCAAAACGTACCAAGAAACTCTGCACCGTACTGTTTCATTTTTATTTCCTTTAAAGTTAACAAAAATGTGTAAAGCTTGAGATGCGTAACGTTAAGTTGGTTTCTAAAAATTGGTACGCACTTAACCGCGCACAGCAGCCTGAATAGTGGCAACGTTAATCTCGCGCAATGGCATCATGGCATTAAAAGCACGTTTAGCCACATCATCACCTTGGTCATTGCTTCCGTCAAAATACGCGGAGTAATTTGCCAACTGATACCCCATCTGTCTTTGTACCAGCCGTATTGGCTTTCGAATCCGCCGTTATTGACGATAGTGATCCAATACCGATCTGTTTCATCTTGATCTTCGGTAGAGATCTGGAAAGAGAAAGTTTCACTAGCCTTACTTTCAGTAGTTGCTGAAAAACAGGGCGAAGATCCCCAAAGCCATTGCGGCGATTCCCAAGACAGGGATCATCCAGTCGCCCCTGGCCAGGCCGGGCTCAAGTGTGGCTTGATCAGGCTGATCTGGGTTGTAATACACGGATACTTTGGCACCGACAGGATATTTTTTGGCATAGCTGGAGGCGAGCTCTGGTGATGGGTTGGTACCATTGGGAAACTCCAGGGTGCGCTGATAAGTGTACGTAGCCACTGTGTAGCTGAACAGGATGTGTGGCAGCAGGTCGTCGGCTTCTGACGTGAGCGCGGATTGCTCAATGACGCCTTCCACCATGGGCCAGCGCAGCGTTTTTCGGGCCTTGGCGATAATGAACCAGCCCCATAGGACGCCAACAAACCCGGCGATGACAAAGAGGCCGAGAATGAACACATAGTAATTCAATTTTGGATCTCCATTTTGATTTATGGCGTTGGGGAAATTGGGGGTTACCATTGAATTTGCAGATCACGCCCGTCAGATGAAAGCGTAGCATATCTGACTGACAGGGGGTGTCTCAATCCCAACCGCGCACGCTGTCTGATATCGAGTTTCTGCAACGGCAATCCGTCACAGTTTTATGCAGCGGATGGCAGCGGTCATGCCTTCTGGACAGAACAAATGATCGCGTTGAACAAGCTCAATTCCTGGATCACTGGAAAAAATACCAGCCCGCGCTGAAACAGCAGATGCAGGCCGCGTTGCAGAAAGGTGCCGCAACCAAAGTCTTGTCCAAGGATGGACAAGAGGTGGTATTCAAGACGTTGGAGTGGGAGAAATTAAAGGGGCTAGCAGCCCCATCTACTCTTAAATTCTTTTAATTTACATGATGAGCCTCCTATCTATAGCCGGCAGTGGAGTAAATCCACCGCCGGGTGATGAGATCAGGTAGTTTGCACTACGATCCGGCGCGGCTTGGCATGCTCGGCTTTCGGAATACGCAATTTCAGCATGCCATGCCGAAATTCTGCCGATACCTTGTCGCCATCCAGTTCTCGCGACAGGGTGAATACCCGACGGTAACGCGACAGATCGACTTCAGCGTGGATCGCCTCCGTGTTTGGCGGGGAATTTATTTCCAGCTCGCCTTCCAGAATCAGATTGTCGCCTTCCACATGGATGGACAATTTTTCTTTTGGCACTCCAGGCAGGTCGGCATACAGTGTGATACCGGTCGCATCTTCAACTACGTTCACTGCAGGGCGCATGGCTGCACTTTCTTCACTCGCATTTTCACGCTTGATGGCTTTCTCGCTCATGGTGTTCTCCTTTCTTATTGAACCGAAATCCGGCGCGATTGGGCAGCTTCCCTGCGCGCCACGCAGACGTGTAGCACGCCATCGCGATAACTGGCCGTAGTCGAATTCGGCTCGATGTCGTCCGGCAGCGATACGACACGTCGGAAACGCCCGGAGAAATGTTCGCCAATATGTATGGTCGCTCCCTCAGGCGGCACTATGTTTTTGCGCTCGCCACTGATGGTCAGCACGCCATTCTCGACTTGCACATCGAATTCCTCCGGTGTCATGCCGGGCGCAAAGGCATAGACCTCAACCGACTTCGGTGTTGTGCCAACGTTCATGGCCGGATAGCCTGGCGCCGCACCGCGAATGCTGGGGGAGCCGTCAAACTCACGCTGCAACCGCTCCAGTTCCGAAAACAGATCGCGGGGAAAAATACCTCGATAATGCATGATGTCTCCTTTCAACGTGTAAATGCTGGCAGGATTGCCATACCACACAATCTGTGGACACGAACATAAATTTTCAAGTGTTTGAAAGTGGAAAAATCTGACCACGTATAGTTTATGGGTCAGAAATATTCTGGAGAGGTTCATACAATATCAGGACTATTACAAGATACCGGCCATATCGCGAGATGCACGGCGGAAGAGATCAAGAAATCTTTCCGCAAACTGGCGCGCAAATATCATCAGGACGTGTCTCACGTAAAAGACGCGGAGGGTCGGATGAAAGAAATTAATGATGCCTACGCCGTACTGTCCGATCCGGAAAAATTTGCCGCCTATGACCGCATTGGCCAAGGCTACCAATAGTTACATGGCTGGGGTTAGAATAAATTTAGCGAAGTGAATAATTTAAGATGGCATAACAGAAGCTTTAAGTTTACTCTGACCTCAGTCATGAAGTCAGATATAACATTCCAGTATTCTGATTGAATGTTATATCTGACCCCGCGCTTGTATTGTGGCTACTGCTATGCCCTCTGTTTAATATTAGATTTACTTGGAGCTTACTGACTTAAATGGCGCAAACAATAAATATTCACCCTGGTGAGACAGCCGAAGATGCAGCGCTTCTAGCGCCAAATGAAAAATGCCTTGTCCTTGGTTCATCTGGATATAGCGGCATTGATGCGGTAGAGTGGGATGTGGAAGTACTACCAAATTTAGTAGATTACGATGTGATAATCGTGGATGTGAGAGCATTAGATGAAAAAAAGCTCTCTTTTGTATCAAACAAACGTTTGGAAGCCATTCGACACCAATTAACACGTCTTTTGGACTCCAATGGCCGCATCATCGTTGTAACCGACTTTATAAAAAGGCATGCGCGACCAAAACAATACCCCGGTTCCGCTGATAACTATGATTGGTGTCCAGTAAATATTGGAATATCGAATGAGTCAGGTGAGAGCCTAGAAATTAAGGAAACGCGATTCCCTCGCTATATCCAGCACCTCCAAAATTGGCCTTATTATTTTTTCGTACCTACTAGTTGTCTGTCCCAGCAACTCACAGAATTTTATGGTGCTACCAGTGAAGTAAAATATGGTGTCCCATTATCTTCATTCGTTGAAAATCGGTATGAGAAAACAATAGCAGGAGCAATCCACATTGAAGTAACCTTTAAGCAACGTAAATCTTCAGGCTATAACTCCTACGATGATTATCCCGATACACGAGACCATGTAACGGGTGAAATTGTTTTACTTCCATTGATCGAGAAACTTGATCACAAAGAAGCTGTACGTTTGGTACTTGAAGATCTGATCGGCAGCCCAATGGGATATGCCCCGCCAAGTTGGGTCGATTCCATAGTTGTTCCACATATAGCGGAGATTGAAATTGAGATAAAAGAAAAGGAATATCGGATTGACGTGATATCTGGAGAGATCGGAAAGCTAGCAAATAGGCGTGAGTCTCTCAATAACTATCGCAAACTATTATATTCGTCAGGGTTTGATCTGGAGGAAATTGTAAAAATATGCCTTGAGGAATTAGGAGCCAAAGTTACTCCCGCCAAGTATGGGCAGGAAGAATACATATTGGAATATGATGAAGTTGAATATCTAATAGAAGTTAAAGGCGTTAGTAAAAGCATCTCTTTAGGGCACATACGGCAACTTAACGATTATATTTTGAAATATGAAGAGGATATGGGAAAGGCGTGTAAGGGGATTCTATTTGGTAACTCATGGCGAATATTTCCTCCTGAGGAAAGAAACACATCCGAGAAACCAGAGTTCCCTGATAATGTAATCTCACGGGCAGAGCAGTGGAATATCGCATTGATTTCAAGCGCTAAGTTCTTTGAAGCATTCTGCCTATTTATGAACGATAAATCAAAAGGTGCCCAAATACTGCAAGATATGATTAAGGCTTCCGGCATCGTTGAATTCGATATTAATCAAAGCTCGGAAGGTTGGGCTGAATAAAATGAAGCCCAACCTTTCACCGCTCACCATCTACTCCATCACCTATTTGTCCACTCCAATCCGATGCCGCAACAGCAAGATGCAAAGAAGCCTCAATTTTAGAGGCTTCTTTTGGTTATCTGCGATGACATGTGACGATCTAAAATGTCACTCCAAGTTCTGAATTTGTTCATGCATCTGCTCAATCAATAGCTTCATTTCCATGGACGCACGTGAGACTTCTGCATCGACGGACTTCGAGCCTAGCGTATTCGCCTCGCGGTGTAGTTCCTGCATCAGAAAATCCAGCCGCTTGCCTACTGTCCCGCCTTTGACCAGCCAAGTAGCCAAGTAGAGGGGGCACGTTTTTGTGCCCACGCGGGCAACTAGGCCCGTGTTTAAACGGGTTGAAATGAATGTAATCGACATGGCGGGCAAAATCATTTTCATCACGAATTTGGTGTTCCCAGAATCGCCGTTGCCAGATAGTTGATTCGCGATGTTTGAGTTTTGATGCAGTCACCCAGTCGGCACGACGATAATCTTCTCTGCAGGTCAAAGAAACCGCTCGCTTGATCATCATCCAACGGGTGGAAAAATCGGCATCACCGTCAGGCAATGTTCACACGCAATGTAAATGGTTAGGCAACAATACCCATACATCAATGACGAAAGGGCGCGCCACGCGCACCGTTTAGATTGAGGCGCGCAATGCATTACGAATAGCTTCATCACATAGAATTGACTGCCGCGGGTAAGCAACCACCGTAAAGAAATGGCGTGAGCCAGCAGCCATTGCGCAGCGATAACGTGACGTAGCTGTCTACTCCAAAATGTCGAATCCGCGTGGGCACAAAACCGTGCCCACCCTACATGGCTAGATGGTTAACATTCCAACAAACTTTGTTGCACTTCGTAAATGGCTGGATCCCATTTACCTCATTGATTTGTTACATTTATTTATGCTGTAATTTTTTAACGGAACGATCTATCAGCCCCCGCAAACCCGCATTGACGCCACGCTTCAAACACCGCTACCGCAACTGTGTTGGATAAATTCAGGCTGCGATTATTCGGCAGCATAGGCATGCGCAGGCACTGCTCTGGCGATAATGATGCCAATATATCCACAGGCAAGCCACGAGTTTCCGGTCCGAATAGAAATGCATCACCTGCTTGATAACATATCTCGTGATAAGGCTGTTTGCCTTTGGTCGTGTATGCAAACAGACGCGCACCCGGCAGGGTTTGCAGGCAGGCGGCGAGGTCGTCGTATACATGCAGATTGGCGTATTCGTGATAATCCAGCCCGGCGCGCCGCAGCTGTTTATCATCCAGCTCAAATCCGAGCGGCCGGATCAAATGCAGTTGCGTCCCGGTGTTGGCACACAGGCGGATGACGTTTCCGGTATTAGGCGGAATCTCAGGCTGGAAGAGGATTACATTAAACATTATGGGAGCCTCTGGTTTGAGTGGATGCGCATCTAACTTTCGCGTGCAGTGATTGTGATATGTGTTGGCAGAGGCTGGAAAATGCGTGGCGAACGGGTGTAAATAATAACCTTACGAAGCAGAATGCGGCAATGTCCGCGCAATGACCCAGGCACTGATTTCGCGTGCGCCCGCTTTGCGTAAGGTTTGTGCCACTTCGTTTAGCGATGCACCGCTGGTCATGACATCATCCACGATGGCGACATGCTTGCCTGAGAAATTCTGGGTACAAATGAAAGCCTGACGTACGTTCTTATCTCTTTCTTTTCGTGATAACGCCGTTTGTGGCGGCGTATCGCGGCTGCGCTGGCAAGCATTCAACAGAACTGAAATATTCATCTGCCGCCCAATATGCCGCGCCAGCTCGAATGACTGATTGAAACCGCGGGCGCGCAAACGCACTGGATGTAATGGCATTGCAACAAGACAATCAGGACGCACCGCAATACGCTGTGTCAGCTTGTCCGCAAGGCTGTTTGCCAGTACCAGTTTTTCATGATGTTTTAGGGCCTGCACTAGCTTGTTGAGCGGGAAAGCGTAGGCGAACACGGCCACTGTGCGGTCAAAATGTGGCGCTTGTTGCAAGCAATGGCCGCAGGTCGCGCCATCGTGCGTAGGCAGGGCACACACCGGGCAACATGCCGCAGTCAAATAGGGTAAGTCAGCATCGCACGCGGTGCACCATACGCCATTGCGGCTGGCTGCGCCGCACAGAAAACAGGGTTGTGCGGGCAGGGCTTGCCACAATTTTGTGCGGATGTTCAAAAAATGACGAGTCAAAATTGACAAGATTGCGCCCTTTCATGGATGATGCCGGATCATTGTAATTCATTAGACTGCAAGCCATGACGACCCACACCGTACAATTTACCCGCCCCTCCAAACCCTCGGCATCCTCTCAACCATCAAACGAAGCACAGTGCTGGAGTCTTGCCCAAGTTGAGGTGCTGTTCACGCTGCCGTTTGCCGATTTGCTCTATCGCGCACAGCAGGTGCATCGTGAGCATTTCGATCCCAACGCGGTACAGTTGTCTACGTTGCTGTCCATTAAAACAGGCGGCTGTCCAGAAGACTGCGGCTATTGCCCGCAAGCTGCACGCTATGATACCAGCGTGAAAAGCCAGGCATTGATGGAGCTTGACGATGTGTTGGTGGCTGCCCGCGCTGCCAGGGATGCTGGCGCGACCCGCTTTTGTATGGGCGCTGCCTGGCGCGGCCCCAAGCAGCGCGATCTGGAATCGGTGCTGACAATGGTGCGCGAAGTCAAAGCGCTGGGGCTGGAAACCTGCGCTACGTTGGGTATGTTGAAAGACGGTCAGGCTGAGCAGCTAAAAAACGCCGGGCTGGATTACTACAATCACAATCTGGACACCGCGCCTGAGTTCTACGACGAAATCATTACCACTCGTGATTATCAGGACAGGCTAGACACGCTGGAGCGGGTTCGCAATGCGAACTTGAATGTATGCTGTGGCGGTATCGTTGGCATGGGTGAAAGCCTTGCTCAACGCGCCGGCTTGATTGCGCAACTGGCTAACCTTGACCCCTATCCTGAAAGCGTACCCATCAACTTGCTGGTGCAGGTAGAAGGCACGCCGCTGGCCGACACCAAAGCGCTGGATCCGCTGGATTTTGTTCGTTCCATCGCGGTGGCGCGTATCACTATGCCCAAGGCGCGAGTGCGATTGTCTGCCGGGCGGCAACAAATGAGCGAAGCGGTACAGGCTTTATGTTTTCTCGCGGGCGCCAACTCAATATTTTATGGCGACCAGCTGCTGACTACCGGGAATCCAGAGGTGGAGCGCGACCTCGCTCTACTTGATAAATTGGGTATGTATCCGCTTGCGGCAAAAAATTAAAGTGCATTGAACAAATTCCTTTGCCTGTGATGGAAAATTTCAATGCCTTTTGAAGTGCTGCAGGACGAACTCAACACCCGCGCAGCCCAAGGACTCCTGCGCCATCGCTATGAGTTGCAAAGTGCGCAAGGCACATGCGTCAAGGTCAATGGCAAGCCGACTCTGTCATTTTCCAGCAACGACTACCTCGGTTTAGCTTATCACCCGCAGTTGCTTGCCGCTTTGCAGGCGGGTACGCAACAGTATGGATTGGGTGCGGGCGCATCCCATCTGGTCAGTGGTCATTTCAGCGCACACCAGGAGTTGGAACAGGCACTTGCTGAATTCGTCGGCAAGCCCGCAGCACTGTTATTTTCTTCCGGTTATCTGGCTAATCTCGGAGCGGTGCAAGCGCTGATTGGCAGGAACGATAGAATCTTTGCCGATAAGCTGAATCACGCATCACTCAATGACGCCATGTTGTTGTCACGTGCGCAGGTGCACCGCTATCGCCACAACGATAGGGCACATCTCGCGCAATTATTGGGGCAGCCAAATAGTGGTCGCAAACTGGTTATTACCGATGCGGTATTCAGCATGGATGGCGATCTTGCGCCGTTGCCGGAAATACTGGCGTTGTGTGAGCAACATGATGCCTGGTTATTGGTGGATGATGCGCATGGCTTTGGCATATTGGGTGAACAGGGACGTGGCTCATTATTTCACCATCGAAATTCATTTTGCCCCACTTCGCCGCGCATTATTTACATGGCGACGTTGGGCAAGGCTGCGGGCGTATCCGGTGCTTTTATTGCTGCGGAACAGGTTGTGATTGATACGCTGGTACAGAATGCGCGCAGCTACATCTACACAACTGCCAGTCCACCTGCGCTGTCCTGCGCGGTGCTGGCCAGTTTGCGCTTCTTGCAGAAAGAAGAGTGGCGGCGCGCACAATTATGGAAATTGGTTGCGCAGTTGCGCGCTGGTCTGGCCGGACTCCCGTGGGTGCTAATGCATTCTGATACTCCGATTCAGCCATTGCTGGTCGGCAACAATAATGCTGCGGTAGCCTTGAGCGAAGGTCTACGCGCACGTGGCATCTGGGTGCCAGCTATTCGCCCCCCAACCGTTCCGCAGGGAACAGCGCGACTACGCATTTCGCTATCGGCAGCGCATAGCGAGCAGGATGTGGCGCAATTGATTTCAGCCTTACATGAGCTTGCACATTGAGAGTTGGGGTGCCGGAGCACCGCTGTTACTGATACACGGTTGGGGGATGCACGGCGGTATCTGGGGCAATGTGGTGGCACAACTTGCTCAACACTTCCGCGTGCACTGTGTGGACTTGCCAGGATACGGTGCCAGCCCGATCATCGCGCAATATGATTTAGATGGTTTGGTACAGCGGTTATCTGAGTATTGGCATACTGAACATGGCAATGAGCCGCTAGCGTTGTGTGGCTGGTCGCTAGGTGGACAGATTGCATTGCGCTGGGCGCACCATGCGCCGCACCAGATCAATAAGCTTGTGCTGGTTGCTACCACGCCCAGCTTTGTGCAGCGTAACGACTGGGAATGTGCAATGGCGGCGAATACCTTGCATGAATTTTCTGTGGCGTTGCTGGAAAATCATGCGCTGACGTTGAAGCGATTTATTGCTTTACAGGTGCGCGGCAGCGAACATGAACGCGAGTTGCTGACAGATTTGCGTGCCCACTTGTTCAGTCGCGGTGAACCGGATATTGAGGCATTGCGCGGGGGGCTGGAAATATTGCGTAATACCGATCTGCGCGCGGTGCTGCCGCAAATTATGCAAGCTGCATTGGTCATTGCGGGCGAGCGCGATGTGTTGACTCCACTCGCAGCATCAGGCTATCTCGCGCAGCAGTTGCCCAATGCGCAGTGGCTCAATATCAAGGGCGCGTCACATGCGCCGTTTTTATCTCACCCGGATATTTTTGTGCAACGGATCGAGGCATTTTTAAATGGATGATTTCCTGATTGATAAACGCCAGGTGCGGATGGCTTTCAATCGCGCGGCCAATGGATACGATACTGCCGCAGTATTGCAGCGTGAGGTGTGCAGCCGTATGTTGGAACGGCTGGATTATGTAAAACAAAAACCAGCGTGTGTACTGGATGTGGGCAGCGGTACTGGCTGGGGCACGCGTCAGCTATCGCAGCGCTACCCGGCGGCGCATCTATTAGCGCTTGATATGGCAATGAGTATGCTCAATGTATCGCGCAGCAGGTTAAGTTGGTGGCGCAAGTTAGTTGACAGTGGCAAGCATAGTTATGTGTGCGCCGATGTCGAAGCCTTGCCGTTAGCCGCCAACAGTATAGAGCTGGTATGGTCAAATCTGACCTTGCAATGGTGCAACGATTTACCCGCCACCTTCAGCGAGCTACACCGCGTATTGAAAGTGGAGGGCTTGGTGATGTTCAGCACCTTCGGCCCGGATACGCTCAAGGAACTACGCAATGCTTTTCGTGACGTAGATGAGCATAGGCATGTTAATCGGTTCGCGGACATGCACGACATCGGCGACATGCTGAAGGCCAGCGGTTTTGCTGCACCGGTGATGGATATGGAAATTATCACGCTGACTTACGATAATCTAAAAGCGGTGATGCAGGATTTGCGTAGCATAGGTGCACATAATGCTACTGTCGGACGCGGGCAAGGCATGATGGGTAAGGCTGCATGGCAAGCGCTACAGGAGAATTACGAACGATTCCGACAAAACGGCAAGTTGCCCGCGACTTTTGAAGTAATCTACGGCCATGCATGGAAGCCCAAGTCGAGGGTGACAGCGGATGGTGCGCATATTATTCAGACACCATTTAAGCTATGAGGCTGAGGCGGGTCAGTATTTTTAATTATCTTTCTGATAGTTAATCTGTAGAGCGCAGTATATTTTGAACTTGCTCAACTACCCCTACTAATGTTAGCTTGCTAAGAATCAAGCCATGAAAATACTGCTGATAGTAATCCCATTTTTATTTTCTTGAAGGGGAGTTTCCATGCATAAAAAATCAATGTATTTGTTTACCGCTTTAGCAATAGTCATGACACCGGTAGTGACATCAAGCATTGCCAGTGCTCAGGGTAAGCCGATGTCAAACCAATTCTGGTGGCCTGAGAAGCTGGATCTCAAACCTCTTCGTCAGCATGCGGCTGAGTCCAATCCAATGGGTGCTGACTTCAACTACGCTAAGGAGTTTAAGACTCTTGACCTTAAGGCCGTGAAAAAAGACATCGAAACGTTGATGATTACTTCACAGGCATGGTGGCCAGCAGATTATGGTCACTATGGACCATTTTTTATTCGAATGGCCTGGCATAGCGCGGGCACGTATCGCGTATCTGACGGACGCGGCGGCGCTGGTGGCGGTCAACAGCGATTCGAGCCGCTCAACAGCTGGCCTGACAATGTCAGCCTGGACAAGGCGCGACGATTACTTTGGCCGATCAAGCAAAAATACGGTCGGAAGATTTCTTGGGCCGACCTGATGACCTTGACTGGAAATGTAGCGCTGGAGTCCATGGGCTTCAAGACCTTTGGCTTTGCTGGTGGACGTGAGGATGACTGGGAGCCTGATCTGGTCTATTGGGGGCCTGAGACTAAATTTCTCGCGGATGAGCGTTATAGTGGTGATAGAACGCTGGAAAATCCTCTTGCTGCTGTTCAGATGGGTTTGATCTATGTGAATCCGGTGGGGCCGAACGGCAACCCGGATCCGCTTGCGGCTGCTCGGGATATTCGCGAGACGTTCGGTCGTATGGCGATGAATGATGAAGAAACCGTTGCGCTTATTGCCGGTGGCCATACGTTCGGCAAAGCTCATGGTGCCTACGATTCGTCCAAGTGCCTGGGCCCTGAACCCGCAGCTGCCGGTATTGAGCAGCAAGGTTTTGGCTGGGAAAACAAGTGTGGCAGCGGCAATGCTGGTGACACTATTACCAGCGGTTTAGAAGGTGCATGGTCCGCCAACCCTATTGCCTGGACTACACAATACTTAGGCAATCTGTTCGCTTTTGATTGGGTGCAGACGAAGAGCCCCGCAGGTGCGATTCAGTGGGTTCCTGATAATAAAAATGGATCAAACATCGTGCCGGATGCTCACGATCCGTCAAAGCGGCATGCACCTATCATGTTCACGACGGATCTTTCGCTTAAGTTTGATCCGATCTATCGCAAGATTGCCCTTCGCTTCCAGGAAGACCCAAAGGAATTCGAACGCGCCTTTTCCAAGGCGTGGTTTAAGCTGACGCACCGGGACATGGGTCCGCGCGCACTTTATCTTGGCGCTGAAGTTCCCGACGAGGTATTGCTGTGGCAGGATCCAGTCCCAGCTGTCGACCATGATTTGATTAACGTAGAGGATATCAGTCAGCTGAAGTCTCAGATCCTTGCTTCGGGGTTAAGCGTTTCCGAACTTGTCAGAACTGCCTGGGCATCTGCCGCTAGCTTTCGTGGCACTGATTTGCGCGGTGGAGCTAATGGAGCACGTATTCGTCTCGAACCACAAAGAAATTGGGAGGCCAATAATCCGGATGAGCTGATAAAAGTGCTGAAAGGTTTTGAGAGTATACAAACAGACTTCAATCGCGCGCAATCGGGCGGCAAGAAGGTATCACTCGCCGATTTGATTGTTCTGGGCGGAGCCGCAGCTATTGAGCAAGCCGCAAAGAAGGCTGGTTATAACGTGCAGGTCCCTTTTACACCGGGACGCACGGATGCATCGCAAGAACAGACTGATATAAATTCTTTTGCAGTGCTCAAACCGACGGCGGACGGGTTTCGTAACTACTTCAGTTCGGATAACCCTAGATCACCGGCGGAAATGCTGGTTGATCGGGCCAGCCTTCTGACCCTGACGGTTCCTGAAATGACGGTTTTAGTAGGAGGTATGCGGGCTCTGAATGCGAATGTCGGGCAGTCTGTGCATGGTGTGTTTACCGACCGGCCCGGAACCTTGAGTAATGATTTTTTTGTTAATTTGCTGGATATGTCGACAAAATGGATGAAGTCATCCAAATCCGAGGGGATTTATGAGGGGCGTGATCGGGAGACAGGTAACCTCAAATGGACAGCCACTTCTGTTGACCTTGTTTTCGGGTCGAACTCCGAGCTACGCGCTGTCGCAGAAGTCTATGCAGCTGACGACGCACGAGAGAAGTTTGTGCAAGATTTTGTTAAGGCGTGGACTAAGGTGATGTCCCTCGATCGTTCTAAGCTCTGATACTGGCGGGAAATTGGTTAGCAGATTTAACTCTGTAATACAGTTTTGTAAGTGAATTGAGATGGCAAGCTGCGTTAATATCGGAGCCGTATAAACGACCAAATAAATAGTCATCTGAAAATTTGCCAGGCGAAATGATAATGGTATTCAAAATCGGATTATTACCCATTATTTTAGGTATTGTTTTGCTGGGTTTCTTTGCGGCTAAAGCGGCAAGGATGCGTGGTAAAAATCCGTTAGTGTGGGGAAGTTTGACCGTTGCTGTGATTACCGCGGTGACATGGCAACAGCTGCCAGTATGGGCGGAGACTGTTTTGTATCGCGGGAAGATAACGCAATCGACTATTCCACAGCGGCAGGTAATCAATCTGGCAGAGGCTCAAAAAATCAATATTCACGTAAGCATGGATGACGTTAATTTTGATGTGCCGCTTGCCTATAACTTTAGAGGATACAACCAGCAATTACCCGGCTGGGGGAATGTGCCGCGAAAACAGATTGAAGGTAAAAAAAGGCCGGTTGTTGATGCCATCAAAATTGATGCCATATTGCCAGATCTTTCTCCATTGAGGGAAGATAATCTAGCGCAATTTCAAAAATTAGAATGGGGACAAAACTTGCACGCTTCAATTACGCATACGAGGCCGTGGGACCAATACTTTAAATATTTTTTTGAGAAATTGCAGCGACAACCCGATTTGCCAAAATTGCCTGGGATGTTGCATTACTACGATCCATCCGGCAAGGCCGATATATTCTTTAGCCACGACCATCCTACTGACGAACTGGTGCGTATCCGGTGTGTTGATGAGAATTTTTTCCACAGTGCATTTCCAATTTGCGTAGTTGAAACTTCTTATAGTCCTGCGCCGGAGGTGGCACTATCTAAGTCCGTTAAAAAGACGGTTTTCTATTTGAGATATGAACTACCCAGTCAATATATTGCACAATGGCAAACGATAGGTCAGAAGCTTAAGTCTGAGTTTGATCAGATGGTTAGCATTAACGCTACCCCTTTAAATTGATGTGTAGTGAAATTTTGAAGTGGGTGGATTAAGATGGATAACGGTTTGCGCGTAACTTCATTAATGAAGGGGCTGTATATAAATCCAGTGCCAAGTCAGGATATCTTGTACAGTTATGAAGCTGTAGTATAATTTTTAAAGTCTTATCAGTTGTGTTCACAATAAGTATATAGTTGTAATAAAAAAGTATTTGCTTAAATATTTAATAATACAAAAAATTAAGGGGAGGTAAATTATGAAGAATGTTTCTAACGGTTTCTGCCGTACAACCACGGTAACGGTTGTTTCTATTTTCATGGCAAGTTGTGCTTTCCTGGCCGGTTGCGCCGACATGAAAATGGGGTCTCAGGAAGCAAAAACGACCGCCACTGGCTCTGCGGGTGGTGCAACATCACAGAATGCCAACAGCAAGCTTGAAAAATGTGCTGAATCTTTGGGTACTTTGGCAGTCGTCGAGGATACCAACGCCCCATGGTACGGTATCTTAACTGGGCAAATGAAACTAGGATCGACGACTCCCGTACTTAAAATGCTTGTTCAACAGTCTAACTGCTTTGTAGTGGTAGACCGGGGACGTGCGATGGGTAATATGATGGGTGAACGTGCACTGGCGGAATCGGGAGAGTTACGTAATAACTCTAAATTCCAAAAAGGACAAATGGTAGCGGCTGACTTTTCTATGAGCCCTTCTATCACGTTCAGTAATACGAATGCAGGTGGCGCAGGCGCTGCTCTTGGTGGTCTCTTTGGGTCCGTTGGTGCTCTATTGGGCGGCAGTATGTCTGCCAAAGAATCCAGCACCATGTTGACTTTGGTTGATAACCGTTCTGGCGTTCAGCTAGCTGCAGCTGAGGGTAGTTCACGTAATATGGACTTTGGATTCTTGGGCGGCTTATTCGGAGGCGCAATTGGCGGAGCAGGTGGAGGTTATTCCAACACTGCAGAAGGCAAGGTTATTGTTGCCGCATTTACTGATTCTTATAATAATCTGGTGAAAGCCGTGCGTTCTTACAAAGCACAAGAGGTTAAAGGTGGACTAGGAACGGGTGGTCACCTGGGTGTACAGGGCGGAGGAAATTAGGCCACAACCAATAACATAGATACGAAGAAAATTATTCTAGAATAAATTTCCTTTATGCACATTGCGATCTATTCAGGTTGCGATGTGCATAAATTAACGCTATGTAAAATTAAAAAACAGGATGCTGGTAATACAGAAATACCAAATGTCATCATATAAAATGTGTCCCTTTTTGCATTCCCCAGGGAACATTCAATGCAGCGTACGCTGCTGATAGATAACATCTCAGGCAGCTTCATTTCGATTTCAGGTTTGACACAGTTACCACATTTATCCTTGTAGTTAGGGATGAGCGTGATGCTTAATTTCTTGCCTTCATCATTCATTGCAGCCCTTAATATGTCTCGCTGGAACCGGTTATTATGAGTCTATGCTGGTGGCGCTCATTTATTCAGCGTTAGTATTTATGCATCGAACTATCTTATTCTGAGTGTAGGAAACCTGGAAATTAAGGGATAGAAATGAGTTATTTTATAACGGGTACCGATACCGGCGTTGGTAAGACGTTGATCAGTTGTGCATTGCTGTATGCTTTTGCTGCGCAAGGGCAGCGCGTCGTCGGCATGAAGCCGGTGGCGGTGGGTTGTGACGACAATGGGCATAATCAGGATGTGAAACAATTACAGGCGGCCAGCAATGTACTGGTGAGCTATGGACAGATCAATCCCTATAGTTTTCTAGATCCGATTGCGCCGCATATTGCTGCGCAGAATGCGGGGGTGCGCATCGATTTTGCACGCATCCTGACTTCATATTATGAGCTGGCATCTCAAGCGGATGTGGTGATCATAGAAGGTGCAGGAGGATTTAGAGTCCCGCTGAATAACAAGCAAGATATCGCCGATTTGGCTGTGCAATTGGGCTTGTCTGTCATTTTAGTAGTAGGCATGCGTTTGGGCTGTCTCAACCATGCGTTGCTGACAGCAAGCGCGATTGAGGCGTGTGGATTAAAATGTGCCGGATGGGTGGCCAACGTGCTGGATGCCGATATGCTCGCGCTTCAACCTAATATTGAGGCATTGCAGCAACGTTTGGCCGCACCGCTGCTTGGAGTGGTACCTTGGCAGTCGCAGCCGCAGCCGGATGCGAAGATGATGGCCTTGAAACTCAAACTTGAATTATTAGAAGAAATATAGGGATTTAATTCAGGATTACGAGGTTATATGAATTTGTTATTTCCTTAGAAGCATGGCCTGCGGGCTGAATTGCATGCGCAGACTAACTATTGTTACGGCACATGGCGTGTCAAAACATCTTAAGCCGAGAAGCTTTTCACCTCGCTGTAAGATGTGATGGTCAAAAAAATGAGGTATGAACGCACTATGGCGTTATTAAGTAGCAAGCTTGAAAAACCCTCTCCGCTATCAGGTCGATTGGCTGCATTGCTGCGTGAATCGCGCTTGCTGCTGCTGGTTGCGGTGGCAATTTATTTAATTCTAATCCTGTATGGTTATGATCGGAATGATCCTGCCTGGTCGAATAGTGCCAGCAATGCTGTGCTACATAATTCGGGCGGTGTATTCGGTGCTTGGTTGGCGGACGTGCTGCTGTATGTATTCGGTTTTTCTGCCTGGTGGTGGGTTGCATTCCTGCTGCAGCAGATATGGGTGGACTATCGCGGCATATCGCAAAATAGTTTGTTTGATCGCCGCGCCTTATGGGTAGCGCTGATCGGCTTTGTCGTGTTATTGCTGGCCAGCAGTTCATTGGAAGCGCTGCGGTTGCATACGCTGAAGGTCGTGCTGCCACTTGAGCCAGGCGGTATGTTGGGCCGGGTGCTGGGTGACGGATTGGCGCACTTGCTGGGGTTTACCGGTGCTACCTTGTTTTTGCTGGTATTGATGGCCATTGGATTTAGTGTGTTTAGTGGTTTGTCGTGGCTGCGGTTTACGGATCGAGCCGGAGCAGCTCTGGAAGCTTTTTATTTCTGGACGAAAAATACCTGGCTGACCTGGCAGGATAAGCGTGTTGGTGCGCAATCATTGAATGAGCGCCAGGTGGTAGTGGAAGAAGAAAAAAAACGTGTAGAGAACCATCTACCAATTTATATTGAGCAGCCGCTGATTGAAGTGCGACAGTCTGCGCGCGTGTCTGAAGAGAAACAGGTGCCATTGTTTCCCGATATGCCGGATTCACCGTTGCCGCCGCTGCATCTGCTGGATCAGCCGGTGCATGAGATTGAAATGTTGTCTGCCGACACGCTGGAATTTACTTCTCGTTTAATTGAACGCAAACTCAAGGATTTCTGCGTGGAGGTGAAAGTGGTGGCGGCCTATCCGGGGCCGGTCATCACGCGCTACGAGATCGAGCCTGCAGTAGGGGTAAAAGGTAGTCAGATCACCAATTTGGTGCGGGATCTGGCACGCGCACTGTCAGTGGTCAGTATTCGCGTGGTGGAAACTATTCCAGGAAAATCCTACATGGCGCTGGAATTGCCTAATCCGAAGCGGCAGATGGTGAGATTGTCCGAAATTCTTAGTTCACAGGACTACGCGGGCATGAACTCGTCGCTCACGATGGCAATGGGCAAGGATATTTCCGGCAAACCCGTGGTTGCCGATCTGGGCAAGATGCCGCATGTCCTGGTGGCAGGTACCACCGGTTCCGGGAAATCGGTGGCGATCAATGCCATGATTCTGAGTTTGCTCTACAAGGCCACGCCGCAGCAAGTGCGGCTGTTGCTGGTTGATCCCAAGATGCTGGAATTGTCCGTGTATGAAGGCGTTCCGCATTTGTTAGCTCCCGTGGTGACGGATATGCGCCAAGCTGCGTCTGCGCTCAACTGGTGTGTGCAGGAAATGGACAAGCGTTATCGCCTGATGGCGTCCCTCGGTGTGCGCAACATCGCTGGTTACAATCAGAAGGTGCGGGATGCCATCAAGGCGGATCAACCGCTGACTAATCCCTTTACGCTTACGCCAGATAATCCTGAAGCAGCGGAAGAGTTGCCGTTCATCGTGGTATTCATCGACGAATTGGCTGATCTAATGATGGTAGTGGGCAAGAAAGTTGAGGTGTTGATTGCACGTCTGGCGCAGAAGGCGCGCGCTTCCGGTATTCATCTGGTATTGGCGACGCAACGTCCCTCGGTGGACGTTATCACGGGTTTGATCAAGGCTAATGTACCAACCCGCGTGGCGTTCCAGGTATCCAGCAAGATCGATTCGCGCACTATCCTTGATCAGATGGGTGCGGAGGCTTTGCTCGGCCAAGGTGACATGCTTTATTTACCGCCTGGTACTGGCTACCCGCAGCGAGTGCATGGCGCTTTTGTTTCTGATCAGGAAGTGCATCGTGTCGCAGAATATCTCAAGGCGCTGGGTGTACCGCAATATGTTGAAGGCGTACTAACTTCGTTGGATGAACTTGAAGCTGGCGGCGAAGTCGAAAGCGGAGGAAGTACAGAAGCCGATGCACTCTATGATCAGGCGGTCGACATCGTGCTGAAATCGCGCCGAGCTTCTATCTCGCTGGTACAGCGTCATTTGCGTATTGGCTACAACCGTGCCGCGCGTTTGGTGGAACAGATGGAGCGTGCCGGAGTGGTGACGCCCATGCAGAGTAACGGTAACCGTGAAGTGATTGCACCTGCCAGGCAGGAGTAATCAGTTAAACCCAATTCATCTAACATCTTTCGCCAAGAAGAAGTCAAGCAGAGAGGAATTCCATATGTTCAAGTTTTTTATTTTTTTATTTTTTGCTTTGCCTTTTTCAGCGTATGCCGGAGCCACCGATAAGCTGAAAAATTTCATCGCGTCTACCCATTCAGCACAGGCCAATTTCACTCAAGAAGTGCTGGATAAAAGTGGCAAGCGCATTCAGTCGGCTTCCGGCACCATGCAGTTTGTACGACCCGGAAAATTTCGCTGGGTCTATCAGAAGCCCTTTGAACAATTGATCGTGGGGGATGGCGAGAAATTCTGGCTACATGACGTGGAACTCAATCAGGTCACAGTGAAAAAAATAGATGCTGCGTTGGGTAGTAGTCCGGCGGCACTCCTGTCCGGTAACAATGAAATTGAACGCGGCTTTAAGTTGAAAGACAATGGAACCAAGGATAGCCTGGAATGGCTGCAAGCCACACCCCGTGCGCAAGACACCAGTTTTGAGAAAATTCTTATGGCGTTTAACGCGCAATCTGAATTGATGGTCATGGAATTGCAAGATTCCTTTGGCCACACCACTGTACTTCGTTTCTCTAAGCTGCAACGCAATCCGAAACTTTCACCGCAATTGTTCAAGTTTGTGCCGCCTAAAGGGGCGGATGTACTGGGTGAATAAGTTTTTTCCCTGCTTGGTTTATTCGGGAAATAAGATCATATTGTTATTTTCGGATTATGTTCCCCTCTCGCGATAATCTGTTTGACACGTCGGTACCTGCCGCGCCCCTGGCTGAGCGTCTGCGTCCCAAGCACATCAATGAGGTGATCGGGCAATCTCATCTGCTGGGTTCGGGGCGGCCACTGCGCTTGGCGTTTGAATCGGGCAAGCTGCATTCCATGATTTTGTGGGGGCCACCCGGCGTGGGTAAGACCACTTTAGCCAGGCTCATGGCCTCGGCCTTTGATGCCGAGTTCGTGCCGCTATCGGCTGTTTTATCCGGAGTGAAGGACATCCGCGATGCTATTGCGCAAGCGCAGCACACTTTGCAGCAGAGCGGGCGGCACACGATTTTATTTGTGGATGAAGTACATCGTTTTAATAAATCACAGCAAGATGCATTTCTGCCTTACGTCGAACAAGGTTTGGTCACCTTCATCGGCGCGACCACTGAAAATCCTTCATTTGAAGTGATCAGTGCGTTGTTGTCGCGCGCCCAGGTTTATGTGCTGCAAGCCTTGTCCGAGGCGGAATTGAATCAACTGTTCAAGCGTGCGCAACAGCTTGCCTTGCCGCATTTGAAATTTGATGATGCGGTACGTGAACGCATCGTCGGCTATGCCGATGGTGATGCGCGCCGTTTGCTCAACGTGCTTGAGCAGTTGCAAACCGCCGCTCAGACCGCCCATGTAACGCGTATCGAAATCGATTTCCTGGACAACGCTTTGGCGCAGAACCTGCGTCGTTTCGATAAGGGTGGCGAAGCATTTTATGATCAGATCTCCGCATTGCATAAATCGGTGCGAGGTTCTAATCCCGATGCTGCTCTGTATTGGCTGGTGCGTATGCTGGATGGCGGTGCCGATCCACGTTATCTGGCGCGACGCATTGTGCGTATGGCATGGGAAGATATCGGCTTGGCTGATCCGCGAGCAATTCAATTAACGTTAAATGCCGCCCAGACTTATGAGCAACTGGGTTCGCCGGAAGGTGAGCTGGCATTGGCGCAAGCGGTGCTCTACCTGGCAGCAGCGGCCAAGTCGAATGCGGGCTATGTCGCGTATAATGCCGCCCGCGCCTTGGTCGCTCAAGATGGATCGCGTCCGGTACCGTTGCATTTGCGCAATGCGCCGACCAAATTGATGAAGCAGCTTGATTACGGCAAGGATTATCGTTACGCACACAATGAAATGGAAAGCTATGCAGCCGGTGAAAATTATTTTCCTGAAGGGTTGCCGGAAGTAAGTTTTTACCAACCTGCCGAGCGAGGCCTGGAAGCGAAAATCGCAGAAAAACTAGCCCATCTCCGTGAGCTGGATGCTGCGGCAAAGAGAAATGAAAAATAATTACAGCATGTAACCCAATAAGGGTTGCATCGCGTTGGAGGGGAGCATGTTAGATCTACAAGCATTACGCAATGATTTGGCCGGTGTGGCGGCCCGATTGGCAACACGGGATTGCCTGCTGGATACGACTCGCTTTGAGCAACTAGAGAGTGAACGTAAAATCATTCAAACACGCACGCAAGAGCTGCAAGCCAAGCGTAATGCCACTTCTAAACAGATTGGTATGGCGAAGGCCAAGGGCGAGGATACATCGGCCATCATGGCGGAAGTAGCCGGTTTGGGCGATGAGCTTAAGGAACTTGAGGCGCAACTTGAGCATACACAGCAAGCCTTGCAGGCTTTTCTCTCGATCATTCCCAACACACCGCATATTAGTGTACCGGTAGGTAAATCAGAGGCCGACAATTTTGAAATGCGCCGCGTAGGATCACCGCCTAAATTTGATTTTGAAGCTAAGGATCACGTCAGTGTGGGCGAGAACGTGGGTGGGCTGGATTTTGAAACAGCCACCAAGATCAGCGGTGCGCGCTTCTCACTGTTAAAAGGCCCGCTGGCGCGCCTGCATCGTGCACTGACGCAATTTATGCTTGACATCCATACCGAGCAGCACGGCTACACTGAAGTGTATGTGCCCTATCTGGTAAATGCCAATTCCATGCGTGGCACCGGACAGCTGCCAAAATTCGAGGAAGATTTATTTCGTGTGCCACGTCAGCTGGGTGAAGAAGGTGAACAAAATTTCTACCTCATTCCCACGGCTGAAGTTCCGGTGACCAACATGGTGCGTGACAGCATTACTACACTAGAGAAACTGCCGTTGAAATTTGTGGCGCATACGCCTTGTTTTCGAAGCGAGGCCGGTTCTTATGGGCGGGATACGCGTGGCATGATCCGTCAGCATCAATTCGACAAGGTGGAGTTGGTGCAGATTGTGCATCCTGAGCAATCTTATGAGGCGCTGGAACAATTGTTAGCCCATGCCGAAACGATTTTGCAAAAACTGGCTTTGCCATATCGGGTGATGAAATTATGCACGGGTGATATGGGTTTTTCTGCTGCAATGACTTACGATATTGAAGTTTGGTTGCCTGCGCAGAACGCTTACCGCGAGATTTCTTCCTGTTCTAATTTTGAAGCCTTTCAGGCACGACGTATGCAGGCGCGCTTCAGAAATGAACAGGGAAAACCAGAATTACTGCATACCGTAAATGGTTCTGGTCTTGCGGTAGGGCGTACACTGGTTGCTATCCTGGAGAATTACCAACAAGCTGACGGAAGTGTTCTTGTACCTGAGGTGTTACAGCCTTATATGAGGAAACTGGAAACTATCAGGAAGTCGTGATGATCATTGTTGTCGCAATGAGAGGTGATGTCACGAAGTGGATACGCAAAATATCCGAGGGATGATGCTACGCTTTCTCGCTTTGTCGAGCTATACTAAAAAATTTTAGAAATTTAAAATGTTGTGATAGATCCGTTACCCTGCGGTAATGTATATTTAAAAAATGTGTCTACGAGATAGACGTTGTGGTATGAGTACAAGGAGATAAAAATGGAAATATCGGAAATTTCAACATTGAGTACCATTTTGAAGCGCCTCATTGAGCCCAGAAGTGATGCTCTTGCTCAGCGCAGAGAACTGGCAGCTGAGCTGCAAGAAAGTTGCCAAAAATTGGCGATACATTTGAAAAGTACGTTCCGCATTGCTAGCCAAGCGAGCGAAGTAGATTCTGGCGCTTCTGAAAAGAAAATGATGAGTCTGATGGATGATTTGAAAAATGTGGATAGCATATTTCTGGAAGAGGAGAGTTCAATTCTTCTGTATCTGGCAATTGACTGGCGTTTCAAGGATTTTGCAAAAAGCTGTGCCGATTTTTACAAATCGGTACTTAACCTTAAACAGCTTCTCAATGAGAATATACCGGATTCGACCGCTCTTAAAGCACTAAATAAAGAAGATGGCTTGTTAAAATTGACAGGTGCTTGGCAAGAGGAACTTAAAATAATGCTGGAACGTGTGAATCAAGAATATATGAAAGTGATGGTTATTAAATTTTCTTGGTGATTCGTGAAGTGCAGCGAACTTGGAGGCAGGAGGAGTTCAATTAGCGTGCGGGTTGCACCTCGTTCCTTGCAGGGTGATAAATACCAAGAGGTTTGCTCGGTGCGGATAGATTGTTGCTTGCACTTGAAGATAAGCGGTGCTGCGCTTCATTTTTTCTCTTTCCCAGTATCTTATAATCTTGCGCCGGAGGAATCAGTCGCGGCACACTGCCTAAAGGTAGGCTGTACAACATGTCATGGTGCATACGTACCGTTTCAACCAGAAAGACCGCTTCGCCCCCGCGTGCATAACCGTGTTTGGTCTTTTCAAAATACAGCGGTTGTGCCAGTAGCGGCATCACCTTCTTTACATCTGCCCATATATCTGGATTGTAACCTTGTTGTTGGGCCAGCACGCGTGCATCCTCCAGGTGCCCATACCCTTGGTTATAAGCTGCCAGAGCTAGCCAGGTGCGATCTGGGTCACTGATGCGCAGCGGCAGCTGTTCTTTCAGTAACAGCAGGTATTTTGCCCCGCCAATAATGCTTTGGCGTGCATCAAGCCGGTTAGTTACGCCCATACGGTCAGCTGTGTCTTCAGTCAGCATCATCATGCCACGTACTTTGGTAGGCGAAGTGGCAAGCGGATCCCAATGCGATTCATGATAGGCGAGAGCAGCGAATAGTTGCCAATCCATCCCGGTTAAAGTGGCCGCTTCTTCAAACAGATTTCGAATATGGGGTAACACTGTTTGTGTCTTGGTGATAAATGCAACCGCGTCGTCTGAGTCAAGTTGTTTGTTGTGTCCGTAATAGCGCTCCAGCAGGCGATGCAAAGTGCCATTTTGTTTAATGAGAGCGAAAAATTTTTGTGCTTCTGCCAACAGTTCGGCGTCGGCGTCCGGTGCAAACGTCCAGGCTAATTTGGAAGGGGTAGCAATTTCGAGTGTGGAATCCAGGTTGGGATAGTAATTGCGTGCCAACGCCAGTTGCTCCTCGTTCGCGACTGTGCATTCCAGTTTGCCTTCCGCCACCTCTTTTAGTAGCTGTGCAACAGACTGATTAGGGCGTGTGTGCCAGTGCAGCGCTGGAAACTTCTTGTGTGCTTCATGCAAGGCACTTTCTTGCGCGGAGCCAGCTGCGACGGCGATATTTTTTTTAAAGAGTCCTTCCATGCGTCGTAGCGGCACACCTTTGCATACCGCCTGCTCAGTTACAGTTTGATAGGGGGGGCCAAACTTTACGCTCTCACTATCGTTGCTTCTTGATCCAGATGCGGCGAAATGTGCATTGCTCGCCACAATAGACTGCTTCACTTGATCCAAGGGTAGTGGCACAAACTTTATTTTTACGTTCAATTGTTCGGCAAAAAGATTAACGAGCTGGCGCTCAAATTCAGCATCCACACTATTTTCACCTGGGACGACGATGACCGTTAATTCTTCTCGCCATGGTTTTTTGGACGGCTCTTCAGGTGCACACGCGACGAGCAAAGCGATATTCAGCAACGCAAATGTGAAGAATCTTGTGCTTGAAAGAAATGAATGTAGAGACTTGATCATATGAACATTCTGCCTGATTTTATGCTTTGATGGTAAAATCAAGATCTACGGAGAGGTGGCAGAGTGGTCGAATGCGACAGACTCGAAATCTGTTGTACGGTTTTCCGTACCGTGGGTTCGAATCCCACCCTCTCCGCCAACTACAACTTAAATCTACTGCTGTAGCAACGTATATCGCTCGCTAGTTGTTCGAGCGTAGCAGGCTGTGCTGAATGAAATGAAGCCCAACATCACAAAAGGGCGAACACATGTTTTTACCGTCGACCTGGTGTAAGGGGGAGGTCTCAATACTGTTTGGTTAAAGCAAGCTAAACCAGAAGCCCGTTCGGGCTGAACTTATCAAAGCCTTATGATCGAACACTCATCCTTAGACAAACCCAGGGCGAACGGCATTATCCGAACAGTATTAAGGCTGATCTTACACTTGGCATGTTCAATCTTTTTTCCGCCTGCCAAATGTTAAAACCTAGCTCTTATGGCACGTCTGATCTTGAAATTTTTTGGTTCACGTGCACGATGTGGTAATGACGATACTTTCTCTATAGGTAGGTTAGTCTTGTTTGCCAAAGCCTTTCAGCAATTCTATTCCCTGCTCTAAGATATCACCTGTGGGGAATTGGCCATTAGGCGTCAGTTTATCTATTACTTGAGGTAACAGATTAGCAATACCACTGGATGCGTCTGCGGAAGAAATTCCAAGTTTTTGTGCAATGGATTGCACTTGTTCGCTACCGAGTACCGCCTGTATCTGTTCGTTGGATACTGGTAAGTTTTGCCCCGTGCCGATCCATGAAGCAAAAGTATCTCCAAGTCCTTTTTCTTTAAAAGTGTCGATCAGCCCTTGGATGCCACCAGTTTCTGGGTTGTTAATCAGGCCTATGATTGTTCCCATCAAGCCATCCGGATTGTGATTGTTGTTATTGGAATTAGACAGTGCGCTACTAACTTGCCCGACGATTGAATCAAAGAGTCCCATAGTTTTTTCCTAAAGTTATAATAAAAAGTAACGCCTAGGCTGCCTAGAACTTTGTATTATTCATACGTGTATCTGATTTTTCTCAACTGCTTCAATGACATTGTCGCGAGCAGAAGCATAATTTATATGCAAGCCACGCGCTTCCCCAGCTTTTTTGATCGCTTTACTCAATAGACGCAAAGCTGACCACTGTGAAGTATGGCGGTCTTGTGTTTTGAAATGGGACTAAGCTGTTATTGGACATTCAGTTTCGGTAAGTATTCACTTAATCGGGATCATCAGGTGCTGGTACGGTGTCCCTGACCACATCACATAGGGAACCGACGTGTCAGGATCTGTATGCTTTGGATACATATCGTAAAAGCTGTTATCGGCGCCCACAATCATTACGTGCGGCCCGGTCTTGATCCAGTGATTTTTGACGCCGGGTTTTTTTGCGTAGGGGTCTGTATTGCTGGCGTTTGTTCCTCCCGCAAGCATGTACATTAAACCAATTTTGCCACTGACAGGTGGCTTATGGGCAATCCATGCGCCAGCCCATTCCATTGCGGTCTTGTCCATGCACATTGGATCAGGCCCAGGGGTTGCCGGGTTGTCCGGCATACAAGTGAATCCATTTGTTCCCTCGCGCAGGGTCCTCATCGTACCATCCGCGTTCATGATGATGATTGTTGCTGCAGCACTCACTTTTTTCGGCGCGGCTTGCATCGCACTTCGGATCAAATTTTTATTGGTGGTAGAAGTTGCGTGGGCTTTTATATCCGCTGCTGGCATTGTTATATCGGTGCCAATTGCAGTCTGGGCGAATGCTATGGTCAAAGCCACAACCATCGCGCCTATGGTAATGATCGATTTTGTCATGCTCCACTCCTTGGATATTTTGTTGAGTATCTAGGTACCTTGAATTAGTAATACAACCTGCGGGATTATGATGAACCGACGTTTATGAAAAGTAAATAAGTAGTGTCCTTATTTTGTTCTTTGCATACAGTGGGCTAATACCCGCTATCAAAAACGACAAATCTCTTACAGATGAGTTTTCCTGTAGATTTTTTGCGGGCGCGATTTTAATTTTTGTTTTTCCATCAATACGCAAATCATTACGATTATTCTGCTTTGATGCACCACCATGTAACACAATGGGAGAAGAGAAACGGGAACTTTTAGGGAGCCTTTTTATTGGGTCGCGAAGATAGGTATGATATCGTTGGTCACTATTGTTTTGGATTGACGTTGCTGGCAGAGGATGTCAAAACTGTTAGCCTGATGAAGGCGAAAGGCATATCTTGGTTTGTGCTCCTCAATTTCTGGGTTGAGTGGATCATTACAAATGGGTGCACCCTATGGTAATACCGGTGTGAGGCGCGAATTTATTGCAGTTTCATAATATCCCGAACATCTATAAATCCCTGTGCCCGTTATCGATATAAATTCGAAAATCCAACCCGCCAAAGCTTACTGGCAGGACGGAATTGCCGGGCTGTCGATCGCTGGTCTGTTGCTGCCTGAGGCGGTGGCCTATTCAAGCATCGCTAACCTCCCCCCACAAACCGGCCTGATTGCCCTGTTTGTAGGGTTGATTTGCTATGGCCTGTTTGGCAACAGCCGTTTTGCAATTGTTTCTGCCACCTCGTCATCGGCGGTCGTGCTGGCAGCCGCTACTGCTACGCTTGCTGGAGATAACAATATTCTCAGGCTGATGCTGGCTAGCGGTTTGGTGATTATCACTGGGCTATTTTTTGTAATTGCTGGGCTAGCACGAGTCGATAACATTACCGCCTTCATCGCCAAACCTGTTTTACGTGGCTTTGCTTTTGGTTTAGCTGTTGTCATTGTTCTCAAACAATGTGCGAGCATTGTCGGAGTACATGTCAATCACAGCGATATTCTTGAGCTTTTCTCCGCTTTATTGAGCCAGATTGCGGATTGGAATCAGGTGAGTATCGCTGTTGGTGTGGTCGCGTTAGGTTTGTTATTTCTGTTCGCGCGTTTCCGCTATTTGCCGGGGGGATTGATTGTCATGGGGATCGGCATTGCTGCGAGTCACTGGCTAGACCTTTCGAATTATGGGGTCAGCACCATTGGCACCATCAATTTGCAGATAAGCCATCCCACACTACCGGCCTTGTCACGTGCAGAATGGCTGCGGTTGGGCGAGTTAGGATTCGCTATGGCAATGATTTTGTATTCAGAATCTTACGGTTCAATTCGTTACTTTGCGATGAAACACGGTGACTCGATCTCTTCAAATCGGGATTTACTTGCATTGGGTATGTCCAATCTGGTGTCCGGACTATTCCAAGGATTGCCAGTCGGAGCAGGGTATTCTGCTACATCTGCCAATGAAGCGGCTGGAGCCAACACGCGCCTTGCGGGTGGGATCGCCGCCGTCGTGGTTCTTGCCATGGTATTGACTGTACTATCCAGTATCGCACTGACCCCAGAGCCAGTACTTGCCGCAATTGTAATCCATGCGGTGAGTCCCACCTTAAATCCAGCTATCTTTCGTCCTTATTTTGTTTGGCGTCGGGATCGCCTGGTGATGTTGACGGCCGTGATTGGTGTTTTATTTTTGGGTGTATTGGATGGACTGTTAATCGCTATCGCTATTAGTCTGATAATGATGCTGCGACGATTTTCGGAGTCAACAACCGCGGTGCTTGGAAGACTCGGGGAAAGCCATAATTTTGTGGATATGGCAGTACATCCGGAAGCCAGGTCAATTGCGGGGGTTGTTATTTTGCGCCCGGATGAACCTCTTTTTTTCGCAAATATTGATCGCATATTGACGCAAATCCGTCAAACCGTTGCCGCAGCAGGGCCATCAATTAGTACCGTTATAATAAGTCTGGAAGAAACTCCAGATTTAGACAGCTCTAGCCTTGAAGCATTGCTTGATTTCTTTGAGTCTATCGCTGGTGAAGGAAAGCGGCTTATTTTGGCGCGACTAAAACACCCTGTTCATGAGATTCTAAAGCAGGTAGCACCCCCCAGCTTGGCGGCGCCAATTTTTAGTGGTCTAAGCGTTGACGATGCGGTGCAAATTGTACAATTAAATAAGCACTTCGAATAGACATACGCGAGTACTGTTAAGTGAAGTAACGATGTGAAGTGAAGAAGCGCTTCTGTAAGTTGTTTAAAGAATTGTAGTACACCTCTCGATTCATCATCACAGGCAAGTTTGGTAGTTGTGTCGTCGTTAAATGGAGCTATTACCCGATGTCAAACGCATTCAGGACAAACGAGTAAATAATGATATAGAGAATTTGCATCAATCCTCGTGAGAACGAAAATGCCCAATGCGATTTTTATATTAGCGGGATACACTCAAAAATTTCTTACGAGCTTGGGTGTCATCACATCTTTCTTCCAACCAAAACGGCATTTGTTGGCAGCAAAGAGCTATCATGAAATTATCCAGAGACGTTTCAGATAATGAACTAGAGACAAGAGAGGGATTTTTACGGTTCAATTGTCTATCGCTTTTTTTGATAGTTAATTTGACAATACTTCAGTAAGGCTCAGTGCATGAATTATCAGCGCTATGTTTTAGAAAATTATCGATAAAATACAGCAGCAGGGAGATACATGACATGCAAGTCGAAATTTGGTCTGACATAATTTGCCCTTGGTGCTACATCGGTAAGCGGCGATTTGAAATGGCACTTGCTGACTTCGTGCAACGGGAAAAAGTGTACGTTATTTGGCGTAGTTTTGAGCTTGATCCTAATGCACTGCAGCAGCATTCAGAAACACAGGTGGAGGTGTTGGCACGGAAATACGGTGTTAGCCGTCAACAGGCTGAAGCTATGAATTTGCGCGTAACATCACTCGCAATGGAAATCGGGCTGGAATATCATTTGAATAAAGCGCGTCCTGGTAATACTTTTGATGCGCACCGTCTGCTTCACTTCGCTGCATCGCGACAGCTGGGTAACATTGCCATAGAGCGTATTATGCATGCTTATTTCTGTGAAGGATTTAGGGTGGGAGAACGGATGGCGCTGGCAGGCTTGGCGTCAGAGTTTGGTATCGCCGAAAATGAGGCGTTAACGATGTTGGAAGGCGATGCTTATTCTGTTCAAGTACGGGCAGATGAAGCACGTGCAGAAAAATCAGGCATTACAGGCGTGCCGTTCTTTTTATTTGATGAGAAAATCGGTATATCTGGTGCTCAATCTGTCGAGGTGCTTTCTGAGGTATTGCAAAAAGCATGGGCAGCGCAGTGAGATAGGACGTCCAATGCAGTTCGAGAAAACTAATTTACGGTCCAGTTGAAGAATGCCGCATAATGAGTTTGCCAAAAAATGCGAAATAAAGGGGCATGGCTACGGAGAGATGAAAGCCGCACGTGCAGCGAGCACGGTCATTCGTGCATGACATCCATGGATGTGGTCATTGACCAAGCCCATGGCTTGCATGAAGGCATACATGGTCGTGGGACCCACGAAACTCCAACCCCTTATCTTAAGATCCTTGGACATGGCAATGGACTCTGGCGAGGTAGAAATGCCGCTTAATGTCTGGTAAGTAATGGTTACGGGGCGACTAGTCGAATTGGGCTCAAATTGCCAGAAATAGTGGCCCAGAGAGCCAAATTCCTGGCGTAACTCCTGGGCTCGTTGTGCATTGTTGATCGTTGAGGCAATTTTGCCAGCATGACGAACAATGCCTGCGTTCAGTAACAGACGTTTAATATCTGACGCGCCAAAGGAAGCAACCCGATCGATATCGAAGTTAGCAAAAGCGGCTCTAAAAGCTTCTCGCTTGTTCAAAATAGTCAACCAACTCAGACCCGCCTGAAACCCTTCCAGACAAATTTTTTCGAACAATCGCTCATCGTTCTTAACGGGAACCCCCCATTCGTGGTCGTGATAGTGCTGATACAAGGGGGAGGCGCGACACCAGATACAGCGCGTAGTGTGATTATCGTCGGTGAATAGACCGTTGGGTGCTGCCTTGTCTGCGAGCATTTAAAAATTCCAGTGTTGGGCTTAAGGTTAATGGATTGATTTCGGTCAGAGGCATTTTTTAGACTGTTAACCTGACAGTACTGACTAGCGCGAACATCAATTCACACGGCTTTGGCATGAACTGTAACCGACATGACGACCCCTATATTTAAGGGACATTATACTGGTGTACGTACATTGGTCCGACAAGTAGTATCTAGCAAAAGTATTACGAAAACAGCGTTGTTATCTGAAATTCGAATCTCAAAGCATCATCGGTTTTTGGTGGTAATAGCCGAGTTGTTTCCTACATCAGTTTTAAAAAAGGAAACCAGGTTTTGCAGTTGTTCGGACTGGGTCGACATTTCTTCTGCCGTCGCCGCAAGCTCTTCGCTGCCCGCAGCGTTTTGCTGGGTGGTCTTGTTCATCTGTCCCATTGCCATATTGATTTGCGCTACTCCCGTTGATTGCTCTGCACTTGCTGCCGCGATTTCCTGCACCAGCTCGGAAGTTTTGTTAATGTTGGGTACCATTTCATCTAGCAGTTTTCCGGCGCGTTCGGCCAATTCGACACTATTACCAGCTACTTCACCTATTTCCTGCGCTGCCACTTGGCTGCGTTCAGCAAGCTTGCGAACTTCCGCTGCTACCACGGCGAAGCCGCGTCCGGCATCACCCGCGCGCGCGGCTTCGATAGCGGCATTGAGCGCCAGTAAATTCGTCTGGTAGGCGATGTCATCTATGATGCCAATTTTTTGGGCAATTTCCTTCATGGCTAACACAGTCTGTTGCACAGCTTCGCCACCTTCGGTGGCCTGTTTGGCCGCTTGCGAGGCCATGTTATCTGTCACTTTGGCGTTTTCGGTGTTTATGTTGACCGAAGCACTCATCTGTTCGACCGATGCGCTGGTTTCTTCTACAGAAGACGCCTGTTCGCTCGCTGCCTGGCTCAAGCTTTGTGCCG
>QFXG01000005.1 GCA_003402285.1 Candidatus Nitrotoga sp. SPKER | reverse complement strand
CTTCATCAGTCCGGCGGCGGTCATCGCGCGCCGCTACAAAGAACGCTGGGGTATCGAGCTGTTCTTCAAGTGGATCAAGCAGCACCTGAAGATCAAGCGTTTTTTGGGGCACAGCGAGAACGCGGTACGCATCCAGATACTCCCCGCGTTGATTACTTACCTGTTGCTGGCGATCTATCGCAAAACTCAAAGCTACGGCGGTAGCCTGTGGATATTGCTTGCCGAGATTCGTGCCACACTGTTTCAACGTCCATCCGCCGAGGCTGAGCGTTACTGGCGGCGCAGAGAGAGCATGACGGAATTCGCTGCACGGCAGGGAGGATTGTTCGCATGAAATTTATTCCGGACAGTAGTGCGCCTGCGCGGGAATGACGAGGATAATGTATTTTTTTATTTGAAAACAGTTTATTGAACAATGTTTGAACAATATTGGCTAAGGTCCGGAACAATGACAACACTACTCCGCAGAATTTTTAATGGACAATCTGGGATTAAGGGGCGGAGCTAGATGCCTTCTTCCATAACCATTTCAAGCTCCAGCCAGCTTTCTTCCAATTCAGCCACTTTTTTCTCACAGGCTGTATGCAGAGCATTCAGCTTGATGATTTCATCACGGTCAGGATTGACATAGATGGCTGGATCGGCCAACTGGCGGTTGACTTCGGCCAGTTCCGCCTGTGCTTTTGAGAGGGCAGCTTCGAGTTTGGATTGTTTCGATAAAAGTGCCTTCTTATTTGGCTTGGATACAGTTGGCGGGCGCGATTTTTCTGGTTGAGCTTGAGTCGTTTCGCGCGGACGGCGGGTTTCAATCCAGTTTTTATAGTCTTCCAGATCGCCATCAAACAATTTGGCATTGCCATCCGCAACCAGCCATAACTCATCGGCTATGGCGCGGATTAGGCTGCGATCATGAGACACCAATACCACTGCACCGGTGTATTCCTCAAGCGCCAGCGTGAGGGCGTCGCGCATGTCCAGATCGAGATGGTTAGTGGGTTCGTCGAGCAACAATAAATGTGGCTTTTGCCAGGCTAAAAGAGCCAGCGCCAAACGGCTTTTTTCGCCACCGGAAAAACTGGCCACCGGGCGATCTTCGCTGTCTCCAGCCAGACCAAAGCGGCCAAGAAAGGTGCGCAGCGCCAGTGTCGTTACTTTGGGCGCCAGCTTTTCCATGTGTTGCAAAGGCGTAGCCGCACTGTCCAGGTTTTCCAGCTGATGTTGGGCGAAGTAACCGATGCGGATGTCGGGCGTAACTTCCAGCTTGCCTGAGGTAGGCTTGAGCTCACCCACCAACAGTTTGATCAGGGTGGATTTGCCGGCGCCGTTCGGCCCCAGCAGGGCAATGCGCGCGCCCGCTCTCAGTGCCAAATCAACGTTATGAAATAGGGCTTTGTCACCATAGCTAAAGCCCATTTTATTGGCACGCAGTAATAAATCTGGGCTACGCTCCGGTGCTTCGATCTCCAGCTCGAAATGACCGTCTGTTATATGGGCCGGGGCGATGCGCGTGAGCCGCTCCAGCGCTTTAACGCGGCTCTGTGCCTGCTTGGCCTTGGTTGCCTTGGCACTGAAGCGGCGGACAAAATCTTCCAGGTGCGCGATTTTTTCCTGCTGCTGGTGAAAAGCCTGATTTTGCTGTGCAATGCGCTCGGCGCGGGCGCGTTCGAAATCGTCATAGTTTCCCGTGTAGCTATCAATCATTTGGTTGTGAACATGAGCAATGCGATTGACACAGGCATTGAGAAATTCGCGATCATGCGAAATCAGAATCAGGCTGCCGGGATAGCGTGCAAGGTATTGCTCAAGCCAAAGAATCGCCTCCAGGTCGAGGTGATTGGTGGGTTCATCCAGCAACAACAAATCAGCTCTATGCATGAGCGCACGAGCTAGATTCAAGCGCATGCGCCAACCCCCGGAAAAGCTGCTGACTGAGCGCTCCAGCGTATCGTTGGCAAAACCTAATCCGTTCAGCAGTTGAGCGGCACGGGCTTTAGCCACGTAGCCATTAATTGCCTCGTAGCGCTGCTGAGCCTCGAACCAGGCTGGATCATGCTGTTCTCGTGCCAGATTTTTTTCGAGTGCACGCAGCTCCACGTCGCCGTCAAGCACAAATTCCAAAGCGGGTTGATCGGAGTTGGCAATTTCCTGCTCGACAAAAGCAATTGTCTTGCCGGATTGCAGCGAAATTTCGCCGCCATCCGGCAAAACTTCGCCGCGAATCAGGCGAAACAGCGTAGATTTGCCGCAACCATTTTTGCCTATCAACCCGATACGTTGACTGGCGTAAGCCTGAAAATTTACTTGCTGCAACAGCGTTGTGCCACCTTGCAAGTACGTCAGATTTTGAATGTTTAGCATAGTGTAATGATAACAGACGTACCACGTCTTAAATATTTAGAGTGGAAGCTGGATTAGAAGGAACGAGCGCTTTTCGGCCATACAAGACGCTCGTGCCAGATTAATCTCGCTTGATCATGGATGCCCGCTTCGGGGCCGACAGTTTGAGAAGTTGACCGAGTACAATGTGCCATGAGCAGCTATTCGTGAAGTACACATTTCTCAAGCGGGATAGTACTATGGACGTGCTTTTATTCAAGTAAATTCGTTTTTACGACTTCAAAGAAAACGGTCCGATCTTCTCGATTGGAATAGGCTAAGACTCCAAATATATCTGAAGGTGAACGCGTAAAAGCCATGGAGCGTGAGATCAAGGAGCTGTGCCGTGCCAACGAGATTCTGAAGACAGCCAGTGCTTTTTTAACCATCAGCGCTTGCTTGGCTCAATTGGTAATATTCCACTTTATTTTGACCAATCAGCCTCCTCAATTCCTGGGGCGATTCACATAGCCTTAACCAAGTGCCGTGAGAGTTTGTCCTCTATAAACGCTACACGACTTATTTTCCCTGGGTTACTGTAAAAGATTTCCCTGCCACGGAGATGGTTGTCTTGCGGGTACGCGAGCGGGTGTTTGCCTCTACGGTGTAGCTGACCGTTTGCGAGCCGATGAAATTGTATGGCACGGTAAGCCAGGAGGCATTGCTGTTTGCTGTCCATTGACACAGCGTGGATGAGGCGGTTACAGCTATTGTGCCGCTTCCTCCGGTGCGGGTAAAAGATTTTGACTTCGGGTTGATGCTGTAGGTACAGGCAGTGGCGGTGAGGCTGACGGTTTTTGAGGTATTCATGTTGATAATGGAGCAAAGTGCGCCGTTAATCACGGAACAATCACCTGACCAAGTCACGACAGAGCCATTGAGTGCGCTCGCGCTTAGCGATATGGCGCTGCCGTCGCTGATTGATTCAGCGTCCGTTTTAACGGAGGGATAGCTGAAATTAATGCCACGGGTGCTGGAAACTATCGTGGCAGAGCCGCTGCCTGTTGCATTGGCTGTGAGCTGATGAGTATTAAGCGTGAATTGGGCGGCAACGCTTTTGCTGGCGACAGTGGTAAGTATGCAGCTATCGCCCTGTGTGTTGTCGCAACCAGTCCAGCTATTGAATGTCGAGCCTGTTGCGGCAGTGGCGGTTAAAGTGACGGGTGTAATCAAATTGTAAATACCGGTGTTGCCTGTCCAGCTAATGATTCCGGTATCTGGTGTTACTGTACCGCTACCTGTTCCCGTTTTGCTGATGGTCAGGGTGTGGTTGTTGGATATTTCAGGTTTCAGTACAAATAGCGTGATGGAGTTGGCGGGAAATGCGGCACTAAAACTCGTCCCCGTTACTGCCTTATCCGCCTGTTTTACGATGGCGTTCAAATTGCTTGCACTGTAACGATAAATTTCCGCCGTTGCTGGCAAGGTCAAGCCCGCAATAGACAGCGCGCTGGTTAGTTCGTTGGCGGTTTTATTGATTACTATCACGGTCAAGGCATTATCCTTAGTGCGCTGGGCGGCGTAGACAGACATCACGCCCTGATCGGCACTGCTGGCCTGTACGCTGGTATCACCAAAGCCGTTTTTTGAACCGTCATAATTGCGGTAAATGCGAAACGCGAAGGCTCCGGGTTGCATCGTTGTAGGTGGATCCCAGATGGTTGCCAGATCCAGTGCTTCGCGGCCAAAAATTCCCAGCACATCGGCTTGCGTCAACGCGCCGTTAATGTCCTCCAAGCCGCCCCAGTTGTATTCCGTTATGGCCAGTTTAGTGCCGGGATAGTAGGTGGCTACCCAGTCGCGCATACGCGGAATCAGGCGGGTGACCGTGCCACCGGATTGCAAATCTGAAATCCAGCTTTCATCCACATAAGAATTATCCCAAAGTGAGCGCGTGGAACGCAGTCGTAACGCTTGTCTGGCGGCGTTGCCCGCCGTGCTTAAAGCTACGTCAGTTTGTTGCGGATAAAAATGCAGGTCAAGATAATCGAGTATGCGCACATTATGCTGGGTTTCGTAAGCCCGCATTTGTTCCAGATACCAGGCCACAAATGCTTTGTTACCGTGAGAACTGTAATCCGTACCTGCGCTACAGCCGTCCGCCGCTGAATAGAAATAAGCACACCAGCCCCATACAACAGGCCCCAGTGTTTTCGCACTGGGATCGGCGGCTTTAATAGCGGCGGCATAGCTGTAAGTAAGATTACCTATTTCATCGTAAGTGACGGCGTTGGGGTGAATATCGCGGTGAGTGCTCTTCCAGAGCATAGGCTCATTGTCGAGATTGTAATAACGTACGCCCTGATTGGCGGCAGTGCCGTAATTGCTTTTGAGATGGTTGATCCAGTCGCTCACAAAGCTGGTAGTTATGGTGGCACTGGTATCGGTCGGGTCATTACCCGTGAGCAAACTGCCATTTGCATATTTACCGTTGCCGCAGTTGCTGTCCCAAAAATCTGTGGTCTGTTGCTGGCCGTATTTGCTTACCTTGAAAGCGCAGTCGTAAGGGTGAGTGCGCGGGCTGGATGCCTTGGTGGTCCAACCAATTAAAGGCACGGTGATAATAGATTTTGTGCCTGTGCGTAGATTTTGTTCAATAAACTGGTCAGAGGCTGAATTATTGGGCAACAAGGCGGTGTCCACCGTGCCAATGACCACATTTTCAAAAAACCAGTCGCTGGTGATATTTCTCATACTGGTTTGCCAGTTGTAACGGGTGGTGGCATTGCCGCCCCAGCGGGCAACGGGCAAGCGTAATTCATACGCTAGCGTTTCGTCAGGAAAATTCATGCCATAAATATCATCACTGATTGTATGTCGTTGTGCCGACATATTGATGTTTAAGGTCGGGCCATTTTCAGCAGGTGGTGGGGTGTTGGCATTGGATAAAAATTCAATATCGTCCAGATAAAAAACATCCTGAACAGCGCCCTTGCTATCCTGCCAGAATAAATCTGTGATCACAGCAGGACTGCCCAGTGCCGACAGCGGTATTACGACCTGTGTCCACGTCCCTGCCGACACAGTGACCGGATAAGCATTCGTACTGTTGCTATTGGCAATAATCTGAATTTGCTGATTGCCGGTATTGCCGCTATACATCCAGAAACTCAGTCTGTCATACACAGTGGTATCGACAGCAACCGAAGCATGTAGATACAGCCCCGCCCACGCGGCGGTGTACTTTACCGAAACTGAATTGCTGGCACTGTGCACAGGCGTCGTGTTAGCTAGATTAATTGTGCTGTCCCAAGACCAGTTCGACCAATCCGAATTCAGGGAATTGCCATAAATGGATAAATTACTAACCGCCGCTAGGCTGCTTATCGGGCACAAACACAGTAGCAGAAAAATGAATGGGGAAAGTTTTCGAATGCTGCGTAAGGTTTGCATGACGCCTCCTTTTGTCGAAGACAAGTAGAGCTAAATAAAGGCAATAATGAGCGCAAAATTTGGTGAATGCAATTCTTAATGAAGCAAAATATCGCGCATCATTCGAAAGCGTAAAGACGCCCCTGTAAAATTTATATCTAGTCAAAGTGTAAGACGATGAAGGCATTGGAATTAATGTTGAAATTCTCCTCAGCGTGGGCTATAAGCCTGTATAGAATAATCCGCTGCTGTTACTCGCCTACACTTACGCAATCGCTATAGCCACAACCACCTTAGTCAACATGCATCCCTTACCAAAAGATTCGTTCATGGACTCATTGCGCGATCCCGTTGTGCGCGACCTCGCGTGGGTTATCGGCTCGCCGGGATTGCTGGATGAAACTTGGCCCGCTTATGCCGGACGTGTGGTAGACGACGTATGGTGCCGCGCGCAATTCAAAACAGGTTTCCAGTGGTTGGCTGAACTGGATAATACTCCACATAGTTTGCATGACTTTATTGCCCAGCGTCCAACCCGCCGCCTTGGTCAATATTTTGAATCTCTTATTGCATTCTGGTTGGCGCACATAACCGATACGCAAATTATTGCCACCAATTTACAGGTTCAAAATGAGCAACGCACCGTGGGTGAATATGACTTTTTATTTTGTGATGCCGATGGAGATATTTGTCATTGGGAAACCGCTGTAAAGTTCTACCTGCAAGCGCAGCCATTGTCCGAGCAACAGGCATTCATTGGCCTTGCGGTGCGCGACCGACTCGATATTAAATTGAATCGCGTCTTCCAGCATCAACTTGAATTAGGCCACACACCCGCTGGGCGCGCAGCACTGCCACAAGGGGTTGTGCTGAAAAAAACTCAGGCTTTCATCAAAGGTTACTTGTTTTATCCTGTAACACAAGCAGGGAATTTTTTTAATTCTGTCACCCCTATCCCTGGCGTGTCCGACAACCATTTGTCCGGCTGGTGGATGCGCCACCCGGTAGGTTCACTACTGCAAACAACAGTGGATAGCTGCTGGACTATATTGCCACGCTTACGCTTTCTAGCTCCGGTACGCTTGGATGCTGAAGCCAGCGTGATGCGGCAGAATGAGATATGCGCTGCACTTGATGCACATTTCGCGGTTTTAGACGAGCCTGTGCAAGTGATCGAACTTCAACGTAATATGGACAATAGCTGGCGTGAAGTGACGCGTGGATTTGTAGTGTGCAGTAAATGGCCAGACATCAACTCTTGAAATAACGTGAAAAACTAGAACGGGTCAATACCGACCTATGACAAGCTCAGACCGAGCGGATTAATCGTAATTGTGTTAAAGGCACGATCTACTAGTATTTCATCAGCCTGTCGAAAGGTGCATGTGAATCTATAGACTACCTTCCCTTAAACATCCAGGGATAATATCTAGCTAACGATTGGGTTACCAGCACCACTCAAGAACTTACGAATCTGTACCTTCGTTCCTGTGATGTTGGGATCCACTTCATTCAGCACAATCTACCGGGCTTTCTCTTCTGAAGAACTTCCTCAATTAACTTTGAAGAGTATTTCCCTCGCATTCTGGCTACGAACAATGGCTCAACATCTTTAGCAAACCCGATCAGGCCTTGAAGCCGAAATATTTCAGATTCCGGAAGTAAATCTAGTGAAAATTTATGAATCAACGCGCAGATTTCCCTTTTTCTATTTCGCCCAAGGGAAAGATTCCCCTCATTGTTGATAATAATTCCAGTAATCCTTCTTTGATGTTTTTTTGATAAGTGCGTCGTTTTATTGTTATTCAATCTCAAACTAGGGTAGGTAAGCTTTTGTGTGATACTTCTAACGAATGCCTCTATCTCGCTGGAGCCTCCTTTGAAGTTAGTTGAAAATGTGAGATCGTCCGCATACCTAGTGTAGGTTATACATTGCTGGGTGCACCAAGCAGATACTTCTGAATCAAAGTTGTACATGATCGTATTTGAAAGTACTGGGGAACTAGGTGCACCAACACTCAGACATAAATCACTTTTGCCATGAAGTCTTATGCATGAGATTCTCGCTATATCTTGAATATCTTGGGTTCTTAAGATATGCCCCAGATGTTTAGCAATATGCTTTACCAAATCGCTGAATGTTATAGAAGGAAAGAAATCCTTGAAGTCGAGCTTTATCACATAGCTATGATTTTTGTGAGCATTAGCGTTTTTCTTGATGCTTGCCCCATCTTTATATGCTGATGCACATTCATGAACTGGCAGCTTGTTAAATATATTTTGAATTAGCCAACGCTGAATAAATTTTGTTTCCTTCGCTGGCTGAGCAATCGTTCGTTGACCACCGGTTCGTTTTGCAATTGTATAGATTTTATATGAGTGTGGTGCCCGTTGAATTAAACGATTTAGCAGGCAATCGCTTAACCCTAAGGATTCTTGCAAGCCATGCCTTAAATGGTCTGTCATTTGCTCACTCCTTGCCGAGCTTGAGCAATTGCTTTTTTGCGGTGTCTTTGTTTCGGCTCCGCATTGTAGTATCCAAGACACTCTATATTAATTCTGAGCGTGTCTTTATTCGCCCCCTTCTTCATGGGCATGCGAAGTCTGTGGTATTTCTCATTGCTGCGCATGAAGAATGTTGCATCACCATAAACTTCATTTTTTATCAGCTTAAATTCTTTAAGGAGGAAAAGTTTTCTCTTAAGTTCTTCTTTAGTTATAGACACTCCAACTTGAACAAGATAATCATGAATTTCATGTTCTTTTAAGGCCGAAAACAATTTAATTATTTCGCATATAAGAACAACAACATGCGAGCTGTTGGTTAACTTCAGTTGTAGACTCTTGGTTAGCCTTTCTAGATCATCTTGAATGTCAAGAATAATGTCCTTAACAACTTCGTTGGAAATGGTTGCTGGATTCTCTATATCCCATGGATAGCTCTTGACGCTTAATATTTCGTGTTCGGTAAGATGTCTTAGGATGCCAAGATTAATGAATGATGTCGCATCTCTAAAAGTATTTGACCTTATAGCAATAATTTTCTTGCTTAAGTCGGGAAGCTGTGAGAACGCGCCTAACTCAGCAAGTGAACCGGCACTTTCCAAAATGATGACAACCAGGGAGCAGATACTCGCAAGATCTGCTTCAAGGTTCATTAGGTTTTTAAAAATCCCATCAGATAGCCATGACTCTATCTCTTCAGGCCTGAATATTTCGTATGAAGTGTCTGTGTTAGTAATTGCATGGCGTAAAGACGCTATTGCAGGTGGTGGATCATCTGGGTGATCTTTAATTAATACCGGCCCACCACATAAAAGAACAATCGGTGTGCTTGAAAATTCAACCTTACACGCTTCAATATCAATTGCTGAAAGCAGGGCAGGCCTAGGGTCTTGAAGGGCTTGCATAAGATAATGTTCTTTACCTAGAACGTGCCGCAGATAATTTCTGTGGATCGTAGAGAGCTGATTTTGCGAACGGAGAGCCGCAGAAATTATCTGCGGCCTAAATCCACACAATTTATATAGAGTCTGGCTAAACACCCGACTAAGTTATTAAGCAAACAACCTTAATAAGCTTTATTCACGTAAAGAACATATACATTTTCACTGTTGCTCATTACGTCTGTCAAGGATCAAATAACTACCGACGGTGGTTGCATGTGGATGGCAGCTTTAGGCATATCTCCGTGATTCACCAGTGTCAGCGTTGGAGTGCTCAGAATTATTTGCCCTGTTTGATAAGCATTTTGCGAGTAAGTTGCGATATAGTGAGAAGCTTGGTTGTGAGACTCATTATCTCGAAAATCCAAGTTGGAGTTGGGTTGTAATTGTGTTTGGTTTTTATCAGGCGAGTTCTACTTTTTTAATCATGTGGCCCCAAGAGTTCTTCCCATAGCATCATCACTGATGTGGTGTCGATTCCTTTTCTGTCAATTCGATAGGGTGATTGCTTATTCAGGCGCATTTTATGTTGCAGTGCACGTAAGATGCGGTAGCAGTTGCTGGCCGCTTCTGCTAATTCTATTTTTATTAAGCCTAATTCACCGGCAAGCATGAGTAGTGCCAGGTTGCCGCTGTTAGTAGTCAATTTTGGTTCGGCGTGAGCATGTGCCAGTATTAAAAATTGCACTATGAATTCGATATCTACCATGCCGCCGCGATCGTGTTTGATATCGAACAAATTGCTGTCATTGGGATGAGTATCCAGCATTTTCTGCCGCATTGCCACGATCTCCTGGCGCAGCTCATTTAGATCACGTGATTTTTGCAACACATTGTTGCGGATGATTTCAAATTGTTCACCCACTTGTGCATCCCCGGCACAGAAACGTGCGCGAGTCAGTGCTTGGTGTTCCCACACCCAGGCGTGCTGTTGCTGATATTCAGCGAACGCGGGAATGGAGCTGACCAAGAGGCCGCTCGCGCCATTCGGGCGTAGGCGCAAATCTATTTCATACAAACGACCTGCTGAGGTATAGCTGCTTAACAAGGTGTTGATGCGCTGAGCGAGTCGGGCATAGATTTCTGCTGCGTCGGGATGGGGATCGTTGTACAAAAAAATCAGGTCGAGATCGGCAGCATAGCCGAGTTCGCGACCGCCCAGTTTGCCATAGGCAATAATGGCAAATTGCGCTTGCTGTTGGTGCTTTTTGCGCGCATCACGCCAGCACAGTTGCAACACATGCTGCAAAATCAGGTCGGCCAGGTTGCTGAGATGGTCGCTTAGCGTTTCTAATGGCAACAGCCCTTGCAAATCCATTGCCAATAAATGGAATGTTTGGGTATGTTGAAACTGACGCAGCACATCCATTTGGCGTTCGGTATCGGTATTGCATTGATCCAGTTGTGCTAACAGGTTAGCGTCTAGAGCAATCCAATTGGGTGCCTGATAGATTTCACGCGTATCAAGCAATTCATCCAACAGAATGGGATGTTTGATTAAGTATTCACATGCCCACTCACTGGCGCTGGCAAGTCCGATCAGGCGTGGCAAAACTTTTGGATATTCGGCCAGAAAGGCGAGATAGGAAGCGCGACGGCTAATGCTTTCCAACAAATTGAGTATGCGTAGCAAGGTTTGGTCACGGTTGCTCGGCGCAGCACAGAGCGTGATGAATTGCGGAATCAGTTTATCCATGCGTTGGCGGCTGGTGTCCGGCAGTTGGCGGTAGCGGCCACTGTCACGGATTTGCAAAAGCCGTTCAGCTAAGGTTGTTGTGTCTACGTAACCTAATTTGCCAAGTTCATTTTGCAATTCATCTGCATTTAAATTCTCGTGCCAAAGCACGCTTGCTGTCGTGTTATCTTTTTGTGTGCTGAAAATTTGGGCGAACTGATCGCTTACCAACGAGCGGTGGTGGTTTAATTGTTCCAGCATGGCGTAGTAATCCGGATAGCCCATGCTTTCTGCCAGTAACGTCTGATCTGCAATATTTTTCGGTAAGTCTTGAGTTTGCTGGTCTTCCAGATATTGCAGGCGATGCTCCAGGTTACGTAAAAATACATAAGCTGCGCTCAACCCAATTACGGTGTCTGGTGTAAGCTGGCCGTTTTCGCGCAGAAGCTGCAATACTTGCAAGGTGGGGCGGATACGCAGGCTGGCATCGCGTCCTCCGCGGATCAATTGAAAAACTTGGGCGATGAACTCAATTTCGCGGATACCGCCTGGCCCCAGTTTGATATTGTCAATTCGGTCGCGTCGCTGTACTTCCTGGCTAATCTGAGCGTGCAGTTTGCGCATGGATTCGAATGCGCCGAAGTCGAGGTATTTACGGAATATAAATGGTTGCACGAGCTGCATGAGTTCTTGCGTAGCGGGATAACCTGCCGGAGAGATTACCCGAGCTTTAATCCAGGCGTAACGTTCCCATTCTCGACCTTGTTCTACTAGATATTCTTCCACCGCTGCGAAACTCATCACCAATGGTCCGCTGTCACCATAGGGGCGTAAACGCATGTCCACGCGGAATACATAGCCATCCTGGGTTAGTTCGTTGATCAGGTTAATGAGACGACGCCCCAGGCGGGTAAAAAAATCGTGGTTACTTATACTGCGAGAACCATTGCTGTTGCCGTCTTCCGGGTAGACAAAAATAAGATCAATATCAGAGGAAACATTGAGTTCCATCCCGCCCAGTTTGCCCATGCCAATGACCAGCAATTGTTGCGCTGTGTTGCTCAGTGCACCTATCGGCTGGCCATATTGTTGCTTCAGTGTCTCCATAATAAAGGACTGCGCGCGTTGTACGGTCAGCTCGGCCAGTGCCGACATGCAGGTCATTACTTCTTCCAGGTTGGCCAGTCCGCCGAGGTCGCGCGTCAGTAGCTTGAGCATGACGCGCTTGCGCAACCAGCGTAGTGCGCGTGACAGCGATTCTTCGTTCGTTACGGGGATAGTGGCTAGCCATGCCGTCATTTCATCCCTATTGCAAGGTTGGGCATAGTGCGTACGCAGCCACGGCAGTAATTCGCTTTCGCTATCCAGCAGACGCTGTGCATATCGGCTACCACGCACGGCGCGCTGTAAAACACTATCAAAATTAGCGGAAATGGGTGTGATGTCGGTATTCATTGAGGTGGCTTAGGGTTAAACTGTTCATATCTTTAGGGTTCATTATAAATCTGCTATGCCTGCCTTGGCTTGTTTGTTTACGTGGTCATTGGGACATCTCATCTTATGCTGAGAGTTTGCTTGCGCTTTTGTGGGCGCTGCTGCAATCAATTAACACGCTTCGTACTATTGGGCGCGATGCTGCTGTTGTTCGCTGGCGGCGGATTGTTGTTGATATTGCGTTACTGGATATTGCCTGATATCGAACACTATCACGACAATATCAGCGCGATGGTTAGCCAGGTTGTTGGTCAGCCAGTGACTATCGGCAAGATTGAGGCAGACTGGCAAGGTATACGCCCGCATCTATTGTTTACGGATGTGCTTATTCTGGATGAACAGGGGCAAACGTTGCTTGCATTGCAGCGAGTAGACAATGTGGTGTCGTGGATGACAGCGCTGACGGGTGAAGTGCGCCTGGATAGCCTGGAGATTAACCAGCCAGATCTATTGATAAAGCGGGATGCGCAAGGCTTGTTGCATATCGCGGGTATGAAAATGTCGAGTAATATTCCCGGTCAGCCTGCGGATCACAGGCTAGCCGATTGGTTACTGCACCAAAAACATATTGTAGTCCGTGACGCTCGTATCACTTGGCAGGACGAGCAGCGTGCTGCACCCCCGTTAATATTAAATCAAATGAACATGCTCATTGAAAACAGTGGGCGCCGCCACAGTTTTTCGCTGCGAGCGCAACCTCCAGCGGAATTGTCTGCGCAACTGGATCTGCGAGGTAATTTTTTAGGTACCAGCTTTGACAACTTCAATGCCTGGCGCGGGGAGTTGTATACCCAGCTTGATTATGTCGATGTTGTTGCCTGGAATACATGGCTATCGTTACCCATTTCGCCGAAACGGGGCAGAGGCGCGTTGCGCGGTTGGCTGGGTGTCGAGAATGGAAAAATCAATCAGTTTACGGCTGATCTGGCGCTGGCGGATGTGCAGACACAATTGGCCGATGATTTGCCGCTTCTCGATGTGATCAAGTTGAATGGGCGTGTGCAATGGCACGACGTGGTTCACGGCTTTGAGATTTCCACGCGAAAATTATCACTACAGATGAGTAATGATCTGGTGTTGCAGCCCATTGATTTATACATGCGTTTTGTAGATGCGACAGGCAAACAACCGGCTATTGGCGAGATGCGCGTTAATACACTGGATATTGACCGTTTTACCAGCTTGGCGCATTTCCTGCCGTTGACGTCTAATATGAGGCAACATCTCGCTAAATTTGCACCCCAGGGACGGATCTCTGATATGCAAGCAAAATGGCGGGGTGATTTTGACAAATTATTGAATTATGAGATTAAGGCGCGGTTCGACGGATTATCCATACAACGCGTGGATAATATTCCTGGATTTACGCGACTGAATGGCCAAGTGAATGGGAACGACGCCAACGGTACATTGTCACTCAATACGCACAATTTTTCGATTGATGCGCCATTGGTTATGCCGGAGCCGCTGGCATTTGATTCGCTTATTGCCCAGTTGAGTTGGCAAAAGCATGACAGTGGGATGGAAGTCAAATTCAATAAAGTTTCCATGGCTAACGCAGACCTGGCCGGGAATTTTTTTGGTAGCTATCAGTCACTCCCCCAAAGCCCTGGTTTGATTGATTTGACTGTTCGTTTGACGCGCGCCGCAGTGCATCAAACCGCTCGGTATATTCCCTTGGTTGCTTTGAATAGCGAAGCCCACAATTGGATACGAAATGCGTTGATCGATGGGCACGCAGATGATTTTAACCTGCGCCTTCAGGGTAATTTAAATGATTTTCCATTTGATGGAAATCGTAATGGCTTGTTTCAGATCCGGGCGCGTGCAACGGGGGTGGCGGTAGAGTACGCCAAAGATTGGCCACGGGTGGAAAATGCTGTTGCGAAATTGGTCATTCAGGGTAAACGGCTTGAGGTGACTGCGCCGACCGCTATGACTGCGGGCGGATCTGTGAGAAATGTTAGTGTCGTTATGCCGGATATAAAAAGTCCTGGCCTGCTATTGCAAGTGCGGGGCGAGTCGGTGGGTGAAACGAAGCATGGACTGGATTTTATTCAGCAAAGTCCGGTACGCGGGTATATCGATGGCCTCACTGACAACATGACGTCGAATGGATTTGGTAACTTGAATCTACAAGTAGATATTCCATTGCGTGGAAGTAAGCCGGCGATGGTTTCCGGCCGTTATCACTTTCTTGATAATGAAGTGAGTTTGGGTAAGAGCGTACCAGTTTTACATAAGGTTAATGGGGATCTGCTGTTCAGTGAATCATCGGTACGCACTGAGAACGTTACGATGCAAGTGCTTGGAGGACCTGCCACCCTGGCATTGCAGAGCAATAAAGGTAGCGCTGCAAATGCCAAGGTAGTCGGTCGCGCAAATATAGACGGCCTACGTGAGGTAGCGCCGCATTCGTTGCTAAATTATCTGCACGGCAGCAGCGATTGGGAGTCAGACATTACGGTTTTAAAAAAACAGATCAGCATGCAGTTCACTTCCAATTTGGTCGGGCTGGTATCTGATCTGCCCGCGCCATTTGCAAAGCGTGCAAACGAAATTATTCCGCTGCGCTTCGAGATGAATAGTATGACTCCGCAACAGGATTTGTTATCGGTGCAATATGGCAAACTTCTCAACGCAAAATTTTTGCGTTGGGATGAAGGAGGCGAGCGGGTCATCAAGCGCGGTACAGTAAATTTTGGTAATGCGGGCAAGTGGCTGGAAAAGGATGGTGTGTGGCTTGCCGGTACCCTGCCGCAGTTATCGATGGAAGGTTGGGGAGCGCTGGCGAGTGCATCGGATGGGTTGTTACCAGTAGTTGGTATCGCGGGTGTTGATTTGCTGATTCAGAAGATCAATGGGTATGGTTATATGGCAGATGATCTTCGTATCATTGCACGTAATGTTAATGGCACGATTGCTGCTCATCTTGCAGCTAAGTCAGTTAATGGTGAAGTGAGTTGGCTACCACAGGGTAACGGTAAATTTATTGCTCGTTTGAAAAATTTGTCTCTGGACTTGGATCGGGATGAAAGTAGTAAAAAGAAGAGTGTAGTAACGCCATCTATTGCCATTAAAAAAAATATTGCTAGCATGAAACATCCGGCGCTTGATCTGGCTGTGAGCAGCCTCACGCTGAATGGAAAGAATCTGGGCAAGCTGGAGTTATTGGCGCAACAGCATGAGCGCGACTGGTTGTTGGAGCGTTTAATTATCACTAATCCAGACGGTGAGTTGACTGCGGATGGAAAATGGCAGACGACCCCGAATGGGGAGCAGACTCAGGTCAATCTCACGCTGGAAATCAGTGATGCGGGAAAAATTCTGGGCCGTTCCGGCTACCCAAATAGTGTGAAGGACGGTAGCGGAAAACTAGAAGGGACATTTTCTTGGCTTGGGGCACCTGCTGAATTTAGCTATGCCACGCTGGACGGCACGCTCAAGCTGAGTACCGGAAAAGGACAGTTTCTGCAAATCGACCCGGGTATCGGCAAGCTGCTCAGCATTTTGAGTCTGCAAGCGTTGCCTAGTCGGATTGCGTTAGATTTTACAGACATTTTCAGTGCCGGTTTTAAATTTGATAGCATTAACGGCATGGCGCAAGTCAGAAACGGGATGCTGTTTACCGATGATTTTAAAATTGAAGGTTCGGCTGCCAAAGTGACAATGAGAGGGCAGGTGGATTTAAATCAGGAAACACAAAATTTGCGTGTACGCATTCTGCCTACGGTGGGGAACACGGCATCCTTATTGAGCGCGTTTGCCGCTGGTCCGGTGGTAGGACTAGGGGTCTTCATTGCTAACAAAATATTACGCGAACCGCTCGATAAGTTGGCGTCGTTTGAATACAATATTACGGGTCCTTGGGCTGACCCAAATGTAGAAAAAGTAGGTGTCAGCAAGTTTGTTGCGCCACCATGAAATAATACTATGAAAGAACTGGAAGTATGCAAGACGAAAATGTTACCCAACGACGAGTCGCTGCTCATGTGCAAGCTAAGACTTTCAAGGTTGCTGCCGTGCAGATGGCTTCGGGGCCAAAGGTACCGGGTAACCTGAGCGAGGCACGCCGCCTGATCGAAAAAGCGGTGGATCAGGGCGCTCGCCTGATTGTGTTACCGGAATACTTTCCTATTATGGGACTGAATGATGCCGATAAATTAGCGGTGCGCGAGCAACCGGGCAGTGGCGAGATCCAGACGTTTTTGAGTGAGACTGCGCGCGAGTGTAAAGCCTGGCTGGTCGGCGGTTCCATTCCGCTGCTCGCTGATGCACCGGACAAAATGCGGAATGCTTGTCTGGTGTATGACGATAATGGGAAACAGGTTGCGCGCTATGACAAAATCCATTTATTCAATCTCGAGCTCGGTAATGAGCATTACCATGAAGGACGGATTATTGAGGCAGGTGAGCAGGTAGTGGTGGTGGATAGCCCATTTGGCCGCATTGGGTTGGCGATTTGTTACGATTTGCGTTTTCCTGAGTTGTTTCGCGCGATGCAGGATATCAATATTATTGTGCTGCCTTCCGCCTTCACTGAGACCACTGGAAAAATGCACTGGGAGATATTGGTGCGCGCGCGCGCTATCGAAAATCTGGCTTACGTAGTGGCCGCAGGGCAGGGCGGTTATCACATCAATGGTCGCGAAACACACGGTAATAGTATGATCGTCGATCCGTGGGGGAGGGTGCTGGATCGATTGCCACGCGGTTCAGGAGTCGTGGTCGCGGAAATCAATCCATCCTATCATGCTAGTTTGCGTGCCAGTTTGCCAGCGTTATCCCACCGTACGCTTACCTCATGCTAGGTGTAGAACACGTGAAGTGCCTGCCTGGCTTTGAATGGGTGTTTAATACAATGAGCTGGATTTTTTGTAACAATCTTTTAAATTTCTATGGGTTTGACAATGCAAAATAACGATACTGTATTTGCTCTTGCACAGCAGTCACTGCTCGTACCGCATGCGCTTGAAACGCGTCATTTGGAGCAAATGTTTTCTAAAATGCTGGCACATAAAGTGGATTACGCTGACCTGTATTTTCAATATAGTCGCGCCGAAAGTTGGTCGCTTGAAGAAGGTATTGTGAAATCGGGTAGTTTTGGTATCGAGCAAGGTGTCGGTGTGCGGGCGGTGAGCGGTGAAAAAACTGCTTTTGCCTATTCTGATGATATTAGTTTGTCAGCCCTGGAAAGTGCAGCGCTAGCTACGCGCGCGATTGCACGCCAGGGCGGGATGCAAACTGTGCCGTTGTTACGGGCGAACAGTAACAAACATTTCTATCTGCCGCATGATCCTATTGCCAGTTTGAAAGATGCGGATAAGGTCGCGATGCTGGAACGCCTGGAGCGTTATGCGCGCGCCCTGGATCCGCGTGTTACGCAGGTGATAGCTGGGCTGGCAGGCGAGTATGACGTGGTGCTGGTGGCGCGTAGCGATGGTTTGATGAATGCTGATATCCGCCCTTTGGTGCGTCTATCGGTGCAAGTTATTGTGGAAAGTAACGGCAAGCGTGAGCATGGTTCATCTGGTGGAGGGGGGCGTTTTGACTATGCCTTTTTTACGGACGAAATATTGCACGATTACGCCGCCAAGGCGGTGCATCAGGCGGTTATTAATCTGGATGCGAAGCCAGCGCCAGCGGGTAATATGACGGTGGTACTCGGTTCTGGCTGGCCTGGTATTCTGCTGCATGAGGCCGTGGGGCACGGTCTGGAAGGTGATTTTAACCGTAAAGGCAGTTCCACTTTTTCTGGTCGCATTGGTGAACGGGTAGCGGCCAAAGGTGTTACGGTGGTGGATGATGGCACGATTGCTAACCGGCGCGGCTCGCTGCAAATGGATGATGAAGGCAATCCCACGCAATGCACGGTTTTGATCGAGGACGGCATTCTTAAGGGCTATTTGCAGGATACTTTGAATGCACGCCTGATGGGCGTGCCAATCACCGGCAATGCTCGGCGCGAATCTTTTGCGCATCTGCCCATGCCGCGCATGACCAACACCTATATGTTGAATGGTGATAAAGATCCACAGGATATTATTGCTTCAGTCAAGCATGGGCTGTATGCCGCGAACTTTGGCGGGGGACAGGTGGATATCACCAGTGGCAAGTTTGTGTTTTCTACCGCTGAAGCGTACATGATTGAAGACGGTAAAATTACTTACCCGGTGAAGGGTGCAACGTTGATTGGCAATGGTCCCGAGGCATTAACCCGTATCTCGATGATAGGTAACGACATGGCGCTCGATCCGGGTGTCGGTGTTTGTGGCAAGGAAGGACAAAGTGTGCCGGTAGGCGTGGGTCAGCCAACAGTAAAAATAGAGGGGCTGACTGTGGGCGGTACTGCATAGGAAGAATTTGAAGCAAGATGTAGGGTGCATAAATCTGTACCCTACATTCAAACTCCCAACTATTGGTGTTTTTATCAAAAATCCTTCATTTGCTGAATAAAAACTAGCTTAGCCTGTCTACATTTATGCGTCCGTTACCGCGCCTAAGCTTGCGCTAGACACCAGTCGGGCATATTTTGCTAATACGCCGCGTTTATAGTGTGGTACTGGTGGTTGCCATAGAGCACGCCGCCGTGCAAGTTCCTGATCGCTTACATTCAGTTGTATCAGGCGGGCTTCGGCATCAATGGTTATAGAATCCCCTTCTTCAACCAGTGCGATGGTACCGCCCATTGCTGCTTCGGGCGCAACGTGCCCCACGACAAACCCGTAAGTACCCCCTGAAAAGCGACCGTCGGTAATAAGCGCAACGCTTTCGCCCATTCCGGCACCGACCAAGGCGGCAGTGGGTGATAACATTTCCCGCATTCCTGGCCCCCCTTTCGGACCTTCATAACGAATTACGAGTACTTCTCCAGGATTAATTTTTTCTGCAAGAATCGCTTCCATGCAAGCTTCCTCTGAATCGAACACGCGTGCGGGGCCGGTAATTTTCGGATTTTTAATGCCGCTGATTTTGGCCACTGAACCTTCCGTTGCCAGATTACCTTTAAGAATCGCTAAATGTCCTTGTGCATAAATTGGATTATTCCAGGCGCGGATCACATCTTGATCAGAACGTGGTTCTTCAGGTACATCTTTAAGTGCCTCTGCGACAGTTTCGCCGGTGATCGTTAAGCAGTCGCCGTGCAGCAAGCCGTGTACCAAAAGCATTTTCATTATTTGAGGAATGCCGCCGGCTTGATGAAGATCGGTTACCACGTAGCGCCCGGATGGTTTCATATCGGCAAACACAGGAACACGTTTTCGGATCGTTTCAAAATCATCAATGCTCAAGTCAACATTCATCGCATGCGCGATTGCCAGCAAATGCAAGACCGCATTAGTGGTGCCTCCTACCGCCATAACCACGGAAATTGCGTTTTCGAAAGCTTTTTTCGTTAAAATTTGAGATGGCAATATTTGCTTTTGGATGGCTTGTACCAGCACCTCCGCTGACCGTGCCGCGCTGTCGGATTTTTCTGCATCTTCTGCCGCCATGGTGGATGAATACGGTAGGCTCATGCCCATCACTTCGAATGTTGATGACATAGTGTTGGCTGTAAACATTCCACCACAGGAACCCACTCCGGGGCAGGCTTTGCGCTCGACGGCCAGAAGTTCTGTTGCATCAATTTTATGTGCGATAAATTGTCCTACTGCCTCAAAACTGCTGACAATGGTCAAATCACGTCCGTGGAGATGTCCTGGTTTGATGGTGCCACCATACACAAAAATAGCAGGGATGTTCAAACGTGCGAAGGCAATCATGGCGCCTGGCATGTTTTTATCGCAGCCACCGATGGCGAGTATGCCGTCCATACTTTGACCACGACAGACTGTCTCGATTGAGTCAGCAATCACTTCGCGGCTCACCAGTGAGCATTTCATCCCTTCGGTACCCATCGAAATGCCGTCAGAAATCGTGATCGTGCCAAATATCTGTGGCATCGCACCAGCGGCGTGTGCCGCGTGTTCAGCCCGGGTCGCTAAAGTACCCAACCCCGCATTGCAGGGTGTAATAGTGCTGTACGCATTGGCAATGCCTACAATGGGTTTGTTGAAATCACCATCGCCAAACCCTACGGCGCGCAACATGGCACGATTAGGCGAACGCTGCACCCCTTGTGTGATGGCTTTACTATGGATGTTGCTAGGCATGATGCTTCCTTTAAATAAATTAAGTTGATACGTGTTCTGCGCTGCGTAATCGGTATTGTAATTGAGCTCAAAAAGTGAAATTATTTGGTGACACAACGCATGGCTAATGGTAGCAGAAATCAAGCTAGATTATAGGCAGCAAGTGGCTCGCTTAAGGGGTATTGGAGAACTGAGTGATCCAAACCTTGCAAGCATAAAAACTGACCTTACGTTAGTAATGCTTGGTTTACAATACTTCATGCATTGAACTATTTTTCATGAATTATTTTGGAGTTCACTGATGAAAACAAAAGCTGCAGTCGCATGGAAAGCCGGTGCGCCGCTGACGATTGAAGAAGTGGATCTGGCAGGGCCAAGGGCGGGTGAAGTACTGGTCGAAATTAAAGCAACCGGAATCTGTCATACTGATTATTACACTCTGTCGGGTTCTGATCCAGAAGGTATTTTTCCGTCGATTTTAGGTCACGAAGGTGCGGGTGTCGTAGTCGACGTTGGCCCGGGTGTTTGTTCTCTTAAAAAATACGACCATGTTATTCCGCTATATACGCCGGAATGCCGTCAATGCAAGTACTGCCTGTCGCGCAAGACCAATCTTTGTCAAGCCATCCGCTCGACTCAGGGGCGTGGCTTGATGCCGGACGCCACATCACGCTTTTCGATTGACGGCAAGGCTATCTATCACTACATGGGAACCTCGACTTTCTCCAACTATATCGTTGTTCCTGAAATTGCATTAGCTAAAATTCGTGAGGATGCGCCCTTCGATAAAGCTTGCTATATCGGTTGCGGAGTGACGACCGGTGTCGGTGCGGTGGTTTTTTCAGCTAAAGTCGAAGCTGGCGCAAATGTGGTCGTATTTGGACTCGGCGGAATTGGTTTGAACGTCATTCAAGGCGCAAAGATGGTGGGTGCTAACAAGATTATTGGAGTTGACATCAATCCCGGGCGAATCGAGATTGCACGCAAGTTCGGCATGACTGATTTTGTGAATCCGAAAGAAGTTGGAGATATTGTCAATTACATCATCCAGTTGACCGATGGTGGAGCTGATTATTCTTTTGAATGTATTGGTAATACCACCACCATGCGGCAAGCACTGGAATGTTGCCATAAAGGGTGGGGACAATCGTTCATTATTGGTGTTGCTGCTGCCGGACAAGAAATCAGCACCCGCCCATTTCAACTCGTTACTGGTCGCGAATGGAAAGGTTCTGCTTTCGGTGGAGCACGCGGTCGTACGGATGTTCCGAAAATTGTTGATTGGTACATGGAGGGTAAATTGAATATTAATGATTTGATTACCCATACATTACCGCTGGAGCGCATCAATGAGGGGTTTGATTTGATGAAGAGCGGCGAGTCGATCCGTTCCGTCGTGCTTTATTGAACGGTTGCGCTATGCCTAAACTTATAAGCGAACACGAGTGTTTTGGAGGGATACAGCGGTTCTATAGACATCATTCTGAAGCAATCGGCTTGCCGATGCGTTTTTCGGTATTTCTGCCGCCGCAGGCTCGGGAAGGCAAGGTTCCCGCCCTGTTCTGTCTGGCTGGCCTGACCTGTACGGAAGAAACTTTCATGATCAAGGCGGGTGCTCAGCGTAGTGCTGCGCAGCAAGGATTGATGTTGATTACGCCTGATACCAGTCCGCGCGGCGCCAATCTTCCAGGCGAAGCAGATAGCTGGGATTTCGGGGTTGGCGCAGGTTTCTATCTCGATGCGACAGAGATGCCCTGGAACAAGCATTACCGTATGTACAGCTACATGCTGGAACTATATGAATTGATTGTGCGAGAATTCCCAGTGTTGCCTTCCAGCATTGGCATTACTGGACATTCAATGGGCGGGCATGGGGCGCTTGTCCTGGCGCTGCGCAATCCGGATCTTTTTAAAACGGTATCGGCATTTGCGCCGATCTGTGCACCGAGCAAATGTCCTTGGGGGATCAAGGCATTTACGGCATATCTGGGCGATGAACAGGAGAGTTGGCAGCAATACGATGCCAGTGCGCTCATGGAAAAAAGGCATGCACCATTTGCCAACGGAATACTGATTGATCAAGGATTGAGCGATAAATTTCTGCCCGATCAATTGTTTCCGCAAGCGTTTGAAGCAGCCTGCAAGACTGCTCAGCAGCCTTTGGAACTGCGCAGGCATGTCGAGTACGACCATGGATATTATTTTATTGCGACGTTTATTGAGGAGCATATTCGATTTCACCACCAAAAATTAGGTGGAATCGCTCAATAAAGGTATTGATCGCATGCATTCAATCGTCGGCGTCAGTATCATCACAGACCCAGTAGCATCAAAGACCCAGTAGCATCAAAGACGAAGACAACTGGTGAAAATGGATTTAAAGACAACAATTCACCCGGTAGTTACTATTTAAAAAACGCTCAATTAGAATTGAGGTTCTAAAATTTCTTAATGAATATCGTATTAATTTGTGAAGCTGTGATTGCCATTGATCCGATGGCTTGATACAGTGCAGTGTTTTTTCAACTAAAGGGAGTCATAAACTATGAATAAAGCAGAGTTGATTGATGCAGTAGCGAAGTCCACAAAGAATTCTAAGGTCAATGTCGAAGAAATATTGAATGCGTTGATGGCTGCCATACAAGCGTCATTGGTAAAAGGCGATAATGTGCAGCTGATTGGTTTTGGCACTTTTGCTGTTGAACAGCGTGCTGCTCGGATAGGTCGGAATCCAGCCACCGGAAAAGAGTTAAAGATACCTGCCAAGAAAGTTGCGAAATTTAAAGTCGGCAGTAAGTTGAAAGATGCGGTTGCTGGCGTTAAGACTAAGAAGAAATAACCAGCGTAATTAAGCGTGCCCCCATACAGCCGGGGCACGTTATTTCATCACTCCTGAACTAATCTCATATTTGATTTTCAATATCACGCTTTAAAAATTGAAATTCACGTTTTTATTTCGTCAGCATATTTTTGAATATATCCGTAGAATAAAAATGACCCCATTTTTAAGTGCCCCACCCAGCCTGATACGGTGTGACATCAAATGGTTGCTTTGCCCCCGTGATTTCATTTAACAGAATTTCGGCGCTGGCCGGAGCCATAGTCACGCCATAACGAAAATGTCCGCTATTGAGATAAAGATTGTCCAGTTGCGGATGTCGTCCGATAGTGGGGATATTGTGCGGCGAAGCGGGACGCAGTCCGGCCCAGTGTTGCATCAAGGACATATCCCGCAGAGATGGCAATAATTTTTGGGCACGTTGCCACAGCATATCGCGTGCTTCACGGGTAGTGTGCTGGTCAAAACCCACGTCTTCCAACGTGCTACCGATCAGTAGGTGCCCATCACGACGTGGGATTAAATACAAATTGTCTTGCAATACAATATGACGGAGCGGCGATACATCGAATTTGAATAACAGCATCTGTCCGCGCATTGGCTTAATGTCTAAGCGTAGCGCATGTTGTCCCAATATTTCCTTGCTCCATGCGCCAGCGGTAACGATATACCCCCGCGCATTAAATTTTCCGCTGGGTGTGGAAAGTGTTTTTACGCGTCCATTTTTGACCACAATATCGCTTACTGCACATTTTTCGATGATACGCCCTCCAAGCGATTCCACATGCTGACGCAGGGCGCGCAATAACCTCGGATTGCGTACCTGAGCGACTTCAGGCAAGTAGAGTGCATCGCCCTGGAGCAGGTTATAGTGTTTCGCACAGACTTGATGTATTGGATAAGCACTATGCTTCGCGCACCATTGCTCTGCTGCCTGCGCATCAAATGATGGCAATACCAGCATTCCGCTTTTCTCGTATTCGGGATCTATGCCAGTAGCCGTACGCAATTCTTGTGCCCATGCCGGAAACAATTCTGCGCCATGAGTGGTGAGGTGCGTAACCTCATCGGGATAATTCCACGGACACAGGGGTGACAAAATGCCACCGCCTGCCCAAGACGCTTCCTGGCCTACCTCACCACGCTCCAGCACGGTTACTAACGCCCCTTGCTGCAGCAAACGTTGCGCAGTCGACAATCCGGCTATGCCACCCCCAATGATTAAAAAATCAGAATTCAAAAGTCTAATCATAGGTTGGATTCGCTATTAAATTCGGGACAATACAATTGTTAGTGTGCACTTAGAAAATCTTCCAACAGTTAGTCCTTCTTGAATACAAACCTATTGATTATAAATTATAAGATATTGGTTTTATAGCTGCCACGAAAGATATTTTCAAATGTATTAAGGGTGTGTGTAACTCTAGATTTTGATTACGATGAAAGTTCTGAAAAGATCCGAGAATAACCTTGGTTTTTCTGCGATATGGTGCAAAAAATATTGCATTTTCTTTGACATGTGAATATAATTACGAATCGTTATCATTAATAATTATATTGTTTAGTGTATACAGAAATTGCTCATCCCTAGTTAGCGTATCCGGCATGTCAATGATGACTGGATCCTAGCCATTAACATGGAATAACAATGCAGGAAATTGTCTTCGACTTATGTGTATCGCGTTTGCATTAACAGCTTATGGTTACTCTAGCTGTACAAATTCCCGAGTTCATATGAGCGTGTTTGGTAAGATTTTGAAAGCGCTCGTCGAATACCTGCCCTATATAGCAAATACAACATGCTATAAGGGGTTGCTGCGTATCGATTTTTACCACGGGCATAAATTTTTTACTTTTTGTTAAGTGGTCAGTTGAATTTTGCTAAACAAGAGCAAACAATACGCGAATGCAAAAAGCATGGATAAAAGCTGGGTGCAGGTGTTTTTAACTGTAGCCATGCATGTCGTAGTGTGGGGTAGCCCATGTCCGTGGAGATAAGGTTGAATCCACTTTCATATATTTATCCTTCTACACCTGCGGCGCGTGAGCGGGCAGTTGTTGTTGTGGTTGTTCTGGTATTGCATTTAGTCGTTTTGTATCCCGTCATGGCGCAATCGCAGGGGTCTTCTAAGCCAATGCGAGAGATGAAAGTGACAGTTGCGATGGCTGATAAGCCAGTTCCGCCTTCTGCATTACCGCTAACGGCTGCTCCTTCCTCGTCTAAGAAACTGCCGCATGCTGCTAAACCTGTGCCTGATCCAGTGAAGCCTGAGCCTGTTGCACCGGCAGCAGAAATACCAGTTGAAAAACCTGTTGAACCGGAAAAAAAGCCAGATCCAATAGTTGATACTGAAATGGCTGAAAAAATCAGGCTAGAGCAAGAAGCTGCACTTACCAAAGCGAGAGAGGAAGCAGAGGCTGCACAACGCAGGGTAGAACAGGAATTAGCAAAAGCTAAGGCCGAGCAAGTTGCTGCACAAGCCAAGGCGCAAGCAGAAGCTAAGGCAAAAGTAGAAACGGAGCTTGCTCGTCTAGAGGCAATGCAAGAAGCGAAAAAAATAAATGCAGAACACGAAGCCGTAGTAGCTAAGGCACAAGCAGAGGCTAAGGCGAGAGCAGAAGTTGAAGCTGTAAGACTTAAAGAAGAGCAGGAAATAGCAAAAGCTAAAACGGAACAATTAGCTGAGCAGGCTAGAGCAAAAGCAGAGGCTTTAGCGCAAGCACAGGCTAAAGCCGAAGCCGAAGCAATGCGTCTTAAAGCAGTGCAAGAGGCGATCAGGATCAAGGCAGACCATGAAGCAGCGCAAGCTCGGGCAAAAGCTGAAATCTTGGCTCATGCCGAAGCTGTACGCATTAAGACGGCACAGGAAGCAGCAAGAGCGAAAATAGAGCATGAAGCTGTACAGGCTCGGGTAAAAGCTGCAGTCCTGGCACAGGCTGAGGCTGTACGCATTAAGACGGAACATGAAGCAACAAGAGCGAGAGTAGAACAAGAAGCTGTGCAGGCGCGGGCAAGGGCAGAAGCCATAGCACGTGCAGAAGCTGAAGTTCGTCTTAAAGCAGACCAGGAAGCGGCGAGAGTCAGGGCAGAGCAAGAGGCCGTGCAAGCTCGAGCGAAAGCTGAAGCCATGGCACATGCGGAAGCGCTGCGACTCAAGGCGGCGCAAGACGCTGCCCGGGCCAGAGCAGAACATGAAGCCGCTCAGGCTAAAGCAAGGGCAGAAGCTATGGCGCGTGCGGAAGCTGACGCTGCCCGGGCCAGAGCAGAACATGAAGCCGCTCAAGCCAGAGCAAGGGCAGAAGCCATGGCACGTGCGGAAGCTGATGCTGCTCGAGCCAGAGCAGAACATGAAGCCGCTCAAGCCAGAGCAAGGGCAGAAGCCATGGCACGTGCGGAAGCTGACGCTGCTCGAGCCAGAGCAGAACATGAAGCCGCTCAGGTTAGAGCCAGGGCAGAAGCCATGGCACGTGCAGAAGCCGAAGCGGCTCGCATTAAAGCAGAGCAGGAAGCGGCGAGACTCAGGGCAGAACAGGAAGCGGCGCTCGCTAAGGCCAAAGCTGAAGCAGATGCCAAAGCGCGTGCACTAGCCGAAGCTGCCCGCCTCAAAGCAGAGCAGGAAGCAGCGAGACTCAGGGCAGAGCAGGAAGCAGCGCTTGCTAAGGCCAAAGCTGAAGCAGATGCTAAAGCGCGTGCCGTAGCTGAAATGGCTCGTCTTAATGCAGAGCAAAGCGAACCAAGTTACAAAGCATTTTATCACTTGAAAAATGCGAGCCCGTCATACCCCGTTGCAGCACGTCGCATGGGTTTGCAAGGCAAGGTGATATTGAATGTAGAGGTACTGGCCGATGGTTCTTGCGGTCAGGTCACTGTGGCTCAGAGTAGCGGTCATACCATGCTGGATGACAATGCGCTGGAAACTGTAAGGTCTTGGCACTTTATCCCTGCTCGTCACGATGGGGAAGCGATTAACAAATGGTTTAAGGTACCAATCATTTTTTCTTTGAAAGATAACGATACATGAACAATCTATTTTCCGTTGGGTCGCCTGTTGTAGCTGCCACACTGCTACTTCTTATTTTTCTGTCGGTAGCGACTTGGTCTATCGCCTTGCTCAAGCTATGGCGGCAAGTACGGAACGATAAATCCAATCGTGCCTTCAGTGATGTCTTCTGGGCCGCTCGCGACTGGCATGCTGCGGCTGAAATGGCGCAGCAAGGTTCAAGTGACTTGGCGCGGTTGGCGCAAGCCGGTTTTGCCGAAGTGAAAAACTTAAGTGCTGAAGAACAGGACTTGAAACATATCGGTGCGCCGCAAGATGTATTGGAACGCATGCTGCGCCAGCAGGTGGAAAATATGCAACGCTATCACGAACGTGGATTGGCCGAGCTGGCTACCATAGGCTCGACTTCGCCGTTCGTTGGTTTGTTCGGTACAGTGTGGGGCATCATGCATGCGTTGCAGGACATCGGCACTAGTGGTTCAGCCAGTCTGGATGTAGTTGCTGGACCAATAGGTGAAGCACTGATCGCGACTGCCATCGGTATCGCTACTGCGCTGCCCGCAGTGTTAGCTTATAACTACTTCTTGCGCCGCCTGCGCGTGCAAGTAACAGAGCTGGAAAATTTTGCGCACGATTTCGTGCGGTTGGCACTTAAACATAATTTTAAACTGTGAGGTCATCATGGGAATGAGCAATTCAACGCAACAGGGAATGATGAGCGAAATCAACGTAACGCCGTTAGTAGACGTGATGTTGGTGTTGCTGGTGGTTTTTATTGTTACGGCACCGCTACTTACTCCGCAGTCGCTCAAAGTTACTTTGCCAAAAACTACAACGGTAGCATCTTCCGAACCGATAAAATCGCTTCCGGCATTGCTGACTGTGGATGCGTACGGACAGATCGAGCTGGATAACAAAGCATTAAGTGACTCACAACTGGCAGACGTCCTAAAACAGCGAGCGGTCGATCCGGAGTTTCAGATGAAAATTGAAGCAGACAAGGCTGTACCTTATGGCCGCGTGGCAGAGTTTATGGCAATTGCGCAACATGCCGGAGTAATCAACCTGTCTTTTGTAACAATTCGTCAGTAACGAAGAACTATTGATTTACTTAATTTGATTTGGTGCAAATGCTACTTGATGATGAATGAAGCTACTTATTATTACTCGCAATCAGATGGGGTAAAATTACCCGGTAAATTCGAACTGTCTATTCTGGAAAGCTCATTATGAATTTCTCACGCTTAACAATCCTATTCTCCTTTGCCACCATTCTTGCCGCTTGCTCTACGACTGAGAAAGCAGTAATTAAAGAAGCTCCTGGTGTATCAAAAGAACTGCCATCAGAAAATATATTGACGCCAATGCAGAAGGAGAGTGAAACAGTCAGTACCAAAAAACAAGTGAGTATCAAAAATATAAATGATCAAGATTTAGAAGTACGTAAACCTGTAAAAACGATTGAGTCATATCAGAAAGAAGCGGCCCAGGGGGATAGTAATGCCGAATATGCACTGGGTATTAAGTATCGTAATGGCGATAATGTCGCCCAGGACTATGTTAAAGCCAGAGAATGGTTTCAAAAATCTGCTGCCCAAGGTCATGCGGTTGCACAAACCATGCTCGGTAATATGTACCGCAAAGGCGAGGGTGTAGACAAGGATACCAATAAAGCCATCGAGTGGTATGAGAAGGCCGCCGCACAGGGAGAGGTAGGTGCGCAAGTTAATCTTGGCTGGATGTATCGTAATGGCGAAGGCGTTACAAAAGATGCTGCTAAAGCCGTAGAGTGGTACCAAAAAGCCGCTGTACAGGGAGATCCGAGTGCGCAATATGCACTTGGTAATATGTATCGCAAAGGATTGTTGGGCTTACCCAAGGACGCGGCTAAGGCAATTGAGTGGTATGAGAAAGCTGCTGTACAGGGAGATGCCGGTGCGCAATTTATTCTGGGCGGGATGTATCGCAATGGCGAAGGCGTTGCCAAGGATGCTGTTAAAGCCGTAGAGTGGTATCGGAAATCTGCTGAGCAAGGATATCCTATCGCGCAAACTCTCCTTGGTCATATGTATCGCAAGGGTGAAGGTGCAACCAAAAATGCAGTTCAAGCTGCGGATTGGTATCAAAAAGCTGCGTTACAGGGAGACCCTGAAGCGCAATTCATACTTGGCTCGATGCATCAAACTGGTGACGGAATACCAAAAGATGATGCTAAGGCACGCGAATGGTGGCAAAAAGCCGCAGCACAGGGAGATCCTAATGCGCAAGCTGCGCTGGCACGGTAATCGTAACCACCAGGACAAAAATATGCCTTATGCGTAGCGATGATGTTGTGTGGTAGCTTATATTCCGGCGCAACGTCATCCACCTCTCCTTTCCTTTAAGTGCATGGTGATAATTAGGGCGATAAGCGAATCCATAAAGGGTTCAGTAACGTTATAATCGTCGCACTATGACTGACCGCTACGCCGTAATCGGCAACCCAATTTCGCACAGTAAATCCCCCCTTATTCACGCTCAATTCGCACGTCAGACCAAGCAGGATTTAAGCTATGAGGCCATTCCCGCACCATTGGATGGCTTTCGTGATACCGTGCTGGTTTTACGAGATGAAGGATGTCGCGGCATCAACGTGACTGTTCCCTTTAAGTTTGAGGCGTTCCAGCTGGCTACTCAACTTAGCGTACGCGCGCAAGCGGCTCAGGCCGTGAATACTCTAAAGTTTGATGGCACAGAGATCATTGGCGATAACACCGACGGCGCAGGATTAGTCGCCGACATTGAACATAATCTTGGTTTCATATTACAAGGCAAGCGTGTATTACTAATGGGGGCAGGGGGTGCGGCCTATGGCGTGGCGCTTCCACTACTCAATGCAGGAGCGATTATCACGGTCGCGAATCGCACGGAAGATAAGGCTTATCAATTGGCTGCTCTATTTTCCGCGCACGGCGCCATTCATGGTAGCAGCTATATCGCACTTACAGGTTCGCAATTTGATTGCGTGATTAATGCGACTTCCAGTAGCTTGGCAGACTCACTGCCACCACTGCCGCGAGGAGAAAGTGTCTCTCCATTTTCTTCCCCTGGCTCGTCTTTTTCAATTGAAGAACATGCGAAACGCGGGGGAGTTTTCGCGCCTGATGCGCTGGCTTACGACATGATGTATGGAAAGGAAACACCGTTCTTGATTTTTGCTAAAGAGCAAGGCGCAGCACGGCTTGCGGATGGGCTCGGAATGCTGGTTGAGCAAGCCGCCGAGTCATTTTTTCTATGGCGCAACATACGCCCCGATACCGCCCCTGTCATCGCTAAACTGCGTCTGATTTGAGCAAACGTCATGAAAAAACTGTGGTCGTGGATATGGCGTATTGTAGGAGTGTTGCTGCTATTGTTACTGCTCTATCAACTGTGGATTTTTGCGCATATTGCATGGTGGGTAAAAAACGATCCCTCTACTAGTTCCTTCATGGATGAGCGATTGTTGTTGATGCAAAACAAGCATCCGGATGCTGAATTACGGCACCAGTGGGTACCCTATGCAAAGATATCGAACAATCTCAAACGTGCACTGATTGCTTCTGAAGATGCAAAATTCGTTGACCATGAAGGCTTTGATTGGGAAGGGATTCAAAAGGCTTACGAAAAAAACATGAAAAAAGGCAAGATCGTGGCAGGCGGCTCTACCATCAGTCAGCAGTTGGCAAAAAATTTATTTTTATCTACCAAGCGCACACCATGGCGTAAAGCAGAGGAAGCTCTCATCACTATAATGCTGGAACAGATGATGACCAAGCAACGAATTTTTGAGATTTATTTGAACGTTATAGAGTGGGGCAATGGAGTGTTCGGTGCAGAGGCAGCAGCTCGGTATTATTATCGTGTCAGCTCAATGCAGCTTTCTGCACTACAAGCCGCTAAACTTGCCGCCATGGTCCCTAACCCGCGCTACTATGATCAACACCGCGAAGCCCGAGGCATGTTAAGAAAGACAGAAATTATTCTAAGACGCATGAATTCTGCCGAAATTCCTTGAATATTAATGCGAGACATTTTTAGCTGTTGAAGATTTCTAACTCAAAGTATAACGGGTGAATTATTTGGCTACAGACAGAAAGGCTTTGATATAAGCCGAAGGAATGGTAAACGTCTCTTCTCCTCCGTTACCGCTTACCTTAAAAACAATGTCATTCTCTTGATTTTTTTCCAAATACTCTCGCGATACATTCATTCCTAAATGTTCATAGTGGGCGCAGGTAGAGTAATCACAAGAGCTGACATCTCGTGAATTCAGTGTAATGTTAAGAGTATTACCTTTAGAATCAAACGCCTTGTCGTAAAAACGCCAATCGCCATGGTAGTAATCTATAACGTAAATCTGATAACTGAACCCTCCACCTTCATCTGATTTCCACGCGCGTAATAAAACTGTGTCCAGAATGCCCTTGCTACTGTTTGGTCCTTTAAAACTTGTGGTTTTCTTTAAGTCGTCGTGTTGAATACTGATTGCACTTGCAATGGATTGAACGTCATTCCAGTTTATTTTCGGTCTTGGCGCAATACTTGGCTCAGGCTCAGCACATCCGGTGAGAATTAAAGCACCTGTAATGAGCATGGCGATCATTAAATCTTTCAATCTGTTTCTCCTTGCTATGAATATATATAGTAAAAGTTAAACAATATGGAGTGCTTAGTACATATGTAATGAAGATTCATTAAATTGTATTGGGTATGCTTCATTCGCTTTACACTTCTGTTTCAAGTTTAACAAAACGTTGTTGTTCGTTTTCTCCAATCTACCTCAGTCGTACCCTAATACACTTTTTGATTATCTTGAGCTGATTTCTTCATCCAGCCGATAAAGGTTGTAATGTGCCTTGAAGAAATTTGGATCGAGTTGCAGTGCGGTAGCAAATTCGCGCCGCGCTTCATCATTGTGGTGAGCTAGCAGGTAAGCATAGCCAAGATTGTTGTGTACGCGCGCTTTGCCAGGGGACTTCATAACAGTATCTTCCCATAAGTCAATCTCGCTAGCGTAATCCTGATTCCGTAAAATGGTAAGGGTAGTCAAGCCTAACAGCAGGAGCGCAGCAAAAATCTGGGATTTTGTTCCGTCCGACCACAACCTCAACTCGATACACAGCGCAAGAGAGAGTGGCCAGCCGGCCAGATACATTTGACGATCGTTGGCGATATCAATTCGGGGTAGAAACAAATGTAACGGGATCAACTGTAACATTGTCCATGCTAAGGCAAAACTAATCCATGGGCGTACCCGCCAGCAAGTTACCATGAGTAAAAGTAGTGCCAGCAAGAAGATCGACGGTAACAAAATAGCGGAAAAGTCATTTTGTAATGGTAAGTCCGGATCAATGTTCAGCCATAACGGTAAAGCCCATTGCCGCATCAGGTAGGAAAAAGCAGCAACTTGATTTGCCAGGTTGCCTTGCAGGGAATTAAGCTGGGCACTGCGTTCCATATGCGCCAGGTAGCTGTCGCTGAACAGAAATACCAGTGCGCCCAGAATCAGCGCCAGCCAGCTCGGCCATTGCGGCATCAGGGCGCGTTTCCATTTACCGCCACACGCATATTCCCACAGCAACAGCGCCAGCGGAAACGTCACGGCGGTTTCTTTAACGCCCAAAGCCATGACAAAGAACAGCGGGGTCACTCCATATACTTTGACGCTATTTTGCTGCATACGTCCGCTGATGTAAGCGAGTAGCCCTGCCAGATAAAACAGTGTCATCAATGAAATGGAACGACCGCATATATAGGTGACGGCTTCGGTGTAGATGGGGTGAACGGCGAATAGCAATGCGACAAAAATAGGAACTTGCCGGAATTCATCCTGCTGCCATTGTTGCTGCATAAAAGCCTGCGTTAACCTGTAGACCAGATACGCATTTGTCAGGTGGATCAGCAGATTGGTGAGATGAAAACCGATCACACCTGTGCCCATTGTCCAGTTGAGTGTGTAGCTGAACTTGAGCAAGGGGCGGATGCCGGTGGATAAGCCCTCGGCCCAGCCTGCCCATGAATGTACGCTCGGATTATTGACGATTACATTGTAGTCATCGAACTGGAATGTGCCGTTAAGTGCATTCACGTAGCAGATGGATACCGCGAGCATAAGCCACAGCAGTACGCCGAAGTGCGTTTCAGGGAGCCGCACGGGAATGGTCAAAAGCAAGATCGAGGATGTCTACAGCATCCCACCAACGGTTTTTACCATGCAACATCACGAGCAGCACCTCGTGACCACTCCGTTTGGCAAAGGCTACAAGACACTTTCCGGCCTTGGGTGTGTAACCCGTTTTGAGACCGAGTGCGCCATCGTAGCGACCAATTAGCGCGTTCTTGTTTCCCAGCGTGTAACGTTTCTTGCCATCTAAGGTGGTGATCTGCAAGTTTTTTTGTGAGGTAATTTCGATCAATGAGGGATATTTGAGTAATTCATGCGTTAACCGTGCAAGATCATGGGCGCTGGAATAGTGTTGGGCAGCATCGTGCCCGCAGGCGTTGGTAAAATGAGTGTCGCGCATACCAAGCTCTTTTGCGCGACGATTCATTCGAGCCACAAAGCCTGTTTCATTTCCGCTCAAGTGATCGGCCAGCGCATGACAGGCATCATTGGACGAGGCGATCATCGTAGCGGTCAGCAGGTCTTGCACACGAAAGCGTTCGCCAGCCTTGAGCAGGCTACGCGAACCTGTCTCACGTGTCGATGCCAGGCTGATCGTTGCTGCTTCTTGTAATTGCCCTTGCTCTAAAATCAGCAATGCGGTCATCAACTTGGTCAGGCTGGCAGGCGGCAAGTGGTCATGGGGTCGATGTTCCCAAATGAATGCTTCATCCACTTTGACAAGATAGGCTTTTGCGGCCTGTGGAAAAGGATCGGGCTGCCCCTGCGCAGCCATGATTTGGCACCACAGGAGCAGCCCGACCAGATATTTCATGCTTTAAAAACCGAACATGCCCTTTAATTTCTTGATTCCTTCCAACATATCGTTGGTTGGGTTGTTTGCAGAAGATTTTTCGTTCGCTGAGTCGTTCGCAGACGACTTGTCGTTGGCTGGGTTACTTGCAGAGAGCTTGCCCGAGTCACGTGGCGCATCCACCTCGCTTGGCTTGTTGCTATCCGTAACGTCTTTCATGCCGTTCATGCATGAGCGCATGCTCTCGGCACTAGTCTTGCCAGTGTAACTGCGACCCTCGCATTCTTTGCGGCGCTTTTCTTCGCGGTAAATCTTGGCTTCTGCCGGGCAGTATGCAGAGAGCTGCTGATAATTATTGCTATTGAAGTTCTTGCAAATTGCTTTGGTGGTGGCAGCCATATCCAGTTTGCACTCTTTGGCGATGGAAGCGCTTTTTGATTGTTGATCATGCTGAAGTAGCACGGTATAGATTTGCGCATCTTTGGAGGCATCCTTGCGTACGTTGTCGCACAATTTTTTACGCTGGTCGGCGCAGTTGGTAAAGATGTGATCAGCACTACTAATCCAGACAGCCGTGCTGTCGTACCCTGAGGTGTCACACATTTGCGCTTTTACTTTATTAAGCATCTCATCCGAATCGCACGCTCCCCCAATGCGTTTGCCGCTTAAAGCCATGTTCATGTTAATGTCTTGGCCTTCTGATTTGCCTGATAGCTGCATCTTGCCTGCAAAGCTGTTGGAAGTAGCCGTTTGCTCGCCGATGCCAGTCATTACCTCCCCATTATGATCGCAACGGGCTTTCCATGAAACTTTGTTACCGACGGTTTTGATATCAGACAGCTTGCAGTTCTTGTCGCCGGAAGTCTTTCTGGGATCGCTTTCCCCCCCTTTGGGAAGGCACACTTTGTTCGGGAAAGCGGGCATCGCGAAAGGCATGCCAGGAATTTCCATCTTGGAAGTGACTTCCCAGTATTCACCAGGTGCGCCATAGGCTGCGGCACCCAACATACTGGTTATCATGGCTAGAATGGCGGTGAGGGGTGTGTTCATGATCGTTCCATAAAAGTTGATTGATTGCTGAAATGGCTGTAAATCCAAGTCTGGTTGTGCATTGAATTTTGACCTGCTTTCAGCTTACACCACAGGTTCAAGATCGAAGCGCAATAACTAATGGTAGCTTACTATAGCCTATAGTATTTCTAAAGAATACTCTCTGTATTTTGCTTTGACCTATGTGATACGTGAGTCCTAATAAACCTACTTACGGTAAAATCATCCTTTGACTAGTAGGAGCTTTGTTACTCCTTGACAGAATATATCCGGAATACTATGCATGTTGCGATTGACTGAAATTAAGCTTCCTTTAAACCACCCTGATGATGATCTCAAGACTGCACTTCTAAAACGGCTGGGTATTAGCGCTGATGAACTGATTAGCTATGCAATATTTCGCCGTAGCTATGATGCGCGCAAGCCATCAGCCATTGTTTTTACGTATACGCTGGATATTGAAGTCAAGAACGAAGCTGCACTGCTTCAGCGCCTGCAAGGCGATAAGCATGTTTCACTTACACCTGACACAAGTTACCATTTTGTAGCCCATGCACCGGCTAAGCTGGCTTCTCGTCCAATCGTGATTGGTACGGGTCCTTGTGGAATATTTGCCGCCCTGATTCTGGCGCAAATGGGGTTTTGTCCGATTGTCCTGGAGCGCGGTAAGGCCGTGCGCGAGCGCACCAAAGACACATTCGGTCTGTGGCGACAAGGAATACTCAATCCAGAATCCAACGTGCAGTTTGGTGAAGGTGGCGCGGGAACATTTTCTGACGGCAAGCTGCACAGCCAAATTAAAGACCCCAAACACTATGGTCGCAAGGTGCTCATGGAATTTGTCAAGGCGGGTGCGCCAGAAGAAATTCTTTACGTCAGCAAACCCCATATTGGCACGTTTCGGCTGGTGGGGATGGTGGAAGAAATGCGCGCGAGTATCAAAGCCCTGGGTGGAGAAATTCGTTTTCAGAGTAAGGTTGAAGATATCGTAATAGATAATGGACAAGTTCGAGGAGTCGTGTTGAGTAGTGGTGAACACATTGCCAGCGATCATGTCGTGCTCGCTGTTGGGCACAGCGCGCGCGACACATTCCATATGTTGCATCAACGCGGCATATATATGGAAGCCAAACCATTTTCCATAGGTTTTCGTATCGAGCATCCGCAACAGTTGATCGATCACTGCCGTTTTGGCAAGAATGCTGGCAACCCTCTGCTGGGTGCAGCCGATTATAAGCTGGTGCATCACTGTGAAAATGGCCGTTCAGTTTATAGCTTCTGTATGTGTCCGGGTGGCACCGTGGTCGCAGCAGCTTCCGAGGAAGGTCGCGTTGTTACTAATGGCATGAGCCAGTATTCGCGCAATGAGCGCAATGCCAATAGTGGGATTGTTGTCGGTATCACGCCCGCTGATTATCCGGGAAATCCATTGGCCGGCATGGAGTTGCAACGATACTGGGAAGCGCGCGCCTTTCAGTTGGGCGGCAGCAATTATCATGCACCGGCACAAAAAGTGGGTGATTTTCTCGCAAGCCGCCCTTCCACCACGCTTGGGTCTGTTGTGCCGTCTTACACACCGGGTGTTCACTTATGCGATCTTTCTACGTCGTTGCCGGATTACGCTATTACAGCGATAAGAGAAGCTATCCCGGCATTCGATAAGCAGCTTAAAGGGTTTGCCATGTTTGATGCCGTGCTCACTGGCGTGGAAACACGAACCTCGTCTCCGGTACGCATTAAGCGCCGCGAAGATTTTCAAAGCCTGAATATCTCCGGGCTTTATCCTGCAGGAGAAGGTGCGGGTTATGCAGGTGGCATACTTTCAGCTGCAGTGGACGGCATACAGGTCGCTGAAGCCGTGGCATTGAGTATGATCCAGCATGGCAAATGCTGAAGTGAAAAATATGAAATTTTCTTTTAAAATCAGGTCATAAATGAACCTGCTTAAAGCTCTTGGTACCATAGGCAGCTTTACGCTGGCTTCGCGCATACTGGGCATAATCCGAGATATATTGGTTGCGCGCGTTTTCGGCGCGGGCATGGCGACTGATGCTTTTTTCGTCGCCTTTAAGCTGCCCAACCTGTTGCGCCGCTTATTCGCGGAAGGTGCATTCTCCCAAGCCTTTGTGCCAATTTTGGGTGAATATAAAAACCGTCGTGGGCATGAGGAAACCAAGCTGTTGGTTGATCATGTAACCACATTGCTGGCAATTATCCTGTTTATTGTTACGCTGATCGGTGTTATTGCCGCGCCGATTTTGGTTTACATCAGCGCACCGGGTTTTGTAGCTACACCTGCGAAATTTGATCTTACTGTCCAGTTGTTACGCATTTCTTCCCCGTATATATTTTTTATTTCTTTGGTCGCTGTGGCGTCGGGGATACTTAATACCTACAATAAATTTTGGGTACCTGCATTTACTCCCATTTTGCTCAACGTGTGTTTTATTGGCGCTGCGTTGTGGCTGGCTCCGTATTTTGAACCGCCTATCATGGCGCTGGCATGTGCGGTATTTGTAGCTGGATTTGTGCAGCTGGTATTTCAACTGCCATTTCTGAAAAAAATTGGCATGTTGCCGACCTTGCGTCTCAACCTGAAAGATGCGGGCGTGTGGCGCATCATCAAACAGATGGGGCCAGCGGTATTTGGTGTGTCAATCAGCCAGATTAGCCTCATCATTAACACCATCTTTGCCTCTTTTCTGGTGGCGGGCAGTGTATCCTGGCTCTATTACGCCGATCGCTTGATGGAGTTTCCCTCCGGCGTATTGGGTGCGGCAATAGCCACTATTCTGCTGCCATCGCTATCCAAGCATTATGCCGATGGCCATCTGGCAGAGTATTCCAGGCTACTTGATTGGGGCTTACGCCTGACTTTCATGCTGACCCTTCCTGCGGCTCTTGCGCTAGGCATGATTGCGGTTCCCCTTTTGGCAACCTTCTTTCAGCATGGTGCATTTACTGCGAACGACGTGCTGATGACGCGCAATGCGTTGGTCGGCTACAGCGTCGGCCTGATTGGTATCCTTTCAGTGAAGGTGCTGGCACCGGGTTTTTATGCGCGACAAGATATCAGGACTCCAGTGAAAATCGGCATCATTACCTTGCTTGCTACTCAAGCGATGAATCTGCTGTTTATCGGCTGGCTGCAACATGCAGGGTTGGCACTGGCCATCGGCCTCGGTTCTTGCCTTAACTCCGTCATTCTGTTTTATTTGCTGCGCAAGCGCGACATCTACCAGCCAGAACCTGGCTGGGGAAAATTTCTCGTTAAGCTAGGTGTGGCAATGTTGGTGCTGGGGTTGACGCTTTGGTTTGGTATGGGAAGTGAGCAAAGTTGGCTCACCAGCGGCGGCTGGATACGTATCGGGCGGTTAACTGGATTGGTAGTGATGGGTATGACGGTGTATTTCGCAGTGTTGTGGATGCTTGGTTTTCGGCTTAAAGATTTTTCAAGGCGTGGAGCATGAGCAGGGTAGGGTAGGGCAGTGGATTGTGTCCGGCCATTGAAGTTTTTACGGAAGAAAATCTTCACCCGCTGATATTCGAACCCATTTCTCTGGGAAGTGCGCGGCTCATAAGATGTTTGTATGCAATATTGAGGAAATGTGAATGACGAACCTTGTTTTTGAGCTGGTTATGATGCTTTTGATCATTTTGGCCGCCTCTGAACTCTTTACTAATGCATTGGAGCACCTGGGTGAGCAACTAAAAATATCGGAAGGCGTCACTGGCTCGGTGTTTGCCGCCATCGGAACGGCTTTGCCGGAAACAATCGTTCCACTGCTCGCATTGTTCGCTGGCACGAAAAACATCAGCATTAATGAAGAAATTGGTGTCGGCGCTATTTTAGGTGCACCGCTAATGCTATCGACACTCTCTACCTGCCTGATGGCATTTGCCATTCTTCATCGGCGTGGAGTTAATGGCCATGTTCGGCCAGAACGGAGTGGTTTCATACGTGACTTAAATTTCTTTCTGTTTGCTTTTATTCTCGCCGCTGTAGCTATGTACATTCCGCAGGACGCGCGCACCCTCCGTGGTGCCCTAAGTTTTATGCTGATTCTCACCTATTTCGTTTACATTTTACTAACGTTGCGTGCCTCGGAAAAGCTGGTCGAGGATGGACATGGCACTGCGGCGGAGGGCAAGATGTTCTTTGCCAAGCTTGGGTTGCCGACTAATTTATGGACTATTTTGCTGCAACTAGGAGTCGGGCTGGCACTACTGATTTTTGGTGCCAAGGGGTTCATTCACGGTATCGAAGGTGCTTCCCATATCCTGGGTATTTCTGCATTGCTATTATCTCTGCTTATTATCCCGATAGCGACCGAGCTTCCCGAAAAAGTAAACAGTATTTTATGGATTCGGCGCGGTAAAGATACGTTGGCTTTTGGAAACATTACTGGGGCAATGGTATTCCAGGGAACGTTATTACCTGCTATTGGAATTATGCTAACGCCTTGGCAACCGCGTATAGAAGTGTTGACCGGTGTACTGATTACCTTGGTTGCCGCCGCATGGCTTCGGTTTTATGCACGTTCAGGCGGATTGCCGGTGTGGACGCTGCTTGTAAATGGCGGCCTTTACGTTATCTTTCTCGCGATCACTTTATCGCGATAAGATGAAGTAATGAATAAAGGTAAATTTGCGGGGCTCTGTGGAAGATTGGCCAGCCCTCAGTTGTGAGCGGATTGACCGTAATAATTTCGCCGCTCTGGTTATGGACATACCTGAAACTCAGATCGTTAGATGATCTTATAGCAACGTTGTTTTCCGTAGCAGTTAGCTCACTTGACCTCGTCTGCGTCTTCGACGCCAGCCGAGAGTGGTGTCAACGCCATGAGTCGCGTGGCCAGGCCTTGTTCTTGGTCGGGGCATCCAACAACTCGCAAAACTGCCAAAAAATTTCAACGTTTACGGCGAACAAAACTTGATTCTGTAGTTCCGTGGGTGCTGGTTGTTGTTCATCATTCCAATTCCTTTGGTGACGCCATGCTGGAATGCAGTTGCTTGGCAGCAGATTTAGCCTCTTTCAGTAACTGATCCCAATTGTCCGGTGGGTGACCGCTGACTAGCATTTTCCGAAAAATTCGGTATGCGTCATTATCGCTTTCATAGGCACGTTTCGTGTCCTCATCGTTTATCCACGCCAGCACGATCACTTTGCTGGGCGCGTGATAGCGAAAGAACAAGCGGTACTGCTGGAAAAATTTGGCTCGAAACCAATGCTTGTAATCGTCGCCTAACGTGTTGCCTTGTCGGTATTCCGGCCTCGTCGGATCTTGTGGTATGACATCGAATGCTAACTTGGCGACCGCCGCCAGCCTCTTGTTGGCGTTCTTTTTTTCATATCCGCCGGGATCTTTTTTCTTCAGCTCTTCAACCTGTCTAACGAAGGTCTCCAGTTGTGCGAGAAATAGCGGATGCGCGAAAACTGCCCAACCGTGGATGAGCAAGGGCGCGTGCTTGCTGCTGCTCATTCATCGTCCGCCGATAAAGGAGCATTGAGATCGACTTCGATACTACCGGTCAGCGATTGGATGCGCTGCACGAAGTTGGTGTCGATGGTCTGCAGGTGCTCCGGATGGTTGGCAATGTCGCGAGCCAGGAAGCCCAAAAACTGACCGAGCACTGGGTCATCGCCTGCGGAGGCGTCAACGCGTGTCAACACCACTTCGCCGCCGGGGCGAATTGTGTAGTGAATCCTGTCGCGCTTGCCGAGCCGGAGGGCGCGGCGTACGGTTTCTGGCACTGTGGTTTGGTAACGGTCGGTCAGCGTTGATTCAACTTCAAGAGTGGCAGGCATGTTGTTCTCCAAGAGTATAAGGTGAGTGCTGTGCATGGTAATGCGATTGCCTTGTCAATGCAACTGCATTGCCTGTTAACCGAAGTTGCCTAGCCCTAAAATTGAATGACGACTGGTGACCCGTTGACCGCATCGAACACCGCTATCAAGATGTTTATCCAATCTGCCCAATGTTTACGAAAATGGCCAAATGATCCAAAATTGGGACTGATTTCTTGCAGACGGAAAAGCCGCTTATGAACGCTTGCTTGCTCGAGGCAAGTTCAAGATGTCTTCCCTCGGTGTCGCAATGCGTAAGTTGGTACATTTGTGTTTTGGTGTACTGAAAATTCAACCGCAGTATCAGCACGATTATCTGAAAAATGCTTGACTTTAAAGACGGTATCTACATTGCTTACTGTGTTTTTATAGATTCACGTCACGTGCGGATTACGAAGGTAAATTACTGCGCCTTAATTTTGTCACTCACCATTTCAATATTCGTATCGGTGATCACAATATCATGATGGAAGTCTAAGCCGTTTGTTACATACCCTACTCCCTTCTGTAGCTTTTTTCCAGACTGGAATTTGATCCTGACATCGTAATGACTATCGGATTTTACCTCGTAGGAACCTGCCTCACTTATGCCGGGCTGTATATCTCTCAACTCAATTGTTTGCCCACAGACTGTCACTAACGCTTGCGAAATTGGCTCTTTCGCTTTATTGATTAACAAGAAGTTCCCCTTGTTAGCTACGCATGAAGTCATAGCAAAAACTGCGAATGCAGCACTAATAGTGGTGACTAAAATTTTCATCTATTACAGCCATTCGAATAAGAGTTGTACTGCGAGCCAGTAAGGGGCAGTGTCCACAATTTGCCCGGATCAATTGGTGAGTTATTTATTCCCGCATCACGCCCGACAGAGTTGTTATGCAAATCCATGAGCATTTCTTTCCAAGGCTGCCCTCCTCTCAGGGTGCCGTCAATTTCGTGCCCAGTTCCAGCCACCCAAGCAGTAAAACTATTCGTTTCTTGCGTTGTTCTATTCATCCACTCGGAGTGCCTCATCGCATCGCCCATGTCATTATGTGAATTAGGTCTGTTAGCTAGTTCTTCGTTGGCGATTTGTCGAGCTCTTTCTAAATTCGCTGGTAAGTCCCACCAATCTCCGACGGCAAGACCCGTCGGATCTCTCCCATTAACCGGACTATTCCCCACATACGCATACCAATTCACCCCATCACCATACCCAATTGGATCTGTCTCCAGAAACCGACCCATGGTGGGTGAATACCATCTGGCCTTGTAATAATACAACTCCAGTCCAGCGATATATTGCTGCCCCGTATAACCAAACCGGTTTGGCGCTGTGCTTCCATTTTCGCCAAACGGTCCATACCCTCGTATTGCCAGCGCATTCCCTGTTGCATCCGCTTCGGCAATCACACTGCCTAAGTGATCGGCATAGCGCCAGATCTTGGTCGTTCCCGAAATGCTTACCAGTGGCTCATCAATACCGGGGCCGTGGATGTGTCGGGTAGTCAGGTTTGCCGCACCATCATATTCAGCGATCAAGTCAGTACCGTCATAGAGTAAATCCGTCACCGTGCCATCGATGTCAGTGTGATTAAGCCGCCCAGCCGGATCGTAGCCCAAACTGACACTGCTCGCCGGATTATTACGTACCGCACCCACCAACCGGTTATCCAGATCATGGCTATAAGCCCATAACCCATCGCTTTGCAAATTGCCGTTGGTATCGTGAGTAATTGCATTGCTATTAATGATGGTGTGCTGATTGAGACCATTGGCACTGCGGCTCTGGGGAAGATTGGACAGCCCCCAGTTACTTTGCGGATTGAGCGGATTGACCGTGATGATTTCACCGCTCTGGTTACGGACATAGTTGAAGCCAAGATCGTTAGCGGTTCCGGCAAGATCATGCGTAAGACTGGCAAGACTCCCCTGCGCGTTATAGCTGTTCGTGCTGATCGTGCCATTCCCCCGGCTAAGGGTATTGCGCCGGGAGAGATCGTCTCAGGCGTAAGTAGCCAATGTCACCACAGGCACGGTACCGCCTTCCTTGAAGCTGAGCGGACGATTCAAAGTGTCGTAATTGGTACTGATGCTGTAGCCATCAGGCCAGGTGAGGCGGGTGCGGTTGCCAGCAGGATCGTATTGATATGTGAGCGTTCTGCCCGCTGCAGGAACCAGTGCACATGTACCGTGACATACCGTATGCACGTCAGAGTGGCTCACCAGATTAGCTACCAACATGATTTATGAACACAACCCTGGAATACTTATTTATTATTATGTGAGGAGCATGATTATCGAACGCGGTTGAAACCCCATTCGCAAATAACCATTCAAATTTGCATATTTCGTATACAGTATCACTTAGTAACACTTACACTTAAACAAGGGAGCGATATGGCCGCCACTGCAATTCATTCGACCACCATCAAAATTGACGAGTCAACTAAAATTCGAGTAAAGAAGCTGGCGGAATCTCGGCAGCGCACACCTCACTGGTTAATGCAGGAAGCACTCCGTGAGTATTTGGATCGCGAGGAAAAGCGTGAAGCATTGCGGCAGGATGCCATGCGCGCTTGGGATGAGTACCAGACTACCGGATTGCATGTAACGTTTGAAGAAGTCGATTCGTGGCTTGCCAAGTTGGCAGACGGTCAGAGTGCGGAGCCACCTGCATGCCACGTTTGATATGGTCGCCTGCCGCACTGCTGGATGTTCAGCGTGTTCACCACTTTCTTTTTAAGAAAAATCCGGTTGCAGCCAAAGAAGTCGTAAGCGTTATTCGTGACGCTGTAAAAATCATAGCCCAGCATCCTGAAATAGGAAGACCAGCGAAAGAGATGGAACCGGAATACAGGGAATGGACTATACCATTCGGGGGCAGCGGTTATCTTGCGCTGTACCGCTTTGATGGAAATACCGTCGTTATTTTAGCTTTACGTCATCAGCGGGAAATTGACCTCTAGCCAAGTCAACGGTGAATCCGATTCTAAGTGGACGTGCTATGCAAGGAGGTGAGCATGAGGAAATGTATGAATACAAGACCTGAACATCCCGCTTGAAATTGCAATCATTTTTTCTATCGAATTTCGTATTTTCTTCCTTTCTTAACCAGTGCCCAAATAACTCGCACGAGATGACGCCCCAAGGAACGGATCGCTTGATTGTGTTTCTTTCCTTCGGCACGCTTCTTGTCATAATAGGTGCGAGAGAGCGGAGCATTTGTGATGTGTCGTGCCACTGCTGTCATCATCGCGGCCTTGGCGCGTGTATTAACTTGGTGCCGTTCTTTTTACCCGAGCTGTTATCCAGCGCAGCCATGCCCAAATACATCGCAAGCCCCGCCTCATTTTTAAACCGCTCCGTAGTGCCAATCTCGCCTGCTAGTTCCGCCATGGATGTTTTACCGAATCCCGGAATGCTGCCTATGGTTTGTGCCAAGGCCGAGTCGATGGCGATCCCCGCAATCTTTCCTTCCAGTATTTTGATTTCATCGGTAAGCGCCAGAATGCGCTTGGTGTCCTGAACGATCATCTCTCCCGCCCATTCGACCTCGGGGGCGAATTGCGCATGCGGTTGCCAGGTTTGAATCAGGGCCGCATATTTGCGGCCCACGCCGGAGATGGCATGTAAACCTGTCTGCCTCAGTTTGGCCAGTTTGGTCAGGTCATCGCGGCAGCTCAGGAAATTGAGAAACCAAAGGTTTGACGCGTCACCGGTGATCGACAACAGGCCGGGACAAACAGCATGAAGGTCGGCCTGCATGCGATTCGTCACGCGCACGCGTTCGTTGACCAATTGTTTGCGCCGCCGTGTGAGCCGTTTGAGTTTGTCGTTTTCAATCGGCGTCGGAGCGACTTCGTGTAAAGCTTCCTTGGCCAGCGGCAGATAATCTGAAAGCTGGAATAGTTCGAGAATTTTGCGCGCATCGATGGCATCGGTTTTGGCCGGTGCTGGAAAGATTTCCTTGAAGCGCGCCAGCTTGAGATTGTTGACGCTATATAGCTTGTAGCCGTATCGGCATATCTGCCCATCCAGCGGACGAGCATAACCGTTGTATCCTTCCATGGCTACAACGACAGGCAATTTGTGAAACTTCTCCGGCTTGCCGACGCGGCTGAAGAATTCCTCAAATCCATCCGCGTGATGGCCGATGTCGAATTCTTCCAGCACTTTGCCGTCCGATAACCCGACCGCCACTCGATGGCGTTCACATCCAACATCTATGGCAACACGAATTTGTGAGGGGAACATCGCTGACTCCTTAGTTCAAGACAAGCCAATTGGAGAATCATCCAAACGTCTCGTCTACTTTCAGAGCCACGGTCATTTGACTGGCACCATCCCGGCAGGCGTATCGGATGATGCGGATGACGGGGGCGGCATTTCAGAGTCGAGCAAGTCCGGCTTCCCGGATACGAACCCCACAAGCCACACCCTCGTCAGTGAGTTATGCTACGCTTCTCGTCAACGGTCGTCATCCACATTTCAATGGTAGACCTCGTGAGTACGTTTACCGTGTTCGGTCAGGCGAATGCCGCCATTAAAATCTCTCGCTGACTAACCAAACTATTCCCAAGGTAAAAAGGTATATGAGACCGGGCCACTTATTTCTCGGAAGTGATAGGTATTCGGATAAATGAAAAAATAAAACAGCTGGGATGAGAATACAAACAATGAGAAAAATCAATTTTAGAAAAACTTGAAACAGCGGATGATAAATTTGCTGAAGTAAATGGAATTTTTCAAACAATCGCCCAATATCCGTTGTATATTTGCATGGCCCACTTAATAACCGCAACACCACTCCAGCTACTGCACCAAATAGGAATGCAAATAAACCGTGAACAAAGAGTGCGGTATCGTAATCAGAAGGCAACATCATTTTTTAGAAACATTTGCACCATTTCCTACTGCGCCTGTTCCATCATTTGAGCTTGATATCCCACCTCCCATAATTGCAGATCCAACTACATTTGCCGTTACGTTCGCGTTAATTACTTGCGCAGCTGTGGGGGAAGATAAAAAAATATTTCTGGTTATATTGAAAGGCCCTCCTACGAAGCCACCCAACCCGCCCGCTGCGATTGTAGTAATAAAGTTTTTTGTAGAAAAATTATCAGTTGAACTCAAATACTGAGTCGCATTACTTAACGCGCCCACTATAGCAGCACCGGTATAAGTGGTTGCGACAATAGGCGCTACAGCTCCTGCGGCAGCTCCCCAAGACGCGGCTGTATTTGCTGAGGTCCAGTTAACACTACCAGTTGTTGCATATTGGTAACCAGCTGACCCAAGACCTCCTCCAATATATCCTATGATTGCACCAACAACAGACTGCCAGCCTCTTTCCCCGCTAGGATCTCTCCCATTAACCGGACTATTCCCCACATACGCATACCAATTCACCCCATCCCCATACCCGATCGGATCCGTCTCCAGAAACCGATTCATGGTGGGTGAATACCATCTCGCCTTATAGTAATACAACCCCAGCCCGGCGATATACTGCTGCCCCGTATAACCAAACCGGTTCGGTACAGTGGCTCCATTTTCGCCAAACGGTCCATAACTGCGTATTGCCAGCGCATTTCCCGCCACATCCGCTTCGGCGATCACGCTGCCCAAGTGATCAGCATAACGCCAGGTCTTGGTTGTTCCCGAAATGCTTACCAACGGCTCATCAACACCGGGGCCGTGGATGTGTCGGGTCGTCAGGTTTCCCGCTCCATCATATTCAGCGATTAAATCAGTACCATCATAGAGTAAATCCGTCACCGTGCCATCGATGTCAGTGTGATTAAGCCGCCCAGCCGGATCGTAGCCCAAACTGACACTGCTCGCCGGATTATTACGCACCGCACCCGCTAGCCGATTATCCAGATCATGGCTATAAGCCCATAACCCATCGCTTTGCAAATTGCCGTTGGTATCGTGAGTAATTGCATTGCTATTAATGATGGTGTGCTGATTGAGACCATTGGCACTGCGGCTCT
>QFXG01000004.1 GCA_003402285.1 Candidatus Nitrotoga sp. SPKER | reverse complement strand
TAAATAAAGGGTGGCTTAGTATGATTGATTGGTTTATTAAAATCGTAGCTATAGTATGTTTCAGCATAACCGTTAAAGGTTAACGGGGTGTTTGGATTGTTGTCTTCTGCGTGGGTAAAGCCGCCTGTGAATGCAGCTATTGCTGTGGTAGCGAGAATCAGTTTTTTCATGATATTTCCATTACTAATGGTTTTAGTTGTACAAGTCTTGCGCAGTCACAATTGAAAATGCCTTTCAAAAGCGGCATTATCACTTTCATCCGAATTTATTTGGATGATGAGCAGATTAGCGGAAACGATCTAAAAATTTTGTAAAAACATGCCTGTCAGGCATAAATGGAATGTAAAAATTAATATTGTCTGGCTGCAAGCCGAAATAGTGAGTTACCAAACGTTTCACACGCCCGTGCGCACTGAGATTGATTGGTAATAGTGGAATCCAACAGATTAAACAGCGAGTTGTTTTGCACGATATTGCTGCGTGAAAGCTCCGAGATAAGGAGCTTAATCGCGCTTGTTTATGTTGCCGGTTTGCCGTCCTGTCATTTCAGTCAAGACTGAGCACGTCTTTACCTAAGGATGCAAATAAAAACGCTACCATTTTTAAAAAATCCTCTGATTCCAAACGAATTTACAAAGGTAAAAGTAACCGGTAGCCCACTGCAGTTTCAGTGAGAAGGTGGCGTGGCTGCGCGGGATCATCCTCAAGCTTTTGCCGCAAATGCCCCATGTAGACACGCAGGTAATGGCTACTCTCGGAGTGCGACGGCCCCCATACTTCACGCAGCAGTTGCGGGGTGGTTACCACCCGACCTGCATTGGTCACAAGAACCATTAACAATCGATATTCGGTCGGTGTCAGATGCACCACTTGATTCGCCTTGGTCACAAGGCGTGCCTTGATATCCACCTTGACATCACCGAACTGGATCACTCCATGGAGATTGACACCTGGCTGGCGCAGCCGCCGCACTGCAGAACGCACGCGCGCAAGCAACTCGCCAACCCCGAATGGCTTGGTCAGATAGTCATCAGCACCGGCATCGAGCGCGCGGATCTTGTCGACCTCATTGGTGCGCGCCGACAGTACAATAATCGGCACGGTGGACCAATCCCGGACGTCGAGAATGAAATCGACGCCATCGCCATCAGGCAATCCGAGATCAAGGATGATCAAGTCCGGCTTGCGAGTCCCGGCATCGATCAAACCGCGTTTCATCGTTTCCGATTCGAAGACTTGCCATCCTTCTTCTTCCAGCGCAGTGCGCACAAAACGCCGGATTTGAGGCTCATCTTCGACCAGGAGAGCAATAGGTATGGATTCAGTCATGGTGCGTGATTACCGATGTTCGCACCACTCTCGTTCATGTCAGGCATGGCGGGAGGCATGCCGAGCGGAAGGGTAAAAATGATGGACGCGCCGCCGCCCGCTGCCTGCCCGGCACGGATGGCACCGCCATGCGCCTCAACGATGGCGCGACAAATCGCCAGACCCATGCCTACGCCGGGGGTTGCCGATTCGCGTTTGCCGCGCGTGAATTTTTCAAAAATTGCTTCTTCCTTACCAACCGGAAGACCGGGTCCATTATCGACCACCGCAACTTCCAGAAATTGGCCACTGACTTCCGCTGTGATAACGATGCGCGAACCGGCCGGCGTGTACTTGGTCGCGTTTTCCAGCAGATTGCACAGCACACGCTCAATCAATACGGCGTCGATATGTATCAGTGGCAAGTCGCGTGCAAGGCGGGTCTGCACCTCGTGCCTGCCAAGGAATGATTGGCTGGCGCGCAATGCACTGCCGACCACTTCTTCAAACGGTTGCCACTGTAAATTGAATTTGACTTCCCCACTCTGGATACGCGCCATGTCGAGCAGGTTCGACACCAGATTGCTCATGCGCAACGTTTCGTTATGCAACGCGTCGGAAAGTACCTGCTGTGCTGATGCCAGCGGGGGCTTAGATCTGGCCAGTGATTCGGACAAGCCAACCAATGAGGTGAGCGGCGTGCGCAGGTCATGCGACAGTGCCGCCAGCAAGGAATTGCGCAGCATTTCCGATTCCATTCGCACCAGCGCGTCCTGTGCGACGTCAATGTAGTGCACCCGTTCCAGTGCGATCGCCGCCAACACGGCGAAGGTATCGAGTTGTTGACGTTGTTCCGGAATCAATATCCAGCGACGGCTTTCCGGCTGAATGGCCAGCACGCCGCGGGTGCGCATCGGCGCAACCAACGGTAGGTAAAAAAAATGGCTACCCGGCAGTGTATCGGTGCCGATACCGGCCGCTGTTGCGTGGTCGAATGCCCATTGGGCGATGCCAATATCGAGTACGTCCATATTAGAATTTTTGGATAATTCTCCCAAGGCAAGCGGTGGCGGCTGCAAGAGGCCTGCATCGTCCGGCAAGAGCAGCGTCGCCTTGGCACGGAAAGTACGTGCAATAAACGTGCGCGTAATTTCGAATATCTGCTCGGTCTGCAATACGCTGGATAATTCGCGCGCAAACTCATACAAGGCGCGCGAACGAGATTCGCGATGCGAAGCGACACGCGCCTGATAACGCAGGTCCGAAGTCAAATGCGCGGTGATCAATCCAACCACCAGCATTACCGCAAAGGTCACCACATATTGAAAATCGCTGACCGCGAAGGAAAATCGCGGTGACACAAAAAAGAAATCGAATGCTGCAACGCCCACGATGGTAGCGGTCACCGCCGGCCCGCGGCCAAAGCGCACCGCAATCAGCACAACGGTCAGCAAGAACAGCATCACGATGTTGGCAAGATCGAGGTACAGCAATAATGGCGTGGTGATCGCCGCCGTCAATAGACTCGCGGCAGTCGCCCACACATAGTGCCATTGCCGCTGCTTACGCGTCGAAGCGGATTCCGCTTTATCCGCTGCTGGTTGCGCAAGGCTTCGCGTCACACCGGGCGCATTCGATTCTTCGGCAGTCTGCGATAGTCCCGAACTAGCTAGCCCGAGTTGGGTCAAATCGATATCCGGAGCAAGGGCGGCAATACGTTTCAAATGCGGGGTATGCCAGGGCCACGTTGGAAGGCTGCGTCCCAGTATGATTTTCGAGAGATTCCGGCTGCGCGCATAATTCACGATCTCCAGTGCAACATCGTTCCCGGAACGGATAGCCGTCGTAGCGCCAAGATTCTCGCCAAGTTTCAATGTCTTCAGGATGCGTTCGCGTTGCGCGGGCAGCAGGCGCTGCAATTGTGGCGTTTCAATGTAAATCGCATGCCAGCCCGCATTCAACTGGCTGGCCAGTCGCGCTGTGCTGCGAATGACATGCTCGGCCCCCGAATGTGGTCCAATGCAAGCCAGCAGTGCGGAATCAGTTTTCCATACCGTGTTGATGGATTTCTCGATCCGATACGCCTGCACATCATCTTCTATCCGATCGGCGGTACGCCGCAGCGCAAGTTCGCGCAATGCGATGAGATTGCCTTTACGGAAAAAGTTGCGCGAGGCACGATCAACGTGTTGCGCTTGATATACTTTTCCCGCCGTAAGCCTTGCAAGAAGTTCGTCGGCCGGAATGTCAACTAGTACAACTTCATCGGCTTCATCAAAGACAGTATCCGGCACAGTTTCCGATACGCGAATGCCGGTGATGCCACCAACAACGTCGTTCAAGCTTTCCAGGTGTTGCACATTTACTGTCGTGAAAATGTCGATGCCGGCATCCAGCAACTCTTCAACATCTTGCCAGCGCTTCGGATGGCGAGAACCCGATGCGTTTGAGTGTGCCAATTCGTCGATCAGTATCAAAACAGGGCGACGCGCCAGCACGGCGTCGATATCGAATTCGGTAATCGCCTTCCCTCGATAATCAATGGTCTTCAATGGTAAAACATCGAGCCCCTCAAGCAACGAGGCGGTTTCACTGCGACCGTGCGTTTCGACAATACCAACTACCACGTCATGTCCGTCAGCATGCAGCTTGCGGGCTGCGGTCAGCATCGCATAGGTTTTACCGACGCCTGCCGACGCGCCGAAATATATCCGGAGCTTGCCGCGCTCCGCGCGCCGCTCCTGCGCTTGCACTTGCGCCAGCAAGGCATCCGGGTCCGGGCGTGGGTGGTTGGTAGGGATCATAAATCAGGGACGCCGCTGATCCAGCGCAAGATTCAATACGAGCACATTCACGCGCGGTTCGCCGAAGAAATTGAAATACCGGGATTCTCTGTATTGATCGATAATGTTGCGTATTTCATTGTCAGGCAATTGTCGCGCGCGCGCGATACGACCAGCCTGGTAATACGCAGAAGCAACGCTGATTTCCGGGTCCAGGCCGCTGGCCGATGCGGTTACCAGATCGACCGGAATCGGCGCTATATTGGCTGGATCGGCGGCTTTCAATGCATTGATGCGGCCTTTTACCGCGTCAATCAGGGCAGGGTTGAGCGGTCCTTGATTGGATCCGCTGGAAGCGGTGGCATTGTTCGGCATTGGGCTGGTGGCGGATGGTCTTCCCCAGAAATATTTCGGAGAAGAAAATGCCTGACCAATCAGCGAAGAACCTACCGGCTGACCGCCACGTGACACCAGGCTGCCTGCGGCCTGACTGGCAAAGGCGACTTGCCCGATACCGGTGATCGCATACGGATACAACACACCACAGAGTAGTGTAAGTGCGGCAAACAACACGAACGCGGGTCGAAGAATGGATATCATGTGAAGCTCCTAAACGAGATTAAAAACGGTCAGTACCATATCAATCAGCTTGATTCCGACAAACGGCACCATAATGCCACCCAATCCGTAAATCAGCAGATTACGGCGCAATAACAATGCAGCGCCGACCGCCCGGTATTTGACACCTTTCAAAGCCAACGGAATCAACACCACGATAATCAGCGCATTGAAAATCACCGCCGACATGATGGCCGACGACGGACTGGTCAGATGCATTACGTCGAGTGCCTTCAATTGTGGATAGGTGGTCACGAATGCGGCCGGGATGATCGCAAAGTATTTGGCGATATCGTTTGCGATGGAAAACGTGGTTAGCGAACCGCGTGTCATTAGCATCTGCTTACCAATTTCGACGATTTCCAGAAGCTTAGTCGGATTGGAATCGAGATCGACCATGTTGCCGGCTTCTTTCGCCGCCTGCGTACCGGAATTCATCGCCACCGCCACGTCAGCCTGCGCCAGTGCCGGTGCATCGTTGGTGCCGTCACCAGTCATCGCAACCAAGCGGCCTTGTGCTTGATAGCTACGGATCAGCTTGAGCTTATCTTCCGGCGTCGCTTCCGCCAGGAAGTCATCGACGCCGGCTTCAGCCGCAATCGCAGCGGCGGTTAGCTTGTTGTCACCGGTGACCATTACGGTTTTGATACCCATCCGACGCAATTCGGCAAAGCGTTCCTTGATACCCCCCTTGACGATATCCTTTAATTCGATCGTCCCTATCACGCGACCATCATCCACCACAACGAGCGGAGTACTGCCGCGGCGCGCGATATCGTCCACCGTTCTGGTTACCTCGGCGGGGAATGGACGTCCCAGAGATTCGACGTATTTTTTCAGTGCGTCAGCCGCACCCTTGCGAATCGCTCGCTCACCGATATCAACGCCGCTCATTCTGGTCTGCGCCGTGAACGGCACGAATGACGCATTGAGCGCCGTCATCTCGCGCTCGCGAATATTAAAGCGCTGCTTGGCCAGGATCACAATACTCCGTCCTTCCGGTGTTTCATCGGCTAACGATGCCAGTTGCGCGACATCAGCCAATTGAACTTCGGTGATGCCTGGGGCTGGCATGAATGCGGACGCCTGACGATTACCGAGCGTAATGGTGCCAGTCTTGTCCAGCAACAACACATCGACATCGCCCGCAGCTTCGACAGCACGGCCTGAAGTAGCGATCACGTTGGCTTGCATCATGCGGCTCATGCCGGCCACGCCGATGGCGGATAGCAGGCCGCCGATGGTGGTCGGGATCAAACAGACCAATAGCGCAATCAATACCGTGATCGTGACCGGCGCACCCGCCTTGGCCGCTTCGACCGAGAATAGCGACATCGGTAGCAAGGTGACGGTCACCACCAAAAAGATGATGGTGAGCGCAACCAATAAAATGGTCAGCGCGATTTCGTTCGGCGTCTTCTGCCGTTTAGCACCTTCAACCATGGCGATCATGCGGTCAATAAATGCTTCGCCTGGATTGACTGAGATGCGCACCACCAACCAATCGGACAGCACGCGTGTACCGCCAGTGACGGCGGAGAAATCCCCGCCCGACTCACGAATCACGGGCGCGGATTCGCCGGTAATCGCGCTTTCATCGACCGATGCGACGCCCTCGATCACTTCCCCGTCGGCAGGAATTACGTCACCTGCCTCAATCAGCACCGTATCGCCTTTGCGCAGGTCAGATGCGGAAGCGGTCAACCAGGGAGTGCCATGCCGCGGTATCGCCAGCTTCTTCGCCATGACTGTTTGCTTCAATGCCCGCAATGATGCAGCCTGTGCCTTGCTGCGCCCTTCGGCCATTGATTCGGCGAAGTTGGCAAACAATACGGTGAACCATAACCACACCGTGGTGGCGAGAATAAAGCCGGGACTCGCCTCGCCTTTATCGGTGATGGATTGGATAAACAGCAATGTGGTGATGCTGCTGCCGACGTAGACAACAAACATGACAGGGCTGCGCCACTGTGTTCGCGGATGCAGCTTTTTGAACGCATCGATGATGGCTGGGCCGATCAATGTGGAATCAAAAAGTGTCAAGCTTTTGCGCGACATGACTGTCGCCGTCCTGGATTCTGACATATGCATAGCAAGCGTCCTCTTAATGTGTAAAAAGTTGCAGATGTTCGACAATCGGCCCAAGAGCGAGCGCCGGTACATAATTCAGGATGCCAACCAGCACCACTACACCGACCAGCAATGCAACGAACAAGAGACCATGCGTCGGCATCGTGCCAGCGGTGACTTCAAGACGCTTTTTCGCTGCCAGCGAACCGGCCACCGCCAAGATCGGCACGATCATTGCAAAGCGGCCGAACCACATCGCAATGGCCAGCATGGCGTTATAGAACGGCGTATTGGCCGACAAGCCGGCGAACGCGCTGCCGTTGTTGTTGGCTGCAGAGCTGAACGCATACAGAATTTCCGAAAAGCCATGCGCGCCGGGATTGGCGATGCCGGCCCTGCCTGGGTCGAGCATGACGGCAATCGCAGTACCGGCCAGCACCAGCGCCGGGGTCACTAAAATCGCGATCGACGTCATCTTCATCTCGAACGACTGGATTTTCTTGCCGAGATATTCCGGCGTGCGGCCAATCATCAAACCGGCAATGAACACGGCCAGGATTGCAAAAATCAGCATGCCATACAAACCGGAACCGACACCGCCTAATACCACCTCGCCAAACTGCATGAGCACCAGCGGCACCATTCCGCCGAGCGGCATAAAGGAATCATGCATCGCGCTCACCGCGCCGCACGAGGCTGCCGTCGTGATCGCAGCGAACAAAGCCGATGCGCTGATTCCAAAGCGTGTTTCTTTGCCCTCCATGTTGCCGCCTGATTGCAGCGCACTGGCAGCCTGATCGACACCGAGAGCTTGGAGCGCTGGATGCGCTTGCTGCTCAGCGATCAGTACAACGACTGTCGTCACCACGAATATCGCTGTCATAGCGCCCAGTACGGCCCATCCCTGCCGTATATCGCCCACCATGCGGCCGAATGCAAAGCACATTCCAGCGGGAATCAGGAAAATCGACAACATTTGGAAAAAGTTGGAAAGCGGTGTCGGATTCTCAAAAGGATGTGCCGAGTTGGCATTAAAGAAGCCGCCGCCGTTGGTCCCGAGTAACTTGATCGCCTCCTGTGATGCTACCGGACCCATGGCCAGTGTTTGCGTCTTGGTGGTCAAGATTTCAAGCACCGGATCGCCTTTCGAATCCTTCAGTGGCTGGCTGTCCGGGCCATTCTTGGGTTGCGTGTACGTGACCGGATCGAGCAGCGTGACATCCTTGTAGGCAGAAAAATTCTGGATCACACCTTGTCCCATCAGAAACACGGCAAAGACTACCGAAAATGGCAGCAGCACATACAGAATCGAGCGCGTGATATCGACCCAGAAATTACCGATGGTTTTGACCGAACGCGATGAAAAACTACGAATCAGTGCAAATGCAACCGCCATCCCGGTCGCTGCCGAAAAAAAATTTTGCCCAGTCAACACCAACATCTGAGTCAGGTAACTCATCGTGGATTCACCGCCATACCCCTGCCAGTTGGTATTGCTGACAAAGCTGATCGCCGTGTTGAATGCGGAATCCGGGCTGACATTGGCAAACGCTTGCGGGTTGAGTGGTAACCGGGCTTGCAAACGCTGCACCGCGTAAACAACTATGGCGCCCAGCGCATTGAATACCAGCAGCGCTATTGCATAGGTTTTCCAGCCCATCGCCGAATCTGCGGTGATGCCAGAGCGTCGATAAAGAAAATTTTCCACCTTGGCTATCCAGCCCAAGCCAAGGATTCGTGTGCCGTCACCGACCTTTGCCAGATAGAGACCCATAGGATAGGTCAGCGCCAGCAACACGGCCAGAAATGCGACGAGCAAAAGGAACGATTGCGTAGTCATTTACAAATCCTCCGCTTTTAATAATGCCACCACCAGATACACCAGCAAGCCAGTCGCTACGGTCGCACCGATAACATAAAGCATGTTCATTGACGTTCCTCCAGTTTGGCGCACCCCACTGCGAATGCACCGGTCATCAGCAGAAACGCCACAATTGCACCGATATAGACAATGTCCATCGTCGCTCCCGTCCAAGTTTGTTTTGATGACGAGCATACTAGAGAAAGAGATGTAAAAATTTTGTAAATATTTGCCTGTCAAGCATCAAGGAAATGTAAAAATTGACATCGGCTGCATGCAAAAATAACGAGTTACCGAAAGTTTTTGACACCCGTACATACTGCAATCTGTTGGCAAGTGAAATCCAACAGGTTAAGCATCGAGTGTATTTGCATGATGTTGCTATGTAAAAACAACGGGGGATAACAGCCAGGACGGGCCTGTTGCCATTACCGGTTGAATGATCTCGATGTGCCCGTAATATCCCGTATGGTCTGATTCTGGGTACGGTTGCGTCGATGATAAGCAAGCTCATCTTTGAGCATACCGGCCACACTACAAATTCTTTGAAATGTCTCAACACATCATCAACAAGAAATTCGCTGCCAATTGGCAGCAGAACTGGGCGGATGTCAGGTCGTTCCGTGACTACTCCCTTGGCTTAGGTACTTCTGCGGACTCATTGATCAAAGGTATTTCGAAACCCGAAACCTCGCTAGTCAATGAGTTTGCTGTAGGAAAACAGGTAACACATAACGGAAAGTGGCTTCTGCAAGATGCGATGATTATTGCGCCAATTTTCCAGCATGATGCTCTTCCTTATTCAACAATCGCCTTGGTTAAGGAGCAAGGTACCCAGCATGCCGATCTTCCCGGCGTTGTAGCGCAAGTCGTTAATCAATTCGACCACGAATAAACAAGATCACATTGATAACTAGCTGACTTCATTTTCATCCTTCCTTTGAACGCGTAAAAGTAATAATTGTGGACAGCATGAACACTCAACACGCGGCCTAGAAAATTGCTAGACTGGAAATGCCTAGCTAAACTCTTCCCTCCTCAAAACATTCTTAACTTCAAGGCTGACTGGGTTGAGAAACTGAATCTTGTTACATTTGGATATTTGAAACTGCCAGAGTTAATACCCTGTGGGAGCCTGTCTTAATCCTTGAACCATTTTTCCCCGTTTAATGCCATTCCGGGTAAACCAGCCGCTATTCATTTCCAGCGCATACAATGCATCACTTTGAGCTTGGTGCGTATCTTCGGTATTAGGCTGCATTTCCTCAATGTTGAGAATGGCACCATCGGCAGCGATGAACGCAATGCTTAACGGCAGTGGCGTATTCTTCATCCAGAAACTATACCTGTCAGCTTTTTCAAAAATAAATAACATGCCGCAATTTGCACATAGGCGGCCGCGCTGCATCAGTCCTTGTTCACGGCTTTGTGGAGTGTTGGCGATTTCGGCGTGAATGCTGTGATTACCAATCTTTAGTGAAATATTTTCGCCCCAGGCGGGTTGCAGGGCAAACAAGCAGAACAGGGTTAAAGCAGAAAAAAATCTCATGTCAGACTCTATGGTTGTTAAAACCAGTTTAGCAGAAATGAAGCATGGTTTGATATCATGGAACTGAGCTGCCCTATGTTAAACAAGACAATTATTTATATCAAAATCCATCTGCTAAATTACTGCCTCTCCGGCCTGTTAATTTTTTGCCTGTTGTTTTTGTCTGCGCCGCTTTATGCCGTACAAATCACATTAAACGTGGCAGATATCGTCGCACCCAGCTTTACGGCCCACGGAATTAAAGTGATCCTGGCGCAAGATGGCTCAGCAGAATTTAGCATAGACGATTTTCATCTGGCAGAAAAAAAATGGCGCAAAGTGTACGTGCACTGTACGGAATTTTTACTTAGTTCAACTCGCGTGACATGCCATAAAGGTAAGCTGGATGCAATTCCAGACATGCCATTCACATTTAGTTACACATTTTCCTCCCAACGGTTGGAGTTACAGTTTGCCTCTAACGCTAATGAGTTATGGCAAGTAAATGCTGATTTCCGCGCAAAACCGTGGCACGCCACTGCCCTATTACGCAACGCGCAAGGCAAACGTTTGACAGGTTTTTTACCACCGAATGGGCCATTACCTACGCAGGGTACCTTGAATGGCATCTTGGTGGTACATGGCGATAAAGGGGGAATAAGCCAAATTAATGCTGATCTACAATTGGCCAATTTGGCTGCTGCAGATACCAGTGGTTTGCATGCCGCCGAACAATTGACTGGCAAGCTGTATATCAATGCAGATCGCACAGGCCAAAAATGGAATTGGCGTAGCACTCTCGATTGGCAAGGTGGTGAGCTGTTTTGGCAACCGTTGTATTTGCGCAGTGGACATACACTTCAGGCCTCTGGTCAGTGGGACGGTGCACAACTGAAAGTAACGCAGGCTATGGTTAATCTGCCGGAGGTAGGCAAGGTTGAGCTGAACGCACTGTGGGATATTAAAAAGAGCAACTTATTGGAAGGCCGTTTGGTTGGAGAAAGTCTTTCGCTGGCTAATGGCTTTGCTAATTACGCCAAGCCATTTCTGGAACAGGGCTCTTTGTCGGCGACAGAACTGAAAGGACGCGCTGATGTGGACTGGCAATACCGCAATGGCGCCACCCAGGCATTGCTGCTTAAACTGCACGATGCAGCCGTAGAGGATGGTGAAAAACGCTTTGCATTGCACGGTATAAATGCAGATATTCCTTGGCACGCCCAATTGCAGAATGCAGCGCATGTGGCTTTTTCCGACGGCGCGTTGATGGGATTGCCGCTGGGTGCAACGCAATGGCAAATCCAGATGCGTGGGATGGATTTCACTCTCCCAACAGCCACACTGCCCCTACTTGATGGCAAGTTAGAAGTGAGCAATTTTCATATGCAGAACGCCAATAATATGTGGCAGTGGAATTTCTCCAGCACGTTAACATCGATTTCCATGCAGAAGCTCAGTGCCGCATTGCATTGGCCTGAGATGCACGGCTCACTGTCAGGCTCTATTCCCAAAGTGAGTTACCAGGATAAATTGCTCAAGGTGGATGGAACCTTATTATTTCGGGTATTCGATGGCACGGTGCTGGCAAATCACCTGGAGCTGTTTGATCCCTTTGGTCGCGCCCCTCGCCTGTCGGGTAATTTGGATATGCGCGAGTTAGATCTGGACCTACTCACACGCACCTTTTCTTTCGGCAATATTCAGGGACGAATTGACTTGGGAGTGAATAATCTCGAGCTAGTAAGCTGGCAGCCGGTACATTTTGATGCCAGGCTGGCGAGCAGCCCAGGAAAATATCGCAAGAGAATCAGCCAAAAAGCAGTAGAAAATATTTCTTCGCTGGGAGGAGCAGGCGGGGTTGCTGCCTTGCAGCGCAGTTTTCTACGTATCTTTGAGAACTTCGGTTATGACCGCATCGGGCTGAGTTGCATGCTGCAAAATGACGTATGCACAATGGCAGGAGCGGAAGACAATGGCAACGCTTATACAATCGTAAAAGGTGGCGGCATTCCCGCCATCACTGTGATCGGCTACAATCGCAAAGTAGGCTGGAGTGAACTGTTAAATCGCTTGAAGCGAGTATCGCAGGACAATAAAGCAGTGATCAAATAAAGGAGGGACACGATGAAGAAAGTTTGGACCGTACTACCTTTTGCAGGCATGGCACTGAGCGCCTGCGTCACCATCAATATTTATTTCCCTGCCGCTGCCGCAGAAAAGGCAGCTGACAAGATAATCGACGAAGTTTGGCAGTCTGAAAAATCTGTTACGGCTCCAAAATCTGATAAATCTCCGTCTGTCGCACCTGACCTTAAAAAGGAATAATCAATATGAACAACTTAATTAAATTTTATTTTGCAATATTGGTACTGTGTGCTTCTACCGCTGCATCCGCACAGGTAAACATCGAAGTTAATACCCCTGGTGTTGTCGCTTTAAAGCAGTCTATGCAGGCGCGCCATGCACAATTGGCAGAATTCTATTCCAGCGGCGCAGTAGGCCTGACTTCTGATGGTATGGTTGCCTTACGCGATGCCAATGCGGTTCCAATGGCAGCACGTCAAAAAGCTAATGGGCTGGTTGCAGCGGAAAATCAGGACCGTAAGTCATTGTATGCCGAAATTGCGCGCGCTAATGCCCACCCTGAATGGGAAGGCGATATCCGTAATACATTCGCACAACGCTGGATACAGCGTGCCCAAGCAGGTTGGTGGGTACAGAGTGGTGGTAGTTGGTCAAAGAAATAATACTCAACGCTAGCGAACCTTTTAATGACCCCAGTTCTCGTTTTTGACATTGAAACTATTCCCGACGTTGCCGGACTTCGCACCCTGTATGGGCTTGATGCACAAGTGAACGATGGGGATGTGGCAGAAATGGCTTTTCAGATGCGTCGCCAAAAGACAGGTAGTGATTTCTTGCAACATCATCTGCATCGCGTGGTGGCTATTTCGTGTGCATTGCGTGAGGGTGACAATTTCCGCGTTTGGTCACTGGGTGGGCTGGAAGACGATGAGAGCGCCCTCATTCAACGTTTCTTTGACGGCATCGACAAATATACCCCGCAATTAGTGTCATGGAACGGTGGTGGCTTTGACTTGCCCGTGCTGCACTACCGTGGCCTGATCCACGGTGTTCAGTGCGCATGCTATTGGGATATGGGAGAGGATGACAAGGATTTTAAGTGGAATAACTACATTAGCCGTTATCATTCCCGGCATCTTGATTTGATGGATTTGCTTGCATTGTATACAGGCCGTGCCAACGCTCCGCTGGACGATCTGGCCAAGCTAATTGGTTTTCCCGGCAAACTGGGTATGGACGGTAGCAAGGTGTGGGATGCCTATCAGCAAGGCAAACTGAATGAAATCCGTAATTACTGTGAGACCGATGTAGTCAATACTTATTTGGTCTATGCGCGCTTCCAGTTGATGCGTGGTCAATTCACACATGCTCGCTACGAGCAAGAATGTGAATTGGTGCGCAATACCTTGAGCAAATCTTCCGAATCACACTGGATGGAATATCTCGCGGCCTGGCCAACCGTAAAACCATAAGCATGTACAAGCTTCGTCGGATCTGGCTTGCACTGGGATGGTTATGGGTTGCCACAATCATTTACCTGTCACTCACCCCCCATCCACCGGAACCGATACATTTTTTAAATGCTGACAAACTGGAACACGCGCTGGCATACAGTTTTCTAATGCTATGGTTCTGTCAGGTCTATCAACAACAGGTGCCCCGTATTCTTGTGGCGAGTCTGCTAGTTGCCTTAGGAATCGGAATTGAATATTTGCAGGGCATAACCACTTACCGAGTTTTTGATTATGCCGACATGCTGGCAAATGGTGCGGGGGTGCTATTCAGCCTGATTCTTATAAGCATAGGTATGGGGCAGATTGGTGCCATGCTGGAAACTAAAATTCTTAAAATTGCAGAGTGAGATGACTGATAAATCCATACACGCAAACAGCGTTATTGTTGAATCGCTTGACTACGAAGGTCGCGGCATTGCACATGCAAATGGTAAAGTAATTTTTATCGAAGGCGCGCTAACGGGTGAGCGTGTTACCTATTCGTCCTATCGTAAAAAAACCAGCTTTGAGATAGCCCAGCTCGGCCAAGTTATTAAGCCAACTTTCATGCGCGTCCAGCCGAAATGTAAGCATTTTGGCGTATGCGGAGGGTGTTCCATGCAGCATATGGATGCACGTGCACAGGTTGCCGCCAAACAGCGCATTCTGGAAGACAACTTATGGCACATCGGCAAGGCCAAGGCCCAGACCATTTTGCCGCCGATTTATGGGCAGCCGTGGGGCTACCGACAACGGGCACGGCTTTCGGTGCGCCATGTATTGAAAAAGGGCAAAACCCTGGTCGGTTTTCGCGAAAAGCGTGGCGGCTATGTGGCGGACATGCAGCATTGTGAAATTCTGACACCTAAAATTGCCAAGCTATTGCCGTTGTTGGGAGAATTGAATGAAAGCTTTACCACTCGCGACGCGTTGCCACAAATAGAAGTGGCAGTCGGCGAACATGTGGACGTGCTGGTGCTGCGTATTTTACAAGCGCTTTCACCGGCTGACGAACAAGCAATCAAACAATTCGCCGATACTCATGCATTGCAGTTTTGGCTGCAAACCAAAGGGCCGGAAACTGCAGTGCCGTTTTACCCGCTAGACGCACCGCCGCTGACATACAGCCTGCCAGAGTTCAGGATTACCCTGCCGTTTGCACCGACTGAGTTTACCCAGGTCAATGCGGATATGAATCGCATGATGGTAAGCCGTGCCATGCGCTTACTCAATCCTCAACCGAATGAACGCATCGCTGATTTATTCTGTGGGCTAGGCAACTTCACACTCCCCATAGCACGCAGTGGCGCCCAGGTAGTCGGTATCGAAGGTAGCGCAGCGCTGGTGCAGCGTGCCGGGCAAAATGCCGCGTTTAACGATTTGACGGAAAACACCCAATTCAGCGTAATGAATTTATTTGAGATAGACGAAACAACATTGGCGCAGTTAGGCCATTTCGACAAAATGCTCATTGATCCACCACGCGACGGCGCGTTTGAACTGGTAAAAGCGCTAAGTACTGATGCGCCAGGTCGCATCGTGTATGTCTCATGCAACCCCGCAACGTTGGCGCGTGATGCCGAAATATTAGTACATCAAAAAGGTTATGTACTCAAGGCGGCAGGTGTGATGAATATGTTTCCACACACCTCTCATGTCGAATCCATTGCACTGTTTGAAAAAACGCAGGCATAGCACATGCTTCGCAGTATTCCTCAAGAACTTCGCTTGGCAGCGCTTCATTGGCTGGCAGAGACAGATCCTGTTCTAAAATCGGCTGGAGTAATTGCTTTGGCTCAAGCATGGAAACAAGGCGAAATTACGCTGGAGACCGATGCTTCCCTGACAACACTGCAACCTATCCCCGGCCATCCGCTGCTTCCCGAGCTGGTTTCACACCTGTCTGTGCCACGCAGATCCATGCACACTGAAGAAGGCCGCGCTGCGCTGATCCATGCTCTGACACATATCGAATTTAATGCGATCAACCTGGCCCTGGATGCGATCTGGCGTTTCCCGAAAATGCCACGCGAATATTATGTTGACTGGCTTAAGGTCGCAGCCGAAGAAGCTCAACATTTTTCTTTGCTTTCTGCCCATCTGGGTACGAAAGGTTATACCTACGGCGACTTTGCAGCGCACAATGGGCTTTGGGATATGGTCGAAAAAACCACGGATGACATCCTCGCCCGCATGGCACTGGTTCCGCGCACTATGGAAGCACGCGGCCTGGACGCCTCCCCGCCTCTGCGAGCCAAGCTTGCGCAAGCGGGAGATATTGCGGCAGCCGAAATTATCGACATCATTCTTGCAGATGAAATTGGCCATGTATTGATAGGCAATCGTTGGTATAACTGGATTTGCGAGACACGCGGCCTTGAGCCTGTTGCGACCTACGCCTCGCTTACAGCAATTTACAAAGCACCGACGTTGCGCGGTCCCTTTAATATCGCAGCAAGACGGGCGGCGGGATTTAGCGAAAGTGAGCTGATGGCTTTGATGACCATTAAATAATGGCGATGCATTTTTTGGATATAAAACACCGCAAATACCACTCATGGTGACACACCGTTCATGGCCTCGTGGATTTATACGCGATGAGCAATGAAGATACAACGAGATACAGATAGGACAATAGTAAATAAAAAACCGGCGCGGAAAATTCCGGCACCGGTTTTTTATTTTAAAAATGTTGTGCTTCACAAACTCAGCAACAACCACTTACCACGTTTCGTGGGACAAAAATAATCACGCAGACTTAGCCAAATACTGTTCGGATAGTATTAAATTAAATGTTTAATTCCAGTTATTTTATTTGATTGACTTCTTTAAACCGAACAGCATTGAGACTTAACCTGGTTTTGAATGGAAGAAGCAACATTCCGCTCCACGACAAAATAGCTCAAAAAGCTTTGAACCTCATCCGCCCCCATATCCTTGGGGTGGCGCTTATCATGGAACAGAATAAACCGGCGTGCCCAGTCAAAGGTAGGTTTCCTCGGTGCGAATGCTGTAGTGACGCATTCGAATCTCTGCACGCATCCGGTCGAGCAGCTTGGACGAATCTTGAGATGCATCTTTAACTCCCATCCGTTAAATTTTAGGTTGCCCCAAAATTACAGTCCAGCAGTATATTTCCTCAACTAACTGGTATTCTGGACTTTAAAGTTAACACTTGACAGAGCGACATTATATGGACGACATTGCCACGCTATGAAAATGTTTTCTATTTACGTTAGGGTTTATTAATGACTGCTCCTACTCAGTTACTTGCGAAGCCAACAACAGAATTACTCTCCGCATTTGGCGCAGGTAAAGCATCCCCGGGATCTGGAAGTGCTGCAGCACTAATGGGTTTACTTTCATGCCGTTTAATTATCACTGTTTGCGTTAAGTCCTTAGAAAAACAAGAGCTCAAAAAAGACCACAACAGTTTTTCTTACGTCATGAGCCAAGCCTCTGACGTTATTTATCCAAAGCTCCATGATCTCTTTGAAAAGGATGCAAAAGATTTTGATGAGGTTGTTCGCCTAAGAATGGAACGAGACAAGGCCACTAATATCAACACGAAAAGCCAGCTCTCACGCCAAGCCAATGATTTACTAGAAACCACGACCAGCAATTCTTTTGAAATTATCGATCAATGTTTCAAGCTGGTTGATCACGGCATTGTTGTATTTGGAAGCGGGTGGCACGCTGTGCGAGGCGATTCTGGCGCAGCAATAAGTGCGGGCATCGCTGGCGTTACTTCAGGTATTTTTATTGCCAACCTTAACCTAAAAACGCTAAAAGACAGAAAGTTTGCAGGCGAAAAAATTGCACGTTGCGAGGAACTTTATAAAGAGCTTACGCATAAACAAACGCGCGCATTCGAGTGTGTTACTTCACTTAACTCCGAGGCAATCAGTGCAATCCAACTTGAGCTCATTAAACCCTAACCCGGCAGTCAAGCGGGACTGCGCAAAAGCGCGCAGCCCCTTACTTTTACGTTATGCCGCAAGGCTGGGTGCCAATGTTTAATCTCCAGGACAAAAAGCGCAGCGCCTACTCTGCTCACGATCTCGAAAAGCTTGAAGCAAGCCTCACCGACTACTGGGACAAATCGCGGGCACAAGAGTCGGCAACAATCGTAGACCTTGAAAAACATCTTTGGCTAGCGAATGGTGCTGCCGCTACGGCATCCGTAGGCTTCATTCAGGCCGCGAAAACCACTGTTCCGCTTTTGCAATACGCTGGCGCTTGGGCATTTGTTGCAGGAATCCTGTTTCTCGTAATTTTGAAATACGTGTCCTCGTTTATTTCATCCCGCGACCGGTACCGATTTCAAGATGCCAAGTCGCGGTTTGATGCAGAAGAAGTTTCTGATCACGTGTTTCGTGGTGTTCACGACCGAATATTTTGTATTCTTAATCGCTCCTATCTCATTTTGCAATGGGGTGCGGGGGCTGCCTTTATTGCAGGCGCAATCCTTACGTTAATCGGGGTGCGGTGTGCGGCATAACCTGTCGGTCAAGCGGGACTGCGGAACCGGCGTGGTTTTTCCGGCCAGTCGCTTTCGCGCCGCAGCCCCTTACCTTCAACGTTAGAGCGCACAGCCCATTACGCCCATCATGCCATGAGCGACGAATACCAACATTCCGCATTTCCACCGCCACCTCATCCAGAAGTGCTCCTATGGCGATACCTGGATTTCGAGAAGTTCGACTGGCTCGTTAGCAACCGCAGACTGTTCATGCCGTCCGCCCAATTTCTTGGTGACCCACTGGAAGGAACAACACCCAACGGTCACGCCGAGTGGTGGCGCTCTCTGGAAGCCGATACGGAATCCGAGGAGAAGCGACAGATCATCAGACAGAATCAGGAGAAGATTTCTGCATTTGCGAAGGCATTTCGCCCGCACTACTACGTCAGTTGCTGGCACATGAATGACTTTGAAAGCAGGAAGATGTGGCGCTGCTACACGAAGAGTGCGGACGCTGTAGCTGTCGCAACCTCCTATCAGGCGCTACGCGCATCTCTTCCCGAATATGTTGAAATTGGTATGGTCCGCTACATCGACTATTCCAGTCAAAGTCTGCCTTCGCTAAACCTGTTCGAGTACATCACGCACAAGAACATCAATTTCGATTTCGAGCGTGAAGTGCGAGCGGTGGCGTTGCCGCCCGCAACCGAAGGACTAGGCGCATCCCAATTTCAAGCGAATCATTTTGAATCGGAGAGCCAAAAGGGTTTCCTCGTCTTTGCACCGGAAGTTGATGTTGCCGCGCTCATTGATCGGGTAGTTCTTCACCCCGAGTCTTCACCCGCGTTCGTCGCGAAGATCTGCTTCGCCTGTGACGGCGCAGGTTTGCCCAAACCGATTCCGTCTGTATTCTCCAATTATGGAGGGTCGTCAAGTGCGCTCTAACCCTGCGGTCCACCGGATGCTGCGCGATGAAGCCGCGCAGCGCCGGTTATATCAGACGTTGTGGGTGAATGTTTTGATGCGGGTGCGGATAATCTTCATTTCCCCGTTGCAACATTTACAGCGTTATTGCCAGGCGTGATTACTGTAAGGGGAACACAACACGTTTACGCAGTCGCACCAACGGGATAAATTTACTGTTGAGGTGCAGAAAGCCGAAGTTGCGAGCATGACGGTAACCTTTTGGCAGGATGTGTTGCAGGATCAGGGGCAATACTGTTCGGATAGGATTGAATTCCCTGTTTTTAAAACAAAATAATCGATTAGCCTCGTCATTCCCGCGCAGGCGGGAATCCACTAATAAAACATTCTGTACAGCGGACAATGCAGCCATGTTGTTCCGCTTCGCGGGGTGATTTTCAATCAACTAGATTCCCGCCTGCGAGGGAATGACGGAGTTTTTTGCTAATGGACAATCCGGGTTAAATGTTTAATCTCATTTATTTTATTTGATTGGTTTATTTAATGATAAAAACATTGGAATCAATCGTATGCGATGTACATTTAAAGTGTTTAATAAACGTGCAGCCTATCGGGAAATTCGCATTCATACCGTCATTAAATCAGCCATTACAGCATTCACCAACGATTGGCAAAAATACGCGTTGGTAAAACGCACACTGTCTGGGCCGGCTAGAAAGCGCTGGATTGCCGCTTGATAGCGCGCGTGGCTGTCGGCGTCGATTGATTGCAAAAAATGCAACATCTCAGCAGGGCTATTAAAACGATCGCCATCGATGTAGCAATCTTCTGGAACGAGCGCTGTTCTGTGTGTGCTACCGATATAAATCGGTATGCAGCCGCTGGTAAAACAATCGAAAATTTTTTCAGTCACATAGCCTGGGCTGCCGCGTGAATTTTCATAACAGATAGAGAATTTGGCGCGGTCCAAAATTTCTGATTTTGAGTGCAGCGTCCCACGATAACTTGGAAATGGTCGACTAGGCGCAATGCTGGCACGCCATTCATTCACACGCTTGATAAGGCGCCCTAATAAGCCAGGACGTACCGCCGGGATATTCCAACCCTTGCCATATAGCGTAAACAGTTCTGGAGCTTGCGCTTCGAAAAAACGAATAATCTCAATGCGATTATTATGCAAGCTACGTGGATGAGGATGTCGCAGCGCTTTGTTTGACGCAATCATCACGCAAAATAAATCACGTTCGATAAAACTCGGCACTGGCCGCAAACTTAAATCGTTAGGATAATCCAGACACAAGATTTGTTTGCCATCGATTAGTGTTTCATTCGATGTAAAAACCTTACGATAGCGACGTAACTGCGCCATCTCGCTGTTGAGTGGCCGAATAATCGGATCTTCATATAGGTATGCGTAGGCCGGACATTTTGGTAAACGACGCCGTGCGTTGATATGCAGCTCAAACATTACTTCACGGCCAATGTTCATGTCGGCGGTTGAAAGTTCGATCCCAGCTTCCAGAAACAGTTCACGCAACAAACGGTACGGGATATGAAATTCGCCTGCATTAGGGCCAGCGCCAGGTTTGAAAATCTCGTTCTGCTTATGCCTGCCAACCACAATTGATGCGTACTTCATGCGCTGTCCATTCCTGCTGCTGGTCGTGCGGCAAGTTTGACAATGCCATTAGCGGTCCAGTCGATACCACTCTTTCTCACTTCACGTACATATGCCTTGTTACGCTGGATAATATTAGTGTCAGCATAGCCACGTAAATGCTCAATATGCAGCAAACACGTACTGTAGCGAATATGCCGCCCAACAATACCGTAATTATTCAGACGTACACCCATTTCCACATCTTCTGCGCCGTATCTTAATGACTCATCAAAACCGTTGACTGCAATCAGATCGCGCCGCCAGGCCGAACTGTTAGCGCCGTTCCAAGTGCGCTTGACCGACGTGATCGACTCAAGCTTACTCGTTAACACTTTCGGCAATATTGCGGCCTTGAGCAACACGCTGAGTTTTCGCAGTCCTATCTGCGCGACGATCCAGTTCAATCGGAAAACCTCTCCACTGACTATGCCTTGCTCCGATAGTGCTAACGTTGATTTATCTGGCAGACGGATCATCCCACCGGAAAGGAAGACACCTTCGGCACGGCGAGCAATGTGGCAGGCAATAAAGTCTGGACGGGCAACGCAGTCGCCGTCGATAAAGATGAGGTAATCCGCCTGCGACGAGTCGATTGCCTTGTTCAAGATAGTATTTTTACGAAAACCGTCATCTGGCTGCCAAATATGGCGCAACGGAATCGGGCTGAGACGGCGACTCCAATTTTCAAGTAGCGCGTGCGTCGGTTCGCCGGATCCATCATCTGCTACACACACGCTAAAGTCGACGTTGCGCTGACCAGCCAGCGCTAACAACACATAGTTCAACGCCATGGGATTGTTATAAGTTGAAACGATTACTTCGGTACGCACGATACCAGGCTGTGTTGCAGTTGGGTTGCTCATGTTAATGCGATTTGATTAACGTAATAAACACAGTTTCGCAAGCTAAAGAAAAGGCATATGCGTTTCATGGAGATTTCATTCAGTCCAATACTCAGATACCCAGGGGGCGGCCTGCACATATCGGAACCTTCGATTACGCCGTCCGGCTAGCGCATCAGGTGGGTTAACTTCGCCATGAAAAATCAGGATGCGTGCACCCTCAGGGATTATTGGGGCACGCCAGTAGTTGCTAGGCCAACGCGGAATACAATGATATTTAAAACTGCGGCACCAAGCATCAGGCCAGTAGCTCATCTTACCCTGACGATGCAACCAGTCAGAGAGAAATGCCTGCTCATGCCGGAAGTTACGTCGAATATCAGCTTGTTTAGCCCGGAATTCGGCCAGCAAATCAGCATGTGCGCCAAGGCGAAAGCGATAAACTGACGAATTACCGGTAATACGCCAAGGCCGCTTCCAATCATGAATAATCAGAAACTCGCCCGGTTGCTCGAAAAAGCAGTTAATGTCATCGACGATCACTACATCAAGGTCAAGAAACAGCGCAGTGCCATGTAATCCATGCAGGTTGGACTCGAAGGTAGTCAGTTTTTTCCAACCGCGCTCAGGAATACCTTCTGGCAAAGCTAAATCAGGAATGGGCAAGCACTGCACTTCGGCGCGCACACCTTCACTTCGATCAGTTAAACAGACGAAACGAAACGACCCGCGCAAATGCCGTGCCACCATCGCATATAGTCTATTGACGTATTCAGGGCCATACTTAACACCCCATTTCATACACAAAATGACGCGCTCGTTAGCATTTGCATGAGGCTGGGTTACTGATTTTTCAGTTTTTTGAGTCATGCTGCTCGGACGTAGTTACGCGTCACACCGGCCAGTGGAATAGCAAGCAAAATCATAAATGGCATGCCAAATACCGCATCTCGCAAGATGGCATTAAACATACCACCCACCATAATTGCCACCCCCAACATGCCCAGCCACATCCCATGGGCACCACCTATTTTCCAGGCAACAATCAATTGGGTCAGCCATATCCACAATAAGGCAGCAAGTCCGATCAAACCAATTTCAGCAGCATAAAACAGATAATCATTATGAGGGGTACGCGTTCCTTCACTAGGTAAACCTTTTGCATGTTTCTTATACTGAGAAGGCCAAGTCGCTATCCCATGCCCCGTCCATGGTTTCTCAGCAATCATTTTAGTAGTGACGCTATACATTTCCAATCGAATACCATCATCACTTATATGCTGGCCTTGCAAAAAAGCGTTAATGTCATTTATGGTACCGATAGCGCGCAGACGTAAATCCGACGCAGATGTCCAGGCAATCGCAAGCATCAATACAAAACCTAGCATCCAAAGCACACTACGCCAAGACATTGTGAGATATTTCAAAAAAAACAATAAACACAACAATACAAAAATCAAACTGGCAGTACGCGATTTAGCAAGAAACAGCAACGCGATTACAACATATAAAAATGCTGCCACTCTCAACCAAAGCCACCGGCGATCCGCCAGTGATGTCATTTCATACAGCATCCACCCAGCCGCTATTGCCAATAAAATACCCAGCAAAATAGACTTGTTTCCACGATAAACCAGGTAATTTGTAAAGATCTCTAACTGCGGAAGTAGCTGTAGTAAATTAAGGTAATACAGCGTAGCGGCATAGAGCGCGCCAACAAAAAAAACGGTGACTGCTCGCCTTTGCCAATCCCCTGATCCAACACTAATAAAAAATAATAAGATGATATAAATTTGATAGTGTAAAAATCCAGACCAGAAGGAGTCTTGAGATCGCTCCAACAAAATTGCAGCACAGCATGTTATTGCTGACAAGCCTAAAACAGGCCAAAAAAGTGGATTCGTTTTAGCTGTTAGCCATTTTGTCCGAAAATCTCCTGAGCATAATAGGCTAAACAGAAATAACAAAATACCTGTGTAAATTATTCCAATTGGAAAAAATAGCGTCAGTGGCAGAAAAGATAGAATTGTTTGAGGCAATACATTACGCCGGAATACAGAATTCATATTTTCATAGATATTTTGGTTCAAATTTCAAATGTAACAATGCCATCATTCCCCTGCTCGAACGACAGTTGCGCAAAACAAACTGGACGAATGATCTGCATATCTTCATTCCACCGCCGCGATCTGTTTAACAAAGCTCTGTAATGCTTGCAACGGATCAGCGGCGCGGGTGATGGGGCGGCCAATTACCAGATAATCTGCACCTTGATTCAGCGCAGCGCAGGGTGTCATGATGCGCGACTGATCATCGGCAACGGCATCTGCCGAACGAATACCTGGCGTAACCAGACAGAATTCGCTTCCACAATGCTGACGCAGCAAAGCAGCCTCCCGCGCAGAACATACGACACCGTCTAGTCCGCTATTGCGCGCGAGCTTAGCCAAACGCAGCACCATATCTGCTGGAGTAACTACAATCCCCAAGTCGGTCAAATCTTCCTGCGCCATACTGGTCAGTACTGTCACGGCAATCAACTTAGGCGATTGCTTATACAAACTCAGTGCTTCACGCGCCGCTTCCATCATCTTACGTCCGCCCAGAGCATGCACGTTGACCATCCACACGCCTAATTCAGCGGCAGCTTTACATGCCTGTGCCGTCGTATTGGGAATATCATGGAATTTTAGATCAAGGAATACTTCAAAACCACGCTGCATGAGCTGTTCGATCAATCGTGACCTTGCGGTGGTAAATAACTCGATGCCCACCTTAAGGCGACACAACTTTGGCTCTAGCCGTGCCGCCAATTCGAGGGCAAGCTGTGTATCTGAGTAATCAAGTGCAACAATAATTTTAGGATCACTCATATTTTTTGCCCATTTTCTTCACTTCTGCGTGGAGAATAAGTTTCCCAACCATGACATGCCGGACAATGCCAATAAAACTGGCGCGCTTTAAAACCACAATTGGCACAACGGTACATGGCTAACGTACGCGTGCGTTGATGCACCAAATTCTTCACCATCGCCACATCAGCACGCTGTTCGATTGATACTTCCAGCAACCGCGCTTCCAGCAACTTATCGAGACCCAGTAGCGTAGGATTACGCTGCAGTTCATCACGTACCAGCCTATATGCCGCTTCAGCACCATCACGCTGCAGGATGGCAGCAAACAGCACGTTCATCAAATCCAACGAAGGGTACTTGATCAAATAACCCTGCAACATCTCTATACCTTCATCTACATGTCCAACCTGACGATAGGCTTGTAGTAGACGTTCGGCCACCAAGGGTAGATATTGCTGGTTCTGTTTTTCGATGCGCTGCCAGATTTCAATGGCGTTTGTAAAATGATGCGCTAAAGTTTCTATATCGCCCAACATCATAGTAGCGCGCACCGACTGAGGGTTGGCTTCTAACGCCTGATCCAGATGGAGACGCGCAGCATCGATCCTCTGCTGTGTCAATTCTGTTGCAGCCAATTCGCAATAAAAAAAAGCAGCTTCCTTACCATGCGATTGACCGCTTAACATAGTCAGACGGTGTGTCACGTCAATCGCCTTGAACCAATCTTTTTCTTTTTGATACAACTCGAGTAAAAAATTTAACGCGGCATTGGCGTACGATGTAGCTTGTAATTTCAGAAACAATTCTTCAGCACGATCTAATATTCCCGCATTAAGGTAATCTTGCGCCAGTTCAAATAATGCCTGTTGTTTCTTGTCTTCATCCAGATCGACGCGTTCAATCAAATTCAGATGCATACGAATAGCGCGGTCTACCTCACCACGACGGCGGAACAAACTCCCTAACGCAAAGTGAAGTTCAATCGTCTGTGGATCAACTTTAACTACCTCAATAAATGCCTCGATAGCTTTATCCTGTTGCTCATTGAGCAAAAAGTTTAGTCCCTGAAAATAGGAGCGCGGCAGAGCACTCGACTCAAACAACATTTGCTTGATATCTATGCGCGCTGCCAGCCAACCCATTCCGAAAAACAGCGGAAAAACCAGCAGCATCCACAACTCAAATTCCATAAACGACAAATCAGATTAAAAAGCTATTGTAATTAATAAGTTTAAGTATTTCATAATCGAGTGATCATCACACAGATTTTATTTGAAAGGAAATTAGAAGGGAAAGAACACATGTTTCGCCCGGAAAAACCTAGATCCTGTATAGAAAGCAAAGGTAATTTATCAATAAAACTACGCAATACCTATCGCCCGATAGGCCATGCTAAATGTTTTAGCACGTATCAACTCATGAACTATTTGAGTTATTATCGCCGACACTGACAAGCTTGTTTTTCAAACGTAATTCACGTTTTAAAGTAGCAATTTCCCTACGCTGCCGAAAAATATTGCCCAACACAGCAAGCACACCTACACTTACGCCCACGGCAAAAAACAGTAACAAAATAAGTATCAATGATGATTGCCATTCATAGCCAAAAAAATAATGCAACACCACCGGCTGATCATTCTTCATAGCAAAACCAAGAAGAACTAAAAATAATACAGCACGCAACAGCCAAATCATATAGCGCATATATTCACCTGCAATAATTTTTCGTTGCGACAAATAACACGAATAAGTAAAAAATTGACGGCACTATCTTACGACAGGCCGTCAATTTTTTCTGCAAATAATACTTACGACTAAAACTGTCCAGAGCTCTAAGAGAGTTCAGAACAAACTTTAAGAAGATGGGTAATCAACCCGCTCACGTAACTCCTTACCTGCCTTGAAATGCGGCACATACTTGGCTGGAACCTGCACCTTATCACCCGATTTTGGATTACGTCCTATCCGTGGTGGACGATAATTCAGCGCAAAGCTACCAAAGCCGCGAATTTCAATACGTCCTCCGCGCGCTAAGGTTTCCGCCATGGCATCAAGAATCACTTTAACTGCCAGATCAGCATCCTTGGCCAATAGTTGCGGATAACGCTCCGCCAATTTTTCGATAAGATCAGAACGGGTCATTCTCAGCACTCCTTATTGTGCGTCAATCTTGCTGGTATCCATCTTAGCCTTGAGTAAAGCACCCAAATTAGTCGTTCCAGCCGTAGATGTATTATCTACAGAAGGTGGGGCAGCTTTTTGTATTACTACAGCTTCATCAGCTTTATCTAACGCCTTGATCGACAAATTAATACCACGGTTCTTACGATCAACGTGAATAATCACAGCCTTCACTGCATCGCCTTCTTTCAAATGATTGCGTATGTCCTCGACACGGTCAGCAGACACCTCCGAAGCCTTAAGGAAGCCCTCAACATCACCATCCAAGGTAACTGTTGCACCTTTAGCATCGATGGCCTTAACCACTCCGTTTACTACACTGCCCTTGTCATGAGTTGCGATATAACCATTAAAAAGGTCGCCATCCATTTGTTTGACGCCTAACGAAATACGCTCGCGCTCCACATCAATTGCCAGCACCACCGCCTCGAGTTCATCACCTTTTTTGTAATTGCGTACAACTTCTTCACCAGGAATAGACCAGGAAAGGTCGGACAAATGTACCAAACCATCGATTCCGCCTTCCAAACCGATGAAAATACCAAAATCAGTAATCGATTTGATTTGACCTTTTACTTTATCGCCCTTTTTCTGATTCAAGGCAAAATCGTCCCATGGATTGGATTTACACTGTTTCATACCGAGAGAGATACGGCGGCGCTGCTCATCAATTTCCAGAATGATAACCTCAACTTCATCGCCCAGCTGCACCACCTTGGAAGGATGTACGTTCTTATTAGTCCAATCCATTTCAGACACGTGCACCAAACCTTCAATGCCCTGCTCAATTTCCACGAACGCGCCATAGTCAGTCAGGTTGGTCACCTTACCAAACAGTCGGGTACCCTGAGGATAACGGCGTTCCAAACCAGTCCATGGGTCATCGCCCATCTGCTTGATACCGAGAGAAACACGGTTTTTCTCTTGGTCAAATTTAAGAATCTTGGCTTCTACTTCATCACCTACCGCCAGCACTTCAGAAGGATGTTTAACACGACGCCAAGCCAAGTCGGTAATATGAAGGAGGCCATCAATACCACCCAGATCCACAAACGCGCCATAGTCGGTAATATTCTTAACAATACCTTTGACAATTGCGCCTTCCTTCAGGTTTTCCATCATGGCCTGACGATCCGCCCCATGGCTTGCTTCTAGCACCGCACGGCGTGAAACAACCACATTATTACGCTTACGATCCAGCTTGATAATCTTAAGTTCCATGGTTTTGTTTTCATAAGGCGCAGTGTCCTTGACTGGCCGGATATCGACCAGCGAACCAGGCAAAAATGCGCGTATGCCATTAACCATAGCAGTCAAACCACCTTTGACTTTACCGCTGACATAGCCCTCAACGATTCTGCCTTCTTTCATCGCTTCTTCCAGCTCAATCCATGCAGCGAGGCGCTTGGCCTTCTCGCGCGACAGCTTAGTTTCACCGTAACCATTTTCTAGCGATTCAATCGCCACAGTGACGAAATCGCCAGCTTTGACTTCAATCTCGCCTGCGGCATTGAAGAATTCCTCGACAGGAATAAAGCTTTCCGACTTCAGACCGGCATTCACCACCACCACATTATGGTCAATGCGCACAATATGCGCAGTGACCAACTCGCCCGCTCGCATTTCCTTGCGCGTCAGACTTTCTTCAAACAGGGAGGCAAAACTTTCCAGATCATTTTCAACTACAGCAGCGTTAGCATTCATTTATAAAGATATCCAAGACAAACCCGCTTTTGGCGGGGCAGATTAAAAAACCCGAACGATAAATTCATTGCGGGGCTAGCAAACGTACATCAATACAACTTTTATATAAACACTCAGCGCATACTTAATGTATGGAATGGTAACGTGTTAAGACTTCCTGCACCGTTTGCTCGATAGTTAAGTCGGTATTGTCGAGCAAACTGGCTCCGGGCATCTGTTGCAAAGGAGCAACGCTACGCTGACTATCACTCTTATCGCGCGCGCGAATTTTTTCTAAAAGATCTGGAATATTAGCATTCATTCCTTTTTCCATCAACTGTTTATAACGCCGTTCAGCACGAACCTCTGCACTGGCAGTCAGAAAGATTTTCAAAGCCGCATCAGGAAACACCACTGATGCCATATCGCGACCATCTGCAACCAACCCGGGTGTCCGGCGGAAAGCATGTTGCTTGCCCAATAATGCGGCACGCACCGCCGGAAATACCGCCACTCTGGATGCCGCAGCTGCTGTTTGCTCAGAACGCAGCTCATCAGTCACCCGTACGCCATCCAACCAGGAATCCACTCCCTCGAAGCGTATCTCCATGCGCACCGCCAGATCAGCCAATTGATCTTCCCTATCTAACGTTACCCCATGCTTTTGTGCAGCGAGTGTCAAAAGACGATACAACGCACCGCTATCTAGATAATGAAACCCGAGCTGTGCTGCAACCAGTTGCGCCACGGTGCCCTTACCGGAAGCAGAAGGGCCATCAATGGCAATGACGGGTACAGCCTTAACCACTCTGGCAAAACATTCAAAGTAATCGGGAAAGGTCTTGGCGACGCATTGAGGATCATTGATACGCACACCCGTCTGACTAAATGCGGTAAGCGAGAAACACATTGCCATGCGATGATCATCGTAAGTATCGATTGAAGATTGAGGAGTCAAAGTTAATGATAAAGGCGGCATAATGCGAATAAAATCCGCGCCCTCTTCCACCATTGCACCAAATTTCCGCAATTCAGTGGCCATCGCTGCGATGCGATCGGTTTCCTTAACACGCCAGCTGGCAATATTCCGTAGCGTGGTGACACCGTCGGCAAACAATGCACACACCGCCAGCGTCATTGCCGCATCGGGGATGTGATTACAATCCAAATCGATCCCTTTCATTCTGCCATTTTCCGGTGCACGCGCTTCCATCCAGTTCGGCCCTATTGCGATGCGCGCGCCCATCAACTGTAATGCTTCGGCAAAGCGCACATCGCCCTGAATGCTATCGTGACCCACACCATCAACTCGCATTGGACCTTTACCGATGGCACCCGCAGCTAAAAAATACGAAGCGGATGAAGCATCGCCTTCAACATGAATTAAACCCGGCGCAATATAGCGGCTACCGGCAGGAACCGTAAAGGAGCTCCAGCCGTCTCGTACGACCTGCACACCAAAGCGCGCCATCATTGCCAGCGTAATTTCAACATAGGGCTTAGAAATCAGCTCGCCTTTCACCTCCACTGTGGTTGTATGAGGGATCAATGGCAGCGCCATCAACAAAGCGCTAAGAAACTGACTGGAGACATCACCACGCACCGCAATACGGCTGCCGTCAAGTAGCGTAGCAGGGTATATTTCGAGCGGCGGAAAACCCTCTGTACCCAGATAACGAATATCCGCGCCTAACCCACGCAATGCATCTACCAAATCAGCGATTGGGCGCTCATGCATACGTGGCACGCCAGACAGTTGATAATGCCCTCCAGCTAATGCCAGGGCAGCTGTCAAGGGGCGAAAAGCGGTACCCGCATTGCCCAAAAACAACTGGGCATCCTTAACAGGAAAATCACCAGCACACCCTTGCACACGATAAGCATGGTCTCCCAATGCTTCCACTGCCACGCCCAAAGTGCGCAATCCTGTCAGCATGTGCTCTGTATCATCCGAATGCAAAAGATCATGGATTTCTGTTACCCCATGAGACAACGCAGCGAGCAACAGCATGCGGTTGGATATACTTTTGGAACCAGGTAAACGCACAATCCCTTGGGCGCTCAGCATGGGAGGAAGATCAATAAATTTTTGAGTTGTCATTTCAAAGTAAATAATACGGTCATTGCAAAGTAAACCATTAAATGGTGTGAGTAGTGTTAATCAATAGGCTGTGTATGTTCATTTTTCAATGGAACTCACCCGCATAAACATGTTTATCATGGCCATATAGCTATAGGCGAAGCTTTGCTGTAATCATTCCAGCGAGTATTTTTGACTGCTGTTTCCATCAAGGTAACCTCTTCATCCGGCGCGCCACCCCCATCCTCATTATCACTGAGGCCGACCCCATAAATCAGTCCACCACTCTCGGTAATGATAAAACGGTTATGCATTTGTGCTTTTTCATAAATATGCAACTGCATCTTCACGCCTGAAGGCAACATGAAAACGCTCTGCTGGAAACGTCGAATCAATTCGTCGTTCGCGATTTCATCACTGCGATGTATTTCCACAATAGCTTTGCTACCGGGTAATAACGAGCATATCTGCTCTAACGGTCGCTGGTAACGCGGCTTGGTAGGATCGAAATGTGGATCAACCAACTTAATTATTTTAGCGTGCCGAATCAAAAACTCAGCGCAGCCTATCAGCGCTTGAGCGGTTCGAGGAATAGCACACTGCCGGGCGGCTTTAAAACGCGGATTTTCTTCATCAATTTCATCTTTTAACAACACATCCGGGTGATCTACAACAGTAGCTGAAATAATCGCTGCAAAGGGTTTACGTGCATGCTCCACTAATGCCCGATCTATCCAGGTCTGGGAACCGTCGCCACTTGGTCGACTCGTATCAAAAACGATATCACTACCGAATTTATTAAGACGTTCGACAATTTTAGAAAACTCGACTTTTCCCTTATGCTCGCGCAAGGCCGAATCACAAACCAGCTTTCTCCATTTTTTTGGGAATGCGGAAATAACTCGTCCCTGACTCACACCAAACTTCTCTGTAAAGTAGCAGAATTCACGATAAGACGAAGTGATAGCATCCGGATCTAATGCAAATTCTTTGATCATTAGAAAAGCTCCCTAGCTCGTTCATCAAAAAATCCTTTGGGCCAGCTTTCCGTAAATTCACCTGCTTCATCAACGAGCAAGGATTTGATCCGAACTCCATTTTCCCCGCGACCCACATAATAAACTCCGATCATTTCTGGAGAAACAGGCGGAAAACCCGACGGTAAATTCCCTTCTGATGTTTCACGAATCCGGCGCAGCAAGCGCAGAATCAGATGCTCACTGTGCGTTTCAATCAAAAATTTCATATCATGACGAAGTACACTGTGAATTAACAGATCACCCAGTCCCACCTGCACCGAAGGATGAATATGAAGCTCCGGCTGCTCAATCGTCACCAGGCTCGCGGAAGGCTCCAACGCGGCCACCACCACTGGCAGCACTTGCGAAATGCCGATTCCGACATCGCGTGACTGCATTTCCAGACCGGATTTAGTATCAATCAAGCCGATACGAGGCTTGGTCAGCAAAGCTTCAATTGCTTTATTCAACATCCATTTACGCTGAGGAGTCAATTCTTCAGAGCCCACCAGATCCAACCATTCCGAACGCACTTCGCGCACCCAACGACGCTCGATTGCATAACCGGTATTAAGCTTATCTTCATCTGCCATCCAGCAGCTAACATCATCAATCAGGCTTTGCTGTCCAGTCAGTAAAGCTTCCCAACCAGCCAAACCGTCTGCCCATCCTGCTTCGTCTTTAGTCAGACTGGCATCGAAATCGCGTGCGGGTACATGACGAATGGGACCGACATAGCGCATTTTGCGTAATTCATCGCGCACCAACAAACCGGGGCCGACAATCAAAGATGAAATAAAAGCAGTGAACTCCCGGGCAATATAAACATTCTCCGCACCGATTACATCAGGTGCCGGGATATGCAACAGTTCACCCAATCGAGGCAACGCGCTATCAAAACCGGAAAGCCACTCACGCAAACCCTCACCGGTCTTTTCCATGCCCGCATTCGTTACCGTCTCGATAATGTGCGGCCATATCGTATAGTGAGTTTCAATTTTGGGGACTACAGAATCACCGGGTGCGATTGAATTCGCATTCAATCGTAAAAAATATTCTAGATTATTGTTCAAATCTTCCTGCGTAAACTGACGCATAAAAATAGAATTAATCTCGTTAATACTGATGCTGACATCCCTACCATCATCCGTAGCATTAATTTCTGCCAGCCATTCGCCATTGGCACCCACTTGATAACCGATCACCACAGCTTTATCACGTAGATGACTCCAGGCAATCACCAACTTCACGCTTACCGACTCAACACGATTCCGTGTTTCATGCAACAAGTTGTAAAAAGCCCATACCTTGGAATCATCTGTTTGCCAGTCATCAAAGGCTTCCGGCACCAAATCAGGTAGTCCTTTGCCACCTAAAGACAACTCGATCTGAATGGCAATATGACGGGTCGTATCTCGTAAATGAACGAGATTGCGAAACCCTCCCAAATCAACAAAATTTCCACCCTGCAGAGTGCGGTCAGGGTTGGCATTGTTACGCTCCAACACTTCACGCGCATACTGCAACGCTTGCATGATGGTGCTTTTACCAACGCTGTTTGCACCAAAAAGCAGAGTAATCGGTTTTAGGTCAATCTCCACTTCGGAACTGATACCTTTAAAATTCTCAATATAAATTTTAGTCAAGCCGGTCTGACTAATAGCGGTCGGAGCACTCATATTTTATTTATCCTCAATTGCTCAAGCTGCTTCAGATGATGTAAAGACAGATGCGGCAAGACTATTGAAAAGAAAATTTGATTGAACCAGTTCATTTGCAAACTTTGCCTTAATGGAAACCATCTGATTATGAATTTGCAAGTAACGTTCCTGAACAGCCATTGGATGAGTTGGCCATTCTTTCGGATTTGTCACCGGATCACCAAACCTCCTCAAAGAAATAGAATACAGGAAACTATCTGCCAGTTTAATTGTGGCACGGCGGTTTTTACAGATATTACCGGCTTTGTCGAGGATTAAAGCGATGCGCCGTTGCTCTTCAAGGGGCAAAAGCGGAATGTCAATATCAGCCAAATTTTCAGTCACACACTCGTTTTTCATTTCTTTCTTGCCACCCAACTCAAGATTACTTGCTTTTGAGAGCAAAAATTGCTGTACATAATTTCTGTCAATATCAGGAGATTCAATAATAATTGCCTTTAAGTCATTACTAATGGCAACTGGTACATCGTTAATGACCACATTTTCGAGAGTCAACCTCGCTGAGACCAGTATGCTTCCGACTGGCAACAAATTGGATGCTGACTCTTTCAGGCCAAATTCTGTAATTCTTTCCAACGAATCATTGATGTGTGCGCCGCGAATATCCTTCGCAGTAACCCAAGGAATCGTACCATTCCAGCAGGCAGCATTTGATTGATCAAGCGACCTGCCACAAACGATACGCGCTACGTCTCCCAGCCTGACCAACTTCATCGAAGCATAACCTCCAACTCAGCCATATCGCGTTGAATTTCAATCTCAAGCATTTGCATCCGCGCCAGAATTACCTTGGGTTCCTCGAACTGCACTTCCTGATGCCTAATTTCCTTATAGCGGTTTATTGAAAGCTCGAAATTATTGGCTCGAATGTCTGCAGCAGATACCTTGAAAGCTTTTGCAGTTCGATCAGAAAAATCGTTCTCATCATTACGCCAGCGACGATATTGGATCAATACGTCGGACAGATCATTATCGATATTTTCTAGGCATTTTTCTTCGTGCGGGAGTTCATCTGCTTGCGCATCGTAAAAAAATACATCCTGAGTGCGACCACCCTTAGTGAACACCAAAATAGCGGTAGAAAGCCCTGCAAAAGATCTAAATATACCGGATGGCAGCGAGATCACACCCTCCAGCTGGTTATAATCAAGCAAATACTCACGTACGGCCAAATGGGCTTTACTTGAGCCAAATAAAACCCCATCGGGCACAATGATAGCGGAACGGCCACAACTCTTAAGCATACGCAGAACAAGAACGATAAAAAGCAACTCGGATTTTCTGGTTTGAACAATTTTGAGTAACGAAGGATGCACATCTTCCGCCAACGTTCCCTTAAATGGCGGGTTAGAAAGAATAATATCCAATCCACCTTTTTCGCCATCGGCAATGGTCGGGAATTTTTCCGGAAATACTTTTGAAAGCGTATCCATATAGTGAAGATCCGGGTTTTTCACTCCATGCAACATCAAATTCATGGCAGCCAAGCGCAACATAGTGGCATCGAAATCAAAACCGTGAAACATGCCGTGCTGAATGTGCTCATAATCATCTTCAAGCTGGTTCGCAGAGTTGCTTTTGCTGCCACCTTTAAGTGTTTCAGCGCACCCCGGTATAGAAGAAGGCTTGCGCAGATATTTCATTATGGCTACCAAAAAACTAGCCGTACCGCAAGCTGGGTCGCCAATTGTTTCAAACGGTTTCGGATCCACAAGACCCACCATGAGATTGATAATATGACGCGGCGTGCGAAACTGGCCGTGTATACCCGCCGTGGTAAGCTTACTCAGCAAATATTCATATAAATCACCCTGAGTCTCGCTATTCCCCAACGGCAATTTTTCAATCTCCTTCACCACTAAAATAAGCAAACTGGCTTTTGAGATTTGAAGCGAAATGCTTTTCATATATTCGCTAAATGTGAATTTTTTACCGCCAAGAATACGTAGATAAGGGAAAACCTTGTCGCGCACGAACTTAAGCATGGCCTCGCCATCACTCATCCGGCTCCAGTTTTTCCAGCGCAGTGTTTGCTGGTCTACTTGAAAAAAAAGATGCGGAGATTCACCGGAACGCAAGGTATTTTGCTCATGGTGTGCTTCTTCCATATCCAGCAGGCGAGCGAATATCAGAAAGGATATCTGTTCAATTATTATGAGAGGGTTGGAAATTCCTCCCGTAGCAAAATCCAGCCAAAGTCGATCTATATCACTTCTGACCTGGTTATTAATCATGCTTATTCCAATGGTATATTTTCTTGTTCGGGTAATTCAGGTAAATGCTCTAATTCAAGTTCTGCCTTGGCCAGCAGATTGTCAGGAAATGTCCCTTGCACTGCAACGCCAAGTTTTTTGAAATCGTTGGCTTGCTTAATCAGATTATCTTTCCCGGAATAAAGTTGACTCATTGCCATATTAAATGAATCCTTAGCCTTGTCGAGTTGCTTGCCAACGCCTTCCATAGAACCCAGGAAGGTATTAAGTTTTTTATATACTTTGGCAGCACGTTCAGCAAGTTCTGCGGTATGTGCGTTTCGCTCTTCAAATCTCCAGAGTTGGCGCACAATATTGAGGCTAGTAAGCAAAGTGGTCGGTGTTGCAACCAATACATTCTGCTCCATCGCTTTTTGGAATAATGTTTCATCTGCGCGCAGCGCTTCCACAAAAGCAGACTCAATGGGAATGAACATAAATACCATCTCAGGCGAGTTCAGGCTAGGCAACTCAAAATAGTTGCGATCTGACAGCTCCTTAATTCGGCTGGAAATAGCTGCAACGTGTTCTTTCAGCGCTAATTGCCGCTCAATTTCTCCTTCCGCATTAACATACCGGGTATAGGCATTGAGGGATACCTTGGAATCAATGACAAGATGTTTCATTTGTGGCAGATAAATAATTACGTCTGGACGGCTTCTGCCCATCTCAGTGTTAAAACTGACTTCGCGCCGATACTCTTTACCGGATCTCAATCCTGAACGATCCAGGATATTTTCCAATACCATTTCTCCCCAATTCCCCTGCATCTTGGATTGGCCTTTAAGTGCCGTTGCCAAACCATGAGCCTCCTCGGTAATCTGCCGATTTAAATCTTTCAACTGATTTAGCTCAGCTCTTAAAGTTGCTTGTTGCTCTGTATCTTTAAGGTGAATATCTTCAACCTTGGCTTTAAATTCATTAATTTGAGTCTTCAATGGCCCAAGCAGCGCACCAATGTTCATTTGATTCTGTTCAGTAAAGCGCTTACTTTTATCTTCCAGAATTTCACCGGCCAGAGATCTAAACTGATTTGAAAGTTGCTCGCGAGCATCAATCAACAATTGCAATTTTTCTTGTGATTGCTTGCGCTCAGCTTCCAAAGTCATAGTGAGCTCGGATACCTGCATATTCAACAGATTGACATCTCGGGTCAGCAAATCGCTTCGCTCTGTCAAAGTGACGCGTTCTTGCTGAAGTTGCACAACATGCTCAGCTTGTGACTCAATGGTTGAATTAACCCTACCCACTTTTTCACGAATATCTGCGATGGATTGCTTAAGTGTACTTATTTCTTGAGTTGCCGCTTCAAGACTCGCCCCGAGTTTAGGAACACGATCCGCTCGTTCAGCCAATTGCGCACGCTCATCTCTCGCTACATCAAGCTGATCACGCCAAAGAATGGCTTGCGTTTGCAGATCAGCATGCTGAATAACGAGACGCTTTACATCTTCCTGTGAGGCAATCAAACGCTCATGGAGCCTGGCAATTTCAACCTGATTTTCAGTTTTTACCCGCACTTCAGCAGCAATACGAGTACGCAGAATCACCCAAACAACCCCTACACCGACCAATAAACCAATTGACAGTGAAACAAAACTATAAATTGGTAGATCCATGAAGACTGATTTCCTTACTCGTGCGGGTGCTAGCCTGAACTTTGCATAAATAACTTGAATAGCAAAATCATATTTAGTACAACACGTTTGTCATGAAAGAATTTTGTAGAACTGATGACAATTAAAACATAGCCACAACATTTGACGCCATAAGCTTGGCTAACCATCCCCTGAAGACACCAATGATAAACTCTCGAGCCATATCACCGTGTTACAAGTACATCCTACACATCAAGATTAATTAGACCTTGGATAGATACACTCTAAGAATTGGTAGCGGATCAAGTAGCTTGAAGATGAAGAGCCAGCCCACAAAATACTTCTTCACCACCGCGCCAGCGCAGGCCGCTCGAGAACACACAGTGTTCATCACCAAATGCGTGGGCATATCGAACGGAGCTACAAAAATTTGAAGCATAACTTCAACTGAAGTTTAGACTGCATCTAAGCGTGACACTCGCAAGAATTCCCAGTCTCCGCCACTCATGTGTAACTTGTCATTCTTGCGAGGCAAACCAAATGTTCTACAATCTACTGAATGAACAACTCTATAAAAATGCTCATTATGGGAGTGTCCTTGCAACACGAAACCCTAGGTTGTTAACACGCTCCGTAGCTTCAATTCCTTCGCGGTAACTTACATTTAGATACTCTGGACCGTATTCAAAAGATCCGCCTCGAAGAACCAACTTTGCACAATCGCCTTCCCGACAACCATCCGTCCATTGCCAGACATTGCCTAGCATGTCATACAGACCATAGGGATTAGGCTTGAAACTTCCCACTGACATCGGAACGGATTTCTTTTTCTCAAATTTGTTACCACAACCATGGCAATTGGCATTCTGAAATCCGAGATCGTTTCCCCAATAATATTCAGTCGTCGTACCGGCGCGTGTGGCGATTTCCCATTCGTGTTCGCTTGGCAAACGATAGGTTTTACCAGTTTTGTGCGACAACCATTCAATATAGCTCTGAGCATCATTCCAGCTCACATTGACCACAGGCTGTTTGCCACGTCCCCATTCTTCATCTAATGGTTTATAACCATTACAGCCCCCGTCTTCCAGGCACGCATCCCATTCATCAAATGTGACAGTATATTTTCCAATCTCAAAATCTGCGCCTGGAATTGGCACCATTTCAGGACAGACGGTACATGATTTAAGCGTTTCTTCTGCTTTTTTCTCCCCAGTCTTAGCCGTTTTCAATTGATCAGATTTGGCCTGTTTGCTTTCGGCGTTAGGTATTGGCGCGCCCAACAACACTTCAACCCTTTTTACTACGCCATTACCCACGCGGATTTCTTGTTCAAATAGTCGATCACTAGTGGCATCGACTTTCTTGTGCACCTTCAGCTTCAGCGTGCCCATAGGCACCTTTATATCCAACGGGCATTCTCCCTTGAATTTTCCATTAACCAAAACTTCGGCACCCACGTCATCACCTTTACAGACAACACTCAATACGGAGCCAGCCGCATAAACGTTAGCCGATGATGCGACCAGAACTGACAAGAACAAATAATAAATTGATTTCATGAAATCTCCGTTAACAATAAAAAATGGGTAGACTTTAAAAGCACTTTGAACCTATTTTAATAGGTTTTTTTTAATTAATACTTAAAATTTTTCATAGGTGTCCAGACTCAAATTGATTCTAGCTTCCCCATAGTATTCCCATTCCAGAATCGCCTTTGCATGTACCCATTCATCTACTCAAGATGCAAATTATAAAAAAACCAAATACTAACCCAAAATTCTTTTACTTCAGCGTCATAGCAAGTCTAAATCCACTGATATGGTAACGTTCAGTTATATCATCCTTGAAACGGGTAGCGATGCGAATATTGGTCGTGGTGTCATTCCAAGAGCCGCCACGAAGCACTCGCTTCTTACAGTCCCCCTCCCAGCAACTGTCCGTCCATTGCCAAACATTACCAGACATATCGTACAGGCCAAAACCGTTTGGCTTGAAACTGCCAACGGGTGCGGTTGTCCTGTTGTCCCACTTGCTTCCACAAGCATTGCAGTTAGCATTAGCGCTAGATGCTGAATCTCCAAAAGGGAAAATACCCCAATAATATTCGGTAGTCGTGCCAGCTCGCGCGGCAATTTCCCATTCCTGTTCAGTCGGCAGACGGTAAGAATTACCGGTTTTTTTGGATAGCCATTGAATATAAGCCTGGGCATCATTCCAACTGACATTAATCACAGGACGATTGTCACGCCCCCATTCCTTATCCGAGGGACGATAACCGTTACAACCACCGTCGACCACGCAGGCATCCCAGTCTTGAAATGTGACCGTGTATTTTGCCATGGCGAAATTGGTGCCTGGAATTGGCACCATCTCAGGACATTCGACACATTTCTTTTTGTCTTCCTGTAATGCTTTTGCCTTATTTTCCAAAGCTGCCATCTTAGGCTTTTGCCGTTTGCCTTTGGCGTTAAGCTGCGCCGCGCCCAATATCACATCAACCTTTTTTACTACGTCATCGCCCATACGAATTTCTTGTTCAAATAGTCGATCACTAAAGACATCAACTTTTTTTTGCACCTTCAACTTTAATTTGCCAGCAGGTACCTTTATGTCTAACGGGCATTCGCCTTTAAATTTGCCGTTGACCAACACTTCTGCTCCCACATCCTCACCTTGACAATTAACGGTCAGCACGGACCCGGCCGCATATACGTTAATGGATGTCGCAAGAAACATCATTAGCAGGAATAAAATATAAATCGATTTCATGAAATCTCCATTCTAAAAAATTGGGACGCATTGTTATGTCCACCTAAGAAAACTGCAAGAAGTATCTCTACTTTGCCACTAAATATTTTTATTTGCCACGAACAGATTTATCTTGCATATTGGCATTCATCCATCACTACTTCTGCATTTCGCTTTGGCTGATCAAAATAAGTTGATAGTTGGATCCCATTTTGACAAAAAGTTCGTTTTAAACTTTAGGCCAAACAGTCGCACAATGACAATTTGCTACACATAACCCAGACGGCTTGCCCTACCCCCTATGTATTGGAACAGCGCACGAAACGCAAACGAATCGAAAATTTTTTGACTGGATGCAAAAATACTGATCTAAGAGAAAACTGCCCTCTATTTTAAAAAACATTTTTAACAGCTAAAAATTCAGCAGCTTGTAAACACTCCACTACATCATTCCTCGCTCTGCAAATGACAAGTACCCAGCTCCCGCTACAATGAAATGATCTAGCACGCGTACATCCACCAACGCGAGCGCCTGTTTAAGCGTGTCCGTGAGCAGGCGGTCAGATTGACTGGGCTCAGCCACGCCTGAAGGATGATTATGGGCCAAGATGACCCCAGCCGAGTTGTGATATAACGCACGCTTAACCACTTCACGCGGATATACGCTGGTTTGGGTGAGCGTACCGTGGAACATCTCCTCTGACGCAACCACGCAATTTTGTGCGGTAAGAAAGACAACCAGGAACACCTCCTGTTCGCGGTCACGCAAAAGCAATCGCAGATAATCGCGTACCGCGCCCGGTGAGTTCAGCGCATCGCCCATGCGCATTACCTCTTGCAAGGCACGCCGCGACATCTCCAACACCGCCTGCAACTGAACATATTTGGCCTGTCCCATACCATATATGGTACAAAACTCTTCTTGGCTAGCAGCAAATAACCGTGTAAGTGTGCCAAACTGAGTAAGCAAATCACGTGCTAAATCCACCGCACTTTTGCCCACTACACCGGTGCGCAGAAATATAGCCAGCAGCTCAGCATCAGAAAGTGAGGCCGCGCCACGCTCAATTAACTTCTCCCGTGGCCGTTCTCCCTCAGGCCAATTATTAATTCCCATCGCTCTCCCCTGCCTAAGCATGGTGGTTTTTTGATATGAAACAGCAGTTTTTGCTAAGATGCACAGTATTATGGAACAAATTCAAACAAAGCGTATTGTGCTAGGTATTACCGGCGGTATTGCCGCCTATAAAGGCGCCGAATTAACTCGCTTATTGGTCAATCAGGGCATACAGGTACAGGTTGCAATGACTGAAGCTGCGTGTCATTTCATCACGCCCCTCACCATGCAGGCTCTATCCGGCAAGCCGGTGTTCACCAATCAATGGGGCGAACACGCTCCCAATCATATGGCACACATCAATCTAAGCCGTGCCACTGATGCCATCATGATCGCGCCGGCTACAGCTGATTTCATCGCCAAGCTGGCGCACGGCTTGGCCGATGACCTACTTTCGACGTTATGTCTGGCTCGCAATTGCCCATTGCTGCTCGCCCCTGCAATGAATCGACAAATGTGGGAAAACCCAGCCACGCAACGTAATATCCAGCAACTCATTGTTGATGGGGTAATTATTCTAGGCCCAGTCAGCGGTATGCAAGCATGTGGCGAAGAAGGGATGGGACGCATGCAGGAACCCACAGAGTTGGCATGCGCTGTGCTGGCTTTTTTTCAGCCAAAATTACTATCTGGCATAAAAATTCTACTAACTGCCGGGCCGACCTACGAAGCAATAGACGCAGTACGCGGCATTACCAATCGCAGTTCCGGCAAGATGGGCTATGCCATCGCGCAGGCTGCGCTGGAATTGGGTGCAGAGGTAACATTGATTTCCGGCCCTACAGCCTTATCTAGTCCTCATGGTGCCGTACTGGTGAATGTCACCAGTACGGCAGAAATGTTCGAAGCCGTCCAAAAACATATTCCAGATACCGATATTTTTATTGGCGTGGCCGCTGTAGCCGATTATCGCGTAGCACAACCAACCGAACAGAAAATCAAAAAAAATACAGCCGGATTAATGCTGGAACTATTGCCCAACCCAGATATTCTAGGGTATGTCGCCAGACTTCCAAAACCACCATTCTGCGTAGGTTTCGCGGCCGAAAGCCACAATCTGCACGAATACGCTGCAACTAAACGCAGAACCAAAAAAATTCCCCTACTCGCAGCCAATTTAGTGCAACAAGCAATTGGAACAGATGACAATGAACTGATTTTATTTGACGATACAGGTGAGCATGTATTACCGCGCGCGGATAAGCTCACATTAGCGCGAGCCTTGTTACAGCACGTAATCAAACTTTATCGGCAAGGAAATTAATTATGAAAAAAACAGTAGATGTGAAGATTCTCGACCCGCGCTTGCATGAGCACCTCCCTGCTTATGCCACGCCCGGATCGGCAGGGATAGATGTGCGTGCCTGTATCGACCAGAGCATGATTATTCAGCCCGGCCAATGCGAACTTATCCCTAGCGGCATTGCAATTCACCTGGCCGACCCACAGTGCGCCGCGATGATTTTGCCGCGCTCCGGGCTTGGACACAAGCATGGTATTGTACTGGGCAATTTGGTCGGACTAATCGACTCTGATTATCAAGGGCAGATATTCGTTTCTATCTGGAATCGTGGGCAGCATCCCTTCACTTTAATGCCTCTGGAACGCATGGCGCAACTGGTTATCGTGCCAGTACTGCAAATACAGCTCAATATCGTCACAGATTTCCCCTTAAGCCAACGCGGAAGTGACGGTTTTGGTAGTACTGGAAAAAATTGATGGTATTTTAAAAAAGATGATCTGCGAACACGAGATAGATAAACGCAAATTTATTACTTACGTAGTTGCTTGCACCGCCTATAGCGTAATGAAGACCATAGAGCGGCGGCAATGAAAGTCACCCCTATAAAACCAGTAAAAATCTCAGGAATATGAAACTTTATGCTAGCAAGCATAATGACAGCCAGAATCCCGATCGCATAATGCGCCCCATGCTCAAGGTACACATATGTATCAAGGGTTTCTTTACGCACCAGAAATACAGTCATTGAACGCACAAACATTGCACCAATACCCAGGCCAATCATAATAATGACAATGTCTTTAGTAATAGCAAATGCCCCGATCACCCCATCGAATGAAAAAGAAGCATCCAGTACTTCAAGATAAAGAAAACCACCTATCCCGCCGCGCTTAATCACATCACCGATTTTTGCGTCATCTTCCTCCTTTTCAAGAAGACTACTAATCACGTCTACGCCCACGTAGGACAGCACACCCCAAAGGCCAGCGATTAGTACTACCAGCTGTTTGCCCTCTTCGACCATGGACAAACTGGCCAACAGTGTGCCGAGCGCGATCATTACCGAGATTGACGCCACCTTACCAAAGGTGGCAATTTTCTCTTCAATATGACCAAGCCAATGTAACTCTTTTTTAGAATCCAGTAAAAAATTAAGGAACACCAGCAATAAAAAAACCCCTCCAAACGCGGCCACTTCAGCATGATGATTAGTCAAATGAAGTGCGTATCCATCAGGATTATGCAGCCCCATATCCCATACCTCCATTAGTCCGAGGTCAGCCGCGAGCGCAACAATCACCAGAGGGAAAAGCAATCGCATACCAAATACTGCGATCAGCATTCCAATAGTCAGAAAAATATCCTGCCAGAATTTGTTCCAGTTTTTTAACACAGATGCATTGACAACAGCATTGTCAAAGGAAAGTGATACCTCCATAACACAGAGAATAGCGGCAATCCCAAGCGCTTCAAGTGCGGCCACCCAACCACCGCGACTATAACCCCACCATGCCGCAAGCCCGATACCCAAAAAAGCGATAAAAAATGAAACTTTAAAATAGCGCATATTTTCTCTCTTCAAAACCCTATCTCACAGTGCAATAGCCAATCAATCCTTAATGTAGTGCACTTTTTCGAAACATATTTAATGGAATTATGAATTCCAGCGCTATAGTTAACAGCACATAAACAGAGCATCAAGATAGGAAAAACTAATTTCGCCACTTGCCGATGGCTGATCACACCGAAGCAAAATTCGAAGTTAAACGAAGACACTAAGCCCGCTCTGAGCAATTTGACAATGCTCCGCGGCTCGTCAGGAATTTTTACATCAGCTTGCCAAGTTGAATTACTATTTTTGCGGAAAAAACAAGTTCAGGATTGATTGAAATGCTCATAAATCGGGTGCATCTCCATTGCTAGTACACTACCACCTTTCACCCTCCCATCTCTGCCAAAAGACTGGAAAAATCGTCGGTATAATCTTCCTCCATCACCAAGATGTCGAGCATACGCCACATTGTAGGATCGTCGTTACCCAAATAACTGATTATTTCACCGTAATTATCAATGGCAATGCGCTCAACAATAGCGATAACTCAAACATTACTAGAAATTTTTTTGGATGTATCCCAGCCAGAAAAATTATTGGTTGGCGGCAAATAGCGTACTAATTCATTCAATGCCAAACGGTAAACATCCCGTTTAAACTCAATCACGCTTTCCATCTCAACCCAATAATCGTTCCAACGCCAGGCATCAAACTCCGGGTGAATAGAAGTACGCAAACACACATCACAGTCGCGTCCAACCAGTCGCAGCAAAAACCATATTTGCTTTTGCCCTTTGTAACTGCCACGCCACTCACGTTTAACCCAATGTTGCGGCACCTCATAACGTATCCACTCACGCGTACGGCCAAGTATTTGGACATGACAAGACTGCAAGCCTACCTCTTCCTGCAATTCGCGATACATCGCTTGTTCCGGTGTTTCACCACACTGAATGCCACCTTGCGGGAATTGCCACGCATGCTGCCTGATGCGCTTACCCCAAAATACCTGATTCTTAGCGTTGGACAGAATGATGCCGACGTTGGGGCGATAACCATCCCGATCAATCATCTTCGCCACCTGTTTAATTAATTTACATAAAGTGGATTTTTTCACATTTCACACCATATTGAAAGCCGTCTTATCACAATCGATGCAGCATGCTTACTTCGTTCGCTGTAAAATTAGCACTCTAATAATTCGATTTGGCAAAACACCATCATGCGCGTTTCACAATTTTTCATCTCCACCCAAAAAGAGGCTCCCTCCGAAGCCGAACTAATCAGCCATCGTTTAATGTTACGTGCTGGCTACATCAAAAAATTGGCTAGTGGCCTGTACACCTGGATGCCATTAGGACTACGCGTATTGCGCAAAGTAGAAGCTGTGGTACGCGAGGAGATGAATAAGGGCGGCGGCATTGAGTTGCTAATGCCCGCCATACAACCCGCCGAACTTTGGCAAGAAACCGGACGCTGGGAAATATTTGGGCCGCAAATGCTCAAAATTAAAGATCGCCATGACAATTTATTTTGTTTTGGCCCCACTCACGAAGAAGTGATTACTGACATCGCACGCCGTGAAATAAAAAGCTATCGTCAGTTACCCGTTAATTTCTACCAAATCCAGACCAAATTCCGGGATGAGGTGCGTCCCCGTTTTGGTGTGATGCGCGCGCGCGAATTTGTAATGAAAGATGCTTATTCATTCCATGCCAACTTCAGCAGCTTAGAACAAACCTACCAAGTGATGTATGACACGTACAGCCGCATTTTCACCCGTCTTGGCCTCCAATTCCGAGCTGTTGCGGCAGATACAGGCGCCATTGGCGGTAGTGGCTCGCATGAATTCCACGTACTAGCCGATTCCGGCGAAGACGGGTTAGCATTCTGTCCCACTTCCGATTATGCCGCCAATGTGGAACTGGCCGAGGCCATCGCACCAAACACCTTACGCGCGAGTGCCGACGAAAATTTGCAAAAAGTCATTACGCCCGGGCAAAAATCCATTGAAAGCGTCGCCACTTTCTTGAAAGTAACACCGCAACAAGTACTAAAAGCAATCGCCGTGCTGGATGCCGGTGATAATTTCACTCTGCTTCTGCTACGCGGAGACCATATGCTGAACGAAATCAAAGCTACCAAGATCTTGGGCGAATTCCGTTTCGCCAGTGACGATGAAATCCATCAGAACATGGGCTGTCGTACCGGTTACATTGGCCCGGTGAATACAGCCGTTCGAATCTTGGCTGACCATGCTGCTGCTGCCATGAGTAATTTTGTCTGCGGAGCCAATGACGACGGCTTTCACTACACTCACGCAAACTTTGGACGCGACATCAGCTTGGACGAAACCAATGTGTATGACCTCCGCAACGTGGTCGCCGGTGACCCCAGCCCCAATGGAAAAGGCATTCTAGAACTCTGCCGCGGTATCGAAGTCGGCCACATTTTCCAGTTGCGCACCACATATTCCGAAGCGCTCAATGCTAATTACCTTGATGAAAACGGCAAATCTCAGCCTATTGAAATGGGTTGTTATGGTATCGGCGTTTCGCGCATCGTCGCTGCAGCAATAGAACAGAATTATGACGATCGTGGCATTACTCTGCCTGCTGCCATGGCTCCGTTTCAAGTGGCACTTGCCCCAATTGGCATAAATAAGAGCGAAGCCGTGCGCCTAGCGACAGAGCAGCTTTATGCTGATATTGGCGCGGCAGGGATTGAGGTATTGCTTGACGACCGTAATGAACGCCCAGGCGTAATGTTTGCTGATATAGAACTCATCGGCATCCCACATCGTATCGTAATTGGAGATCGCGGTCTTAGCCAAGAAGTGCCCATGGTTGAATACAAAGGACGGCGTGATGAAGAAGCGCAACAAATCCCATTAGAAAATATTGTTCAGTTCATACAATCAACATCACTTCAATAAAGTTAACATTTAATACTGTCCTGTTGTAATAAATACGGTTCAATGCATAAAACAAGCACGGGTTTTATACTTTAAATTTGATTCATTCCGTGCTTTTTCAGTTAGCACACCTAACGTCTTGGATTGAATGAATGTCAAGCAACAGGGCAAAGCGACAAACGACTACATTAACCGCCAATGCGCCTTGATACATATCTATATCCGTTAAACGGATAAACACAGTTCATTCGTTTCCGTCAGCATCAATACTACTCATTCTATTTATGTGCATGACCTATTGCGTCTCTGAAAAACAGCATCACAATAAACTCATTATTGTGTAATGTTTTCTGAACAATATGTTAATCATAAACATCACCTTAAAGTATTTCAGTAACTTGCCGTAAATCAACTATCTTAAATAGTATGAGACACGAACGGAGATTTTTAGAGTCTCTACTTAAAACGATGCGATCCATTCAAAAATGTTATTCAAATTACATTTTGCCATTCTTGCTGGCAGTGGGTTTGCTATTCACCCACACAGCACATAGTGGCGCACAAACCTATCAACCTTTATCTGCCAGCGTGCAAATCTCATTAAACCGCTCCATGTCGGATCAAGCACCACTTAAGCTAACATTTGCATCGCAACAAGAGTACAACACTTGGTTGAATGACACATCACGCCGCTTAGAGAAACACATTCCGGACGCAAGCTATCGCGTGGATTTCCTCAAGACTGTGTATTATGAAGCCACACGCGCTGGATTAGATCCACAATTAATATTAGGGCTTATTCAAGTGGAAAGCGGCTTCAAGAAATATGCTGTATCCAGCGTGGGGGCGAGAGGATATATGCAAGTAATGCCGTTTTGGTTGAATCTTATCGGTCAACGTGAAGGTAATTTATTCCACCTGCGCACCAACCTGCGATATGGTTGCATTATTCTTCGTCACTACTTAGATATGGAAAAAGGTGACCTCTTTCGTGCTTTAGGACGCTATAACGGCAGCCTGGGCAAACCAGAATATCCCAAGCTAGTTAAGGCCGCATGGCACATGCGTTAAGACTTATCACACTGTATATCCAATTCCTCCAGTTTGATGATGATTTTGATTAAGCTTTGTAAGCTTGGCTTAATTTACGTATGTTTATCATAATTTTCGCCACATTTTTCAACCGTATTCAATCAATATCCACGCATCCAAAATCCTTTAAAAAGCATTAAATATAAAATGAGGTAATATCCGACACACTACTAGTCTGTGTAATAATTCTGTAATAGAAAATGACTATAGTTAGCTACGCTGTAGCGAACTTAATTTCTGGAGAGAGTTATGACCAAACTAAATCGTTTTCTTTATATGCTGGGCCTTGCCGCCTCTTGTTCGTTAGCAGTCAATGCTTCGGCCGTTAACCTCACCGGTGCAGGTGCTACCTTTCCCTATCCCATTTATGCCAAATGGGCCGATACGTATAAAACTCAAACCGGCATTAGCCTGAACTACCAATCCATCGGTTCCGGCGGGGGCATCAAACAAATTATTGCTCGGACAGTCGATTTTGGTGCCTCCGATATGCCTTTGAAACCAGAAGAGCTGGAAAAAAACGGCCTGATGCAATTCCCGGCTGTCATGGGCGGTGTAGTACCTGTCATCAACGTCCCAGGTGTTGCAGCCGGGCAGCTCAAACTAGACGGCAAGGTGTTGGCCGATATTTTTCTTGGCAAAATCACCAAGTGGAATGATCCAGCACTCATGGCGCTGAATGTGGGCGCCAAACTGCCCAATGAAACCATCACCGTGGTGCATCGTTCCGATGGCTCCGGTACCACCTTCATCTTCACCAACTACCTGTCCAAGACAAGCCCGGAATGGAAATCAGCAGTTGGCGAAGGCACGGCCGTCTCCTGGAAAGCAGGTACGGGCGGCAAAGGTAATGAAGGCGTGGCCTCTTATGTCCAGCGTATAAAAAATTCTATCGGTTATGTGGAATATGCTTATGCGTTGCAGAACAAAATGACTTACGTACAACTCAAAAACCCCGACGGTCAATTTGTCAAACCCGATGACTCCTCATTCAAGGCAGCTGCGGCCAATGCTGCCTGGGAAAAAGCACCCGGTTTTTATGAGTTGCTAACCAACGAACCCGGCAAAGAAAGCTGGCCCATCACCGGTGCCACATTCATTCTGATGCACAAGACACAAGATAAATCTGAAACAGCCAAAGAAGTACTCAAATTCTTCGATTGGGCTTACAACAGTGGCGGCAAGATGGCTGAAGCGCTGGATTATGTTCCCATGCCGGAAAAAGTTCAGCAACTGGTGCGCGCCGCCTGGAAAACACAGATTAAGGATAACAAGGGCACAGTACTCTGGAAGTAAGAGTCTATTTCAAAACCCCTGACCCCTATATATACCCGCTATAATTTTTGCCGGATAAATCTGAGGGGGCGTAGCTCCCTCAAGTTTTGAGCCCTTTTAAAAAATCATGCCGACGTTTTTACGTGAAGTACCCATGAAGCGCCATAATTTGCTGGATATTCTGTTCCGCAATGTCACGCGCTTGTCTGCATTTGCCGTGCTCGTCCTACTCATTGCCATTATCGTTTCGTTGATAATCGGCAGTTTGCCCGCCATTAAGGCATTCGGTTTTCAATTCTTAACCAGCGCGGAATGGGATCCAGTCACGGATCAGTTCGGCGCACTCGTGCCTATCGTTGGCACGCTAGTCACCTCTGCCATCGCCTT
>QFXG01000003.1 GCA_003402285.1 Candidatus Nitrotoga sp. SPKER | reverse complement strand
ATTCAACGCGTTGAAGGGAACCCCTCCCCTTCATTTGGTACGCAGATTACTTATAAGCCATCTCCCAAACTCACCTTAAATAGTAGTACATTTATTGGCAACGACCAGCCTGATAGTGATACGAAAATGCGTTATTTCCATAATTTTTATGGGATTTTTCAGCTGAATAATCAGTTTGCCGCAATACTGGGTTTTGATATCGGTGCCGAACAAAAAAATAAAGGCTCTTCAGCCATGAACACGTGGTTCAACCCCACGATTATCGTGAAATATACGCCAACAGCAAAAACTGCTATTGCAATAAGAGCTGAATATTATGATGATAAAAATGGAGTCATCATCGCAACTGGCACACCTCATGGCTTTAAAACATGGGGCTTTTCAACCAATTTTGACTATCACATTACAAATAATATGTTGTGGAGAGTGGAAGCCAGGGCATTGAGTAGCAACGACACTATTTTCACAAAGCATAATAATGTCGTTAATAATAATGCTTTTGTGACGACTGCATTGGCTGTCAGTTTCTGATGAAATTATTGGTGGTGGTTCCAATATTCAAGTGCAAGTCTTCGTGCTCGCCAGTTGGCTCGACTGAAAGAATAGCCGCCTGCAACAGTTGGCTGTCCAAATAATCGCGTGACAGAAGCTGTTTTTCATCCATTGCGAGCAAGTTCGCGTGTCGATATAAGAACGAGGACGGCCCATACCCGTCGCATGGCGGCAGGTTTGAATCCTTGCTGGAGTTGAGTTTGAATCAACGTACGATCATCCAATGTGTTGTGCTTGTAATTTTTCGTAGTGCAACATTCTTTCATGAAAGAATGTTGCACTTAGATTTAGAGCGCGCGCCTTCAAATTGCCATAAAAAATCCCGGCGAGCCCCGGGATTTTTTATTTTGCTTAAACTTTAAAAGTTACGCGTAGTTCTTCGATGCGAAATCCCAGTTAACCAAGCCCCAGAAGCTTTCAACATATTTGGCGCGGGCGTTGCGATAGTCAATATAGTAGGCGTGTTCCCACACATCACAGGTCAATAACGGTTTGTCAGTGCCGGACAGGGGGGTGGCGGCATTGCTGGTGTTAACGATGTCGAGCGAGCCATCGGATTTCCTCACCAGCCAGGTCCAGCCAGAGCCAAAATTACCCACGCAAGACGCAGAGAATGTTTTTTTAAAGTCTTCGAAGCTACCCCATTTTTTGTTGATACCTTCCATCAGAGCTCCGGTTGGCATACCGCCACCGTTAGGCTTCATGCCATTCCAGTAAAAGGTATGGTTCCACACTTGAGCCGCATTGTTGAAAATACCGCCGCTCGATTTTTTGACAATTTCTTCCAGTGTAGCGTTCTCAAACTCAGTACCTTTAATCAGGTTATTGAGATTAGTCACATAAGTTTGGTGATGTTTGCCATAGTGATATTCCAGTGTTTCCTTTGAAATGTGCGGAATCAGTGCATCCATCGCATAAGGTAGTGCAGGTAAAGTATGTTCCATTTAGTTCTCCTTAATTTAAGTTTCAAGTGGTTCAAAATTACAGTTGAATAACTGCCCTTAAGGCAATCGACATCACAATAAAAGCTAGTTGGGTTTGATTCATTCTAGCCAACAAAACTCACCGACTAATCGGTTTATAGCGAATTCGTTTCGGCTTCGCACCTTCTTCACCTAAACGTTTCTTTTTATCCGCTTCGTATTCCTGATAGTTTCCATCGAAAAAGGTGACCTGTGAGTTGCCTTCAAAGGCAATAATATGAGTAGCGATGCGATCCAAAAACCAGCGATCATGCGAGATAACCAGTACACACCCGGCGAATTCCAGTAGCGCGTCTTCAAGCGCACGCAAGGTTTCTACGTCGAGGTCGTTGGAGGGTTCATCCAGCAATAAAACATTGCCTCCCGAAATAAGGGTTTTCGCCAAATGCAGACGTCCGCGTTCGCCACCTGAAAGATTACCGACCAGTTTTTGTTGATCTGCACCCTTGAAGTTAAAGCGGCCAATGTAAGCGCGCGAAGGCGTTTCAAATTTGCCCACGGTGAGGATGTCATTACCGCCGGAAATAACATCGAACACGGTCTTATCACTTTCCAGCGTATCGCGCGATTGGTCTACATGCGAGATTTTAACCGTTGATCCGATTTTTATGTCACCAGAATCCGGTTTTTCTTTTTCAGTCAGCATACGGAACAAGGTCGACTTTCCTGCACCGTTGGGGCCAATGATACCAACGATAGCGCCGGGCGGAATTTTTAGACTGAGATTATCAATCAGCAGGCGGTCGCCATATGCTTTAGAAACATTGTTAAATTCGATAACTTCATTACCCAGTCTGTCTGCTATAGGAATAAAAATTTCCTGGGTCTCATTGCGTTTCTGGTATTCCTGTGAATTTAATTCTTCAAAGCGGGCGATACGTGCCTTTGATTTCGCCTGCCGTCCTTTGGGATTCTGGCGCACCCATTCCAGCTCTTTGCTTAGCGCCTTCTGGCGTGCGGACTCGGAGGACTCTTCTTGCTTGAGTCTGGCTCCTTTTTGTTCCAGCCAACTTGAATAGTTTCCTTTCCACGGAATGCCGTGGCCACGATCGAGTTCTAAAATCCACTCGGCGGCATTGTCAAGGAAGTAGCGATCATGCGTCACCGCCACCACGGTGCCAGGAAAGCGTAAAAGAAATTGCTCCAGCCATTCTACTGACTCAGCATCCAGATGGTTGGTCGGTTCATCCAGCAGCAGCATGTCTGGCTTGGACAGCAGCAACTTACACAGCGCAACACGACGCTTTTCACCACCAGAGAGATTTTTGATAATGGCATCCCACTCGGGCAGACGTAATGCATCGGCAGCAATTTCCATTTGTTGATCCGCATTTCCGTCACTGGCAGCGATGATGGCTTCAAGTCGCGCCTGCTCGGCGGCCAGCGCGTCAAAATCGGTATCAGGATCAGCGTAGGCGGCATACACTTCATCCAGTTTTTTCTGCGCACTGAATACTTCGCCCAGTCCCTCTTGCACCGCCTCGCGCACGGTCTGTTCCGGGCTAAGTTGTGGTTCTTGTGGCAGATAGCCGATATTCAAGCTTGGCATCGGAATGGCTTCGCCTTCGAAATCCTTGTCCACCCCAGCCATGATCTTCAGCACAGTAGATTTGCCCGAGCCATTTAGTCCTAGCAGGCCGATTTTGGCACCAGGGAAAAAGCTAAGGGAAATATCCTTGAGAATTTGGCGTTTGGGCGGAACGATCTTGCCTACGCGGTTCATGGTAAAAACATATTGGGCCATAGTGTCTATTTTGTATTGAATAATTGATTAGGTATGTAAGCTTACCCCAAGGCTTAAAATTTTGGGAGTTTGTTAAATCTGTAATGAAAAAGTAGAGACAAACTTGATATGCTTAAGAATATCTGTCTCATCCACGAGGTGGAATAGGTACTGGTAAATTCCGGATACGACTAACCTTCATAACTCCATTTCGGAATTTGAGGAACAACTGACTTCTGAATAATTATATCCAAATAATAAAAATTCCTACCGCCAGAATTAATCCTCCTTTGATTACGTAATACAAAGATCGATTCCATGCTTTCAATTTTCGACGGTACTGACCAGCCAGCCATACAAAACGAAATAGCTTGTTGATACCGCCGGTTTGATCCCCGGTTTCATTGGGTGAGCTTGCTGCGGTCATAATTGTCCTGCCCAGCCATTTGTTAATCACTTGCGCCCAGTGGTAGCGCATGGGGCGTTCAATGTCACAAAACAGGATAATCCGATTGGTGTCACATCCATTTTGAGCCCAATGAATATAAGTTTCATCAAATACAACGGCCTGCCCATCTCGCCAACTATAACGTTGACCATCAACTTCTATAAAGCAGCGATCATTATTAGGTGTTACCAGACCAAGGTGATAACGCAGTGATCCTGCGAAAGGATCGCGATGCTCATTGAGTTTTCCACCAGGTGCTAATTCTGCAAACATAGCGGCTTTTACGCACGGAATAGCCCGTAAAAGTGCAACTGTTTTAGGACAATAGATTTCAGCTGACGGATGGCTGGCGTCATACCATTTTAAATAAAAGCGTTTCCATCCATTTTTAAAAAACGAATTAAAACCCGCATCATCATTTTTTTGTGCAGCTTTGATTTTTTCCAAGGCTTGTAAATTAAGTGCTTCATCTTTGATTAATTCCCAGTTTTTTTCCAGCAATTCCAAACCTTGAAATATATTGACAGAAAAATAGGCTGTGTAAGGAACCCCCGAAAACAGGTACATAAAAAGATTCATTGGCGCTACGATGGATGAGTGATCGAATATCTGACGAAAAAAGGGAAGACGAACCTTACCTCGAAAATGTACGATAAAAATTGAGATCACATAAATCGAGACCAGTGCCCATTTCATAACAACCCCTTCATTTACAGCTTCTCACAGAGAAATTTTATTTTGATGGCCAATTAAATTTGGCACGATTTTTAAAATTATACACGTATGATATTTACTCTTTATCTGCTTCTTTCGACAAGGAAAAGAGATCCCATACCGCAATGAACATGGCAGCAACCACCGGGCCGATGATAAAACCGTTGAGGCCAAAAAGTGCCATGCCGCCAAGCGTTGAAATAAGTACTACGTAGTCTGGCATTTGTGTGTCTTTACCAACGAGTACTGGGCGAACAATATTATCGATCAGTCCGATTACAAACACGCCGAATGCGAGCAAGATTACGCCACTCCAAATTTGACCTGTGAAAAGAAAATAAATTGCGACCGGTGCCCATACTATTGCTGCGCCCATTGGCAAAAGTGAAAGGAATGCCATCAGAACGCCCCATAACAGCGGCCCTTGAATACCGAGAATCCAAAAGATTAAACCACCTAAACCACCTTGCATAGCGGCCACAGCGAGGTTGCCTTTTACCGTTGCCCGAATGACTGTGATGAATTTGCTGAGTAAATGACGTTTGTGCTCCATGCTTAATGGAATTGCTTGCTTGATTCGTCCTGATAAATCAGAGCCTTCACGTAGCAGAAAGAACAGCAAATACAGCATGATTCCGAAACTGATTATGAAATCAAAAGTATTTTGACCGATAGTTAAAGCCTGAGTCGCAATGAATTTGCTGCCTTCCATCACACCGGTAGATATTTTGTCTTGCAACGCGGAGATGTTTGCAAATCCAAAACGATCCATTAGATCGACCAACCATCGCGGTAAGGCGTTAATGATTTGTTGAAAATATGTGCCGAAATGCAGCTCTCCCGATTGAAGTTTTTGGTAAAGATTGATGCCTTCTTGCACGAGTGAAGCGGTAATAAATATCAGCGGAAGAATAACGATCACCAAACAAAGTATCAGAGTGGCGAGCGCAGTCAGATTCTGCCTGCCGCCTGTTGCAACGAGCAAACGGCGATAGAGTGGTGTAAATAATATGGCAAGGACGGCACCCCAAAAAACCGCCCCGAAAAATGGCCACACGATCCAACCAAATGCAATGGAAACGATCGTTAATAAAAGTAAAAATGTTTTTTTCTGAAGCTCAGAGGAATTCATATGTAATTTTGGAAGCCAGGTAAATGGTGCTCATTGTTTTGCAGTCTCAATGTTACCTGAACTTGGTATTGAAGGTAGATCAAGAATATATCGACAAACTAGGCTTGCAATTCCGGATTTGCGGGAGAGACTGAAATACTATTTGATGGCTGATTCTTTAGACGCTGGGGCTGTTCGTTCAACTGAAGGAGATAATATGGTTACTGTTATGCGGCGATTTCGCGCCCGTCCTTCTACCGTATCGTTGGATGTGACTGGATAGTTGGCGGCGGAGCCGATCGCTTTCAGGTATTGTGGCCTTAGCCCATGTCCGATAAATAAGCGCACTACGCTGCTGGCACGTGCCGAAGATAATTCCCAATTGGATGGAAACTGCTGGGTGTTAATGGGGATATTATCGGTATGTCCTTCGACCTCAATGGCCAGATCTACCTGCTCCAGCACTTTTGCCACTTCGGCCAGCGTATTGATTGCACCGCCTTGCAATACTGCATCCCCTTGATTGAATAGCGCGCTAGCATTGATTTCCACGGCCACACCGCGATTGGTTTGCATTACACTGACCTCGCCATTTTTAACCAATACGCTCATAACTTGATTGATTTTTTTGGCAATGTCCTGCATGGCTTCCTGCTGCTGTTCGGCTAGCTTGGCGTTGCGCCTGTCTACCAGGGATTTCAGCAATAAGTCTTGTTCGTTGGCTGGAGTAATTGTTTCGGGTTTGGCTATTTGTTTACCAAATGCGGAAGTCAATGAGGCACTGAACATTTGATATTTATTTTCATTGACTGAAGAGAGTGCATACATCACCACAAAAAAAGCAAATAACAGTGTGATGAAATCGGCGTATGAGATTAGCCAGCGATCATGGTTGTCGTGCTCTTTATGTCTTACCCGGCGTGCCATGGCTTAAGGAATAAATCCCTGCAACTTACTTTCGATGAAACGTGAATTTTCGCCACTGGCGATGGCTGATAGTCCATCTACCAATATTTCACGCATCATTACCTGTTGAAGGATTAACATTTTCAATTTGTTGGCCATAGGCAAAAAAACCAGATTCGCAAGTCCCACGCCGTATATGGTAGAAATAAATGCAACCGCAATACCTGCCCCCAGTTTTGATGGTTCGCCAAGACTCTGCATAACGTGTATCAATCCAAGCACAGCACCCAGAATGCCGATAGTTGGCGCATACCCTGCTGCTGATTCCCAAATACGCGCAGACTGGAATCGTAATTGTTCATATGTATGATTGTCGACTTCCAGTACCTCTCGAATTTTTTCCGCACTGTGGCCATCCACTAACAGTTGAAGTCCTTTTCTCACAAATAAATCGCTGTTCCTGGCAATCTGTGGTTCTAGAGTAAGTATGCCGTCCGTGCGTGCCTGTTTGCTCCAGGAGGTAATCTGATAGATTAATTTCTGCGGGGATAACTTGGGGGTAACGAATACCCAACGACTCATTTTGATTCCAGCCAAAAAAACATTGAGTGGGCTTTGAAGCATCACCGCGCCCAGCGTACCGCCGAACACAATGAGAAAAGCCGCGCCCTGAAAAAGAATGGATAGCTCACCGCCTTCAAGTAATTGCCCGCCTAAAATACCGCCCAGGCCAAGTAAAAGACCGGCTAAGCTAAGCCTATCCATTAATGCCCTTTCAATGAACTGCGTAAACGCGCTACCGCTTGGCTGTGCAACTGGCATACCCGCGATTCGCTTACGCCCATTACCTCACCGATTTCGCGCAAATTCATATCTTGCTCATAATGCATACCCATCAACATGCGCTCACGTTCCGGTAAATTTGCGATGGCATTGATCAAGGCACCGCGAAAACGTTCATCTTTTAATATTTCGAGCGGATTGGCATCGTTATCAAAATCATAACGTTCGAAAAAATCCTCCTCCCCTTCGCTGTGAAAATCCTCGTAATAAACTAATTGCGCACCACGTGACGTAAATAACATTTGTTGATATTCAGTTAGCGGCATGCCTAGTTCCTGAGCAAGTTCCGTTTCGCTGGGTGGTTTACCCAGACGTTGCTGTAGTTTATTGATAGCCGCCTCAATTCGGCGCATATCACGACGCAAGCTGCGTGGCATCCAATCGGCCTGGCGTAGTTCATCCAGCATTGAACCGCGGATGCGTTGCGAGGCATATGTTTCAAACTGGGCGCCACGCAATTCATCATAGCGTCCAGCTGCCTCCAACAGACCCATCATGCCAGCCTGTATAAGGTCATCTACTACTATGCTACTAGGTAACCGCACCATCAAATGATGTGCGATACGCTTTACGAGCGGCGCATATTCTTTGATGCACTGTTCCTTGTCGCTTAATCCGCTTGCTGTGTACATAATATTTGTTATTGAGATTTATATTGATTATGGAAAGTGTAATTGTAGCAACCATTATTCTTGTTTTATTAAGCTCAACACAGAGTAGCGTGGGTGAAACGAAAGTCAAAAGTTTAAAATGCTTTATTTAAAGTTTACGAACTCCTATTGTTGCGGAAATGACTAGATTAAGTAAATATGACTTACTTTAAGATTTTAGTGCTCTATATTTATTTTTTAAATGTTTTTAAACAATGTTATATCAAAATTGATTTGATGTATAAGAGATATCTAACTATATTTGCGTGTGCCTTAATTCCGTACTTACTTGCCGAATCAGGCGCTGCATAATACTGGGCAAACTTTCTGCCTCTTCTCTCTCTGTCGTCGGCAGCAACATCAGGTTGCGTCCCAGCTCACCAAAGGCCAGCGCAGATCGTGCAGTTGGGAATGCATCAAGCACGGGACGGCATAACTGTGTCGCACGTTTAAGCTTGTCATCAAACGGAATATAACCTAGATATTCCACGCATACCTGCAAATGTTGACGTGCCACCTGTGCTACGTTATTAAATATGAGACGTGCGGCCTGCTCATTACAGGCCTTATTCACAATAATCCCAAAGTTTTGGCGCCCATCCTGCAAGGCCATGCGCTTGATCAAGGCATAACTTTCAGTAATGGCAGAGGGAGTAGCGTTCAGTACGAGTAGTAGCGGCTGATTGGGTGCCAGGCTACCCGTAATATCAGGTTCCCTATAGGTTGTTGCATCGATCAGCACAACATCAACATCACAGGACGCTTCCGCCAAATTTTCCAGTAAATGTTCGCGTTTTTGTATACACAATTTTGGCAATGCTTGAATGGCACGTGCTACGGGTAGTATGCGTATATTCTGTGGGCCATCATGCAGCATAATGTCGCGTATCGTCTTTCCGTGTTGTACAGCGTGCAACAAGTCATGATGCGGCTTAAGCGCAAGCATGTTACTTACATTGTCGTGTGACGGGCTTTCGTCCAGTATAAGCACCTCTTTGCCTGCTTGCGCCAAGGCCGTAGCCAGATTCACCACGATACTGGTCGCTCCGAAGCCCGTGCGGGCAGCGGCCACCGTGATCACACGTGTGGAAGCACGCACCAACAGACGGCGCAATCCCTCAGCTTGATCAGTTACGCGTTCAATTTGCATATGCCTCCCGTATTACAGGTGCTGCACCTACCCCTGCCATCAGCGCAGGGAATTCCAGTTCATGCAAAGCGAATGGTGTTGTTTTAGCAGATTGTTTGAAGGCACGATGCAATAAATATTCCATGTTCACTTCGTGCAAGTCTTCTGGCACGCGTTGTCCATTGGCGATGTAGTGTAATGTTAGTTTGTGACGTACGGCTACATCCAGCACCGTTCCGAAGGTTACGGCTTCGTCCAGCTTTGTGGGGATGCAACCTATTACCCCTGCACCGTTATACATGCACACCACATCATTTAGCGTGTCGCCACTACTGGTGGCATTAAGTAACAACAGTCGTCGCACGCCGGTCGCATTAAACATTTCCGCTTGCGCTGCCATGCGGCTATCACGTTGCCCCATGCCGATAGTATCAATCAGCACCAAATGTTTTTGCTTCAGGCCGGATAAGGTGAAACGTAAATCTTCGGTGTCACGCACTGTATGTACTGCCACACCCAGTATTTTTCCATAGATGCGTAATTGTTCATGTGCACCAATCCGGTAGCTGTCAGTGGTGAGTAATGCCACCTTGTCCGCACCATAACGAACCACCGCACGTGCCGCCAGTTTGGCCGTGGTGGTGGTTTTTCCAACGCCGGTAGGGCCTATCAATGCAACCACGCCACCGCGCACGATTAAATCCTCTTGTTTCGTGGCGATGCGTAAGTTGTTAGCTAGCACCTGACGGATCCATTCCATATTGGCTTTAGCAGGCATTTTGTCAATCATTTGACGCGACAGGGCTGGGCTAAATCCGGCATTCAGTAGATCGCGTAACATACGAGTGCGTTGAGGGTCGCGCTGCTGCCTGTCTGACCATGATAGGCAATCCATTTGTTCTTGCATCATATTGCGCATGAACTTGATTTCATTGAGAATGCCTTGCTGCTCCATTTGCATGGTTGATATGGATGGTATTGCAGGCTCGGCTATAACTGCGACAGGTGCGCGTTCTTGCGTAGTGATCACCGGTCGAGTTGATACGGGAGCAGGTTGCCTGGATTCATGTGTCAACTGGGCAAATTCCGCGCTGGCCAGTGCCATAATCTCGACCCCACCGTCTACTTTACGATTGGAGAGAATAACTGCATCAGCGCCTATTTCAATGCGTATCAGCCGTAATGCTTCGCGCGAAGTTGCCGCCACAAATTTTTTCATGTTCATGCTCTTCCTCCTACCATTGAGGTTACCCGTACTGCTTTGAAGCCGGGCACTTCGTCATGCGAAATAACTTTCAGTTGTGGTAATGCACGTTTTAAAAAACGTGCCAGCAAATCGCGCAACTGTCCAGGTACCAACAGCACCGTGGGCAGCCCTAATTGTTCTTGCTGTTGTGCGGCAGTTCGCGCTTCACGTAGGAGCGTATCGGCTAATCCCGGTTCGATAGCCAAATTGTTGCCGCCCGTCTGCATGGCTTGCATCAAAATATATTCCAGCTCTTTGTCCATGCCGATAACCTGCAATTCCTGTGCCGCAGGGTAGAATTGCTGCACGATGGCCGGACCCAGCGCGACACGCACTAAGGCGGTAAGATGGTGCGCGTCCTGTGTTTGAGGGGCACACTCGGCCAATGTTTCCAATATGGTGCGCATGTCACGGATATGCATCCCTTCGTCGAGCAAGTTTTGCATCACCTTCTGTACTGTAGAAAGCGACAGTAATTTAGGAATAAGATCCTCGGTCAACTTGGGTGACAGTTTGCTTAAATGATCGAATAATTGCTGTAACTCCTGTCTGCCTAGTAGTTCAGCGGAGTGAGTATGGATAAGATGACTTAGATGGGTGGCGATAACCGTGCTGGCATCAACTACCGTATAGCCCATAGACTGTGCCTGGTCGCGCATCGCTGTTTCTATCCAGATAGCAGGTAGGCCGAATGCCGGGTCATGTGTCTGGGTACCGGGCAATACACCGCTGACGCTGCCCGGGTTAATGGCCAGATGCATATTGGGAAAGGCGTCGCCTGTACCAATTTCCACACCTTTCAGAGTAATGCGGTAAGTATTTGGGCGCAGGTCAAGATTGTCGCGGATATGCACTGCAGGTGGTAAAAACCCGACGTCATGAGTAAATTTCTTGCGTATCCCTTTGATGCGCCGCAATAGATCACCGTCTTGCGCTTTATCAACCAGTGCGATAAGGCGATATCCAACTTCCAGTCCCAGTATGTCCACTTGTGACACATCTTCCCAGCTCGCTTCATTAGTTTCCATTGGGGGTATCTCAACATTTACCGCCTCAGGTTTTTGCTCGACTGTTTTGCTTCGTTGGATGATGAAATATGCTATGCCGCCTAGAGCGCCAGCCAGTAACAGGAAAGAGAAGTGCGGCATGTTAGGGATAAGACCCAGCATCCCGATGATGCCGGCTGTTAAAACCAGCACTTGTGGTTGGCTAAATAATTGCCCCACGATTTGCTGGCTGATATTTTCTTCCGTTGATACACGGCTCACCATCATGCCGGCCGCAGTGGAGATAACCAGTGCCGGAATTTGCGCCACCAAGCCATCGCCGATGGCTAGTAGGGTGTAATTATTGGCAGCAGTAGCGATGTCCAGGTTGTGTTGAAATACGCCAATGACCAATCCGCCGATGACATTGATAAAAATGATGATAATACCCGCTACTGCATCGCCTCGCACGAATTTGCTGGCTCCATCCATAGAGCCATAGAAATCTGCCTCTTGCGAAATAACCGCACGCCGTCGCCGTGCTTCTTCTTCGCCAATCAATCCGGCATTCAAATCGGCGTCGATCGCCATCTGCTTGCCCGGCATCGCATCCAATGTGAAGCGTGCCCCCACTTCAGCGATACGTCCTGCACCTTTGGTAATTACCACAAAGTTAATCACCACCAGAATAATGAACACAACTATGCCGACGGCGTAATTGCCGCCCACCAGGAAATGACCGAACGCTTCGATCACCTTGCCAGCAGCGCCAGGTCCAGTATGGCCTTCCAGCAGCACCACACGAGTGGAAGCCACGTTGAGTGAAAGGCGTAGCAGTGTGGTAACCAGGAGAACGGTTGGGAATACAGCGAAGTCCAGAATTTTGACGGTATGCATGCTTACCAGCAAGACCATAACAGCGATTGCAATATTGAAGGTGAACAAAATATCAAGCAGAATTGGCGGCAATGGCAACACCATCATCGCTAGAATCATCACAATCAGGGCTGGTCCAGCCATGCTGCGCAAACCAATACGCTTGATTAAATTTTGTATGGTTAATAAGTCAGTCATAGTGATTCTTTCTCATCCGATGCGGGATCAAGTTGTGGCGGTACTGGTAAATCATGTGGGGTATCGGGCATGACTCCGTCTCCCTGCCGATAACGGCGCAATTGATATACATAGGCCAATACTTCCGCTACGGCGTTGTATAAAGCTTCAGGGATGGCCTGTCCTAAGTCGGTATGTTTGTGCAAAGCGCGCGCTAGTGGAGGGGCTTCAAGGATAGGTACATTATTCTCTAGGGCAATTTCACGGATACGTGCAGCCAGTAGGTGGGAACCTTTGGCTACCACGACAGGTGCACCCATACCTTTTTCGCTGTAACTCAATGCTACGGCATAGTGCGTAGGATTGGTTACCACCACGTCTGCTGTTGGAATGTTTGCCATCATGCGACGGCGAGCCATTTCACGTTGCATGCTGCGAATGCGTCCTTTAACCTGTGGATCCCCCTCGGATTCTCTTGCTTCCTTACGTACTTCTTCTTTGGTCATCTTCAATTTTTTATTGTGTTCCCATAACTGGAAGGGGACATCCACGGCCGCAATTAGAAACAAGCCACCCATAATTGTTAGGAAGCTCATCCATAAAAGATTACCTAAATGAGGCAAGGCAATTGTTAACGGCTCCACTATCAACATCATCACTGAATCCTTGTAGTGCCAGATAGCCCATGCGCCTATTCCACCTACTAATAGTGATTTGGCGATCGCCTTACCCAATTCGACCAGGCTATTTATTGAGAACATGCGGCCTATACCTGTGATCGGATTGAGTTTTGCAAGGTTAGGTTGTAGTGGCTTCATGCTGAATATCCAGCCATTAAGCAATAAAGGAGAAAGCGCGGCAGTAACAAGCAGCAACAATAAAAAAGGTAGAAATGCCACTAGAACTTCTAGCGACAGGGTATACAAGCGGGGCAATAACAAGTCGTCATTGAAAGCCAGTGTGGCATTAAGAGTGAGGCCATCACGTAACAGCTTGATTAGTTGTGTAGACAGCGCGGAACCCATCAACCATAGCCCGGCTCCTCCTGCAAATAGCACGGAAAAAGTTGATAATTCGCGCGAACGCGCTGCCTGACCTTCTTCTCGCGCCTGATCCAGGCGTCGCTGTGAGGGTTCTTCCGTTTTTTCGAGATCGCTATCGTCTGACATAACTGATTACTCCACTGAGCTATAACGATTATCAACAATCTGGAAAAATACAGCCCGATGAATAAAGCGGGTTTTATGGTGTATTTCACGCTCTGAAAGAGAAGAAAAGTAAATGCGTATAACCTCTAATGTAAGGAGGTAAATATGCTGAGTAGGTTCGACCCACTTTCAATGATGAATGCCGCATTTAGTTCGTAACAATCTACAACTGTTTAATTTGTTATGAATTTATGTAAAGAGGAAAATGTGCTTTCGACTATAATGTTTAAATTAGAAAATTAGATGTATAAATTTGACGGCTCTATGGGATTCGTAGCTATAATTTTTCGTTTAAGTGCACGATGAATAACAAGAGACAGCCAACTAAAATCTATTTATTTTGAGCATCTGGGAGAATAAATGGATTTATTTTTCTGCCGGAGATTGAAAATTGATTGCTTATTGCTATTTCATAGAAAGTAAATTGGATCTGATTTTCTTCGGGATGCCTAGAACATTCTAGATTATTGTTAATTACCATATTTAATTCAGGCTGACCTTGGCAATTAAGCAGCACATAATAATTAGGCGAGCAACTAGAGAGCTCTTAGCGAAGAGTTCATTTTATTCGGTTTCGTTAGCGTTTTTGGCATTGCTGACTGGCTGTGCTATGGGGCCTGATTTCAAAAAACCTGAAGCGCCTCTTGCTACCAGTTATGCTCCTCAACCATTGCATCAAAAAATTACTGTGGAACCAGGTCAAGTTGGGGAGTTGCAAAAATATAATGCAACAGCAGCTATTCCTTTTGACTGGTGGACGATGTTTCATTCCCCGCAAATTAATTCATTAATTGACCGAGCTTTCAAGAACAACCCGACAATTCAGTCTGCACAAGCAGCATTGCGCCAGTCGCAGCAGAACGTTATTGCGCAAGAGGGATTTTTTTATCCCACCATAGGCGCCAATTATTCGCCATCGCGTAACAAATTGAGTGGTAACAATGGGGGTAACGCATTAGGCTTACAGGGGAATGGTCGGAATATCCAAACCGTTTCAAATCCTGCAGGACCAATTTTTGTCGGACCAGCTTATTACAATTATCATATTGCGCAATTAACGGTTGGTTACGTGCCGGATATATTCGGTGTTAACCGTCGGCAGGTTGAGTCTCTTCAAGCTCAATTAAATGCGCAGCGTTTTCAATTGGAAGCTACCTACATTACACTTGCTTCAAATGTCGTAGCGGCTGCCTTGCAGGAAGCGTCGCTACGTAGCCAAATAGCTGTGATGCAAAAAATCATCAACGCTTACAATGAAAATCTCGAGATTATGCGCAAACAACTGAAGCTTGGATTTATTGCTGAGCTTGATGTGGCGTCTCAAGAATCAGTAAAGGCACAGGCAGAGCAAGCGCTCATCCCAATGAAAAAGCAACTTGAACAAACTCGCGATTTGATTCGCGCTCTTGCGGGTAATTTGCCTAATGAGGATGTGCCAGAAAAATTCGAGCTTGCGTCGCTTCATTTACCGGAGGAGTTGCCATTAAGCCTTCCCTCACAGCTCGTTGAACAGCGCCCTGATATTCGAGCTGCACAAGAACAATTACATGCAGCCAGTGCGGAAGTGGGCGTGGCCATTGCCAGTCGGCTCCCGCAGTTTTCAATTACCGCTGCGATTGGAGGAATGGCATCAACCCCATCTTGGTTGTTCCAGACAGGAGGCCCTTTTTTTTCGTTGCTCGGTAATATTTCTAAAACACTATTCGATGGCGGAACCTTAAAAGCTAAAGAGCGCGCTGCAAGAGAGCATCTGGTTCAGGCCAGTGCGGATTATCAAAATGTAGTGATTACTGCTTTCCAGAATGTGGCTGATACGCTACATGCCATCCAGTCAGATGCTGATTATTTGAAAGCTGCGGCACGATCTGAACAAGCTTTGAAAGTAACCGCTGATATTACCCGCAAGCAATATAAGTTGGGCTATGTCAGTTATCAAATCGTGGTGATAGCTGAACAAAGTCATCAGCAATCATTAATTAATCTGATTCAGGCTCAAACCAATCGTTTTGGCGATGCGGCAGCTTTGTACCAAGCGCTTGGGGGAGGATGGTGGAATCGTTCCGATGTTACGAGTAAGTATTAATTTAATCACGTCGCCAGCCCTACAAAGTGAAAAATCCGCTCTATGATCAAATTAAATAAAAATTTTTTGCTATTTCTTTTTGTCATTACCTTGGTGATTGTTGCAGGCTATTGGGGATGGAATAAATTTAGTGCTTCCAGTGTAGTCCCTCCTACAGAAAAAACTTCTATCGCTACAGCTTCTGACCAGCTGCGGTTTGCTGCGAATGCGCCACAGTTATCATTTTTGAAAATAAAAGTGATTGACGCATTTCCTGAACCTTTGGTGGAGCCCCTAAACGGGCGTATTGTTTACAATGATAATCATACTGCTCGTGTTTTTTCTCCACTTGTCGGCCGTGTTGTAAAAATACCGGTCGAAGTAGGGATGAAAATAAAAAAAGGTGACCAGCTGTTAGTGCTGGATTCACCTGATTTTGCTATGGCAATAGCCGATAACGCAAAGGCAACTGCAGACCTATTACGTAAACAAGAAATTTATGAGCGAACTAAGCAGTTATATCAAGTCAAGGGAATTGCTCGCAAGGAGGTAGAGGCTGCTGTGGCTGATTGGCAACAAGCACAAGCAGAATACCGGCGAGCTAAGGCACGAATGAAAAATTTGAATGCCGATGTGCCCACTTTAGCGGGGCAATTCATTTTACGTGCGCCAATAGATGGGGTTATCAGCGAACGTCAGGTCAATGCTGGTAGTGAGGTTAGGTCGGATGCCGTCAATCCATTGTTTGTCATTACCGACCCACTTCATCTTTGGGTGCAAATTGATCTACCTGAACGGCAGCTCGATAAGATAAATCTTGGCGATCTAGTTTCTGTTGAAGTAGATGCTTACCCTGGCGAAACTTTTCAAGGGAAAGTGACTGTCATCGGTGGTGCATTGGATCCGCTCACCCGACGCATCCAAGTGCGCTGCGAACTGGATAACCCGCAGCTGAAATTAAAGCCAGAAATGTTTGCACGCGTCATTCCCATTGCAAATGGGAAAGCGAAATTACCCCGCGTGCCAAACGCATCGATAGTCACCCAAGGTTTGTTTAGCTACATATTTATTGAGCAGTCTCCCGGTGTATTGCAACGACGTCGGGTTACGCTCAGTCTACAGGGAAGCGAGTATGCCTATGTCAAAGAAGGTTTGCAGGCAGGTGAGCGTGTGGTCACAAGTGGAGCATTGTTACTTAATTCTGAGCTGGGAATAGCGAGTGATGCGGCTCATAACTAAATGTCGTTTCTAATCAAATATTAGAGAAGCAATGTTAGAAAAGTTAATTACATTTGCATTGCAACAACGCATGTTTGTGCTGGCTGGCACATGTGTACTGATGATTGCCGGTTGGCAGGCCATCGAAAATCTGCCGATTGAAGCATTTCCTGATGTCCAGGATGTCCAGGTACAGATTGTTACTCAAGCTTTGGGCCAAGCTCCCGAGGAGGTAGAGCGTAGTATAACGTTACCAATTGAGCGTGAAATGAGTGGTGTTCCACGCATGACACAATTGCGTTCTGTATCGATTACGGGTTTGTCAGTCATTACGCTTACTTTCTCTGACCGCACCGATGATTATTTTGCCCGTCACCAAGTATTGGAAAAACTACAGAACATCAGTTTGCCTCCTGGCGTACAACCCAGCCTGGCTCCGCTCACGAACGCGGTAGGAGAGGTATATCGTTATGTGCTGGAAGTGCCTAAAGACATGTCGCCCAATGAAGTACGCGCACTACAGGATTGGGTTCTACGCCCCGCGTTACGTCAAGTTCCGGGTGTAGCAGATGTAGTCAGTTTTGGTGGTACGGTGAAAGAATATCAAATTCATATTAATCCCTTTCTTTTGCGTAAATTTAATGTAACGCTTGATCAAGTAGCTCAAGCCCTGAGTAACAATAGTAACAATGGTGGCGGCGGTGTGTTGAAGCGAGGTGACGAGGCATTGGTGGTGCGCAGTATTGGCTTATTTAAAACGACAGGTGACATTGCGCGTGTCGTGATTATGGCCAAGGATGGCAAGACCGTACTGGTTAGTGATGTTGGTGAGGTAGCGATTGGTGAACGGCCACGTTCCGGTATTGTGGCTTTTAATGATTACGACAATGTAGTGCAAGGTATCGTGCAGATGACCAAAGGGCAAAATGCCACTCGGATCGTGCAAGCCCTCAAAATTCGTATTGCAGAACTCACACCCAAATTGCCACCTGGGGTGAAAATAGTCCCTTACTATGACAGAACTGACCTGGTTCGCCACGCAGTTCGTACGGTGAGCGAAAATCTTATTGTTGGGGCGATATTAGTTATAGCCATCCTGATATTATTTTTGCGAAACTGGTATGCGGCGTTTGCCGTAGCGGTGATTATTCCGCTGGCAATGTTGTTTGCATTTATCTTGCTGGATCACGGAGGCGTGTCCGCTAACTTGATTTCGCTCGGCGCGGTGGACTTTGGAATCATAATTGATAGTGCAGTCGTTTTGATTGAGGCGCTGATGGTCAAGCTTGCTTTAGCCAAGGCGGATGCATTGCCGCAGCACCACACTTATGGCTGGCGTTTACATCTCATTAAGCAAACCTGCATTGAGATGGGACACCCCATCTTGTTCTCCAAGGCAATAATTATATTGGCTTTCTTGCCGATATTCACTTTTCAGCGCGTAGAAGGAAAAATTTTTACGCCCGTTGCGCTTACCCTGACGTTCGCTCTTCTAGGTGCAATTTTGTTGACTTTGACATTATTGCCTACGTTATTAAGCTATGCGGTAAAAAATAAAGATCTTGCTGAAAAGCACAGTGACTGGATGCACAAACTGCAAGGGCATTATCGAAACTTGCTGCTGTGGGCAGGTAATCGTCGTAAAAGCATTGTAGTCGCTTCCACCTGTCTGCTTGCGATCACACTTATGGTAGTCCCTTTTCTGGGGAGTGAATTTCTACCCAAGCTGGACGAAGGTAATATCTGGCTGACTATCAGCTTGCCGCCAGCGACTGCCTTAGACAAAACCAAGGATGTTGAACGTCAGGTGCGCGCTATTCTGAATTCCTATCCTGAGGTAAATAATGTCACCACTCAGGTGGGGCGCCCCGATGATGGTACTGATCCGAAAGGGCCGAACAATCTGGAAATTATGGCTGATCTTAACCCGCATGACACCTGGCATTTCGTCGATAAAGAAGCATTAATTGCGGACATGACCAAAAAAATTCGCGCTATTCCCGGCGTTCCGACGAATTTTTCTCAAGTCATCCAAGATAATGTGGAGGAAGCGTTATCGGGTGTAAAGGGTGAAATCTCGGTTAAGATTTTTGGTTCTGATTTAGAAATTCTTGAAGATAAATCGGAGCAAGTTGCCCATATTCTTAATGGCATTCGTGGAGCGGCTGACGTAGCAGCAATTAAAGTCGGCGGACAAACCGAATTAAATATTACGCTTGATCGCAATCGGATGGCGCGTTATGGCATCAATGTCAATGATGTAAATAACACCATAAAAATCGCTATGGCCGGTAGTACAGTCAACATTTTTTACGAAGAAAGCCGACGTTTCGATGTAACCCTGCGTCTGGATAAGCCATATCGGGACGCAGTAGATGATCTGGCCGATTTACCGATAACATTACCTGCTGGAGGAACGTTACCCTTGGGCTCAATTGCTGAAATTACCGTGCGGCAGGGAGCAGCTCGGGTCGGGCGTGAAGCAGGTGGACGATTAGTCGCAGTAAAAGCCAATTTGCTTGGGCGCGATCAAGGTAGCTTTGTTGATGAAGCGATGGCAAAAGTGAATGCACAGGTGAAACTTCCGCCTGGCTATAGCATGACTTGGGGTGGGCAATTTGAAAATCAGCAACGTGCAATCAAACGTTTGAAAATCATCGTACCGTTGTCAATACTGATGATTTTTATATTGTTGTTCTGGGCATTTCGTTCCATGCGTAAAGCACTTTTGGTGATCTTGATGGTACCTTTCACACTGATTGGTGGGATTGCCGGACTTGGATTCGCGGGGCTACATCTGTCCGTTTCAGCCGCTGTCGGGTTCATTGCCGTGGCAGGCATCTCAGTTCAAAATGGTGTAATCATGGTAGAGCAATTTATGGAAGGCTTACGTAATGGTAAGGATATATATGAGAGTGTGCTGGAAGGCGCGGTTGCACGCCTACGTCCTATCCTGATGACCGCGCTGATGGCCGGTATTGGCCTGTTACCCGCCGCGCTTTCTCATGGTATAGGTTCGGAAACGCAACGTCCTTTTGCAGTGGTGATTGTTGGCGGGATTGTTTCTGCTACTCTGTTCACCTTGTTATTACTGCCCTTGTTGTTCTCCATATTTGCGGAAGAAACCAGTTCTTTTCAAAAAAAATCTGATGTATAGCTCAGAGATCGAATTTTGTACAAAATTCTGATTAAAAAGGCGGTGCACCTGCCACATGCCAAGTTATGTATACAGCACCTGCCGCGCAGGCTAAGGGGGCAATTGAGAGTAATAATGATTGCAACCATAGCCCCATTTTTTCGGAGACCGGAATTTTTGCAGCTAGTGGGATTCCTGCCAGCACAGTTAAAGCATACCATGGCAATTGTGCGGTCAGCACTGCGAGACAGGCAGTCAATCCGGCGATGAGTGACAAGGGCAGGGTAAAGGTACGCCCGCATGGTAATCGGCTGTTAAATATTGCTTGAAGTAGCAGGTAAGCACTTGCCGCCGCACCCAGAGCTAAACCGAACTGGCCGAGCAGGGCGGATGCGCCTAGCAGTGCAGACCCACCTGTGCCCAGTCCCAATGCCATGCCTGCACTTCCTGCTCGTACTGGGGATTCATGTAGCGTATCCATCCAGAATATCAACCAGCCGACATACAAAGCACACCCGCCACCCCACAGCAACATATGTGTCATATCCTGCTGTTGTATGATGCGCAACGCCATCCACACTGTCGCAATACCGCCTGCTATCGCAAGAATCAAGCGTAATGGACGCCAATTAAATCGTAATAGTATTAGAGCAAGTAGTGCAGAGAGTAAGCCCAGCAGCACGATTTTGCGCGTAGAGGTGAGTGGCTCAAAAGAGAAACCACTCACCAGGTAAACAGTGACAGCAAACCCGGCAATAATTGCTAAACCGCTTAAACGTAAGCGCTGTAATAATTCTGCCACTATCAGTGCAATAACGAAAGGAGCGAGACCGCCCTGTACGGCGGGATGATCTAGCAATTCTTGCATTTTATACACACAATTCTATTAGTTTCTAATGACATTTTTTATCCTCACTCTGGGAATTTATTTGCCTGCGTTTAGGTCTACTTACAATAATAATTTACATTCTATAATAATTTGTATTGGTGGGTACCCTTGAAATACGGCGTACTACCCCAACATTAAGCACTACGAAATGTAAATACAAAAAATCGCATTGCATAATTTTCAGTTTAAGAAGGACATATATATGAAACGAATTTTTCTGTTTATCTTGACCAATCTGGCTGTACTTTTTGTCATTAGTATTACTTTACGCTTGCTAGGTATTGACAAGGTATTGAATGATAGTGGCGGCATTAATTTCAATGCTCTCTTGGCTATGTCGGCGGTGATGGGGTTTGCTGGCTCGATAGTCTCGTTGTTCCTGTCTAAATGGTCGGCCAAGCGGATGGTTGGAGCACAGATTATTTCTAATCCGATTGATCCTACTGAGCGCTGGCTGATGGAAACAGTACGCAAGCAGGCGCAATCTGCGGGAATCGGTATGCCTGAAGTGGCGATCTATGAAGCACCAGACGTAAATGCTTTTGCTACCGGCTGGAATCGCAATAATGCGCTAGTGGCGGTAAGTACCGGCTTGCTGCATAACATGAGCCGGGATGAGGCGGAAGCTGTGTTAGCGCACGAGATCAGCCATGTTGCTAATGGTGACATGATAACGCTGGCGCTTATACAAGGAGTAGTCAACACCTTTGTAATCTTCTTCTCCAGAATCATTGGCCATTTGGTGGATCGTTTGGTGTTTAAAACTGAGCGTGGGTATGGTCCAGCTTATTGGATTACCAACATCATTGCACAAATGGTATTGGGTATTCTTGCCAGCATTATCGTTATGTGGTTTTCGCGCCAGCGCGAATTTCGTGCCGATGCAGGCGGGGCAAATCTGGCAGGACGTAACAAGATGATTGCTGCATTGGAGAAACTGAAAATTAATCACGAACAGGCTACTCTGCCCGAACAGATGGCCGCATTTGGTATTGCGGGTGGAGGAGGGTTCGCTAAATTATTTAGTACGCATCCATCTCTTGATGAACGGATTGAGGCATTACGCGCAGGACGTTAAGCTAACTTTATTTTTCGCAGCTTACCGGAGGACTGATTACGGAGCTTAGTATTAGATCAATGTCAGAATGATTTTTTAATTTAGTACGGTATTTTCTGTTGTTGTGGGCATTGGTTGCTCCATTCTATAGGGGTTAAAAGATGTATCAGCAGCCATTCCCTGCGAACTGGACGCAGCATCATTGGATGATTGTTGTGTCGGTGATTCCATGCTGTTGGAAACAGATGTGTCAATTATTTCTTCTGGTTTAGGTGTATCCCCTGCGGCTGGCTGTGAATTTTCTTGTTTATCATCGATTAAAGTTTTATCCGGCATATCACTATTTTCTTCGTCATCGAATTTTTCACGAGGCGGATTGCCGTCATAGACTAAGCTTTGACGTTGTTGTAGATAGGCATCACGGATAAAGGCATAACGATCAATTGCGGCTTCTTCCAATATTTTTTCCTGATCCAGCAGGCCAGCTCGAAGATTGACCGTTCGTGTTACATACATCACGTTGCGTGTAGGTATATCAGGAATAAGGCGAATGGGACTGGCATAACTATCTGCATATAAGCCGACGCTATCACGAACAGTTCTGGGGCCAAAGAACGGGAGGACGACGTAAGGCCCACTGCTGACGCCCCAGTAGCCTAAAGTCTGACCAAAGTCTTCATTGTGTTTTTCAAGCCGATCGGTAATGTTAAACAAGCCCAAAATGCCAAATGTTGAGTTGAATAATACTCGTGTGCCATCGGATGCAGCTTGAGCAAATTTTAATTGTAGCAGGTCATTTATAGTGACAATGATGTCATCCAGATTTGAGAAAAAATTTGTCACCATAATTTTTCCGGGTTCCGGGATGATAGTGTTATAGCCTTTCGCTACCGGTTTCAATACAGTCCTGTCCACCGTATCGTTAAATGTATACATACTCCGGTTAAATGATTCCAGTGGGTCTTGCGGATTTCTTGCCCCCTGAGTTGAAGCACAGCCACCTAACGCAAGACTGACAAGCAATAAATAAATTCTAGTTGAGGACATGAAAATCATTGAAAGTGAGTTTATTTTGTACAATTATAGTCGCAATACCAATAGCCGCAAGTACCTAGATATTGCTCAGATCGTATTATCTAAAATGGATTTGTCATTTTCGCCATCTGCGTAGAGCCGTGGCTGTTTGCATGACTCAATTCAGGCTACACTAAGTAACTATTATACACTCATACTGCGTTTTACTTCGCAGATGCTAGGGAAATGTTGAATAACACACCTTACCAAAGATGTTTGAGTGAATTTGAAGTTTTGGTGGGAGAGGGTTGCTTTTGATATGTGCCGCAGTGATCGTCGACTCATTTTCTTTAATTCTATTTTCAGAACGAACCGTGTGTGGGTTGTAGCCAAACCGAACAGCGAGAACAACAGGGTGGTAACCTTGTCCATGCTTTCATAATACAACTTGTGATGCTGAAAATCTTTTAAGCCGTTTAACTATGCATATACAATTATATTGTAAATAATATATCAATAACTTATTAATACTATTCCTCAAAAATAAAGGCGAAGTTATGACCAATGTCGGCTGCGATCAAATTGCACAAGTAATCCAAAAAGACGAGAAAATTATTCTTGAACAATGGGGTAGTTATCAGCTTTCTAGCTTCACCATGCGTCGTGATTTAATCTCAGAAAATGAGGTTAAACAAGAATCCAGAAAGTTTTTACAACTTTTTTCTGGCGCCCTACAAAATAATAAAAACGATAAACTTACGGGAAATGAGTGGGACGATGTACGCGTCTTACTGGCTGATGTTTCTCTGAGCCGTGCTAAAAAAGGTTTTTCACCTTCTGATACTGCAACTTTTATTTTCTCTCTTAAGCAACCATTATTTAATATTGCTCGTGAGAATTTTAAAGATATAGCAATTCTTGCGGAAGTATTGTGGAACATCACAGTTATTCTTGATAAATTGGGCCTGTACACCACAGAGGTTTATCAAAAAGGCCGTGAAGAAATTATTTCCCGTCAGCAACAGGAGATGTTGGAACTTTCAACACCTGTTGTTCAACTTTGGGAAGGTATACTGGCATTGCCAATGATAGGCACATTGGATTCATCACGCACACAAGTTGTAATGGAAAGCCTCCTGCAAGAGATTGTGGATACAGGCGCTACGATTGCCATTCTTGATATCACTGGCGTGCCTACGGTCGATACGTTGGTAGCACAACATTTGCTTAAAACTGTGGCTGCAGCGAGATTAATGGGTGCAGATTGCATTATCAGCGGTATCCGCCCACAAATTGCCCAAACGATTGTGCATCTTGGTGTTGATCTAACTAGCGTCATTACTAAAGCAACTTTGGCCGATGCATTCCTTGTCGCACTGGAGCGCACAAAGCAAAAAATTGTCAAAGTGGCAGTCTAGTTTATAGAGAGTTTTCGCATGGATAGAATACCAATTTTAAAAATGGGCGAGCATCTGCTGGTGACGATCCAAGTGGATATGCATGACCAGATTGCTTTAAATTTACAAGACGACCTTACTAATCAAATTGCCAAATATAAAGCAAAGGCCGTACTGATTGACATCTCAGCTTTAGAAATTGTTGATTCTTTTATTGGTCGTATGATAAGTAATATTGCTGGCTTATCGCGCATTTTAGATGCACAGACAGTCGTTGTTGGTATGCGCCCCGCTGTGGCGATCACCCTTGTTGAACTGGGATTGACGCTTGATGGCGTACGTACTGCTCTCAATGTTGAAAAAGGCCTTGATATTCTCCGCACTGCATTAAAGCGGTGAGCAGCATGACAAATGTGGCACTGGTTCTCCCCATCCAATCATCAGAAGATATCGTTATAGCGCGACAAAAAGTGCGAGAACTAGCCATTAAGGCTGGTTTCAACGTGGTTAATCAAACTAAATTTATTACTGCCGCATCTGAACTGGCCCGTAATACTTTAGATTATGGCGGCGGTGGTTATCTAACATTTGAAGAACTTATTAATGGGAATAAAAAGGGCCTTAAACTCGTTTTCGAAGATCAAGGGCCGGGAATAGACAATATTCAGCTTGCAATGACAGACGGATATACCACAGGCAAGGGCCTGGGGCTGGGTCTTACAGGTGCCAAACGCCTTGTAAATGAATTCGATTTATGGACTGAAGTAGGTAAGGGAACCCGGATAAGTATAATTCAATGGACATAGCACAAACAGCCATTATGCACGTTGGCGAAATTTCAGAAGTTGCGCCCGTGAGAAGAAAAGCTCAAATGATGGCTGAAGAAGCTGGTTTTGATGAAGTCCGAACAGAAAAACTGGCAATCATCGCTTCCGAAGCAGCAACCAATCTCATAAAGCACGCCGGTAACGGCGAGATAATCATTCAAGCTTGTAACAATAACGAGAATAATTTTATCGATGTTATTTCCCTGGATAAAGGGAAAGGCATGGAAAATATTCAAGAATGTTTACAAGATGGTTTTTCAACTTATGGCAGCGCAGGCACCGGCCTTGGCGCTATGCAAAGACAATCAGATTTTTTTGATATTTACAGCATGGTCGATAAAGGCACAGTTATTTGGGGACGTGTTTTTAAAGAAAAAACGTTTAAGCCATCCAAATTTGATGTGGGTGGCTTATCGATTAAAATGACGAAAGAATCTGTTTGTGGAGACATTTGGTCATATTTTATTGAAAACGGTGTTTTATATGCTTTGGTTACTGATGGTTTGGGTCATGGGCAATTAGCGCATGACGCTTCTTTAAATGCGGCACGCATATTTCAAGAGCGTCAAGACACTAACCCTGTAATTATTATGCAGAATATACATCGTGGCTTAAAAAGTACTCGAGGAGCGGCCGGTGCAATTGCAATTTTAGATTTCGAACAAAATAATCTGTCCTTTTTAGGCGTAGGAAATATAGCGGGTGTTCTGATTGGCGTGCAAGATAAGCAGCTGATTTCCTTTAACGGCACGTTAGGTCATAGTGCAAATAAGTTTCAAAATATGAACTATGCCGCACATGAGGATTCAATTCTAATTATGAGTAGTGATGGCTTGCAGACTCGATGGAGCTTAAATGATTATCCGGGTTTAAGACGGAGACGGCCTATCATGATCGCAAGTATTTTATATAGAGACTTCTCACGAGGGCGTGATGACACAACTATAATGGTCGTTAAGCGGGGGGGAAATGAGTGAACTTCCAATCTTTTCTACTCCTATTTGTCAAGAACAAGATATTGTGTTTGTTCGTCAGCGTACTAGACAAATCACCGGACTTTTAGGCTTTGAAGGCGTTGAGCAAACGCGTATCGCTACGGCTGTATCCGAAATTGCCAGAAACGCCTTACGTTATGCGCGCGAGGGCAAAGTAGAATTTTTGTTTCACAAAAGAGAAAAGCCTTCCCAAAACCTAATTGTACGAATTTCTGATAAAGGGAATGGAATTGAAAATCTTGGCGAGATTATGGATGGACGTTATCAGTCTAAAACTGGTATGGGTCTGGGTTTGATTGGTACTAAACGTTTAATGGATCGGTTTGACATCCAAACTTCATCAGATGGAACAACAATAACAATCGAGAAATTCATTCCGAGAAACAAATCTCTTACGCCGGATGATATAAAGAAGATTACCAGTTCTATTTTTCAAGAAATGCCAGATGCCTCTGTGTCTGAAGTCCAGCATCAAAATCGCGAACTTTTGCTTGCGCTTCAAGAATTAGAAAAAAAACAAGAAAGACTTAACGAATTAAACATAGAGCTTGAGGAAACTAATAAAGGTGTTGTTGCACTCTACGCTGAATTAGACGAGCGGGCTGAACAGCTTAAGCTAGCTGACGAAATCAAGACGCGTTTTCTATCTTACATGTCTCATGAATTTAGAACACCAGTAAACTCTGTCATAAATATTTCACAGTTTTTACTGGATCGCACGGATGGGGATTTAACGTCTGAGCAAGAAAAGCAGGTTTCACTTATTAGAAAATCTATGGACACGTTGTCTCAGCTGACTAATGACCTTCTGGATTTATCAAAAATACAAGCTGGGAAAATTACAGTTGAACCTGAAAGTTTTACTGTAGAAGAAATTATCGTAGGTTTGAGAGGTATGTTCAGGCCGCTTGTTATTAACCCTAATGTAGTTTTGAATTTTACATCTACAAGTGATATTCCGGAGCTTTACACAGACGAAGGGAAGGTATCGCAAATTTTGCGAAACTTAATATCCAACGCACTCAAATTTACGGAGCAAGGTGAAGTCACAGTTTCTTCATCTTTTGATAATAAATCTGAAAATGTAATTTTTAAGGTTTCGGATAATGGGATCGGTATTGCTGAAGAAAATCATGAAAAAATATTTGAGGAATTTAGCCAAATTACGCATACATTACAAAAGAAATACAAAGGTACTGGTCTCGGTTTACCACTATCGAAAAAATTGGCTGCGTTGCTTGGCGGCTATATTACATTAGAAAGTGAGCAAGACAAAGGTTCGACCTTTACACTTATCGTCCCCGTTAATTTACCTGGAGCTGTGCCAGCGAAAAAGCAGAAAGCTTCTCAGGATAAAATTATTCAACGAAGTTTGCGCGTCGTGATCGTTGATGATGAAGAAACTTCATACTATGCCTTGAAGCGTCAAATGATTGAAGCTGGTCATGAAATTGTAGAAACAGCTGATAGCGATGTCGCGGTTGATTTTGTAAAGAATGAACGGCCAGATTTGGTTTTTCTGGATCTTCAAATGCCTGAAGCTGACGGCGAAACTGTATTGAAGGCTCTCCGTAATGATGCAGATACTCAAAGTATTCCGGTAATTATCCATACCTCCAAAGTTTTAAGTGGTGCTGAGAAGTTAGCCCTTTTGAAGAGTTGTACTGACATACTACCTAAAAATATATCTGCCGCTAACTTGAAAATCTATATTGCTAGTCTTCCAACGCGAATTTTAAAAGCAAAGGCTATGGCATGATTTCCAAGAACGCGGTTTCTTCATCACAATTAATTCTGGTAGTTGATGATGAAGACGCCAAGAGATATACGATTACCCATATTTTAAAACGTGGCGGCCATAACGTTATTGAGGCAACTACGGGACAAGAAGCTCTTGATCTTGCAAAAAACCATAAACCAGCACTTATTGTGCTGGATATTAATCTTCCCGACATAAATGGTTTTGAAGTTTGTCAAAAATTAAGGCAAATGCCTGAGCTCTCATCGGTAATTATTGTGCAGTTTTCTGCCAATTATATTGCCGCAAAAGATAAGATTTTTGGTCTTGAAAAAGGTGCAGATGCTTATTTGACGCAACCGCTGGAAAGTGCAGAATTACTGGCGACAATTAATGCCATGTTACGTATGCGAGAGGCAGAAGAGAAGGTTCATAAATTAACTAAAGATAATGAAGAAAGATTGCTTGAATTGGCGAATTCCATGCCTCAAATGGTTTGGAGTGCCCCACCTAATGGCCAACCTGATTTTTATAATCATCGGGTTCGGGATCTCATAGGAAATGATTACAAATTGATGACGGAAAGATGGCAGATACTAGTTCATCCAGAAGATGCACAACATGTTACTAAAGCTCGGGCAGAAGGATTTCAAAGCGAAAATCCTTTTGAAATTGAATATCGACTGAAGCAACCGGATGGAAGTTACAATTGGATGCTTAGTCGTGTAGTCCCAGTATTTGATGAAAGTAAAATACTTCGTCGATGGTACGGGACGGTAACAGACATTTCACAAGTACGGGAAAGAGAAATTTTTCTAAAATCAGTTTTGGATAGTAGTCCGGATTGTATAAAAGTTTTGGATTTGCAAGGTCGAATGATTTCAATGAATCGAGCGGGTCTTGAAATCATGGGAATGGAAGACTTTACCGCGTGTGAATTACAGCCGTGGACTAGTTTCTGGAAAGGCGAAGAGCATCAAAAGGCGATTGATGCATTAGCCAAAATTAAACGAGGTGAAACTTCTTCTTTTGAGGGATATGGTGAAGCAATAAAAGGCATTCCCAAATGGTGGGAAGTCTCCCTTACACTGATTAAAGGTGCTGAAGGTTTTCCCGTACAAATTCTTGTGCTTTCCCGTGATATCACTCTCCGTCATAACGCCGCGATCGAATTAGAAAAATCCGCCAAAGAAGCTGAGGCAGCTAAAATTATTGCTGAAAATGCTAATAATGCTAAATCAGATTTTCTGGCAAATATGAGTCATGAAATTCGTACACCCATGAATGTTGTTATTGGCCTAACGAATATTTTATCAAAATCAGATAATCTTACCTCGAAGCAAATTGAATTTATCAATACTCTGAAGACGAGCGCAGACTCTCTTATGTCGCTCATCAACGATCTCCTCGACATCTCAAAAATTGAATCTGGTAACCTGAATACTGAAAAAATAAGTTTCAGTTTTTATAATCTTTTGCTTGACGTCGTAATAATTATGCAAGCAAAAGCAAACGAGAAAAACATATCTCTATTAACAGAATTAGATGAAATTAAAGAGTTAAATTTTATCGGTGATTCTACGAAGATTAGTCAAATTGTTACTAATCTATGTGGTAATGCTCTAAAATTTACGGAGCGGGGTCATGTTAAGATTTCAGCTCTAAAGCAAGAACGGTTTGGCAAAAATTATATCGACATTATCGTAAGCGATACAGGAATTGGTATTCCAGCGGATAAACAGGATTTTATTTTCCAAAAATTTATGCAAGCCGATGCAAGTATCAATCGGAAATTTGGAGGAACTGGGTTAGGTCTTGCAATTTCTAAAACGCTTGCTGAAGCGATGGGCGGGCAAATTACTGTGTTTAGTGAGATAGATAAAGGTTCAACCTTTACTTTATCTCTTCCGTTGGCGGTTAGTGGAAATTTGGGTCAGAAAGAATCTCACTCAGAGGAAGCATCTCTTTTAATGCCGCATGTAGATAAGCCCAAATTATTGTTAGTTGAAGACCACGCTCCGAACGTTCTGGTGGCCTCAACATTACTTGAGGAATTGGGATATCAAATTGATACAGCTTCTAATGGTAATGAGGCGATAATCAAGGCACGTGATAACAGTTATCTAGCTATTATTATGGATGTTCAAATGCCTGGTATTAATGGATTAGAAGCTACTAAAACAATTCGACAAGAAGAAATTACTGCAAGGAAAACTCCAGTTCCCATTATAGGGATGACCGCTCACGCTTTAGTGGGTGATCGTGAAAAATGTCTTGCTGCGGGAATGGATAATTACATTTCGAAGCCGTTCCGCCTGAATGATTTGGCTGAAGCGCTGAAAAATGTTGCCAATAAATAATGTTTTCTTAGAGTATGTGGTTTATTGTTGATATTCGTTCAGCCATCATAGTTTCATTTTAAATTAGGCATTTGTTGAACTTAGGATCGTATTTTAATTTGCGATATCTGGCATAGTATTTGCCGCAAATTTGGTTTGCGAGCTAAGGCCATCGTCACAGCCACAGCGCCTCAGACATGCCCCACCGCCGTCGCATCGGTTGTTTGACGCACGATCGGTACCTTGGTGCCGCCTCGCTCGTTCAGTGCCAATTTGCGCGCTGCCCAGATAGCAATGCCCGCGCTGACCAGCAAGCTTAAATCCACACCGACCACGGGCCAGTAGGTGTCGGTGAATACTGTTTTGATCAAGTGATCCCCAGTGGTCAGCATATTTAGCGCCACCGCGGTCATAGCCAGCGCGGCAATGACCCAACACTGCTCGCACCAGGCTGGACTCATGCGAGCCTGAGCTACCGGCGCGCTGCGTACGATGGCGTGCAGCATTGCCAGCACCCAGATGCCCCAGAAGCCTAATTGCTCCCAGTCTTCTTTGTCCGCTAGATCGGTCGGCAACATCCGATTGATTACTAGCATGCCGATGGCCGCGATCACCATGCCGGTGACCGTGGTCACCGTCAATGCATCTACCACCCGGCTGCCTTGCTCCCCCGCTTTGGCATGCTGCTGTCTGCGCTTCTCCACGAACAAAACGAAGCCAGTGGCAACAATGCACAGGCAGCCTAGCAGCCTGCCCAGAACGTAGCCAGCGCAGCATCCAGTGCTCGAAATGCTGCAAGTGCAGACCGTTGAGGAACTCGTTGATGTCGGAGATCACGCTGCGCAGGGAATCCTCGCGCAGCACTTCGCCGGTGCTGCCTTAAAATGGATGCCTTAACCCACTAGCGCTACGCGGTCGCTGCCAGCGCGGAAGCTACTGACGTAGCTGTTCGCGTCGCCCACATACATCGCCGTCAGGAAGCACACCTCGCCGGCCATGTCGCGTGCGGCCCAGCGGCGCTTGACCTCGTTACGTCCACCAAAGCCAGCGGGGCGGCTCGGCCTGAGCATTCGTGCGGCAGGCCGGTGGTCTTGGCTTCCATCACCTCATGCTGCTGGTGCAATGGCTTGAGCAGCGTGTGGTTGACAGGGAAGTAAAAGTTGCTAGGAAGATTAACAGCCCGGTGAAAGCGAAGAAGAAGTGGAAGGGCAGAGCCACCACACCGATGAGGTTGTGCAGATCCAGCATGCTACGCAGGGTGTGCTTGCGTGGCCGGAAAGTAAAGAACTCGCGGAAATTTTTGCGGTGCATGATCACCTTGGTGACTAGCGCCACTAGCATGGTGAAGCCAGCCAGGCCAACGGTCCAGTAGCCGACATCTTTCCACACTCAGTTTAGACTGAAATGCATCGGGTAAAACCAGCGGCTGCCGATCTTTAGCGCGTTGTCAGGCACCAAGGCACCAGAGCGTAGATTAATGGTCACATCGTCGTGGATATGATTCTTTAAAGACGGATCCTTGGGCAAAGGCACCCGAAAGGCTGCGCCCATGGTCAGTACCGGGTCGCGGTGCGTGGTGTAGGCCCAGTACTTGTCCTCTATCCGATTGTTCACGATTGCTGTATCACCCGACGCATACCCGGCATCGAGCAACATCAGGTTGCCGCCCAAGCTCCACGAATTGGTCAGACGGGCAGTGGCACCAAGTTCCAAATCTTGGAAAACTGACTCTCCGTTCTGTACCTTGATCAGGCAGTCCGCGCCGCAGCTGCGATCGTATTCCGTGGTCTTCGCCATCCTGAACAGGGTGGCTGTGCTGGACCATCTGGTGCCGTCCTTTTTGATACCCAGTTCCCACTGCTTGCTTTTCAACGGATTCAGCATCTCGTGGACGTTGGTATAGATTAGGAGACTGGAGATAATGGCACCTTGCTGCAGTGATTCCACATAGCTGGCGTAGGCGAGGGTGTCGTTCGCTATCTTGAACATCAGTACCACAGTTGGCGTCACGGTACCGTTTTTCTTGTATGGGGCGTTGGCAACGCCGGCGCTATTCCAGTCCATCTTTTCGAACTTATTTAAGCGCAGGCCAGCGAGCACCGACCAGCGGTCGGTTAGCTCGATACGGTCGCTAGCGAAGACGGTCTTCTGCGTGATGTTTGTCAAGCGGTACAAGCCCAGGTTGTCGAAGGAGCCGACGTTGTCGTAGCGGATGGTATCCTGGCTACCGAGATTGCCGGTCAGCAGGCCGGAGCAGAGGAAGTCCCGTGTGAGTAGGTGATGGCTGTGGTTTTAGGAGCTGCAACGGGAGCGGTACGTGTAGTGGCACGGCGCTTAATTCAGCCTTGAGGGTTTCTACCTCGTTACTGGGCAACTTATGTACTTGACCGACCGTATCCTCAAATTGGGTTACTTATATAGAATAGTTGCTCGCACTCGTAGGTCAAGCTTCGACTGAGATCATCCGTGTCTTGCACCATCTTTCAATCTTTGTTAAGGTTGGACTCATCATGCAATTTTCCCGTGTATTTTTTTCACTATGCCTTATCTTGCTGTTGTTTTTTGCTCAGCAAGGCGGAGCTATGCATGCTTTGCAGCATGCTCTTGCAGAGCAGGGTCAGCAGCATGATAAGCACACACCGCATTCATCCGCGTGTGGGTATTGTGCGGCTTATACACAGCTGGGGGGCGTGCTTGGCAGCTCTGCCCCTTCCTTTGCAGTTACCGCCATCCCGAGCGGAACGGTGCGGTTTAGCACCACTACATTCCGTTCCAATCAACCTCTTGTCGCCGTTGCGCGCGGCCCGCCTGATTTTCTCCAAGAAATTGCATAAGACTGCTTCGCTATAACGCGGGGCTGTGTCATTTATTTTTGGAGAATTACTATGTATATGCACGTCATATTCGGCGCGGCGTTATTCACCTATGTCGTGACCAGGAAATCCGTTTACTTAATTTCCCTGCTACTTTTGGCTTTGATCGCATCCGCCAAAGTTCACGCAGCTGGCTCCGTGCTGAGCGTCATTTGTTCAGATGAGGACATGGGTGCT
>QFXG01000002.1 GCA_003402285.1 Candidatus Nitrotoga sp. SPKER | reverse complement strand
TAAACTGACTAAGCGTTTTGCGTGAATTACGGGGAAGCTGGTAGAAAGAATGCGGTGTAAGATTGTGATCGCATGCATGGTGGGTTCTCCTTCGCAGTTTGGTCGCTACGAAAGAGACAATTAACCTGCCTTGCATGTGCTGTTTTAGAGCAGACAATACGCGCTACTTTATTGAAATGCAACGGGGTTTTGAGGGGAGACCTCAGTTCCTGCTTTGTTTACAAGCCATCGAGTAGGTAATGGCTTTTTTGTGTGGTGGTTTTGCTGGTATGGCTTTTACACAAAAGATTAGCTTATTTAAAATGTATCGTTCTAAATTTTTTGAAACATTTTTATAGTGCAGACTTGAATTGCGCTTGGTAGCAATTGTTATCAAATGTCATCGGTTCACCAGATTAGTGCGTTAAATCAATATTGTTAATAAAATAAAGGATTCTCAAATGAGGCGTTTTTTATTTGCAGTGGCGCTGGTTGCTATCACTGCTCCGGTATTAGCTGCTGATGTCGGAGTGTCCGTTAATATTGGCCAACCTGGCTTTTATGGTCGAATTGATATTGGTAATTATCCGCAACCTCAGTTAATTTATCCGGTACCTGTGATGGTACAGCCAGTGCCAATGAGTATGGCGCCTCAACCGATTTATTTGCGCGTGCCTCCAGGTCACCGGAAAAACTGGCGCCGGCACTGTCAAAGGTATGGCGCCTGTGGTCAGCCAGTCTATTTTGTTCGAGATAATTGGTATAACAATGTGTATGTGCCTAGCTATCGTGCACATGGTAACTACTATCAAGGCGAAGGTAGAGGAGGGTATGTTGGGGGCCGTGATAGTCATGGCAGGGGGCATGACAGAGATTAATCACTCTGAAGGAAGCATTACGTAAATGCATAACTCAACAACCAATTAATCTCTTCAGCTCTACTAAACTTATATCGGGGTTGGGATACTTTTGTTCGAGGATATTGGGAGGCTGGGAGCGGCTTGGGTTTGATCTGATTATCAGATTCCATTATTTGGGAATATAAAATTGCAAATGGAGTCTTACGTATATTGGTTTTTGTTAGCTTTTGGCTTGCTCGCATTAGAGATGGCTACGGGAACGTTTTATATGCTAATTGTAAGTATTGCTTTTGGTTTAGCAGGTATTGTTGCACTACTTGGGCTTAACTTACCGTTGCAAATCACACTTAGTGCGGTGGTCAGTATAATTGGCACAGTGATCTTGCGCCGTATGAACGGCATGCGTACTGCTAATATGGTTAGCCAAAGCTTGGATATCGGCCAGTCGGTGCGAGTTATAGCATGGCTTGAAGATGGTGTTGCGCGTGTGCATTACCGCGGCACAGAATGGGATGCGGCGCTGGAGTCATCCAGTATGTCACGCGATGGTGTGCTCTACATCAAGGCAATACAGGGCTCAAAATTAATTTTGACGCCATATAAACCCCACCAATAATATTAGGAAGCAATATGGAAATTGCACTGTTTATTCTTATAGCTGCCGTTATTTTTGTCGTCAAGGCTCTTAATGTTGTGCCGCAACAGCATGCTTGGGTGGTTGAGCGCTTGGGTAAGTTTCATGTTGTGCTGGCGCCTGGTTTGAATATTGTGGTTCCATTTATCGATCGTATCGCATATCGCCATATGCTAAAAGAAGTCCCGTTGGACGTCCCTAGTCAGATTTGTATAACCAGGGACAACACGCAACTGCAAGTGGACGGTGTTCTTTATTTTCAGGTGACAGATCCGAGGTTGGCTTCTTATGGCTCTAGCGATTATCTCAGCGCTATTACTCAGCTTGCACAGACTACTTTACGTTCTGCAATTGGCAAGATGGAGTTGGATAAGACCTTCGAAGAGCGGGATGATATCAACCGTACTGTGGTTGCGGCTTTGGATGAAGCTGCAGCCAGTTGGGGAGTGAAGGTGTTGCGTTATGAGATTAAAGATTTGGTGCCACCCAAGGAAATCCTGCTAGCCATGCAGGCGCAGATTACTGCGGAACGAGAAAAGCGTGCATTAATTGCGGCCTCAGAAGGACGTAAACAAGAGCAGATTAATATCGCCACTGGCGAGCGTGAAGCTTTTATACAGCGTTCAGAAGGCGAAAAACAGGCGGTGATTAATGCTGCTCAAGGCGAAGCTGCGGCCATAGCAGCAGTCGCCACAGCTACCGCCTTGGCTATTCAGCAGGTTGCATTGGCCATTCAGTCTCCCGGAGGAATGGAAGCCGTTAATCTTAAAGTGGCGGAAAAATATGTAGAAGCGTTCGGGAATGTCGCCAAACAAGGCAATACTCTGATTCTGCCAGGCAATATGGCAGACATGGGGACTATGGTAGCGGCGGCGATGAGTATTGTTAAAACCCAGAAATAGAGATTCTGTTTGCCGTGAAAATGATCGTTGGATGATCTATGGCCTATATTAAGTTGTTTGAAACTCCTAGTCATTATCAAAGTAGAAGTTATTAAGACGAAGGAGATTTTGGATGAAATTTTGTTTGAATACCACTGACGGTTTTGCTCGTCGTGGAACTCTATCGTTAGCCCACGGTATCGTTGAAACTCCTGCGTTTATGCCAGTCGGCACTTATGGCACAGTGAAGGCGATGTCGCCTATGGAGTTAAGAGAAATTGGTGCACAGATTGTGTTAGGCAACACTTTTCATTTATGGCTTCGCCCGGGCCTGGAGGTGATTGAGGCGCACGGTGGCTTGCATGGCTTCATGGGCTGGGATGGGCCGATCCTAACCGATTCGGGTGGTTTCCAAGTGTTCAGTTTGGGTGCGCTGCGCAAGATTACCGAGGAGGGAGTAAGGTTTCAATCCCCAGTGAATGGTGATAAATGCTTTCTGACGCCGGAAGAATCCATACGTATTCAGAAAGTACTGAATTCGGATATTGTGATGATTTTTGATGAATGTACACCTTATCCTGCGGATGAAAATCGAGCAGCTGATTCTATGCATCTTAGTTTGCGCTGGGCGGAACGCTCAAAACATGCGCATGCAGGCAATACCAATGCACTCTTTGGTATTGTACAGGGTGGCATGTTCGAAAATTTGCGCGATGAATCATTACGTGAACTGGTAAATATCGGCTTTGACGGTTATGCCATAGGTGGATTGTCAGTAGGGGAGCCGAAAGAAGATATGCTGCGAATTTTGAAGCATACTTCGCCGCAGTTGCCTGTCGACAAGCCGCGATACCTGATGGGCGTAGGCACACCGGAAGATTTGGTGGCTGCGGTTGCACACGGTATAGATATGTTCGATTGTGTGATGCCCACACGTAATGCGCGAAACGGTATGCTTTTTACCCGTCATGGCGATATTAAAATCAAGAACGCAAAATATCGCCTAGATACTCAACCACTTGATCAACAATGTATTTGTTATACTTGCCGTAATTTTACCCGCGCTTATTTACATCATCTACATCGCATTGGTGAGATTCTGGGTGCACGCTTAAATACTATTCACAACTTGCATTATTACCATGAGTTGATGAGTGAAATTCGAGCCGCTATCACGATCCACCAGTTTGATCAGTTCGTTACCCGGTTTAGGCAAGCCCGCGCCAGTTCGTGCTAGAATTCGCCGCTGCAAAATTTTAACTGGGAGAAGTGTGATGTTGATTAGTAACGCTTATGCACAAACTGCTGCACTTGCGTCTGGTTCTGGTTTCATGGATTTTCTGCCTGTGGTTGCCGTGTGTGCGGTGTTTTATTTTCTTTTACTACGCCCGCAACAGAAGCGTGTTAAGGAACAAAAGGCCATGCTGGCTGCCTTGCAAAAAGGCGATGAAATCATCACGGTAGGCGGAGAGTTGGGTCGTGTGTCGAAGGTGGGCGAAAACTATATCAGCTTGGAAATCGCCGAAAACGTGACAGTACTGATTCAGTTAAGTGCGGTTCAAACCGTGCTGCCCAAAGGAACAATTAAGTCGATTTAAGGTACTGCAATGAACCGTTACCCGCTGTGGAAATATCTGCTTGTTCTCGTTGTATTTATTGTTGGATTAATTTACACCCTGCCTAATTTTTATGGTGAATCTCCTGCTGTGCAGGTGTTGCCCTTGCGTGCCAATCTTAAGGCGGATAGTGCATTGCTGCAGCGGGTAAGTGACGCGCTTAAAGCAGCAAATGTGAATGTGGAAGAGGTCGCGTTGGATCCTACTAGTGTTAAAGCGCGCTTTAATACTACCGATAGTCAGCTTAAGGCCAAGGATATTCTACAGACAAAGCTGGGCAATGATTACATGGTTGCCCTTAATTTACTATCGCGCTCACCGCAATGGTTAACCGCTATGAATGCACGGCCTATGTATCTGGGATTAGATTTGCGCGGCGGTGTGCATTTCTTGTTACAGATCGATATGAAAGGCGCGCTGGATAAGGCGATAGAAGCCGCTTCCGGCGATATGCGGAGTATTCTCCGTGATCAAAATATTGCATATTCGGGTGTCAGCCGTGATGGCAGATTAGTGACGGTTAAGTTCCGTGATGCGGAAACGCGAAGCAAAGGTGCAGTAGAACTTAAACAACGCTTTGGTGGTTTGGTTTTCAATGACAAGAATGAGGGCAACGAGATTCTCTTAATTGCTACCTTAAAACCGGAGGAAGAAAAACGTATTCAGGAATCTGCTGTACAGCAGAATTTAATTACGTTACGCAATCGTGTCAATGAATTAGGCGTGGCTGAGCCGATAATTCAGCAGCAAGGTATAGATCGTATTGTAGTACAGCTCCCCGGTGTGCTGGATACGGCACATGCGAAAGATATTCTTGGTCGCACTGCGACATTGGAAGTGCGTCTGGTGGATGATGAGCATAAGCTTAGTGAGGGCGCCACCGCCCCGTTTGGTACCGATATGTTTAAAGATCGGGATGGCTCGATTTTGCTGGTAAAGAAAAGTGTGTTGCTCACGGGCGAGCGCATTAATGATGCGCAACCTGGGTTTGATAATCGAAGCAATGAGCCAGCAGTGCATATCAATCTGGATAGCGCGGGTACGCGTAAATTTAAAGATGCTACGCGCGAGAATGTCGGCAAGCGTATGGCTATAGTGCTATTTGAAAAGGGTAAAGGCGAAGTGATCACTGCTCCAGTAATTCGTGAAGAAATTGGTGGCGGAAGAGTACAAATTAGCGGTCAGATGAATACTAAAGAAGCAAACGATATTTCCTTGTTGCTACGTGCTGGTGCACTGGCAGCGCCAATGGAAATCATTGAGGAACGCACAGTTGGTCCTAGTCTCGGTGCGGACAATATTGTGCGTGGTTTCCATTCGACTAAGATTGGTTTTGTCGCCATTGCGATTTTTATGATTTCCTATTACCTGATGTTTGGCGCGGTTTCCGTTCTGGCATTAGGTGCTAACTTATTGTTGCTGGTGGCATTGTTATCCATGCTGCAAGCCACGCTGACTTTGCCTGGGATGGCCGGCATTGCACTGACACTGGGTATGGCGATTGACGCTAACGTTTTGATCAATGAGCGCATTCGGGAGGAGTTGCGTAATGGTAATACGCCGCAAGCATCCATCCATGCCGGATATGAGCATGCGTTCCGTACCATACTTGATTCCAACATTACCACTTTGATTGCAGGTATAGCGTTGTTCATGTTTGGCTCCGGTGCGGTACGAGGTTTCGCTGTTGTACTGTGCTTGGGTATTCTGACTTCGATGTTTAGTGCGGTATTGATATCACGTGCACTGGTTAATCTGATTTATGGGCGTAAGTTGCGGTTGACTAATATCTCCATAGGTTAAAGTATAAAGAGGCAATAAATGGAATTTTTCAAGATTAATCGCAACATTCCGTTCATGAGCTATGGGCGGTATACCACCACAATTTCTTTGGTGACATTTATTTTGGCGGTATTTTTTATCGTAACCAAAGGATTGAATTTTGGTGTGGATTTCACTGGTGGAACGGTGATGGAAGTGCATTACTCCCAAACTGCTGACCTGGACAAGGTGCGTGGGCAACTGACTGATATGGGGCTGCATGATGTGTTGGTACAAAATTTTGGTTCTAGCCATGATGTATTGCTGCAGGTATCGCTTAAACAGAATGTAGTGGGCGCGAAATTGAGTGAGCAGATTCTAGACAAGTTGCGCCAGCAGGATGCCAGTGTGGAAATGCGTCGCGTCGAATTTGTCGGCCCACAAGTTGGCAAAGATTTGGTAGAGAACGGTGCGCTTGCATTGTTGCTGGTGTCCATTGGTATCGCGTGCTACCTCTGGGTGCGATTCGAGTGGAAATTTGGTCTTGCCGCGATAATCGCCAATTTGCATGACGTAATTATTATTATCGGTTTTTTTGCATTTTTTCAGTGGGATTTCTCACTCACCGTGCTGGCGGCGTTGTTAGCCGTGTTGGGTTATTCTGTAAATGAATCAGTGGTTGTATTCGATCGTATCCGGGAAAATTTTCGTAAGATGCGCAAGACGGAGGTTGCTGAAATAATAGACAATGCGATTACGCGCACCATGTCGCGTACGGTCATTACCCACCTCTGCACCCAGATGATGGTGACAGCAATGCTATTCTTGGGCGGGGAGACATTACATTATTTTGCACTTGCGTTGACTATTGGCATTTTGTTTAGTATTTATTCTTCGGTGTTGGTGGCTAGTCCATTGCTTATGTTGATGGGCGTTTCACGCGAAGATTTCATTAAGACGGAAAAAGTGGCTGAAGAAGTATTACCCTAGGCCGTGGAACTGCTCACTTCTTTTATAGATATCGTCCTGCATCTGGACGTTCATTTATTAGCAATCATGCAGGAATATGGCATGTGGATTTATGCCATCCTGTTTATGATTATTTTCTGTGAAACCGGGCTGGTGGTAATGCCCTTCCTACCGGGAGATTCGCTGTTGTTTGTGGTGGGTGCGCTGTGCGGAGTTGGCGCGCTTGAAATCCAATTGGTTTTGCCGTTGCTGATGGTTGCATCGTTTCTGGGGGATAGCACCAACTACTGGATTGGTCGATCAGTAGGGATGCGCTTAGTTAAGCGTGCTAATTCGCGCTTTCTTAAGCACGAGCACCTAGAAAAGACGCATATGTTTTACAAGAAGCACGGAGGCAAGGCGATCCTGTTTGCTCGTTTTTTGCCTATCGTACGAACATTTGCACCATTCGTAGCTGGTATTGGTTTGATGCGTTATCGCATTTTTATGTTATTCAGCGCTTTCGGGAGTATCGCCTGGATTAGTCTTTTTATTCTAGGCGGCTACTTTTTAGGTAATATTCCAGTGGTGAAAGATAATCTGACCTTGATGGTCGTTATGGTCATTGTTATTTCATTTTTGCCAGCATTGCGCGAGTTCATTAGGCATCGTCGCGCGTATGGCATAGACTAATTATGTTGTACTGAAAGTTGTACTTGGCCGCATTGATGGTAAAGTGAGCTATGGTTAATACTACGTTTGAGGAACTCAAGGCGAAAGATCATTTACCTTCTCCTAAAGGTATGGCTCTGAAAATCATTCAGCTTACCTTGAAGGAAGATGTAACAAGTCAGGAGATTGCACAGGCAATAAAGACAGATCCGGCATTGTCAGGTCGGTTGATCAAGATGGCCAATATACTGATGTCGTACCAGACAAGGCCTATTGTATCCATAACAGATGCAGTTATGTCCTTAGGTTTGAGTATTGTACGTAATATGGTGTTGAGTTTGTCATTAGTAGAGAGTAGCCGTGATGGGGCCTGCCGAAAATTTGATTATCAAATTTTTTGGTCACAATCGTTGTTAATGGCAATTGCTGCAAAAAACTTTGTAGAAGGTCGTAGAATGGGGGCAGCTGAAGAAATGTTTATTCTTGGCTTGCTGGGTCAAGTTGGTTCCTTAGGGCTGGCAACCGCATATCCCCAAGAATATTCCATCATTCTTGAAAAAATTCGAGCAGTAGATACAAATACTACATTGATTGATCTCGAACGCGCTGAATTCGGGCTTGATCATAATCAACTCAGTAAAGAAATGTTAGCAGACTGGGGTTTGCCACAGGTATTTCAGATAGCTGTTTTACATCATGAAAACCCAGCTTTGTCCGGGCTTACTGAAGGTAATCGGAGCTGGCACATTTTAAATGTATTGCATATCGCAAGCTATTTTTCCAAGACATGTTTATCGCACGAAAGACAACGGCATAAAATGGTGCAGAAACTCATCCTGAGTGCCGCCAGAATGGGCTTGGAGACCGACGTTTTTACTGAGTTAGGCGATAAGACGGTGCAGGAATGGCGTGAATGGAGTAAATTATTTGGAATTCATTCGATAGACATACCCCTCTTCAAGGAAATTTTGCAAGCCGAGCCACCTACCGAGCTGGAAATACTGGATATCGGGACACCGGAGATTAGTTCGGAAACATGTTTTGCATTGCGTATCTTGCTAGTCGAAGATGATTATGCAACGACGTTGGTGCTGAAACTTTTGCTGACCAAGGCTGGGCATACGGTTACTACGGCAGGTGATGGGGTGGAAGCGTTAACCATACTCGATAAATTTAAGCCTCAGCTTATCATTACAGATTTGCACATGCCTAAAATGAATGGCATTGAATTTTGTAAGGCACTTAGATACAACGAGCTTTGGCGTAATGTCCATGTGTTTGTCATGGTAACCCAAGAAAACTTAGATAGGATGGAAGAGATATTCGAGGCTGGAGCTTCTGATTACTTAACCAAGCCGGTTAATTCGAAAGTACTGGGAGCGAGGTTGTGTGTGACTCAGCGTATGGTGCAGTTACAGGAAGAGCTGAAGGCTGAACATCAGCAATTACGTGCTATTGCCGCGCAGTTGGCAGCATCAAACCTGAGATTACAACAAATGGCACTCACTGATGTTCTTACCGAGTTGCCCAATCGTCGTCATGCAAATGATTATTTAGAGCAGCAGTGGGCGATGGCAGAGCGGAGTGGGCGTCCGCTGTCGTGCATGATAGTAGATGTAGATTTTTTTAAGAAGATTAACGATACTTATGGCCATAAGGTGGGGGATGATGTACTAAAAAAGGTAGCGCAAATTTTACGCTCATCCGCACGCAAGCAGGATATGGTGTGCCGTTTTGGGGGGGAAGAGTTTTTAGTGATTTGTCCGGATGCACACGCGGATCAGGCCTATCAGTCTGCAGAAAGATTGCGTCAGAATGTAGCTGCGGGAAATACACATCTGAAATTGGTAGTGACTGTTAGCGTTGGGATGGCCAGTAAAGCGCCAACAGTATTAAACGCTGAAATGCTACTGCAACTTGCAGATAAGCACTTGTATATGGCTAAAGAAATGGGGCGTAACCGTACTGTTGGGAATTAATTTTTCTGAATCTTGTAAAAGTGTGTTGATAGTTGCTGGCATTTGTTAGTTATGTGGGATAAATAGTATAAAAAGATGTCTAGATTTAAAGGTTCTTTGCCGATTTTGTCTTGTTACTTTGAGTGCAGGTATCTTTTGTGTGTGCATTTTTAAATCTATTGAATGAAGCTTATAATAACTACGACATCATTCAGTAAACTTAATATTAATCAATGTAATACGAGGTTATGTAGCGAATTTTAAGGTAACGTAATAAAATTAAACAATAACAATTTCTTCTGTAAATTCTAATTGCACCTTCTCGTCTTTATCTACGGTGACAATCACTTTGCCCCCATTGGATAGTTTACCGAATAATAATTCATCTGCCAGTGCGCTACGTATTGTGTCCTGAATTAAACGCGCCATTGGACGTGCACCCATTAGTGGATCGAAGCCAGTTTTGGCCAGGTAGTCTTTGAGTGCATCGGTGAAAATGACTTCAACCTTCTTCTCATGTAGTTGTTCTTCAAGTTGCATCAGGAATTTTTCTACTACGCGCAGGATAACTTCTTTATCCAGTGCGGCGAAGGAAATAGTAGCATCCAATCGATTACGGAATTCTGGGGTGAACAGTCGCTTGATTTCAGCCGTCTCGTCACCGCTCACACTGCTCTTGGTGAAACCTATTTGAGTCTTACTTAACGCATCGGCTCCCGCATTGGTGGTCATAATAATAACCACATTACGGAAATCTGCCTTGCGTCCGTTGTTGTCAGTGAGTGTACCGTGATCCATCACCTGTAACAGAATATTAAAAATATCTGGGTGTGCTTTCTCGATTTCATCTAGGAGCAAGATGCAATGAGGTTGCTTGTTGATTGCTTCTGTGAGTAAGCCACCTTGATCGAAGCCAACATAGCCTGGCGGCGCTCCAATCAGACGTGACACCGCGTGACGTTCCATGTATTCCGACATGTCAAAGCGGTTTAGCGGCATGCCCATTGCAAATGCAAGTTGACGCGCTACTTCGGTTTTACCCACGCCGGTTGGGCCAGAGAACAAGAAGCTGCCGATCGGTTTTTGTGGATTGCCTAATCCACTTCGGGACATTTTTATGGCACGCGCCAGTACGTCAATGGCGGCATTCTGGCCGAATACTACGGTCTTGAGGTCGCGATCCAAGGTTTTTAATAGATTGCGATCATCTGAAGAAACGGTACGTGAAGGTACCCGCGCAATCTTGGCAATGATGTCTTCAATTTCATGTTTGCCGATAAGTTTTTTTTGTTTTGATTTTGGTAGGATGCGTTGTGCTGCACCTGCTTCATCTATCACGTCAATGGCTTTGTCAGGAAGGTGCCTGTCGTTGATAAAACGTGATGAAAGTTCGGCCGCGCTAGTTAGCGCAGCGGTGCTGTATTTGATACCATGGTGAGTCTCAAAGCGAGATTTTAACCCTTTTAGAATTTCAATGGTCTGTACGACTGAGGGTTCCGGCACGTCTACTTTTTGGAAACGGCGAGATAATGCATGATCTTTTTCAAAAATACCGCGATATTCTTGATAGGTAGTAGCACCGATGCACTTAAGTGTGCCATTTGAAAGTGCAGGTTTGAGTAAGTTGGAAGCATCCATGGTGCCACCTGAGGCAGCGCCTGCACCGATTAGAGTATGTATTTCGTCGATGAACAGAATGGCGTGAGGCTCATCGGCTAATTCTTTGAGTACAGCTTTCAGGCGTTGTTCAAAATCGCCGCGATACTTAGTGCCAGCGAGCAGGGCGCCCATGTCTAACGCATAGATTTGAGCATTTTTAAGAGTTTCTGGCACATTATTTTCTTTAATTAGGCGTGCTAAACCTTCGGCGATAGCGGTCTTCCCCACGCCAGCCTCACCGACCAGTAGTGGATTGTTTTTGCGGCGGCGGCACAAGGTTTGAATAACTCGGGTCAGCTCGGTTTCACGTCCGATTAATGGGTCAATTTTCCCAGCTAAAGCTTGTGCATTAAGGTCAAGTGTGTAGTCGGAAAGAGCACTTTTTTGGTTTGCTTCTTGCTCTACTTCAGAGTCTGCTGATTTATTGGTACTTGATGGAGCTGCTTTATCAATCCCATGTGCAATATAGTTTGCTACATCCAGCCTGGTGATTGCACGCTGGTTTAGAAAAAACACGGCATGAGAATCTTTTTCGCTAAACAAGGCGACCAAAATGTTAGCGCCGGAAACCTCTTTTTTGTTAGAAGATTGCACGTGCAAAATAGCGCGTTGAATGACTCGCTGGAAGCCGACAGTGGGTTGTGTGTCTACTTCACTACTACCTGGCGCTACGGGTGTATGAGTATTAATAAAATCGGTCAGCACTGCGCGCAATTCTTCAATATCTGCCCCGCAGGCGCGCAACACATGTACCGCAGAAGAGTTATCCAGCATAGCAAGTAGCAGGTGCTCCACCGTGATAAATTGGAAGCGTTTCTGGCGCGCTTCGACGAACGCCAAGTGTAAGCTGATTTCAAGTTCTTGCGCGATCATAATTTATGTTTCCTCTAATTCGCATCGTAGCGGATGTCCGTGCTGTTTGGCAAATGCCGATACCTGTTCAACCTTTGTTTCTGCGATATCCTTAGTGTAGACCCCGCATATTGCCAATCCTTCATTATGTACTTTGAGCATCAATTGGATAGCTTGTTCACGGTTCATCAAAAAAAAAGTTTGTAAAACTTCGACTACAAAATCCATTGTGGTGAACTCGTCGTTAAAGAGCAGCACTTTATATAATCTGGGTGGTTTGATCTTACTTTGTTCTGCTTTCAGCAGGGATGTGTTTTCATATTTCGTTGCCATGGTTGTTATTGTTACATTTATTTATGACGGTATGTTCGATGATTCATGAGGTTTTTTCAAGTACTTTTGAAAACAATTCAGAAAATAAAGTGCATAAGTCTTGACGAAATTGCTCAAACAGGAGTAAAAAGTGCATGGGTGTTTGAATGCAAGTTACCTGCAGTACTGGTTTTGCCATGTACGCTCTTGGAATTCAAACAGTTTAACGGGAATCCCCCCGGTTTTTTAGCTAAGGAAGTGAAACATGGCAAACGGTACAGTTAAATGGTTTAATGATGCAAAAGGTTATGGTTTTATTACTCCGGATGATGGTAGCGAAGATTTATTCGCGCATTTTTCCGCAATTACTATGAGTGGCTTTAAGTCTCTAAAAGAGGGTCAAAAAGTTACTTTTGATATTGTTCAAGGTCCTAAAGGTAAACAAGCTGCCAATATTCAGGCCCCTTAAATAGGTTCTTGGTTTAAAAAAGCCTGCTTAAGCAGGCTTTTTTATTAATTAAAATATGGAATAAATACTATATGATGTGAAATACAGAGCTTTAGCAAGAGTTTAACTGTAAAACCAATTTTCCTTTGTTTATAACGCGCTAAATGTTTGCAATGGCTCGAATAGCATTGCCAGCTCTTCTGTAGAAAGTTGAGCGATAGTTTTTCCGTTATCATCCAGAATGCCTTGCGCCAAGCCGCGTTTTTTTTCCTGCATGGCAACAATTTTTTCTTCTACGGTACTTTCGGTGATTAACTTGTAGACGAAAACCGGATTTTCCTGGCCTATACGATGGGCACGGTCAGTAGCCTGATTTTCTACCGCAGGATTCCACCATGGATCATAATGAATGACGGTGTCGGCGGTGGTGAGGTTCAGGCCTACACCGCCTGCTTTGAGACTGATCAGGAAGATAGGTACTTCTCTGCTCTGAAAACGTTGTACTGGTGTGGCGCGATCGCGGGTGTCTCCAGTCAGTTTGACATAAGGCAAGTTAAATTTTACAAGTTCTAGTTCGATTAATGCCAGCATAGAGGTAAACTGGGAGAACAACAGGATGCTCCTTCCTTCTTCCACCATGTCTGGCAGTAAAGACATAAGAAGCTCTAGTTTTGCTGAATGTGTTACTTGTTTTGCAGCGGGTAATTTAAGCAGACGTGGATCGCAGCAGGTTTGGCGCAGTTTAAGCAGTGCATCAAGAATAATAATATGACTGCGATTCATCCCTTTTTTGTCGATTTCCAGGCGTATCTTTTCATGCATGGCTACCCGGATAGTTTCGTATAAGTCGCGCTGAGCGCCAGATAGTTCGCAGGAGCGAATAATTTCTGTTTTGGGTGGTAATTCTTTGGCTACCTCTGCTTTAGTGCGACGTAGTAAAAATGGAGCAATACGGCGTGAAAGTACCGTGCGCCGGGCGTTGTCACCTTGCTTTTCGATGGGTGTGCGGAACAGTTTACGAAAATTTTTATCATCGCCCAATAATCCTGGCAGTAAAAAATGAAATAGCGACCACAATTCACCTAAGTGATTTTCCAATGGTGTGCCAGTAAGTGCTAGCCTGTGGCGCGCTTTGATTTGATGCACAATTTGAGTGGCTTGCGACTTTGGATTTTTGATAATATGACCTTCATCAAGGATTAATAAATGAAATTCTTGTCCGATCAACACTTCTTTGTCGCGTGGCAACAAGGGATAAGTAGTGAGCACCAAGTCATAAGCTGCGATAGATTCGAAATGTTGTTTGCGCGATTGGCCCTGCAATACCAATACGCGTAAATCTGGCGCAAAACGCTCCGTCTCCCGCAACCAGTTGAACATCAGGCTGGTGGGGGCGACCACCAGACTGGGATGATTCATGCGCCCTGATTCTTTTTCTACCAGAAGATGAGCTAAGGCCTGCACGGTTTTACCTAACCCCATATCGTCAGCCAAAATCCCGGCCAATTCATATTTGCGCAGAAATTGCAGCCAGTTCAGTCCTTCTTGTTGATAACCACGCAAATCGGTTTTCAGTCCATCAGGCGGCGCAACCAGTTGAATCTCATTGAAATCGCGCAGCTTGCGTCCTAATTCTCGTAAACGTTCGCCGCCCAGCCAGCGCAAACCCGCTACTTCTTCCAATTCTGCCAGGCGCCCCGCCTGAATTGCAGATAGCTCGATTCGCTGCAAATTATGCACAGTATCCTTATCGAAAAGTTCTACCAGCACTGACAGAATATTTTGTATGCGGGAAATCGGTAACGTTACCAAGCGGCCATCAGCAAGGCGTGCTATGAGAGGCATATTCTCAGCATTAAGTTGTGCCAGCGCTTGCATACTCATTTGTTCTGGAAACTGGCGAATTAAATTCAGCAAGACGGGCAATAAGTTGACGGGTAGTCCGTCTATCTGGATACCCAGCTCTATGCCGAACCAGTTATTGTTATCACCGTCTTCATTGACGGTAGCTGTCCAGTCTTCAATCTCGGCAAAACGAAAATTGAAGCTCGGTTCCATTTCGATTTGCCAGCCAGATGCTCGCAAGCCGGGAAGGTTGGCAAGGCAGAAGTTGATCCACTCTTTGTCATCACCACCCAGAATAAAAGAGCCATTGTGTTTGTTATGTAATTCGGAAAAAATTGATAAATCAACCAAGAAAAATCCTAAGCCGGTCAGTTCGTGGGAATAACTTTCTTCGGCGGTCATATCGCGGTCAATGCGCAATAATTCATCACCACTACGTTGTGCTATTGATTTTTCGGTTGATATAGCGTCAACTCGCACGCCGCCATAGTCAAATTCAAGGCGCACCAAATCGAGTGTTTTCGGCTCATCGTAGTGGTTGTCTTTAGAGTGGAAAAAACCCGAGTAAGGCGGTGGATTTAATGCTACTGTGTAAAAGCGTAAACACGGAACAGGGTGTCGATCGCTTACCGTTCTTTCTTGCAGTATCTGTGGTAACTGAACTTTTATACCGGGAAGTTTTTGTGTCAATTCATTGCCGATACGGCCTGCCAGTGCTGATGGGATCGCTGGTGCGCTGACCAGCGCATAAGCAATTTCGTCGGGCAGGCCGATATCCAGTTCGCCGCAGACCGATGCGATTTCATTGACATACCAAGGGGGAGAAAATGGTAATACCTGTGACGATGGTGGCGCTTCAATATGTAGCCGCTGGTTTCCCTTTGTATCTACGGTCCAAGTAGCTTGGGTAATATATTTTTCACCCAAGGACAGTGGCTCGGAATCAGGTGTGTCCCAGAAGCACCTGCCAGTGGTGATCATTTCTGTCATCCATCTGGCTCCCACTGCACCAATTAAATAATCACCTGTCGCACGCATCAAGTTTAATGCAGTGATGATTTCCTGGTCTCGTTCTGTAAAGTAGGGTGGCGGCGCGCCGATAAAAATGTTGGCGATAGAGGTATGAAGCGTTTTTTTGCCAAAACTCCCGGCCTTAAGCAATCTGGCCGTGAAAAATGTTACCTCCATTCTCGCTGGCTTGTCATCACTTAGTTTTAAAACATACAGTAAACGCTGTAACACGTTTACTGGCAAGGTATCACGGCCTAGTACTGGTATGGCTGCATGCGCCATTTTGTTCAGCCAGATGGAAATTTCATCTGGTACGCCTGCTATATTTGGCGATGATGCTTTGTCTGCTGGCGCAGAAACTTCAAGTGAGGATTGTGCTTGAGCTTTGATCAATGTTGCAACAACATGCCTACAGTTGTAGCCCACTGGACAACTGCATTCCCCGCTGATCAATACATGACCTCCCGGTTGTGCCTGTAGCAGTATGTTGACGTGATAGCGATTATTATTTGAACCTGCGACAAGCGCAGAAATGAAGGCGCCGTTTTGACTGCTATTTAGCGCCGTGACTTTATTTTCGCGATAATATTGGTGTCCTCGCGTTAGATATGCGCTCGAAAAAGAAGAGTTGATATCAACGAATGAAACAAGAGAGTGCACTTTATTCTAAAGCCTTAAAGTTAAAAACACCGTTGTTAGCTGATGTGGGTGACTGTTAAGCTAAGTCTAGATCCTTTCCAACCAGCTTACGTTGCCCTTTACATGTTTTTAACTATTGCTTCTCCGAATGCAGAGCACGATATTTGTTGTGCTCCTTGTGTCAACCGTGCGAAATCGTAGGTGACGGTCTTGGCGGCGATTGCCCCGTTCATGCCCTTGATAATTAGATCGGCAGCTTCCGTCCAGCCGATATGGCGTAACATCATCTCTGCCGAGAGAATCAATGAACCTGGATTTACGTAATCTTTGCCAGCATATTTCGGCGCGGTGCCGTGGGTGGCTTCAAACATGGCAATGCTATCAGACAAATTAGCGCCTGGCGCGATACCGATACCGCCAACTTCTGCTGCCAGTGCATCCGATATATAGTCGCCGTTGAGATTCGAGGTGGCGATAACGTCATATTCTGCAGGGCGCAACAAAATTTGTTGAAGGAATGCGTCAGCAATCACGTCTTTAATGATGATGCCATCGCTTCCATATTTTTCGGGCAATTTCAGCCACGGCCCACCGTCGATTTCTACCCCGCCGAATTCTCGCTTGGCGAGTTCGTAGCCCCATTTTTTGAAGCCGCCTTCGGTGAATTTCATTATATTGCCCTTATGCACCAAGGTGACGGATTTGCGCTTATTGTCTATGGCATACTGAATAGCGCGACGAATTAAACGCTCACTACCTTCGATGGATATTGGTTTGATACCAATAGCAGAGGTTTCGGGGAAACGAATTTTCGTTACGCCCATTTCCTCATGTAAAAATTTGATTAATTTTTTAGATTCTGGCGAGCCCGCTTCCCATTCGATACCTGCATAAATATCTTCAGTGTTTTCACGGAAGATCACCATATCCACTTTTTCTGGTTCTGTCACGGGGGTAGGAACGCCCTTGAACCAGCGTACTGGACGTAGGCATACGTATAGGTCAAGAATTTGGCGCAACGCTACATTAAGCGAGCGCATTCCACCGGAAGTAGGGGTGGTGAGTGGGCCTTTAATGGATACAACGTGGTCGCGTACCGCTTCTACTGTTTCATCGGGTAGCCATGTATCGTTCCCATAAATATTTACAGCTTTTTCGCCGGCATACACTTCCATCCATGCGATTTGGCGTTTACTGTTGTAAGCCTTGGCGACTGCCGCATCCACTACGCGTCGCATAACGGGAGTGATGTCTACGCCTGTACCATCACCCTCAATGAAAGGGATGATAGGCTGATCCGGTACGTTTAGTGTGTAGTCTTTATTAACAGTAATTTTTTGGCCTTGAGACGGCATCTGAATGTGTTGGGTCATGTATTTTCGCTCCCCGATGAAAAGCTTGGGGTAATATGGATCGCTATTAGTGAATGGATAAAGTCGGATGAGTCGCATCCTGTTGTTCAACAAACCTCATGGCGTGATCTGTCAGTTTAGTCGCAACGGTCTGCATCCAACACTAGCAGATTATATCACTGTCCCTAATGTATATCCAGCCGGACGACTGGATACGGACAGTGAAGGTTTGCTGTTGCTCACTGATGATGGTTTGTTGCAGCATCGCATTACGGATCCACTGCACAAGTTGGCCAAAATTTACTGGGTGCAGGTAGAAGGCAAGCCAAGTGAGACAGCATTAGCGCAGTTACGGAGTGGAGTAAAGCTGCCTGATTTTGTTACTTTGCCTGCTATGGCAAGATTGATGGGAGAGCCGGTAAACTTATGGCAGCGCACCCCGCCGATCCGCCAGCGTAAAGATAAACCAGCCAGTTGGCTGGAGTTGATTATTTGCGAGGGCAAAAACCGTCAAGTGCGCCGCATGACAGCCGCGGTAGGTTACCCTACCTTACGTTTGATTCGTTACCGGATCGGGGAGTGGACGCTGGATGGGTTGGAGTCAGGCAACTGGCGTGAGGCTGCGGTATAATGTAGACCTTTTTGATTCCTAACAGGAGGATGCCATGCCTATTTACGAATATCGTTGCAGCAGTTGTGGTCTACAAAAAGATGTCATGCAAAAGATCAGTGATATGCCGTTGACCGTATGTCCTGCATGTAGCAAACCTACATTTAGCAAACAGCTTTCAGCTGCCGGTTTTCAACTTAAGGGCAGTGGTTGGTATGCTACAGACTTTAAGGGTTCGGGCAGCAAGCCAGATGCTAAATCAGAATCAGCTACTGGCACAGTGACTTCTGCCCCGTCGACTGCAGGTGGCAACGGGTGAAAAAATATTTGCTCACCGGACTATTGGTGTGGGTTCCGCTAGGCATAACCATCTGGGTTCTGAACCTAACGATTAGTACGCTAGACCAGAGTTTGCTGCTGCTGCCGGTGAACTGGTACCCAGATAAATTACTGGGTATTCACATTCCGGGGTTGGGCGTAATTCTTACTGTAGTGATCGTGATCGGTACGGGATTGCTGGTGCACAATGTTCTCGGGCAGCGTCTGTTGAGTTATTGGGAAGGTCTGCTGCGCCGTATTCCTGTGGTAAGCAGTATCTACCATAGTGTGAAACAAGTTAGCGATACATTATTGTCCAGCAACGGGCTTGCCTTTCGTAAAGTGTTATTGGTGCGGTATCCGCACCCCGAGGCATGGGCGTTGGCATTTCAGACCGCTATCCCGGGTGAGGTGACGCAACAACTTAAAGATGAGTATGTGGGGGTATTTATTCCTACCGCACCCAGCCCGGTAAACGGATTTTATTTCTACGTGCGTCGTGCTGACACCATCGAGCTTAACATTAGCGTGGATGTGGCTTTGAAATCCATTATTTCAATGGGTGTCGTAGTTGCTACTCCCGCTGTGCCTTACACGCCAGAAAATTAACGCAATTCCCCAATTTATTAGACTAATTTTATTGAAAATATGCGAACTCATTACTGCGGACATCTTAACGTTTCAAATCTTGGTCAAGCTGTTACTTTATGTGGTTGGGCACACCGTCGCCGTGACCATGGCGGCGTGATTTTTATTGATCTTCGCGACCGCGAGGGGCTCGCTCAAGTGGTATGTGCTCCGGATCGTGCGGACATGTTCAAAATTGCTGAATCGGTACGCAGCGAATTCGTATTGCGTATTAATGGGCGTGTGCGTCGCCGCCCGGAAGGCAGTTCTAACAGCAATCTGGGTAGTGGTGAGATTGAAATTTTATGCCATGAAATCGAAGTGTTGAATGCTGCACTTACGCCACCGTTCCATCTGGATGACGAAAATTTGTCGGAAAACGTACGCCTGACACACCGTGTGATTGATTTGCGGCGTCCGCAGATGCAGAAAAACTTGATGCTACGCTACAAAACAGCAATGGCGTTCCGCCGCTTCCTGGATGCAAAGGGTTTTATCGATATCGAAACGCCGATGCTGACCAAATCCACCCCGGAAGGTGCGCGTGATTATCTGGTGCCATCGCGCGTTCATGCAGGAGAGTTTTTTGCGTTACCGCAGTCGCCGCAGTTATTCAAGCAAATGCTCATGGTGGCAGGTTTTGACCGCTACTATCAAATCACTAAATGTTTCCGCGATGAAGATTTGCGCGCCGACCGCCAACCGGAATTTACTCAGGTGGACATTGAGACATCCTTCCTGGGTGAAGAGCAGATTATGGTGCTGATGGAGGAAATGCTTCGTACCGTGTTCAAAGAGGTATTGGGTACCGTTTTGCCTAATCCGTTTCCCCGTATTTCTCACGCCGAGGCGATGGCGCGCTTCGGTTCAGATAAGCCTGATTTGAGGGTAACACTGGAAATCACCGATGTTACAGATGCGGTGAAAGATGTGGCATTCAAGGTATTTTCTGCACCTGCCAATCAAGCTAACGGGCGTGTGGCAGCGTTGCGTGTGCCCGGTGGTGGCTCATTTACGCGTGGTGAAATTGATGAATACACCAAATTCGTGGGCATCTACGGTGCACGCGGCTTGGCCTATATTAAAGTCAATGACGTGACGCAGCTGAATGAAACCGGCCTGCAATCGCCTATCGTGAAAAATCTGAATGAAGAGGCACTGAAAATAATCATAGCCCGTACAGGTGCACAGAATGGCGACTTGATTTTCTTCGGAGCAGACAAGGCCAAGATAGTAAATGACGCGCTTGGCGCGTTACGCACCAAGATTGGTCATGAGAAAAAATATGTCAGTGGTGCAGCATGGACTCCGCTGTGGGTAGTGGATTTCCCTATGTTTGAATACGATGATGAAGCCAAGCGATGGAATGCCTGCCATCATCCGTTCACTGCGCCCAAGGACGAACACCTCCACCTGTTGGAAAACGATCCTGGACACTGTCTGGCGAAGGCATACGACATCGTGTTAAACGGTTGGGAACTGGGTGGTGGCTCGGTGCGTATTCATAAAGAAGAAACGCAGTCATTAGTATTCCGTGCACTCAACATCGGTGCGGAAGAGGCGCAACTAAAATTTGGCTTTCTGCTCGACGCCCTGCAATATGGTGCGCCACCACACGGCGGACTGGCTTTTGGTCTGGATCGTATCGTTACGCTGATGAGCGGTTCGGAATCGATCCGTGACGTGATCGCTTTCCCCAAGACCCAACGCGCGCAATGTCTGTTAACCCAGGCACCCAGTGCCGTTGACGAAAAACAACTGAACGAACTGCACATTCGTTTGCGTCAGAAGGTACAAACGACGGTGGAAGTGACAAAGGAATAATGGGGTAGTGTTGACCGTTGATGTTGTAAAAAATGGAAGAAATTGAAGCCAGATTTAAGATGAAAATAGTTAGTGCGCGGTTCGTCCTGTATTTTTTATTTTGCTTGTTTGCAATGCTGTCAGCATTGGTTTCAGTACAAACTTATGCGGATGTGTTTGGGTCAAGTAATGATCGTGAAATGCGAGTTGTCCCTGTGTCCGCCTTGCCGCTGGAAGGGCGAGAAACCTTGCGTCTCATTAAGCAGGGTGGTCCGTTTCTATATACGCGTGATGGCGTGATATTCAGTAATTTTGAAAAACGATTACCCAAGCGTAAGCGTGGCTATTATCATGAATTTACGGTAAAAACACCTGGAATACGGAATCGGGGCGCACGACGTATTGTCTGCGGCCAGCCTGTTGAATGTTATTACAGCGCGGATCATTACCAGACCTTTCAACGCATCGTGGAATAACATGGATAATTTGTCGCTACGCTTAAAAGACGTAAGAGAAGCGGGTGTATACCGGCTAGGTTGCCGTTTGGATGAGTTGGATGCAGCAGTGTTGGAAGCAGATTGCGTCTTGTTCGAGGTTGATTTGACTGGGATAGAGGGCAAAGAAAAATTTATCGCTGCCATCGCTCAGGCAGTCTGTGTGCCGAACTGGTTTGGTCGTAACTGGGATGCACTGGCCGATACATTGAGAGATCTTTCTTGGCAACCTTCGTGTGGTTATGTGCTGTTGTTGCGTAATGATAATGGCACACTCGGGATGGCTGCTGAGGATCACAATATAGCTATGGAAATTTTTGCTGATACGGTCGCTTTCTGGAAATCGCAAGACAAACCATTCTGGGTTTTTTTCTGCTAGCGTCCTCCATGCAATATAAATTACCCGTTTCGGTGTTGGTGGTGATTTATACCTTGGATTTTGAGGTATTGCTTCTGGAACGCGCTGATCACCCAGATTCTTGGCAATCAGTCACCGGCAGTCAAGATGAAGGCGAGCCTTTGCGCGAGACAGCTGTGCGCGAAGTGTTTGAAGAGACGGGCTTGGATGCTAATCGCTATGATTTGGTGGATTGGCAGGTCCAAAATATCTATGAAATTTATGCAAAATGGCAGCATCGCTATGCCCCGGGTACTCGGCATAACACCGAGCATGTATTTGGATTGGAATTACCCCGCGTGCTGCCTGTCCAACTGTCGCCGCGGGAACATCTCAGTTATCAATGGTTGCCTTGGCAGGAAGCTGCCGGGCTGGTATTTTCACCGAGTAACCGCGAAGCGATTTTGCAGTTGCCTGAAAGAAAAGAGCGGGGAACTGAAACTGTCCATACATAGTGAACGAAAGATTTTCAAATGAAGGAAATTGACAGGCAGGACGGCATGATATCGATTGCCTATGATCATCCCGGCTGCGCCACTTCGACAGCGTGGGCGAAGAAGCCGCGTGAACCGGAGCCCGGTGAAAAAGCCATACTGATCGAGCGTATCAAGCGACTGTTACAAGAACAGGATGCGGTGCTGGTGGCGCATTATTACGTACATCCGGACTTGCAGGATTTGGCAGATGCAACGGGTGGTTGCGTATCTGACTCCCTTGATATGGCCAATTTCGGCCATCAGCATCCGGCGCAAACGTTAGTGGTGGCTGGGGTGCGTTTCATGGGTGAGACGGCGAAAATTCTCAATCCGGAAAAGCGTGTGTTGATGCCCGATCTGGATGCAAACTGTTCGCTCGACCTTGGCTGTCCAGTGGAGGAATTTACTGCTTTCTGCGACGCACATCCAGATCGTACTGTGGTGGTATATGCCAACACCAGCGCGGCGGTGAAGGCACGCGCCGACTGGATGGTAACCAGTTCTATTGCGTTGCCCATTGCTAAACATCTTAAAGAGCAGGGGCAAAAGATATTGTGGGCACCGGATCGTCATTTGGGTCATTATATTCAACAACAAAGTGGTGCCGACATGCTGTTGTGGCAAGGTTCATGTGTGGTACATGATGAATTCAAGGCTACGGCATTAGCTGATCTTAAGGCGCAGCACCCGGATGCCAAGGTGTTGGTGCACCCGGAATCTCCTCCAGCAGTTGTGCAGCTTGCTGATGTGGTGGGCTCCACCACGCAGCTCATTAAAGCAACACAAAGTCTGCCTGCGAACAAATTCATTGTGGCGACCGATAACGGTATTCTGCACAGGATGAAAACGTTATCGCCTGACAAGGTGTTTCTCGAAGCCCCTACGGCTGGAGAAGGCGCGACTTGCACCAGCTGTAATCACTGTCCGTGGATGGCGATGAACGGGTTGTTAAATCTGGCTGACGTGTTGGAAAATGGGAAAAATGAGATACATGTGGATCCGGTAATCGGGCGTCGCGCTAAGGTTTCTATTGAACGCATGCTGGATTTCGCGCGTCAAGTCGGCCTTCCCACCCGAGGTATCGGTAACGCCTGATGAATGTTTACGGCTAACAAAAGCTCATTGCGTATATGAAATGATATGGATCTGCTGATGCAGTATGGATGAGCCACCTATGACCACACTGAACATCGTCACTTACAACATTCACAAAGGTTTGTCCCATTTTAATCAGCGCATTGTGCTGCACGAATTGCGCGAGCGCTTGCGTGAACTTAACGCCGATATTGTCTTTTTGCAGGAGGTGCGGGGCGAGAACAGCCGCGACATAAGACATCCCCATAGCTACGCTAATTCGCCCCAACATGAGTTTCTGGCCGATCAGATATGGCCGCATCATGCGTATGGAAAGAATTCCGTGTATATAGGCGGTCATCATGGAAATGCACTCTTGAGCCGTTACTCAATTGTGGGGTGGGATAACCTGGATATTTCTGCGCATCGTTTCGAGAGTCGAGGCCTGCTGCATTGTGTAATTGACCTGCCAAAAATCGATCAGAGTGAAATCAGTCAACCGCTGCATTGTATCTGTGTGCATTTTGGTTTATTCAAGCGCGGCCGCAGGGTGCAATTTAATGCGTTGATTGAGCGTATCAAGCGGATGGTGCCGGTGGATGCGCAGCTGATTGTAGCGGGTGATTTTAATGACTGGCGCAACAATGCCAGTCGTCTATTAGCTCATGAATTGAAATTGCAAGAGGTATTTGAAACAAATCTCGGCAGGCCGGCACGTAGTTTTCCCGCAGGCATACCGCTACTGCGCATGGATCGCATTTATGTACGGGGCTTGGAGATCAAACACTGTGAAGTGCATTCGTGGAGAAAGATTTCAGACCATGTCGCGCTGTCCGCAACACTCGCGCTATGAGTAGTACGCATCTGGTTGATGGCCATATGCTGATTTTGATGCGCAATGGGGAGGAATATTTTCCGCGCCTGATTGCAGCGATAGATGCTGCGACTTCTACGGTTTATCTGGAAACTTATATTTATGCTGCTGATACCTGCGGTCGTTTGGTTTCGCAGGCGTTGCAACGCGCAGCCAGGCGTGGTGTGAAAGCGCACTTGCTGCTGGATGGTTTTGGCTCGGCCGATTTGCCGAATAAGTGGGTGGACGAGCTGCGTGAAGTGGGCGTAGAGGTGTTGTGGTATCGCCCGGAAATCGCGCGCTTCAATTTGCGCCGTCATCGCCTGCGTCGTTTGCATCGTAAGCTGGCGCTGGTGGATGAGACTATCGCCTTTGTAAGCGGCATTAATATCATCAATGATGTGCCGGGTGGTCAGCTTACAGCACCGCGTCTGGATTATTCGGTTGAGGTGCGGGGAGCTACGGCAGAACATATACAGTTCGTTATGCGGCGTTTGTGGACGCTGGTGTCGTGGATAAGTTTTCGACGGCAGCGTGAGCGCGTAAAACTACTGGCCGCATACAACAATACTGCGCCACAAAAAGTGGCTTTTGTGTTGCGTGACAATTTGCGTCATCGTCACGATATTGAACACGCTTATCTCAAAGCCATTGCCGGGGCGCAGCGAGAGATTATCATTGCCAATGCTTATTTCCTGCCGGGCATGCGCTTCCGTCATGCTTTATTAAATGCGGCTCGACGCGGCGTGCGTGTTGTGTTGCTGTTGCAAGGACAGGTGGAATATCGCTTACAGCATTTTGCTACACGTGCGCTTTATGATGAGTTATTGCGAGCCGGTATTGAAATTCACGAATATCATGCCAGTTTTATGCACGCCAAGGTGGCGGTAGTGGATGGCTATTGGGCAACTGTAGGTTCATCCAATATAGACCCATTCAGCCTGTGGCTGGCGCGCGAAGCTAACCTGGTCGTTCGCGATGCAGGATTTGCTGAATCATTGCGTGCCGATTTGTTGCAAGAGATTGCGCGCAGCGCCCGGTTGATTTCTCCTTCTATGTGGCGCGAACATAGTATAGGAATGCATTTGTTGATGCGTATCAGCTATGCAATGGTCCGTTTTTTGACTGGCGTGATTGGTTACGCACGCGGACATGATAATGTTTAGTCGCTATCGGTCAGATAGATGGATTGGTCTGGCGCGAACCGCAAAACCCGACCTATGAATTTAGTGAGTGTAAAGCGTTATGCGCGAGCACCTCATTTTCTATGCTGTCGAATGAATCTTGTTATAGGAAATCTAGAAATTGGCACGTACGCCAATAAGAAAGCCACGCCCCGGCAACGGGGCGAGTTCCTTCAGGAACGAGGTATGCGCTCGTGCTTCCTG
>QFXG01000001.1 GCA_003402285.1 Candidatus Nitrotoga sp. SPKER | reverse complement strand
CGCGGTAAAGGCTGAGTTTTATGGTTTTGAGACGGAAGGAAAATTCCGGGTATATGAGAAAACAGGTAATCTCGATTTCAACCTGCGTGGCGATTATGTGCGGGCGAAAAATAGCGACACGGGCGAATCATTGCCACGCATTACCCCCATGCGTTTAGGCGCAGGCCTTGATTACCAGCTTGGTAAATTCAGTGCGAGGCTCGATGTTTTACATTCTTTCAAGCAGGATCGAGTCGCAGCGAACGAACTGCCAACCAGCAGCTATACGCTGACCAACACCATGTTGAACTACCGCTTTAAGACATCCACCGTCAACTGGGATGCCTATATCAAAGGTAATAACCTTTTCAACCAGGAAGCACGAGCGCATACCTCGTTCCTGAAGGAACTCGCCCCGTTGCCGGGGCGTGGCTTTCTTATTGGCGTACGTGCCAATTTCTAGATTTCCTATAACAAGATTCATTCGACAGCATGAACATGATGATGTCGCATCCAACAGGGTGCGACAATTTGTCACATTCCCCCAGTCTTAACATTAAGTTAACATCGCGCTCCAATATTATTGGTGAGCGGGTTAGTCGGTTAGCAACTGATGTAACTGTGATTAGTGATTCTGTGGATTTATGTTGAGTGTACCGTGTAAAACTCAGTGCTACGGCGTGGGTTTTGCTAGCAAAATTTAGAGGGATAATTTATGAGGTCTGGCTACAAATCACAGTATTTATTAATCTTGGCTGCGCTACCCTGCTTCGCGTATGCAGATCATATAATAGATGTTGAACCGACTTTACCTGTAGTCAATGTAACAGGTGAGCGTGACAAGCTTGGTGCATCATTGACTCAGCCAGATATCAAGCGAGCTACCGACGAAATTAATCAAACCGCTGGTGGGGTGACTATTGTTGATGCCGAAAAAGTTCGCGAAGGTCGAGTATCAAATTTTGCCGATACTTTAGGACTTGCCACAGGTGTATTTGCTCAGTCTCGATTTGGAGCTGAAGAGACACGCCTATCTATAAGGGGGTCAGGACTGCAGCGTACATTTCATGGCCGTGGTATCAAGCTGATGCAAGACGGCATCCCAGTTAATCAAGCTGATGGCAGTTTTGATTTTCAGGCAATCGAACCGTTGTCCACTCGCTATATAGAAGTTTACCGCGGAGCCAATGCACTTCGTTATGGAGCGACTACTCTAGGCGGTGCAATCAATTTCGTGTCGCCTACAGGTTACGATGCACCAAGATTTGAAACGCGTGCAGAAATTGGCAGTTTTGACTATAAACGCCTTGGTGTTGCCACCGGTGGTGTTGTCGGTGACCTGGATTATTTCGTCAATGCAAGCACTTTCAGCCAAGATGGTTACAGGGATTTTGCTAAACAAAATGCAAAACGGACAAATGCGAATATTGGCTATCGATTCAACCCTGATTTAGAAACCCGTTTTTATCTTGGTTACGCAAATAGTGACTCTGAATTGCCAGGTAATTTGACTAAAGCTCAGCTGAAGCTTGATCCAAGCCGGGCTTTTTTAAGTCCTGTTACCCTGCAACAACGGCGTGATATTGAATTATTGCGCGTGGCCAATAAAACCACATTACGTATGGACAATACCCGCCTGGAAATTGGCACTTTCTACTCTGAAAAAAACCTATTTCACCCTATTTTTCAAGTGCTGGATCAGGATAATCATGATTATGGCCTAGAAGTGCGCCTGGTAAACGATAGTCAACTATTTGGTTATAAGAACGAATTTGTGCTTGGTTTTACCCCTACCCGGGGTGTTACACAGGAGGATCGCTGGGTAAACGATAAAGGTAACCGGGGTGTCCGTACCAACAAATCTGATCAGATTGCTACCAATATGGGGTTCTATGCTGAGAACCGCTTATTTGTATTGCCCAAACTCGCCTTGATTACTGGCCTGCAATATACCAAGTCCAAACGAGAATATATTGACAAATTTTTCGATACACCCGCTCAAAATGAAAGTTTCATTGCAAACTATACTCAAACCAGCCCTAAAATTGGACTCTTGTATAACCATCTTCCTAATGTGCAATCTTATGCAAATCTCTCGCGCAGTTTCGAGCCCCCTTCATTTGGCGAACTGGCGGGAGGTTTAAAACCCAACATTGTTAAAGCTCAGAGTGGTACTACTTTTGAAATCGGTACACGTGGTAACAGTAAAGATATTGATTGGGACATCTCCGCTTATCATGCACGATTGAGCAATGAGTTATTGCAGATTGCTGTCTTTGCGGGTGGTAATAATCCAATTCCGGCGGCACAAACTACCAATGCCTCTAAAACAATACATGCTGGCCTTGAAATGGGGCTGACAGCACGCCTACCTTTCAATCTGGAATGGCGCCAAAATCTACTGATCAACGAATTTCGCTTTGATGATGATCGCACCTATGGCAATCGCCGTCTGCCAGGTATTCCCAGAACCTTGCTGCGCGGTGAGTTGAAGTATCGCTCAGGTGGCTTCTATATCGGTCCCACTATTGAAACTTCACCGCATCGATATGCGGTCGATTTTGCAGAGACCGTTTATGCGGATGGCTATACCATTTTTGGTTTAAAGATGGGCCAACAACTGACCAAGCGACTTTCCTGGTTCCTGGAAGGGCGCAATCTTGCTGACCGTAAATATGTAGCCACCACCAGCGTGGTACTTAATCAAGGCGGTGCTGATGGCGCTCTATTTCTGCCTGGTGATGGTCGTTCAGTCTATACCGGGGCGCAATGGCGATTTTAATGTCTAGTGCTTAATTGCATAAGCTAATATGCTGAGGTTGGTTGTCAATAATGGATAAGAATGAATAATACTGACAACACTTCTAATATTTATCGATCGTTTGACAGCTTCGTCGTCATCGATGTTCATACAAACTATAAAGTAAACAAAAGTTAGAACGCAACAATAGGGATCGATAATATTAATAACTACATATGCACTCTTTTTCATCCACTTCCGCAACGTATATTTTTTGCCAATTTGCAATATAAATTCTAGGAAAACCTTCATGAAAATTTTATTTTGGGTTACGTTCCATAGGGTAACAATTGTTATGTGTTGCCAGATCCGTGGCTTGCAACATGAATAATGCAATTAGAGGGAAACTTTGGCGCCAGCGGCTCAGTGCGTGGCTGTTTGGCCATTATCGCTGGATCGGATTGATTTTCTGTTTGGCGATCAATGGGATGTGCATGGCTGCAGACCATTCAGGTCATGGCTCTGCGAATCCCCAAGATATGGTGAAGATATGGAAAACCGCACTTGCCCGCCAGCCGCTTGCGGTTACCGCCACCTTTGATGCCAGCGGCAAGCTGTGGCAGGCATCCGTGAAAGATGGTCATGTGATGGTGAGCCAGTCTGACAATCAGGGAAAAACCTTCAGCACGCCAGTTTTGGTTAATCCAGAATCTGAGTTAGTGGCCGCGGTAGGTGAGAACCGTCCAAAAATTATGGTAGGAAGTAATGGCAACATCTACATTTCTTACACGCGGAATCTTGAGACACCTTTTGCCGGCAATATTCGTTTCAGCCGTTCGGTAGATGGAGGAAAGAGTTTTTCCGCACCCATTACGGTCAATAAAAATCTGGATCCGATAACCCATAGTTTCGATGCAATGGGTGTAAATGAGCGCGGTCAGATTTACATTGCCTGGCTGGACAAGCGCGATATATCAATTGCCACAAAGAATGGTGAGAAATACAGTGGGCTAGCGGTTTATTACGCCATTTCTGATGATGAAGGTAAAACTTTCCATACCAACATCAAAGCCGCCGATCATTCCTGCGAATGCTGCCGTGTGGGGATGGCAATGGATAAGGATGGCATCCCGATTATCGTGTGGCGGCATATTTTCGGTAAAAACATACGCGACCATGCCATGATGCGGCTGGATGGCAAGTCACAACCTATCCGCCTAAGTTATGAAAACTGGGAAGTGGATGCCTGCCCTCACCATGGCCCAGCAATATCCATTGCTAACGACGGTAACTATCATTTCGCTTGGTTCAGTAACTCGCCGGAACAGCACGGGCTGTTCTATTCTCACTCTTCCGATCAAGGCAAGCATTTTTCCCCACCATTAAATTTTGGAAACTTTCAGGCTCAAGTCTCACACCCCCATGTTTTGAGTCTGGGCCAACGCGTTTTTATTACCTGGAAAGAATTTGATGGCATGGCTACGGGCATCTACCTGATGTATTCCACTGATGGAGGTAATCTTTGGTCGGTTCCTAAAAAAATTACGTCTACCACGGATACTTCAGATTACCCATTTCTGATCAGTGATGGCAATAAAAATTATCTTTCCTGGAATACCGACAAAGAAGGCTACCGACTGATTAATTTATCTGAGACAGCACAATGAAATCCGGCAGCACAATTGCTCAATGTCTGCTCGGTTTATTGTTGTGCTTAAGTTCTGTTTGTTCCTCGGCTGCACAAATAACTAAACATTTTGTGCGCGGCAGTTATCCTGAAATTATTTCAGCCCGTGCGGGTAAACCTTTCATTGTCAGCTTATGGTCTCTCGACTGCACATATTGCCTCGACGATATGGTGTTGTTCGGCAAGTTATCGAAAAAATACCCTGACCTTGATTTGATACTGATCTCAACCGACACCCCGGAACAAATCAAGGAAATTGCGCGCACGCTACAGAAATACCCTCTGAAAAAAGCTGAATCCTGGGTTTTTGCCGATAATTTCGCTGAGCGCTTGCGTTATGAAGTGGATACGCAATGGTACGGAGAGTTGCCACGCACCTATTTTTACGACGCGCGAGGACATGTCTTAGGGATAAGCGGCAAGTTGGACTATGCCAAAATTGAGCAATGGATACGCGTAAGTAAAAATAACGAATAAAAATCTGACACAGAGTTTTAACTGTCTTCAATCATTCCCCAAGCTTCATAGGCAAAATATTGGCCGGCCCATCAACCAAGTTCCGCAGTTTGACTTACAAGATTTTCTACTGTATCTGTGCGGGTAAAACTACTAAAAGGGAGTCGCCGATCGTTTAAGTCCGTCTTCCCGCGCAAATGGGATTCCAGAAAAATACACAGCATATATTTCATTCTACGTACGGAATAACAAGACGCGCATTTAAAAACTAAGCGGAAAATGCCATGAATGACCTATCTCAGCTTCCAGTCTATTCTGATGAAGAACTTGCCAGCCTCAGTCAGGCAGTCTTGATGGCATTAATGACATGCGACGAAGACCGCGTGCCGCGCAATGTGATAGACGAATGCGCCAGGCGTGGCGACACCATGTTGAAATTCTTAAGCCCCTTGTCCATAACAACCCAGTAGTGCCCGTCCTTCGCGACGAGCGAGGATTGGAAGTATTGGGCATTTGGATAATTAATTTTGTGACTGTTTAAAAATGGAGGGGTCGAGCTTATGTCTTTGAAGTAATTTATAGAATTCGGTTCGGTTACGTTTTGCTAAACCCGCAGCTTTAGTCACATTACCTGCTGTAATTTTTAGCACACGTACTAGATAATCTCTTTCAAAATGTTTGCGCGCGTCTTCGAATGAAACGAGCCCTTCTTCTTCTTTTTGCATAGCATCGTAGATTAGTACGGGGGAAATGAGAGGGGCAGTGCCTAACACAACACATTGTTCGACAATGTTCATTAGTTGGCGCACGTTGCCAGGCCACGAGGCACGAACCAGCATTTCCATTGCATCAGGAGAAAATCCATTGATCTCTTTATCGTATTTTGCGCAAAGGACGCTGAGAAAATGGTTTGCCAACAGGGGGATATCTTCTCGTCGTTGTGACAATGCGGGGATTGTCAGGGCTACAACTTTTAGTCGGTAATAGAGATCTTCGCGAAAGCTGCCTGTACTGATTTCAGCCAGAAGATCCCGGTGGGTAGCAGAAATAATGCGTACATCCACAGGAATTGTCTGTGCAGATCCTACCGGGCGTACTTGCCTCTCTTGAAGAACTCGTAACAATTTGACTTGCAGCGGAAGCGGCATATCGCCAATTTCATCCAGAAGAAGTGTGCCTCCCTCTGCTAATTGAAATAGGCCTTTGTGATCACGAACCGCGCCGGTAAACGCGCCTTTAACGTGTCCAAATAATTCTGATTCCAATAATTGTTCGGGAATGGCAGCACAATTGACGGCTACAAATGGCCGATCACGACGCTTAGATGCATCGTGAATGGCATGGGCAAACAATTCCTTGCCAGCGCCGCTTTCTCCGTAAATCAGCACGCTTGCATCGCCTTTTGCGACGAGTTCTGCTTTTGTGAGGATATCTTCCATCATGGCGCTTTGGGTAATAATGCCTTTGCGCCACGGTGTTTGAGCTTCTTCTGTTTGAAGCGTAGTACCAGGCACCAGTCTAAGAGCCTGAACAACCTGAGCCAATAAAACTTTACTATCGAAAGGTTTGGTTAGATAGCCAAATAGACCTTGTTGTGTTGCGGCAACTGCATCAGGTATCGTGCCATGTGCCGTCAAGATGATGACAGGCAAGGTGGGTATAGTGCGGTGAATATGTTCGAATAGTTTCATTCCATCCATGCCGCTCATTTGCATATCGCTAATAACCAGTTGTGGGCGTGAAACGTCCAAGTAATTAAGGGCAATTTCGGCGCTTTGCGCCACTTCCGTTTTATATCCAGCGGCCGTTAAACGAATGGAAAGCAGCTCTAAAAGATCTGTATCATCATCGACTATAAGAATTTTTGGATTAGATTCCGTCATTTTTTGCATATTCATGGTTTATCCCTAAGGATGAGATTTTTTTCCATATTTTTTATGTTATCAATTTGATTTTTCAAAACTTCAGAGTATTTTTGCTCATCTTTCAACTTTTGCGATAGCTCATTCGCACTGCCATTGATACGTTGTTGTTCAGCTAGCAGTATTGATAGTAAATACCTGAAGCTACGCATGCTGGCCGACAATTTTGTTTCCTTCGGCAGTTCATTAAGCAGATTAAGCGCGGCGCCGGTATCGCGGAAGGGTGTGCTGGGCAATATAAGAAGCAGAGCCAATTCTGCTCGAGCTGTGTCGCTCTTGGCCAATATTAGATTTTGTTTCGCTTTGTCATGTTCTTTAACCAATTCTGTGACGGGCATTTTTCGGATGGACTCGAAATATTGCATTAATACTTCCAGTTGGCTGGGTGGGATCACAACAGGTGGCGGAGGCAACGTCACAATTGGTGGCGGGCACTCTGGTATGGTTGAGCAAGCGGTCAGAATGATCAATAGTATTGTTAGAAAACCCCATATTTTTTTAGGGATTATGTTCATGAGTAACTTTCTGGATCATGGATGGGCAAGGTAAGGCGGAAATAGGCGCCTGTTTTAATTTGTTGCACTTGATTAATATTGTGATCATGAGCGGAAGTGGATTCACTCTCGCTTTGTTGCTCAACCGGGGGATTTTTCTTGAGCTCAATATTACCGCCATGAGCAAGTGCGTATTCACGCGCAATGGACAGGCCCAATCCCGTCCCTTTAACATGACCTTCGGACATTCTTTGCCCCTGGTAAAAAGGCTCGAATACTCGCTCTTGGTCAATTGCGTCTATCCCTGGGCCGCTGTCTATTATGTCCAGTTGTACGGAGTCGTTAATCTTATTTGTCCATATTTTAATACGGCCGCCGAGTGGGGAAAATTTCACGGCATTTGATAAAAGGTTGTCAATAATGATTCTGATTTTTTGTTCGTCACAATCAATCATTAATTCTGTGCAAGCTAGATCAATTTTCAGTTTTTTATTCATAATGGCAAGGTTTTGATCTTGTAACACGATACTCAAAATGCCTGCCAAATTCGCTGGGTGCTTTATGAGTGCGGATTTTTCTGTTTGTAATGCGCTGTAATTTAATAAATCTTCGATGCGTTTTTGCAATTGTATGCTGTTGTTATGGAGGATATTTGCGATTTGTTGTTGTTGTACGGTCAGTTCTCCAACCACGCCTTCTGCAAGTAAGTCCGCACCTTCGCGCATTGAGGTGAGGGGGGTTTTGAGTTCGTGAGAAACGTGTTGAAAAAATCTGGTTTTTTGTTCCTCCAGTTTCAGCAAGCGTCGACGCATCCAGTCAAGGCGTTCACCGAGGAACATTAAATCCTGCGGGCCATCTACGCGTACTATTTTTGATAATTCACCCTGTCCCATATTGCGGATAGCTTCATCAATTTGACGAATTGGGCGTGTAATCAATACAGAGAAACCAGCTGCCAGCAATATTGCGAACGGGATTAATGCAAATAACTCCCAAACCATAACGGTGTGTGCATGCTCCGCCATATTTTGCATTTCCTCTACTTCTAGTTCAATTAATGCATAACCGGCGGTAGAAAAGTGGCGCGTAGATTCCAGCAGTGGAGTGAAGCTTTGAACCAGCTCGCGTAATTCATCCGGAAGTTGTCTCGCAGCGGATATCTGCTGAAAAATCGCGTTTTCAAGCGATTGTAGCTGTGCCAACATCTGCTTCTGTTCAGTACGTGATGAGAGTTGGAAAAGGTTTGTGGTCGTTTTTCCGAACTTCGTATGTGCTTGAAAATATCCCTCCAGCAATGATTCATCACCAAGAATAAGCGTTTGTCGCACGCTTCGTTCCATTAAATTAATTTCATTTGTTAAAGTATGGCTGGCAAGTGTAATTTGCACTGCCTGATATACAGCCTTGCGGCTTTGGCCTGCCAAGCGGTCGATAGATATAGCACTATTAATGAGAGCAACAATGAGCGGCAAACCAACAAGTGTAAATCCGAGCAAAATCAGCTTTAGAACAGATTTTGGGTTATGCCGAAATCGTGCTAAAGCGGTGGCAGCAAGTCCACTTTCCGTACCTGCATTATCAGCGGTTATGAAGACCCCCATTATTTATTCGCTACCAGTAAAATAACTATGATGATATAAATCTATGACAAAGTTTAATTAGAAGAATGCTGAGTGTACTAGGTTTCACGTAACCTGTTTCTTCTGCCAGCTCCTCATGTAAATCAAGAAAGAGCCAACTTTAAAATATTGTGCATTTACATGTTGTATCAAGAAAAATAATGGGTTACTTTAGCCTTAAATTGTATTGAGTCGCAATAAGTATTTGGACCGATTTAATTTACGATTCGTGCATTGCGAAGTGCATCGGCAAGTTGATACACGGACATAGCGTAAAAAATGTTGTTGTTGTAAAGCATAATGACTTGAAAATTTTTAAATGCCAGCCAAAATTCCTTGCCATCAGAAATAGTAAAATCCAGTAGCCACGCAGATTCCATTTCTGCGGTTTGTATTACTGGAATTACGCCCATTTCCGCCCAAGTTGCCAAGCTGTGTGTTTCTTTGATATTTAATTCAGGTTTTTCGTTTAATTTGGCACGAACCGCCACAGATTCACCACTTTGCCAGCCATATTGTTTGAAATAATTTGCTATGCTGCCGATGGAATCTTCCGGGTCATTGAATAAATTGATTTTTCCATCATTGTTAAAATCCACTGCATGTTTGCGGTAACTGCTCGGCATGAATTGTGGAATGCCCACTGCACCGGCATAAGAGCCTTGTATTTTGAATGGTTCGATTTTTTGTTCGCGTGTCAGTAACAGGTATTGCTCTAATTCGTTGCGGAAAAAATCGGCACGACGTGGATAGTCGAAGGCTAGGGTGGTCAGTGTATCCAATACATTGAACTTACCTGTATTACGGCCATAGTTGGTTTCTACACCGATTACCGCGACGATTATTTCCTGCGGTACGCCATATTCTTTTTCCGCACGTTGCAGTACATTTATATGATCTTGCCAAAACTTTAGCCCATTACTGATGTGTTTATTGTCGGTGAAAGCCGCACGGTATTGTGACCAGGGTTTAATATTAGCTGGTGCAGAAATGAGATTGATGACCGCTGGGCGATATAGCGTGCGTTGAAATATTTGCTCCAGTTCGTCACGCTTGAACTGGTGTTTTATCACCATTTCGTCAATGAATTGAGGAAGGCCGGGTAATTCCATCGCGTTCACGGTTAGGCTAGCAAGCAGTAGCAGAGCGAAATAAAGCCAAATTTTCATGTTGATTGAGTTTTATACAGGCTGAAAATGGTGAAGACCAATGGGTAAAGCATTTGTATCTCCTGTAACAAGCATCTTATACAATCATTGAGCCTCCATTTTTTGGGCTGACAAGTAAAAAATGGAGTTCAGCAGATCCCGGACTTAGTTAAACTGAACAAATCAAGTACTACAAAGGTAGCCAACTTATTTGGCCGCTGCCTATTTGTATTTTACCCTCGACAAAGGGATGTACCACTGTTAAATTTCGCTCCCTGATTGCATTGGACTGGAGAGTTTTATTTTTATGGAAAAATCAACACAGCATCATCGCCTGATTATTCTGGGTTCAGGCCCCGCGGGATATACTGCCGCAGTCTATGCTGCGCGTGCCAACCTTAAACCGATGCTGATAACCGGCATGGCGCAAGGGGGGCAGCTGATGACGACCACCGATGTAGACAACTGGCCCGCCGATGCGATGGGTGTACAAGGTCCCGAACTGATGACACGTTTTCAGCAACATGCGGAACGCTTTGATACACAGATTATTTTTGATCACATTCATACCGTCAAGTTACAACAAAAACCATTCGCTTTGATTGGTGACGCGGGTAGTTATACTTGTGATGCACTTATTATCGCTACGGGTGCTTCGGCGCAATATCTTGGTTTGCCTTCTGAAGAAAAATTCATGGGTAAGGGTGTGTCTGCTTGCGCTACTTGCGATGGTTTCTTTTATCGTGGGCAGGATGTGGCAGTAATAGGGGGCGGCAACACTGCAGTGGAAGAAGCGTTGTATCTTTCTAACATTGCACGCCATGTCACGCTCGTGCATAGACGCGATACTTTCCGTGCTGAACGCATCACAATGGATCATTTAATGAAACAGGTTGAGGCAGGCAAAATTACGCTGCAACTGCATCAAGTTTTAGACGAAGTGTTAGGCGACGACAGTGGTGTGACGGGTATGCGACTCAAGCATATGCAAACTGGCCACACGCAAAACATTTTGCTGACAGGTGTATTTGTTGCTATCGGCCATAAACCTAATACTGACATTTTCACGGGGCAGTTAGAAATGGAAAATGGCTACATAATCACGCGTGGAGGGCTGAATGGCAATGCTACAGCCACTAGCATTCCCGGAGTATTCGCGGCAGGGGATGTACAGGATCATATTTACCGTCAAGCGGTAACCAGCGCCGCTACTGGATGTATGGCAGCGTTGGATGCGGATAAATATTTAAGCGCACTGAATCATTGAAGGAACAATGAAAAAAAAGAAGGATGCGCCTGTATCGATTAATGATGAGTTATTTCAGCAGGCGCTGGACGGTGTTATTCCATTAAAGCCATCCAACCGCATCTTCTTAGCCCAACCATTACGTCGCGTATCGTCACGTGACACCGTAGTTTCTGCTCACTTAATTGAGGACACATTGTCCGACAATAATGCTGAGGATGATGTTCCGACCGAGTTTTTGCGTTCTGGTATATCGCGCATGACTTTGCGTAAGTTGCGGCGTGGGCGATGGGCGATACAGGGTACCCTGGATTTACACGGTTTTCATAGTGATGCGGCACGCAAGCTATTGCTTGAATTCTTGCGCGATGCGGTGCAGCATGGTTTGCGTTTTGTGTGCGTGATACACGGTAAAGGATGGCAAGCGGGTGGTAAGGAAGGTGTACTGAAAAGCCGTGTGCGTCATTGGTTGTCTCAATATTCTGAAGTGCTGGCATTTTGCGAAGCGCCGTTAAATGCGGGTGGTAGCGGCGCGGTTTGGGTATTGCTTAAGGCAGGTGGTCACAGCAGCTACATTGTTGAGTAATAAATCAGAACCGACAGGATACTCATTTGTTAGAAAACAAATCAACCAGGGCGGGGGAGCTTTGAACATGCTTATGCACGATACGCTGGCGTTCGCCATAATGCAAAAAATCCCGCTCAGATTAATGTCTCTGTGTTTCATTCTGTTCGGACTTCAAATAAATATATCTTGGGCCGATAGCCTGCAACTCGATAAGCTGAGCCTTCCGCCTGGTTTTCAAATTGAATTACTGACCGATGCCGTACCGGATGCACGTCAGATGGCTCTGGGTCGATATGCTGACGGTCGGGGTGTACTTTATGTAGGTAGTATGGCTGCTGGAAAAGTTTACGCAGTGGAACTGAATCAGGATCGAGTTGCTGCGGTACACGTTATTGCATCGGGTCTTACGAAGCCGGTAGGCGTAGCTTATCGAGAGGGCCAATTATATGTATCCGCCGTATCCCGAATTCTTCGTTTGGACGGGATTGATGGTCGATTAAGCAATCCGCCCAAACCCATTGTGGTTACTGATCGCTTTCCCATCGAGACTCATCACGGCTGGAAATTCATCGCTTTTGGTCCCGATGGTTGGCTGTACGTACCAGTTGGCGCACCTTGTAATATATGCAATCCTGATGAACGCTTTGCCAATATCCAGCGGATGAAATCTGATGGTAGCGAGATGGAAATTGTGGCACGTGGTGTAAGGAACTCAGTCGGTTTTGACTGGAGTCCGATCGATAATTCGCTATGGTTCACTGATAATGGGCGGGATATGCTAGGGGATGATCTACCAAGCGACGAACTAAATCACGTCTTAAAGTCCGGTCAACATTTTGGCTACCCATATTGTCATCAAGGTGATACGCCAGACCCAGAATTTGGGGCTCAGCGAAAATGTGAAGAATTCGTAGCACCAGTCGTTAAGCTTGAAGCACACGTCGCATCTCTTGGAATGAGGTTTTATACTGGAAAACAATTTCCGGAAGCATATCGAAATAATGTGTTCATTGCTGAACACGGTTCATGGAATAGAAGTCAGAAAGTTGGCTACCAGATTGTCAGGGTGATGTTTGATAAGCAGGGTCGACTTGCTCGTCATAAGCCCTTCATTAGCGGCTGGTTACAAAAGGATGCCAGTGGCAAAGAGTCGGTTTGGGGGCGTCCTGTTGACGTGTTGGTCATGCCTGATGGTTCATTGCTCATTAGTGACGATCTTGCAGGGGCAATTTATCGTGTGAAGTATACGTTTTGAATGATGTATTGTTGCATGTTGCAAAAGCCTTACATAGCATTAGAAGTTTGTGATGTGATGTACAAATGTATTTAGGTCGCTTTATATTTTTAAGAGTGTGTACGTTTTTCGAAAGTGGTGTCTGTTATTTATTGTCTTGACTGAAGGTGCCACTTTACATAGACTGCGGCGGCTTTGAGACCATTGCTGCTATCAGTAAAACGGTTTATCTTAATATTTATTATGCTTTAAATTATCAAATAGGAAAAAGACTATGCCCGCTATTGATGTTAATGAAAAAACTTATGAAACCGACAAGGAAGGTTATCTTGTCAATTATGACGAGTGGAATATGGACATCGCAAAATTTATTGCACAAGCCGAAGAATTGGAAATGACCGATAATCACTGGGAAATTATCAAATTTTTGCGTGCGTACTACAAACAACATCAGAGCACTCCCAATATCCGTGAATTAACCCAAGCGGTCAGCGAGGAATTAGGTGAAGAAAAAGGTAAAAGTCCATATCTGTATGACCTATTTCCTTCAGGCCCAGCGCAGCAAGGATGTAAAATTGCGGGATTACCTCAGCTTTTTGTAGACCCGAATGCACATACAGTTATTTAATTGATGCTAGAAATAAAAAAGCTGACAGGGTTTACCGTAGATGCCAAACGTTTTAGTAATCAATTCAAAGTTAAGTTAGTTTGGAAAGAATTCATTCTGTAGCAGTTTCATCATGTTGCGTGGCGGCTACGCATGCTTAGCAGGCCTACTAATCAAGCGTAGTCTCCTTCCACAATCTTATACAAACCTGCAGCCGATATATTCCACTCTGGGAGATTTGATCAAGTGCGCATTGATATGCGCACAGATTGACTGGAATAGTTTGATTAGAAACTAGGTTTTGCTTTGATTATTAGGTACCGAGTATTTGCGTCAGACTGATTCTAACGCAAATACTCCTTCGCTATTCTAGACAATATCAACGTGCTGCATTGGCCAATGCAGCTAGCGTGTCCCCTCCCAAATCGGCACTATAGTAGCCCAGGTTTGCGCCAGTCTCATCGATGCTCACCCTTGGCATAAGTCCGGCGGCTAATAGCGATTCATTCTTGGCAACACGGTGTACGTCGTGAGGATCAGTGCTGCCGACATTGCTATATACGTTAGAAGCTGTGTTGTTATCGTTCTTTTTCGTGTGGTCATCCAGCGTGTATATGCTGCGCTGGTTAAGGAGAGACACAGCATGAGTATCATATTCATTAAGTAAAAAAACGAGAATATTCCTACCTGATACTTCTTTTTTGTTAGTTGATTTTACGTCTAGGATTGCGCTTTGGACTACGCGATGAAAGGCAAGTGTAGGTTGCGTGTTAATTTCTTCGCTGTCAGGTACAACAGGTATATTATTATTAATAAAGTCAATTAGTAAGATGCGCAACTCTTCAATATTCACCCCGTGGGACTGTAATGCTTCTACTGCCGAAGTATTATCCAACATGGCTAACAACAAATGTTCTACTGAGAGCATTTTATGCCGCTTTGAGCGTGCTTCGATGATGGTTTGACGTAGGTTGGTTTCAAGTTCTTTTCCAAGCAAATCTGCCCGATAAAGTTTCCACATTGATGTTTCCTCCAGTTGATTTATAGCGAATATCATTGCTGTTTGGTATATGTCGAAACTGTACTACTTTGATTTCGACAGATGATCGCATTTTAGTATATTACGAAAAATATATGACGGGCAAATGTAATATCTAACGCTAGCATTAACATAGCTATTCCAGATGTGCGGCTCCATCGAGCACAATTGGATTGTGAAGTCTGGCTGGCCTTTCAAATAACAAATTAAGAATAGTAAGATGCGAGCACTTTATTTTATTATTAACTGTGGTGCGATGGCTTATTGAATCAGTTTCTCGAGCTGAATAATTTCTGCGGATCGCTCTGATTCATATTGTATGCGATCTTGGCGGATAGCTAACAAATGATCATTTATATTTGCTGGCGTCAGCACCGTACCAAAAGTAGCTTCCCCCTTTCCTGATAAGCGCGCCAATATTAGATGTCCCAATTCTTTTTTGAAATGCCCGGCTTCCCAATATGAATGCACAATAGTCTGTTTATCGTCAACAGGTGGGACAGTTTCGCGTGCGAAATGGTGATAACCACTGAAATCCCAAAGGGTTGCTTGATTGTGGCTATTAGTATTAACTCGTAATGTTAGTTCACGTTTCCAGTCCTCAAACATATTCCAACAATTAGTGATACGGAAAATCTCGAGTAAATGAGCATGATATGGATAGATAACCACCTTAACTTGGATCCCATGGGCATGAGCCATATCCAGAATGGCGGTCAGGTCATCGAAAGCAGGAGAGGTATGAGTGCCACGGGAAAACAAATTTTTTGAACGCTTTTGGTAGACGCGCATATTTTCGATATCTCGCTGCCGGAATAAATTAAAATATCCCTCATTGCGCGCAATCCGCGAATAATCATGCATGGGATTAAATCCAGTTGCAGTTAAATGTGCTACTTCTGTCTTGCCGTGCACTCGCACAGTGTCTATGCTATGCACTACAGCATTCAGGGAGGCTAGAGTGATTGCACCATCAAGCATCATCTGTAACCAGCGTCTATTATTGATCTGCCCATCTGGCATAATCAAAAGCCGATGAATAATTTCTGGTTCCCATTTTTTACTTACATCGGGTGATACCAGAAAATCCATGAAATCCACCCCTAGCACGATTGTTTTTGGGGGATGGGCTGCCAAAACATGTTCAAAGAGACGACGGGCAACACGGGTACCTGTGCCCGGCAGTGCTAAGTTGTATATGGGCTGAGCTGATTCGGGCCAAGCCACATCTGCGGGATCGAAGCCCACTTCCGCCCGTGAGTTACCTAAAATGAGTGTGTGCGGTGAATGTTTCAATACCAGATAAGGCTTTACCAATTCACCTTGTGCCGCACCATTAGGCTTCCAGCCACCTTCGCTATATGGCCGATAAAGTCCGTAGGGATCGACCCAGTAATTTAGTGTCACAGCCCCTATCAACAAAATCAGCAAGGCAAAAAACCAAATACGCAAGTAAGTTGCCATAATTCAGAACTGGTAATAGAGGAATTGCGTAGCCTGGGACAGCGAAAGTACGCCAGCTACTGCAAGTATTGCCATCGCCACCGCCCAAGCAAAGGTTGTTCTCCATTCCAATCGTGCTGTGACTGCTAATGGATCGAAATCGAGCCCAGGGGAATGGCGGCGCATTAGCTCCTGGGTATTCGGCAGAAACAGAGTGATGGTTAACAAGCAGATAACCCATGCCCAAGTAAGTATGAAACGGCTACCCCCTCCAAGAGAAAAATGTATGTTCATACTTTCCAGTATGCCAGCTGCACCACCCAACTTCGGCTGAAATACTGTCGGCAAACTGATGCCATGCAATCCGATCATGCCGGAAAGCATGTTCAACGCACCTTCAAGCGTAGTTGCGCGAAAGAACACCCATGCCACTACAACGGCAATAAAAGTAAAGGCCCATGCCATCAGCTTGCCCCAAATCCCCGTATCTCCGAGACCTGAAAAATACTTTTTGCATAGGGAACGCCAACCGTGATTGATCGCCAGATACAAACCGTGCAGTCCACCCCATAATACAAAATTCCAGGACGCTCCATGCCACAAACCGCCCAAAAGCATGGTAACCATCAGATTAATCTGCCGCCGCATAGGTCCCTTGCGATTGCCTCCCAAGGGGATATATAGATAATCCCGCAAAAAACGTGACAGGGTCATATGCCAACGGCGCCAAAAATCAATAATATTGGTTGCCTTGTAGGGCGAATTGAAATTCAGCGGTAGCACGATGCCAAACATCCTTGAAAGCCCAATGGCCATGTCTGAATAGCCGGAAAAATCGAAGTACAACTGTACGGTATAAGCCAATGCACCGCCCCATGAGGCCAGCAAATCCAGTTTTTCTCCCATATCGGCAGCATGGAAGGCAACATTAGCATAGGGCGATACACCATCGGCCAATACAGATTTTTTGAACAAGCCTACCGTGAAGATGGTTAGACCGATGGTCATATTGTCCCAGGAAAAACGATATGTCTCGGGGCGGGCGAATTGGGGCATCATTTCTTTATGATGCAGCACCGGGCCGGCAATCAAATGTGGGAAATAAGTGACAAACAATAAGTAGTGGATGAAGTTGTATTCCCGTGCTTTGCCCGACCAAGCATCCACCAAAAAAGCAATTTGTGTAAAAGTGAAAAATGAAATACCCAATGGCAAGAGTATGTCCTGCGAAGTCCAGCCCGTATCTAAAATACGGTTGGTCGTATCAAGAAAGAAATTGGCGTACTTGTAGTAGCCCAATAGCAACAAGTCAGCAACAATACCGGCCGTTAGGATAAAACTCTTACGTCGATTCCGATCCGTCTCATGTTCCCGGGCGAGAGCGTAACCTATCCCATAATTGAAAAAGATCGAAGCCAGAAGCAATCCTACATAGGCAGGATTCCAATATCCATAAAAAAATAGGGAAACGGCACCCAACCAAGCAGCGGCAAGCAGTCGGCTATAGGCACCTAAACGGAAAAAAACAATCGCCGTCACAGGCAAAAACAACAGCAGGAATGAATAGGAATTGAATAGCATCGTTAATATCAGGAAATGCTATTTATCTTCATACACCCAAATTCCATCTACTGGGAGTCATATCTTTTTAAAATCAGGCATCTCGTTTCATACCGGCCATTTAGCAAATCTGCATGATCGATTCTAATTCGTCGCTCTTAATGCGACAGAACCGTCTTTTAGGGCTGGCTGCCATAATTGTGAAAGGGTAGAGCAAATCCCCTAGTTTTCATGATGCTGCAACCATTGCTCCAGCATCATCAGTACCCAAATCATAACGCCGTAATAAGCTGCATGTCCTGAGCGGTGTTGTTCTATTAACGCATCAAGATATTCTGGTTTGATATAACCGCGTCCTCGCAACGATTTCAAACTGTCGTAGGCTAGCTTTTGCAGTGGGAGGTAAGTTTGCATCCAGACGCCAAAAGGCAAACCAAATCCTTGCTTGTTTTTGGTGATAGTCTCTTGAGGTAAAAAATCTCTAAGTGCTTCTTTGAAAAAGTATCTTAGCTTCAACCCTTTTACTTTAAGAGATGGGGGAAGTTGCGCTGCAAATGTGACAATATCGTCATCCAAAAGAGGGTAATGAACTGCTACACCCGCTAATTCACACATTCGGTTAACCTTACGCAAATCGTTGTCCGCTAAAGTAAATTTTAAATCCAGATTAAGGAGGCGATTGGTAGCGGAAATGGAATCGGTACGTCCGTATTCGGTTTGCAGCAGCGTGGTCGGTTCTTGGTGATTCACTTGAGCCAGAAAATCAGCAGTGAATATTTCGCTCGGCGAAGCGCGATGTAAAAAATTATAAGTTTCCAACCGGTCGGGTAATGGAATTTGAGCCTGCGCGATATAGCTTTTTAACTTTCTCAATAATGGGATATTTTCTATGCCTGGCATACTAGACATAACAGGTTCCAATAGATTATGTCGTAGCATTGCGGGTACGAGAGAATAAGCTTCGAATATTTTTTGTTTGGCATAGCGCGCGTTTCCGCCAAAAATTTCGTCTCCTCCGTCCCCTGCCAGCATCAGTCGAATGCCTTGTTCTTTGGCTAATTTGGCACAACAATACGTAGGGATGGCCGATGCATTTCCAAAAGGCTCGTCGTAGGCTTTGGCAATTAATGGAATCGTATCGACGACATCTTGTGCCGTAACATAGTACTCGTGAGCGTGAGTGCCAAAATGCTTACTCGTGATCCGTGCAAACTCCATTTCATCGTAACCTTCGGCTGCAAATCCAATAGAAAAAGTATCTGCTGGTTTAGTCAGTGACTGAGCGAGCAACCCTGCGATAGTCGAGCTGTCCGTACCACCACTTAGAAAGGCACCTACTTGCTTATCAGTTACTGATCTTTTCAGAGCAAGTTGTAACAATGCTTTGAGATTTTCCTTGCGCTGCATAAAGTGGCTTTGCCCCGAATCAGCATATTTCAGGTGCCAATAAAAATTCGTTTCGACTTCCCCATTTAGGAATTGTGCATATTGCCCGGGCAGTAGCTTGCGTACATTTTTATAGATACTTCCAGGGGAGGGAACTGAATGAAAAAATAAATAATTAAAGATCGATTGAGGATCAATTACTCGCTCCATATTCGGGTGAGCGATCACTCCATTCGTGCTGGTCGCGAAAATAAAATGGTTACATGGTGCGGCATAGCAAATGGAGTAAATACCCAATCGATCAATAGCAACGAGAGATGTGCCTTCCTGTGCATTAATAATAGCAACGCAAAAAGCTCCATGCATATCTTCAAGAAATTTTTTTCCTGATAGTGAGTAGGCTTTAGCCACTGCAGCCGCTGAGGTTTGCTCTTGGGCAAACTTATTTAATTCGTCATTTCCCCAATAGACATTGCCAATAATAGCGACCTTAAGCGGGCCTTCTTCATGGCAACTTGCCTGGTCAATTTTTGACCAGGCTGCTATTCCCTCAAAATAACCATAAAGCGTCTGCATTGAGTCGCTTTTTTTGTCAGTCATAGCATCTACCATGGCATGGGTTATTTCCTTAGCAAGCATAGAGTCTTTCTTGCCACCGAACCAACCACACATTCCCTTCATGCAATCTCCTTGTGAGTTCTTAACGGGAAACTTTAATTAAATTTTTGATATTACTGGAGGCCATTCAATTTGATAAGTCTTCTTATTACATTGATCTAATTGTATTTCATTAATGAGGATAAAATTTTAGATTGATCGATGTAATAAGTATGCATTTCTTAAAATGTCATGATGTTGTTACACGTACTCACTACCATATTACTTTATAACATTTAATTGGTTTTATGTGATTTGCAGTGGCTAACCTTTGGGGTGATGAGCAAAGATATAGTCATCCAGAAGTTAGATCCTCCTGAGTAAATGCGGCTATATATTAAGGTACTCAATGTGCTGATTATGATGCTTATACATGAAACATGTATAAATATTGAATTAAGTACGGTACCGCACTGTCCTTATTTAATATTTCGTGCAGTATCGATCCGGTATATTCCCGTGTGTTGATAATCAATTTCTAGGAGATTTTCATGAACAAAGATCAAGTTAAAGGTCATATTGAAGAAATTAAAGGTAAAGTTAAGGAAGTCACTGGCAAAATCACTGATGATAAAGATATGGAAGTAAAAGGAAAGATTCAGAAGAACATTGGTAAAGCCCAAGCTGGTTTTGGTGATCTTAAAAATGATCTTAAGAAAAGCAGCTGAAGCGATTAATGTGCAGAATGCATTAACAATATTAAATGGGTGAATGTACAGTAACAAAAGACATTCATTAAATAAAAATTTCTACTGGAGGGCAGATTATGAGTTATCAAGATAATGATATTTATGAGATAAATAAAAAAATTGTTGGTGAGCCTGGCTCCCAGTTGATGGGGATAAATATACTTATTGGAAATGATGTCTATAATCAAATAGAGGAAGATCTGGGTGACATCAAGGAAATCATGCTGGACATGGAGAGCGGTAAAGTCGTTTATGCAGTCTTGTCCTATGGCGGTATTCTCGGCATAGGAGAAAAACTTTTCGCAGTGCCATGGGGTGCGTTAACACTAGATACGACAAACAAGCGTTTCATACTTAATGTAAAGAAAGATCAACTCGAAAATGCGTCGGGATTCGATAAAGATAATTGGCCCGATGTGGCGGATCCATCTTGGAAAAATGAAATCTAGTCATTTGAACTTAATCTGACATGTACTAGCTCAGACCTGAGCTGACAGATACCCTAAAAATTAGGTAGCTGTCAGATCAGGCCTGAATGATTACATCTTTAGTTGTACAAATAATTGTATATGGCTGTTTGTTTGGGTATGTTTTCTACTTTGCAAGCATTGCAGACTCTTGCGCCTTGCCGTCGGTTTTCTATTCATGGACGACGGAAGGCAACATAAACCCACTTGTCTGGAAATGTTGTAGCCTGCATTAATCTTGTCCTTGTACTTCTTTCATCTGGATCATCATGCATTGCATCAGGATTCTTGCTGAACTTTAGCCGTTCAAGCTTATTTTCGTTGGAAATCCGATTCACCTTTAATCCTCCAGGTTGGCATCGAATTTTACTAAAAATATCGGCTGTATAAACTTAAGGAATCACGTTGCAATCTCTTACTTACTCCGCGCCGGCTAGTTGGAAAGCAACGGCAAGCTGGTTGCAATGGCATATGTGCCCATAGCGGATGATTAAGTTTGAACTGTAACGAATGGTGTAGGCGTTCTTTAAGATGAAACAATTTGTTACAAATTTTTCCTTGAAATAAATATTTCTCTTACAGTTCAAACATAGTATTTGTTTTTCTGCCAAACAGGTGGGACAAAATAAAGTCTTACCTGGAATATCTCAATGACGACAATCGTTCAACTCAATACCGCTCACAAGGTCAGCCCAGCCAATGGCGCTGATAACGATCTGGTTAATTCAAAAGACCGCGACCTTCGTTCCCGACGTGCCGTTTTCTTAAAATGGCTGCGCAAGACCCATGGCTGGATCGGGCTCTGGGGTGCAGCTATAGGCTTATGCTTTGGCGTGACCGGAATCTTGTTGAATCATCGCACCGTGCTCAAAATACCGGCTGCGCAAGTTCAAGAAACCACGCTGCAAATTCCGTTACCGAGCCCTGCGCCGACCAATTCAAAAGCAATGGCAACTTGGTTGCAACAAGAATTAATGGTTGATCGGCCTGCCTCGCGCGAGCGCAGTGACCCGGCCAAGCCCGTGGCATGGGGTGATAAAACCTTAAAGCAACCGGCACGCTGGTCGGCTACATTCAGCTCACCGCAAACCAATCTGCAAGCGGAATATTGGGTCGGTAACACTTTCGTGACCGTTAAGCGTAGCGACCAAAATATATTCGGTACATTGAACAATCTGCACAAAGGTAACAATGTGGGCATACCTTGGGTTCTTCTCGCAGATACTCTGGCGGGAAGCATAATCCTGTTGTCATTAACGGGTGTCGTATTGTGGACGCAACTTAATCGCCGCCGCATGATTGGCTTCGGCATAGGTTTAACGTCACTTACCTTGTTGATCGGTTTTGCCATGCAGGAGTTGATGTAAGGGATTCCAGGTAAGTTGGCCTGTAGTGTATTTCTACAATGTGATGGATATCTTCCATGGTGAGCACGATTCAAAGATAACGTTAGCTTGAACTGTAATAAAGTTGTGTAGGTGTTCTTTGGGTGAAACAAATTGTTACAAATTTTTTCTTAAAAATGAATATTTTTCTTACAGTTCAATCATATTCTCTATTTTCTCAATGCTATATAATAAGTATATTAACTAGGTGATTCATATAAAAAGCAGATATTAGTCTATATCCAATGTTTTCAAAAATCTTGGCAGGTCAGATAAATTGAAAAGATACAGTGGCATGCTGGTCTGAATGTTCGTTAAAATCCGTATCCTGTTAACCCAAGCACTTACGACATTTGAATGGGTATGTTGAAAGCTTTCCTGTTAAATTTATAGTAGAGACGACCAAAATTGCATCAAATTAACGGTAGGAAAACGGAATGAAGAATAAAGCCATTTGGATTACGATCGGGGTTTTAGTGATCGCTGGAATACTTGCGTTCTTTTTATTAAACGGGAAGCAGGAAAAGCAGCAAGCGCCAACCCAAACGCAAACGCCACCAATGGGGCGTGGTAGTGGCAGGGATGGTGCAAACCGACCTGTGCCGGTAACGGTTGCAATCGCTCGGACAGGTGACATCGATGTGGTAATCAATGCATTGGGTACGGTGACCGCACGTAACACTGTGACAGTTAAACCGCGCGTCGACGGCCAGCTTGTTCGGGTTGCCTTCCGTGAAGGTCAAGTCGTAAAAATTGGAGATTTGCTTGCAGAAATTGACCCGCGTTCTTTCCAATCGCAACTTGATCAAGCGAACGGGCAGTTAATGCGGGATCAGGCGTTACTTGCTAATGCGCGGCTTGATCAGGTTCGTTATCGCGGTCTATTGGAGAAGGATTCTATCGCTAAGCAACAGGTTGACGCGCAGGAAGCACTAGTAAGGCAGTATGAGGGAGGAGTGAAAACGGATAGGGCTCTGGTGGATAATGCCAAACTACAGCTTGCTTTTACTCGCGTTACAGCACCGATTGCTGGTCGTCTTGGGCTGCGCTTGGTTGATACCGGTAATATGGTTCGCGCCACCGATACTGTTGGTTTGGTCGTGATTACTCAGACTCAGCCAATTACTGTTATTTTCTCAATTCCCTCAGACAATCTTGCTGCAGTAATAAACAAACTTCAAGATAATCAACAACTGACAGTTGAAGCCTGGGATCGTGATGATAAAAATAAATTGGCGATCGGTACGTTGCTGACAATTGACAATCAGATTGATGCAACAACAGGAACTGTCAAGCTGAAAGCTGAATTTGCCAATTCTGATAATGCTCTTTTCCCGAATCAGTTTGTCAATGTTCACTTGCGCATCGAAACTCGCCATGGGGTGATTGTCATTCCGACTTCAGCATCCCAGCGTGGCACGCAAGGAATCTTTTCATATGTAGTGGATGAGAGCAAAACGGTGAGTATGCGACCTGTCGTGCTTGGACCGGTTTCGGGCAATATTGTGGCGGTTGAGAAAGGTTTAGTTCCTGGCGAGAAAGTAGTAATCGATGGCGCGGACAAGCTGCGTCCGGGCGCAAAAGTGGAGATAAATTTCCCTGGCGAGAAGAGTGGCGAAAGCAAAGGCTCTCCTCGAGGCGACAGACCTCGAGGAGATAGACCTCACGGTGAAAGGCGACAAAATCGGGGCAACTCCCCAGCTGAGAGTAAAGGCGGGGCATGAACCCTTCACGTCTGTTTATTATCCGGCCAGTTGCAACCTCACTGCTAATGGTCGCTATCCTGTTGTCAGGAATGTTGGCCTATCGTTTATTGCCAGTTTCAGCTTTGCCGGAAGTTGATTATCCGACTATACAGGTGACAACTTTTTACCCCGGTGCCAGCCCGGACGTCACAACATCATCAATTACCGCGCCATTGGAGCGTCAGTTCGGTCAAATGCCCGGTCTGAACCAGATGTCTTCCAGCAGTTCAGGCGGCGCTTCAGTTATTACCCTGCAGTTCGGGCTTGATCTCAGTCTTGATGTTGCCGAACAGGGAGTGCAGGCAGCGATTAACGCGGCTAATTCTTTCTTGCCTACTGACTTACCGATGCCGCCGATTTACAGCAAGGTCAATCCTGCTGATGCGCCTATCGTTACGCTGGCGATTACATCTGAAACGCTGCCGCTGCCGAAAGTGCAAGACTTGGTAGATACACGCCTGGCGCAGAAGCTTTCGCAGCTACCTGGCGTTGGTCTGGTTAGTATCGGGGGTGGTCAACGGCCTGCGGTTCGTATCCAGGCTAATCCCAAATCACTTGCTGCAAATGGTCTGAATCTCGACGATATTCGCATTGCGATTGGAAATGCCAATGTAAACATTGCGAAAGGAAGTTTTGATGGCGCGGCACGGGCTTCAACGTTGGATGCCAACGACCAACTCAAATCAGCCGAAGAATACCGAAATCTTATTATCGCTTGGCGCAATGGTGCCCCGATTCGTTTAAGTGATATTGCTGAGACCATTGATGGCGCTGAGAACACACATCTTGCTGCCTGGGCTGACCAGAATCGGGCTGTGATTCTAAATATTCGGCGCCAACCTGGGGCCAATGTCATCGAAACAGTGGATCGCATCCAGAAGCTTTTGCCGCAACTGCAAGCGACGTTACCAGGATCTATTAATGTCAAAGTTCTCACTGATCGAACGACTACGATCCGTGCCTCGGTGGAAGATGTCCGCTTTGAATTGATACTTTCTGTCGCGTTGGTGGTGATGGTCATCTTTCTGTTTTTACGTAACGTGTACGCCACTATTATTCCCGGTATTGCCGTGCCACTCTCGCTTATCGGCACTTTTGGTGTGATGTATCTGGCTGGTTTCAGTATCAATAATTTGACGTTGATGGCGCTCACAATTGCTACTGGATTTGTGGTGGATGACGCAATTGTCATGATCGAGAATATCACGCGTTATATCGAGGCTGGCGACTCACCCTTGCAAGCGGCGCTCAAGGGCGCTGAGCAAATAAGCTTTACCATTATTTCGTTGACCTTTTCGCTCATCGCTGTGCTGATTCCGCTTTTGTTCATGGGGGATGTAGTTGGTCGGTTGTTTCGCGAATTTGCGATCACATTAGCGGTGGCGATTCTGATTTCTGCCGTGGTATCGCTTACCCTCACGCCGATGATGTGTGCCAAATTGCTGCGACATGTACCTGCTGCCGAGCAAGGCTGGTTTTACCACAAGAGCGGGGGTTTTTTCGATAGGGTGATTGCGCGTTATGGGGTTATGCTCAACTGGGTGCTTGACCGTCAGTTAGCCACGTTACTGGTAGCGGGAGCCACATTGGGCCTTACCGTACTGCTCTATATGTTCGTGCCCAAAGGTTTTTTCCCGGTGCAGGACACCGGGGTGATTCAAGGTATGACCCAAGCTCCTCAGTCTGTTTCTTTCGCGGCGATGGCCGAACGACAACAGGCACTCGCCCAGGCTGTGCTGAAAGATCCTGCGGTGGAGAGCTTGTCGTCATTTATCGGCGTTGATGGCACGAATGCCACGCTAAATAGTGGTCGCATGCTGATTAACCTCAAACCCAAGAGCGCTCGTAGCATTGACGCCACTGGCGTGATTCGTCGCTTGCAACACAGTCTGGCACAGGTGCCGGGAATAGAGATGTACATGCAACCGGTGCAGGATCTAACTATCGAGACGCGGGTAAGCAGCACTCAATATCAGTTCAGTGTCGAAGACGCTAACCCGGTCGAATTGGCCGAATGGGCACCCAAATTGCTGGAACGTCTGCGCAAATTGCCGGAACTGATTGATGTAGACAGTGATGTGCAGGACCAAGGTTTGCAGGCTTATGTAGAGATCGACCGCGATACTGCTGGCCGACTTGGCATTACGCCTGCGGCAATAGATAACGTGCTCTATAATGCCTTTGGTCAACGACTTATCTCAACCATATTCACCCAATCAAGCCTGTATCGCGTCGTGCTGGAAGTTAAGCCTGAATCTCAGCGAGGGCCGGAGGCGCTGAATGGAATTTACATCGTATCGTTGAATGGTAGTCAGGTGCCGTTATCGTCGATTGCCCGTATTTCAGAACGTGCGACACCGCTGTCTATCAACCATATTGATCAGTTTCCCGCCGCTACTATTTCTTTTAACTTGGCACCTGGCGCGTCACTGGGTAACGCAGTGAAGGCCATCCGTGCTGCAGAACAAGAAATAGGACTGCCTGTTAGTGTTCAAACCAGTTTTCAAGGTGCTGCCCTGGCGTTCCAGGCTTCTTTGAGTAACATGTTGTTACTGATTCTTGCGGCAATCATTACAATGTACATTGTTCTGGGCGTGCTCTATGAAAGCTACATTCATCCAGTCACAATTCTCTCCACCCTTCCTTCCGCTGGAGTCGGGGCGTTATTAGCACTGTTGCTGTCGCGCACCGACCTGGGAGTAATCGGCATCATAGGTATTATTTTACTAATTGGCATCGTTAAGAAAAATGCCATTATGATGATCGATTTCGCGCTGGATGCAGAGCGTAAACATGGTAAAGCGCCACGCGAAGCAATCTATGAAGCTTGTTTGTTACGTTTTCGGCCGATTTTGATGACGACCATGTGTGCTTTGCTTGCTGCGCTTCCATTAATGCTTGGCACCGGCGTTGGGTCCGAATTGCGCCATCCTTTGGGTATCACGATGGTGGGAGGATTACTGGTAAGCCAGGTGCTGACGCTGTTTACAACACCGGTTATTTACCTTGCTTTTGATCGGTGGTCGCAGCGCTTCAAATCACCCACTCAGTTGTCAGCCGTATCTGAGGTGTAACTCGATCTTGTTACCATGAGCTTGTCTGAAACTTTCATAAATCGTCCGGTTGCCACGACGCTATTGGCATTGGGTATCGTTTTATCTGGGGTCATTGCATTTACATTACTTCCTGTGGCAGCCTTACCACAAGTGGATTTCCCAACAATCTCAGTGCAGGCAACATTACCGGGAGCCAGTCCAGAAACAATGGCTGCCACGGTGGCAACACCGCTTGAACGATCGCTTGGCCTCATCGCCGGTGTTACCGAGATTACCTCGTCTAGTTCGCTTGGTTCAACTCGAATTACTTTGCAATTCGATCTTGATCGGAATATCGATGGCGCTGCGCGTGATGTTCAGGCGGCCATGAATGCGACGCGGAATTTATTACCCACTGGTCTTCCCAGTAACCCACTGTACCGTAAAGTTAATCCGGCCGATGCGCCGATTATGATACTTTCACTTACCTCAGACTCGATGAGTCGAGGGCAGATGTATGATGCGGCATCAACTATCCTCGCTCAAAAAATATCTCAACTGAAAGGAATCGGTCTGGTAACCGTAGGAGGGGGGTCATTGCCCGCAGTGCGCGTGTCGCTCAATCCGAATGTCCTGAATAAGTATGGTATAGGTGCGGAGGATGTACGTGCTGCGATCGTCGCCACCAACGCTAATAGACCTAAAGGCTCGCTTGAAAAAGAAGACCGGCGCTGGCAGATATTAGCTAACGATCAGGCTAAAACGGCTGCCGAATATCTTCCGACAATCGTAGCTTATCGTAACGGCGCCCCTGTCCGTCTTGCTGATATTGCTCAGGTAGAGGATTCAGTACAGGACATTCGAAATGCCGGACTGGTCAACGGTAAACCGGCCGTGATGTTGCTTTTGAATCGCCAGCCAGGCGCCAATATCATTGAAACGGTAGATCAGGTAAAGCAATTATTGCCTCTATTGCGTGCTTCTATACCAGCGGCAATGACCCTGTCAGTGGCATCGGACCGCACACCGACCATTCGTGCATCGTTAGAGGCAGTCGAACACACCCTGTTGATTTCGATTGTCCTGGTGGTATTGGTTGTATTCCTGTTTCTACGAGACGTTCGGGCTGCGCTCATTCCAAGCGTTGCGGTCTCGGTATCGCTGATCGGTACCTTTGGTGTGATGTATCTGGCCGGTTTTAGCCTGAACAATATTTCGCTTATGGCCCTGACCGTTGGTACAGGATTTGTGGTGGATGATGCTGTGGTGATGCTGGAAAATATTTCTCGCCACATCGAAAACGGCCTTTCACCATTTAAAGCGGCTGTTCAAGGAGCACGTGAGGTGAGCTTCACGGTATTATCAATGAGCCTGTCTTTGATCGCTGTATTCATACCGATTTTGTTAATGGGCGGTGTCGTCGGGCGATTGTTTCGAGAATTTGCTATCACTCTATCGGCAGCCATTTTGGTATCTTTGGTTGTGTCGCTGACTGTTACGCCCATGATGTGTGCACGGCTATTACGTCCACGATCAGAGTCATCGCAAGGCCGTTTTTATCGGATAAATGAGCGCATCTTTAATGCGCTGTTGAATGGTTACCGAGTATCGCTCGATTGGGCACTCGTTCATGGTCGCATCATGTTACTCATTCTTCTAGCAACGATTTGCCTAAATATTTATCTTTACACGGCTATACCTAAGGGCTTTTTCCCGCAGCAGGATACCGGCCGTTTGACCGGGAATATTCAGGCAGACCAAAGTATTTCTTTTCAAGCCATGCGAGACAAGCTTGCTACTTTCGTCAATATTGTCGGTCAAGACCCTGCGGTGAATAGTGTCGTAGGTTTTACCGGGGGAGGACAAGTCAATACTGGACGAATGTTCGTTGGGCTAAAGCCTTTGGCGGAACGCCAGCTATCCGCTGACAAGGTTATTGCCCGGTTGCGTAGCAAGCTCGCTCATGAACCGGGTGCCAACCTGTTTCTGCAATCGGTTCAAGATATTAATGTCGGTGGTCGTGCTGGCAATGCACAATATCAATATACGCTCCAGGCAGATGGGATTAATGAATTGCGTACCTGGGAGCCCCTCATTCGTCAAGCATTGCGCTCGCTACCGCAACTTGCAGATGTCAATACTGATCAACAAAATAAAGGGGCACAAACTTCGCTGATAATCGACCGCGATGCTGTTGCTCGGTTAGGGTTAACACAGAGGCTTATCGATACAACGTTGAACGATTTATTCGGCCAGCGCCAGGTATCAACGATATACAACCCATTGAACCAATATCGAGTGGTTATGGAAGCTGCTCCGCAATATTTACAGAGCCCGGAAGCACTAAAAGACGTGTTTTTCATTGCCCCCGGAGGCCTGCAAGTGCCACTGGCTGCATTTGCTCGCTGGGAAGAAACGGCGACACCACTGGCAATTAATCACCAAGGTCAGTTTGCTGCTTCAACAATCTCTTTTAATCTCCCGGTCGGTGTGTCGCTTTCAGAGGCTACGCGGGCAATTGAGGATGCAATGGCGAAGATTGGTGTGCCTACTTCTGTACATGGCAGCTTCCAGGGAACAGCAAAAGCTTTTCAGATGTCGCTCGCTACTCAGCCTTTACTCATCCTTGCTGCGTTGGTTGCAGTGTATCTGGTGCTCGGCATGCTTTATGAAAGTTACATCCATCCTATCACTATTCTTTCTACACTACCGTCGGCGGGAGTGGGGGCGATTCTAGCGCTGCTCGCGTTCAATATGGATTTTAGTATTATTGCGTTGATTGGCGTCATTCTCTTAATCGGTATTGTCAAAAAGAATGCGATCTTGATGATCGACTTTGCGCTGGAAGCTGAACGAAAACGTGGATTGAGTCCACGTGATGCGATCTATGAAGCCTGTCTATTACGTTTCCGTCCAATCATGATGACCAGCATGGCCGCCTTGTTTGGCGCATTGCCGCTCGCTTTAGGTTCGGGCATGGGTGCTGAATTGCGCCAACCACTGGGAATATCTATTGTGGGTGGGCTGATTCTAAGTCAATTGCTGACGCTGTACACGACCCCCGTAGTCTATTTATACCTTGATCGACTACGCTTATGGAGCCAAAAAATCTGGAAGCAGCGGCTTCAAATTAAATCACTAAAGACTGCGCAACAAACAGAATTATGACTGGTTTAATGAGATTGATAACATTATGTTGATAAAAAATAACAATATTATTGGTATGCTGGTATTTTTAAGTTTGGCCGGATGTGCCGTGGGGCCTGATTATAAAAAACCTGTTGTCATACCACCAACCACTTTCAAGGAAGAAGCAAACCACTGGAAATTGGCAGAACCTCAGGATCACACTCCGCGCGGTAAATGGTGGGAAGTATATGGTGACCCCCAGTTAAATGCGCTTGTACAGCAAGTGTCAATTTCCAACCAGAATATACAGAGCGCCGAAGCGCAATATCGACAGGCGCTTGCGCTACTGGGTGTTGCGCGTGCACGTTATTTTCCTACAGTTACTGGAAACTTTGCTCATACTCGGGGACAAGGTACAAGCTCAACCAACTCGGGCGTAACGATTCCAGGTAATCCCAGCGCAGCAATTAACAATACAAATCGCTTATTAATAAGTGCTAGCTGGGAGGTAGATTTGTGGGGAAGAATAGGGCGCACCGTGGAATCGAACCAAGCTTCCGCTGAAGCTAGTGCTGCAGACTTACAATCAGCATTGTTAAGTATTCAATCCACGTTGGTACAGACTTACTTTCAATTGCGTATCAATGATGCACAACGTAAATTACTGGAACAAACAACGATAGCCTATAAGCGCTCGCTTCAAATTACTCAAAATCGCTATGAAGCTGGCATTGCAGGACGTTCTGATGTTGTTCAAGCAGATACACAACTAAAATCCACCCAAGCTCAGGCGATAGATCTGGGCGTGCAGAGGGCACAGTTTGAGCATGCGATCGCCGTGTTGATCGGTAAAGCCCCATCCAATTTTTTTCTCAAACCCAGTTCGGTTTTGCCAAAGTTACCAGAATTTCCCGCTGGCCTTCCGTCAGAATTACTGGAGCGGCGCCCCGATATTGCTGCAGCGGAGCGTCGCATTCAGGCTGCCAATGCCCAGATTGGCGTTACCCAGGCTGCATTTTTTCCATCTCTCATACTGGGTGCCTCAACTGGTTATCAAAATGCACTGCTCTCCAATTTGATATCCTTGCCAAGCCGGGTATGGTCTTTGGGACCAACTATTGCGGCTACCTTGTTTGATGGAGGGGTGCGATCATCACAAAAAGAACAGGCAATTGCTGCATTTGACAAAAGCGTTGCTGATTACCGCCAAATTGTTCTGACTGGATTCCAGGAAGTTGAAGACAATCTTTCTACGTTGCGCATCTTGAGTGACGAAGCCAAGGTACAACTTGAAGCGAGACAGTCCGCACAGGAATCCGTTACTCTCTTTAATAACCAGTACATAGCTGGCACGGTGAGCTACCTGAATGTTGTCACGGCACAAGCAACAGCGCTTAATGCGGACATAAACAGCCTTAATATCATTGGCCGAAGTTTAGTGGCCAATGCCGCTTTGCTCAAAGCATTGGGTGGAGACTGGCGGGAACGGTCAATCTAGTTGTTTTGTGGAGCACCGTGCATTTAGGCTGTTATTTCGAGTTCAAAATATTCTTCCTTGTTTTTCAACTGATAAGTCCAGAAATGTTTGTCAGTAAATTTTACAAAACGAATTATGCACTGAATCATTCTGTTTATAATTAATTGAAATAACTGTATTAAAAAATAATGGCATGATAAATGCTTATATAGACTGCGAACAATAAACATTGGGGATAAATAATGAAATCTAAACAAATAATAATAGCAGTGAGTTTAATGAGCGCGGTGATGGGGAGTCACTCAGCGCTGGCGGACACAATTGATGTCACATATGCAGGCGCAGCGAACTTTGGCAGTGGGTCCGTTGGGTACTATAATGGTTCAGTCGCGCCTAACCCTAACTCCAATACGAATCTTGTCGGTGTTGGAATTGGAGGTGACAGCTTCACGTCATCAAATCCTACATATGATTTTTCCACCACTGGGCAATTCAATACTTGGTGCGTTGACATTTACCATTGGCTGACTGGTGGCAATGTTACATATACGGTTGCCACCGGGGCTGAACTTGCCACTTCACTAAGTGCTTTGCGTCCGGGGACTCCAGATGGAACGGCGAGAGTAAATCAACTAGTGCAATTAGCTAATCAAGTGTATAGCACGGTTGATACTAAAAATGAGTCAGCTGCCTTTCAATTAGCCGTATGGGCGATCACTTACGGGAATACCGAAGGCGGAGTCTATCGCATCAATACGACAAATACGGGCTTCAAGGTGGACAGCGGTACAGCCACTTCGGCCTATGGCGTTATGGCCGATGGGTGGTTGCAAAGCCTCGGTTCAGCAGCTAGTACCGGGAATTACAAACTCACATATTTGAATGATGGTACCGCTAACAATACACAAGATATGGTTGTTTTTACAGCTGGTCCTAAATTTGTCACTGTTCCCGAGCCTACCACCCTCGCTCTTCTTGGCCTCGGCTTAGCAGGATTTGGATTCAGTAGACGCAAATTCGTAAGTTAATCAGTATTAGTTTTCCTTGTTATCAATATTAAGATCCACAGCATGATGCCAAAAAGTTCGCTGGGGCCTCATGACTGTGGCGATTTTGGGTAATAAATTAGAGTCGGTTGTACTCTTCGTGGTCAGTTCTGTGTAGTTTTTCTTGTGTGGCTTTAATTTGATGATGTAATTGTTAATATAGTCAAATTCGATTTGAGTTTGGACTAAAGTAGAAAATCCTTTTTGGTACGTATAGGTCTGTTTGTAATAAAAATCTAATAGCTACTGCAAATACTTGCAAAAAATGTTCAAGCTATTGTTTTCTGTTTTCATTTACTACTAGTTTAATAAACCTACCAAAATCTAATTCACCCGCATTTTCATGGTATTGCTGAAAATACATTTGTAGCTTTGATGCTGTGTAAAATTGAAAAAATTTAAGAACGGAATGGGCAATTCGGACATTTCGACTCTTTTTCAATTTTTTTATTAAAGCAGCACTCTAACGATTGTGCTAGACAGCTTGTAGATCGACGGCAAGCAATAAACGGTATACCTTGGACTAGCGCCAAGTTACGAAAATGGCGCATTACGTTATGCCCCAGGAAATCTGTAAATAATATCAACAGTTCTGTATTCTTGGGCAATCCATGCGGTTTGCGCTGGTGTGCCACATGCCGTCCGCTAATATGACGAGTAATATTTATATTCCAGTCAGATAGCAATTCAGGAATATTTCCCAATCGATCCGCACCAATCACTATAGCGTTCATGTATTCACCTTTTGTAAGAATTGCTTAATATCCACTATATACAAATAATAACTATTATCATTTAATATGTCAATACAATTGATAATAGTTATCATTTGATGATATTGATTGATGTGGTCTGTTACAATTTTTTTAACGGGATGCTGATGTATAGATCTTTATTAGACAGGTTGAACTTTGATGATTAGATGATTACCTGTCTTTATTTTTGGGAAATATCAACGTAAAGATGGTCGCTATATGACAAGTTTTTTTGATTGCTTCAAGTTAAGGATTGTTGTGCAAATAATTCCAGTTGCAGAGTTGATTGATCCCGTTGTAGGAAAGGTTATTTGACTGTACGAAAGGTGATATAACTAGGATAAATCTGTTACCAAATAAAAATGCGTGCTGCTATTAACCGTTTTATAACGATACTCGTGAGCATTTAATAGTTAAGTTACCTATGTAAATTAAAATAGAAGTTTATATTTACATTGATAATAATAAATATTACCATTCTCATATAAAAATAAATTTTTAATAGCTAACTTCATTGTCATTTTGTTAAATGAGCAGGACATACCTCGATACAGTATTTAGGTCTAAGAAAAATTTCTTCTTAGTCAAGTACACAACTTACCCTGTCAGCCACCTCATGACGTTATAAATTATAGTTGTACTCGGAGGTTCCTATATATTGAATATTAAAAATCAAACTATAAAACTGCCATGAATCCGGCTCAGCAGTAATTTTCTAATAAGTGCGCCAAAATTAATCCAACTTAATTTACATATTAAATTACCTGATTAGTTACATGCCTCAGCCGTCCGAATAGCAGTTTCAGGCCATGGGACGGTAGTTGCCGTAGCGCGAACGAGGCGCTTGAGGATGGGTGTCAAGATCGAAGCGTCGATTGAAACGGTACTGAACCTCGGACAGATAACGATTGGCGTATTTACGAAAGTCGAAAGCATGATAGGTCCCATTGATGGCTGTTTTCAGGTTACCCAGCATGGTATTCACGGCGCGGAATGCCGAATGTTGCGCCGCTTCCCGTCCGGTGCCGCCGTTCATAATAATGGCAGAGTGCCTAGCGCCGCTGGCGGATACGCCCCGGAAGCAGCCCAAGCCGTCGGACAGCACGTGGGCGGAAGGCGCCAGCGCCTTCTTGGCCCAGGCTTCGACGGCTTCCTTGGTGAACGGGATGCGGGCGAAGCAAGCTACGACTGGCTTGCCGTCCTCTGTAGTCTGTACAGCCGCGATGAAGGAGATTTTGTTTTCGGAGCCCCGTCCGCGTTTGCCTGGGCGTTCGCCGCCCAGGTAGGCGTCATCAATTTCGACACGCCCTTCGAGGACGCGGGAGGATTCGCGCTCAGTCATGACTTGCGGCAGCTTGAGCTTCATCAGCCACGCGGTCTTGTAGCTCACGCCCAGATGGCGCATGAGTTCCAGCGCGGCGACGTTGTTCTTCGCCTGGGTCAGCAAGTGCATTGCCAGAAACCAGAGCGTCAGCGGCAATTTCGTCGCTTGGAAGATCGTACCGGCAATGACAGTCGTCTGGTATCGGCACGCCTGGCACTGCCAGTGCTGCCGGCCTTCGCGGACGAAGGTGCTGTGATGGGTTTCCCCGCAATGCGGACAAACAAAACCAGTCGGCCAGCGCGACGCTACCAGTGCCGCGTGGCACAGTTCCACCGTCCCGTAATGCTTCAGAAACCCAGCCATCGATAGACCCTTTTGAAACTGAACCCGGTTCATTGCCATGACGCTTCTCCTTGTTTAGAGGCGTCCATTATTGCTCCACCAGTAGCTCACTACGTGAGCCTGTGCCATCGTCAGAATAAACATAGCTGAGGCATGTAACTAATCAGGTTAAATTTTAGAAAAGGAAAGCATTAATGAAATCTCCACTGATTATTCTTGTCGCTGCCATGAGCAGTGTGTTTAGTCTTAATGCCGCCGCGCACATGTTATGGTTAGAGGGTGACGCCACTGCGAGCAAACTTTATTTCGGGGAGTATGGTGAAAATCTACGGGAAACTTCGCCAGGCAAACTCGACAACATTGTCACTCCGATGATCACTATTGTTGACACAGCCGGCGCAGAAAAGTCTGTCACTGCAAACCGCAGCAGTAACTACTATGCAATCCCAGGTGGAGCTACGGTACTGGTTCAAGCACTTAAACAACCCATACGTACTCCACAGGATAAGCTCGCTCCTGTGCAAAGGGGATTTTTGTATGCACGGCAAGGAAAAGGGGGCAATTTGCCGTTGGATATACAGCAAAATGCAAACAAGTTGCGCTTAACTTTCATGGGCAAGCCGCTGGCTAAGGCTGAGATTACTCTCATTGCGCCTAATGGGTGGGAAAAGCCCTTACACACAGACGAAAATGGTGAAACAAGTTTTTCATTGCTGGAGCCAGGTCTCTATGTCGCAGAAGCTAAGCATAAAGAAAACCATCCTGGAGAATTTGAAGGTAAAGCCTATTCCAGCGAGAACCATACTGTTACGTTCAGTTTTTCAAAATAAGTCTAATTTTGTCCGTGTTTGCCCGATGATTATCATAAATTCTTGTGATAGAAGCGAAGCTTATTTCTACCGAAAGTAGAAAGAGTTATTGCGGACTATATTTTTATCAGAGTATTTGCCTGCCCAATAAAATACTTAATTTCTCCTGTGCGGAAGTTTACTGTTATTAATTTGTTCGACGAAAATGACGATGCAGATTGCTAATTTCATCGAAGATGAAATGATGGTTATTGGAAGCTCGTTTTGTAGTGCATCGAACAGCTTTTCACGAGTTACCTTGAGCCACTGACCAGCGACTTTGAGCACCTTCTGAAGTTGCTAACTGACGATGACGGTCTTGAACACGGTACTGTCGACTGACCGTGCAAATCATTGATCTCCACATTGAGACGAGGGTCAGTAGTTTGTTCAGACAATTTTTCCGCCCGACCAGCGTTATCCTGCATGAATATATAAAATTACCGTTGTTCATAATGCCGCCTCGAATATCGGGTTAGGTAACTTCAACTGCCTCCTCCAGAAATACCTTGATCTGCATTAAGGTTTGCAGCCTTGCTTCTTCCATGTCGATCTCTATCATGATCGAGTCAGAATTTCCGCTGCTCAGAATCATGTCTCGTTTAAAATTGGAGTCGCCTCCAAACTCATTTCACTTTGAATAAGGCTAAATCTTGCATCTCATTAAATATGAGAATAAAATCACGAACTATTATCACTTGTAATGTTAGATGGATTAATAGTTATGAGTAAATTAGGTATTGTTCTACTGATTGGTATCGATAAGAACAAAAATACTTGATCGAATTAAGCATTCATAATGATGCCGTGTTTTGCATGAGGACGAAATGCTCTTCCAACATTCAGAATAAACGTACCGTTTAGATGCACCAGTCTTAAATGTATGTTGGTATCGAATTTCCCCGCTACCAAGTAGTGCATTACGTACCAGATATTTCTTGATTTGATATTAATTTTGATTTGGAGAAACAACAATGTATACCCGAAACCTTAAATGCATTACTACCATGGCGCGAAAACATGATGGCATCCAAATTCGATGCAGCCATCGCCAAACTAAGCTCGTCATTGCAATGAATAGCGCGTTAATCTGCTTTGGAGTAGCCACTTTTGGTTTATCGGGTGTTGCAGTTGCGCAGTCTAATAATGTTGCCAGCACTGCTTTACAGACATACAACATTTCTGCGGGGACGTTGCAAACTGCACTGATTCTTTTTGTAAAACAGGCAAATGTAAAAGTCTTCACTGATCCTGCCTTACTCAGTGGAAAAACGACACAAGGACTCCAAGGAAATTACACTGTTCAGGATGGACTGAAGCATTTGCTTAATGAGAGTGGCCTGCAAGCAGTGCCTCAGGGTAAGGGGTATCTTGTCCAGAAATTACAAATAACTCAATCAGACATTTATCAAGCAGAAAAAGAATCAACTCTGCCAATGATTACAGTGTCGGCAAAAAATAGCTCTGGTTACACTGTATCAAAAATCTCCACTGCAACCAAGACAAACACTTCTCTACTTGATACACCGCAATCTATCTCTGTGGTGACGCAGGCGATGATCAAAGATCAGGCTGTACAGAGCATGGCGGATACAGTGCGTTATGTCCCAGGCATGGGGATTTCGCAAGGGGAAGGTAATCGGGATGCATTGGTTTTCCGGGGTAATCGCTCCACAGCAGACTTTTTTGTTTCAGGTATACGTGATGATGTTCAGTATTTTCGCGATATCTACAACATAGAAAGAGTAGAAGTGCTCAAAGGTCCAAATGGAATGATCTTTGGTCGAGGCGGCTCCGGAGGCGTAATCAATCGAGTGATTAAAGAAGCCGACTGGAACCAGACACGTGAATTTACGGTACAAGCGGGTTCCTTTGATACCAAGCGAGTGGCACTGGACGTTGGACAGGGCGTAAATGAAGTTGCCGCGGTCCGTCTCAATACCATGTATGAAAATTCGGGCAGTTTTCGTAGTGGCGTGGATTTGAAACGATACGGAATCAATCCTACCGTTACGATCATGCCTAGTGATAACACCAAAATAGTGGTTAATGCAGAATATTTTAAGGATGACCGCACAGCCGATCGCGGTATACCTTCCTTTAATGGACGCCCTTTAAAAACCAATGCATCAACATTTTTTGGTGACCCTGAGCGAAGCAATGCGAACACAGAACTTAAGGCAGTTAATGGTCTTATCGAGCATAAATTTAATAATGAAGTAATGATTCGCAACCGCACACGATATGCTACACAAGATAAATTTTATGAGAACGTATATCCAAGTGCCGCAGTCCAAGGTGCTGCATCCACGGTAGCGATTAGTGCTTATAACACTGCAACAAAGCGCGATAACTTCTTCAACCAGACAGACCTTCTGTTTTCCCTGAATACAGGTACAGTGAAACATGATCTGGTAGTTGGTCTCGAAATAGGTCATCAGGATACAGATAGCACGCGTAATACTGGATACTTCAACAATTCAGTTACGTCGGTTAACGTACCTATTAACAACCCAATTACTAAAGCTCCACTCACATACAAGTTGGCAGCTACAGATGCCGACAATAATAGTGTCACAAAGCAAACTTCGCTTTATGTGCAAGATCAGATCAAATTATTGCCAAAATTACAAGCAATCATCGGAGTGCGTTACGATAGGATTGAGGTGGATTTTATCAATAAGAATCCTGCTAATCCTCTTGCACTAAATGTTAAAGATAATTTCTTCTCACCAAGAGCCGGATTGGTGTACAAGCCAATCGATGAAGTATCAATTTATACCAGTTATAGCTTGTCTTATGTGCCAAGAGCCGGTGAACAGCTTACTTCGCTATCGGTGACCAATGCGGCGCTTGAACCGGAAAAATTCAAAAATGTGGAAGTGGGAGCGAAGTGGGATATTCGTCCTAACCTCGCTTTGACTACTGCCCTGTTTCAGCTGGATCGTACCAATGTGATTATTCCAGATCCGAATAATGCAGCCATCTCGCATTTAGGCGGGGGTCAGCGCAATAAGGGCTTTGAGTTAGGTCTGGCCGGTCGAATTACACCGGATTGGAGCGTTATAGGAGGATATACTTACCAAGATGGGGTAATTACCAACACGCTTTCCTCTACTGCCAAAGAAGGGGCCGTTTTGGCAGAGCTTCCAAGGAACACATTCTCATTGTGGAACCGATATGATATCAACCCGAGATGGGGGGTTGGTCTTGGTGTTATAAATCGTGGTGCTATGTACACTTCGACTGATAATACAGTGCGTTTGCCGGGTTTCACTCGAGTAGATGCGGCCATATATGCCAAGATTGATAAAAATCTGCGGGCTCAGTTGAATATAGAAAACCTGCTCGATAGAAATTATTACGCTTCCGCCCACAATAACAACAATATTTCTCCAGGGTCTCCCCTTGCTGCAAGAGTTTCATTAATTGCTAATTTCTAGATTTTTCAGATACCAATAAGTGCATCAGCCCCGTCGGACAGGCGGGGTATTATAAAAAATTGCAACCCTGCTAAGTTGAAGTATAATGCAAATCGTTCTTGCTTGTATTCTTTATGGTCAGCCATTACAGAGGTTTAAAATTTGTCTAGGCGAAACTTGATGGGACTCGTTTAATTTTCGACGAATTCAAAGCGAACGGTCCGCAGATTTAACAGCTGACTTTATATATTGACTCATGTGGTTATGGTATCTCCACTCAAGATTGTTACAAATTTGCGAGCTTATTTTGATTACTACTAATTAATCGTTTTTCACATAATCTGGAAGCCAGCCACGTGTTTTCTCACTAGCCAGCCACCTTTTTTTATTTAAAGAACAGGGGAACTTATGAGATTTAAAAAAACACGTCCTGCGTTACTGGTAGCGCTGGCATTACAACAATTCTGTAGTCCGGCTTTTGCTCAAACTTCCACAAACGATGGCAAAAACGATAAATCCATCGATGCCACACAGTTACCGGAAATTAAAGTAAACAGTCAAAAAGTGACCGACGATTTTGCAGCGAGTTCTTTCGCCGGCTTTAGAACGCCAACTCCTTTGCGTGATGTTCCGCAGACAATCACCGTCGTCAATCGTGCCCTGATGGATTCTCAGGCCATCGCTTCGTTGTCAGAAGCTTTACGCAACGTACCCGGCATTACTGTAGGCGGTGCCGAAGGCGGGCAGATCGGTAATAACATCAATTTACGCGGCTTCACGGCACGTACCGACATGTATCTCAATGGAATGCGTGACACTGGTCAGTATTATCGCGATACCTATTATCTTGAATCGGTCGAAGTATTAAAAGGCCCATCGTCCATGCTGTTTGGACGCGGTTCCACTGGGGGCGTGATCAACCAGGTCAGCAAGCGCCCACAATTAGGGGATGCCAATCAAGTTACCGGCACCATCGATACCAATGGGGGAGTACGGTCAACGGGGGACTTTAACCGTCAATTGTCGGATACTTCTGCGTTCCGTGTTGTCATGATGGGTCAAAAAGCGCAAACGACACGGGATGTCATTGTCAACAGAGATTTTGGAATTGCCCCGTCTTTACGCTTTGGAATCGGTACGGAGACTGAAATTACGCTGTCAGCGATCTTGTCTCACAACAACGATATGGTAGATTATGGTATTCCTCCTCTCAATGGCCGCCCGATCAAGGGTCAACGTGACACTTATTACGGTCTGACAGACGATCGTACCTTGCAAAATACCGCTATTTTAAGTGGCCTTATCGAACACAAGTTGAATTCGAATATGACATTGCGTAATCAGCTGCAATATAGCCATTACAACACAGACGCCCAGGCAACGGGGCTCAACGCTGTGGGCACGCTTGCCGGTGGTGTATTTACTCCATTGACCACTCAAGGGATTGGAAATATTACTGCTCTGCCCTTGAGTGCACTATCTGTTAGGCTCACCAGTCATGATCGCGTGATCAAAAATCAAATGCTTAACAATCAGACCGATTTGATTGCAAAGTTTGATACCGGCTTTCTAAAGCATACGATGATAGCCGGTGTTGCAATCAGCCGTGAGACCTCCAACATTCTGTCCAGTGCCCGTTCCAACCTACCTATTGTATCGCTAGTCAATCCAGCCTACCTTCCGACACCCGCCAATTCTGTGAAAACAATCGGAAATGAGGCAGACGCATCGGCTACTCAAGTCGGCGCATATATTAACGATACGATCGAGCTGAATAAGCACTGGAAGATCGTTGGCGGTGTGCGTTGGGATCGCTTTAAGGCGGACCTAACCAACACCATCAGCACCGCTACGCCACCGCTTCTTAGAGCTGATCAAACCGTGAGTTTTACCAGCGTACGGGGTGGTGTGATTTATCAGCCGGATAATGTGCAATCGTATTATGCATCATATGGAACTTCCTTTAACCCCTCATTGGAAACCTTGGCAGCGACTGCGGGTACGCAAACTTTAGAACCCGAAAAAAGTCGCTCCTATGAAATTGGTACTAAATGGGATGTACTGGGCGGCAATCTATCGTTGACCTCGGCCTTGTTCGATATTGAAAAATCCAATTCGCGTACACAAGTATCGCCCGGAATCTACATTTCTAACGGGAACGTGCGCGTTACCGGTTTTGAGTTCGGCGCAGCAGGGCGCATCACGCGCGATTGGCAGCTCATGGGCGGTTACACGCATATGAATCCCACGATTGCCCAGGCATCACCGCTGGAAGGATCAAATGGAAAAGATCTGGCCAATACGCCGCGCGACATGGCCACGTTATGGACAACCTACAAAGTCACTCCACAATGGGAAGCTGGTGGCGGAGCGACCTATATGTCCGAACGTTTTGCCAATAACACCAATACTGTTTCTGCCGGTGGTTTCACTCGCTGGGATGGCACGATTGCCTATCATTTGACTAAAAACGATATTCGGTTGAATCTAATTAATCTGACTAACAAGGAATATATGGCTTCACTGCTCCCTTCTAATGGCGGGCGTTCGGTACCTGGAAGCGGGCGGACTGCAATGATCACCTTTGTTCATCGCTTTTAAATATATCAGGGCCAGAGATTCATGTTAGTGCAAATCCCCAAGGTATTGAGCGTCGAGCAAGTACGTTTTGTGCGAGAAAAGCTTGATACCGCTGGGGAGGCGTGGGTCGATGGTCGTGCGACCGCAGGACATCAAGGTGCGCCGGTTAAGCGCAATTTGCAGATCGCGGAAAATACACCTATTGCGTACGAGTTAGGCGATTTGATTCTGGCCGAACTCGAACGTAACCCGCTCTTTATCAGTGCAACGTTGCCCAATCGGGTTTACCCGCCGATGTTTAATCGATATGAAAGCGGCATGTATTTTGGCAGTCATGTTGATGGGGGAATGCGCCTGATACCGGGCACAGGTGAAAAAATACGCACGGATGTTTCTGCCACTTTATTTCTTTCTGCACCCGATGAGTATGATGGCGGTGAGTTGCAGATTGAAGATACTTACGGTATGCACAATGCGAAATTCGCAGCAGGCGATTTGCTGATTTATCCAGCTACCAGCCTGCATCGAGTGACGCCAATAACACGCGGTGTGCGTACCGCCTGTTTTTTCTGGGTTCAAAGTTTAATTGCTGATGATGGACAGCGTACATTGCTGTACGATCTAGATACAGCCATTCAACGGCTAAATACCACCAATGCGGATGAAACTGCATGCATCCATTTAACGGGTTGCTATCACAACCTGATACGGATGTGGGGTGTACCGTAAGAATTTTTCTGGAATATCCGAATGACGACAATCGTTCAGCTCAATACCGCTCACAAGGTCAGCCCAGCCAATGGCGCTGATAACGATCTGGTTAATTCAAAAGACCGCGACCTTCGTTCCCGACGTGCCGTTTTCTTAAAATGGCTGCGCAAAACCCATGGCTGGATCGGGCTCTGGGGTGCAGCTATAGGCTTATGCTTTGGCGTGACCGGAATCTTGTTGAATCATCGCACCGTGCTCAAAATACCGGCTGCGCAAGTTCAAGAAACCACGCTGCAAATTCCGTTACCGAGCCCTGCGCCGACCAATTCAAAAGCAATGGCAACTTGGTTGCAACAAGAATTAATGGTCGATCGGCCTGCCTCGCGCGAGCGCAGTGAACCGGCCAAGCCCGTGGCATGGGGTGATAAAACCTTAAAGCAACCGGCACGCTGGTCGGCTACATTCAGCTCACCGCAAACCAATCTGCAAGCGGAATATTGGGTCGGTAACACTTTCGTGACCGTTAAGCGTAGCGACCAAAATATATTCGGTACATTGAACAATCTGCACAAAGGTAATAATGTGGGCATACCTTGGGTTCTTCTCGCAGATACTCTGGCGGGAAGCATAATCCTGCTGTCATTAACGGGTGTCGTATTGTGGACGCAACTTAATCGCCGCCGCATGATTGGCTTCGGCATAGGTTTAACGTCACTTACCTTGTTGATCGGTTTTGCCATGCAGGAGTTGATGTAAGGGATTCCAAGCTAGACAGGTCTGCCTAGAGATTTACGTTTCGTAGCTGACCACTTTTTCAAATCTATTCCTCTTATTAGCTAACCTCATCCACGCGTTAAACAACTTCAAACGCGGTCTATATCAATATCTCATTTGCAAGCGCACGACCCAGCTGTCTGATTAATATTCCTGCATACACTCGCTGATGATGCTTCAAGAACTTTAGGGTCGCCGAGTTCTATCAATGCACCAATCACATACATATTCCGCTTGAACTTGCACTGACATCGTGCGATTTCAGTTTAATTCATATTTTAAATTTATTAACTTATTAATTTTTATAATAAAAAATATGGCATTAATATTGCTTATAACTAATTACCTAATCAATCAACTGATTTAACTTTTAAACGATATGTGTAGATGGATGCCTTGTTCATTTGCTAGCAGGACGAATCGGGAAATGGGAGTAAACATGAAAATTGCACAGGTATATTTGATAGGTGCAGGGCCAGGCAGTTTGGAGCTGTTGACTCTTGGTGCAGTGCGAGCCATTGGATTGGCGGACGCAATTTTGATTGATGATTTAGTGAATCCCGATGTTCTGGAATTTGCCCAAAGCAACGCGCAGATTATTCACGTAGGCAAACGCGGGGGATGCGACTCTACGCCACAAATATTCATCCACAAGCAGATGATTTCATTGGCGGGTGTGGGCAAAGTGGTAGCGCGCATCAAGGGCGGTGATCCATTTATGTTCGGGCGCGGGGGTGAGGAACTACAAGCTTTACGACAAGCTGGTATTTCGGTCTCCGTGATCAGTGGCATTACTTCCGGCATGGCAGTGACGGCTTCCTTGAATATTCCGCTTACACATAGAAATTACACGCATGGCGTAACGTTTGTCACGGGCCATACGCAAGGCACAGAAGAACCGAATTGGCATGCATTGGCAAAGACAGGCACGACTCTGGTTATTTATATGGGTATGTCTAATTTAAAGCACATCGTGCAGCAACTGATAGTGAATGGATTACCGGCAGATATTCCTGCTGCCGCAATTCAGAACGGTACATTACCTAACCAGCGGCAGGTAGTGACTACGCTAGGAAAAATCGAATCCCTGGTAATTGCTGAAAAAATAGCTAGCCCAGCGATCGTGGTTATTGGCGAAGTGGTGCGATTTGCTGAAATGACGGAACAAATTTCGCAACAATTGGCCGCATAAAAATTTGTAAATAGGAGTGATGTCATGAAAAAAATGAAGCTGGTTATGGTGGGTAATGGAATGGCGGGCGTACGGACTCTGGAAGAGTTATTGAAGCTGACGCCCGATTTGTATGACATTACCGTATTTGGTGCCGAACCCTATCCTAATTACAACCGCATTATGTTGTCACCAGTATTGGCGGGCGAACAAGGCATCCAGGACATTATCCTGAACGACATGGATTGGTATAAGCAAAACAACATAACTTTGCATCTGAACAAAAAGATCATGCACATCGCCAGAAAACGTAAGGTCGTGGTGGCTGAAGATGGTACGGAAGCGGAATACGATAGATTGTTGCTGGCGACGGGTTCCAGCTCCTTCATTTTGCCGGTTCCTGGCAAGGAATTGGCGGGTGTAGTTGGTTATCGCGATATTCAGGATACCAACGCGATGATAGCCGCTGCGGAAAAATATAAGCATGCAGTGGTGATCGGTGGTGGCCTGCTTGGGCTGGAAGCAGCCAATGGTTTGGTACTTAGAGGAATGGATGTCACCGTTGTGCATCTCATGTCATGGCTGATGGAACGTCAACTGGATGACAATTCAGCCCAAATGCTGCAATCCGCTTTGGAAGCCAAGGGTTTGAAATTTCTGTTGAAGCAGCAAACGCAAGAGTTGATCAGCGACGGTCATGGCCGCGTAAAGTCAATTCGCTTCAAGGATGGCACTGAAATTCCTGCTGATCTGGTGGTAATGGCGGTTGGTATTCGCCCAAATGTTGCACTGGCAGAAGCAGCCGGGATTTATTGTAATCGCGGCATTGTGGTGAGCGATACCATGCAAACCTATGATCCCAGTATCTATGCAGTAGGTGAGTGTATTTCACATCGTGGTATCGCTTATGGCTTGGTCGCTCCGTTATTCGACATGGCCAAAGTATGCGCCAATCATCTGGCGCGCATGGGAATCGCGTACTACCAAGGCTCGGTTACTTCCACCAAGCTCAAAGTCACCGGAGTAGATTTGTTTTCGGCCGGGGATTTTACTGGCAGTAATGAAACGAATGAGATCGTCATGCACGATGTCAGTGGTGGGCGATACAAGAAATTGGTATTGAACAACAATACGCTGATCGGCGCAGTGATGTACGGCGATACCAAGGATAGCTCGTGGTATTTTCAGATGATACGTGATGGCAAAAATGTTGCAGAAATACGTGATCAATTAATATTTGGCCAATCCCATTTAGGCAATGCTGGCTCGCAAGGACAAAACCTTGCGGCCACCATGACAAACGCGATGGAAGTCTGCGGTTGCAATGGCGTATGCAAAGGGACGATCGTCAAGGCAATCAAGGAACAAGGATTATTTACGCTGGAGGATGTACGCAAGCACACCAAGGCTTCTGCGTCCTGCGGTTCATGCACCGGACTGGTCGAACAAATTCTTGCTTCTACCGTCGGGGGCGCTTATGCACCACCCGCTACAACCGTTAAGCCGTTATGCGACTGCACTTCTCACAGTCATGAAGAAGTGCGCAAAGCAATCCTCGAGGAAAAATTGATTTCGATCTCGCAAACCATGATATTCCTTAATTGGAATACCACTAATGGGTGTGCCAAGTGTAGGCCGGCATTGAACTTTTACCTGCTATGCGCCTGGCCGCATGAAGCAAAGGACGATCCACAATCACGTTTCATCAATGAGCGCGCCAACGCTAACATACAAAAGGACGGTACATTTTCGGTAGTGCCGCGCATGTACGGCGGCATAACTACGCCACAACAATTACGCCGCATTGCTGATGTAGCAGAAAAATACAATATTACGACGGTTAAAGTGACAGGCGGGCAGCGTATAGATTTGCTCGGCGTAAAAAAAACAGACTTGCCGAAGGTATGGGAAGATCTGGACATGCCATCAGGCTATGCCTATGCAAAAGCCTTGCGCACGGTTAAAACCTGTGTGGGCAGCGAGTGGTGCCGTTTTGGTGTGCAAGATTCGACGCAGATGGGTATCGACATTGAGCGTGCGTTTGACCATATGTGGATGCCGCATAAATTCAAGGTTGCCGTGTCGGGCTGCCCGCGTAACTGTGCTGAATCTGGCATTAAAGATGTGGGCATCATTGGCGTGGAATCAGGTTGGGAAATCTATGTGGCAGGTAATGGCGGTATCAAGACCGTGGTCGCGCAATTTCTGGTGAAGGTAAAGACACACGATGATGTGATGGAATATACCGGCGCATTCGCCCAGCTTTATCGTGAAGAAGCGCATTACCTGGATCGCACAGTGCATTACGTGGAGCGGGTTGGTCTGGACTATGTCAAGAAACAGGTGGTAGAGAATGCAGCCAATCGTAAAGCGCTATATGCAAGATTGCTCTATGCGTTACAGGGTGCAACAAATCCATGGTCTAAGGAAAACATCAATGCGCGTGAATTCGAATCGCTGGCAATTTAAAAAGGAGCAAATTATGAATACTTGGCATGAAGTCACAACCTTAGAAGAAATACCGCCTCTGGGCGCGCGTGTAGTTACGACAAAACAGGGAGACATTGCATTGTTCCGCACTGCTGAAGGAGAGGTATTTGCGTTGCTCGATCGGTGCCCACATAAGGGCGGCCATCTGTCACAAGGTATCGTATTCGGCAAGAAAGTTGCCTGTCCGCTGCATAACTGGAATATCTGTCTGGATGACGGCAAAGCAGTGACGCCAGATGTGGGGTGCACGCGATCCTATCCAGTCAAGGTTGAAAATGATGTGGTGTATTTATCGCTTACATAAAGTTAAAGAATTACCCGAAGGTTAATTGCATAACGATAAAGGTGATGAAAATGGATTACGTGCAACCGATCAAGTTAATCAAGCAACTGGTTGTTGTAGGCGAAAAAAAAGCGTCGCTCAGTGTTCGGGATATGCTGCTTCGGGGGTTTCTTTCTGGAGTGCTGCTGGGTTTTGCGACTGCACTTGCGTTCAGGGTTTCAGATGGGTTTACGGGAGGCGCAGCTGCACTGGTGATGGGGGTCATTTTTCCTGTCGGTTTCGTGATGATCGTACTGCTCGGATTGGAATTGGTTACAGGCAGCTTTGCGTTGCTACCGATGAGTACCGCGGATGGAAAAATAAGCGGCAGGGAAATGTTGAGAAATTGGTGCTGGGTTTTTCTAGGGAATTTGCTGGGTAGTCTTTTCTTTGGTGGATTGCTGGCCTTGGCATTGACTGGAACTTCGCCTGCGCCAGGCGGCCGATTGGCAGAAAAAATTATCTCGGTTGCTCAGGCTAAAACGCTTGCTTATCAGCATGCAGATTCAATCGGTTGGCTCGCTGCCTTGATCAATGGCATCCTCTGTAATTGGATGGTGACGTTAGGGGTTGTGTTAGGTTTGATCTCTAATTCAACCATTGGGAAAATCGTCGCTCCCTGGCTGCCGGTCATGACATTTTTTGCGTTAGGATTTGAGCACTGTGTCGTCAATATGTTCGTAATTCCTACCGCGATATTATTGGGCGCCGATATCAGTCTTTACCAATGGTGGTTCTGGAATCAAATTCCGGTTACGCTGGGTAACTTAATTGGAGGCTCTATTTTTACCGGCATGCTCTTGTATACCACTTATGGCAAAATAAATAAGCATGTTCGATTTTAGGGTAATGTGAGGTCAATTTGACGGCTGTCAAAATGGTAGCCGTCACAAAAAAATAAAAGCGGATTTTGCGAATTCAATCAACCATGGAGCCATGATTCCAAATAGTGAAAATGCTTATGGCTGACAATTTTTTGCCTACCTTTGAACACCTCGCTACGGCCATTATCCTATTGGATGGGGAGTTGCATATCGCTTATCTCAATCCGGCTGCGGAAAACCTGTTGGCCTTAAGCAGCAAAAGTCTGATCGGCCATTCGGTGCAACATGTTTTCACTCACACCGAGCAGCTTGTTGCGGCAATGCAGCATGCACTTATCAATAATGCCAGCTATATTGAACATGACCTGATGTTGGGCATCCCTCCCCATGGCAAGTTGCATTTGCGCTGCACCGCCACGCCACTACAATTTAATAATTATTTGTTACTTGAATTTCATACCATTGATCGTCCGCTAAAGTTAGCACGTGAAGAACAGATGCTAGACCAGACTCAAGCTAATCGCCTCCTGTTACGCAATCTGGCACACGAAATCAAGAATCCGTTGGGAGGTATACGAGGCGCTGCACAGCTACTGGAACATGAATTGGAGAAACCCGGTTTGCGTGAATACACCCAGGTCGTCATTCAGGAAACCGACCGCTTGGTTTCGTTGATGGAAAAGTTACTTACCCCCCAACATCAGCCCAATTTTTCGCCTCTCAACATTCATGAAGTACTTGAACGCGTGCGTAGCTTGGTTTTAGCTGAATTTCCGGAAAATTTGACTATCCAGCGTGATTACGACATCAGCCTGCCAGTGCTAATGGGCGACAAGGAGCAACTCATTCAGGTTATCCTGAATCTGGTACGTAATGCTGCGCAGGCCATGCAGGGACACGGTAATATTGTGCTACGCACACGCATTTCGCGCCAGGTAACGTTGATGAAAAAACGTCATCGCTTGGCGCTCATGGTTCAGATTATCGATGATGGGCCAGGTATCCCCTTACATTTGCACGACAAGATTTTCTATCCGCTAGTCTCTGGCCGCGATAATGGACATGGCTTGGGACTAAGTCTGGCGCAAAATTTTGTCAGTCAGCATGAAGGCAGTATCGAATTTGACAGTGAACCGGGACGCACCTGCTTCACGGTAATGCTGCCACTAAAACAAAATGAATAAATGGAAACCAATATGAAACCTGTTTGGATCATTGATGATGATCGTTCTATACGCTGGGTTCTGGAAAAAGCCTTGGTACGTTCAGACATCAAATTTACAAGCTTTGCTTCGGCCGATGAAGCATTAACCGCGCTACAGCACGGTACCCCGCAGGTCGTTATCAGTGATATTCGTATGCCCGGCAGTTCTGGCCTGGTATTTTTACAAAAAATACGAGAAAAAATACCGAGTCTGCCAGTCATCATCATGACTGCTTATTCTGATCTGGAAAGTGCAGTATCGGCATTTCAAGGGGGTGCTTTTGAGTATCTGCCCAAACCGTTTGACGTCGATCAGGCTGTCGCTTTAATACGCCGCGCGCTAGAGCAAAGCCTGCGTAATGATGCACCCGCAGAAAAGCAATCAGCCGCATCTGCACCTGATATTCTGGGGCAAGCACCTGCAATGCAGGAGGTGTTCCGCGCTATTGGACGGCTCGCACACTCTCATGCAACTGTCATCATCAACGGCGAATCTGGCACTGGCAAAGAGTTGGTAGCGCATGCTCTGCACCGCCACAGTCCGCGCGCCAACGAACCTTTCATTGCCATTAATACTGCGGCTATTCCGAAAGATTTACTCGAATCCGAATTGTTTGGTCATGAGCGCGGCGCATTTACTGGTGCGGCCACAACCCGCCGCGGTCGTTTTGAGCAAGCCGAGGGTGGCACATTGTTTCTTGATGAAATCGGCGATATGCCGGCGGAGCTGCAAACCCGTTTGTTGCGGGTGCTGTCGGACAAGAATTACTATCGTGTGGGAGGCCATCAACCAATTAAAACTAATGTACGTATTATTGCTGCCACGCACCAGAATCTGGATGAGCGGGTAAAAGAAGGTCTATTTCGTGAAGATTTATTTCACCGTCTCAATGTCATCCGTCTGCGTTTACCGCCATTACGTGAACGACGTGTGGATATTCCCCTGCTGGCAAAATATTTTTTGCAGAAAAAAGCAGGCGAACTTGCAGTTGAACAAAAGACTTTCAGCGAGGACACACTGAATTATCTTGCCACACAGAATTTTCCCGGCAATGTGCGGCAACTGGAAAACCTTTGTCATTGGCTCACTGTCATGACACCATCGCAACAGATAGAAATTGCCGATCTACCACTCGAATTGCGCGAGGCACCTACTGTCACTGGCGCTCCGCCTGACGATTGGCGATGCGAATTGGGTCTACAGGTTACGCTTGCATTGCAGCGTGGTGATCAAAATATATTAGACACTTTAAACCAGCAGTTCGAACGCACACTGATCACTCAGGCACTGAAACACACCGATGGCAGACGCATAGAAGCCGCGACACTTTTGGGTATGGGGCGCAATACGATGACGCGCAAGATTCAGGAATTGGGATTAGATCAATAAATAGCAGCCATATTAAGCGTCAGAACAACGCTTGTGGTCTGGTCGTAAAAATGCGAATACCGCCAGTGCGCTAAAGGCAAAACATGCAGCCAAAAAGAAAGCGCTGGACGGATGTATTAACCACAACGTCCCAGCGATCAGCGATGCAGGCAAGTAGATAAGGCCAGTCACAAAATTGTAGACACCGATCGCAGATGCACGCCGCTCTAATTCGAGATCTGCTATAAACGCTTTGCTTTGGGCTTCGTCGATCGCATAAAACACACCATAAATGATGAACAGGGAAATGATCTGCCATTGTGTGGTCGCAAATGCGAAGCCGAGGCTCATCAATAGATAGATCAGATAGCCCAGCATGATTATTCGCGCTCTTCCTAAACGATCGCCAAGTTTGCCGATCAGCGGTGATACAACAACGAACGCAATATTGAACAAGGCATAAAGCAACACGATGTCTTTAATTGAAAAACCGACGCTGTGTGCACGTAACAGCAAAAATCCAAAACTGAAATAGGCTAGTGAAAAGATTCCTGCTGCAACGAGATAGCGCTTAAATTCCGGGCTGAGAACTTTCCATGTTTCAAACATGTTCTCGCGTGGGTGCTCAACCCCTGGGCGATCCTTGATGAGACTTAAAATCAGGATGCCGAGCAAGGCGGGAATGAGCGCGACCCAGAATAGGATCTGGAACGTGGAGGCTCCGTCACCTAGCCATGAAAGTAGACCGTACGCCACAAGCGGGCCAAGAACAGCGCCGGATTTGTCGAGAGCCTTATGCACGCCGAATGAATATCCCCTCGTGCTTTTGTCGGATACTGCCGCAAGCCAGGCATCTCGTGGCGGCCCACGGAAACCTTTGCCCAGCCGCTCGATGACACGAAATATACCGAGTCCAACGACCGAACTGGTGATTAACAAAATAATTTTAGCCAGCGCGGAGAAACCATATCCGGCCAGTGCGAAAATTTTGCGTTTCCCGGTTCGATCGGACAGCCAGCCCGCCAAGTAATTCAATGAGGATGCGGAGAAGTCAGCAAGTCCCTCAATTATGCCAAGCAAAGCCGCTGATGCCCCCGCGATGATAGTAAAGAAAATTGCGAAGACGGAAAAAATCATCTCGGAGCTCAGGTCAGTTAAAAAGCTCACTAGGCCCAGCTTGAGTATATCTGGATGCACACCAAATTTTTTACCTGCCGGATCGGGTGACATTGTGTCGTTGCCTCTTTTTTAATCGCTTTTACTTATCATAAGAGCCCGCTCCTTGGGATGGGCTTGTTATTTATTTTGCATTTATAACGCGGAAATTAAGACGGTTTTCTACGCTTATTCGTTAAATAGTCATAGCGTATTGTTGTTTAGCATGTGTGTCATGGAAAAAGTAAAAAAGTGAAGGATATAAGCAAAATGGTCAGCAAAATTGACAATGCATTACAGTTTAATCGAACCGTACTGAACCTGCGTGCGGCGCGTCAGGAGCTTCTTGCTTCGAATATTGCTAATGTCGATACACCCAACTACAAGGCAAAAGATATTGATTTCGCCAAGACGTTGCAAGGTGCAATTTCAGGTAATACAGCGAAGTTACAGATGACAAGTACCGTGCCTCATCATTTAAATAGCAGTTCAGGTGAAAACGTAATGGGAACACCTGTAATGTTTCGTAATGTAGTGCAACCTAGCGCAGACGGCAACACGGTGGATATGGATGTTGAGCGTGCGCAGTTTGCTGACAATGCTTTGCGCTATGAAGCCAGTGTGAAATTTGTGGACAACCAAATCAAAAGTGTATTGAGCGCATTACAAGGATAACCATTATGTCGTTATTTAATATTTTTAACATTTCTGGTTCTGCCATGACAGCGCAGTCGCAGCGTCTGAATGTGGTGGCAAGCAATCTGGCCAACGCCGACAGTACGACCAGCGCCAATGGCCAGCCTTATCGTGCCAAGCAGGTGATGTTTAGCGCCACACCGATGGGGGATGGAGGGGGGGCCGGAGTAAAAGTATCGGGAGTGGTGGAAGATGCTTCACCGATGAAAATGCTTTATGACCCCAAACATCCTATGGCCAACGCGCAGGGTTATGTCACGCTGCCCAATGTGAATGTGGTGGATGAGATGGTGAACATGATTTCGTCTTCACGTTCCTATCAAAATAATGTGGAGGTGATGAATACTTCCAAGAGTTTGTTGCTCAAAACGCTGACCATAGGTCAGTAACGAAAGGATAAACCATGATTAGCGCAACTCAAGATACCGGCTCCGCTGCCGCACTTATTTCTTCGCTTAATGCAAAGAGAAATGCTGCATCGAGTACTGAAGGCAGCGTTGCTACAACAGAAGATCGATTTTTGAAGCTATTAGTTACCCAAATGAAAAATCAGGATCCGCTGAATCCGATGGATAACGCGCAGGTGACATCGCAAATGGCGCAGCTTAGTACGGTAAGCGGCATTGACAAGCTTAATGCCACTTTGCAGGCATTAAGCGACAGTATGTCCTTGGGGCAGTCGTTATCAGCGACCAGCATGATAGGACATGGGGTTTTGATTTCCGGTTCGGCGATCACTCTGAAAGATGGCAAGGCGATTGGTGGAATTGAATTGACGCAGCCTGCCGACAGCGTAAAAGTGCTGATAAAGGATGCTGCGGGTAACACGGTAAGCACATTGCAAATGGGTCCACAGAAGGCGGGTGTGACACCACTGGTATGGGATGGTCAGACAGACGCGGGTACAGTTGCTGCAAATGGAACGTATAAATTTTCGGTGGAAGCAATGCTGGCTGGCAATAAGATTGATGCGAATGCATTGACCTTTGGCATGGTCAATGCTGTAACCCCAGGAATAAATGGAGCTACTCTGGATGTGGGGTCGGCTGGTAGCGTTGCGATGTCTGCAGTAAAGCAAATTATCTAATATCAAGGAGAGTGTCATGGGATTTCAACAAGGATTAAGTGGATTAAATGCTGCGGCCCAGAATCTCAGCGTAATCGGTAATAACGTTGCTAACGCGAGTACTGTTGGTTTTAAACAATCACAAGCGCAATTTGCGGATGTGTATGCCAGCACTTTGGGCGGCTCCGGTGGCGTGGCAGCAGGGATTGGCACTAAAATTTCAACTGTGGCCCAGCAATTTGGGCAAGGGAATATCAGCACAACCAACAACCCGCTGGATATAGCGATTAGCGGCCAAGGGTTTTATCAACTGGACAATAATGGCGCAATATCATACAGCCGGAATGGCCAATTTCAATTGGACAAAAACGGTTTTATAGTAAGTGCACAAGGTCATAAATTAACCGGCTTTGTCGCTAATCCGGTGACGGGAGCTATTTCGCTGGGCAGTGCAGTGCCATTGCAAGTCTCTACGCAGTCCATTACGCCTCTGCCGAGTTCTACGTCTTCGGTTGGTGTAAATTTGGATTCGCGTATGACAGTGCCTACTACGGCAATTTTTAGCCCGATTGATTCAACTTCATATAATAGCTCTACCGCCTTGACGCTATATGACAGTTTAGGCAATAGCCATATTGCAACTACGTATTTTGTGAAGAATGCGACTGTCAATACTTGGGATGTTCATATGACCGTGGATGGTTTAGGTCTGGATGGAACCCCTGCAACTGCAACAAATACTTTGCTAGGGGCATCTCCTACTTTAACTTTTAACACGACCGGTGCGCTGATTACCCCAGCGACAGGCATTGTAAACATACTACCGGGTATTGTTTATGCAACAGGTTCGACTACTCCTCAACCTTTGACGTTTAATTTTCTTTCTTCTACTCAATTCGGTTCGGCATTTGCAGTGAATCAACTGACCCAGAATGGCTATACATCCGGACAGTTGAGTGGTTTTAACACAAGTGCGGACGGTACGATTGTGGGTCGTTATACCAACGGCCAATCCAAGGCATTGGGGCAAATTTTGCTCGCTAATTTTGCCAATCCGCAGGGCTTGCAGCCTGTGGGCAACAATGAATGGATTGCTTCCGCAAGCTCGGGTTCAGCATTGATAGGTACGCCGGGCACCTCAAGTTTAGGTGTGGTGCAATCAAGCGCTGTCGAAGACTCCAACGTGGATTTGACCGCCGAGCTGGTGAATATGATTATGGCGCAGCGCGTATATCAGGCTAATGCGCAAACTATCAAGACTGAGGATGCAATGATGCAAACCATTACCAATCTGCGCTAAATAGTTAGCTAACGGCTGGTTAACTGAGGAAAAAAGATGGATAGGCTTATTTATACTGCCATGAGTGGGGCATCGCACACGATGCAACAGCAAGCGACGGTGGGGCACAATTTATCTAACGTTAACACGCCTGGTTATCGTGCCGCCATTAGTGCATTTCGTGCAGTGCCGCTGGTTGGCGATGGTTTGCCGACGCGTGCTTTTGTAGTGGATTCCACGGCTGGTACCGATTTTTCACCAGGAGTCATGCAGTCAACCGGGCGCAATCTGGATATGGCGGTGCTGGGTAAAGGCTGGATTGCCGTGCAATTGGAAAACGGCAGTGAGGCGTATACCCGTAATGGCAGTTTCCACGTTACCCCCGAAGGTCTTCTGCAGACCCGTACCGGCTTGAATGTGGCAGGTGACGTTGGTTCGATTACGATTCCGCCTAATACCGAAGTGACCGTTGCCAAAGATGGCACGATCTCTACCGTGCCGACTGGGATGCCTCCTAATCAGGTTGTGGTGGTTGGGCGGATCAAATTAGTAAATCCGGCAGAAGCGCAGATGGTGCGCGGTGACGATGGTTTGTTTCGTACCCAGGATGGTAAGCCTGCTGTGGCTGATATAGCGGTGACAGTCGCTCCCGGTAATTTGGAAAGTAGCAATGTGAATGCGGTAGAAGTAATGGTAAATATGATTACGCTGGCACGGCAGTTCGAGATGCAGATGAAGATGCTGCAGACCGCTGACAGCAACGCCAAACAGGCTAGCCAAATATTCAGCATGAACGCTTGATTTCGGCGCGACTAATCGCGCTTCTATAAATTTTGAAAGGATAGTGACCATGATACGTTCTTTATGGATTTCTAAAACGGGACTGGAAGCGCAGCAAACCCAAATGGACGTAATTGCTAACAACCTTGCGAACGTTAGCACCACCGGTTTTAAACGTTCACGTGCGGTGTTCGAGGATTTGCTGTACCAGACTATACGTCAGCCTGGTGCGCAATCTTCGCAGCAGACCCAGATTCCATCTGGTTTGCAGATCGGTACTGGTGTGCGTCCGACTGCCTCAGAGCGTATTCAAACTCAAGGTAATCTGCAACAAACCAGTAACCAGTTTGACGTAGCAATACAGGGCGCGGGATTTTTTCAGGTACTCATGCCAGATGGTACAACAGCTTATACACGAAGTGGATCATTTCAGACTGACAGTCAAGGGCAGCTAGTGACGGCGAGCGGCTTTGTAGTGCAACCTGCTCTAACGATCCCTGTTAATGCCACCAACGTTACTATAGCTCGCGACGGCACAGTGTCGGTGACGCAGGCCGGAGTCGCGGCGCCCGTGCAGATCGGCAGCATGCAATTGGCTGTGTTTATTAATCCAGTTGGCCTGCAAAGCCAAGGAGAAAATTTGTATGTAGAAACTGCATCGTCTGGAACACCCAACACTAATGTGCCGGGCACTAATGGCGCTGGACTTCTGAATCAGGGCTATGTGGAAACCTCTAATGTGAACGTAGTGGAGGAGCTGGTTAATATGATACAGACGCAGCGTGCTTATGAAATTAACTCCAAGGCAATCACAGTTTCCGATCAAATGTTGCAAAAATTATCGCAGATGTAAGTGGAGTGAAACGCGCCATGTGGAATTTGTCTAGCTGGATTATGTGTAGCGTGATGTTGATGCTTGGGGGGTGTGCGCATACTCCTTCAACCAATATCCATCAGCCGATGACAGCACGTGCGCCCGATAAAAAAGCAGAGGTCGATAACGGTTCCATCTTTCAGGCCGGGCTGAATGAGCGACCACTGTATGAAGGAAAACGCGCGCGTAACGTGGGCGATATTCTCACAATTATCATTTCAGAAACGACTTCAGCTGCCGGGAAATCGACTAGCGGCGCAGAACATAAAGGAAGTATGTCTGTACAAACGCCGAGTATCACGCAAATTCCAGGTGCCAATTTAACGATGCATGGTATAGGGCTTGCCAGCAGTTCAAGCGGTAGTTTGGCTGACAAAAGTAATAATGCGGGTGACAATACTTTTATTGGAACCGTCACAGTGACTGTGGTTGAGGTGTTAACAAACGGCAACTTATTAGTCAGTGGTGAGAAGCAGGTCGCGATCAATCAAGCGAATGAATATATTCGATTTTCCGGTGTAGTCAATCCGTACACCATAACTGGCAGCAATACCGTGCAATCCACACAAGTGGCGGATGCACACATTGAATACAAAGGTGCCAATCATATTGATATGGCTGTAATCATGAGCATGCTGGGACGCGCCTTTTTATCTGTATTGCCGTTCTGAGAAGGGCTAATGCCATGGATAATTTACAAATTATTATCAGAATTGCCAAAATAATATTACTGTTTCTGTTAGCTGCTACGCCTACTGTCTCATACGCTGAGCGTATCAAGGATCTCGCCAGTATTCAGGGTGTGCGAGAAAACCAGTTGCTTGGTTATGGCTTGGTTGCTGGTCTGGATAACAGCGGCGATTTGACCACGCAAACACCATTTACCGTTCAAAGTGTGATCAGTATGTTGACGCAAATGGGAGTAAGTCTGCCACCTAATATCACCTTACAATTAAAAAATGTGGCGGCAGTAATGGTGACGGCAATGCTTCCACCATTCGCGCGTCCTGGGCAGGCTATAGACGTCACAGTTTCTTCAATGGGTAATGCAAAAAGCCTGCGCGGAGGAACACTTTTAATGACACCACTCAAAGGTGCAGATGGTCAAGTGTACGCCATGTCACAGGGTAATTTGCTGGTTGGCGGTGTGGGGGCTGCAGCCGGTAATGCCAAGGTGCAGGTCAATCATTTGAGTGTCGGGCGTATTCCCGGTGGGGCAACAGTGGAGCGAGCTGTGCCGACAGTATTGGGGCAGGGTGATTTCATCCATCTGGAATTAAACGCTATGGATTTCACTACTGCAACACGTCTTGCCGCTACAATTAATTCTGCACTCTCGCCGTCTACGGAAATTGCTGCTGCATTGGATGGCCGCACTATCCAGGTGCGCGCACCAACCGGTAGCGCGCGTGTGGCTTTCGTTTCGCAGGTCGAAAATTTACAGGTTGACCCCGCGCAGGCTGGGGCGCGCGTAATATTGAATGCACGTACCGGTTCGGTCGTAATGAATCAGATCGTGACTTTAGATAATTGCGCGATCTCACACGGCAACCTGACGGTGGTGATTAATACTGATATCGCGGTGAGTCAACCCAACCCTCTCTCCCAAGGCAAAACAGTGCAAGTCGCTAAGTCTACAATCGATATTCAGTCCGATAAGGGAGGATTGGTCATGTTGAATAAAGGGGTGTCGTTGGACGAAGTGGTCAAGGCGCTAAATTCGATAGGTGCAACTCCGCAAGATCTGCTCGCTATATTGCAGGCAATGAAGTCTGCCGGGGCATTGCATGCTGAGCTTGAAATAATTTAATGAATATCTCTATAAACATTAAGAACATCCTCTTGTGTTGTATCAACTATCTATCTTATGTAGAACTTTAGATTCATTGAAATACAGATAATGATTAATTCAGGCAACATTTCCGGTAGTACCGACGTATCTGGCAGCTTGGCGGTGAGTACGCAAAGTTTGGATAAACTGCGTATGCAGGCTAAACAATCGCCCGATCAGGCACTAAAACTGGTTGCGCAACAGTTTGAAACAGTATTTATGAATATGATGCTGAAATCCATGCGTGATGCCACACCGCAAGACGGCATGTTTGATAGCGAACAAACAAAAATGTTTACCGGAATGCTGGATCAGCAATTGGTGCAGAGCATGTCCAGCCGAGGGGTTGGTCTAGCTGAAATTATGATTAAGCAATTGAGTCGGTCAACCAGTACTGATGTTATTCAGACACCAACAGAATCTGCATTGACTCCGCCAGTGCGCACTGCTAGTGCGATACCTCTGCCGTATAGCGACAACTTTACGAATGGGATAAAAAACAGTCCCTCCCAGCCCACCCCGCTTCAGCAAGATTTTGTGCGTCGCATGACACCTCACGCCGTGCAAGCGAGCCAGGAGACCGGTGTACCGACGCATCTGGTAATGGGGCAGGCTGCGCTGGAAAGTGGCTGGGGCCGACGGGAAATACGTCTGCCTGATGGCAGCACCAGTTTCAACCTGTTTGGTATTAAGGCTAGTGGTAACTGGAATGGGAAAGTAGCAGAAGTGGTTACTACCGAGTATCACAATGGAATAGCAAGCAAGCAGGTAGAAAAATTTCGTGCTTATTCATCTTATACCGAAGCATTCAGTGATTATGCACATCTATTAAGAGACAATCCACGCTATGCCCAAGTGTTGCAGTCAGGGCAAGGAACTTCCGAGCTAGCTCATGCAGTACAGCGAGCGGGCTATGCGACTGATCCTGATTATGCGGATAAGCTGGTGAAAGTCATGAATCGGATTAATACAATCAGTTAATAACGTGCTTAATTAAAGAAATTTTTTGGGATGCCGATAATTTGTAAAACGTTATGTAAATATCCAGGTTAGTAAGAAATAGTGGTTATGTATAACTTTTCATGCTGGATTGAATGCATACGATAAATTTAAACACGTAAAGTGTGGCAAGGAATTATATGGCAATCGGTATTTTCGGGAGTGGGGTCAGCGCATTAAATGCAGCCCAAATTGGGTTGTTGACAACTGAACACAATATTGCCAATGTGAATACCCCTGGTTTTAATCGGCAGGAGGTCTTGCTAGGTTCACGCTTAGCCCAAGCGAGTGGCGCAGGATTTATTGGCCAGGGCGTAAATGTCAGTAGCGTCAAACGAATATATAACGAATTTCTGTCTAACCAGGTTATGCAAGGTCAGGCTCAGGCCAGTCAATTGGAAACCTATGCCAATCAGATTGGGCAAATCAATAATATGCTGGCTGATCCCGATGCGGGTCTATCGCCTGCATTACAGGAATTTTTCAGTGCGGTAAATGATGTTGCCAGTTCGCCGGAGTCACAAGCGGCGAGGCAATCTATGTTGGGAAGCGCCCAGTCTCTTGTGTCAAGGTTTCAGTCGTTAAATCAGCGTATGAGTGACATTAATAACAGTATCAATGGTCAGATTACCAGCAGTGTAACGGCCATTAATAGTTATGCGCAGCAAATTGCATCGATGAACAAGAATATTGTGCTGGCACAAGCGGCATTTAATGGGCAGGCGCCTAATGATTTGCTAGATCAGCGTGATCAACTCATCTCGCAGTTAAATCAGGAAATAAAGGTAAGTGTAGTTAAGCAAGGTGACGGTAGCCTTAATGTATTTATTGGTGCCGGCCAATCGCTAGTGGTGGGAGAGCAGGTTAATACATTACAGGCAGTTCAAGCGCTTAGTGATCCTTCGAGACTTGAGGTGGCGTATCGTTCAGGTGCGAGCGTGATTCGTTTGCAGCAAAATAGTCTTCAGGGTGGCAATCTGGGGGGGCTTCTGGCTTTCCGCAGCGAGTCGCTAGATGTCGAACAAAATGCTTTGGGCCGAGTGGCCATGGTATTGGCAGATACGTTTAATCAACAGCATAAACTTGGACAAGATCTGAATGGTACTCTTGGTGGTAATTTCTTTACCCAGCCTGTGCCTGTAGTTAATACAAGTGCAGCAAATACAGGTAGTGCCACTGTTAACGCCAGCGTTGTTAGCCCTTCAGCGTTGACCGGCAGCGATTATTCGTTGCAGTTTAACGGAGGAACTGCTTATACGCTGACTCGCCTTTCTGATAATTCGGTTACTGTTTTTGCTACTTTGCCACAAACAGTGGATGGTCTTACGATCGCTACCACTGTGGGCGCAATCACGGGTGATAGTTATACGATACGCCCGACCGTAAATGGAGCACGTGACATTGCTGTTGCTATCAGTGATCCTGCCAAGATTGCAGCATCGATGCCAATTCGTACTAATGCATCACTGGCTAATATTGGAACCGGGCGCATTAGTGCGGGCACGGTGAATACGACATTGCCTACCAATGCCAACTTGCAGCAGCCAGTCAGTATTGTTTTTGATAGCCCACCGACTACATTCACTGTGACAGGCGTAGGGATACCGGGTTCTCCGGTTGCGGGCGTGGCTTACACTGCTGGTTCAGACGTCAGCTATAACGGATGGACCATGCAGATCACCGGTGCTCCTGTTGCGGGGGATACCTTTACGGTGGCAAATAATACCAATGCTGCAACAGATAACCGTAATGCATTGCTACTGGCGAGCTTACAAACTCAAAATACAGTTGCAGGCGGGACTGCTTCTTATCAGGGCGCTTATGCGCAATTGGTCAGTCAAGTAGGTAATAAAACACGCGAACTGGGAACAATCAGTCTGGCGCAAACCAGTATGGTTAATCAGCTTATTCAAACACAACAATCCGTATCTGGAGTAAATCTGGATGAAGAGGCAGCAAACTTGATTCGTTATCAGCGTGCCTATCAAGCTGCGGGGAAAGCGATTCAAATTGCCGAAACTTTGTTTGATACTTTGTTAAGCTTAGGGGGGTAACAAGCCATGCGTATTAGCACGAACACTCTTTATAATGCCAACATAAATGTGCTTAATCAGCAGCAGGCTCAGTTGTTGCACACACAACAGCAAATTTCCACCCAGCGGCGTATCGTCACGCCAGCAGACGATCCGATTGCTTCAGCTCGCATACTGGATGTATCGCAAGCGGACGCTACAAATTCACAATATGCGACCAATCAAAATGCTGCATTGAATTCCATCTCAATGAGTGAGGGAGTTTTGCAAAGTGTAACGAACGTACTGCAGGACGTTCGAACTTTGACAGTTAATGCGGGTAGCGGAGTGTTAAATAATTCTGACCGGCAAACTATTGCAACGGATTTGAGTGGTCGTCTGGAAGAATTATTGTCGCTGGCAAATAGCACAGACGGATTAGGCAATTACCTGTTCTCTGGTTTTCAGGGCAGAACGCAACCTTTTGTTAACAGCAATGCTGGTGTGCAGTATCAGACCGATGATGGTCAACGCATGATTCAGGTTAGTAGTTCAAGACAGTTAGCAGCCAGTGATTCTGGCGCAGACATTTTTATGCGTATCAAAAATGGCAATGGAAGCTTTACTACCCAAGCGGCACCTGCGAATGTTGGGAGTGGTATTGTCAGCTCAGGAACAGTTACTAATCCGGCGTTACTTACGGGAAATAATTATCAGGTGACATTCAGTGTGGTCGCTGGTGTGACAACTTATGGTGTGACTAATACCACGCCGGGAGCATTGGTGCCGGTGCCAGTAGCAGCTGGTACTCCTTATGTCAGTGGACAGGCAATCAGTTTTGATGGCTTACAGATTGATGTTACAGGCGCGCCAGCTAGCGGTGATGCATTCGCCGTAGCGCCCAGTATCAATGAAAGTATATTCAAAACTATTTCTAATTTAATTACAGCGTTGAAAATGCCGACTCTACCGGGGGGGACGATTGCAACCGCGTTAAATAATCTGGATCGTGGCATGGATAATGTGTTGACAGTACGCGCCTCATTAGGAACTCGTATGCGGGAGCTGGATGCCCTGCAAAGTGCTGGTGAAAGTATGGGGATCCAGTACAAACAGACATTATCTCAATTGCGGGATGTAGATTTAAATAAAGCGATCAGCGATTTGACCCAGCAAAGAACCAGCCTGGAAGCTGCGCAGAAATCTTTTCTGGCTGTGTCTGGTTTGTCTCTTTTCAACTATATGTAAAAACTACTGTACTTTCAATTCACTACGTTGACAGTTTTAGTTGCACTATATGAAATAGCGTAGTAATCAGCTTCCAATTTCCTGCAGAAAAATAACGCCCCCACAGAAAACATACACGCGTTTATCCTGAGCTTATCGAAGGATGAGCGAATTTACTTTTCGCCAAATGAAAAGTTTCTATTCAGTCGCAGTGCATGATGACTTCGTGCTGTTCATTTTGTATTTCTAGAAAAATGACCTCTACCAATCATAATTTAGTGTTGTCTTAGCATTAAAGATTTTTTAAAGATTGCCGCTACATATTTTGAGAATTTCATTTTTAAATAAAAATTAAAAAGCGGGGGGACAAAATTATGGCAGTGAAAAAAATTAATTCGACAGCACAAAAAACTACAGCAATATTCTGTTGGGGAATTGCTTTAGGAGTTGCTGTTGTCGGTGCCTCTATGCTGCTTATTTTGGGTGGAATTGGCTGGGCCAGCATAGTGTCTGCTGTCGTTCTTATAGGAATATCAGCAGCTGCTGCAGAGTGGGGGACTCGTCATCATCGCACCTTGCTTAAGTTAGCCGTGGCACAAGAGATGGTTAATGCCAAAGCAAAATTTGAAATCGAGCTTGAGAATGCCGGTGTAGGTGGCTTGGAAGAGGTATGTACGGAGGTGGTGCCTATTTGGTCCAGGCAAGTCGAAACTACTCGTAATCAAACCGAAACAGCCATCATGGACTTGGCCAATCGTTTTGTCGGTATTAATGCAAAATTGGAAGCATCAGTACGTGCTTCCCAAAGTGCTGCTGGTAACCTGGCAGGTAATGCCGAGGGTGGTGCATTGGCGGTAATGACACAAAGTGAGTCATCGCTGACCAGTGTAATTGACACTATCAGGGACGCGCAGCATAGCCGCAATGATATGTTGGAACAAGTTAGAAGCCTCAATGATTACACTGGCGAGCTGAGAGCGATGGCCGTTAAGGTAGCGGAGATTGCCGCTCAAACAAACTTGCTCGCTTTAAATGCTGCAATCGAAGCTGCGCGGGCTGGAGAAGCAGGCCGTGGATTCGCTGTGGTAGCGGACGAAGTACGCAAACTATCCAGTCTTTCCAGTGAGACTGGTAAAAAAATGTCAGGTACCGTTGATATTATCAGTAACGCCATCACCAGCGTATTCAAGATCGCTGAAAGCACTTCTGAACATGATTCCAAATCGGTCGCAAGCTCTGAATTGATTATTCAGCAGGTTCTGCAAAGCTTTAATAACGTCACTTCGCATTTGTCAGATTCAGCGGAACTGTTACAACAGGAAAGTGCAGGTATTCGCGATGAATTATCTGACGTACTTGTTTCCCTTCAATTCCAGGATCGCGTCAGCCAGATATTGGTTCATGTGCGCAACAACATGGAAAAACTGCATCAGCATTTGCAGCAATACAAAAAAGATCGGGCAGCGTCCGTCCCGATCAAGCATATCGATATCAAGTCATGGTTGGCGGAGATGGAGACGCTCTATGCTACCCAAGAGCAAGTGCACAATCATCGCGGGGGGCAATCCAGCGTAGCCGCGAAACAAGAAATTACATTTTTTTAGGAGGAAGCATGGGTAAAGCAATATTGATAGTTGATGATTCTGCAAGTGTAAGGCAGGTCGTCAGCATTGCATTAAAAGGGGCGGGTTATGACGTGATTGAGGGGTGTGATGGCAAGGATGCGTTGACAAAACTTAATGGGCAAAAAATCCACCTCATTATCAGTGATGTGAATATGCCCAACATGGATGGGATTACCTTCGTCAAGGAAGTCAAAAAACTGCCAAATTATAAGTTCACGCCAATCATTATGCTCACCACTGAATCTCAGGAAGGAAAAAAACAAGAAGGCCAGGCAGCGGGTGCTAAGGCTTGGGTGGTTAAACCGTTCCAGCCGGCACAAATGCTTACCGCCGTGGCCAAATTGATATTGCCATAGAGCTTGGCAATGTGAACTACATAAGGAAATGTTATGCCTATCATTGCAACAAATAAAAATGGACAGTCGCTGCTGCATATTGAGGGAGATATGACTATCTACACTGCTGCCGACATGAAGAGTGAGCTGATAGCTCATATGGCTCAACCGTGCGAGCGAGAAATTGATTTATCAGAGGTCAGTGAAATGGATAGCGCTGGTCTTCAAATTCTCATCTTGGCTAAGCGCGAAGCTGAAAAGCACGGGACCAGTATGCGATTAAGTGGGCATAGTCGTGCGGTGCTTGATGTGCTGGATATGTGCAATTTGGCATCTTATTTTGGCGATCCGGTGGTGCTTTCTTGCAATGAGAAAAAAGGACAATAAAAATGAGTTTAGATCTTGATCAAGCACTGCAAACTTATATCGCTGAAGCACGCGAACTTTTGCAAGATATGGAGGATGCGTTGTTACGGCTTGAAGCTGATCCGAATGATGCTGACACAATTGGTGCCATATTCCGCGCTGCGCATACCATCAAGGGATCGGCTGGTTTGTTCGGGTTGGATCCTATCGTCAGTTTCACTCATATTGTTGAAGATGTGCTTGATCGAGTACGCGATGGGGACGTTGTTATTGAAGCCAATCTGATCGCGGTATTACTCGAAAGCGGCGATCATATGTTGCATCTGGTTAACGTAGTTGCCGCTCAGGGTGGGCAATTGGATGCAGAAGCGATTGCCCGAGAAAATGGTTTGCGTATTCGGTTGCAGGCTTATCAAGCTAGTCAGGATAGCTCCAAGGTCAGCCATGCTGTTCAGGTAGAAACTGAGACTTCATTCCAATCCAGCGGGGGTGGTTTTGTAGAGACAGATAATTGGCACATCTCTTTGCGTTTCGGCCAGAACGTAATGAGAGATGGAATGGATCCACTTTCATTTATTCGCTATTTATCGACTCTTGGAGAAATTGTTTCTATCACCACCATGTTCGATGCCCTGCCGCTTGCCGATGAAATGGATGCGGAATCGTGCTACCTCGGTTTTGAAATTGATTTTAAATCAGATGCCGATAAAGCCACTATTGCCGGAGTATTTGAATTTGCACGAGAAGGTAGCCTTGTTCATATTTTACCACCGCATAGTAAACTCACTGAATATATTGAATTAATTCGCTCATTGCCAGAAAGTGAAACACGCTTGGGTGAAATCCTGGTGGCGACAGGAGCGCTTACGCAACAAGAGCTTGAATCTGGATTAAGTGAACAGCAAACCAGCGCCCGTCCTGATGGCTCGACAACACCTCTGGGCGAAATTTTGGTGGAGCAACGCTCGGTTGAACATGAGGTCGTGCAAGCTGCTTTGGATAAGCAAACCCAATCCAAGGATAGTAAAAACAAGGAAAGTCGTTACATTCGTGTACAGGCTGACAAATTGGACGAATTGATCAATATGGTGGGTGAACTAGTCATAGCCGGAGCGGGCGTCAGTTTACTTGCTCAACGCGTGAAAGATAATCCATTACAGGAAGCTGCTTCTGTGATGTCGGGACTAGTGGAGGAAATCCGCGACGGTGCATTGCGCCTGCGTATGGTTCCAATAGGTGAAACTTTCAATCGCTTTCAGCGCGTGGTACGCGATGTGGGCCGTGAACTTGGCAAGGATATCGAACTGGTAATTACCGGTGCAGATACTGAGCTAGATAAGACCGTGGTAGAAAAAATTGGAGATCCACTCATGCATCTGGTGCGTAATGCCATGGACCATGGCATTGAGTCGGCATCAATTAGACAAGAAAAAGGTAAGCCAGAAAAAGGCACTCTGCGGCTTAATGCTTTCCATGATTCGGGCAGTATCGTAATTGAGATTGTCGATGATGGAGGTGGTCTTAACCGTGATCGAATTTTACAAAAGGCTAGAGATCGCGGCCTGATTGCCCCTAACGTAACGCCTCCTGATCAGGAAATTTATAACATGATTTTTGAGGCAGGTTTCTCCACTGCAGAAGCCATAACCAATCTTTCAGGTCGAGGCGTGGGGATGGATGTGGTCAAACGTAACATCGCTGCACTGCGCGGCACTGTGAGTCTAGACAGTGCGGTAGGTCAAGGTACTACAGTCAGTATTCGTTTGCCGCTTACGCTCGCCATTATTGATGGCTTTTTGGTGGGTGTCGGAAAATCCAGCTATATAGTGCCGCTGGACATGGTGCACGAATGTATTGAACTGACAGAAAATGACCGCCAGGCGACAGGCGAACGCAGCTATCTTAATTTGCGCGGCGAAGTATTGCCTTTTGTCATGTTGCGTGAGCATTTTGAAATTGAGGGTAATGGGGCACGTCGCGCAAACGTGGTCGTGGTGAGCTGTGCAGGTCAAAAAGCGGGGCTGGTGGTAGATGAGCTAATGGGCGAATTCCAGACTGTAATCAAACCACTAGGCAAGATATTCAGTACCCTGCGCGGAATCAGTGGCTCCACCATACTCGGTAGCGGTGAAGTGGCGTTGATTTTGGATGTGCCATCGTTGGTTCAGCAGGCCGTAAATCGTGAATCGCAGCATGTTTCAACCAGGCAACTTACACATTAATTATTGTCTCACTACACTTTATAAACTTTACTAGAAATAATCATTGGGAGAATAAATTATGTTTAAAAATATGAAAATAGGTATGCGTTTGGGATTTGGTTTTGGCTTGGTGGTGATATTACTGTTAATCATTGCGACCTTAGCTATTTCGCGGCTTTCGCAGCAAAACGACATGCTGAATCTTGTCGTTAATGATCGTTATGTGAAAATGGGTTTGGTGACGGATATCAAGAGCGAAACCACTGCCATTGCCATTGCGTTAAGAAACATGATGCTCACTGACAGTCGCGATGACATGAAAAAACAAGAAGGAAAAATTCTTGAATCGAAAAATAAAATTGCAGAACATGTTGAGAAATTGCAAAAGATAATTGTCTTGCCCAAAGGAAAGGAAATACTGCAGCAAGTTCTAGATGCTAGAACTAAATACATCGATGGCTATAAGGCCTTGATAAATATTATTAATGAAGGGAGTAAGGATGAAGCGCGGGCGTATTTGACTAATGTACTACGTCCTATCTTGGGCACCTATCAAGCCAGCTTGAATAAATTTAACGACTTTCAAATTGAATTAGTGGCGACAGCCGTGAAGGAAGCCACCGAAAGCTATAACATGGCACGCAACGTAATGTTGGTACTGGTAGGAATTGCCTTGACAATGGCAGCTGGTATCGCCTTCTGGGTCACGCGCAGTATTACGGGGCCTTTGAATATCGCCGTGAATGTATCAAACCAGTTGGCTGAAGGAAATCTGACTGCAAATATTGAGGTGAGTTCTAAAGATGAAACCGGTCAACTACTCGCCGCCATGCAAAACATGGTGGGCAAATTGTCACATGTTGTCACCGAAGTCCGCAGCGCCTCGGACAGTCTCTCAAGCGCTTCTGAAGAGGTAAGTGCGACCGCCCAATCCATTAGTCAAGCCACCAGCGAACAAGCAGCCAGTGTGGAAGAAACCAGTGCCTCGATTGAGCAGATGAGCGCTTCCATCAACCAAAATACCGAAAATGCCAAGATTACTGATGGTATGGCCAGCAAGGCAGCCAAAGAAGCGACCGAGGGTGGTGAGTCTGTGCAACAAACAGTATCGGCCATGAAGGAAATCGCAAAGAAAATCAGCATTATCGACGACATTGCTTACCAGACGAATTTGCTTGCGCTCAATGCTGCCATCGAAGCAGCCCGGGCGGGCGAACATGGCAAGGGTTTCGCGGTGGTCGCGGCGGAGGTTCGCAAACTGGCTGAACGCAGCCAGGTGGCGGCGCAGGAAATTGGTGAGCTGGCTTCCAGTAGCGTCGGGATGGCGGAGAAGGCCGGCAAATTGTTGGACGAAATGGTGCCCTCCATCAGCAAGACCTCCGATCTGGTGCAAGAGATCAGCGCCGCATCGGAAGAGCAATCTTCAGGCGTGGGCCAGATCAATACGGCCATGAGTCAATTGAGCCAGATCACCCAGCAAAATGCATCTGCATCCGAAGAGCTGGCTGCAACCGCTGAGGACATGAGCAATCAGGCGGATCAACTCCAACAGACGATGGGGTTCTTTAAGGTCGAAAGTAATGGTGCTGGCAGCCAGCAACGTCAGGCTGCTGTAAACCAGGTGGCCGCATCTAATAACAAGGCTGCACGCCCGGTCAAGGCAAAAGCAAAAGCTGCCATGCACGCTCTTGCCGGAATCCCGAATGAAGCTGAATTTGCCCGATTTTAATAGGAGACAGCCATGGGCGCACTAGTTAAGAAGGAAATTCATGCGGCAGTCATGCAGCAGGAAAGGGGACAATATCTCACTTTTCTGATTGGAGGCGAGATGTTTGCCATCAGCATACTCGGCATCAAGGAAATCATCGAATACGGCAATCTCACCACGGTACCGATGATGCCGGATTTCATTCGTGGCGTAATCAACCTGCGTGGCGCCGTGGTACCAGTAGTGGACATGTCGGCCCGTTTTGGCCGCACTGCATCCGAAGTTACGCGGCGCAGCTGTATTGTCATCATTGAAGTTGAAGCGGATGACGAAAAGCAAGATGTCGGCGTAGTGGTGGATTCGGTATCAGAAGTGCTGGAAATATCCGCCGCTGAAATTGAGCCAGCACCGAGTTTCGGTGCCCGGATCCGGGCTGACTTTATCAGTGGCATGGGCAAAGTGAACGGCCAGTTTGTAATCATACTCAACGCTGACCGCGTACTGTCAGTGGATGAAATGGCTAGGCTTTCAGGAGCAGGTGTGACGGAATTTGTTGCGGCAGAATTGGCTTAAGCATGCAGAACCTGCATGGTAGGCGCAGGATGAGAGAAGATTGGCGTAATTTACCAAAGTTCCTCCATCTTAATGCTTTTCATCCTGGCGTTTGAGCTTTGCCTGATTGATCAAAGATTACTAATAAGGGGCAGACATAAATCTATGTATACCACCACGCTAAGAGATGATGAATTTAACCAATTTCGTAGCTGGTTACATCGTACTGCCGGGATTAATCTCTCCGACGCAAAAAAAGCGTTGGTCTCAGGACGGCTGTCCAAGCGGCTTAAGCACTATGATTTGACCAGCTACGGTGATTATTTCCGGCTGATTACTCAGAATACTGAAGCAGCAGAATTACAGATTGCCCTGGATCTACTCACCACCAACGAAACCTATTTTTTTCGCGAACCCAAACATTTTGATTTTCTGCGAGGGAAAATTTTGCCCAAAGCGCAAGCAGGCAAAACATTTCGTTTATGGAGTGCGGCCAGCTCCTCCGGTGAAGAACCATACAGCCTCGCCATGACACTTGCCGATGGTTTGCCTAGCATCCCTTGGGAAATCGTCGCATCCGACATCAGCACCCGCGTTCTCGAAAAAGCCCGCTCGGGCCACTATGACATGGAACGGGCGCACAACATTCCGCAGCCGCTGCTCTCTAAGCATTGCCTGAAGGGTACTGGCTCCCAAGAAGGTACTTTCATGATTGAGCGCAGTCTGCGCAGTCGCATGCAATTTATGCAAATCAATCTGAATACAACACTACCGAAGCTGGGCGAGTTTGACGTTATTTTTTTGCGTAATGTCATGATTTATTTCGACATGGATACAAAACGCCAAGTAGTTGCACGCATGTTGCCATTTTTAAAGCCTGGCGGTTATTTTATTGTCAGCCATTCTGAAAGCCTCAATGGAATCACCGATGGCCTGAAATTGGTATCTCCGTCTATATACAGCAAGCCATGAAGCGGTCTGGGAATGTCATTGAAGTATTTTTACAGCCGGGAGATTTTTATTTCGGAGAAAGGAATGCTCGCATCCGTACCCTTCTGGGATCCTGTGTATCTATTACCATGTGGCATCCGACAAGATTAATTGGTGGCATGTGTCACTACCTGCTGCCTGCTCGGGAAAACACTTCGGCGAATTCGCTCGATGGTCGTTATGCAGAGGAAGCAATGCAAATGTTTGCGCGGGAAATTCGGGCAGCCAAAACCCGCCCATCAGAATATACCGTGAAATTATTCGGGGCAGGCAACATGTTCCCCGGTATAAAAAAAAAGAACCCGTGCGATATTAAAGGATGCATTGATAGTATCAATGCATGCATGAACATCCCATGCAAAAATATGATTGTTGCCCGCTCACTTGTTACATCACACGGATTCGTGGTTGCAACAGAAGATTTGGGAGGGACTGGCCATCGGCAGATTGTATTCGACATCCATAACGGCAATGTCTGGGTGCGCAAATCCGGCGTAACCCAGGCATGATTTAAAGAGCATAAATAAATGAAAAAAATTAAAGTGTTATTGGTCGACGATTCAGCTGTAGTGCGACAAGTATTGCAGGCAGTATTGGATCAGGAACCGGATATTCAGGTAATTGGCGCGGCATCCGATCCAATTTTTGCCATGGAAAAAATGACTCGCGAATGGCCAGATGTGATCGTTCTAGACGTGGAAATGCCGCGCATGGACGGTATCACTTTCCTTAAAAAGATTATGGCCGAACACCCAACACCGGTGGTGATCTGTTCTACGCTCACGGAAAAAGGTGCGGAAACCACCATGCAAGCGCTTTCCGCTGGAGCAGTGGAAATTATTACCAAACCCAAGATTGGGTTGAAAAGTTTTTTGCAGGAGTCATCCAATGATCTAGTGGCGGCAGTTAGGGCGGCAGCCCAGGCCAACGTCAGGCGTCAGGTCAGACCAGCAACACCCTTACCGCAAGTGGCCGGGAAGCTTAATGCTGATGTTATTCTCTCTGCTGCTACTGCTCACTCTATGGCGCAAACAACTGAACGCATTGTTGCCATTGGTACGTCGACGGGTGGTACACAGGCTCTGGAAGCCGTGTTGACAGCGTTGCCGCGAGTGTGCCCCGGCATTGTCATCGTGCAGCATATGCCAGAAAAATTTACTGCCTTATTTGCTGAACGTCTCAACGGTCTGTGCCAAATAGAAGTAAGAGAGGCAAAAAATAATGATCGCGTTATTCCAGGTCTTGCTCTAATTGCTCCTGGTGGCAAGCATATGCTGCTTAAACGCAGTGGTGCGTATTACCATGTTGAAGTGGTGGATGGGCCATTGGTTAACCGTCATCGCCCGTCTGTAGATGTGCTTTTCCGTTCGGTAGCTAAATTTGCAGGAAAAAATGCTACCGGCATCATCATGACCGGCATGGGTGACGATGGTGCACGCGGGCTGAAAGAAATGCTGGATGCAGGTGCTCCCACGGTGGCGCAGGATGAAGCCACGTGTATTGTATTTGGTATGCCCAAGGAAGCCATCAAGATGGGTGCCGCAAAAAAAATAGTGCCATTGCATGAAATGCACTGGGCTATTTTGGGAAGATAAACGGGGCTAACAAGTATCGAGTTTTGAGATGCTAGATTATGGATATCTAGCTTGAACGTAGACGATTAAAATTATATATATCCAATTTGCGTTAACCCATTTATATTAATCTGAATAGTTGAGTTACAGTGATTTTTTGGTTTGGCTGGCATGATATTGCTTGGATTTCTGCCTCATCTAAAAATGAAATTTAATATTTATTTTGTAATGCGTGTTAGGAGTTATGGAAGGCATATTTGATCTATCTAAATGTCGTATAAATAGAACGAAATATTTATATCAATCGAATTTGGCAATAGATCATTTTTGTTCAAAATGGGTGTAAACCATGACCCATGGCAATCGCTTTGTTGTAGTGAATATTTGGGCAAATATTTAGTTTTTGCATCCGCTGCCGATTAATTATTATCTGTTTCACAGGGTACCTATGGCGACATTAATAATGGGTAGATTTACAAGGAGCCAAGAAAAAATTTCGTGACATAGCCGATCACTTCTGTATGCCAATTTTCTCACTATGGATGAGCCATAAAAGCCTGCTTGGAATGGAGGCAAGCTTTTGGGTTTAGCTGACTAGTCTCTCTAAGTATTGTTAATGCTGCTGGTATATAAAGAAAAACTCCTGTCCCCAATAGCGTAACTTTACAATCAATTTTTTAAATTTCACGATTCCTCCACTGTTCTTAAATTCATTAAAAATTTGCTCACACTTTCGCTATTTCTTATTCAGTAACGGCTTTATAACTTGTAACTTTATAGCGCACTTAAATTTTGAAAGAAATTTCAACCCATGATTTCACCGTTAGAAGAGCCACCATATATATCGGAGGAAAAGGGATAATTGGTCAAATACGTTGATCATGAATTCTTGATTTGTGGCGTGATTGCTGTGCTGTGCAAGCTTGAAACATGAGCATAACCTGCAAATTTCGCCAGGAACGGACAGTTCCCTGTGTTCAGGAACTTGCATGTTTCGGATACATTCTGGTTGCTGTACTGCAGAATGTGTTGCTTAATAAAAACAAAATTTCCACTCCAGTTTGTTATTAATATTTCTGTTCCTGTCTCGATAAATCTCAAATAACAAACTCATCTGCTACCTACTAAAGTAGGTGGGTTGAGGTTATATCGGCCGCTCACTAAAAGTGGCGAACCGTGGCGGAATACACTCAAACCATATTTCCTCGCCGTGTAATCATACTCATAGCATTTAAAACCCTTAAATGCACTAGCTAAAGCTGGTGGTTTTACCAATTGATGGAAAATTAAAGTAATAAATAAAATATCCGCTATAGGTACATAGAAAGTGTATTTTTTTAAAATTGTTACTTAAATTGGGCAGTAATGAAGAAACACTTATTTTAGATTTTCAATTGTTGGTTCAATAATGAGCCAATCGAAAAGCATGTTTATGAAGGAATGTAGGTGCCTCGATCAATATGGGGCTCCATATTTATATTTAAAAATTAACAAGGGAGGCGGGTTATGTTTAAAAACATGAAAATAGGGATGCGTCTTGGATTTGGATTTGGTTTGGTATTGATTTTACTAATAATAATAGCGTCGATAGCTATTACACGGCTTTCACAACTTAATGAAATGTTGGATCTGGTGATTAGTGATAGAAATATAAAAGTGGCTATGATTGCGGATATCAAGAATGAAACCAATAAGATCGCCATCGCGATGAGAAACATGATGCTCACAGATAAACGCGATGACCAGCTAAAGCAGGAAGATAAAATTATCGAAGCACGGAAAAAAATTCAAGAATATGTAGATAAGTTACAAAAGCTTATCGCATTGCCAAAAGGAAAGGAGATGTTGCAACATATTCTGGATGATCGCGCAAAGTATATCGATAGCCAGAAAAACTTGATAACCATGGTTAAGGACGGGAAGAAAGACGAGTCACGGGCATTTATGACTAACGTACTACGACCCATCCTGGAAGCTTATCAAGCTAATTTGAATACTTTAAACGATTTTCAAGTTGAATTAGTTCGGACAACCGCCAAGGAGGCTACCGAAAACTATAATTTTGCACGCAATTTAATGCTGGCGCTGGCAACAATTGCTTTAGGATTAGCCGCAGGTATCGCCTATTGGGTCACGCGCAGCATAACAAATCCATTGAATGAAGCAGTGAGTGTGTCTAATCAGTTAGCTAAAGGTGAGCTGAATGTCAAGGTCAATGTAAACTCTAAAGATGAAACTGGCCAACTGCTCGCAGCCATGCAAATCATGGCAGACAATATTCGTTCGAACGTAGAGGAGGCGGCAAAAATTGCCAATGAAAACCTGCGTATTAAGATCGCATTGGATAGCGTTAGTACTAATGTGATGATAGCCGACAATGATAGAAATATTATTTACGCGAACGCTGCTGTTGTAAGTATGCTGTCTAATGCTGAAGCTGATATGCGCAAGGTTCTGCCTAATTTCTCGGCGGCTAGATTGATCGGTTCCAATATTGACCAGTTTCACAAGAATCCGTCACACCAGAAGCACCTACTGGCTACTTTCAACAGTAACCACAAGGCGCAAATTACCGTGGGCGCGCGTATATTTGCGTTATCGGCTAATCCGGTGTTGAACAAAAACGGTGAGCGCCTTGGCAGTGTTGTCGAATGGAATGATCGTACTCTCGAGGTGGCGATCGAAAATGAGATCGGTTCGATTGTTGAAGGTGCAGTGAATGGTAACTTTACTTTACGAGTTTTAGAAGAAGGGAAAACCGGTTTCTTTGCTAAAATTAGCACAGATGTTAATCAATTAATGGCAACCAGTGAGGAAGGACTGAACGATGTATTGCGTGTTCTTGCAGCCCTCGCTCAAGGCGATCTAACGAAAACTATTGAAAAGGAGTACGGTGGAACATTTGGTGAGTTAAAGGTGGCTAGTAACGAAGTAGTTGAAAAATTATCACATATTGTTACCGACGTAATCAGTTCAACGGATGCTTTATTACAAGCTTCAGAACAGGTTAGTGCCACTTCACAGTCTTTATCACAAGCTGCAAGTGAACAGGCAGCGAGTGTGGAAGAAACCAGTGCCTCGATCGAGCAGATGAGTGCTTCTATTAGCCAGAATACCGAAAATGCCAAGGTTACTGATGGTATGGCCAGCAAGGCAGCTAAAGAAGCGACCGAGGGTGGCGAGGCGGTCGGGCAAACAGTGTCGGCCATGAAAGAAATCGCAAAGAAAATCAGCATTATCGACGACATTGCCTATCAGACGAATTTGCTTGCGCTCAATGCTGCCATCGAAGCAGCCCGGGCGGGCGAACATGGCAAGGGTTTCGCGGTGGTCGCGGCGGAGGTTCGCAAACTGGCTGAGCGCAGCCAGGTGGCGGCGCAGGAAATTGGCGAGCTGGCCTCCAGCAGTGTCGGGATGGCGGAGAAGGCCGGTAATCTGTTGGACGAAATGGTGCCCTCCATTAGCAAGACCTCCGACCTGGTGCAAGAGATCAGCGCCGCATCGGAAGAGCAATCTTCAGGTGTGCATCAAATCAACAATGCCATGGGACAGTTGAATCAGATGACTCAGCAAAATGCATCTGCATCCGAAGAGCTGGCTGCAACCGCTGAGGAAATGAATGGTCAGGCGGATCAACTGCAAGGAATAATGGGATTCTTTACAGTAAAGTCGAATACCAGCGGCAGCCAACAACGTCAGGCTGCTGTAAACAGGGTTGCAGCATCTACTAATAGCAAAGCTGCGCGCCCGACCAAGGCAAAGGGTGCCAAGCCTATTGCAAGTATCCCACATGAAGCTGATTTTACTAGATTTTAATTAGGAGACAGCCATGAGCGCACTAGTTAAAAAGGAAATTCATGCGGCAGTCGTGCAGCAGGAAAGGGGGCAATATCTCACTTTTCTGATTGGAGGCGAGATGTTTGCCATCAGCATACTCGGCATCAAGGAAATCATCGAATACGGCAATCTCACCACGGTACCGATGATGCCGGATTTCATTCGTGGCGTAATCAACCTGCGTGGCGCCGTGGTACCAGTAGTGGACATGTCGGCCCGTTTTGGCCGCACTGCATCCGAAGTTACGCGGCGCAGCTGTATTGTCATCATTGAAGTTGAAGCGGATGACGAAAAGCAAGATGTCGGCGTAGTGGTGGATTCGGTATCAGAAGTGCTGGAAATATCCGCCGCTGAAATTGAGCCAGCACCGAGTTTCGGTGCCCGGATCCGGGCTGACTTTATCAGTGGCATGGGCAAAGTGAACGGCCAGTTTGTAATCATACTCAACGCTGACCGCGTACTGTCAGTGGATGAAATGGCTAGGCTTTCAGGAGCAGGCGTGACGGAACTTGCTGCGGCAGAATTGGCTTAAGCAAGCAAGACACGCAAGGTGGGGAATGGATGGAAGAAGGTCAATGTCATTACCTGAATTCCTCCATCCTGATACCCGCTACGCTGACAGTGTTACCTATTCCCGGTAGACCAAACGTTTACAACAACCGGTAAAACAATAAAACCATGAATGCAGAAACTCTGAGAGATGATGAATTTAACCAGTTCCGTTCCTGGTTACATCGTACTGCCGAGATTAGTCTCTCCGACGCAAAAAAAGCATTAGTTTCAGATCGTCTATCCAAACGGCTGAAACATCATGACCTGACCAGCTATGATGATTATTTTCGGCTGATTACACAAAATACAGAAGCAGCAGAACTGCAAATTGCATTGGACCTGCTGACCACCAACGGGACCTATTTTTTTCGAGAACCTAAACACTTCGATTTTCTAAGCAAGCAAGTTTTGCCCAAAGTACAAGTAAGCAAAACATTTCGATTATGGAGCGCGGCTAGCTCGACCGGCGAAGAACCTTACAGTCTTGCCATGACACTTGCTGATGGCCTACCTCGTTCGCCTTGGGAAATCATCGCATTCGACACTAGCACTCGCGTACTTAAAAAAGCCCGCTCTGGTCACTATGACATGGAACGGATACACAACATACCGCAGCTCTAAAGTTAGTCTCCCCATCGGTATATTGTAAGCCATGAAAAGACCTGACTTTGTCCTTGAGATATTTTTGCAGCCTGGTGATTTCCATTTCGGCGATGCGGAGACCAGCATCCGCACTGTGCTGGGGTCGTGCGTCGCTATTACTGTGTGGCACCCTAAGCGCCTAATCGGTGGCATGTGTCATTACATGCTACCGGGTGGGCGACGTAGAGATCCAGACAGGCTGAACGGTAAGTATGCGGACGAGGCGATATTGATGTTTTTGGAGGCAGTAAAGCGCAGTAAAACGAAAATTGATGATTATGAAGTCAAGATATTTGGAGGCGGTAATATGTTTCCGGATTTCGTTAATAAAGCGAATAGCGGGGATATCGGAAAAAAGAATGTTCAGATGGCAAAAGTACTCACTGATCTGCATGGCTTCAACGTTATCGCGCACGATGTGGGTAAAATTGGTCACAGAAATGTGATTTTCAATATCTGGAGCGGTCATGTATGGGTTAAGCATGTAAGCAAGGTGTTGGAATATCAGAGCCAGGAGCAGAATAAAATAAATGAAAAAAATAAAAGTGTTATTGGTTGACGACTCAGCTGTCGTACGACAAGTATTGCAGGGGTATTAAATGTAGTAATCGCGACATTATCTGACATTTGCCCAATTGATCGAAGTGACTGTCAAATCAGGTCTGAGCTAGTACAGGTGGAATATTGCCGATTGAGCCAAGCAAGCGCTGATGGTTGAACCAAAACACCCACTCCAGGGTTGCCAGCTCCAACAGCGGCTCTGGATTTCCACGGAGCTCTCCGGTGTATCAGTTCGGCTTTATAAAGGCGGTTAATCGTCTCCGCTAATGCGTTGTTATACGCATCCCCAGTGCATCCATAATTAGGTCCGTCGTCATTTGACTGCTTACTCGCCAACCCACGATTCGTTTGGCGTAGGCGTCAATAACAAAGGCGACATATAACCATCCCTGCCAGGTGGAAACATAGGTGAAGTCTGCCCCCCACAGCTGATCCGGGCGGCTGGCTGCAAACTGTCGTAGAACCAGATCTTGCGGACATGGCCTTGATTGATCCGGCATCGTGGTGCGCAACCGCTTGCCATGACGCACGCCTGCAATCTCCAGATCCCGCATCAGGCGTCCGACTGTGCAGCGGGCGATGCATTGGCCTTGCCAGTTCATTTGCCGCCAGATCTTGCGTGCGCCATAAACCTGAAAATTCTGCTCCCATATCCGGTAAATATTGATCTTGTTCTGTTCATCCATCTGCGTCCGGCGGCTGCGTAATTCCGGTTGACGACAGCGTGCTGCATACTTGGGTAAGCAGACGGGGCAACCTGCAGGATTTTGCAGATTGGCTCAACCCTATACAGATTCCGATGCTGATCAATATAGGTATTTATTTCTTCAGTTCGCTGTCGAGCGCCGCCTGGGCGAAAAAAGCACTGGCTGTCTTCAGAAGCGGTGGAATGCACCTGTTCTTGTCCTTTGCGAACACGCTTCAGGGCGTCAGCAGCAAGGTAATAGTCCTCTATTTGCTCGATGCCCGGCTCGATTTGCGAGCCGACAGTCTCAGTCATTGCTTAGATCGGAAGTAATTTGTCGCAGGATAACTTGAGCATTGATCACAGCGAGGCACGCTTCATCTGAACGTCTTGTGTGCGATGTATCTCAGATATTTGCGAACTACCTCCACTAACGGCTCATCCACATCCCAATCAAACTTGCTGTTAGTGCTCTTATCGTTGACATATAGCATCGGCAGGTATTTCCGCCCAACCGTATAACGAGGTCTAACGGATAATTGTTTCTTGTTCATGATTTTCACCCATCTTGTAGTGAAGTTGTATGAACTATATAGCGGCTTCAGCAAAACTTTACTTAGCCAAATCACCAATCAGGTATCCAGACGGCAGCTGTTCGCGAATTCACGTAATGGCATAAGGGTACGCAATCTAAATTTTTGAAAGCTGATCTTCATGCAGGTTTTAACACAACATTCTGTAGGGAAATAGTTGCAAGCTATTATGATTTCCCGGTTTCTGATAAGGTAAAGAAATGAATATTAATTCCCTGAAAAATAATTTCGATAAGCTTGATCCTAACTTGTTGGGAGAGCGATTAAGATTGGTGCGAACGCGTACAGAAGCTCTCTGCGTACCTTTAGAAAAAGAAGATTACTGTATACAAGGTATGCTTGATGTCAGTCCGCCCAAATGGCATTTGGCTCATACCACATGGTTTTTTGAAACCTTTGTTTTATTGCCTTTTGCGAAAAATTATCAGGTCTTTCATCAGGCTTACGGATATCTGTTTAACTCTTATTATGAAACGTTGGGTACTTTCTTTCCCCGGTCTCAACGTGGGCTCTTGTCTCGTCCAACCGTGGCAGAGGTTTATAACTATCGCAGCCACGTAAACGCCGCTCTCGATCAAATGTTGGATAATTTTACCGGGCAGAATTGGCAAGAGATTGCTGAACGAATTCTTTTGGGCATTGAGCATGAAATTCAGCATCAAGAGCTATTACTGATGGATGTGAAATACAATTTTTTCATTAATCCTTTAAAGCCGGCCTATCATAGCCAGCCGCCAATTTTATGCCCAGAGCCACCACCATTGGGCTGGATGGAATACGGTGGCGGTATTGTCGAAATTGGGCATGATGGGCAAGGTTTTTCTTTTGACAACGAAAGGCCACGCCATAAAACTTTTCTCAGAGACTTTCGCTTGGGTACAAGGCTAATCACCAATGCAGAATATTTATCTTTTATTAACGATAAAAGCTATCAACGGGCCGAACTTTGGCTCTCCGATGGCTGGCGTACTGTTAACGAGCAGGGATGGCAAGCTCCACTGTATTGGATAAAAGAAGAGGATAACTGGTTGTTAACAGGACTGGCGGGTCAGCATCTTATTGACCTGAATGAACCCGTAGCTCACTTAAGCTACTATGAAGCCGATGCTTTCGCGCGGTGGTCGGGCAACCGGTTACCGACCGAGTGCGAATGGGAATTCGCCGCCGCCCAGTTGCCGATAGCAGGAAATTTCCTTGATTCCGGGCGCTTTCATCCAGATGGCGTTCGATGTTCTAGTCTAACCCAGCTTTATGGTGATCTTTGGGAGTGGACGCAAAGCCCTTATCAGCCCTATCCAGGCTTTCGTTCTCTTTCCGGCGCATTGGGTGAATATAACGGCAAATTCATGTGTAACCAGATGGTATTGCGTGGTGGATCATGCGCAACAGCAGTGGATCATATCAGGGCAAGTTATCGCAATTTCTTTCCACCTGGAAGTCGTTGGGTATTTTCAGGTTTACGTTTAGCGGAGGATTTATAATGAAAATGGAATACCCCAACGTTCCTGTAGATATTGTCGAGACTGAGAGTTTTCGGTTAGATGTTTGCGTCGGTCTGCGCCAGCAAGAGCGTTCAATCCCACCTAAATATTTTTACGATGCGCAAGGATCAGCTCTGTTTGAGCAAATATGTGAAATTGCTGAATATTATCTAACACGTACTGAAACGGCCATTCTGGATCAATGTAGTGATGAGATGATGAGCCTCATCGGTCAATCGTGTGCCTTAGTGGAATTTGGTTGTGGCAGTGCAGTGAAAACGCCATTGCTTATGCGTCATATGGATTCTTCAGCCGCCTGTGTGCTGATCGATATTTGCAAACCGCAGTTAGAACAAACTGAAGCACGTTTGGTCGCGCAGTTCCCTAAGATTGAAATATTGGCCGTGTGTGCGGATTACACTCAGCTAGAAGCGCTACCTTTATTAGTATCAACTGATTTGCGTCCCGTCATTTTTTTCCCGGGTTCTACCATCGGCAATTACACACCTGAAGAAGCGCAACATCTTTTGCGCAAAGCAGCCAAATTAATTGGACCCAATGGTTTGATGCTGATTGGGGTAGATTGTAAAAAAGATCCATTAATTCTCAATGCCGCTTATAACGATAAGACAGGTTTGACCGAGGCTTTTAACCTCAATTTGCTTGCACGAATCGAGCGCGAGCTTGGTGCCGAGATGCAACCCGATGGATTCTCTCATTATGCTTTTTACAACCCTGTGCAAGGGCGCATGGAAATGCATCTGGTTAGCCGATTTGATCAAGTCATTCGTATATCGGGGGAGAAATTCTGGATAGCCGCGGGGGAGTCTATCCATACAGAAAATTCCTATAAATATCGACCTGATCAATTTCAGGATCTGGCGAAAAAAGCAGGCTGGCATTCGGAGAAATTTTGGACTGATGCTAATAAATTTTTCAGCATACACCTGCTGCGAGCTTTATAAATCGTTACGATAGACCCCGATTAGGTTAGAGGAAAAAATGCGCAAATTGAGTGAGTACGTCGAAATGGCTGCAACGGAATATTTGCAGGAGGCGGGAAACGCTGAATTGGATGCACATTGGATTGCCGAATTTTTCCAGGATAATGGCGTGCAGGATGATTATCCCCGGCAAGATTTGATCGCTTTTTTTGAACTGGTGCAAAAAGCATTGGCAATAAAATCCGAAAGAGCCCGCAAACAAGCGCATTTGCAATTGGATAAAGCAATTCGCACCATCCCAAAACCTCACTGAATTGGTAACTTATAAATCATCATGCGTTTAAATATGGAGGAAATTATTTAGTATAATTAAAAATTTGAGTGCTCAATATGTGGTTTAAGAACCTTCAGATATATCGTATCATCCACTGGAATACATTTCCTGCTGAACTTGAAGTAGCACTTTCAAAACATACCCTACATAGTTGTCTTAGCATGGAAATACAAAGCCGTGGCTGGGTTTCTCCCAAAGCTGACAATGAGCCATTAGTACATACATTGGGGCAACAAATGTTAATTGTTTTGGGTGTAGAGAAAAAATTACTCCCCGTTTCCGTTATCAATCAATTTGCGAAATTGCGTGCTGCTGAAATTGAAGAGCAGCAAGGGTACAAGCCTGGCCGCAAGCAAATGAAAGAAATTAAGGAGTTCGTTACCGATGAGCTTTTACCACGCGCATTCGCACTCCGGCGCAAAACTTATGCATGGATTGATCCAGTTAACCGCTGGTTTGTCATTGATACTTCCAATGCGGCAAAAGCCGATGAGTTGATCGAGTTGTTGCATAGATCAATTGAGGGATGCTCACTGGCACTGGTTAAAACTGCGAAATCACCCGCTTCAGCCATGACAGCATGGCTTGCTGGAGATGATGTGCCCGCTTCACTTAGCATCGACCGGGATTGTGAACTATGCGGCACGGGTGATGAAAAAGCTACGGTGCGTTATGTACGCCACGCTCTCGATTCAGCAGAAATTATCCGGCATGTTAAAGAAGGCAAAAAAGCAACCAGGCTAGCCATGACTTGGAGAGACAAAATTTCATTTACTTTGAATGAAAACATGCAACTTAAACGTATTGCCGCATTGGATTTTATAGAAGAACAAATAAATTCCAGTGAATCAGAGGATACATTCGATACTGATTTTGCCATTATGACCGGTGAGTTACCTCATTTGTTGGCTGATCTTATGGAGGCACTGGGCGGGGAATATAATTTGAAATGAATTAGGAGAGCGCATTGACCTTTGCCATTTCTCAGCGCTCTTGCGATAATTCAACAGTAACGGCGTGATTTGCCGCGTGTGCAAAAAATTAACTTTCCATTATGAGTGAATTACAAATTAGCTTGCTCGGCATCGGCGTTGCCGTAGTGCTGATAATATATATTTATAATTGGTTACAGCAGCGCCAGTATCGACGCAAATTTGGCGCGGCGTTCAAGCATGGGCATGAGGATGCACTATATCGCCCAGCTGCAGAAATGCCGCCAGATGAATTGCTGGTAGAGAAGATAGAGCAGGCCGTGCCCGACAGTATTTTGCCCAATGAGCCACAACGTGGACACACATTGGATGCCGTGTGTGGGTTGCTGGATAAGGAAACCGATTACATTGTAGTGATTTCCCCTAAAAGTCCCGTGGGTGCAGACACGTTAACCTTGTTATGGCAGCAACGCTTTGATTTTGGTAAAAATGTTCATGCGTGTGGCTTGAATGCCGTGAGCGGCGAATGGGAGAAAGTCATTGCCGATAGTCCCTCGGCCTATACCTCATTTAAGTTGGCATTACAGCTAGTTAATCGCTCCGGTGCGGTGAGCGAAGCTAAATTGATGGACTTTCGTGAGCTGGCACGAATGATTGCAGCACAATTGCACATCAGTGTGGTACTACCGGATGTGGCAAAAACTGCCACGCACGCAGTAGAGCTGGATAAGTTTTGTGCAGGTGTAGATCAGATGATCGGCCTTAATATTTTACCTGGCGATAAACACATATTGTCTGGCAACGATGTTGCGCGCGTGGCTGAGCAATATGATTTACATTTGCAAGCGGACGGTGCTTTTCACTTGGTTGATACGCACGGACATACTCTGTTTAGCCTGTGTAATGAAGACAACACGCCATTTCAACATCATACTTTGAGTCAATTACATATAGATGGCCTGACTTTGTTGCTAGACGTACCGCGTGTGGAACAGCCCACACAAGGTTTTGACCAAATGGTCGTTTTGGCACAGCGACTTGCTAATGAATTGCATGCAACCATAGTGGATGCACACCACGTGGCATTAAGCGAAGGCAGCATTATGCTCATCCGTGAGCGGATTGCTACTGTTGAGACTGACATGCGAGCCAACCACATTATTGCAGGCAGCGCCCAGGCGCGCAGGTTGTTTTCCTAGATTTGCCTTTCAGGTTAGGTTTGAGTGATGAGTGAATCGGTGCCGCAGCGTATCGCGCATTTGCGTGGGGAAATTGAGCGACATAATTACCAATACCATGTGTTGGATACCCCACTGATTACCGACGCGGAATACGACATAATGTTCCGTGAACTACAAACTCTTGAAACATTATATCCCTTACTTGCTACGCCGGATTCTCCTACCCAGCGAGTGGGTGCTGCACCGCTGCTCTCCTTTGCTAAAGTGGTGCATCACACTCCAATGCTTTCGCTCAACAATGCTTTTAATGACGAAGAGGTGCGGGCATTTGATGCTCGTACTCGTGAGACTTTAGGCGTGAACGAAGTAGAATATTCAGTAGAACCAAAGTTTGATGGCCTGGCCGTTACGCTCATTTATCAGGATGGTATATTTGTGCAAGGTGCAACGCGCGGTGATGGTGAGGTTGGCGAAGATGTGACGCAAAACTTGCGCACCATAAGGAATCTCCCTTTGCGATTGGACATAAGGCAATTAGCCAAACCTATTTCTTTTATAGAGATACGCGGCGAAGTGCTGATGTTCAAGCATGATTTTATCGCGCTGAATCGCGAACAAGTAGACAAAGGCGACAAACTGTTCGCCAATCCACGCAATGCAGCAGCAGGTTCATTGCGCCAGCTTAATTCGCGGATTACATCCAGTCGACACCTGAGTTTTTTAGCCTATGGAGCAGGCGCGGTTGAAGGATTTACTTTGCCTGATTCGCATTTCGAACAATTAGCGTGTTTGAAAAAATTGGCAGTGCCAGTACCACAGGAAGGCCGTGTAGTAGATGGCGTTGACGGGTTACTCATCTATTACCGCGAAATTGCTGAACTGCGCCACAAGCTGCCTTACGAAATTGACGGCGTAGTATATAAAGTCAATAACATCTCTCAACAAGCCCAATTGGGCTATGTGTCACGGGCACCGCGTTTTGCACTTGCGCACAAATTTCCAGCAGAAGAAGCACTAACCACCGTCCTGGACATTGAGGTGCAGGTGGGTCGTACTGGTGCCTTAACTCCAGTAGCACGCTTGACTCCCGTATTTGTCGGTGGGGTAACAGTGACCAATGCCACGTTGCACAACGAAGAAGAGTTGCGTCGCAAGGATATCCGCATCGGCGATATAGTAAGTGTTCGCCGTGCCGGTGATGTCATTCCAGAGGTGGCGCGTGTCATATTTGAACGACGTCCTGTAGATGTGCGTGAATTCAATATGCCGCGGACCTGTCCAATATGTGGTGCTCAGGTTACCAAACAACCGGACGAGGCAATATGGCGCTGCAGTGGCGGGCTATTTTGCCCGGCACAACGCAAGCAGGCACTGTGGCATTTCGCTAGCCGTCGTGCCCTGGATATAGAAGGACTGGGCGAGAAGTTGATTGATCAACTAGTGGAGCATCAACTGGTGCATACGCCTGCCGATTTATATAAACTGAATTTGCAGGCGTTGGCTCAGCTGGATCGTATGGGTGAAAAGTCCGCCCAAAATTTGTTGGGTTCAATAGAAAACAGTAAGCAAACGACACTCGCGCGTTTCATCTATGCCCTTGGTATCCGTAATGTGGGCGAGACGACTGCGAAAGGACTGGCACGTCATTTTGCTACATTGGACAGTTTTATGGCGGCTGACGAAACGCGCTTGCAACTTGTACCGGATATCGGGCCTATCGTTGCGCAGAGTATTTCAACATTTTTTGCCGAGCCGCATAATCTTGAGGTGATCGCAAAATTACGTGCTGCTGGCGTGCAGTGGCCGGAGCAGGCCGAAAAAGCAGTGCGGTTATTACCTTTGAACGCTAAAGTTTTTGTATTAACGGGTACGCTTATCAGTATGAGTCGCGATGAGGCAAAATCCAGACTGGAAGCGCTGGGCGCGCGCGTGACAGGTAGCGTGTCACAGAAAACTGATTATGTGGTGGCTGGCGCTGAGGCAGGTACCAAACTCGATAAAGCACAACAATTAAATATTGCTGTACTGGATGAACAACAGTTTTTGCAACTATTAAGTACAAACGAAATGTCATCAACTGCTGTCTACCGAAAAGTTATGGAAATATTATGAATAAAATTACTAAAGCGGTGTTTCCGGTAGCTGGATTGGGTAGTCGTTTCCTACCCGCCACCAAGGCCAGCCCCAAGGAAATGATGCCGATAGTCGACAAGCCGTTAATCCAGTATGCGGTGGAAGAGGCGGTAGCGGCGGGTATTACTGACATGGTGTTCATCACAGGCCGCAACAAACGCTCTATTGAAGATCATTTTGACACGGCTTATGAGATTGAAGCCGAACTTTTCGCGCGTGGAAAAAGCGAGCTGTTACGTGCAGTTCAGGAAGTGATTCCCAGGCATGTAAATTGCATTTACATCCGCCAGTCAGAAACACTAGGGCTTGGTCATGCAGTTCTGTGTGCGCAGCCGGTAATACATAATGAACCGTTTGCGGTGATTTTGGCCGATGACTTGATCGCAGGGAAAATATCAGTCATTAAACAGATGACGGACGTACATCAGCGTTATCAATGTTCCGTGCTCGGTGTAGAGGACGTGCCACCTTCACAGACGGGCCACTATGGCATAGTCAGTAGTAGTAATCTGGAGCCAAACGTGGAGCAGGTACATGCCATCGTCGAAAAGCCCAGGCCGTCAGATGCGCCTTCTACACTTGCAGTAGTCGGGCGCTATGTGTTGACGCCGCGTATTTTTCATCATCTGGCGCAGGTACAGGCGGGCGCAGGTGGCGAAATCCAGCTAACCGATGGGATTTCAGCGCTGATAAAAGAAGAAAAAGTGCTTGCATACCGATTTAACGGCATTCGTTATGACTGTGGCTCCAAGCTGGGCTATCTTAAGGCAACGGTGGCATTTGGCCTTAAACATCCTGAACTGGGCGAAGATTTTGCTGCTCATCTGGCAACGATCAAGTAATGCTTTCTAATCAGCAGGCGAGGGATATCCTGAATCAGGCCGAGTTGATTATTTCAGCTGAAGAAGTGCGGGCGGCCGTAACGAATGTCGCGCAGGAAATCAATGCTGTATTGGCTGGCATGCATCCGCTACTGTTATCCGTAATGGGCGGTGCAGTGGTATTTACCGGGCAATTATTACCGTTGCTGACTTTTCCGCTCGATTTTGATTATGTGCATGTATCGCGCTATGGCAGTAATCAGCAGGGCGGTATCCTAAACTGGACAGTTGAACCGCGCGAAAATGTAACTGGCCGCGTGGTGCTGGTAGTGGATGACATTCTCGACGCGGGTGAAACATTAGCGGCAGTTAAACAGCGTGTACTAAATTTAGGTGCCACCAGGTTTTACAGTGCTGTATTTGCTGACAAACGGATTGGGAAGGCTAAACCGATACATGCCGATTTTGTCGGGATAGAATTGCCTAACCGCTTTGTGTTCGGCTTTGGTATGGACATCCATGGCGCGTGGCGTAATCTACCAGCGGTTTACGCAACAAGGGAAAAATAGATTCAGCAAGGTTTTAAGTAACACATTCTATTTGTTGTTCTATACATTGATTAAAAATAGATAATTTTGAAATTAAGAAGTCATGGTATTTTCCAAAAGGTAATAATAAATGTTAGCGATTATTGGTGGCACGGGACTGACGCAACTGGCCAATCTGGAAATATCACATCGACAAGTGATGCGCACACCCTATGGTGAGCCTTCCGGAGCGATTACCTTTGGCCGTTTGCGCCAGCATGAGGTCATGTTTATTGCTCGTCATGGTTACGGCCATACGATCCCGCCACATGCGGTTAATTATCGTGCCAATCTCTGGGCGTTGAAAGAACAGGGCGCGCAACGCATCATTTCTGTCGCAGCAGTGGGGGGGATTCGTGCTGACCTGTTACCCGGCGTTATTGTGTTGCCAGATCAGATTATCGATTACACCTATGGGCGCGAGTTCACCTATTTTGATGGATGCGATTGCTCGGTAACGCATATTGATTTTACCCAGCCGTATAGCAAGAAGTTACGCCAACAAATTCTGGATGCGGGTAAAGGTGCGGATATTCTTTGTCTGGATGGGGGCGTATATGCGGCTACACAGGGTCCACGTCTGGATACGGCAGCAGAGATCAATCGCCTGGAGCGTGACGGTGCCGATATGGTGGGTATGACCGGTATGCCGGAAGCTGGCTTGGCTAAAGAACTTGGTTTAAATTATGCAGCGATCGCAGTGGTGGTGAATCATGCTGCCGGTCGCGGTAGTAGCCGCACTGGTGTACATTTGGAAACCATCAGTGCAGTGGTACAACCTGCCATGGCGCGCGTGCGTAACATCCTGGAATGCGTGGTAGATTCTGATGTCGATTAGGGAAGTATTACGTATGGGGGATGCGCGTCTGTTGCGTTGCGCGGAAGAGGTAATTGATTTTGATACGCCGGCGCTGCACACCTTGCTGGTTGATATGCGCGACACCATGCAAGCGTTGAATGGCGCGGGGCTGGCAGCACCGCAGATAGGCGTAAATTTACGTGTAGTGATTTTCGGTGTGCAGCTCAACCCACGCTACCCTGATGCCGAAATAGTGCCAGAAACAGTATTGATCAACCCCATCATCACTCCGCTAACAAAATCAGGTAATCCCTTAAGTACGGTAGATTTACATGTGGGATCGGCATTGGATCCGGATAAGGTGGATGGATGGGAAGGCTGCTTGAGCGTGCCGGGATTGCGTGGACTCGTACCACGGTTTCAATCCATTCATTATCAGGGACGGGATGAATATGGCGTATTAATAGATCGTACGGTAAACGGTTTTCATGCTCGCGTAGTACAGCATGAATGCGATCACCTGGATGGAATTCTGTATCCCATGCGTATCCGTGACCTAAGCCAGTTTGGCTTTACCGATGTGCTATATCCTAATCAGGATCTGGTAGACGAGTAAGAAAAATGGGAATGCGAAATTGAACGATGCGTTTAAGCTATTTTAGATCAAGTCATTTTTGCGGGCTGTACCCAACGGTCGAATTCTTCTTCCGTAACATAGCCTAGGATTAACGCCGTCTGTTTGAGCGTGCCGCCATCTCGATGTGCTTGCTTAGCGATTTCGGCGGCCCGATCGTAGCCGATATGCGGGGTCAAGGCAGTTACCAGCATTAGTGAGCGTTCTAGTAAATCTGCAATACGTTCGTGGTTGGCCTGGATTCCATAAACGCAGTGTTCCTCGAAGCTTGTCATTCCGTCAGCTAGAAGACGCACGCTTTGTTGGAAATTGTGAGCAATGAGCGGCTTGAAAACGTTAAGTTCAAAGTTTCCCGAAGCCCCCCCTATATTGATGGCAACGTCATTACCAAAGACCTGGCAACACAGCATGGTGAGTGCTTCGCATTGTGTGGGATTAACTTTGCCGGGCATGATAGAGCTGCCAGGTTCGTTCTCAGGAATACTGATTTCTCCAAGACCAGAGCGTGGTCCCGAAGCCATCCAGCGAATGTCGTTGGCAATTTTCATGAGGGCGGCAGCGAGTGTTTTAAGTATGCCATGTGCCGCCACTAGAGCGTCATGTGCGGCCAGAGCGGCAAATTTGTTGACGGCACTTTTGAACGGTAAGCGAGTGCTACAAGCCAGTTCCGCAGCAACGCGCTCCCCAAATTCGACGTGTGTGTTAAGCCCGGTACCCACTGCAGTGCCCCCCGCTGCAAGTTCGCAAAGCGAGGGCAGGGTAGCTTTAATCATGGATTCGACATAATCCAATTGCGCCACATAAGCAGAAAATTCCTGTCCAAGCGTTAGTGGAGTAGCGTCCTGCAAATGCGTGCGCCCAATCTTGACGATGTCATTAAAGTTGCGGGATTTTTCCTCTAATGTCGAGCGTAATTTGCTTAGCGCAGGAAGCAGCGCTTGAGTAATGCTAAGGCTGGCAGCCACGTGCATTGCAGTGGGGAAAATGTCATTAGATGATTGGCCGAGATTTACATCATCATTGGGATGTACCAACCGGTCTTTACCCCATTTTCCGCCGAGCAGTTCAGAAGCCCGGTTCGCGAGTACCTCGTTCAGATTCATATTGGTCTGGGTACCCGAACCGGTCTGCCAAACAGAAAGTGGAAATTCTGGCGTGTGCTGACCGGCCAGTATTTCATCCGCTGCCTGCACAATTGCATCGGCCTTGACAGCGCTTAACAGATTTAAATCACGATTGACCCGCGCGCAAGCGCGCTTGACCATAGCGAGTGCAAGGATGATTTCTTTCGGCATGCGCTCGGAGGAAATGTGGAAATGTTCGAGCGAACGTTGTGTTTGCGCGCCCCAAAGCCGGTCTGACGCAACCGCTATGGGGCCGAATGTATCGTGTTCAATTCTAGTCTGAGTCATGCAATGTACTTTTATTTAGTCACAATATAAGCCTGTTGAATGCCAAAGCCGCCACCAGAAAAATCTTTCTCTATATCATAAAAAATGCGATTAATTGGATTGAAGCCCGGGTATGCCGCCGGGTCTGTGACCAACTCTCTTAAAAATCTTGACCCCAGGTAATAAATTGATGAAAACTCATTAACCGTAAATGTTAAGCCCTTTCGGGTCAGAAATTCCTCTAATACAGCCTTTTTAAAAAAACGATTTGAATCATGCTCGATCAATGGGGGCATATCCTTAAGCTGCCTCAAAGCATTGAGCAATGTAAATGGCTCTAAAAAAGGCTCGGAAAAAATCACTTTGCCGCCGGGTTTTACAACCCGTATACATTCATTGATCGCAATTTGTTGTTCTTCCCACGTAGGCATAAGGGTAACCACTCGTGTGGCATACGCTACATCAAAAGTATCATCAGGAAACTGCAAGGAATTAATGTCTCCTACTTCAAACTTTACAATATCTCCTACCCACTGAGCCTTTTTCAGGCTATTTGCCTGTTTAATCATATTTTCAGCAAAATCGACGCCTGTAATCGAACCAACATCTCTGTGTCGTTCCAATTGCTGGAATGCGGAATATCCATTAGCACAACCTACATCCAAAACATGATTCCCACTTGAAATGTGCTCTCCTATGGCATCGATTTCAAGCTCAATCATAAAGTTATCGCTCCAAGATGCCAGATGTGAGCCTTTATGGGTTTTAGCCTGATTTTCCCAATAATTTTTTGCAACATCCTTTTCAATCTTTTCCACGCTATCTCCTTATAGACTTAAGTACTACGCTTGCTTAATAATTTAATGTTGCATTGCGCAAAAAATTTATTTCGTGCGATACGTACCAACTTGTTAGACACCATTTATTGGCTTTACTAATGTAAAGTGAGAGCAGTATTTTAAACAATTCAAAAAATAATTGCCAAACAATGCGCTAACTCATCCCAAGCAACTTTCTGTTTGATGGATTGCGCAAGAAACCATGCCCCTACGCAGATGGAGTGAGTATGGTCGGTGTGGCCAGTGGCAGTATAGCGGGGTAGTCCTTGCTGTAATGTAATCCCCGGCTTTCGTGCCGAGACAATGCACTTTGCACGATAAGATCGGCCGTTAACACCAGATTGCGTAATTCCAGCAAATCAGCTGTAACATGAAAATTGGTGTAATACTCGTCGATTTCCTCATGCAATAATCGGATGCGGTGTTGGGCGCGTTGCAGTCTTTTAGTAGTGCGCACAATTCCAACATAGTCCCACATGAATTGGCGTAATTCGGCCCAGTTATGCGAGATAATAATTTCTTCATCGGCGTCGGTCACACGGCTCTCATCCCATTGCGGCAGTGGAATAAACTGACTTTGTGGCGTGGCTAATATGTCGCGCGCGGCAGCTTCGGCAAATACCATACACTCCAACAAAGAATTGCTCGCCAGACGGTTAGCTCCATGCAGTCCGGTATGAGCGGTTTCACCCACAGCATATAGATGAGCGAGATCGGTGCGTCCATGTAGATCAGTAACAATGCCACCGCAGGTATAGTGCGCTGCTGGCACTACGGGTATAGGCTGGTGCGCAATATCGATACCCAGCGACAGACAGCGCGAGTAAATGGTAGGAAAATGTGTTTGCAGAAATTCTATCGATTTATGTGAGATATCAAGATATACGCAATCTAAACCACGCTTTTTCATTTCGAAATCGATGGCACGTGCAACGATATCGCGTGGCGCGAGCTCAGCCTGCTCATCATGAGCAGGCATGAATCGGGTACCGTCAGGTAGTTTCAGGATGCCACCTTCGCCACGAACTGCCTCAGAGATGAGGAAAGATTTGGCGTGCGGATGATATAAGCAGGTTGGATGAAATTGAATGAATTCCATGTTAGCCACTCGGCAACCAGCACGCCAACCCATGGCAATGCCGTCGCCAGTGGCAGTGTCTGGATTGGTGGTATAAAGATATACCTTGCCAGTTCCACCAGTGGCTAGAATTGTGTTATGAGCAGCGATGGTGCTGACTTCGTCGCTCAAGCTGTTAAGTGCGTAAGCGCCATAGCAATGATTGTGTGTGTGGCCGAGTTTATGGCCAGTGATCAGATCGATGGCAATGTAATGTTCCAGCAGCGTGATATTGGGATGCGCCAGAACTTTAGTGGCAAGCGTTTCTTGTACAGCATGCCCAGTGGCATCGGCGGCGTGGATGATACGTCGATGACTATGACCGCCTTCGCGGGTCAGGTGATAGCCGGTATCCGTATTAATATCACGTGTAAACGGCACACCTTGCTTAATTAGCCAGTCAATTGCTGGCTTGGCGTGCTCAATAACATAGCGCGCTGTAGCGGGATCACAGAGACCCGCACCCGCAGTCAAAGTATCTTGTATGTGCTCAGCTAGAGAATCTTCTTGTGATAGCACAGCTGCGATTCCGCCCTGTGCCCAAACACTTGCACCTTCCAATAAAGATTTCTTGGTGATGATGGCGATTTTTCGCTTATCAGCCAGTTTCAATGCCAATGAAAGCCCAGCCAGTCCACTGCCTATAATCAAAATATCAAATTGCAGCATACTAGTTTAGTACTTTATTTATCTTCGAACAAAGTTATGATTGGCACGACTGACTTTAAGGAAATTATTTTATTGCACAGGCAAGAATAAATATAAAATTCATATTTTTATACTTTTAACTAAAACAAATGTAGGCTATTTCATATTTGATAAGCTTGAAGAGGCTTGTGGAGATATTGAACAGGCGTGATTGTACCACCGCACAATTTCAATTAAATTGATTAATACATATTTGTTGATATTTCCGACCCTTGAGCAAAGGCTGACTGAAAGCCAGCCAATTACTTAAGAGCGCAGATTAATACTCAAATTATGGGCTGCTTTATTAAAGTAAGGTCACTACGCTACTGACGCACTAAACTAAGGTCACTTACGACCCATCAGTCCCATTATCAGCGAGATGACAAATAAAATAATAAAGATGAAGAACAAGATCTTAGCGATTTCAGCAGCACCGGCTGCGATACCAGTAAAGCCAAGTAGGGCAGCAACAAGTGCTATAACTAGAAACACAACAGTATAGTGCAGCATGATATTTTCCTTTATTTGACGATCGGTCGACCGCACATTGCCATGTTGAAGACCGACCTTTATCTTTTATTTGACTCGCATATCATTCTTAACTGATTTCACACCTTTGACATTACGTGCGACATCGGCCGCCTTGTTGATATCAGCTTCAGAACTTACAAAACCACTCAGTTGTACTACACCCTTAAATGTTTCAACATTGATTTCGGTGGATTTTAAGGTGGGTTCATTGAAAACCGCTGCCTTGACCTTAGTGGTCAGGACGCTATCGTCAATATATTCTCCGGTCCCTTCCTGCTTTGATGTAGCTGCACACCCTACAAAAAATACCAACAGAGCGGTCAGAAAAAAAGTGGAAAAACGTTTAAATTGTGTCATGTTAAGCCCTTAAAAAGTAAATAATGATGCTAAATTGCCTCTCGATGCTTAAACCAGATTAGAACCAAGAGGCGCGTGTTTGCAACGTTAAGTTGCGGTGAAAATAAAAATTCCGATTTCGCTGCTCATTGAATAACAGAAGAACACTAAATTTAAAGTAACGCGCTAAATTTTCCCCATCAGTAATAGAATGATCAGGATTAACAACACTAATCCAAGACCACCGCTCGGTCCATAACCCCAACTCTGACTATGGGGCCAACTTGGGATCGCGCCGATTAGTAGCAGAATCACAATGATTAATAAAATTGTTCCTAATGTCATTTTCTGATCTCCTAATCATCATTAATGGGTAGCGTAAGGCGCAGAGCTTTACAAAAACCATTATTGATTTCCGCAGTTATCGCCACGTCCCTGCGGAATAGTATTATGCAAACGAAAATGACCGTCTGTGCTCCATCGCACATAGAATATGATTTCTACTCGTTATAGATAAAGGCACGTATCTTAGTAGGATCTCGTTATCTAATGTGTTATTTAGCCGCTTGCATTATTTTTCTGAGATTAATGACAGAGGTATACCTGGTCACTTGCTTCTGCTATAAATCTGGAGGATTCAAGTTCAAAGTGAAACAGCAGGTGGTTGCTTGGTGTCGCGTATAACCAGCCACTGCAAGGCACTATCAACTTAATTATCTTTGTTAATCTTATGCGGGTTCATGTTCTCAAACTATCAAAGGTCATACAATTGTTCCAAACAGTGTGCCCACGCCGGCGGTCAATCCCATGGCTAGAGCGCCCCAAAATGTGACGCGTATTGCACCTGTAGTCACTCGCGCTCCACCAGCCCATGCAGCCACACCACCCAAGAGTGCCAGGAATACAAGTGAAGTAACTGATATGGATAGAATCAGACTTGCGCTTGAAGTAAATATTGTGACCAGGAGAGGCAGGGCTGCTCCAACAGCGAAGCTGATTGCTGAAGCAAAAGTAGCCTGAAGAGGACGCGCATTAAGCGCTTCTGATATTCCAAGTTCGTCGCGAGTGTGTGCGCCAAGTGCATCATGCGCCATAAGTTGATCGGCTACCTGTTTCGCAAGCGCAGGATCAAGGCCACGGCCAACATAGATCGCAACCAGTTCTTTGCGCTCACCTAGATCATCTGTCTCAAGTTCTTGTCGTTCTCGCTCAATATCAGCCTGTTCGGAATCTGCTTGTGATTGGACGGACACATACTCACCTGCAGCCATTGACATGGCGCCTGCGACAAGACCAGCAATCCCCGCAAGCAATATACTGTCGTGGTTTGCATGTGCAGCTGCAACACCTAGTATCAAACTGGCCGTGGAAACGATACCGTCGTTCGCGCCTAATACTGCGGGACGAAGCCAGCCGATTTGTCCCGTGAGGTGTCGTTCCATATGGCGTGAGCGCATTTTTTAATGTTTCCGTGCAATGCTCGATAGAAGGAGCGAGGATTTATACCTGAGCTAATTCAGGCGATAATAGCAATTATACTGTTCCCGATTTCGTGCAGTTTACTCAATAGCAATACTTATTTAAAGCGCATCATGGGCGCTAAGCCCATACAGAACAAAAGGATAGTAGAAATATGATGCTTATGCTCAGCAATGATGATGGTTATTTCTCACCTGGCCTGGCTTGCCTTGCGGAAACGTTGTCTACAATTGCTGAAATAATAGTGGTGGCTCCCGAACGTGATCGCAGCGGTGCAAGCAACTCTTTGACGTTGGATCGCCCGCTCAATTTACGTCGTGCCGCCAACGGTTTTTATTACGTAAATGGGACGCCGACCGACTGTGTGCATTTAGCAGTGACCGGTATGCTGGATACTCAACCGGATATGGTTATCTCCGGTATTAATGCGGGTGCAAACATGGGTGACGATACAATTTATTCAGGTACGGTGGCAGCTGCCACAGAAGGTTTTTTGCTCGGAATCCCGGCCATTGCCGTATCGCTCGCGAGCAAGACATTGGTGCATTATGCTACTGCGGCACGTGTGGTGGCTGATCTGGTGCAGCAATTTGAAAAGCGTACTCATTCTCTCCCATGGTTACTCAACGTGAATGTGCCAGACATTCCATACGAGCAATTACAAGGCCGCGAAGTAACCCGTCTGGGTAAACGTCATAAGGCCGAACCAGTAATAAAAAGTACTAATCCGCATGGTGAGACTGTGTATTGGGTTGGTGCAGCTGGCAAGGCGCAGGATGCAGGTGCGGGTACGGATTTTTATGCTATTACTCAGCGCCGTGTATCCATTACGCCATTACAGATGGATCTGACACAATATAGCCAGCTCGATGCGGTTGGAACATGGCTGACAGGTAACGCTGCATGAGTGGGCGTCATAGTGGCATTGGCATGACCTCGCCGCGCACGCGCGCGCGGTTGATCGAGCGGCTGCGTGCGCAGGGGATTGAGGATGAGGTTGTACTGGCTGCAATGAATGTGGTGCCACGCCATATTTTTATCGACGAAGCGCTGGCCAGCCGTGCCTATGACGATGTGTCGTTGCCATTGGGTTTTGGTCAGACTATTTCGCAACCTTACATTGTGGCGCGCATGATCGAAATCCTGCGCAATGGCATGGCATTAAATCGCGTGCTGGAAGTGGGTACGGGTTGCGGTTATCAGGCAGCGGTGCTAGCTCAAGTGGCACATGAGGTATATTCAGTGGAACGCGTGCAACCTTTGTATGAACGCGCGGCAGGCTACATGAAAGAATTGAAAGTAAAAAATGTTATTTTGCGTTATGCGGACGGCAACATTGGTTTGCCGGCAGTCGCACCGTTTGATGGCATCATTATGGCGGCAGCCGCTACGCATATATCACAGGCATTGCTGGAGCAGCTAGCCGTGGGCGGTAGAATGGTGCTGCCATTGGGCGCTCAGGAACAGTTTTTATGCCTGATTGAGCGTGGGACGCAAGGCTACCGTGAAACTCGCTTGGAGGCGGTGAAATTCGTGCCACTATTGATGGGGAAAGTATGATACTGAAAAAATTCATTTTTCGATTACAACCCATCGCTATTGCCGTTATTGCCGCAGTGCTAGTGATAGGTTGTTCTTCCAGTGGCTCTCACGCCCCAGTAGAGGAACATGGTGCAGAACGCGAAATAGCAAGCGGAGCCAAGTTGAAAAAACCGGTTGTGCCGGTTGCTGCGCCAATCATGAAAGCGGTGCCACGTGATAAAGACGGGCGTCCGCAGATTTACGTAGTACAAAAAGGCGATACTTTGTATAGCATAGCCTTTAACTATGGTCTGGATTATCGCGAAATTGCAGAATTAAATAACATTCAAAATCATGCTGTTATTCATGTTGGCAAGGAGTTACGTTTGCCCTCTGCCGGTCCTTCGACCGTGGTTAAAACCATGGTTGAAAGTAAGCCTCTAGACGTTCCCGTTAAGAGTCAACCTAAGGTGGCCAAGCTGCCGTATACCGAACAGGCTGTGGCACAAATTGAAAAAATGCAGGAAGACCCGCAAAAATCCGAACCTGTGGTGATAACCAAAATTCAGTCTAAACCTGAAATTAGACCAGAAACCAAGATTGATGGCATTACCGATGACGATGGCAGTATCTTGGAATGGAGTATGCCAACGTCTGGAACGTTAATAAGTGAATTTTCTGAAACCGCCAGCCGCAAGGGAATCGATATTGCAGGCAAACTAGGCCAGGCGATCGTTGCCAGCTCAGCGGGTAAAGTGGTCTATAGCGGCAGTGGGCTGCGTGGATATGGCAAGTTGGTCATCATCAAGCATAATAAAGCTTATCTTAGCGCTTATGCCCACAACGACCAGCTACTGGTAAAAGAAGGGCAAAACGTAAATAAAGGGCAGAAGATTGCAGAGATGGGCAACACTGATACGGATCAGGTCAGCTTGCACTTCGAGATACGCCGCTTTGGCAAGCCTGTTGATCCTGCCAAATATTTACCACTCGTAAAATCTTGAAAAATACTGGTCTTGATGTAACCGATCATAGTCGCGACAGCGCAGGTTTGCGCTATATCTATCCCGTGGTTTCGCGGCGGGCGGGTGGAGTGTCGGTCGGTATCAATCTGAATACTAATAATGCCTGCAATTGGCGCTGCATATATTGCCAGGTGCCGGAACTCAAGCGCGGCACAGCTCCACCGGTTGATCTGGCATTGCTGGAGCAGGAGTTGCGTGGTTTTCTACATGAGTTATTGCACGGTGATTTCATGCTGCGTCGCGTGCCAGAAGGCGCGCGCCGCATTAATGACATTGCCTTATCCGGCAATGGTGAGCCAACCAGCGCCAAAGAATTTGAGCAAATTATTACACTCATTGGCAAGCTGCAACAAGAACTGGCGCTGCCCTCCCATATCAAACTGGTTCTCATCACAAATGGCAGCCTTATGCACCGCAAATACGTGCAGCAAGGTTTGCGCAAAATGGCGCAATTGAATGGTGAAGTGTGGTTCAAGATTGACCGTGCCAGCAAGGTGGGCATGCAACAAATCAACAGCACCCACACAAGTCTGGTTAAGGTGCGCGCAAACCTTGCTACTGCCATTGCGCTATGTCCGACTTGGCTGCAAACCTGCTGGTTTATGCTGGATGGGGAGCTACCGGCTAAGCAGGACGAGGACGATTATCTGGATTTTCTGGCTACATTGTTGCATGACAATATCAAACCTGAGGGTGTGTTGCTTTACAGCTTGGCACGCCCCACGTTACAACCGGAAGCACCGACACTAGCCACGCTGTCAAAGCAACAATTAGAGGCTTTCGCTGCGCGCATTAAAGTATTAGGAGTAGAAACGAAGGTTGCAGCATGAGTCGGGGAAAACACTCTTTGACTGTGTAAGCTTTGTGCAACTCTGAACTCTGTAACGTTATATATGCCGTATTTGAAGCACAAGTATCAAAATCATTCATCTTTTTAGATTTTTGAAAAATTAAATCCGCTGCAATTAACCACGCACTTAGAGAATGGCTTGTCTGTCTTTAGGTATAATCCGCGCCTCATTTATTTCTTGAACACACCATGAGTATTTTGGTCTGGATTATTACCACCTGTATTGTAGGCGGAACGCTGAGTGTGGGATGTGCAGCATTATTCGCGTTTAACAACCGCACACAGCATTACCTTGGTGGCATGGTGAGCTATGCAATAGGTGCGCTGCTTGGAGCAGTATTCCTCAATATTTTGCCCGAGGCAATCAACCTAACTCCCAATGTCGCTATTTTAAGCGGTACGGTATTGTTTGGGATCCTGCTGTTTTTTATCCTGGAAAAACTGGTACTGTGGAGGCATTGCCACCATGAGCATTGCGAAGCACATCAAACAGTCGATGCGGAGCATGGTTATGACCATGGCCGCAGTGGCATGATGATTATAATCGGTGACACTTTCCATAATTTTGTGGATGGCATCATCATAGCGGCAGCATTTCTGACTGACGTGAATCTGGGTATTGTCACTGCACTGGCCATCATCGCACACGAAATTCCGCAAGAAGTGGGGGATTTTGCTATTTTGCTACACTCGGGTTATAGCAAATTGCGGGCCTTTCAATTGAACGTGATATCCAGTTTCGCCTCTGTGGCAGGCGGCATATTGGGATACCTCACTTTGCAGACCATGCAATCGTGGATTCCATCGTTGCTTGCACTGGCCGCTGCGAGCATGATTTATGTTGCGGTAGCGGATTTAATACCCGGTTTGCATAAGCGCGTACAGCTACGCGATACCTTGCAGCAAGTCGTTTTGATTGTATCGGGTGTAGGGACAGTCTGGTTAATGAGTGTATTAATGGTAGAGTAAAAATCTTTTCTCCTACATTACCAAATACCACTTTTCGTAGTAATTTACTGCAGTAAAGATAAAGCTGGCTGCAGGAAAGAAAATGTTCAATTCAATATATCAAAGTGAAAACATGAACAAGCAAAGCACAGCGCCACGCGTCGGTTTCGTATCTCTCGGTTGTCCTAAAGCGACGGTGGATTCCGAGCATATTCTTACTCGTTTACGTACTGAGGGTTACATTATTTCTCCCAACTATGCGAATTCCGATCTAGTGATAGTTAACACTTGCGGTTTCATTGACAGTGCAGTGACAGAATCACTTGAAGCCATCGGCGAAGCACTGGCTGAAAATGGAAAGGTCATTGTTACTGGTTGTTTGGGTGCCAAAGGTAATGTAGTGAAAGAAGCGCATCCCAAAGTATTGGCAGTCACAGGTCCGCATGCGACCGATGAGGTAATGGAAGCTATTCATGCCCATTTGCCCAAGTTGCATGATCCTTATAGTGATCTGGTTCCGCCACAAGGCATACGGCTGACACCCAAGCATTATGCTTATGTGAAAATTTCAGAGGGCTGCAACCATCGCTGCACTTTTTGTATCATCCCCAGTATGCGCGGCGATCTGGTAAGCCGTCCGGTGGGTGACGTTATGCAGGAAGCGCAGAATTTGGTAAACGCAGGCGTGAAAGAATTACTGGTAATCTCGCAAGACACTAGTGCCTATGGCGTAGATATAAAATACCGTACAGGTTTCTGGGGTGGTCGGCCGATCAAAACACGTATGACCGAATTAGTCCAGGCGATGGGTGAGCTGGGGGTATGGGTGCGATTGCATTATGTTTATCCTTACCCACATGTAGATGAAGCTATTCCGCTGATGGTGCAGGGGAAAATTCTGCCCTATCTGGATATCCCGTTTCAGCATGCCAATGCGCGCATTCTTAAATTAATGAAACGCCCTGCCAGTAGTGAAAACGTGCTTACACGTATTCAGCAATGGCGCAAAATTTGCCCGGACATTACCTTACGCAGCACTTTTATAGTCGGCTTCCCCGGCGAAACGGAAGAAGAATTTGAAGATCTGCTCAATTTCCTCGAAATGGCTCAATTGGATCGCGTCGGCGCATTTATGTATTCCCCTGTGGAAGGTGCTCTAGCCAATAATTTACCGGATCACATCCCACTTGAAGTTCAGCAAGAACGTTTGGGTCGCTTGATGCAATTGCAGGAAGGGATTAGTGGTGAACGCCTTGCATGTAAAAAAGGCAAGACCATGCAGGTGTTGGTGGATGAAGTGGACGAGGAGGGTGCAATTGCACGTAGTACAGCTGATGCACCAGAGATTGATGGGCTGGTTTATATTAGTAATGGTCAAACACTAAAGCCAGGTGATTTTGTGAATGTCCGAATAACTGATTCTGATGTTCATGATCTGTGGGCAGAAACGGTTTAACCTACTGAATATATGATTTTCTCGGTTAAATTCTGTACTTAAGGGTAGAAGAGATGAATTGGGCGATATTTCCTGAAAAGATAAAAATCCGGTTTATATCTTTAAAATAAGATTTTGTTCATATTTATCGACTGATGGGTACGCCTTGCTTTGCTTTAAGTTGTTCGTCATTTATCAGATTTAGATCGAAAATTTCTTTAGCTATTGCAGGCGGGAAACCTTCACGTGGCACGGCACGTGTATGCAACATCAGATCAATGAAATATTGATCTATTGCCGGTGAACCCCATAACTCTATAATTTTATTTACAACATGTGGGAACTGTTGTTCCAGTGCATGCGGATATTTATCTTCCGCACCATCCAATAACTGCAAAAGTTTTTGATTCATAAGTAATTCCTAAAATAACAACCAGCAGTGTATTTTAATCTAATTAACCAAGTTTCAACCATTAAAACAATTTGATTTAGTTCTATACTGATTATTTTAATAATAATTTTTTTACGTCTAAAGTCTGTGCGAAACATGCTCACTAATTGATCATGGCTTCTTTTTTGGGATTGTGTTTTAACGCGTTGCAACCATACAAATTATTTAGCTGATCGTAGCTTTTAGACGTGTAATAAAGTAAAAGATCTACGTCATTAAAATTGATCCGTAAACAATGCATATCTTTCATTATCAAGCAAGATGAAATCGCTGTTACTGCTCGGCATGGTCACCACTGAATATAAAATTATTGTCTATACTAAAACCATCGTATGTAAAATAAGAAGGCCAGCATTAAGCTGGCCTTCTTATTAAACGAATTTGTTCATTCATTGCTACCAAACGTATTTATTACCTTCCCATTGGATAACGCTCTTGGGAGTTCATTCCTGGATTGCCCAATTGATTGAATGGTCCATTAGGTCCAGATTGAACGATATTGGTTTGATTGGAAACATGAGAGTAACGATAATACTCAGGTGGTTGGTTCTGAACATCAAAACCGGCATTATTTGGCTGAACTCGGCCATCTGCGCCCATAGGCTGGATTCTGCCACCCGATGTGCCATAGGATTGTCCAGTGTTGGTAGAAATACCCGAAGTAGTAACACCAACCATTGAATCAGCGTTTGCCAAAGAAACACCTAAAGCAAAACAGGACATAAGTGTGATATTTATAAGACTCTTTTTCATGAAAAGCTCCTAAATATGAAGTTGTAAGGATAGTTGTAGGATCAAGGTCGCCTTGACTTGCGTATAGTACCAGTTAACCAGAGGCTGTAAATAGTTTTATATGTTCATTTAGTAGCAATTGTTTGGTAATTCTCAATCATTCGAAAATAATGATGACCGAATCAAAGTGTACTCGGCATCTCAATTTGATTATAAATTATTTAACCAAACTGATTTCCTACTAACCAATCAAAAAACATGAAGACTTGATCTTTAGCATAGTCTATTAACGTATTAAATTGATACGTTAATTTATATGTACAGCCTTCACAATCCTTTTATTATTTTTCCGTCAACTCATCTCCATCCAGATCAACTTGGCCATCTTTAAATACACGACTAGCATAGATTTCTTCGGCTTCAATGGTCATCAAATCAATTTTAGTGAGACTTTTCTTGGCGCCAGCGAATAGACGGTTAGCTTGGCGCATACGTGCGCGATCCAGTGCGTTACGGATGGAACGGGCATTAGCGAAATGTTCCAGCTTCATTCGTAACGGAATATATTCTGCAAATGCTTTTTCTGCTTCCGAACTGAAACGATAATTTTGCTCTGCCAGCATTAGCTTTGCGATGGTAAGCAATTCTTCTGCTGAGTAATCAGGAAAGTCGATGTGATGCGCAATACGCGAACGCATGCCAGGATTGCTATGGAAAAATTTATCCATCCGGTCTTTGTAACCGGCCAATATTACAACCAGATCGTCACGATTGTTTTCCATTATCTGTAATAGAATTTCGATAGATTCAGCGCCATAGTCCCGCTCATTTTCAGGCTTGTATAGGTAATAAGCTTCATCTATGAATAACACGCCGCCCATTGCTTTTTTAATGACTTCTTTTGTCTTTGGTGCAGTATGTCCAATGTATTGACCGACTAGATCATCGCGTGTGACTGATACTAAATGACCCTCACGCACATAACCCAGGCGATGCAGTATTTCAGCCATACGTAATGCGACCGTGGTTTTTCCGGTGCCGGGATTACCAGTAAAGCTCATATGTAGCGTTGGTGAAACCGCTGATAGGTTGAGTTTCTTGCGAACGCGATCTACCAATAAGAGTGCTGCGGTTTCGCGGATGCGTGTCTTGACTGGCGACAGACCAATCAATTCGCGATCAAGTTTAGCTAGCACTTCTTGTATGTTAGAGTTGCGAAATTCGGCGTCCAAATCAACCGGAGTGTCGTCGGGAAGAATGAGGTTTTTTGAGAGGTCGTCCATTATTTATCCTGTTAAATCAATCGGCTGTTGAAATTTTCCGCATACTTTCTGCGTATTTTTAAATAAGTTTATATTTAATTGGAACGGCAATTTTCAAAGAAGAAAATTCTTTATCGCCAAGTTTTGAGGAAGACTATTTACAGAGTATTTCAACAGCGGGTTAAAAAACGGGTACGGCATATACCGTACCCGCAATTGCTTAGTACCGCTCGCCTTCTGGTTTTTCGGTTGCGTAGGAGTGGACGGTGTAGCGTATGCTACGACTTTCCGCTTCTTCCCGCACGAGCCTGAAGCCAGGTTCGGTTTTAGGACGGTTAACGATATATGACATCGTTGGGCTTTCTATACCGCGTACTGCACTAAAAGCCATCACACGAATGTAGTGATTAGGGAAAGTCTTACGGCAATTGTTGATCTCCATCAAAATTCCTGCAGGATCTTTAAGGTCAAACATAGGGTTGCCGAACATTTCCCAATAAGTATTGCGTGGATGCGGGTCATCGGTGTATTCGACCGATAGCGACCAGCCGCATTTCAGCGCATATTTAATTTGCGCTGTGATTTGTACATCAGTCAGCGGGGGCAAAAAAGAAAACTGCCCTTGCGTGATCTGATTTCCAGAATTGGTCATCATAATTGAATCTCCTTGATATTAATTAAACGCTGGTCGTGGCAGAAGGAACAAAATCAGGGGTATCGGTGGACTCGTAATTGAAGCTGACATCTTTCCACGTATCCAATCCAGCTTTGAGCGGGCCGCACCATTTAGCTGCATCTTGTAAAATCTGCGGGCCTTCGTTCCAGATGTCGCGACCTTCATTACGTGCCAGAACCATGGCTTCCAGTGCCACGCGATTTGCTACCGCACCTGCCTGGATTCCTTGTGGATGACCGATAGTACCGCCACCGAATTGCAGAACCACATCGTCGCCAAGATAGGTTAGCAGTTGGTGCATTTGACCAGCGTGAATACCGCCGGATGCAACTGGCAGACATTTATTGAGTGAAGCCCAGTCTTGTTCAAAGAATAGACCTTTTTCCAAATTGACAGGAGTGTGTGTGTCGAGCAGCGTGTCGTAATAGCCTCTGATCATGAGCGGATCGCCTTCCAGCTTACCTACAACAGTACCAGCATGGATGTGATCCACACCCGCCATACGCATCCATTTGCTAATAACGCGGAAGCTCATACCGTGATTTTTTTGACGTGAGTAGGTCGAATTACCAGCACGATGCAAGTGCAAAATCATGTCGTTCTGACGTGCCCAAATCGCCATTGACTGAATAGCGGTGTAGCCAATAACGAGGTCAATCATGATGATGACAGAACCTATCGACTTGGCAAACTCCGCGCGCTTGTACATTTCTTCCATCGTACCGGCGGTAACATTAAGGTAATGCCCCTTGACTTCACCGGTTGCAGCGGAAGCTCTGTTCACGGCTTCCATGCAATACAGGAAACGGTCACGCCAGTGCATGAAAGGTTGTGAATTGATGTTCTCGTCGTCTTTTACGAAATCCAAGCCGCCTTTTAGGGCTTCGTACACTACGCGTCCATAATTACGGCCGGAAAGACCGAGCTTAGGTTTGGTAGTTGCACCCAGCAGAGGGCGACCAAATTTATCCAGACGTTCACGCTCGACGATGACGCCGGTAGCAGGACCTTGGAATGTTTTGAGATAAGCAACCGGGATACGCATATCTTCGAGGCGTAACGCCTTCACTGCTTTCATACCAAACACGTTACCGATAATGGAAGCAGTCAGGTTGGCAATCGAACCACCTTCGAACAAATCTAATTCATACGCGATGTAAACAAAGTATTGAGCTTCAGTTTTTGTGCCTTCGCCTGTGTTTGGAACCAGGTCACAACGATAAGCTTTGGCGCGATACATTTCGCACGCAGTCAAACGGTCAGTCCACACCACCGTCCATGTGGCAGTGGAAGATTCGCCTGCCACCGCAGCGGCAACTTCTTCTGGATCCATACCTGTTTGCGGCGTCATGCGGAACATGGCGAGTACATCTGTGTCTTTGACCTTGTAATCAGGCTCCCAATAGCCCATTTTCTTATAGGGTATAACGCCAGCTTTGTAGCGCTCCTTACCTTCTTTCATCGTTTCAGATGCCATGGTTATCTCCAATTATTGAAAAAACCGCACCGCGCCCTCCTGTGTAAGCTGGCGGGCAATACTCATTACGATTAATGGGTATTTGTTTCAGCGCGTAGGGTGTACATTACCTAATATTATTCATAAATAATAGTCAATTATATTGATGTTAACTATAAGTATTAATTATAATATGATGATGTTACATTTAACGATCCGACAACTTAAAATTTTCGATGCCGTAGCACGGCATTTGAGTCATTCACGCGCGGCCAAGGAATTGTACCTTAGCCAGCCAGCAGTCTCTATGCAAATCAAGCAACTTGAACATAGTGTCGGCCTACCTTTATTTGACCGAGTGGGCAAACAAATACACCTGACCGAAGCAGGCCAGGAAATGCTGCATTACACTCGCAACATTGCGCAACAACTTGATGAAATGAACGCAATGTTTAGCGAGATGAAAGGATTGGAACATGGCCGCTTGAATATCTCTGCAGTCAGTACAGCTAGCTATTTTATGCCTCAATTATTGGCAAAATTTATTCAGCAATACCCTAAGATCAGCGTAAGCCTGCATGTTGCCAATCGTGACGCAGTAATAAAATTGCTCGTCGATAATAGCGCCGATCTTGCTATCATGGGTCAACCGCCAGAAAGTGCAGATACGCTATCGCAGCCGTTTATGCAAAACCCGCTGGTTGTCATCGCTGCACCCAATCATCCTTTAACCAAGGTGCGTAACATTAAGCCCAGGCAATTAGCGCAAGAAATTTTTTTACTGCGCGAGCAAGGATCGGGCACTCGTGGTGTAGTAGAACGATATTTTGCCAGCCACCATTTGAAATTGCCTACTCATATGGAAATGGACACGAATGAAGCAATCAAACAATCGGTGCAAGCTGGTATGGGGTTAGGCATTATTTCCATGCATGGCATCGAAATGGAATTGGAAATCAAACGTCTGCAAGTATTGGATGTGGATCATTTTCCTATCATGCGTCACTGGCATATTGTCCATCTAAAGAGTAAACGTCTTACCACCGCAGCGCATGCATTCAATCAGTTTTTGCTGAATGAAGCAGAAAGTCTGGCTTCACCAACATCGAGCAACCGAAGCCGCATCAAGTAAACAAAAATCCTTATATTGTCTGCTGTCATTATTTTAGGCTGGAGGCGCCCACATACAGCTATTCAGTGAAGCGTAACTATTTTGAGATAGAGTGCGACATAGGCAAAGCCATGTATCTGTTTTACGAATGCTATTTTTAAAAATAGCTATTATATTAGATGGTTACAGTTAGATTTTTTGACTGATTTAGGTTAAAGGATTGTAAAATTTCACGTGCAGAAAATAACTTTGGGGAATTCTTCAGGTGCATCTAGGTGTTTTCAAATATTTTGGTGCGACTTGTTCCGGAGTACCGAATACATTGGTTTTATGTAAATCGATTATCATTTTTCCACGCCCATCCTTTGGGAAATCCGAGTTTGATTCAAACCCGCTTGCTTCAATTCATAAATCTGATATCGTTGACCACTGGTGAGTGGCTTATATTTCTTCGTCTATGTTCCTTGATACCGGGTCGTTTAAGTGGCTACGATAGTAATGCAGCTCGCGCCACCTAAATACTCTTACAAAAGTTGTACTTCAGCGTTGAATCCGCCTTATTGCTTCAACCCGATGTAGTGTAAATACATAATAGTACTTGGCACAGTCAACTCTACATGCAGACTTAATACTTCACCAGGCCAGAGCTATAGAACAGTCGCAATAAAGTTAAATACATACGAAATCATAACTTTTCTGGAGATAAAAAATGAAAACATTAACCAAAGAGATGCAAACTGCCATTACACCAGCAATGGCTTTAGAGTTATTAAAAGAAGGAAATAAACGCTTTGTAAGTAACCTTAAGTTAAACCGTAATCTGCTGCAACAGGCCAATGAAATATCCGATGGACAATATCCGTTTGCGGTTATTTTAAGTTGCATAGACTCTCGTACATCGGTTGAGCTGATTTTCGACCAGGGCTTAGGCGATGTATTCAGTGTTCGGATAGCGGGCAATATAATTAATGAAGACATATTAGGCAGCATGGAGTTTGGCTGCAAAGTTGCTGGCTCTAAAATAATAGTAGTTTTAGGCCATACCAAATGCGGTGCCATAAAAGGTGCTTGCGACCACGTAGAAATGGGTAATCTAACCGCTCTATTAAGTAAAATACAGCCAGCGGTTTATGAGGCAAGTAACGAAACCGAAAATCGTAATTCAAGAAATCCCGAATTTGTAGAACAGGTAGCCACTATGAACGTAAAAAAAACATTACATGCCATTATGGAACGCAGCCCAATTTTAAAAGAGATGGTTGAAACTGGTGCGATTGGTATTGTTGGTGGCAAACATAACATAGCCACTGGTGTGGTGGATTTTTATGAAGACACGTTAATTCTTAATAATCAGGGATAATCTACTTTCAAATATGATTTTATCCCCATAATAAATTAAGGTGAGGAAAATGAATCCACAAAAAAATAGATATTGCGAGATGAATTACCCCGCGGCAAGCCGCGGGGTAATTCATCTCAATCAATTTTTGTTGAATAAAGCAGAAAGTCTGGCATCACCCACTCCATTCAAGTGAAACTTCATCAGGTACGGCTATTTTATCTATTACTCTACATCGCAGTCTAAATAACCAGGCATCAAGACAGTATTTCTTAATGCCTCACTCCCATTCTTTGCTCACGGTATAATCGTACTCTTTTTTATCGGCGATCCAGCCCGAATGTTGATTTTTCGCGGATTTAACTCAACAGACAAAAAATCAGTTGCACTAACTATAGGCAATTTTGATGGAGTACACCTTGGCCATCAAGCGTTACTCAAGCGATTAAAGATGACCGCACAGCGGCTCGGACTTCCGACGGCAGTACTGGTATTCGAGCCACATCCGCGTGAATTTTTTACACCGCAAGAGGCGCCCGTGCGGTTGACCAGCATGCGTGAGAAGCTTGAGTTTTTCGCGACACTTGATGTAGATCGGGTATATGTATGTCGCTTTACTAACAGCTTTGCACAGATGAGTGCAGTCAATTTCATTCATGCTCTGTCTGATAAATTAGCGGCGAAATTCGTGTTGATTGGCGATGATTTTCGTTTCGGTTACCGACGCAGCGGTGATTTTGCGTTGATGGAAAAGATGGGGAGCCAGCTAGGTTTTAAAGTAGAGGCTATGCACAGTGTATCGCAGAATAGCTTACGAATATCCAGTACGGCGGTGCGCGCTGCGCTGATCGAAGGTGATCTACAAGCAGCACAGCGTTATTTGGGGCGTCCTTATAGTATCAGCGGGCGTGTGGTTCATGGCGATGGCTTAGGCAAGAAGCTGGGGTTCCCGACTGCAAACATTCAGTTAAAACACAATCGGCCGCCACTTACCGGTATTTTTGTAGTAAGGATGCAGGGAGATAATCTGTCACTCATGCAGGGCGTAGCGAGTCTGGGCGTGCGCCCTACGGTGAAAAAAAACGGCAAGCCTGTATTGGAAGTACATCTTTTTGATTTTTCGGGCAACATTTATAACAAACATTTGCGTGTGGATTTCCTGCACAAGTTGCGCGATGAAGTGAAGTACCTCAACCTGCAAAGTTTGACACAGCAGATTGAGCTCGATGTAAGTAATGCAAAGCAATGGTTTATACAAAATGACTGACTATAAAAATACTCTCAATCTTCCCGACACACCTTTCCCCATGCGCGGCGATTTGGCCAAGCGTGAACCGCAGATGCTTGCTCAATGGCAGGCACAACAGCGTTATCAAAAAATACGCGCCACCAGTCTGGGACGTCCAAAGTTTATCCTGCACGATGGCCCACCTTATGCTAATGGAGACATCCATATTGGCCATGCGGTGAACAAGGTGCTTAAAGATATTATTGTCAAAAGTAAGACTTTATCCGGCTTTGATGCGCCCTATGTGCCCGGTTGGGATTGTCATGGCCTGCCGATTGAATTACAGGTGGAAAAAAAGCATGGTAAGGAAATGCCACCTGCTCGCTTTCGAGAACTGTGCCGCGAATACGCCACCGAGCAAATAGAAAGACAGAAAAAGGATTTTATTCGTCTAGGTGTGTTGGGTGATTGGGATAATCCCTATCTCACCATGAACCACCAAACCGAGGCAGATATCATCCGCGCCTTGGGAAAAATATTCGAGCGTGGCCATCTTTACCAAGGGCGCAAGCCTGTGAATTGGTGCCTGGATTGTCAGTCCGCGCTGGCCGAGGCGGAAGTCGAGCATGAAGATAAAACATCATCCGCGATTGATGTAGGTTTTGAAGTTATAAATATCAACTTATTGACCAAAGCTTTTGGCGTGACTTTGCTGGATGATGAAAAAGCATATGCAGTTATTTGGACTACCACGCCATGGACGTTGCCCGCTAATCAGGCAGTAAGTGTACATCCTGATTTTGACTATGGGCTGGTTAGAACGTCGCGCGGATTGCTGATACTGGCTACTGATTTGAGGCAGGCTTGCCTGGATCGCTATGGTCTGAATGGAGAAATACTCGCCACTTGCAAGGGCATTGCGCTAGACGGAGTGCCATTACATCATCCATTCGATGAACGTGGGGTAAAAATTATTTGTGGTGACCATGTAACACTGGAAGCGGGTACGGGTTTGGTACATACCGCTCCGGCACATGGTCTGGACGATTATTTCGTTGGTCAGAAATATGGGTTACCTAATGACAGCCCGGTGGGCGATGATGGCAAGTTTCTTGCCAGCACACCTGTAGTTGGTGGTCTATTTGTATGGAAAGCGAATGATGTCGTAGTTGCCACACTTCAGGCCAGCGGGCATCTGCTGCACCTGGAAAAAATACAGCATAGTTATCCGCACTGCTGGCGACATAAGACGCCAATCATTTTTCGTTCCACACCGCAGTGGTTCATAGGTATGGAAAATTTCGATCCCACGCGGTCGTATGTGCCAATTAGATATGAGACCGATGAAAAGTTAACGAAGATCCCGGGATTTCTCGGAGTGGAGCCATTTAATAATATTCTTCTACCGCAGACGAGACATGGGAAAAACTTGCGTGACCTTGCCAATAATGCGGTAGAAGCCACGCAGTTCTACCCGGCATGGGGTAAGGCACGACTGAAAGCGATGATTGCAAACCGTCCAGACTGGTGCGTATCTCGCCAGCGTAATTGGGGCGTGCCGATGCCGTTTTTCGTTCACAATGAAACCACGCAGTTACATCCGCGCACGCTTGAATTGCTTGAGCAGGTCGCGCAGCGTGTTGAGCAGCAGGGTATCGAAGCTTGGTTTTCGTTGGACGCAAAAGAATTATTAGGCGAAGAAGCGACACAATACCGCAAACTTTCCGACACGCTGGACGTGTGGTTCGATTCCGGCACTACTCATGCATCAGTATTACATCGACGTAAAGATTTGTCATTCCCGGCTAATTTGTATCTGGAAGGATCGGACCAGCATCGGGGCTGGTTTCAGTCTTCATTACTTACCTCCTGCGCCATGAATGACCGTGCGCCTTACAACGCACTGCTGACCCATGGTTTTGTGGTGGATGGCCATGGACATAAAATGAGCAAATCCAAAGGCAATGTCATCGCACCGCAGAAAATTTTTGATACGCTGGGTGCGGATATTTTGCGTCTGTGGGCTGCGTCCACTGATTATTCAGGCGAGATGACCATCTCCGATGAAATTCTTAAGCGTGTAGTGGAAAGCTACCGCCGCATCCGCAATACCTTACGTTTTTTGTTGGCGAACACTGCCGATTTTGATGTGCAGCGAGATACTTTACCAGTGGAGGAATGGCTGGAGATTGACCGCTATGCTTTAGCGCTAATAAGTCAGTTGCAGACAGAGGTTACAGGTGATTATACGCGCTATGAGTTTCATCTTGTCGTACAGAAATTGCAGACTTTTTGTTCCGAACAACTGGGTGGATTCTATTTGGATATTCTCAAAGACCGTCTCTACACTACAGCGCAAAATTCGCACGCACGACGTTCAGCACAGAATGCACTGCACCATATTAGTCATAGCGTGGTGAGATTAATGGCGCCAATACTCAGCTTCACCGCAGAAGAAGCGTGGGCGATATTGAGTGCTCAGCAGGACGTGAGTGTGTTTCAGCAAACATGGCTTGCCTTACCAGATTTACCAAAAACAGACGATCAAGTTTTAATGCAAAATTGGACAACAGTTTGTAACTGGCGTGCCAGAGTAAACAAGCACATCGAAGAAGTGCGCGCTGCCGGGCTGATTGGCCAGGCGCTGGCCGCCGAGGTAGAAATTTATGCAGCGGGTGAAAATTTTGATGTGCTTACCCGTCTGGGTGATGACCTGCGATTTGTGCTGATAACTTCGCGTGCTACCTTGCATCGCGTCACATCTGAAGCGGAAGAGCGCATTGAAGTCATACCGAGTGTGAATATCAAGTGTGAACGTTGCTGGCATTACCGCGCCGATGTAGGTAGCGATCCTCAAAATGCTACTTTGTGTAGGCGTTGCGTCAGTAATTTATTAGGTAACGGCGAGGTGCGAAAATATGCCTAAGCAAAGACTTCATTCCTTTTTATCTTTTATGGAAAAAGAATGACAAAGCTGGTGGGAAAAAGTGTGGGGTTGAAACACTGGTTAAGCTTGGCAACAGTAATAATCATCCTCGATCAAATTACCAAGCTGTGGATAAGCCAGGTTTTTGTCTATGGCGAAAATAGGGCGGTGACCAATTTTTTTAACTTGGTGCTTGTGCATAACAGTGGTGCGGCGTTTAGTTTTCTCAGCAATGCGGGAGGCTGGCAACGTTGGTTATTCAGCGCTGTCGCCGCGACTGCTTCGGTATGGATAATTTGGTTACTGGGCAAGTATAAACAGGAAAAATTGTTTTGTTTTGCTCTGACATTGATACTAGGTGGCGCACTGGGTAACCTGATAGACCGTGCTGCTTACGGTTATGTGGTGGACTTTCTGGATTTTTACTGGAACACTTATCACTTTCCAGCATTCAACATTGCCGATTCGGCAGTTACCTGTGGTGCAGGCTTATTGCTATGGGAAAGCTTCACAAAAAAATCATAGAATATTTCTGTCATCGCGGAAATAACAAATTAGGAAGATTTCTAGAATCAGGGTTCAGTGCAAAAATAACCACGCTAAATTTGCCTGAAACTTAACTAATAAATCACTATTAATTGAAGGGATGAAATGCAACTATTACTCGCCAATCCCCGCGGTTTTTGTGCTGGCGTTGATCGCGCCATCGAAATGGTTGAGCGTGCCCTGGCTCTGCATGGTGCCCCAATTTATGTACGTCACGAAGTGGTACACAACGAGTTTGTGGTGGCTAACTTGCGCAAAAAAGGTGCAGTGTTCATTGATGATTTAGCCGATGTACCGGCGGGTAGCATTCTCATTTTCAGCGCACATGGTGTATCGCAAGCAATACGAAGCGAAGCGCAGGCACGTGGTTTCACGATATTTGACGCAACATGCCCGCTGGTAACCAAAGTGCATATCGAAGTTGCGCGCCTGCGCGAGCGGGGCAAAGAAATTATTATGATAGGCCACGCTGGTCATCCCGAAGTGGAAGGCACGATGGGGCAGGGCGACGGTAGCATGTATCTGGTGGAATCACCCGCAGACGCGCAATTGCTTGACGTGAAAGACCCAACCAATGTCGCCTTTGTCACCCAGACTACCCTGTCCGTGGATGATACCGCTGCCATTATCTCGGTGCTCAAGACGCGTTTCCCGGGCATTATCGGCCCCAGTAAAAATGACATTTGCTATGCAACGCAGAACCGTCAGGATTCAGTCAAGCATCTGGCCAGCCAGTGCGACGTAGTAATCGTGGTCGGGTCGCCCAGTAGTTCTAATTCAAACCGCTTGCGCGAAGTCGCGCATAACATGAACGTTCCCGCCTACCTGGTTGATAATGCGGGTGAATTGCAAGCAGAATGGCTCTCAGGAAAATTGCATATCGGTATTTCAGCCGGCGCTTCCGCCCCGGAAATTTTAGTGCAAGACGTAATTGCACGATTACAAGAACTAGGTGCAAAAAGTGTGCGTGAATTGGATGGCATTAGCGAAAATGTAGTATTCCCAATCCCCAAAGTGCTTGCCTGAAAATCTCAACCACTATGACGTTAGTGGCAATAGGAGAGCGTTGGCTTGCTTCAAATTAAATCTTCACGCCGCAGCATAAATACAAATTCATTACCTGCCGATACCTCCAGCCAGATGAATGGAAAATTGGGATATACAGCTTCGAGTGCGGAGCGATTATGGCCGATTTCGACCACCAGCAATCCATTTGGATTGAGATGGTCAGCCGCATGTTTCAATATGTCGCGTGTAGCATCTAGTCCATCTGTGCCACTGCCTAATGCGAGTTGCGGCTCATGTCGGTATTCTGCCGGTAGCGCGGTCATGGATGATGCATCCACATAAGGGGGGTTACTGATGATGACGTCGTATTGCTTGCCCGTCAGATTGAAAAAAAGATCTGACTTTATTATATTGATTCGGTCTTCCAAGCCATAGTCAGCAACATTACGCTGCGTAACCTCCAGTGCGTCTGGAGAAATATCAACAGCATCCACGATGGCATCAGGGAAAGCGTGCGCAGCCAAAATGGCAAGACAGCCACTGCCGGTGCATAGATCCAGCACGTTGGTCACGATTTTTGTATCGTCTATCCAGGGTGTAAATTGCTCCGGTATCAGTTCAGCGATAAAAGAGCGGGGTACGATGACGCGCTCGTCTACATAAAAACTGAAATCTCCTAACCAAGCTTCATGCGTCAGGTAGGCAACAGGAATTCGTTCATCCACACGCTGTTTGAGTAATGTGAGCAACGCTTTTTTTTCTTCAGCAATAAGTCGCGCGTCGAGAAATGGATTCAAGGTATCCAGCGGCAAGTGCAGGGTATGCAGAATAAGGTAGGCTGCTTCATCATAGGCATTAGCTGATCCATGTCCGAAACTGAGCTTTGCTTCGTTAAATACACTTACCGTAAAGCGCAGCCAGTCACGCACGGTATGGAGTTCGTTTGTATTCTCAAAATGGTGCAACATACTCATATTTTATTGACCAGCAAATTGACCAATGTACGGCAGTAAATTTTGGACAATACATCCAAGTCGGTTACAGATACGCATTCATTGAGTTTATGTATTGTTGCGTTAAGGGGACCAAACTCAATTACTTGCGGGCAGATATCCGCTATAAAGCGCCCATCCGACGTGCCGCCACTGGTAGACAGTTCGGTTTCGATACCTGTTACCTCTTTGATAGCAACGCCTACTGCATCTACCAGATCGCCACGTGGCGTGAGATAGGGTTTGCCAGAAAGTGACCAGGCCAGTTCATAATTCAGACCGTGCTGATCAAGAATGGCGTGGGTCTTGGCTTTCAGTTCGTCCACGGTACTTGCTGTTGAAAAACGAAAATTGAATTCGATTTCCACTGTGCCCGGAATAACATTGGTTGCCCCGGTGCCACTGTGTATGTTGGAAATTTGCCAAGTGGTAGCCGGGAAGTAAACGTTTCCATCATCCCATACCATTGCCGCCAGATCGGCGATGGCCGGAGCGGCAAGATGGATAGGATTTTTGGCTAGATGCGGGTAAGCGATGTGGCCTTGTACCCCTTTCACGATCAGTTTGCCTGAGAGCGAGCCGCGTCGGCCATTTTTGATGGTGTCACCGATTTTGGTAGATGAGGTGGGTTCGCCCACGATGCAGTAATCCATGTTTTCACCGCGCATTTGCAATGCTTCTACGACGCGAACTGTGCCATTTATGGCTATGCCTTCTTCATCGGAAGTCAGCAATAAGGCAATTGAACCGGCATGGCTTGGGTTGGCTGCCACAAATTGTTCGATGGAAGTAACAAAAGCAGCCAGTGAACCCTTCATGTCGGCAGCCCCACGCCCATATAACATGCCATCACGTATAGTTGGCGTGAATGGATCGCTATGCCACTGGTTTAATGGGCCAGTCGGCACGACATCGGTGTGGCCGGCAAAACACACCACGGGACCATTGCTGCCACGCCGAGCCCACAGATTGTCCACATTGTCGTAACGTAACATCTCCAGCTTGAATCCAAGTGGTTCGAGGCGCGCACCGATGAGGGCCAGGCAGCCTTCGTCAAACGGTGTGAGTGAGCGACGGGCGATAAGTTGTTGGGTAAGTTCCAGGGTGGGGGACATATATAAATTAAGATTTAAAGTTGAAAATTTTTTCGTAGCTGACATCGTCGAAACCGATATGTAGCAGCTTGTCATCCTGTTCCAATAGCGGGCGTTTAATGACGCTGGTTTTCTCGAGCAGCAGTGGTAATGCGCTAGCGTTGTCTTTAATAGCTTGTTTTTGTTCTGCTGATAAACCGCGCCAAGTGAGACCCTTGCGATTGATTAGGTTTTCCCAGTCTATTTGTTGCAGCCAACGCTGCGCCAGTTCTAATTCAAGCCCCTGTTTTTTAAAATCATGAAATCGATACTCGACATTATGCTGCTCCAGCCAGGCGCGGGCTTTCTTGACAGTGTCACAATTTGCAATTCCATACAATTTCATCTTTTTGAATTAATTAATATATTTAAAATTTTTATTTCGATCAGTGTGACATTGCAAAATTAGACTGCAATTTAATGAATGGCTATGAGTAAGAAATCAAGGATGCCAGATTGCTGGCTGAATCGGCGTTGCGCAAAGCATTTTCCTTGGTGATCTCACCATTTTTAAATAGCTTGTACAAGGCTTGTTCAAAGGTTTGTGAACCGGACGACACACTTTGATCAATCGCATCACGAATTTTATCGAGCTCATCATTTTTAATCATTTCTGAGATAAGGGTTGTGTTGAGTAACACTTCAACAGCAGGCACCAATGTGCCCTGCACATTCGGTATCAAACGTTGTGAAATCACTGCCCGTAAGCTCATTGCCATATCGGCGAGCACAGCCCGACGTGTATCTTGGGGGAAGAGATTTACGATACGGTTCAACGTATGGTAGCTATTATTGGCGTGCAGTGTGGACAGGCACAGATGGCCGCTTTGAGCAAAGACCAATGCATGTTTAAACGTTTCACGGTCACGTATTTCACCAATCATTAGCACATCGGGTGTCTCGCGCATGGCATTTTCCAGGGCATTGCCGTAGGAAAGCGTATCGGTACCGATTTCACGCTGATTAACAATGGATTTGTTGTGTTGAAACAGGTATTCGACGGGGTCTTCAATAGTCAGGATATGACCAAAGGCAGTGTGATTGCGATGCTGAATCATGGCTGCCATTGTGGTGGATTTGCCCGAACCCGTCGCACCAGCAACCAATATGAGGCCACGCCTTTCCATAATAAGTTTGTTTAAAATCGGGGGAAGATTCAGCTCCTCGACATTAAGAATACTAAACCGAATATAACGAATGACGATCGAAATACTGCCTCGTTGGCGGAAAATATTGACCCGATAATTTCCGGCATTCGAGACACGATAGGAAAAATTCATTTCCATGCTGGATTCGAAGGCTGTGATTTGCTCCGGTGTCATTATTTCATAGGCAATGCGCTCGATTGTTTGGCTATCAAGTTTCGATGTGTTTATAGGCATCACCACACCATTGATTTTGATATTGGCTGGTGCACCCGCGGAAAAAAAAAGATCAGAAGCCTGTTTGTCAGCAGCTAACTGTAGGAAAGGTGTAATGATCATAATTTCCCCGGGTTAGATCAGGCTTTAAATCCCGCGTAGTAGCTCATTGATGCCGACTTTTGCCCGGGTTTTAGCATCCACTTTTTTTACGATCACGGCGCAATACAGGCTGTAGCTGCCGTCCTTGGAGGGCAGGTTGCCCGACACGACCACCGAGCCGGCCGGTACGCGACCATAATGCACTTCGCCAGTTTCTCGATCAAAAATTTTGGTGCTTTGCCCGATGTATACACCCATCGAAATCACCGCGCCTTCTTCCACAATTACGCCTTCGACAATTTCCGAGCGCGCGCCGATGAAGCAGTTGTCTTCAATAATGGTCGGGTTAGCCTGCACGGGTTCCAGAACACCGCCAATACCGACTCCACCACTTAAGTGAACGTTCTTCCCAATCTGTGCGCAAGAACCTACCGTCGCCCAGGTGTCCACCATCGTACCTTCATCCACATAAGCGCCAATATTAACGTAAGAAGGCATCAAAACCACGTTTTTGGCTATAAATGAACCTTTACGCGCCGCAGCGGGCGGCACTATGCGGAAGCCGCCTTCACGAAAATCGCGCGAGTTGAAGTCGGCAAATTTGGACGGTACCTTGTCGTAATAATTGGTAAAGCCGCCCTTGATGAAAGCATTGTCTTCCATGCGGAAAGACAATAGCACTGCTTTTTTCAACCATTGATGGGTCACCCACTGACCCTCTATTTTTTCCGCCACTCGCAGCGTACCGTGATCGAGGTGGCCGATAACAGTATCCACCGCCTCTTTCAGTTTTGCATCAACGTTGCGGGGTGTAATTTCGGCACGGCGTTCAAAAGCGGGTTCGATGATCTGTTGCAGTTGTTCCATGATTTTCCTAGTCAAGTTTACGGGTAAATTCAGCGATGCGTTGCGCAGCTTCCATCGTTTCGTTTAGCTCTGCTACCAAGGCGATGCGGATAAAATTTTCGCCTGGATTTACACCATGTGCATCACGTGCCAGGAAACTGCCGGGCAAAACTGTGACATTATAGTCTCGATGCAGATATTGCGCGAAACTGGTGTCAGCTATGGGTACGCGCAGCCACAGGTAAAAACTGGCATCCGGCAGCACCACCGGCAGCACAGGTTTAAGGATGCTGATTACCTGTGAGAATTTTTCCGCATACAAACGGCGATTTTCGGCGACATGTGCTTCATCCTGCCAGGCAATGGCGCTGGCGGCTTGCACTGCCGGGTTCATGGCACAGCCGTGGTAAGTGCGATACAACTTGAATTTTTCTATTATTTTTGCATCACCCGCCACAAAGCCGGAACGTATACCGGGTACGTTAGAACGCTTGGACAGGCTGAAAAAAGATACCAGATTACGGTAATCGCTGCGTCCCAATTGCTGCGCTGCTTGTAACGCCCCGAGCGGCGGTGTGTCGAAATAGATTTCAGAATAACATTCGTCGGCAGCGATGATAAACCCGTAACGGTCAGACAGATCAAATAGTGTCTTCCATTCTGCAAGCTGCATTACTCGCCCGGTCGGGTTGCCCGGCGAGCACACATAAATAAGCTGCGTGCGCTGCCAAATCTCCTGCGGCAATTGATCAAAATTCAACGCATAGTTATCTTCCGGCAGGGTGTTGAGGAAATACGGAGTAGCACCAGCCAGCAGAGTTGCGCCTTCATATATCTGATAGAACGGATTAGGGCAAATCACGGTAGGGTGGTCTCGCGTACGGTTAATCACCGCCTGGGCGAAAGCAAACAACGCTTCACGACTGCCGTTCACCGGCAGGACTTGTGATTTTGCATCCAGCGCGGGTAGATCGTAACGCTGTACTAGCCAGCTCACAATGCTGCCACGCAACGCTTCACTACCTATGGTTGTGGGATAATTCGCAAGCCCCGCCAGATTGACACTTAATGCATCACTAATGAATCGCGGCGTGGCGTGTTTGGGCTCTCCAATGTGCAGGCTGATAGGTCGGCAGGCTGGATTGGGTGTAACTGAGCTAAATAAATTGGTGAGTTTCTGGAACGGGTAGGGCTGCAAACGATCAAGATCAGGATTCATAATTTTTTGTTTAAGCTGGATAGGCACAATTATAAAGGCGTAGTGAGTGGCATCAAAACAAAAAATTTTATCGGTGATAGGCCTGTTGAGTGGCGCGCTGGTGTGGGGAGTGATGTGGTATCCCTATCGAACACTACACAATATGGGCGTAAGCGGCGAGCTATCTACGTTGCTCAGTTATTTTATGGCAATGATATTAGGCCTGTTGTACCTGGGGCCGATATGGCGCGAGCTACGAGTTGCCGGGTGGTTGGGTGCTGTGTTAATGGTGAGTGCGGGCTGGACCAATTTAGGTTATGTTCTGGCGACGTTGGACGGCGAAGTGATGCGTGTGCTGCTGCTGTTTTATCTTGCACCACTGTGGACGGTGTTCTTTTCGCGTTGGCTGCTTGGTGAAAAATTAAATCGTTACGGCTACGCCATTATCGCACTGTCATTGAGTGGTGCGTTTGTTATGTTGTGGGATATGCAGCATGGTTTGCCGCTGCCGCAAAACCAGGCGGAATGGATAGGTCTTTCAGCAGGAGTTAGTTTTGCTTTAATGAATGTATTAGTGCGTCGCACGCATCATCTGAGCGTGAATTTCAAAGCGGCCAGCGTGTGGTTTGGCACCATACTTTTCACCACCGTATTGTTGTTGTACCAGGGTAATGTCATAGCGCAATTGCAGAGCATCACTCTGGATGCCTGGTGGCTGCTCTTGCTGATTGGATTAGTGGTATGCATCATTAGTTTTGCCGTGCAGTACGGGCTGACTTATCTACCCGCCAATCAGGCTATCACACTGTTTTTATCTGAACTGGTATTTGCTGCCGTATCCTCGTATTTATTGGCGGATGAAAAAATGGGACTGCGGGAAATTATCGGTGCAGCGCTGATTGTTTCAGCAAGTTTGTTGTCTGGGAAATGCATACCACACCATGAAAAATAATAATTTTTGGGAAATACATGAATAAAGCAAAATTTATTACCTTTGAAGGGATAGATGGAGCAGGTAAAAGCACCCATCTGGCCTGGTTTGCCGAGGCCTTGCGCAAATGCGGTAAACAGGTGCTTGTAACGCGTGAGCCCGGTGGCACCCCCCTAGGTGAACGCCTGCGTGACATTCTGCTAAACCAACCTATGAACGCAGAAACGGAAGCGCTGTTAATGTTCGCTGCTCGTCTTGAACATATCGAGCAGGTTATCAAGCCAGCTTTGCAACAAGGAACCTGGGTGGTATCTGACCGATTTAGCGATGCTAGTTTTGCCTATCAGGGAGGAGGCAGGGGAGTGAAGGTAGCAAAGCTGGAACAATTGGAATGCTGGGTACATGAAAATTTTCAGCCAGATTTAACACTGCTGTTTGACCTTCCGGTTGAGGTGGCACGCCAAAGACTCTCGAACAATATAACGCTGGATCGCTTCGAACAGGAAAAAGATAGTTTTTTCGAGAAGGTGCAGCAAGCTTACCTGGAGCGACGTAACAAACATCCAGATCGCTTCGTGGTAATTGATGCCACGCAAACACCCGAGCAAGTTAAAGCAGATTTAGGGAAAGCAATCCTTTCTATTAATTCGCCACTTTAAGCTGCCAGGCTGAGGGACAAGCGACACATTTTGTTAAGGTGTTAGACAGCATTTTCAAACGCCTGTCTGTGCTAAAAATTACAAATTCACGATATTACTCAAATGTGTTTAAGATCAAGCTAGCGCAAGCTTTTAATGTTTGCCAGCTTTAGGTACTCATTCATCTTCAGCTGGCTAGTCGTTTAAGGTATTGCAGGCGTAAAGATCGATTCACTTTAGCCGATAGTTGGCAAAGAAAATAATTGTATCCTTCCTTTGTTTTTTAGCACCGCAAGACGCGCTGAAGGCGAAAAATGTTTTACCGGGAATGTAACTATGTCCGTCGATATCAAATCACCGTCTTGTAGTGACGAAATGCGTAACGCGCGCGATGCGCTTGTGCAAAAACTGAGTAGCGATGTCGGCTTGTTTGCGCTCGGTTCTGCTGTGTCGCACGTTGTGCAGCTTTCTGCGTCCGATGACGAAGCGGCTCATAATCTTGCGTATTACGTATTGTCGGATGTAGCGTTGACACAAAAAATTTTGCGTCTATCAAACTCGGTGACTTATCGCCGGGCGGCCAATACGCCCGTAACAACTATCTCCCGGGCAATTTTTATGCTCGGTTTTGATACCGTGAAAACTAGCGCATTGGCTATGATGCTGGTTGATAGCTTGTCTAACCATAAGCATGCCGAGAGTATTCGTGCAGAGCTTGCAGAATCCTTGCGTGCCAGCCTGATCGGCCGTGAGTTGGCGCGCCGTAGCCACTACCAGGACGCAGAAGAAGCATCGATTGCGGCCTTGTTCAAAAATCTGGGTCGTTTGTTGGTGGCGTCGCATGAACCAGTCTCCCTAAAGCAAATCGAAGTACTTGTGGCCACAGGGAAGCACAGCCCGGATCAAGCCTCCGCCCATGTACTCGGTTGCAATTTTGAAGCGCTGGCCGAAGCGGTGCTGACTGAATGGAATATCCCGGCTACCATCATCCACGCGCTGAATGCTGTGCCTGCCAGTAAACAGCGGGTGGCGGGTAATCGCCAGGAATGGATACGTCAGGTCGCTTCTTTTAGTGCTGAAGCATCCAAATTGCTTGCGCGCAACGACAACGAAGTGGAAGCGGACAGCAATAAATTATTGACCCATTTTGGCGCGGCCTTGAACCTCGATACTAAAAAAATGCACGAGCTGTTTGTCTCGGTTACCGAGGAAATGCGAGTGTTAACCGAGAGTCTTAAACTTGACGTGGCGAACATCAAGGTTGTCGATGCTGGCAGCAACATGCCGGACGCATTATTGATGATGAGCATGGACGCGGACGCAAAGACTGAAGGTTTTTATCCCAGTGGCAAACCAATCAATGCACGCGATTTATTGTTGGCCGGTGTGCAGGATGTCATACAGATGCGGGCGTTGGGTCGCAGCAAAGTCAATGAACTGATCTTGCTGGTACTGGAAACGTTGTACCACAGCATGGGTTTTCGTTTTGCAACCGTATGTTTAAAAGATACTAAATTAGGTCAATTTCGTGCCCGCATTGCCCTTGGAGAAGACCATGCCTCACGCCAGGCGCTCTTTGTATTCCAGATAATTCCAGAACGGGATCTGTTCCATCTATCCATGGAAAATAACACAGATCTTATGATAGCGGACGCCAGCACCGAAAAAATACGCGATCTTTTGCCTGCATGGCACCGTGCCTTGTTGCCCGACGCGCGCAGTTTTATCGTGTTGCCGCTGGTAGTGCAAAAAGTGCAGATCGGACTGTTTTATGCAGACCGCGTTTTGCCAGCGTATGAAGGCTTGCCACCCGATGAAATCGCTTTAATTAAGGCATTAAAGAACCAAATATTGGCTGCGCTCAGCGGCACTTGAAGTTTAAATGATGCTCATCAATCGGATTAATGATGTACTTCTGCATGCTTAATAAAAAGGGCTGCGTAATTCATTATTACGCAGCCCTTTTAAGGTTAAATTGCTGATTTTTAAAATGTCAAAAAACTAACCAATTTCCCTCGAGCCTACCCAAACACTCCGTTATTTATTTTATTTATCCTTGGCGCATCTTTTCATCTTTTTTTATTTTCTTTGCGGCTTTTTTTTCTTTCGGAGTTTTAGTTGGTTCTTTTTTGATTTCTTTTTTACTTTCTTGACCTTTACTCATAATCTTACTCCTTGATAATATTTAAATTATAAAGAATAAATTTGCTTTCTATGCCTGATTTAATTAATCTGTAGGAAATTAACATAGAAAAAATTGCGCAAATTTTGATCGTTTCAAGAATACCTTATTGTTTTTTTTTGGTTTTTGCGCCAGCGACCGCATCTTTCAATTTACTACCGACTTTGAATTTAACAACATTCTTAGCTGCTATCTTTAATTCTTTGCCTGTGGCTGGATTACGACCAATTCTTGCAGCACGTGCTTCTACGGCAAACGTACCAAAACCTATTAATTGGACGTTATTACTTTTTGTTAAAGAAGTTTGAATCGCAGCCGTTAATGCATTTAAAGTTTCTTCTATACTGGATTTTGTTTGCTTAGTGGATTTGGCTACTGCATCAATCAATTCTGATTTATTCATGATGTTGACTTCCGTGTAGTTGAAAAGACGCTGAACTGTACCAAGCCATCGTATTAATTACAAGAAATTATAAAAAGTATTCACCTCTCAGTACTAAATTTAGTCGCATTAACCCTGATAACTTACAATTTGAAATGTCATTCACCCTACAAGTAAATTTAACTGGCTCTTTTGTTGAGGAAGTATTTAACGCTTAATATATAGAAAACTAGTAGCATGTAATTAATTTGTTGGAAAAGTAAAATCGGAAGGAACTTATTCTGGTGCGTAGCATCAATAGCTCCAGCTATATATTCCGCAATTAAGCTAAAACATATGTACATAATTAAATGCTAACAAATTTGATGACCAAATGGTTGAAATTACCACAAACGAACGAAATGAAAGTAAAGCATGAAGCAATAAGTAAACATCTATTAAGTATTATTCCTGGATGTAAAATCAGGCATAAGCATGAATCTAATGCCAGTGAAGTCATTTTCTATATGGAAATTTCCGGAATTACCAAGGAATTTAAAATCAGCGATCAGTATTTACAGACACATACAACCACCGAACTCTTTGACTTTATTAAGCAAAAAGAAGTTATAAAAGTTATTTCAATTTATGGAAAAGTTAAGGTATTAATAAGGGAAGGTTATCCTACAATTAGTTATAGATAATCCGAAAAATGATCTATGCGGTAATTTTAATTTAGTCGGAAGTTTATCTCGTATTCAAATCTGCACGCCAAATGACTACTACGCCAGCTTCATTCGACTGAGCCTGATATGTGTTGGCTATTCCTACACCAGGGACACACACTAAATTACTATCACAAAAAAGTAAGGGAAGTAAATCGCGTTGCCACGGTAGTATCTCGTGCTCGTGTAACAGATTTTTTAAATTTCGCTGTGGCCGCGCTGCATCCACCCGAATATTTTCGCCGCCACGGCGCGAACGAATTTTGGCGATGCCGAGTTGTAACTTTGCCACACTGATGCCTTGCCCGATGGCATTTTTAAAATGAAGTGCACCATGTGGTGGAGGCAATAATATTTCTGCCTCACCATGCCACATAATTGTAAATTCAACTGGTAGCGGCAATGTAGGCATAGTATAAGCATGATTGCGATATCGACGCATTTGCCAACCTTGCCAGTCGATGCACACCTGCGCATCTTGGCGGGCATTGCAGAGCTGGCGTAGCATTTCTTGTAGTCGAGTGCTGTCCGGAATGGCTGCCCCTTGCGCTGTAAGGAAATAACGTAATAAATTTTTTCCTCGTACAATGCCTAACCTCCGCAATTTCTTAATATCCAAACTATTATCTGATATTGCCCCATCCGCATCCTGCTGTGCCAACTCATTCAGTAGTTCAGTTGCCTCGGCAAAATGCTGTGCGCTGCGCAACAACGTTTTACGATAGGATGGAAAGCGTTGTTCTAGTAGCGGCAATATGCGATGACGTAAAAAATTGCGTGGGTAAGTGTCATCAGCGTTGCTTTCATCTTCCACCCATTGAAGGCTATGCTGCTGGGCGTATTCCAGCAATATGGAACGAGGAATACTAAGTAGAGGACGTATCAGTGACGGGGCATTAGCACGATGCTTTATTGCGGGCATGGCGCTTGCGCCACGCACGCCAGCTCCGCGTAACAATTGCAATAGCAACGTTTCAGCCTGGTCATCAAGATGATGTGCCAGCGCTACAAAATCCACTTGCTGTTGTGCAAGCGCGGCGTGACGAAGTTTTCGCGCTGCTGCTTCAATACCTAGCGAGCGTAACGGCGCGATATCTATATGTTGCACTTGCAGGGAAATCCCATAAAGCGCGCACAAATCAGCACAGAATACCGCCCAAGCATCTGCCTGCGGGTTGATACCATGATGTACATGCAATGCGCTTAACTGCCATGAGCAACGGAGGGAAAGGCGCTTTAGCAGGTGCAGCAAGACGACTGAATCAACACCACCACTTAATCCGAGCAGGATGGAGCTGTTCGCAGGAAGCAAGGGGGAGAGCAAGTCACCGACGTGCTCCGTTAAATCAAAGCTCGACTTCCTTAAACTTACCATAACCCATTACGCGGTTGAAACGGATCTGCAACAATTTGTCTATGGAGTAAGATTGCGCCTGTTTGAGTGCGTCTTGTAAACTTTTTTTCAGGATTACCATCATTGCTTCATAATCACGGTGAGCACCACCTAGTGGTTCGTTAATGATCTTGTCGATCAACCCCAACGTCTTCAACCTTGTCGCGGTGATACCCAGTGTTTCAGCTGCATCAGCCGCCTTGTCTGCATTTTTCCAAAGGATGGCAGCGCAACCCTCGGGCGAGATGACAGAGTAGGTGGCGTATTGCAGCATTAACAACACGTCACCGATCGCAATCGCTAACGCGCCACCAGAACCGCCCTCTCCGATCACCGTACAGATCAATGGCACCCGTAATTCTGCCATCACATACAAATTTTTACCGATGGCTTCAGACTGCCCCCGTTCTTCGGCTCCAATTCCGGGGTACGCACCCGGGGTATCAATAAAAGTCATAATAGGAATATCAAATTTTTCCGCCAGTCGCATCAAGCGCATCGCCTTGCGGTAACCCTCAGGGCGAGGCATGCCAAAATTGCGATACTGCCTCTCCTTTGTGTCACGTCCTTTTTGATGTCCGATCACCATTACACTTTGGCCATTAAAACGTGCTAGTCCGCCGACAATTGCCGGATCATCGGCATAGGAACGATCTCCATGCAGCTCCTCAAAATCAGTAAACAGGTGCTGAATGTAATCTAGCGTGTAAGGGCGCTGGGGATGGCGTGACACTTGCGAGATTTGCCACGGCGTAAGCTTTGCGTAAATATCCTTGGCTAGCGCCTGGCTTTTTATTTGCAGACGGTTAATTTCATCAGAGATGTCCAGAGCTGAATCATTTTGTACAAAGCGGAGTTGTTCAATTTTGTCTGCCAATTCGGCGATGGGCTGCTCAAAATCCAAGAAGATAGCTTTCATAAATTTCGTATTTATTTGTGTATTCAAATGATACAGTATCGTATTAATACTGTTTTCAACTATATGATATTTATGGGTATTTGGTAGAGATTTTAATATCGTTCTTACCGCTGTTCTTACTCACTTACATTGCTTACTTGATATTTCAAACAAGAAGATAGTTGCAATATACCTTATGTGGCATCAATTTTCGAGGGCGTCAAATTGGTATTTGTAAATGCATGCACGATGTATTGCCATGCTCCAAGCATTCCCCCAAGCATCCTTCAAGCAATGCCAACGCAATGCCAATGCATAGCGAACGCATCAAGCCTTCTGGTAAGCTTACAGAACCTCAGTTTGGGACACTCTGCAATAAACAATAATGCGTAGAAACCTGCGTAAAAACCTGCGTAGAAATGACTAATGTTTTAACCCCTTGATCTGATGCAATAACTTGATTAACAAACCTTTTTATTTACTTGCTATGCGCAGAAATGGCGCCCAGGATTATTTCAGACGGTCAGTTTGGAGCAGTCTTCGAGAACGCCAGTTTGGAGCATATCAACAACCGTCCAACGTACGTTCAACACCCGTTAAATAACGGTTACACTTCCGTTAAACACCCGTTGCACTTCCGTCCTGCTTCCGTCTTGGTTCCGTTATTAGCCAGCAGCCACTTACACGCCAGCGCACTTCCGTAACAAATCGCTTGACAGCTCTTAGGCTTTGGTCATATCCTCAATTCGTCGCTGGAATCAGTGATACGGGGTTCGAAGCCCGGAGAAAGGCGGACATGCCGCCACCCTTGGTGGTTTTTTTACGTCCGTCGCATGGCTACCCTTTTATGGGCGGGCTGTGTGGGAAGGCGCAAGCCTTGCCGGTACCTTTCCCGGTCTTCGAACCCGCACATGTCCCGCCCTCCCTCTCATTCGAAGCGAGGCAGAGCGGTTTAAAACCGTATCGAAAGGAGTTACACCATGAACCAAAAATCCACAGAAGCATCCGCACCAACCCCCACCCTTTCTACCCTTAAAGAAACCATCAACGCTATGGATGGCTTGGCACAAACTGGTTTTTCACAGATTGAAGCAATAGCCAAACTTGCAATGGCCTACATGGAAATGCCAGAAGCGTATCGTCACACGGAAATTCTCGCTGTTGCTTTTGAAGCAATCTGGAATAAAGCCTTTGAAATGAATGAATGCATATCCGGGGAGGCCAGATTCGTTGGATGCGAGCGCACCGACCAAGGTATGCTTCGTCGCTACGCCGCTCGCGCTGCCGAAAGAACAGAAGCAGGAGGCAGCCATGAATAAGGTCTTCACAGTCACCAACGCAATGTTTTTACTTTGGGAACGAGCAATCGACAATCTAACTAAAGAGGAAATGGAATGGTTTGCGGGCGTTAACGACATGACCACGGGCCACGTTACACATCTAAAGACTTTAGTCGAGGGCGTCGGTTTTTTGGTTCAAAACGATGTTAATTCTGGAAACTTTCAATCGTCCGATGACCTGCCAAGCTTGCTATTTTCGATCGCTAATGGACTGGACAGCATTGAAGCGCTAGTCCTGCTCACCACACTAGTGAGTAGAGGAAAGTAGCAATTTTCAGACCGCCAGTTTGGTGCCGCCCCGCTGAGTGATCAGAGGGGCTTTACTATATGGGGGGTATATTTTTATTAAAATAAGAGGTGATACATGACGCGATGCGAAGAAGTGCCACACATCAGAAGCTTGTTCCGTCAGTTTGGCAGCGATGAGATCAAGAAATTAAATTTGGTTGAAACTATACGGGATATTGCGCTTTGTTACTTGCCGGATGAAATTATAGCCCGGGTGCCTCCGCCTTATTTCTCAGATCAAATAAGAGCATCTTTCGAAGCAAAGGGTTTTTATTTAGGCTGGGATTTATCAGTGTTGGGTGATACAGGAGTTCATGCTTTTTGTACTGCCGCAAGCCATGCAGACGACCTGACTAAAGGCGAAAAATATGCTGCGCAGTTATTAAGTCATTGCGCAAAAGCTCTTGAAGAAGAGTCTGTCTCAGATCAATTGCAGCAGTGGATTTTGGACGCTTATTCATGCTTGCAAGTGGATGAAATCGAAAACTATGTAGAAACTTTAGACAAAGCGAAAAAGCAATTAAATGAAAAATATGCCAATTCACTAGACGAAAAAGCCGCGCAATTAAAACAAGATTTTGATGCAGCAATCGACAAAGCACATGCTTCTTTAAAAGCAAAGAACTTTCAATTGATAGGAAAGCTGGCTTCGTTGAAATCCATTATTGATGCGTCAAAACCAATTGCTGAGGCTGCAACATGAAGGCGCATGAACGCATGTAAAAACAAAATACTTGCTTCAAATAAATAATCCTGTCATACTTTTTCCAAGTAGTAGCCAGTATGAGCAGGTCTACCCGCAGATTTATCTGTGATCCCTAGGGGAAGGTCTATGGCCGGGAAGTGACGGTAAGTATTGAGTAGCTCCAAGGGGGCGGCGACGAAAAGCGATTTTTTAATTAAAACGCTTTTGTCGCCGCCTTTCGTTTGGACGGCACAAAAGCACTTTAGGAGCTTTTGCCATGTCGTTACCAATACAATTCCCCGAAGCAACAGCTTCAAATTCATTTCCGACTTGCCCCCCACGGTTTATAGCGATACCTGAAGCAATGTCGCGCACAGCGCTTTGTAAAACATCGTTGTATCAATTAATCAAGCGGGGTGAATTGCGACCGGTAAAACTGGGAAAAAAAACTGTTTTCGCCGAAGCTGAAATTTCAGAATGGATTAACAAACGCCTTGCTGCACGGGAGGTGTAACCATGCCAGACAAAAAGAAAAAGCCGGATGGGAGGCAACCCAAACCGGCTAAGAAAAACGCTATGCGCAGCCATTCTAATTCATCTAAAGCCCAGCGGCAAAGCCTACTTGCTTGGCTACAAACGTGTGGCAGCATAGACACAATCACTGCACGTCGTGAGTTAGACATTCTTGGAGTTGCGCCACGCATTTTTGAGTTGCGTCACAGGTATGGCCACCGCATTGACAGGGTTTGGATAGACCAGCCCACGGACTGCGGCAAACTTCATCGTGTTGCACTTTACGTTTTCTGCCCTGAGATGGAGGGCGTATGACCCATGTCCAAAAAAAGATCGAGACACGGCATAGCAGTTGCCGGGGTGTGGCTACCAGTCCCACTGGAATTTTTGCGGTCCAGGGCGTGCGCCGAAATGTCCCCACTTGCAGCAAAATTAGTGCTGGATTTATGGGCGTTACTTGGGGCCAACGCAAGCGGCAATGGAGATTTATCTCTAACTCCAAAAACGCTCGCGATTCGGGGCTGGACAAGCCGGGCCAGCCTGCATGCTGCAATTCAAGAGTTAATAGCAAGCGGCCTGCTGATTCAAACTCGGCAAGGTGGGCGTTTGGATTGCAGCTTATTTGCACTGACGCTTTATCCACTTCACTGCGATCAATCCAAGTTACAAGTTACACCAAGCGCCTTTCGAGTCTCGGATTACATGGGAGACGGAGGAGCACTTGCCAAACCACCTACATTGGAAAATCCGGCACATTGGAGACGTGCCAGAAAAACGCAAACGGTAGCCCCGCCACGGAACGATGCATTCCTAAAACGTTCCGCCACGGAACGATGCAACACACCAAAACTGTAAAAATGATCCATTTTGTTCCGCCACGGAACGAAACCCACTGTTTTTCATGTTTTGATCGTTCCGCCACGGGTCACCTTTATAGATTCACCATATGCATGGTTATTCTGAATGGGATTGTTAGGGGGAAAGAACCACAAACTGCACCATCCTCAAGGGAGAGGTTTTGATGGGCCTGCCAAACAATAAAGACCCTCCCTGACACAAAACTGAAACTAACAAGCTCTAAGATAAAACCAAACGTTTCACAACTTATTTGAAAGGTTTTAAAAAATGTTAAGCCAAACACAATTGCTAAAGAACAAAGAAATATCCGATACCTCCATTAAAAAAATGGAGTCGATCATTGAAAAGCTTAATGCCTTAATCGAGCAGTGCGAGAATGACAAATCTCGAAGTCGCGATTGGATTTTGGAGACTGTCAAAGCCACCCGCGCAAAGGAGGAGCCAGCGCTGACCGCCGAACTTAAAACAATCATGACCATGGCCGAAGTTTCATACGCCCATAAGAAGTTTTGGGAGAACAAACCTCTGCTACTGAGCCTGCAAAAGTTTGATGAGGATGCTGCCAGAGATGCACAAATCCGGCTTTGCCATGCAAGTGAGCTTGGCACTATTTCTCTGCCATTGCTGGGGCTGACTTTTGAAAATGCCCGAGCTGACAGAAATTTGCCACTTGTTTACCAATGCTGGCGAGTTGGACAAGCAAGATCAACTGAGGCAAGTTTTACCGATTCTATGAACCTGGCTTTGAATGATCTTGAGTTACCAGGGCAGGCGGCCTCACTTGCGGCAATCAGTGCTTGCGTCTCAAACCGAGCACATGGCGAAATGATTTGGCAAGTTTCAGTCTCTGGGCAGCGTGGAGACCCTGTTCGAAAGCTTAACGTCGCCAGACAGCAGCAAGCATCAAGCCGCATGGTTGCAGCTAATTACGCGATTTAGTGCCACGGCAGGGGTTTGCTTCATTCAGTTGAGGCTTGCCCCTATCGGACTCAATAAAACGCGTTAGAACCGCCTTAAATGACGTTGAAAGACAATATGAAATTAATAGCAAGTAACGAAGCATCAACAAAGCAACAATCACCCCCCCCCGGTTGAGGCTTCCGCTGTGGACAAATAGCGGTTTTCGCCGATTAAAAATTAAGGGGCTTTAACCTGTTTTGAAAAACACCCCATGAAAGACGCTTTAAACGGCCTGATATTGATTTATTTCAAAGCGAAATTGATAACCCAAACCTAACCCAAAATAACCCAAGTCAAACCACGGTTAACCCGGTGGGTTTTCTTCAGTCCGGCGAAAAATAAAGCCGAATAAAGCCGAAGAGCGAACACGTACTAATCCTCTGAATGTTATAGCTTTAGAAAAAATAAAAGCCGATACTGAACCAAGACGAATTGCCGAACACACCGTGCACGAATGGTGCACGCACGGTGTCTTATGCTGCTGCATTGCTGACCAGCTGAACAATATTTCCCTTGCTTGAGCAATAGTTGCCCCATGCGTTCATCAGCTCCCGTCGTCTTTCGAATAGGTCACTACGTTGGTAAGCTGCCTCAGTTGCGTTCTGATTAACGTGGGCAAGAGCTGCCTCAAGCACGGCCGATGGGTAGGCTGTCGTTTCAGCGCCCCACATCCTAAAGCTTGCCCTGAAGCCGTGAACAGTCACACCGGTGATAATATTATGTAGGGTTTGATTAACTGCTACATCACATAGTAAGCCGCCCTGTCTACCAGGGAAAACCCTCTCCGAACCGGGCATTCTCCAATCTTGCATTTTAGCCAGAATTATCAGGGCTTCTTCATTTAGTGGCACCCTATGGCCTAGCCCGGCTTTCATTCTGCTGGCAGGTATCGTCCAGGTCTTCGCTGGCATGTCTATTTCACTCCACAAAGCACCCCGAGCCTCTCCGGAACGGGCTCCGGTTAAAATAATAAATCGTAGGCAATAAGCAGACATATGGTTCTTTGAGCGCAATGCGGACATTAATGCAGGAACATCAACATACGGCGCAGAGGCAAAATGAACTTTTTTAGCTACCTTGTTGGGCTTTGGGAAAATTTGATCTAAATTGTTTTTCCAAGCCGCTGGATTGTATCTGGTAGGCGCTCTCTCAGTTACCGCAGCTTTAGCTAGCACAGCCTCTATGCGTTGACGCAACCTGCTAGCTGTCACTGTCTTAGTAGTCCATAACGGCCAAAGTATTTTCTCTAAGTCGGTAAGCGTCACCTCTGAAGGCAGCTTGAAGCCAATTACAGGAAAGGCAAAGCGTCTAAGGGTTGTTTCCCATTCTTTTGTGTGGCCGGGGCTTTTCCAGGATGGACGCATTGCCTCAATAAGCTTGGCTGCATAGTCCTGAAACGTTTTGGCAGTGCTATCACGTCTGTTGAGTAGTTCTGCTGGATCATTGCCATCTACTATGGCTTTGCGCATTGCGCCAGCAAGTGCTCGTGCATCAGCAAGGGAGCGTTCATTCTTGGAACCTAAACCGAACTCACTGACTTTACCGGCAATCTTGTATCTGAAAACCCAACTTCTTGCCCCGGACTCTTTCACTCGCAGATAAAGATTTCCACCGTCTGCATGAAATCCTTCCTTCAATGAGTCAACCTGTCTTGCTGCCAGCTTGCCAATTTGTTGTGCCATTTCCGCCCCCAGTTCTTACCCACGTTCTTACCCATTAACACGAATTATAGCAAACTTTGGCGAACGGTAGTAAACAATAAACTGTACAGGAAGGCTGATATCATTGTGTTTTATGGAAGACTGCGAAAGTCTATGAACGGTACATTGTACGATACAGTATCTCGTTAGCTAGGCCCAAGCAGTACAGATAAAATTTTGTTGAATTAGGGAACCCCCGTCATTTACGGTAGCTGCATGTCATAATTGCTCTGGATAAAATTATCGGGGTGCAGACGAACATAAAACAAATGAGCATGGGAACGAGGGGATTTGAGAAACACGCGCGTTTGACGCGCAAGTTGGAATTTCTGGCGCGAACGAATGGAGACAATGATGCCATAGGCGGAGCTATGCGTATTGATTGAGCCGTACCACCCCAAGGCGAGCAATGGCCAGCCACCGGTCAGACTGGAGCATATGCTGCGCAGTACTGCCTCGCCAACTGGTTCAACCTGGGCGATGTGACCTGCGAGGAAGCCCTGCACGATGCCCTGTTCCGGAATTTCTTCGACTTTGATCTGGGTGATGAGCGGATTGCCGACGGCAGTGCCCTGGGCCTGCTTCGCCAGTTAGTGGAGTGGCATGAGCTGGGTGCCGCCGCCTTCATCAAGGTAAGCGAGTGGCTAATGACCAACGGTCTGAGCCCGTCAGGCGACATCCTTATCGATGCCACCCTGATTGTCGCGCTACCTCGGTCAAGAACCTGGAGAAGGCTCGCGACCCAGAGATGCACCAGACCAAAAAGGCAAGCAATGACGTGTCGTCATGAAGATGTAGCTGGTGTCAACAGCAAAAGCGGTTTGATCCACAGCACCAGCATCACGGCGGTAAATGTGCATGCCCGCCACAAAGTACCGAATCTGCTGCATGGCAACGAAACCCGTTTCTACGACTACGGCGCGTATCGAGGCAAGGAGCAGCGCGAGCAACTCAAGACCCTTGCGCCGAAGGCGAAAGATTTCACCAGCATATGCGACTACACGAACCGTCCTCTGACCGAGGCGGACAAGACAACGAATCGACGCAAGTCTGCGATGCGCCCCAAGGTCGAACACCCTTTCCTCACTTTGAAGCGCTTGTGGGGCTTCGCCAAGACTCGCTATCGCGGTCTGACCAAGAACGCCAACCATGCTTTTGTCATGCTGGTGATGATCAATCTCATTAAGTGGAGACGGCCATTAACGGGGGAGGTGTATCCAACTACCGCATGAAGTGGGAAATTTCCTCGCTTCATGCCTCGCCTGAGGCACATTTGAGAATGAATTTCCGTTTCGTGGCATCCCTTCGTTTCAATTCGCTGTCATGTCATCGCGTCGCGTCGCGTGTGCTTGTTCGGTGTTTACTTAGCTTAATTAAATTAAAATTGCCGTGTGACGGCAAAATCAGCTAATTGTAGTAGAGATTGTTTGTAAGCTGTATCGGGCAAGATAGACAGTGCCGCGCATGCCGCATCGGATTCTTTTTGTGCCTGCTGCCGGGTATATTCTAGGGCACCGGTTTGTTTGATCACTTGCAATACTTCGGTAAAACTCTCGATGTTACCTTGTTCAATGGCTAGCTTTATCATTGCAGTTTGGCGGGCGTCACCCTGCTGCATGGCATAAATAAGCGGTAATGTGGGCTTACCTTCAGATAGGTCATCGCCTAGGTTTTTGCCGGTTGATTGCTCGTCTCCAGAATAATCCAGCATATCATCTACCAGTTGGAATGCTGTTCCCAAGTGCATACCATACTTTGCCAGAGCTTCTTCGCTGGCACTGTCAACCTGAACCAGAATAGCGCCCAAACGCATCGCCGCCTCGAATAGTTTGGCTGTTTTGCAATAGATTACGCGTAAATAACTGGCTGCATCTACGCTCGCATCATGACAGCTCAATAATTGCAACACTTCACCTTCTGCAATAGTGTTAGTAGCGTCGGCTAACGTTTGCATTACACGCATGTTATTGACTTCCACCATCATTTGAAAAGCGCGCGAATATAAAAAATCACCAACCAGTACACTGGCTGCGTTACCAAATAATGCGCTGGCAGTTGCATGTCCACGGCGTAGCTCAGATTCATCTACCACATCGTCGTGTAGCAACGTGGCGGTATGAATAAATTCCACTACCGCTGCCAAACAGTGATGATATTCTCCCGTGTAACCTAATGCTTTGGCGGATAACACTACTAAGGCGGGGCGTAGCCGTTTGCCGCCATTATTAATAATGTACTCGCTCATTTGGTTGACTAGTGCTACATCCGAATGTAAACGGGTACGTATAATTCTGTCAACAATGGACATATCTGAGGCAAGAGATTGTTTTAAAGCTTCAAACGACACAACAAACCCCTAAAAATGACAATGAAGAATGGTGGTAATTAATAAAAAACGCGATGGTATGGATTGTACAGATACCATGTCAAGCAAACATCATTTTGCGGTAGCAATCTTGCATAGAAATTAAGTTCCGAAATAGCACAATGAAAAATTAATTGCCTCCCATTAATGGCGATTATACTGGCCGGAAATGAGGTTAGAGGTATAAAATTGCTGCTCTCAAATTATCCCTGTCTCTCCATCCTGCGATACTGTACCGCTTCGGCGATGTGAGGAGCAAGGATGTTCTCGTTGTCTGCCAAATCGGCAATAGTGCGCGCCACTTTGAGCACGCGGTGATAAGCGCGTGCAGATAGATTCAGGCGGCTGATAGCTTGTTGTAATAGTGCGGCACCTTGTGCATCGGGTGCACAGAGAACGTCAATCTCGCTGACCGTAAGTTGTGCATTTGGTTTGTTCTGTCGGGTTAATGCACGTTGTCGCGCTACATTCACACGTGCTTGAATAGCACTATTTGCTTCCCCATCAGTCTGTTTGAGCAAGGTTTCCTGTGGCACTGCAGGAACTTCGATCTGAATGTCTATGCGATCTAACAGCGGACCAGAAATTTTGCCGCGATAGCGCGCAATTTGATCGGGGGTGCAACGGCACTTGCCGTTGTAATGGCCAAGAAAGCCGCACGGGCAAGGGTTCATTGCAGCAAGTAACTGAAATTGAGCACGAAAATCGGCGCGACGCGCAGCGCGCGAGATGGTGATGCGTCCACTTTCTAGCGGTTCGCGCAGTACTTCCAGTACCTGGCGTTCAAATTCTGGCAATTCATCGAGGAACAGTACACCGTGCATTGCGATAGAAATCTCACCGGGACGCGGATTACTACCGCCGCCGACCATCGCTACAGCTGATGCAGTATGGTGCGGTGATCGATATGGTCTTGTTTTCCAGCGACTTACATCAAACATGCCGCCTAGCGATTGCATGGCCGCACTTTCTAGTGCTTCAGCTTCAGTCATTTGCGGCAGGATTCCGGGGAAACGCGCTGCCAGCATCGATTTGCCAGTGCCAGGCGGGCCGCTCATCAAAACGCTATGGCCGCCAGCCGCGGCAATCTCAAGCGCGCGCTTGGCTTGTCCTTGCCCTTTTACTTCACACATGTCTGGATAATTCGGTATAACAGGCTGTGCACTGGCGATTTGACGGGTGAGCGCAGTGCGACCAGATAAATGTGCTGCTACCTGTAATAAGGATTGCGCAGGATAAACTGCTGCATCTTCTACCAACGCTGCTTCAACAGCATTTATTTCGGGAAGAATAAATGCCCGCCCGTTGGATGCTGCGTGATAGGTCATTGCAAGCGCGCCGCGTATCGGCCGTAATTCGCCGGTAAGTGCTAATTCACCCGCAAATTCATATTCGGCAAGGCGGTTTGCGGGTATCTGCCCGGATGCGGCGAGAATACCGAGCGCGATGGGTAAATCAAAACGTCCGCTTTCCTTAGGCAGGTCGGCCGGCGCGAGATTGACAGTGATGCGGCGATTAGGAAATTCAAATTGGCAAGTCAGCAAGGCTGCACGGACGCGATCCTTACTTTCTTTCACTTCGGTCTCTGGCAAGCCGACAATGGTAAAGCTGGGCAGGCCGTTAGCGAGATGCACCTCGACTGTGACCAGCGCGGCATCCATGCCGGAGAGGGCGCGGCTATATAAAACCGCGAGGCTCATTTATCTAGGGGTTGCGTTGTGATTCAAGGACGGCGACTCGGGCTTCCAGTGCCGTCAATTTTTCGATGGTGTGTGATAACAGTTGGGTTTGTACATCGAATTCTTCACGCGTCACAAGATCCAGTTTGGTAAAACCTTGCGCCAGCAAGGCGCGGGCATTTTTCTCAACATCTTTTGCCGGGCTGTTAGCCACTGCCTTACTTAACTTGTCGGAAATTTCATCAAGGAATTTTGTATTGAACATTATGTATCTCCATACGTATGTTTAAGGCATATAGTGTAGCAAACTTTACTTGAGCTATAGCTGGGTCTGATAGTTCAAGTATAAGAAATACGACATGAAATATTCGTGGTAACTTACCGTGATTGCCACCATCATGGCCAGCATAAACGTCATAACGAGCTGCATTTTATGATGTATCGTCACTTTTCACACGCCGACGATTAATATCGTAATTCATTACCTTGCCGATGAATGGCAACATTAAAATGCCTGGCAGCCAAACACAGCGATTTGTCTCACGAAAAGTGCTGATGCCAATAATCATATCCTTGTGCTTCGCGCGAGGCCGATCACGGTAGGTGCCGAAGAGCCGATCCCACACAGATAGATTAAAAGCGAAGTTGCTATTGGTTTCATCCTCCTCGACAGAGTGATGTACGCGATGCATATCAGGTGTTACCAAGAGCAAGCGCAGCACTCTGTCCAGCGTAGGAGGCATACGCACATTGCCATGATTGAATAGGGAGGTAGCGTTGAGCAATACCTCGAAGATTACTACTGCCAACACGGGTGGACCCAATACCAGGATCACCACAGCCTTGATGTGCATGGATAGTATGATCTCGATAGGGTGAAAACGTATACCCGTTGTTACATCAATATCAAGATCGGCATGATGCACGCGATGCAGGCGCCACAGTAGCGGCACGGCGTGGAACATCACGTGCTGAAGATAAATGACGAGGTCCAGTAACACGATTGAGACCAGCACGACCACCCACGACGGAAGGATGAAATAATTCAACAGCCCCCAGCCCTGTTGGGTGGTAAATGCTGCCACCCCCACCGCTGCAGCCGGGAACAACGCGCGTACTAAAACACTATTAAGAGCTACTAGCGCAAGATTATTTGCCCAGCGTAAAAGCTTGGACACAGTAAGTCGGCGTCGTGGCGCAGCAAGCTCCCAAAGTGACATGCTGCAGAACATAAACAAGAAGCAGGCCAAGCGAATGGCAAATTCATGTTGCAGCATGAATGTGTTCATAACACCCGCTCCTTTGTTTCATCACAGCTGATTTTGGCATTTGTACCATGCCTTACTTCGTATATTTGTGCAATTCAACACAGGTATTTTTCAACTAGCAGACCTAGAAGTTTATGGAGAATTGAAAAACCACGTCCTATGGATTTCTTGGTTATCACCTGACTGGCTTTGCCTGTCAGAGTACCTGTCTATAGATTATTTTTCGGAGTGTGGTCCTTACAACACTTAACGACAAGGAAAAGATAGAAGCAGGTTTGCACTAGCACCGTATGTTATATGTACTGTTAATATCATTTGATACGGGTTTCGAAGTACAAATTTCAGATACTGCAAGGGCTAATAAGCCGGGAAGTCTATAAAAATGCATGATGATATTCAGCTCAATTCTCGTGAAATCGTCAATTGATGCATGTTAATTTCTTAGGTAATCTGAATTTGATTCAAACACGCTTGTTTCAACTTGTAAATCTGATATCGTGGGACGTGGCAATATCAGAAAAAAGCTAACCTCGAGATGTAACAGTAATAAATCTATACGGTAAATAATAAAAGTAAATGCTTAGTTCGAGCTACGACTCAGAGACGCGCATCACATAAAGGGGGTAAATAATGACGAGCAACACAAAATATTTTGTTGCAATTTTGGTTTCTATTTGTGGATGCGCAACGGTTAGTTCTTTTCAAAAAATGCCTTCACACGAACGAGCTCAATATGTCTGCTCTCGAGATAGTGACTACAAACGCTTAAGCAATGATGAATCCATCCACGAAGCAAAAATTGACGAAATTAATAGTGTTTTATCGCGAGGCTATCGTGTGCATAAAGCATGTAAAACTGTAAAAGTGGAGAAGCCTGGTGCTGTCTCTTGTACATCGAATGGCGTAGGAAACGCTATCAACACTGATTGCAGGCAAAAGACAACTACAACATACGAGAATGATTGTACTGAAACACCCGTTGCTATCGACGCAAATTTAGAAAGAGGGAACCTTGACGCGTCCAAAAATATGGTGGTAAGAGCCAAGATCGAAAAGAATAATGTATATAGTCGTTGCTACTCATTGATTGAGCCAATGTCCGCTGAGCAAGCCTTTAATTATTATAATAAAAAATAAATTTTCCCTAAGAAAAGGCTTGGCTTAACGCATAAGATTGATCGGCTGATAAGATCAGATCGTGCGAGTGAAACGCGATATTGAGCGGGATTTATGGCTTGTTTGACTAATCGCGATATTGAGCGGGATTTATGGCTTGTTTGACTAATCGCGATATTGAGCGGGATTTATGGCTTGTTTGACTAATAGTGACTATCAATTTGCAGACATCTGGTTTCGACTGTCTGGATGCACGAGTATTGGTTGATAGCAAACAAACACTTTAGCTATAGCCTAAAGTGCTAACGCCAATGCTTGCCGCCTGATGGAGTGACTTCAATGTATAATCCGTCCCCGCTGTGTCTTGAGCTGCTGTGATTAAGTTTTAAATGAAATTATTAAATAAAACGTTATTTATTAATATGCTTTTTATATAAATAACACGTCCTTAAATCCGTATGATACAAGTTTAATCCACATGCAACACATTCGTAATTTTTCTATTATCGCCCACATTGACCACGGTAAGTCTACTTTAGCCGATCGAATTATTCAGTTGTGCGGCGGGCTTTCTGACCGCGAAATGGAAGCGCAGGTGCTCGATTCCATGGATTTAGAACGTGAGCGTGGCATCACCATCAAAGCGCAGACAGCTGCGCTGCAATATAAGGCCCGTGATGGTCAAATATATAATCTCAACCTGATTGATACGCCGGGACACGTGGATTTTTCTTATGAGGTATCACGCTCATTATCTGCCTGCGAAGGCGCGCTGTTAGTCGTTGACGCATCTCAGGGAGTGGAAGCACAGACCGTTGCTAACTGCTACACCGCCCTTGATCTTGGAGTGGAAGTAGTGCCGGTGTTGAATAAGATTGACTTGCCGTCTGCTAATCCGGAAAACGCCATTGAAGAAATCGAGGAGGTAATCGGAATCGATGCACACGACGCGACACGCTGTTCGGCCAAGACAGGTGAGGGTGTACAGGATGTGCTCGAGGCTTTAATTGTTAAAGTGCCAGCCCCTAAAGGTGACCCAGCTGCGCCGTTGTGTGCGCTGATTATAGATGCGTGGTTCGATAATTATGTTGGCGTAGTAATGTTGGTGAGGGTTTTTAACGGCACCTTAAAGCCCAAGGATAAGATTTTGTTAATGGCTACGGGCGCACAGCATTTAACTGAGCACATTGGTGTATTTACGCCGAAGTCACAACCGCGGGAAGTATTGACTGCCGGTCAGGTCGGTTTTGTCATTGCGGGTATTAAGGAGCTGAAGGCGGCCAAGGTTGGTGACACCATCACGCTGGCAAACCGGCCTACACCTGAAGCCTTGCCAGGTTTTAAGGAAGTCCAGCCACAAGTGTTTGCTGGATTATTTCCAGTAGAGTCAAATCAGTATGAATCGCTGCGTGATTCACTGGAAAAACTCAAGCTTAATGACGCTTCATTGCAGTATGAACCAGAAGTATCGCAGGCATTGGGTTTCGGTTTTCGTTGCGGATTTTTGGGATTACTGCATATGGAAATTGTGCAGGAACGACTTGAGCGCGAGTTCGACATGGATTTAATTACCACTGCACCTACCGTTATTTACGAGGTGGTGCAGCGCGACGGAACGCTGCTGGTAGTAGATAATCCTTCCAAGATGCCAGATCCGTCCAAAATTGAAGAAATCCGTGAACCCATCGTGATCGTCAACTTGTATATGCCGCAGGAATACGTTGGTGCGGTGATTACATTATGTACACAAAAGCGCGGTGTACAGCTCGATATGAGCTATCACGGTAAGCAAGTGTTGCTGATATATGAGATACCTATGGCAGAAATCGTACTTGATTTCTTCGACAGGTTGAAATCAATTTCGCGCGGCTATGCCTCAATGGATTATGAGTTTAAAGAATACCGATCAGCTGATGTAGTCAAGGTGGATATGCTGATTAACGGTGAAAAGGTAGATGCATTAGCGATTATCCTGCACCGTAGCAACAGCCAGTTCCGTGGTCGTGAAGTGGCGGCCAAAATGCGTGAGTTGATTCCGCGTCAGATGTTTGATGTGGCAATTCAGGCTGCTGTCGGTTCAAACATCATCTCGCGCGAAAATGTCAAAGCCCTACGAAAAAACGTATTGGCTAAATGTTATGGTGGCGACATCTCACGTAAGCGTAAATTGCTGGAAAAACAGAAGGCTGGCAAAAAACGTATGAAGCAAGTGGGTAATGTGGAAATTCCGCAGGAGGCTTTTTTGGCTATTCTGCAGGTAGGCGAAAAATAACGTAAAGACAGGAATCAAGATGGACTTTGCTTTAATTATGTTTGTATTGCTGCTGATCACCGGTAGTGTTTGGTTACTGGATCGCTTCGTGCTTCAATCGAAACGCATAGCTTCTACAAAAGAACCTTGGTGGGTGGAATATTCCAAGAGTTTTTTCCCTGTTATCCTGGCGGTATTTATGTTGCGCTCATTTTTAGTTGAGCCGTTTAAAATACCCTCTGGGTCGATGATTCCTACTTTACAGGTAGGCGACTTCATCTTGGTTAACAAGTTTACTTATGGTATTCGTTTGCCCATCATCAGTAAAAAACTGGTAGAAATTAATTCCCCCAGCCGAGGCGATGTGATGGTATTCCATTATCCTGAAAATCCATCGCTGGATTATATTAAGCGGGTGGTCGGTTTGCCTGGTGATCAAATTGCATATCGCAATAAGAAAGTGTATGTGAATGATGTACTGCAAGAGCAGCAGCCGGACGGTGATTATAATTATGTGGAGACTGCACTCAACTTTGTGCATACCGAACGTTTTAGAGAAAATTTGACTGGACATGTCCATTCAATGCTCGTAAATCCAGAAGTGCCGAGCATTCATCTCGGTGCGGTGGCGGAGTTTCCTCATCGAGAGAATTGTGCATACAGCGAAAAGGAGGTGCGCTGTATAGTTCCAACCGGGCATTATTTTATGCTGGGTGATAATCGCGATAACAGCCGAGATAGTCGTTATTGGGGTTTTGTGCCGGATAATATGATCGTTGGCAAAGCATTCATGATCTGGATGAATTTTAGCGATTTGAAACGTATAGGCTTATCCATTGATTGAAGTTACAAACCAGGGAGGAGCATGATCAAAACAATAGCAAACAGACAGCGTGGCGTGAGTTTGTCTGGTCTTCTGGTATGGTCAGTAATATTAATAATAGCGGCAATTGGCGGCATGAAGGTTATCCCGGCATATGTTCAGGATGCCGAAATTAAAGGCATTCTCTCCACCATCGTGAATGATCCTGGAATGCAAGGGGCACAATCCAAGGATATTCGTGAGTCGTTCAGTAAACGCGCCATGATGAATAACATTAATGTCGTCACGGCAAATGACATTGAGATAGTGAAGGATGCACGTGGTTTATCGTTGAGTATTAGCTATCAAGTTAAGATACCACTGGTTGCCAATACGAGTTTATTACTTGAATTTAATCCAAGTAGTGTTAAAAAAATAGCCAATGAATCGTGATGTGCTGTGTAGCCAGATTGGTCATGTTTTCACGCAATCGCGATTATTACAGCGTGCTCTGACGCATCGTAGCTATAGTCCGGAACACAACGAGCGATTGGAGTTTCTGGGTGACAGTATACTCAATTGTGTCGTAGCTAAATATCTATATGGCCTTTATCCTGACTTGCCGGAAGGTGACTTATCTCGTCGGCGTTCTAATTTGGTCAATCAGCAAACCTTGTTTATTTTAGCGCAGCAATTACGTTTGGGTGAATTATTATTGTTGGGTGAAGGGGAGCGCAAAAGCGCTGGATTTCGTCGCCCATCTATTCTTGCTGATGCTATGGAGGCATTGTTCGGCGCAGTATTTATAGATGCAGGTTTTACAGCCGCAGAGCAAGTTGTGCTCCGGCTATATGTGCCTTTTATAGCACAAGCAGACGCGCAGACGTTGGGTAAGGATTTTAAAACCTTGTTGCAGGAATACTTACAAGGTAAGCGTCTGGCACTACCAAAATATACCGTGATTGCTACCCAGGGCGAGGCACATGCACAGTTATTTAAAGTTGAATGTCAAATCGAACAATTAAAATTATTCACGTGTGGTGAAGGCAGTAGTCGTCGTACCGCAGAGCAGGTAGCAGCAGAAGCCGCTTACCGGAAAATTGAAAGTCAGTCATGAACGCAAGTAATTACCACAGCGGCTTTATCGCTATTGTTGGCCGCCCAAATGTGGGTAAATCCACTTTGCTTAATCATCTGATTGGCCAAAAAATAAGCATCACTTCACGCAAGGCTCAGACTACACGCCATCGTATTAGCGGAATATTAACTGAAGAGTATGCACAATTTGTATTTGTAGATACCCCCGGATTCCAGACGAAGCATCTTAATACCCTGAATCGCGGTTTGAATCGTGTAGTAACGAGTAGTTTACGTAATGTGAATGTGGTGCTGTTCGTAATTGAGGCCAGGAATTTCGATGAGCGAGATCGTCAAGTAATGAATCTGCTACCAAAAAATATGCCAGTGCTGCTTGTTATCAACAAGGTCGATAACATGGAGAATAAATCAGAGTTACTACCATTTATTCAGGAGATAGCCAAGGAGCGTGAATTTACTGCGATCGTACCAGTGAGCGCAAAGCAAAACAAGCAGCTCGATACCTTATTAAATGCAGTTCGCCCCTATCTGCTCGAAGGCGAGAAAATTTATCCTGAAGATGAAATCACTGATCGTAATGAACGTTTTTTGGCAGCTGAATTGGTGCGTGAAAAAGTCTTTCGCTACTCCGGTGAAGAGCTACCTTACTCAGTAAGTGTTGTGATTGAACAGTTTAAAATAGAAGGGAAGCTGCGCCGCATCCATGCAGCGATTCTCGTGGATAAAGACGCGCATAAGGCAATGTTGATTGGTAAGAATGGTGAGAAGCTGAAAGAAATTGCCACCCAGGCGCGATTAGATATGGAGGCACTGTTTGATGGAAAAGTTTATCTCGAGGTGTGGATTAAAGTGCGAAGTGGTTGGGCAGACAATGCACAGGTGTTGAAAAGTTTGGGGTATGAATAATTCTAACATTAAGCACTTTTTGTTTTTTCCTTCATCAGTAAAAGGTTTATTGATGTGGTTTTCATGCTAGATAGCGTACTTTTCATAGTTGGACGGTTAGCTTTGTTGTCCTCGTCAGTTCTTCTGTGACAAGGGGAAGCTGGGAGAAGTAGATTGCAGCCACACAAACACAGATTAGAAGACGAACCGGCTTTCGTCCTGCACAGCTATCCATACCGTGAAACCAGCCTGGTGTTGGAAGTTTTAAGTCGTCAGCATGGTCGCGTAGCATTGGTGGCGCGCGGCGCACGACGTCCGAGATCAGCGTTGCGTGGTTTATTAATGAGTTTTCAGCCATTAATGTTAAGTTGGTTCGGCAAACATGAATTGCGTACTTTGCATCGTGCCGAGTGGCAGGGGGGGCAGCCGCAATTACAGGGAACGGCATTGTTGTGCGGTTTTTATTTGAATGAATTGCTGCTTAATCTGATGGTGCGCGATGATCCGCACGAGCAACTGTTCGATTACTACCAGCACACGCTGCAACGGCTAGCAAATGAAGCAGACTATGCTGCCATTTTGCGTTGTTTTGAAAAACATTTGCTGCAGGAGTTGGGCTATGCGCTTTTATTGGTACAAGAAGCAGATAGCGGTGAGGCGATTAATTCTGACGCACCCTATCGTTATGTGCTTGAACGGGGTGCGGTGCGTGCTACACCCAATGGCTCAGATATATCAAGTGCATCAGAAGGTTTGTTGATGTTGGGTAAAACCTTGCAAGATATGGCTGCTGACGACTACCGCGATGCAATTAGCGCGCAGCAGAGCAAGCAATTGATGCGTATGTTATTGAATCATCATCTTGCAGGTAAAACATTGCATACGCGCGAATTGATAAGGGATCTACAAAAAATATGATCAAACTTGGACTTAATATTGACCATGTTGCCACGCTGCGCCAAGTTAGGGGTACACGTTACCCCAACGTGATTCAAGCAGCGTTGATCGGTGAGGCGGCGGGGGCTGATGTTATTACACTACATTTACGCGAAGACCGTCGTCATATTCAGGATAAAGACGTGGAAATCCTCCGTGACATGCTGCAAACGCGCATGAATCTTGAAAGTGCCATTACCGACGAAATGTTGGCTATTGCTTTGCGTATTAAGCCGCACGATGTTTGCTTCGTGCCGGAACGGCGTGAAGAATTGACCACCGAGGGAGGGTTGGATGTGGTGGGGAATTTTGAGAGTGTGAAGCACGCTTGTGAGTGCTGTGCGGCGGCGGGGATACGTGTGTCATTGTTTGTGGACGCGGATGAAAAACAAATGGATGCGGCGCGGTCTGCAGGCGCTCCAGTAGTAGAGATACATACCGGAAAATATGCTGATGCGGCCAGCGTATCGCATCAGGTACAAGAGTTAGCGCGCATTCAACGCACAGTGGTGCATGCTCATGCGCTCGGTTTGCAAGTGAATGCCGGACACGGCCTAAATTATCATAACGTACAGCCTATCGTTGCTATTCCTGATATCTGCGAACTCAACATCGGTCATGCCATAATCGCCGAGGCGCTTTTTATTGGCCTTGAGCAAGCAGTGAAAAAAATGAAAGCGCTGCTAATCGGCATCCACCCATAAAGTATGGGAATTCAGCCACCGTGATTTTGGGTATCGGCACTGACATCGTGGCTTATGCACGCATTGAGGCAGTGCATACCAGTTTCGGCGAGCGTTTTGCCCAGCGCATTTTGAGCCAGCAGGAGTTACTCGAATATCGTGTTCATACCTACCCTGTGCGTTTGCTAATGAAACGCTTTGCCGCCAAGGAAGCACTGGCAAAGGCGGTAGGAAGTGGCCTGCGTTATCCCGTGAGCTTGCAGAAAATGAGCGTGACACACGATGTTTTTGGTAAACCCACTTTTGAATTTGATGCGGAATTGGCTGCACACCTAATGCAGTTGGGGTTGACACACCACCATTTAAGTATAAGTGACGACCATGATGTTGCTGTGGCATTCGTCATTTTGGAAAAAAATTAAGTAAGCATTAAATTGTGAAGACACGGACAAAATTTACTGTTTCGATAAGTTTTCTTAAGTAAAAAATTCAGTCATTCAAAATATATTTAATTTAAGCCTTTCAAATTTCACTTTTGCAGGAAGGATAGTTAGGGGCATCCGTTATGAATTACGTAAAGATCATTAGGAGAGTTTGAATGGGAATCGGCCCATGCATGCTGGATATCGCAGGATCCACTCTTACTGCGGAAGATGAAGCACGTTTACGCCATGAACTAGTGGGTGGCGTGATTCTATTTGCGCGTAATTACGAATCTCCACGCCAGTTGGCCCAGCTGACAGCCAGCATTCATGCATTGCGTACTCCTCCGCTATTGATTGCAGTGGACCATGAGGGTGGGCGAGTGCAACGTTTTGTCGATGGTTTTACGCGTATCCCGGCGATGCGTGAGTTAGGCAATATTTGGGATGAAAACCCGCGTCGCGCCAAGTATCTGGCGCAGCAGGTAGGTTATGTGTTGGCCGCAGAATTGCGGGCTTGCGGTGTAGATTTTAGTTTTACCCCGGTGCTAGATATAGATTTCGGCATCAGCAAAGTAATTGGCGACCGTGCTTTTCATTCTGAGCCTCAGGCCATAGGCGAGCTGGCACATAGCCTGTTATTAGGGCTCAGGCAGGGTGGCATGGCTACCGTGGGTAAGCATTTTCCTGGGCACGGTTATGTACATGCTGATTCACACCTGGAAATTCCGATAGATGAGCGTAGCTATACCGACATTGAGTTGTGCGACCTTATTCCATTTCGTCAGATGGTAAATTATGGTCTGACTGCGGTTATGCCCGCACACGTGATTTACCCAAAAGTTGATAAATATTCAGCAGGTTTCTCCAAAATATGGTTGAAAAATATTCTTCGCGGTGAACTGGGCTTTAACGGATGTATTTTTAGTGACGACCTTAGCATGGAAGGTGCCACGGTAGCAGGTGGCATCCTGCAACGTACGGAAGCGGCTCTGGAGGCTGGCTGTGATATGGTGCTGCTATGTAATCAACCGTCCTTGGCAGATGAATTGCTAGCTGGACTAAAGTGGGACATGCCAGCGACCAGTAAAGCGCGCCTCGTGCAGATGCGCGGTCGCCTCCATCCAGAAACATTAGTGCAATTACACGAGCAAGCAAAATTTATGAAGGCGGTGCATGAAATCGCTACTATAGGCTTAGGTACCGCAGAGCTACCGTTTACCTAATTGCACTTAACTCAGATATAAGAGTACAGTGAACAATTGGTATAAGGCTTTGAATTGTAAATTTTTTAAGCGTAATATGCTATAGCAGTAGATTAAATTAGTAAATAATCTGTACCCACGAAATATAAGCGAGGAGAAAAATCATGTCTGATTTGGATTTGTTTGAACCATTGCTAAGTTGTGGCACAGTCGAAGCCTTGCACGCTGCGACAGCCAGCATTGCTGGCCAGTTGGGATTTGATTATTTTATTTACGGGGTGCAGGTAAATACCTCTCTTACTCGACCATATCAATTCATTCTAAATGGATATCCTAAGGAATGGCGCGCGCGTTACGTTGAACATAATTATCAAGAGATTGATCCTACCTATTACCACTGTATAACTAAAAGGCAGACTATTCCTGTGGTTTGGGATAGTCGTGTGTTTAAGAGTGATCAAGAAGCTAAATTGCGAAATGAGTCAAGAGAGTTTGGTTTGCTATGTGGTGCAAGCTTTGCTGTTCACGGTGGCCATGGTGAAGCCGCAATGTTAAGTCTTGCGTCTTCCCAAGATTCCTATAGAGCTCAACAAGATATTCTTTCTATCATAGGGAAAGCTCAATTACTGGCATGTTATTTACATGAGGCGACTCAGCGCGTTGTACTAAGTAAAGGGCCGCTTCTATTGACAAAAATGGAGCTTACGCTCCGGGAAAAAGAATGTCTTCTTTGGGCGGCTGAAGGAAAAACGGGCGGTGAGATAGCTGACATACTTCAAATTACGGAACGTACCGTAACTTTTCACCTTCAGAATGCAGGTAACAAAATGGGAGCATCCAACCGTCAACATGCAATTGCCCGTGCAGTTTCGATGGGTCTTATAATTCCCTGAATTTTATATGATGGTTCTTTATGGTGGTTGGTCGTTGTCATACTCGAGTTATTAAAGAATTTACACAGTTTATGTATGTAACAGATTATTAGACCTACAAAATGCCGTGAACGGCGAAATCTCTTCATTATTTCTCTCAAAGCAATACTCTCCGCTTAACTCTAGAAATTTTTGCAGCATTGGTTTCCAGCCATTATTGTTATTTAACCCTGTCAGATCTTACAGCTAGCTAGCGGCTGAGATAAGTAGTCTCATTACCCCTGTCATCAACCAACGACAGGAGAAAGAAAAATGAGACAAATAATGCTTGCACAACATGGAGATGGATCTCTAGATCATCAAGCAGTACTGGGAATGTACCGTCTTAGGCACGAAGTTTTTCATGATCGTCTGGGATGGGATGTTAATAGTGATAATGGCATGGAGCACGACGAGTTTGATGAGGCTAACCCTGTATATGTGTTGGCAAGAGACGAAGAGAATGAGGTGCAAGGTTGCTGGCGATTATTGCCTACTACCGGTCCCAATATGTTAAAGGACACTTTTCCTCAGCTCTTGCATGGACAGCCGGCACCTCAACAAACTGCCGTATGGGAATTAAGCCGATTTGCAATATCAAGTGACAAATTAGACAGCAGTGGTTTCGGACTGAGTAATATTCCCATCCAGATGATTCAAGCAGCTGTAAGGTTTGCTCAAAAAAATGGAATAGAGCGCTATGTCTCAGTTACGAGTGTGGCCGTTGAGCGCATGTTCCGCAAGTTGGGAGTCAGTGTAACTAGACTAGGTGCCCCCATAAAAATAGGAAAAGTTCTAACAGTGGCCTGTGCGCTAGAAATTGACGAGATAACCGAGTTTGCCTTGTTTGGCACTCTGCCCGAGCATGCACATAGGTTAGCCGCATGAATATTCTGTTACTCGGTGAAGCATCAGGCACCCGTCGTATCTTAAATCAGATGCTAGGAAAATCTAGGCACCGGCTAGTCCAGCAAGCTTGGGAGGATATGCCCGAGCCAGACTTAGAACAATATGACATAGTGTTGGTGGATGGTAATGTTTGCGATTGCTCCCAGCAAGTGCGTTTGTTGGAATGGATTCGTGAAGCTAGGCGCCTTTTTCCGGACTTGCCGGTAGCGGCATTAAATTATGTGGGCACTCCTGTATCGGCCGACAACGCAGAGTGTAGTATGGCCGACCATTCTTGTGGTGTTTCCGAATCCGGTGACGGAATTTGGCGTATGCGCTGCCGTTTAAAGGAGCTTGCCTTGAGCGAAACTGCTGCTTTATTGCGTGATGCATGCGAGCGCCAGCCGTTGGAGCCTGTTGTTTTTGAATACTCAGGGCAAAATTGATATACGAAGAGTGGTTCCAGTACACATAATTACTGTCCGTTTAATCGGAATTTCAGATTTTGAATCCCCTTTGCCTGATATTAGCTGCCTAGTCTGATTTACCAAGATAATAGAGTGGTATTAATGCAGAACTTATCTAACTCCGACTAACAAATTGATCCAGATGCCACGAAATAATAAAAGAGAAAGAAATGATGTACGTCAAAAGGAGAGACAGCTCCGGCTGTTCGCGCATATATTTGATAGTTTATATGAAGGCATAATTGTCACCGATGCCGACAAAAATATGTTGTTTATTAACCCGGCCTTTTCCGCTATTACTGGTTACAGTGCTAATGATTTGATAGGTGAAAACTTGAACCTGTTGCACCATCTGGGCTTGATGGATGACGCTTTTAACCAAGACACATGGCGTAGTATTAACGAAACCGGACGTTGGCAAGGTGAGATAATTGGTCGACGAAAAAATAATGAAAGTTACACCGAGTGCTTAAGTGTCAGCACAATGAAAAATGAACTTGGTGAAGTCAATTATTATATTGGCGTTTTTTCTGATGTTAGCGAGCGTAAGGCGGCAGAAGAACGCGTAGCATATGTTGTACTGCATGACTTTCTCACAAATTTGCCCAATGGCCTGCTATTACAGGATCGTTTAGCTCAGGCTATTTCCCATGCTGGTCGCGAAAAACAAAAAGTGGCAGTTATGTGCCTTGATTTGGATCATTTTAAAGTCATTAATGACATGCTGGGCCATCTTATAGGCGATAAATTATTGCAAGAGGTTGCTAAACGAATCAGCACCGTGGGTCGCGCTAGCGATACGGTAAGTCGGCGAGGCGGGGACGAGTTTGTCATCATATTACCGGATTTGGAAACTGTGGATGATGCTGCTGTTATTGCGGTAAAACTATTAGATGCCATATCGGGCCTGTGTATAGTAGAGGGTAATGAAATCAAAATAACTACTAGTATCGGTATCAGCATCTTTCCTGAAGATGGATGCGATGGGGATTACTTGATCAAGTATGCTGATGCTGCAATGTACCACGCTAAAAAAAATGGCCGAAATAATTACCAGTTTTTTACTAATGAAATGAATCAACTTGCGCTTGAACGTATGTTGATTGAACGAAAACTGCGTCATGCAATAGAACGCCAGGAATTTTGTTTACATTACCAGCCTCAGATAGACTTGCTTAGCGGTCGCATCATTGGTGTAGAAGCATTACTGCGTTGGAATAATCCCGAAACTGGAATGATTTCACCAGGGTATTTTATTCCCATTGCAGAAGAGACCGGTTTGATTATTCCGATCGGTGAATGGGTATTACGGGAGGCTTGCCGACAGAACAGTGAATGGCGTAGGTTAGGTTTGCCGGAGCTCACTGTGGCAGTCAACTTATCGGCAGTACAATTTCGCCAAAATAATTTTGGCGAAATGATCAAGTCAATTTTGTGTGAAAATGGTCTTGATCCATCTGGTCTTGAGTTGGAAATTACTGAAGGCGTTGTCATGCAAAATGCTGAAACGTCGATTGCGTTGTTATTAGAATTAAAGGCGATGGGATTGAAACTTGTAGTAGACGATTTTGGTACTGGTTATTCCAGCTTGAATTATCTCAAGCGTTTCCCCATCGATAAGCTTAAGATCGATCAGTCATTCGTGCGCGATATATCAGTTGATTCGGATGATGCTGTGATTGTTAGTACGATCATTAATATGGCACGTACTCTCAAATTGAAAGTGATCGCTGAAGGAGTGGAAACTGTCGAACAGCTATCTTTCCTGAAACATCAGGAATGCGACGAGATACAGGGCTATTACTTCAGCCAACCGGTATCACCCGAAAAAATTAACAGTCTGCTGGTATCTGGTTATAAAAAAGAAGGTCAATGGTTATATACATCGACATAAAGTAAAAATGTAAAGGTGTAAAGGTGTAAAGGTGTAAAGGTGTAAAGGTGTAAAGGTGTAAAGGTGTAAAGGTGTAAAGGTGTAAAGGTGTAAAGGTGTAAAGGTGTAAAGGTGTAAAGGTGTAAGTTATAGTTTTATTGATCTTGTCCAATTTATCTATCTACGCTACTTCCATCTAGTTATCAAGCTCAAACGTGGCAACAATGAATATGTAGCATTGATTTCCTAACACTCAATCATTTTTCTTTTTTTAGGTTACCTCACCTCACTGTATCGGCTGCATTGTCTAATGAATGTAATCACATGGACAATGCATTGCACAGTTCCAATACTCGCGTTACAGTATATCCAGCTCGTATGGTAGTTTTATATTATTTCGTTACTAACGAGGAAATACGATCTTTGTCATAGCATTATTATGTTTTACTTTAAAAGTTTATATTAATTTATTGATTAATTAATATAATATAAATCTTATGATAATAATCATCAGAGATGAAATTAATTTTTATGGGGCGTTGTTTAAAAGTGGTATGTATGAAATAAAATCTGGTCAATCAATTGATCTACTTAAAGAACTGCACATTCTTACTCAAGATGGGAAGATGAATCAAGATTCCCGACGCAAGCTTAAACAGGTCTATCACCTCTATCAATTCATCGAACCGTTGCTGCAAGAAATTAAGCAAGATAACCGTAGTATTCAACTGGTGGATCATGGGGCGGGCAAATCTTACCTTGGTTTCATCCTTTATGACCTGTTTTTTAAGGCATTGAACGATGCATCACATATCTACTGTATTGAAACACGTGATAATTTGGTCAAATATTCGCAGGCGTTGGCGTCACGGCTAAATTTTCCAGGTATGTCATTCCTTAATCTATCGGTGGAACAGTCTATTGAGTCAAAGGCTTTGCCTACCAAGGTGAATGTGGTTACAGCGCTCCATGCATGCAATACCGCAACTGATGATGCCATACGTTTTGCATTGAAAAAAAATGCTCAATTTATTGCCTTGGTACCCTGCTGCCAAGCCGAAATAGCGGCGGTTTTGAAAAAAAATAAAAACAAAGATCTAGCGAAAAATGTTCTGATTGATCTATGGCGTCATCCTATCCATACTCGTGAGTTTGGTAGTCACATTACCAATGTGCTGCGCTGTTTGCAATTGGAAGCTCACGGTTACCAAGTTACAGTGACCGAGCTTGTAGGTTGGGAGCATTCGATGAAAAATGAACTTATCATTGCTAATTTTAAAAATTTGCCATGCAACCGTCCGGCTGAGCGATTGAAGGAAATGCTGCAAACTTTAGGCTTACAAGAAATGAGTAGTCGTTTTTTTACGCGAATATAACAGTCATTGCTGAAATTTTGTGAATCATCATGTATCAAATTTTGTTGAATGATTTGTCAGATTTAGCGAATTACATTGCAGTCCGCTGAACTGGAGTGTTATCTTGGAACTGGATAAAAATGCTTTTCTTAAAAAGGTTTGAAATAGAGACAACAAGAGTGTAAACAAGGCTTTTCCTTGACCGGACTGAATTTTTCGCTATAATCACGCTCCCTTAAACCCTTGCTCTACCGTTACGCATGACGGAGCGCTTTATATCCACAAGGAGAATCAATGCGACATTACGAAATTATATTTATCGTACACCCCGATCAGAGCGAGCAGGTGCCCGCTATGATTGAACGCTACCGTACCCTGGTGACGGCCAAGAATGGTGTGATCCATCGCTTGGAAGACTGGGGGCGCCGTCAATTAGCTTACCCTATCCAAAAAATCCATAAAGCACATTATGTATTGATGAATATTGAATGCAACCAGGAAGTTTTGGACGAAATGGAACATGCATTCAAATTTAACGATGCTGTACTACGCCACTTAACTATCAAAACTAAATCTGCGGTAACAATTCCTTCGGCGATGATGAGGGAAGAAAAATCACGTTCTTTGACTACTCCTACGGCAGGCTCAGGACAGGCTCCTCAGATTGAATTAGTCGTGCCAGCTGAAGCTGCTACGATTATTGATTGAGTGTTGCTTGTAACCGGCTCTTCGTTAATGGAGAGCTCGTTGAACTAGATTGTTTGCGATACACCCCAGCGGGAGTAGCGCGGGTTGCATTAAAAATTCGTCATGCTTCAACGCAAATAGAGGCTGGCTTAGCGCGTCAGGTACAGTGCGATATCCCAGCTTTGGCTTTTGGTGTAGCAGCCCAGCAAGCTAATAATTTGCAACTAGGACAGCGGGTAAAAGCAGAAGGATTTTTGGCTCAACGCAGTTTACGTGTTACACAACTTGTGCTGCACATTGATAACATTACATTAGAATAAGGAGCACAACATGGCTCGTGTTTTTAAGAAAAAAGATGACAAAAAGAGCAATTCTTCACGTCAATTATTCAAACGCCGCAAATTTTGTCGCTTCACTGCAGATAAGATTGCTGAAGTGGATTATAAAGACTTGAATATTCTAAAGGAATTTATTGCCGAGAACGGCAAGGTTATTCCGGCACGTATTACGGGCACTAAATCGCGCTTCCAGCGTCAATTGAGCATTGCAATCAAGCGTGCGAGATTTTTGGCGTTGCTGCCTTACACAGATTTGCATTAAGGAGTAGAACATGCAAGTAATACTTATGGAAAAAATGGTAAACCTCGGCCAATTGGGTGATGTAGTTAAGGTTAAAAATGGTTATGCACGTAATTTCTTGATTCCGCAAGGTAAAGCTAAGCGTGCAACTGAGAGTAATAAGGCGGAATTTGCAGTTCGTCGCCTTGAACTGGAAGCCGCAGAACAAGCCAAAGTGGGAGAAGCTCAAGCACGTGCTGAAAAATACAACGGACTGACTGTGCAAATTGTACAAAAAGCTGGCGTTGATGGTAAGTTGTTTGGTTCCGTGACCAATGCCGATATCGTTGCGGCACTGGCACTGCAAAGTTTTACTGTGGAGAAAAATCAAGTGCGCATGTCGGCGGGGCACATAAAGCAAGTTGGCGATTATCCAGTCAACATTGCATTACACACTGATGTGATAGCTAATATTATAGTTTCAGTGCTGGGCGAGCATAAGTCGTAGTTTTTTTACGCATTGTTATAAATAAAATAGAGCTGGTAACAGCTCTATTTTATTTTTGGTGGCTGAAATTTGCTCAGTGATAGAATGCTACAACTAGTTTATATGTACGCTTATATAATTGGTCTCAAAGAAAGTTTCTTACTACATATTACTAACGTAACAGCTAAAATAAACGGTTTAATTTTATGTTTCACGTAATAAATACCGAAAAAATGATCTCAAAAATAAGCCTATTTAGAATGCAGCTCTACATTAGTTCTTGATGAAGCACTCGGCACTATGCACAATCTTTACATTCCTCCCCCAGACCCCCAGCTTGAGGCGTTAAAACTTCCACCTCATTCGGTGGAAGGCGAGCAATCGGTATTGGGCGGCATCTTTTTGGACTCCACAGCGTGGGACAAAATTGCTGATCTGATTAGCGAACAAGATTTTTACCGCTTTGAGCATCGTCTGATTTATCGGCATATCGCACGCTTAATCGAGCATGCCAAACCGGTAGATGTCATCACCGTGGCGGAATCGTTGGAAAACAATACCGAACTCGATAAAGCCGGTGGATTGGCTTATTTAGGTTCATTGGCGCAAAATGTACCGTCAGCAGCTAACATCCGACGCTATGCTGAAATTGTGCGTGAACGTGCTGTCATGCGCAAGCTGGCAGAGGTTGGCAGCGAAATTGCTACTAGCGCCTATAACCCAGCCGGGCGCGATGCGAACCAATTGTTGGATGAGGCGGAAAGTCGCGTATTTGAGATTGCTGAGGCTGGTGAACGCGGTCGTCAGGGCTTTAGCCCCCTTCCACCGCTACTTACGAAAGTAGTGGAGCGTATTGAGACACTTTACGGTCGTGATAATTCCAGCGATGTGACTGGTGTGGCAAGTGGCTTTACCGATTTGGATAGCATGACTTCCGGCCTGCAACCAGGTGAACTGATTATTGTTGCCGGACGCCCGAGTATGGGTAAAACTGCTTTTGCTATTAATATCGCTGAGCATGTAGCGTTGGAAAGCTGTAAGGCAGTAGCAATTTTTAGTATGGAAATGGGCGGTATCCAATTAGCGATGCGTATGATAGGTTCAGTAGGTAAACTCAACCAGCATGATTTGCGTACTGGACGTTTGCAGGAAGATGACTGGCCGCGCCTGACCCATGCGCTAGGGCGTTTAAATGATGCAGCTATTTTTATTGACGAAACTGCTGCACTAAATTCACTCGAATTACGCTCTCGTGCACGCAGGTTACATCGCCAAAATAATGGGCTAGGGTTGATTATTATTGATTATTTGCAGTTAATGTCCTCTCCTTCAAGTAAGGCAAGCGAAAATCGTGCTACCGAAATTTCAGAAATTTCACGTTCTTTGAAAGGGTTAGCTAAGGAATTACAAGTACCTGTGATGGCACTTTCGCAGCTTAATCGTAGCTTGGAGCAGCGTCCTAACAAACGTCCGATGATGTCCGATCTGCGCGAATCCGGTGCTATCGAACAAGATGCCGATCTGATTTTGTTTATCTATCGTGATGAAGTATACAACCCTGATTCACCTGATAAAGGTAAGGCAGAAATTATCGTCGGTAAGCAGCGTAATGGCCCGATAGGCAAGGTCGAGTTGACTTTCCGAGGTGAATTTACGCGTTTTGATAACTTCGCCCACGCTCAATATTGATCTTTGGATTGCATTCTCCGCTGCTTGCAACGTAAATATTAGGGATGAGCAATATACCCAGAAGAGTTTCAATATGATGTCATAGGTATATCACTTGATATTTTTAGGTTTACTGTAGGATCGTGCATTTGCGGAAGCATATAAAGAGATTTATAGTAAACGATGATTCTTTAAAATACTTTAAAAATTAAGCTTGTTCTCACTCATACAGATGTAAAAATGTTTAGAGATATGTAGCTAAGGCTTCGCAAAACGAGCTGTTCAATGGGTAGCTTCTTTTAATATTTAATAATATTTCATCAGGAGATTTTTTCATGGCAACCTTGCCGAAAGTAGTACAAAAATTAGCAGATGAAAGTAACCCTCTTTTTGGAAAAGCTAAGGCATTTTTATTAGAGGAAGATGCAGGATCAATTGCTGCAAAACAAGCCGCTGGTATTGTTCGTTCGGAAGACAACAATGCTCTATTAGCGGTAAAAGATAATGATGCTCTGATGGTAGCGACATGGGATAACGATTTAGAGGGAATGGAGCGTGCAATTAAAGAGGGGGCAGATTTGAATATTCGTGATTTTCTAGGTAAAACGCCCTTACATTATGTTGCAAGTATAGCCGCAGCTAAAGTGTTAATTGATAGTGGAGCTGACCTTAATATTATGGATAATAATAATCGAACTCCATTATTTGAGGTTGATGATCCCAATATTGCCATATTTTTAATTGATTGTGGTGCCAGTTTCAATTTGAAAGATAAGGATAGTTTTACGCCTTTACATTTATGGGTTAATCATCCAAAAGTCGCTCAACGTTTGTTGATTGCGGGTGCAAACCCGAATATCCAACTGGCACGTGGAGGTACATTATCAAGAGGAGGGGTATATAAAAAAGGAAACACCGCTTTACATTGTGCTAACAACGTAGACACAGCAAAATTTTTAATTGAGCATGGCGCAGACGTCACGATTAGAAATAAATATGGATTACTTGCTGAGGAGACGACTACGGCTGAAACTCAAGAATTTATTAAATCTGTCAGTATAAATAAGTAGTAACCAAAACATTATTTGCAAGACATTCGAGCCCACTTCTCGGCGGGTTGATGGTTAGGCTTAAAAATAAATTCTTGTAATAATAATTTTGTATGTCACTCCAAAATTGTAATATGTCATGAAAATTTCTCAAGTGAAGTTTGAAAATTTTTTTGAGCAAGTGCAGCCTGCAATAACTACTGTAGTTCTGGCAGGCGGATTGGGTACTCGAATCGGTGGCTCAAAGGGTTTGCAACAATTGTATGGACGACCATTAATTGAGTGGGTATTAGATTCGGTTAGCCGCCAAAGTGAAGAAATTTTGATTAATGTGAATGGTGTGCATGATGATTATTTGTGTTTCGGTTATCCTGTCATTGCCGATCAGATTCCGAATTGGGTAGGACCGCTTGCCGGATTGCAGTCCGCTTTGCGACTTGCACGTCATGACTGGGTTGCGAGCGTTCCTTGCGATACGCCATTCCTACCCGTCAATTTGATTGCCCGTTTGTTTACAGCAGTTAATACAATAAACACAGCGGAAGCTTCAGTGGCAGTCGTTGCCGGAAAGCGGCAACCTACTATTGCTCTGTATCATAAGAGCGTCCTTCCTAAACTTGATGTCTATCTGAACTCAGGTGGGCGTAAAGTAAATAATTGGCTAGAAACTTTACATTTGAGCGAAGCCGTACTAGATGATGCAATTGCATTTACTAACATTAATACGCTAGATGATTTGACATATGCTAACCAGATTGCAGTAAACGTATACGCACAGGATGCAACTGAAACATCAATAATCAAGAAAAATAATTAGTAAAATCAGGAGTAAAAGTACTTGATCAGGTTAAAAAATTACCTGATTAGCCACCAAATTCAGCCGACCTCAGCGAGATAACGCAAGGTCATCGGTATTTTGCCAGCCGATACGCAGCTACGGCCCCGCACATCTGTATTCACCACCGCCGTCTCGTCGCCCCAATGAATCTCGGCACCCTCGGCTTTGGCACGCTGCTTGATTGCCGGATATTTCATTATCCAGCCAATTCTTAACTGCCTCCGGGCGTTGCTCGTAAGCTTTCTTGATCGGCTTTTGTGGAGTAAATCCTCAACGTTTGAGGTAGCTCCCCCCCGTATCGACAGCCTGATTCCGTATTCATACTCAATCAACTGTATAACAGCGACACAGTTTCACAGCGCAAATTCCATCTTCAATTATTCCAGCCGTTTGTCGCAGATAGACTGCCTCTCTTAAGAAACACCATCTCACTCTCTGATTTTAAAAAACGGAATGAAACGGGCTATTCATTAACCACGAGTCGCATCTCCATTTTTTCAGTACGCTGAGCAAGTTGTCGCAACACTCTAGCGTTCTTCGTAGTAGTCATGCCCCTGATCGGTCCTTTATGTAGCAGTCCGTGAATTCCATGACAGCGAACACACCAGTGAAGCCAAACGCGGTTCCCTACACCTACACATGGCAGTTAAAGGCAAACAACCTATAAAATGGATACTTCACTGTTGGCTTAAAGCTATTGGCCAGCATGCTGACGATCTCGTGAATTGGTATGTCCACGGCGTTCCACTCGGTGAAAAATCAATGGGTGCCGTCAATGTTCGCGCACCTTCAAAGAAATGGGGTGGGGCAGGGAACTCATGGCGCTCAGACAAGCTTAGTGGCTACCTGACAAAGTACATCCACAAAGACTTTGAAAACTCCGCAAGATCTACAAAGCGCTACTGGCATACAAAAAACATTGAAGAAATTAAGGTAGTAAAGTTTTGGCTTGGTGCCACAAGTTTTCATGAAGCGCTGGAAGAAGCGCGTGACGCAATAGCAGGGCAGGGGGTAATAGAAATGAAGATATGGGGCGATGACGAAATAGGGAATATTTGGATTTCCGCCACTGCTCCAAACTTGCATGACGGGCGATTCATAATGCCTATTCCTTTTTAAAGGGAATAAGTTCTTTGTTTGATTAGGTTTTTTTGTTTTCCATCATCATATTTATTAGTACAAAATTTGTTCCCCAAACCATAAAACCAGCTTTATCAAGTTTTCTAAGTATTTCTTCTGTTAAAAATGAGTTCATTTTATGCTCGTGCACAAGTTCATGTCTAAGGGTAAAAATATCTGATAAACATACTATGTCATCATCATTCCAAGAATAAATTTTTTCTGGCTTTGCTTCATTTCGAACCTGAAAACCTTTTAAAATACTCCAAAAACTTTTATCAAAAAAAGTTGTGAATACTTTATCTATCTGTTTTATATTCTGAAATGGTAGTTCACTTGAAATTAATTCTAATGGGTGAATTCCAAGGTTATGCATTTCTACTAAATCATTTATAGAATATTTTTCAGCGTGTAATGATTTAAGTCTTGGTTCAATAAATGTGGGTGAACAGTATTTCAAAATGAAATCGAGCATATCACGGTAGTACATTTCAATTGAGGTTACTGAGGATATTATTATTGAACGTTCTACAAAAGAACTATATTCAGATGGCACTTCTTCATTTAGAAATTTTTCACCTGCTACCATACATTGTACAAACTTTTCTGAAAAATTATTCAAGGGTCTTTCATAGTGTTTTTTTCTGGTTTCACGATTTTGACGTATTTTAAGTATATGTGGGTAATCCATGATGATAGTTTTAGTTTAAAGTTATCGTTAAAATAATTTAATGTTAATTTGATTATTATGGTTGTTTTTTTAAATAAAAAAATTACTTAACTCCAAAAAAACCGCCTAAATAAAGCGGTTCTAAATATACATAAAAACTATCTGCAATATTAAAAATTTTCTAAATTTGGTGGCCACCAGCCATTTCTTTTTGCTGTTCTGATTTTTTCTTCGATATTATAAGCTTTCGCATAAGCTGCCCGACGTGAAGGCAATTTAGATAGTTGTTTAATGCTATCTAACCATAATTCTTTATCTGACTCAGTGACACAAACTTCCCCGAATAAATCCATTATGAACCCTCCTATTAAATGCATCATTTAACGCTTTGAAAATATTATTTAATCTAAGGAATAGTGGGAGTTTTCTGCGCCTTTCGTACTTCGCATAATGTATATTATGTAAAACCGTTAAGTAATTTATTCGGGTAAAAAAGCGTTTTCTGCAAGCTTTCAAAATGTGCTTTCCAGAATCTTTGATCCGCTCGCTAGTTTTTAAAGTTGACCAAATGACGACATAGCAAACGAATTAATTCACTATCCAAACCTTCACTTTGGAGGCATTTTTTTCGGCTGCAATTTTTCTATACAACTTTCTCACCTTAACTGTATCAAAGCAACGTGAATAACGAATATGCCAATAAAAATTGCGAATGTCGCTAGTCCACTCTGGGTATTTATGAAAGAACATATTTTAGGCTTAGAATGTTATTAAGAGTGCTAATTACATAGATTAACCGACTATATCAATTAAAGGGATTATATGAAACCAATTGATGAACTAAAGTCAAGGCTGAAAGAATTAAAGATTGATGCATCTCAGGTTGAAGCCAAGTATGAACTTTTACAGTCAATTTTCAGAAAATTTCGTTCTCAGGTTGAAATTCAAATCACTCCCCTCATATTTAGCAAAGGCAGTTTAAAAATTAAGGGAATTAAGGATGAAATATTTAATATTGAATTTGCTGGCCTTACAGTAGAAATAAAATTCGTAATTCTATTAACAATTGATGGTGCCTTTAAAGGTTATTTAACATGCACATTAATAGACCCGAAAAGAAAGCTTGGCACAATTGGCCAATTAATATTTGATGAACTTGGTAAAAGTGATCTTATAAGTACTGAGCATTTACCATTGAATTTAAATAACGATAAGGATTCAATTGAGATTATACTAAAGTGGCTTGAAAGATGTATGTTTATGCTGAAATCGGAAAAGAAAAAATAACAGTTATATTTAGTCAGAGGGGAAAATGCAATCACTTGATGTGCTTACTGTGTTTTTACAGGAAATTGAAGGCCGATATTTCAAATTGAAATTAAATTTTGAAAAATTTTATTCGGTTATTAAAATTTATAATGAATCAAATGAAAGAAGCGTTCCGGGGTTAGTTGTATTTCCGCTTGAAGAGAATGAATTCCATTGAATTTTGCAGATTAGCCATATTACGACATAGCAAACGAAGCAATTCAGAATCAACGCCTTCATTTTGGAGGCGTTTTTTTTCGTGCGCAAAGCGAATATGTCAGTAATGATTGTGAATGGACAATGACCATTCAGGATAACGATGAAAATTCATATGGAAGTATCAAAAAATTTATTTAAAGGTTATTCAAACACAGCCGAGATAATTTAGATTTAATTTAAATTCGTAATCAGGAGGAACAATATTTAATGAAAATAATAAGAAAAAACCATTATCACAAAGAGAACGCCAAACCCTTAAGCATTTAAGAGAGGCATTACCTGAATGTGAAATTTACACGAACATGCGATTAGCCGATGTTATCAAAGCGGACTGGAAACAATTTAAATATATCAAGGGTTATCACCTCGATTTTGTAATATGTAATCAAAGTGGAGATACTATTGCAGCAGTAGAACTTGATGATTCAACACATGACAATCGCAAAGCACAAGAACGAGATGCTAAAAAAAATAAATATCTTAATGATGCAAACATTAAATTAATCAGGATACATGACCCGCAAGAAACAATCGGAATTAGAAAGCTAATAGATGAATACAAGTTCTTTACGGAATTTTCAAAAGAATCTTGGAGACCTTCACTGCCAAATTCAAATATCCGTCAAAACAATAAAAGCAAGGCCGCTTTACCATTCCAAAAAATAGCAATTATGGCAACAGGAATATTATTAATCTGGTTAGCATTCAACCAAATTAACCAAATCTTAAAAAAGAATATTGAAAAAGCCCTATTACCTCAAAACTTGAAAATACAAAAAAATGACGCATTACAATGAACTCAATCAGCTGAAAATTTGCGTAAGCAACAAGAAACTACAACACATCGCATGACTGATCATCATGAGATGATTCTAGTAAGTGAACATCCGTGAATTTATTAAAATGGACGTCTGCCAATATCGCTTAGAGCCTTTGGCAGAGTTCTCAAAATTCTTGTAAATATATTTTGTGAGATAATCAGATAAAGCGAAATACTAACTCCCCCACCTGAGCCACACTCGTAACTGCCGGAAAGATTCAGCGTCCAGACTGTCCGGCAGAATGATAATGCTACGCGCTAAGTACTTCCCTTGCGGCAACACATTCAGTACGGTGAGAAAAGGAGTAACCAGACTATCGGCCAATACCCGCGCAGCTACTTGATCCCCATTGCGGGCAACCAGCAGGATCATATCTCCATCCAGCAGCAGAGTTTTGTTAGAGGATAGCGCTAATAACCAGGCGTCATGCCATACGTGGTAAAGCATGCTGACTAACACGAGCAAGGCCAATTGTATCTTCGTCCATAATGGCAAAACTAATGGAACCAGAACCGCAAGCGCAGCGCCATGCACAGCAATCAACGCGATTGTAAAGTAAATGGATGGTTGAAGATTAAATTGCCGTTGCATGGTTACTTCCTGGCAACTAGAAATATCTACAATGAATAATCAGAGTTTGGCGTCTACTTCAGGGGCGCACTTTATTTTTAGACTGTGTGGCGCTCCGACGTCCGTCTTTCTTGCCATGGTAAGCAGCACTCATGTTAGTAACTACTTTTTTATTTTTATGCCCTGCATCTGTGATTCCATTATCAAATTTTCCGCCCTTGCTTCCAGTCCATTCCGTGACTTTCTCTGTGACAGGTTTCGATTCCATGCCCACCCAGTCAAGAATTTGATTCACCTCTCCTGTGCCAAGTTCTGCCAGCGTGCCTCGCTTTAAACGAGGCGGCAGATTAACAATACCAAAGCGCACACGTATTAAACGACTAATGGGCAAACCTAATGCCTCGAAGGTACGACGCACAATACGATTTCGCCCTTCCTTCAGCATCAGGCGATACCAGTGATTGTAGCCCTCCCCTCCTTCGTCGGTCAGCCTCTCAAATTTCACCGGGCCATCCTCCAAGGTGATTCCTTCCATCACCATCTGCTCCATCTGTTCATCAGTCATGCTGCCCTGCACGCGCACAGCGTATTCACGTTCCACTTCAAAGCGCGGGTGCATGAGTCGATTAGCCAGATCACCCGAAGTTGTAAAAATCAACAGCCCACTGGTATTAAAATCGAGCCGTCCAATAGCAATCCATTTCATGCCTCGCAACTTAGGTAATTTGTCGAACACGTTCACACGTTTTTCCGGATCATCGCGGCTGACAATCTCGCCTTCCTGCTTGTGATACAGCAATACACGGGGCAAATTATTGTTACTTGTTTTGATGTTAACAATGCGCTTGTCGGCACGTACTACGTCATCGTCGGTCACACGCATACCCAGCGTCGCCACTTCTCCGTTCACCGTGATGCGGCCAGCGGAAATCCATTCTTCCATAGTACGACGGGAACCCAAACCGACTTGCGCCAATACTTTCTGTAAACGCTCGCCTTGTTGCTCTGGTGGCTTTACCTGTTCGTTCATCCCGTAACCTCTCGCCTTTCCAGTACAGCTTGCGCCAGCGTACCGCTATCCACATGTTCAAGTTCACCACCCACTGGCAACCCACGCGCGATGCGCGACACTTTGATACCCTGCGCACAGAGCAAGATCGTAATATAGTGTGCAGTGGCATCACCTTCGACGGTGAAATTAGTGGCCAATATCACTTCACATGGATTTTCCTGTGCCCGCTTAACCAGTCGTTCAAGGTGCAATTCGCGCGGGCCGATGCCATCCAGTGGAGAAAGCCGTCCCATCAGTACAAAATACATACCGCGATAGCACTGCGCCTGCTCCATCATGAGCAAGTCTGCCGGCATCTCGACAACACATAATAAACTGGCATCACGCTTAGGCGAACGGCATAAAGCGCAAACTTCTTCTTCGGAAAAATTATTACACTTGGCACAATGATGGATGCTTTCCACTGCATGTCCCAGTGCCCGCGCCAGCCGCAATGCGCCTGATTTGTCGCGTTGTAACAAGTGATACGCCATACGCTGCGCAGATTTCGGTCCAACACCGGGCAGGCAGCGCAATGCAGCTATCATTTCTTCCAGACTGGAAAGCGTGTTCATCCAGTTACCAAAAATAGTGGGGTATTCAGAACGGCAAATTCAAGCCGGGCGGTAGATTCATGCCCGCTGTGAAACCGCCCATTTTTTGTTGAGTTACCGCAGAAACCTGTTTCATCGCATCATTCATTGCCGCCACGATCAAATCTTCCAGCATTTCCTTATCGTCTGATAACAAGCTGTTATCCAGCATCACGCGTCGCACATCGTGCGCACAGGTCATCACTACTTTTACCATGCCGGAACCAGCTTGGCCTTCTACCTCGACTGTAGCAAGCTCGTCCTGCGCCTTTTTCATATTCTGTTGCATTTGCTGGGCTTGTTTCATCATCCCGGCCAATCCGCCCTTCATCATCTCTATACCCTCCTTAATTTATTGTATTGATTTAATTGTTTCTTCAAGTATCTGCGCACCTAGTTGTGTCTGTGCCTCACGCACGAATGGATCTTGCATAATAGCCTCAACTGCGTGCTGCTGACGTGTCTGCTTCACTTGCTGTTCAACCGCAGCTGGAGTAGCCACGTTGTTCACACCTAACGTAACCGACAATCGCACTGGTTGAGCGAAATAGTTGGTAAGTGCGGCCTGTAATTTTTCCTGAGCCATTTTATTGGTCAACAGGTGTTTGTGCTGCGATGCTAAAACTAAAGTTAACTGCCCCTCAACATAACTTTCCAGCGTGCAATGCTTTGCCAATTCGCGCGCCATACCTTGCACATTCAGTTGTGCCAATAATGTACTCCAATCAAGCGTCACGGAAGTAGTTGCTACCGGATTAACTGGGGGCGAAATATTCTGAATAGGTTGTGGTTCAAGTTGCTGCTTTGGCTCTGGCGCAGGTATCGCAGTAGCGTAAGCGATCGGCGGCGCCGTCACTTCCGCTGTGCGCTGTTCCGACATCGCCTTGGCACCAGCTGGCCTAAATGCCAACATGCGCAACAACGTCATGGTGAAACCAGCATATTCATCCGGCGCAAGGTCAATTTCATTACGCCCGTGTATAGCAATCTGATAATACAACTGTATTTCCTCTGCACTAAACCTTTGCGCCAGTTCCAGTAAGCGTGTTCGTTCCGGCTCATCTTCTGCGATGGCTTGCGGCACCGTCTGCGCTAAAGCAACACGGTGCAATAACGTCGCCAAATCTTGCAAGGCAACATCAAACGCCAAGCTGCGGCTTTGCATATCGTCAGCAATACGCAGCAAACCGACTCCCTCTCGCGCCAGCAAAGTTTGCAACACGTCATACAGATAACTCTGGTCAATCGCACCTAACATATTACGAACCGTCGCTTCATCGATTTTAGAATCGGAATAGGCAATGGCTTGATCGAGCAAGCTTAACGCATCACGCATACTGCCTTGCGCTGCACGGGCCAGCAACGACAGCGCAGCGATTTCAAACGTGATGTCTTCCTGCCCGAGCACATATTCCAAATGTGAGACGATTAACCCAGGTGGCAATTGTTTCAGATTGAACTGCAAACAGCGCGATAGCACAGTGACGGGGATTTTTTGCGGGTCGGTTGTGGCCAGAATAAATTTGACGTGTGCAGGCGGCTCTTCCAATGTCTTTAGCATCGAGTTAAAAGCTGCCTTGGAAAGCATATGCACTTCATCAATCAGATAAACTTTATAGCGCCCCAATGTGGGTAGATATTGCGCGTTATCCAGTACTTCGCGCATATTATCAATGCCGGTATTAGACGCCGCGTCCAATTCAATCAGATCCACAAAACGCCCACTGTCAATTTCCGTACAAGCGCTACAAACTCCACACGGTGTGGCGGTAATGCCGTTGATACAATTCAGGGATTTTGCAAAAATGCGTGCGATAGTGGTTTTTCCCACACCGCGCGTGCCAGTGAACAAATAGGCGTGATGTAAACGGTTTTGCGTCAGCGCATTGCTTAATGCCTGCACAACATGCTTCTGCCCCGCCAATTGCGCGAAGATCTTAGGTCGCCATTTGCGCGCTAGAACAGAAGTTACTGACAAAATTTACGTTGTCTCAAAAATGGTAGGCGAGGCGAATCTGGCTAAAATTAATGCCTGGATTTGGGTGCTTAATTGAACCATTAGAAAGATGCTGAAAACGATAGCCCAGATCGAATTGCTTACGATCACCGAACCGCACACCTGCGCCAAGATGATCGCCGAATTGAAAAGCGGTGCTAAATCTACGATCGGCATTAATGTGAATATCAGAAATCAGATGAACCCCGATTCCTGCTTCCAGATAGGGCGCCAAGCCAGAAAGATTTTTCTGTTGCAAGCGAAATACCGGAGTAAAGCCGACATCAGTAATGTTGTGGTTACTACCTGGGCTGTTTTGGCCGTTCCAACGGCCCGCTGAAGCTTCCCAATAACCAGTCACCAACCAGTTGCCATCGGTAAACCATTGCTTTTTCCAATCCCATTGGACGCCGATACGCGCCATATTGGTTTTATCGCCACTTCCAATCTCAGCAGAAACACCATCTACAGCCCACACATTCCCATTTAACAATAGCGCAGCGACCAATACACAGATCTTTTTCATTATCACTTCAGCTCCGAATTAAGGAGGCGAGCCTTGCCCCCGGCACTTGCAGTAAATGGTTATGGCTGCTTCCTTCCGGATCTGACCAGGTTCACCACCTTGCAATGCGGGGAGGCCCGCCAATTCTTTCAAGCTATCCAACAGCCTGTCGCGCAATACCGAAAGTCATTCAAAACGGAGCTTCTCCTGACGATACTTTACTACAGCTATTGAATCACTTACACGTTGTTATCATACTATCAAATGAATCGACTGGCAAAATCCAGTCTTATTCAGTTAATAAATCCCGGGATTTATCGGGGGTAATTTAACTTTTCAGGATACCCATACTTTTCGTAGGCTGACACCGTGTTAATATCCTCTAAATAGGATCAACATCGGCTTTAACAACATTCATGTGGTCTTCTCAATTTGTATTTAAATTGCTCGAGATTCAATCTTGGCACATTTGATAACATGCGGCTAAATCGCTGTGCGAATATGGGGATTCCGTTTATATTCATTTCGGACAAACCATACATGTGTGACGTTATGCTTCCCAGTATATATAGTCGCGCCCCGCTTTTATACCTGCGAACGGAGTCACTTCGGAAGAATCAACAAAAAGTATTCCAAGGCGATGCCCGCCAACTCAATTTCATCCCGTTAACCCAATCCTGCAAGTCTGTGGCACTCTACTTCAGCTCACACTTCATGGACTCGACTTTCCCATTCTTAAAATCTATTAACGAGTGGACGTTATTGGCGGCAACGTGCAGTCGTCGACAAAATGGTTGATCATGAGAGTCGTCCGCATATCGGTTACAGTAATGGAACGTAGTCCTGGATCGCCACTACATCAAGAGATTTGTACGACTAACAATTCACGCTATCACAAGTCTTTATGAAAAACCTCTTGATCCTTCATCTGGAAAGCATTACTCGGCAGCGACTTGCCACGTTCGAATCGTCATTTCAGAATACCCGGCGCTTGATGCAGGACGCGCTGGTGTTCGACAATTTCTTCTCGTCGGCGACCTCGACGCTGATGGTTGTTACATACCTCTTTTATGGCAACGATTTTGAATTCGATACAGAATCAAAATTTGAGGGCATGCGCCCTGCGGCAAATACCCGGAACCTCTTCTCCATCCTCCAGAGCTGCGGCTACAACGCGCATCTCATTTGCCTCAATGCCTTCCACACAGCGAATCCAACGAGGCTTGCGTCTTGGCCCGATGACCTGCCGCCATTGTGGGGTACAAACGACTTTCCGTCGCTGTTAAACCGCTTCGACGAACTTACTGACACGCCTCCGTTCGCCATTTACGTATGGGACCTCATTACACATATCGAGCACAGCCTCGCAGTAGCTCCTTTTTCCAGTGGACTTACCGACCAAATTCGCCGAGCCTGCGGTGTGGCCGATGATGCAATCGGCGTGATGCTGGCGACCCTCGAGCGCAAGGGGCTGCTCGACAATACGACGATTATTATCTACGGCGACCACGGTGACGACTACTGGACCCATGGTTTCAAGGGCGGTATGGTCCATGCGACGGAACCATATACGCAAATTAGGGGGACACCACTAGCAATTCGTGATCCCGGTCTCACGTCAGGAACAAATGAAAATCTTGCAAGCACGATAGACATCGCGCCTACCTGCCTTGCTCTGCTTGGCATTGACGAAATGACAATTTTCCCACATACCGGAACCAATTTGCTGGCAAGAGCACCCGAGCTAGTGTTCTCACAGAATTTCACGGCCAATCAGCCAGACAATCAAAATGCCGACATCGTCCAGGCGTTTGCAGTAACCGATGATACGTACAATCTGCTGGTGAGCTCGCGCGGTCTCGAGCTGTATGCGTATCGCCTCGACCCCGGAAATCACTGCAACCTGTTGCACTTCTTCGATATCATGTCAGACGGACAACTTGTATTACGAAAATGTTCTGGCGTGGCTGGACATTTCCGTGCAGCAATACAGGATAATCCACGCGCTGTTGCCCACGTGGTGTCACATTTCGAGACATTACGTGTTGCGTTGGCCGAGCGCGTCGCAGCCAAGCGGACATACATTGCAGAGCGTGGTGTTGAGCCTATCTTTGCGCTTGACCCGCATTGTCTTCTCACTATCGCCAATGAAGCTAGCGCAGCGTTCTTTCGTACTACAAAATGCGCGTAGATAGAGCGTACATTGATGTCGCTATTCGACATTTAATTCAAATTTTGATGAAATAATCGCTACCGTCAAATATATGCAACGTTTATGCGCTACCTGATTCTCCTCGCTGGCATGGGCAAACGTATGGGAAATGCACATGCGGGCCTCCCGAAATGTCTGATCGACATTAATGGCGAGCTGTTGATTGAACGGCTACTGCGGCAGATTCGGCAATACGATGCGTGTGCCGATATCCACGTTGTACTGGGATATAAGAGCGATGTCATCGAACCTCTGGTTGATGGCTGTAGGATCATTGTCAACCCTTTCTTCGACATCACCGGGATCAATGCTTCGCTGTGGTTTGCACGCGCATCGTTTGATCAGCCGCTGATGGTGATCCATGGAGACGTCGTGCTGTCGGATGAACTGGCGGCCAATCTTCTTGCGATGAAAGCGGAGTCGCTGGTGGCCTACGACAGCAGCGTCCTCGACCCGAAGGAAATAAACATTGCGCTAGCGTACGATCGCGTCACGCGTTTCGGCGTCAACTTTACTGGTTACAGTGGAGCCTACGCGGGCGTTTTCAAGCTTTCAGCATACGCTGCGCGGTTATTTGCGGGCACACTTGATCGCCGCGTGTGTCGAGGATTTAATGAATCACGCACGTATTATTTTTTCGTCATGCGCAAACTGATCGCGGACATTAATGTTGTATTTGTGCCTTTTGACTTCGCTCGTTATCGCTGGAAGGAAATCGATTACTTTGAGGACATCGCTGTCGCCAGGACACGAATCTCAGGACGAGACAACGCCGATGCATGCTAGCAGCCATATGCAAAATATTCTGGACGAATACACCGGTGCGGTTGACTGTACAATCCTCGATGCCGGTCTTCTTCAAGTCGATCACTGCGAATTTGCCACCGTAATCCGTTCGATCTTGAACGGACAAGTCGCTGAATTCGCTCGCGACCATAACGCTATATGCTACCGCGTCTGCCTTCTCGGGTGCAAAGGAACGTCAAGCATCGCGATCGTCAAGGTGCCACGGCTGGGCCCGCAGCGAACTAACGACGACGCTACATTTGCGTGGGAGGCCAAAATGCTTGTCATGCTTCCCGCCGCAGGCATCATGGATGCGCCCACACTACTGGCGCGCATTGGAGCCGCAGGCAGCTACTTCCTTTTTATGACCGAGTTGGCGGGCAAACATCCGGATCCTCGAATACATCCGCTCTCTGCCCGGCAGCTGTATGCCGTTCTCGATCGCTTATATGTGATGGATCGCCTGGGCTTTATGCACTATGACCTCAAGATCGCAAACATCTTAATTGATGGCGATCAAGTAGGGTTCATCGACTTCGAGTTCGCCCGGTTCGAGAATTGCTGCAATACCGTCGTGCCGACGACTAAGGCTTTCTGCGAAGACTTTAACGTTTCCAGCAATCCTTTCTTTCTAGCCCGGTCAAATGTCGTAAATTTCGAGTTTCGGGCGTTCCATCGCTACCTGCTTGAGCTCAGCACGATACAATCCGCTGCAGCCGCTAGCGCCTTATTTCGAGACTGGTTACGCGGTAAGTCTGCCTACCACCGGCAGATGGCAGACTTTTTCGTAGAACTCAGTGAAGAGTCAGTCGAGCAAGTCGCCTTTGCTGGCGGTATTACAACAAATAAGGCTCGCGGTACATTGCTCGCGGCAGCAACACACGAAAGTCTGCTCGCGGTGCTATTTAAACATCCATGCGATGGCGTGGCTAAAGTTGAACGGTCACTGATAGCATTTCGTTACGCCATTTTCGAGCGGCAAGTGACCGAAGCTAAACGGCTACAACGGGCGATTTTAACCGCAATTAGCCATGATGCGGCTCACGCCGATACATTACCCGACGCGTATAGGCTAGCTATAATTAGGGTACTGGATATGGCTGGTCGTAGCATCCATCCATCTGAAACCGGACAGTGCCAATCCACTGTCCAGTAGATACCGGGGATGTTACCCGAACACTTACATGCGATATGGCGCTTGCCACCGGACGATGCTAACTATCCACTACGCTGATCGCTTATTAAGGCTGAAATCTCACGGCGATTGGCAAAACTCCCTCTCTTTGTTAAAAAGAGAGGGCTAAGGTGATTTATTTAGGCGCTGTACTTGCAAACTGTGGATAGTTACGCACGTTATCCAAAAATGTTTTTAAGTTGAGATAAGCATCGATTGTGATGCGATTACGAAACAAAGCCCAATCCAGGAAACACGCAATGCGCAACTCGCTATCCGTAAACAGTGCAGTTTTGGAAAAGGTTAATTTATTTAATTCAGCAAGGCCGCTTGCTATACGCGATTGCTGGCGTGTCAAGTAAGGACTTTTGGCTGGCGTTAAATCTTCTTTTTCCAGATAAAATAAATTGATGGTAGTGTCAAGCAAGGTATTCGCTGTACAGTAATTATTGAAATCATCATTATCACTGAAAAAGACTTTACCAGATTGTTCGCGGATAGATTTCAGAATGGCACTGGAATCCGTCAGCATTTTTTCCTTGTCACCTTCTATATACTTCAGGAAAGGCATTTTTTTTGTCGGCGACAATTTGGCACTGCTCGTCGCATCGGTTTCAACAAAAGCGAATTGCATTCCACTTTCCAGTAATGCAATGCGGCAATGACGCACAAAGGGAGATGTATAGCTACCATAAAGTTCCATAATTTCCTCACATAAAAATCGTATATTTTAAACATTTCTTATATAAACATTCAAACCGGAAGCAAAATTTTGGAAAATTTCCGGCTACTTTTTCTCATGATGTCCGCCGAATTCGTAGCGCAAGGCAGATAACAATTTGTTGCCGTAATCTGCTTCACCGCGCGAATTGAAACGATCAAATAATGCAGCGGTGAGAACCGGCGCAGGCGTACCCGATTCGATAGCAGCGATGCTGGTCCAGCGTCCTTCACCGGAATCTGACACCTTGCCGCCGAACCTCTCCAGGTTAGGATCAACTTGCAATGCGTGCGCAGTCAAATCAAGTAACCAGGAACTTACCACACTGCCTCGCCGCCACAACTCAGCCACTTCAGCCACGTTGATATCGTAACGGAATGCCTCCGGTTCGCGTAATGGCGAGGTTTCCGCATCCGCCCCGTGTGACATGTTACCCACATTGGCATGACGCAACAGATTAAAGCCTTCGGCATAGGCAGCCATCATGCCGTATTCAATACCATTGTGAACCATCTTGACGAAATGGCCGGCTCCCTCGGGGCCGCAGTGCAGATAACCGATCTCGGCCGTACTCGGCTGGCCGCTGCATCCTTCGGTGCGTGGCGCAGTATCTACACCGGGCGCCAGTGCGGCAAAAATAGGTTGTAAGTGCGCAACCGTATGCTGTTGGGCACCGATCATCAAACAGTAACCACGCTCCAGTCCCCACGTTCCGCCGCTGACGCCCACATCCGCATAATGGATGGACTGTACCGACAAACTCTTTGCACGGACAATATCGTCTTTGTAGTAGGAATTGCCGCCATCTATGATGATGTCTTCTGCACTCAGCAACGGGGTTAATTCCGCGATGCTGGCATCCACCACCGCTGCGGGCAACATCAGCCAGATGGTGCGCGGTGTACTCAATTTATTCACAAAATCCTGCACGCTGGCAGCAGGTGTCATGCCTTCTTGTGCCAGTGCCTGCACCGCTTCGCTACTGCGATCGAACACGACACATTGGTGTCCGGCACGTTGTAAACGACGCACCATGTTTGCGCCCATACGTCCTAACCCTATCATTCCGATCTGCATTTTTTCTCCTATAAAAAATAAAATTTTCTAGTGAAAGTCATTCAAACTACTTTTTCAGTATGGTGTGCGGCAAACAAAGCCGGACCATATAGTGCCGCGCGATCATTCAGGATCACCTTGACCGGCATCGCCGCCAGTAACGGTCGCATTCGTCCTTTGTCAAGAAAGGCATTGAGGAAATCACCCGTCTGCAACAGCGGTAATATTTTCGGCGCTATGCCACCACCAATGTAGAGACCGCCCCAACTCATCACTTTGAGCGCCAGATTGCCAGCTTCCACGCCATACAAGCTGACAAATAACTGCATCGTCTCCACACATACTGCATCACTACCTGCCAGTGCCGCAGCAGAAATAGCTGCCGCTCTATCTGTGCTCTGCATCTCTTTCGCTAGCCAAGCTGGGGTCGATACATGCCGGTAGTCAAGCAAGAATGCATACAAATCGAGTAGCCCCATGCCGGAAACGACACGCTCCCAACTGACATGTCCCTTCATATCCTCAGAATGGCGTTGTTGTAAATGTCTTAGCAAGGTAAATTCCAGGGTATTGCGCGGACTGAACGTGGCGTGTCCGCCTTCCGTGGCAAAGGGGCGATAGAATAGTCCGTCCCAATACAAACCCGCCTCGCCCAAACCTGTCCCGGCAGCGATTACCGCTGCATTACCTAGCGCATCGAGCGACCCCGCTTGCAGCGTGAACAAATCAGCTTCACCTAGTGCGGGTAAACCATAAGCTGTGGCCTCTAAATCGTTCAGCAGTTGACAACGCAAAAAACCGAAGCGTTGGCACAGCGCGGCGGCATCGATACGCCACGGCAAATTAGTTGCTTGCGCCACGCCATTTTGGATCTGTCCGGCAATGCCAAAAGTCGCATCGTCAACGCTATTACCGGATGACAAAAATTCATTCAGCAACGTTTCAAAAGTGTCATAGCGCTGGCTGGCATAGCTCAGTTCGTGGAGGATTACAACATCATTACCGTTCACCTCAGCTAACGCCAAACGGGTCTTGGTACCGCCGATATCACCGGTAAGAATGCACCCCATTTTAATATGCCTCAAGATTGCCACCTTCTGGATTTAAGGAATGGCGCCAGAACTGGTCTTCACGATCAAATAGGCGATAGGTGCCGCGCGGCCCCCAGCTACCGGCGGGATAGGTATTGATGAAGCTACGTTCCATCGACCACACCTTGATTACTGGATCAACCACGCGCCAGGCCGCTTCGACTTCATCAATACGCAGGAACAGCGAGTGGTCGCCGAGGATGACATCAAGGATCAACCCTTCGTAAGCATCAAAATCTTCTTCCCCAGCTTTGCGGTACGTCGCATCCAGGCTGATGGTACGCGTTTGCATATCCAGCCCCGGCACTTTGACCTGCAACTCCATCTTCAGACAATCGTTCGGCTGAATACCCAGCATAATCCAATTCGGTTGCGGCGCACCTTTACGGATATGTCGCAGCAAATCCTGCGGCGGGGCCTTAAAGCGAATACAAATCGCTGAGCTACCTTCCGCCAGACGTTTGCCGGTACGCAGGTAGAACGGCACACCCGCCCAGCGCCAGTTATCTATAAACAATTTCATTGCGGCATACGTTTCGGTCGTGCTACCCGGCGCGACATTAGGCTCTTCCAAATAACCGGGCACGGTCTTGCCGTCGATCATGCCGCTGGCGTACTGGCCGCGAAAAGCGTGGGCATGCACTGCATTCTGGGTGATGGGACGAATGGCTTTCAGTACTTTTACTTTCTCATCACGCAAGTGTTCTGCCGACATGCTCAACGGCGGCTCTATCGCCACCAGTGCTAACAACTGCATCAAATGGCTCTGCACCATGTCGCGCAGCGCGCCTGCACCTTCGTAATAATCGGCGCGCCCTTCCACCCCCAGTGTCTCGGAATGGGTGATCTGCACATGGTCGATATAATGATTTTTCCACAATGGTTCCAGCAGCAGATTTGCGAAGCGAAACACCATGATATTTTGCACTGTGCCTTTGCCGAGGTAATGATCAATGCGATAAATCTGCGGTTCATCAAGATGGCGATAGAGACTGGCTTGCAGAATCTGCGCGGAAAGCAGGTCGTAGCCAAACGGTTTTTCAATCACCACGCGACGCCAGCCATTATGTTGTTTTAACAGCCCCATGTTGCCCAGTTTCTCCACGATGCCAGGATAATCAACGGGACGCACCGCCATGTAATACATTATATTTGGTGGAAATTTCGGGTCATCGTCCAGTAAGGTTCGTAGCCGCGCATAAGCCTCATCATCCCCAGGTGGAATGGAGAAATAATGCAGGCGAGCACAAAAACGTTGCAGTGCCTCTTCGTCAATTTTCGCACCATGCAGTTTACGCAGGATGTCACATACAAAATCCAGCCATTGTTCATGCTCATAGGGGGCAATATCGCAACCCAGGATAATCAGATGGTCCGGTAAACGCTTTGCGGTTTCCAGATGAAACAATGCGGGAATCAGTTTGCGTCGGCTTAAGTTCCCACCGGCACCAAAAAAAACCAGCGTGCAAGGTTCCAAGGTTTTCATGGGGGATTATCCTTTCATGTGATATGACTTATACATCCGGCAAGCCGGGAGCTGCCACAATGGCAATCATAAATTCCATGTTGTTTCAGAAATTTGTTCATGTTACTTCTATTGTCAAGTATTGGGTAGGACGACCATTGTTGGTCATAGTCTCAGAGTTTACCCGCGACATGTTCTGCAAAACACGCTGCATCTTTCTCAATAAACTGAAAATCAGCGAAGCCGGCATGAGCGTGTTCTCCCGTATTGTCGGTGTCGGATGCAACGGAGAGCAGAACCAGGTGCGCCTGCTCTGATCCAAACTCAGTGATCATGTCCTTCTGCACATCGTGGCGCGCAACGACCCATCTTCCTGCATTAGCAGCACCGGATTCAGCCACAATCATGTGGATGCGGTCGGTATAGGCATTGAGCTTACGTGTACCTACCGAATAACGGTTGTCCCACACATAATTGATCGCGGCATCGGGCACCGCATCGCCATAAATACTACGTGCCAGCTTGAGCTTGACGCGCGTTACAAAACTTAGCGCAGACGCCGGCATGGTAAATGAGACATACACGCGCGCGGCATAATCATCCCCTGCTTTGGTGGCCATGTCAGCCGTGACCAGCGGGGCATCCACCCGCCAGCGCCAACACAACACCGGCGTGTGATTCAAATCGATCTCGACCGGTCGTGCCAGTAGCGTCATACTGCGTTCGGCGGTGGCTTCGATGGCTAACACATCGTCCCATCGCGTGATGCGGTAATGGGTGGGCGGTACTTTTTTATTGAGCTGTATTAATTGCCAGGGAGGCGGGACGTCCACGGACTCCTGAGTGAAATGATCGAGCCTGACTTCATCGCTTGCTTGAGCCAGTAAACAGAAACTCACTCCGATCAACCACACTAAATTTCGTGATGTCATGCAACCTCCACTCTTGGTTACAAGTATTTTAAATCCTGCGGTGTATCCACGTCATGCAACAACTGCCCGACATGCAGCGACCAGCCGAGTTGCCTGATGCGCGCGATGGTGGTGCTGGCAACTGCATCGGTGCTCCACGGCATATCACGGAATAGTGCTGCACTGTGGCGCTTGAGTCCCAGCAGCGCATAACCACCATCGGCGGTGCAATGGATGATTGCATCGTGTTCGCATAATGATTGAGCAGCTTTGCGCAGCAAGGGAGCGGACATTTCCACGCAATCTGTGCCAATCAATAAAACTGGCCCTGTATTTTCAAAGACGCGCTCTGATGCACGCGCCAGTCGCGCACCGAGATCCCCCTCGCCTTGATCAGTAATCTTAATTCCAACCGGCAGTGTTATACCTTGCCAAGCGATATCATCAATCTTGGGCGTGCTACATAACTCAACCGTGCCGATATCAGCAGCCAGTGCGTTGAACAAAGTGTTGGATAGCATCTGCTTGGCCAGTTTGGCCGCAGCCTCAGCCCCCAGCAAGGGGATCAGGCGTGTCTTGGCAAAACCGGGCTGCGGAGCTTTGGCAAAAATGATGATGCGGGTGGGTATCATCGATACAACCTCGCCAACTTACCGGCATCCGTGCCGCGCCAATATGCCCAACGCAAACGCCACATCAACAGAATAGTGCGCCACACCCCGCCCACTTCCCAACGTCGACCGGATGTCGTCACGCAATGCGCAATACAGGCAGGACGCGAGAATACCAGTAACCGTTTACTCAACTCTACATCCTCCATTAGCGGCTGATCAGGAAATCCTTGTAGATGCTCGAACACGGCACGCCGTACGAATATCGCCTGGTCACCAGTGGCGATTCCGGTCAGGCGCGAGCGCCAATTCATCAAACGACTGACCACACGTAACATAATAAAGCGACCAATAATGCACACATCAAAACGCCCCCAACAGTATTTATTATTTATTAAAGTTTGCTCAATGTGGCCTGTAGCATTCTGTGGCAGGCGTGTATCAGCATGCAAAAATAACAGCACATCACCGCTGGCCTGTGATGCACCAGCATTCATTTGTTTTGCTCTGCCGCGAGCAGTGCACAACGCAATGAATCCAGCCATCTCAGGCAGAGTTGCAGATCCATCATTACTGCCACCGTCGACAAATATAATCTCACAACCGGCTTGCTGGTAGGGCAGCAGGTGGGCAAACAATTCCGGCAATTGTTCTGCTTCATTGAGCATCGGCACAATAATGGATAGACGCATCATTCAGCCTCGCTTCCATGCGTGATAACGCTTCAGCCACGCCAGCACTTTTTGTGATGCATGGGCGCGCTTCCATTCCCCAGCTGCGTATTTGTTTGCTTCAACCAGAGTCGGGTAAATATGGATGATACTGAGTATCTTCTTCAGCCCCAAGCCATGTTTCATCGCCAATACGAACTCGATTAACAAATCACCCGCATGCTCACCGACGATGGTAGCACCAAGGATCTTGTCCTTGCCGGGCACGGTCAGTACCTTGATAAAACCATACGCTGAGCCATCGACGATGGCGCGATCAAGATTGTTTATACCGTATTTCACAACTTCATAAGGGATGCCTTGCTTTTGCGCTTCCTGCTCGTTGAGTCCAACGCGTGCAATTTCTGGATCCATGAAAGTTGACCAGGGTATCACCGAGTAGTCTGCTTTAAATTTCCAGAAGTCACCAAATAGCGCGTTCACCGTCGCATACCATCCTTGGTGAGCGGCGGTATGAGTAAATTGGTAAGGCCCGGTTACATCGCCTGCCGCAAAAATATTGGGATAGATCGTTTCCAGATAGTCGTTGGTGACCACTGTGCGCTGAGTTTCAATACCAAGCTTTTCCAGGCCGTAACCTGTCAGTCGAGCCACTCGGCCTACTGCGCACAACAACGCATCGAACTCGATACGACGCAATTTGCCGTCCTGCTCAACCACAATGTACTTGTGTCCGTCTTCCTGCTCACAACGTACGGCCTTATAACCGGTCAGCACGTCCACTCCATCAGCGATAAGCGAGGAGCGTGCCAATTCGGAGACTTCACTATCTTCGCGAACCATGATGCGCGGCCCCTTCTCGATCTGAGTAACGTGCGAGCCCAATCGCGCGAAACTCTGTGCCAATTCACAACCGATCGGGCCGCCACCCAGCACCACCAGGCGGGCAGGTGCCATGTCCAGCCTGGCGAATGCTTCCCATAGTGTTTCGCTAGTAACATAACCCACCTCTTCCAAACCGGACAGCGGCGGCACGAAAGGCTGTGCACCGGTAGCAATGATGATGCTGCGCGTGGTGAGCACTTGAGTCGTGCCATCATTCAATTTTATTTCCACCGTCCACGGGTCAGTAATGCGCGCATAACCTTGCAGCACTTCCACACCCAGGCTGGTATAACGTTCCTGGCTATCGTGCGGCGCCACAGTGCGGATGATCGCATACACACGCGCCATCACTTTTTTAAAACTAAACTTTCCTTCATTCGCTTCCAACCCATAATGGTCGGCGTGCCGTATTTGATGCGCCAGCTTGGCACTTCTGATCAATGCCTTGCTTGGCACGCAGCCGTAATTGAGGCAATCGCCCCCCATCTTGTTTGCCTCAATCAGTGTCACCTTGGCTTTAACCGTCGCCGCGATATAAGCAGACACCAGTCCACCCGCTCCGCCGCCTATCACGATCAGATTGCGGTCGAATCGTGCTGGGAGATTCCATTTGGCATAAACGCGGCGGCGTTGCAGCCAGTTTATGATTTTTTTAGCGATCATCGGGGAAATGCCCAACACTACAAACGAAAACAATAATCCTGGTGACAGAATGCCGGACAGGCTTTGCAATTGCGCGAGTTGCGTTCCCGCATACACGAACACCACTGTATCCGCCAGCATCCCCACCTGGCTGACCCAATAAAAGGTGCGGGTGCGCATCGGCGTGAGTCCCATTAGCAAATTGATGAGAAAAAATGGAAACACGGGGATCAGACGTAAAGTAAGCAAGTACCAAGCCCCGTCTTTGGCCACGCCGTCGTTAACCGCTTTCAATTTGTCACCGAAGCGGTGCTGCACAATGTCGCGCAACACAAAACGCGAAGCCAGAAAAGCCAGCGTCCCGCCGATGCTGGAAGCGAATGACACTAGCACCGTGCCCATCACCAACCCAAACAACGCACCCATGGCCAGTGTCATCACCAATGCGCCAGGCAAAGAAAGCGTAGCGGCGATTACATACAGCATAAAACCAACTGCCGCGACCAACCAGGGCGACTGCGCCTTGAGCGCAGCAAAATCCTGCTGACTCTGTTTGAGCGATTCCAGTGTTAAAAAACGCTCCAGCTCGAAAACAAAGAAGCTGACGATCAGCACGAAAATCAGCAGAACGAGCAGCGCACGCTTCATGTATCGAGGCTTTCTTTTTCTTTCAATGCGCCGCCGCAACTGCTGCCTTGCCCGGCAGTGCAGCCGTAGCAGTGGCCGGCAACTTGGATCGGATGATCCTGCAAGTCTTGTTGCATCAAATCACGTAGATGTGGACGACCTTGACCGGGGATAGCCAACCCCAACTGCTGGTTGAAATCACAGTCGAAGAGAAATCCCTGCCAATCCACACTGACCAGGTTGCGGCACATCACCGTATCAAGATTCGCAACGGCGAAATTTTCTTGCAGCAGGTGCAGGTAGTCGTTGAACTGGCCTTTGGAAACCAGCATTGAACCGAAACGCTGGATCGGCATATTGGTGATGACAAACAGCTGATTGAACACGATGCCAAAATGCTCAAACAGCTCGCGTTGGTAATCTGCTTGTAACGTAGTTTGATCTGGTGGCAACGAAACACCCTGTGGATTGAACACCAGATTCAAAGTCAGGCCGCTACCAGGCTGGCCATAACCCAGCGCATTAAGTTTTTGCAGTGCGGCGATACTTTTATTGAACGTGCCTTTACCGCGTTGCTTATCTACATTGTCCTGCAAGTAACAGGGCAGCGAGGCGACGATCTCGACCTGCTGCGCAGCAAGAAATTCGGCGAGATCTCCTTGCCCCGGCTCGAATAGAATAGTGAGATTGCAACGGTCAATTACCTTACGGCCTTGCATACGAGCGGCACGCACCAGATCACGAAAGCCCTCATGCAATTCCGGTGCGCCTCCAGTCAGATCAAGCGTATGCAAGTCGCGTGCCGTCAATACTTGTGGAATCAGCGCCAGCGTTTCGCTATCCATCATCTCGGTACGAGTCGGCCCCGCATTCACATGGCAATGCACGCAAGTCTGGTTGCACTTGTAGCCCAGATTGACTTGTAGAATTTCCAGTGTGCGACGACGCAAAGGGGGGAATTCGGTGGTTTGTAACAGAGGTAGAGTGGCGTGCATGGCTTACTCCTGTCAAATATGTTACTCATAGGAACTTTACCAGATGGACAATGTAATATGTTTCTGAGGAGTAGTCGTTATAGAAGCTAAATTCCTTACAAAGTAAAATTTTGCAACTTACCAGGGTGTAGATAAACAGATGTGTTATCGATTTGTTGATATAACGAGGACACATACATAAAACCGTATTCTCGCGGTGACTAAAAGATAAACACACTCATTCCAACTGGCTACATTGATCGCCCGCTATTTTTTTCTGTTCATAACCTCGTTCACAGTACCCGCTGCAATGTGTTGAACCAAGTTATAAAAAATAATCGGCACCATTACATTGGGGTAAGAAGATAATGCCAGTGATGCCAACACCAATCCGGTTCCATTATTATTCATGCCCAATCCGAACATCAATGAAATGGACTCAGGGCGGTCTAACTTGAACAAGTGGCTCAAGCCATATCCAGCAGCAAACATGGTTAAACATAAACCTGCAGAAATAACTAATGCGACGGCTAGAAAATCATAATCTCGATCAGCGATAGCTTGCGGCAAAGACACTGCAGCATTGGAATAATTCATCAGCAACAAAACAATGCTATTGATAAACTTCAAAAATGGCATGCCTCCCTCTAGCCAACCATCGCTAACTATCAAACGCACTGCAATGCCCAATAATGAGGGTAGAACCACCCAAAGCCCTAAAAATGCACCTGAACCGTATACTGATAAGCTCTGCAAGACCTTCTCGAATTCCTCCGAGGCCATCTCGCCAAAAATGTTAAACGCTACCGGAGTAATGAGGGGGCTCAGAATCGTAGAGAAAAAAACCAATCCCAAGCTTAAAGCCAAATTACCATTGGCGTTTTGAGCCCAAGCGGTCGAACCTCCAGCGATTGGCATGGCGGCGACCAATGCCAGACCCACCAGAATATGCTGGACTTCTAGCGGCTCATACCATAGCCGCATCAAAACCGTTACGCCAAAAATATAGGCGATGGGGATAGCCATATTCGCTACCAGTCCGGTCAGTAATAAAAATTTTGTTTGTAGAATGTTTTTTAAGTGAGCTACTTTCAACCCTAGACCAGCATTGAACATGAGTATGGCGAGCATAATCATCAACAACGATACATTCGTTTTTTGCTGGTAGATAGAAATCTCGCCGAAAGAAACACTTCTTATCCAGAGTCCGGGAGCTGGAAAAATAACGGCAATGATATATGCGCCAATCAAGAACCAGAGCAAATGACGATTGATAAGTTGAGTTGTCGAAATAAAATTCAATTTATATTATCCAATCATGAATACTTTTGACATTGTTACGACTTGTATTCTCTCCATTCACCTTTTGCGCCGTTCTCTTTCAATTCTTGCTCAAAAGACTCTCATACGTTATCACATCAGCGTCAATTCAATGTCATAAGGAAACGGCAATGTGTGACTCCATTTTTCATTATGCTCACCTCATTGACACCTCAGTACCTGGCTTGCCCACCGAAGCATTTTCAGTTCATGACAGATTCCGCAGCCAACGGATTTACTACAGCTGATTCAACGCAGTTGCGTCCACCCGATTTAGCCTTGTACATCGCTTCATCGTTAGCTAGTGGCCAGTGTCTACGTACTAAGTTTCTAGATCTCGTATATTAACGCTGTCGGCTCAACATTATGCAATGATAATGTTGAGTAGGCTGGGCAACATGACATCGGCTAGAGTTTAAGCGATTAAGCTTGTGGGTCAGATAGGTGCGGTTGCCCATTTCTTGTTCAATCAAACCGAACGGTAACTTGGGCCGTGCTGCTGAAATGCAGCCAGAGCCTGCATACGAGGAGGGTATGAACGATGAACGAACACGCCACCTGCAAACGCTATCGTGCGCCTGCGGCTCCCTTTGCGCGCAAATACACGGCTATCGATATCGCACTGCTCGTCGAGATGGACAAAGCCAATGAAGACGTGTGTGGCCCGGCAATAGCGCACCTCTTGCAGCGTGCTTACAGCGTCTATGGCGATACACGCTATAAGCGACTGTCTACGTTGTCTGTTTCGCACCTGTACAACCTTCGCAAAAGCACGGGTTATCAAGCCTTGCGGGTGATTTTCATCAAGACCCATCCGGTGTGCAATTCCATCGGAGTACGCAAAGTGCCACGCCCCAATGGGAGGGTCGGTTTTGTGCGTATCGACACCGTCCGCCAGGGCGATCTTGACGGCATCAAGGGCGTGTACCACATCACCTGCGTTGACGCTGTGAGCCAGTGGCAAGTCGAGGCGTGCGTGCAGGGTATCAGCGAGGCATTTTTGTTGCCCGTACTGGAGTTAATCATCGAACAGTTTCCGTTTGTGATTTTGGGCTTTCACTCGGACAACGGTTCCGAGTACATCAACGGCCCAGTGGCGAGAATCCTTGAGAAACTGCGCATCGAACAAACCAAATCGCGCTCGCGCCACAGTAACGATAACGCGCTGGCAGAGAGCAAGAATGCCAGTGTGGTGCGCAAGCACATGGGCTACGAACATATCCCCCAGAAGTACGCTAAACCCATCAATGCGTTCTATCAGGAAACGTTCAATCCATGGCTCAATTTTCACCGCCCGTGCATGTTTGCGACCGAGATCATTAGCCCGAAAGGCAAAATCATAAAGCGCTATAAAGACGAGGATGTGAAGACTCCGCTGGAGTGCTTGGTACAGTTGAAGGCAAAGGGTTGGGTCATTCTCAAAAAGGGCATCACGCTGGAAGCTTTGCAGGCACTGGCGAAGTCTAAAACAGACTTGGCTGCGGCTCAGGAAATGCAACGCGCCAAGAGTGAATTATTTGAACGTTTTGTAAAACCAAAACGCCGGGCATAACTGATCGAAAAACGACACCGGAAAAGCACTAATTCTTGAGACTAGAATCATAAAAAATAAACTCAAAACTGATTAGCAAAAATCCATTAAACTTTATTTTTAATCCGACCAACCCGCACCATCAAATCACCAAGTCCGTAACCGCTTCAGGCTCATACCTGAATTGGAAAATACTGGAAAACTCGCCGTGCAACACTGAATAAATAGACGCGTCTTTAACGACTTACCACGTTCAAGTCCGGTTTCAATTCGTTTTCATCGATATAACCGATGGCACCAGGTGTGGTTTGGACAAAATTAATGACTTCGGCGGCATTCGATAGTTCTTTTGGTGGAATACCTTTGCCGATGAAGCGACGCACCGTCCAATAAGCTGTGTATTTATCATCTTTTTGATTTAGATAGTGTTGCAAAAAACGATCACGCAATGCGCCTGCTTTGAGATTTACTGCTGTGACATGCACACCATCAATTTCGATAATCTTGCCGGTAAATATTCTTTGTACGGTATTTGCGTCCAACTTACTTAGACCCGCATGGCCGATGACAACCACGCTCTCTGCATGCGCCTCACCTATCACAAGCGCCAGCAGCGCGGAGATCAGTTTGAATTTTAATTTCTTCATGACTGTCTCCCTTAGAACGTAAAGTTGTAAGAGAGAGAAAACATATTGATGCGTTGATCACCGGATTTTCCACCCGGCGGTGCATCAATAAAACTGGATGCAATACCGGTTTCTACGACAGACCATTCGGCTTTGATTTTGCTATTGATGCTAAGTGAGTAGGCGGTACCGAGCGCCCATGTGTTTTGGTCATACACCACCATGGTATCGGCCAGATTGCGCTGTAAATCATTAACCGCCGGGATAATCGTCTGAGCACTATTTACCGCCTGATATAAGTCACGGTTTTTCGTGGTTAGCTTGGCGTAGGTCAGGTAGGGTGTCCAGTGACCGATTTCTTTTTGCAGGCTCAGGTAAAAACCTTTGCTGTCGGGGGAAAGGGTTGAGCCTTCATTTTTACGTCTGACATACTCGCCTATTGTGCGAAAGCCGTTCCCCAAATCAATACTGGCACCAAAATTGGTAGTAACGGTTTTTATACTGGATGGGCCGTTCGCAGCAGGACAGTAATAATTACCAATAAATGCTGGCGGAATACCGATAGGTGCGCAACCGCCAGCCGGCGCGGGCACATACGTCGATGGCCCCAGTGTGGTGCCGTTGCGAGCCGTGGTATCGGCGAAATGCATACCCGCCAAAAAGGTGTTTCCGTCGCGATTCAAGCTCAACCGCAGTCCTTTTGACTCGATCACTAAGGGTGCAAAGAATTCACCCGCCGCACCGTTTTTAGTGAGAACATTACCAGGGTCACGCGCATAGAAGCGCCATGATTCCTTCACGGCATTTCCCCAATAGCCATCAAGAATAAATTCGTTGTCGTTGAGCTGCCAGGTCTTGGCGAACGATGCCCCAATAAAGTTCACCGTCGATGCGGAGGCATAAACCTCAACCGGCAAGCGAGCTGGCGCGTACGTCGTGCCTATATTGGCATTCTCGGAATGCAAGTAAAAGGGAATACGTAATTTCCCTACGCGAAACAACCAATCGTCAGCTGGACGGTAGGATAAAAATGCCCATGTAAGGGTTGGTTGCCAGTTTGGGTGATCACTTAGCAATGCAGGCGGTGCTGCTTGGACTTGTAACGTCGCGCTCCATGCGGGATTGAATTGAGCATTTAATTGTGCGCCGAATAGGGTGTCGCGTTCGAAGCTGCCTTTGTTATCAATGTAACGCTGGTAAGTGTAGTCTTTGTCGGAGATAGCATAGCCCATCGTGCCATAACCCGACAGGGAAACATCGACGGCTTGCGTAGATAGACTAACCATGCCGAGCAAGAGGCAGGCAAGCGTGCACACACTATTTTTAAGCAGCTTTTGCATGGCCATTCGTATTAGTTTGAGGCAGATCAAGGCGACTGCAGGATTATAGAATTCAACGATTCTATTTAAAAGCGGCAAATTATAACCGTTTGGCTTTTTTTGGCTTTTCCGTTTGACTTGTACTTGGCAGGTTTGCTCAATACTCAGGCTTTGGACATTTGCAATAGCCATTTAGCTCCACATAAGCCTGGCCGCTGACTGCGCCGCTAATGTTGCACGCACCTTCCCAATAGACCGGGCCAACCCAGAAACTGTGGTTACCGCGCAGCTCCTGGTCTGATACAGCAGGCTGCACGGTGAAAATTTCGTTGCCGATTGTTACCGTCCAGCCAGCGGGATAGGTGCAGCCAGTGGTGGGACTGGTCCAGTGACCCAGTATAATCACGTCGAATTGATGCGCGGCGAGCGTTGTAGTTCGTCCCTGTGCGTCGGTGATCGATCCAGATTTTTCTACTGTGGCTTCTTCACCGTTAAAATCGAATAGCATAATTTGACGGTTGTCTGCCAGTTCAATGGCAAACCATTGCCAGCCTTTATCGATCGCTTGAAAGAGTTCGCCATACTGTCGGTCGAACCAGCTGGTTCCGGTGACTTTGTAAGACTTGCCTTTAATACTCAAGGTGCCAGTCGTCGCCATATGAGTACGCGAGTAGTAGTAGGTGTAGCCGCCAAAAATATAGGGATGTGCATCGCCACCGTAATGCAGCGCGGGGGATTTGGTTGATTGCAGGTCAATATCCAGCACGTAATCACCGATTGCGCTGTGCAGATGATCTGTACCATTGCCGCCCACCGCGGTGATCAAATTGTTTCCCCCAGCACTGAGCTTGAAGCCATTTGGGGTTTTATTGGGGAGATGAAATTCGACAAATTCCTTGAATTCAAAGCGATTGCCGTTCACGTCAGTAATAGCTGCTTGTACCAATTGATCGCGCATGAACAAAAAAGCATCGAAGCTAAAGAACACCACTTCAAAACCAAAATGCTGACCGTCTTCCGTTTCCAGATGGCCCGTCCAGTACCACCACTGCACCTGCTCGGTAGGTAAAAATGCATCGTCTGCGGGCAAAGTCACCGGACCGATCAGGCCACGCTTTGGGCTAAGCCAGCAAATAAAAATAGCCGTCACCAAGAGCATCCACGGCAATAACGGTGGGTATTTCAAAACGATCATTGCCAGAATCAGCGCGATGAGCCAGGGTAATTTTTGCCAGATTATGCGCATGCTTAGACGTTCCTCGAAATGGGTTTTTTGTTATGCCAGGATTTTACCTGATTGCGTCCGGATTGTTTGGCCAGGTAGAGCGCCTGATCGGCCAGTTTGAGCAACTCTGCCGCTGAATTTGTTTCACTTTGAGTATTGCAAGCGACCCCAATACTGATCGTGATATGCGATGCGGCCAGTGAGTGGGCATGAGAAATTTGCATGGCAGCAACGGTTTTTCGCAAGGATTCGGCCATCTTACGCGCATCTTCCAGATCAGTTTCTGGTAGCAAAACGACAAACTCTTCACCGCCGTAACGCGCTATCAAATCCATCGGACGGTTTATCTCGGCTTGCATGGCTTGGGCGACCCGCGTCAAACATTGGTCACCCAAGCCGTGACCATAATGATCGTTAAACAGTTTGAAGTAATCCACGTCCAGCATCAACAAGGATAGTTCATGTTTCTGTCGCGCAGCGCGCCGCAGCTCATTGCTCAGCATGTCGTCGAAACGACGTCGATTGGCAACCTGGGTTAATCCATCGATAAACGAAAGGCGTTTTAACGCATCGGTTTGCAGTTTGAGCGCAATGTGGTTGCGTACCCGTGCTTTGATAATCGGCGGACTAATCGGCTTGTGAATATAGTCCATTGCGCCCAGCGTCAGTCCAAGTTCTTCATCTTCGGTCTGGTTACGGGCAGTAACGAACAGCACGGGGATATCACAGGTATCTGGATTGGCTTTAAGGCGCTTGCAGACTTCATAACCATCCATCTCCGGCATCATTACATCCAGCAAAATCAAATCCGGCAAGCTGGTCGCAACCAGCTCCAGGGCTTTAGCACCGCTGGTCGCCAACTGGATACGATAATCCTCACGTAAGATGCTGCTCAGCAGACTCAGATTAGCGGGCACATCGTCCACAAGTAAGATAGTCGCGCGTTCAGTTTCAACAAACATGGGGGTTTACTCCGCTATGTTATAAAGTTTCAAGCTTCCGGCAACAAAGTCAGGGCAATATCAAAATCAAAATTATCCAGCGCCACCGAAATGCGATGTATGGTTTGCACTGGTAGCAGATGTGCAAATGCAGACTTGTGAGCCTGCCATAGATCTGCCGCTTCAACATTACATTCTTGCAGCAATATTCTCAGTTGTGGCAAACACTCTGGCCATTGGCCCGGTAGCGTGACAGTCTCTGGCTGTGCGCTTGGTTCATGCGACGATGCGGGCGTATATTCCGACAGACTCTGGAGTAAATGCCGTAATGCCTCAGGCAATACCGGTTTGGACAGGAATAGATGAGCATTTAATCTGGAGACGGTATCGTGCATGATATCTGTATCGTAGGCGGAGACAATGACCGGCAAAGGCGGGTTGTCTAGAGGCTGCACCTGCAGACTGCGCAAGACTTGTTCGCCATCCATGCCGGGCATGACCCAGTCCAACATCAGCAGATGATAGGGGCGGTTTTGTTGCTGTGCCTGTGCAATCATATCTAGCGCAGTCTGTCCATTCTCGGCGCTGTCGATGCCGGCTTCCGGTGTCTGGCCCATGCCAAGATGATGCAGCATTTTGACCAGCACCATGCGCGCTTCAGATTGATCGTCCACAACTAAAACGCGCAGGTTCTGTACGCCAGACAAGTTCGCTGGGGTAGCCGTGCCCGGTTGCGCGCGTAAAAAGCGGGCGGTAAAGATGAAGCTCGAACCGGCATCGGGCTTGCTTTCCACCCAGATACGTCCGCCCATCAGCTCGACAAAACGCTTGACAATCGCCAGCCCCAGGCCAGTCCCCCCGTATTTTCGCGTGATCGAGCCATCCGCCTGGATGAATTCTTGAAACAAGTGTTTTATCTGTTCCGCCGTCATGCCGATACCCGTATCGCTCACGGTAAAGTGTAGCGTCATCGATTCGGCATCCTGTGCGTCAATACCCAGCGTCAATTTGACATGACCGCTATGTGTAAACTTGATGGCATTAGATAACAGGTTAATCAGAATTTGCCCCAGACGCAGTGCATCTCCAACCAAAGCACCTCCTTCATCCAACAAATGGGGGGTATCCATTTCAAACAATAATTCCACTTCTTTTTCGTAAGCTCGTTGCTGTAACAAGCCCAAAACATTGGAAACGACTTCCTCAACAAGAAAGCGATTTTGTTCCAGCTTCAGCTTGCCCGCTTCAATCTTGGAAAAATCCAGGACGTTATTAATAATATCCATCAACATCTTGGCAGCGTTATGCACCTTGGAAATATAATCGCGCTGACGCGCATTCAGATCTGTTTTTAGCGCTAAATAGGCCATGCCCAGAATAGCGTTCATGGGCGTGCGGATTTCATGGCTCATCGTAGCCAAAAACATGGATTTTATTTGGGTCGCATTCTCGGCTTGATTGCGCGCTTTTTCCAATGCCAACTGTACAGTTTGGCGACGGCTGATATCGGCTTCAATTGATTGCGCCATGCTATCAAACGTCTCGCTCAATACGGCCAATTCATCTACCTCTGACTCCCGTGTCGAATCCAGTCGGGTACGGCTGGTGTAATCACCTGCCGACAAGCGATCGGCAGACAATTTGAGTCGTTCGATCGGTTTTAATACCTGGCGACGTACGGTATTAAAGGCTAATCCAACCAGACCGATGGTGACCACCATGCTTGCCAGCAAAACCATAATGAGCCGCTGTAAGTGTGTGGTTGCATCCTCCACCTCGCCTTGGGTGCGCTTTCTGACTTGTTCATTCAGCCCCTCTACAGCGTGTGCCAAATCAGCTTTCAGCTGGTTATAGGCCTGGCTGTAAACCAGCTTGCTGGCAAAGTCGAGACGAGGCGTTCCTTCAGAAACAAATATGCGTTTATCTGGATCATAAAGCCCTTGCGTAGCAGCAAAAGCGATTTGTTCCATTTGTTTCATGGCTTCAGTGGCCGCGAAAACCTGCGTGAGCGTCTGAAGTTCCTGTGCATTGAAACCCAAAGCGCGCATCCTGTCCGTTAATACATGGCGTTCAACTTGTTCAGGTATGACATGCAATATTCGCTCTGCAATCACATCATCCCAATACGTCGCAGGATTAAACTTGGCCGGGGCGGATTTTTTACCTTGACGTACGGCAAGAATGTCGTAGTAATAAAACAGATAGCGCGATTCGCCGGTGGTCGTGTAAGCGCGTACCAAACTGGCCAGTTGTTCGGTTTCTTTTTGCAGTTCATTGGACAATTGAATGGACAGCTGCCGATGCTCTTGCACAGCTATCATTTTGCTGTACGCCTGTTCAATCAGCACAACACACAACATATTTGCGCCCAATACCAGCAGTACCCCCACAGAAAACCAGATTGAGAGTTTGCGAAGTTTCATCAGTTTGGGCGATTATTTACAGCGATATGTTCACAATATTCAAGCATATTTGATCACGCATGTCTGCTTTCAGCATAAGGTTTCATCATCGTGCCACAAGTTTCACCGCCAGGCCATCAAGGTTCACCATCAAGATAACTGGATTATATCGAATGCTCTCAGGCACTTCTTCAGCCACAACATAGCCGTAATCATATCGCACGACAGCAGCCCTAAGGCTGCCGGATGGTTCTCCGTGTCGACTAAAAAAACTTAGGGATTGTAAGAACGGTACCGATTCAATCTCGGTTCGGAAGCATTCGCCGCAGAGTATTATCGCGCACAAAGTAATGGTGATATAACGCAGCCGCGGCATGTAGGCCGATGAGAAAATAACCTATCGTACCACCAGCTTCATGAATCTCTTTGATCAAATCCGCCAAATATTTACTCTTGCCAATAAGCGCCGGCAAATGCAGACCGAAAAATGATATCGGCTTACCTTCTGCACTGAGTAACAGCCATCCCGCCAGCGGCATAGCGATCATCAGTGCATAGAGCGCTATATGAATTAACTTAGCTGATTGCATCTGCCACTTAGGAGGATCTGGCTCAATGCGAGGAACGAGACCAGTTACATAAACTACCAAGCGTATCGAGGCTAGTATAAGAATAGATAAGCCCAACATAAAATGCCAGATTTTCAAAGTCGCGCGAAGATCGCTTCCTTTGGGGAAAAATTCATGTAGTTCAATGCATGCATATACTGCAACGAACAGTAGCAGCATTGACCAATGGAGGCCAATAGATAGTGTTCCGTAACGATCTATGGTATTGCGCATATTCATCGTCTTGCTCCTAAAGAAGTAAGTATTCCCCGGCAAAGCCGGGGGCTTTAATTTGTAAGCCGCTCAATTCGGGATAGGTTGCGATGAAAGTAGTGATGGCACGTGAAAAATGTTGCTTGGCATAATCACCCGGCATGGAGACGCGCAATTGTCCGCGCGGTTGCACATCCTGACTGCGCACAAAATCTTGCGTGGTAGCGACCTCTTCTGCGACGCGCCGGCAATGATCAAGAAATTCCTGTCCAAAATCGGTGAGTGTGAGGCGGCGGGTCGTTCGCAATAGTAGCCGTTGCCCCAGTGCTGCTTCAAGATTCGTCAAGCGGCGAGAGACCGTCGCTTTAGGCATACCGAGGTATTCTGCTGCACGCACCAGACTTTCTTGTTCAACGATGGTAGCGAACAGAATGCAGTCGTCAGCGGAGATGTTTTTTTGTTCCATTTGTGGAACAGCTTATCCCATCTTCATGGCTTTATCTATTTTTTCGAGCCGTCTATGATGTACTCACATTAATCCAATTGAGGAGTCAACATGAATACCAACAATATTTTCAAGCAGATCAATGGCAATATCGTGAACTTGGTATCAATACCTATGGTCAGCGCGTCGCTTGCGCTCACCGCCAGACTTTTAACGTCAGCAATTTTCATTAGTGCAGGATTCAGCAAACTGGGCGCAGGTTATGCGGGAGCGCAAGGCTATATGGCCTCTGTTGGGCTGCCCGGTGAGCTTCTTCCCTTGGTAATCGGGCTGGAAATGGGAGGTGGACTAGCACTGTTGCTTGGTTTTCAAACCCGTTTGGCGGCATTCGCGCTGTCAATTTTCTGTATCGTTTCCGGCGTGTTGTTTCACTCTGGCGCAGACCCAATGCAACAAATCATGTTTATGAAAAATCTTGCGATGGCAGGTGGGCTACTGGCATTCACCTTATTTGGGGCAGGCCGTATGAGTCTAGACGAGGAAACACAAATTCGAGTTTCTTAATGTTACATCACTGACCCATGTATTAATTTAAAAAATATTTAGTAAGGAAAAACAACATGACCACGACTCTTTTTACCCCCATCACACTGGGCAAATTGCAACTAAAGAACCGCATTGTTATGGCACCTCTAACGCGTTCACGAGCCATCGGCAATGTGCCAAACGAACTGATGGAAAAATATTACCGGCTACGTGCCAAAGCTGGGCTCATTATCACTGAAGGTACATCACCATCGCCGAACGGACTCGGCTACGCGCGAATTCCCGGTATATATAACGATGCACAAGTACAAGGCTGGCGACGAGTAACAGACGGCGTGCATCAGGCAGGTGGCAGGATATTCCTACAACTGATGCACACAGGACGAGTTAGTCACTTTGCAAACATGCCAGCCGATTCCAGAGTACTCGCGCCTTCCGCCATTGCTACCCCGGGCGAAATGTGGACGGACAGCAATGGACTACAGCCGTATCCTATTCCCACTGCAATGAATGAAGCCGACATCAGTCACGCCATCGCCGAGTATGCGACGGCTGCCAAACAGGCGATTGAAGCTGGATTCGATGGTGCAGAGTTGCATGGGGCGAATGGCTATTTAATCGATCAATTTCTCAATGCCGCTTCCAATCAGCGCACTGACCGCTGGGGTGGCAGCATTGAAAATCGCATTCGTTTCGCCGTAGAAGCTGCCAAAGCGGCCGCAGTTGTCATCGGTGCAGATCGCATCGGGATGCGTATCTCGCCTTACGGTGTTTCCAACGGTATGACTGCTGATGCGGAAATGGACGCACTGTACGAACGCCTGATCGTCGAATTAAACAGTATCGGCTTGGTGTATATCCATATCGTCGATCACAGCTCGAGAGGAGCACCGGAAGTTAGCCCGACATTGAAAGCAAAAATACGTGCCGCATTCAGAGGGAAATACATTTTGTCAGGCGGCTATGATTTGGCTCGGGCCAACCTTGATCTCGATTTACAGCGTGGCGACCTCGTCGCATTCGGCCGCCCATTCATCTCCAATCCTGATCTGGTGGAAAAATTAAGTAACAATAGTCCGTTGATATCACCAGACGCCAATACCTTTTATACACCGGGAGAAAAAGGATACACCGACTATTGATACTATCAATTAATACTGTTTATTTTAGATAATGGTACTTCAGAAGGGTCGACGCTACGCTGATTGTGGCGTAGTGTCTCTTCTAGTCAAGAGTGAGCATATACATAATGAATTACTGCGTGTGAGCTTCGTTGTGTTTCATATTGTAAATTTTCTTGCTTTGTTCATTTTGCACTCTATTGATACGCTTGCGTTCATGCGGAGTTACGGTGCCATCGGCTTTAGCTTTCTCTTCCATTCTTTCTACCCTGGCTTGTCCAGCATCTAATTTGGCCTCTTCTCTGGGGGTCAAAGCACCAGATCTAATGCCCTGATCAATGCGCTGCTCCTGCCTGGCTTCACGATTGTCAATTTTTGGAGTGTCGGCATGCTGGATGCAGCGAATACGAGAGTTATTGCGGTAATGCCAAAGAGTGCTTTCAACATGTATATCTCCTGATATGGTGGCGACATCATTGCCGCTATAGTCATCAACGCTCTGCATGAATTGTAAGTTGACCGTTTTTAACCATACAGCTGAATACCTAAAAGAAAAGGGACACTGAATACAAAAGAGCATTGTGACCATGTTTTACGAAAAGAGTGGTATCCCATGAGAATAAGAAATTTTCTTATTTTAATTTTTTAGTACCTCTGTACCATGTACTCCCCAGATACACATAGGACGACTAGAGCTAAGCAATAAATCACCTGACTTTGTTACACCCGTTTTAAATTTTTGATCAACGCCACGGATTGCCTCGAACCAGACATCAACTTTGAGCATGAGATGTGCAAGCAACAAAAATGTACGATAATGACATTTTTAAAGCTTAACAAAGAAACTATTTAAATCTATCTTATAGTTAAGATAAAAAATCCGCTTAAAAAAATAAAAAAATTGGCAAGATAAATTAAGAAAATATTTTTCCAGCCGATCAAACAAAGAAAAATCTAGTTACCCAGATTCAACAGTCGTAATCTTTGTTTAACTTCTCTGTATTGGAAATATACAGTACTCGTTTGGAGACAGTCATGTTACATTTACTTTATGCTCTGCGCTATGTTACAGCACTCGTCTTAGGTCTACAGCTTGTTAATCCTGTCGCTGCGGCTGAACCGGAGTGGTTGTACACAGTAAATGCCGGTGATACTTTGATCGGCCTTGCGGCAGACTATTTGGCAAATCCCAACGACTGGTACCAGCTCCAGAAACTTAATGGCGTGACAGAACCAAGGCGACTCATGCCTGGAACCCAGTTACGTTTGCCGGTGGCTTTGCTGAAGCGTGAAATTGGCATTGCTAAAGTTATTCACACTCAAGGCAAGGTTACACGTACCTCAAAAAATGAACGTTCTCAAAATGTCATTGCAGGCACACGACTAGAGGTCGGTGACCTGATCGAAACCAGCGCTGACGCAAGTGTATCCATGCATTTTGTGGACGGGTCACGGCTTTTGCTTACCCAGAACACGCAAGTGAACCTAATGGAAATGATGCGCTTCGGAAAAACTGGTATGGCCAAAACGGTTATTAAATTGAATCGAGGCAGCCTGGATACCCACGTAACGGAACAACAGAAACCATCCGCACGTTATGAAATCAAATCACGCGCACTCAATCTGGTTGTGAGGGGAACCCACTTTCGGGCTCATGTGAGCGACCTCGATCATGTCTCGCGCAGTGAAGTGCTCGATGGCGCCATGGAGGCCAGCGGCACTCGCGGTGAAGCAGTTACCATTTTGGCCGGTTTCGGCACATTGGCCGCGCCAGGGGAATCACCTCGTATCCCGCAAGTACTATCATTGGCACCTGATTTAAGCTTGGTACCTAGCCTGTTGCAACGTGTACCGCTACGCTTTGAATGGCCCGCTACAGTGGGTGCGGAACGTTACCATGCACAGGTGTTTACAGATCGCTCGTTCGAACAACTACTTTTGGATGATGTATTTCAGGACAATGCCGCGAATTGGCCTGATTTACCAGATGGTCGCTATGTACTGCGTGTAAGATCGATCGATAGCAACGGTTTGGAAGGTGCAAATGCAGACCGGGAGTTCATACTTAAGGTACACCCGCTCCCTCCTGTTATTAGCGCGCCACAGAATGGTCAGAAAATCTATGGCTCTCAGGCAACGATGCGCTGGAATGCCGTTGATGACATTCAATCCTATCACGTGCAATTGGCTACAAAACCAGATTTCTCTGAGCTGCTCGCCGATTTGCCGGAACAGGTGAACACCGAGTATGTGGTATCACTCACACCAGGGCAATATTACTGGCGTATAGCTTCTATCGCTGCGGAACAAAATCAGGGGCCTTTCAGCGATGTGCAATCTTTCACTCAGCATAAGGCACCTCCAGACCCCCCTGTTATCAGCGCGCCACAGGATGGCCAAAAAATCTATGGCTCTCAAGCAACGTTGCGCTGGAACACCACTAACGCAGCTCACTCTTACCACGTGCAATTGGCTGCGAAACCGGATTTTTCCGAATTATTGGCCGATTTGCCGGAACAGGTGAACAATGAATGCGTGGTATCGCTCACCCCAGGGCAATATTACTGGCGTATTGCTTCTGTCGCTGCGGAACAAAATCGGGGGCCTTTCAGCGATGTGCAATCCTTCACTCAGCGCAAGATTCCTGAAAGTCCGCAATTAGAAGCAGCGCAGCTTGATGACAAGCGACTATTATCCCACTGGCGCAGTAGCGGAGCAGGTGAGAAATTCCAGGTTCAAGTAGCACGTAATCCGGATTTTACTCAACCGATCATGGATAAGGTGGTGACAATTAACCAAAACCAGATCGACAATCCTCAACCAGGCATTTACTACTTGCGCGTCAAAACTATTGATGCCGATGGTTTTGCTGGCCCCTTTGGACCCGTGCAGCAAATAGAGGTGCCGACCAAAATCAGCCTGCCCGTACAACAAATAGAACCACCAATTAAAACCAGTGAGCCCGCGCAGCAAATGGAAGCACCGACTAAACTTAACCACTGGTGGCTGCTTTTGCTGCTCGTGCCGTTCGCTTTGTAAACCCGATTCCTACCATGTTTATCGTGGCTGCAAAGTTTATCCATACTTTATGGATTCCGCTGACAGCCTTGGCATTAACGTGGGCGCTAAGTTTTACTCCGTTGTATCAACAGCTGGATGTGTTTTTTTTGGACAAACAAACGCGCTTGGCTGCGCAGCAGCATTTCTTTCAGGATGCGCTGGTCATCGATATTGACGATACCTCTCTGCGCACTATGCAACCGTATTTCGGGTCTTGGCCTTATAAACGTGACACCTTTGCTTTGCTCCTTGACTATCTGGGCGAAATGGGTGCACGTGCCGTGGCGTTCGATATTCTGTTTGCTGATCAGCGAGAACATGATGGACGCTTACGGGAAGCGATTGCACGCAATCCAAATGTAGTGCTCGCCACCGCCATGCGCCGTGAAACTGAGGGCGAAGAACAGGCGCTCACCGATCTGCGCGGTTTAACTTGGGATGTCCCCTCTGAATTGCCGTCTTTCTCTTGGTCAGGAATTCAGTTACCGTTGACATCATTTACCCAACCTGTGCCTGATTATGCAGGTATCGGTGTGGTGTCCGTGCAGGCGGATCGAGATGGCATTTTGCGTCGCTTTCCATTATTCCACCGTATCGACGGCCAGGTTATACCAAGCTTGCCTCTCGCTACGCATTTTTCCGGGACACCACATCCATCGGTACATTTCACCCCGGGTAATGGCATGCAAGTAGGCCCGTTTAACTGGCCTACGGACAAGGAGGGGGCTGTCCATCTCTTCTACCCAAGCAATACGAATTCAGTACTGACCATGCCCTTTGCCCGTATTGCGATGGCAATGTTGGGGTCACCTGGCCAGGAATTGTCTCCAGCTATGATTCGCGGCAAGACCGTCTTCATCGGCAGCACCGCTCTCTTTGCCGACCGTGTTCACACCCCCGTGGGTGAAATAAGTGGTCTCTATGTACTGGCCATTACTCATCAATCCCTCGCGCAAAATCTTGTACTCACTCCATCTCGTTGGTACTGGACAACGGGGTTGCTGTTCATTGCCCTCGTTCCTGCGTTGCTATTAGTAAGACAGCCACGCAGGCCTGCGCTTGCCGGTGCGATAATCAGCCTCGGTGCGGCATTTATTGTTTATTTAATCCATCTAAGCTTGCTCTACTGGCTGAAGCAGGAAAGCTCTTTGCTGCTACCTCTACTGACCCTGCTGTTCGCTAATATGCTGGAAATCATACATTCACTACGCCTTATGAATAAGGAGCATAAAGCAAAAATTCACGTGTTAACTAACATTGATACCCTGACATTGCTACCCAATCGCTTTGCCCTGCACGCACAGATCACACATGCCATCGAAGGTGCGCACATGAATAAAAGCAGCCTTGCCGTCCTGCTGATTGATCTTGACGGCTTTAATACTATTAATGATACCCTTGGCGCCGAAACGGGAGATCAAATGCTGTTGGACGTAACTGCTCGTTTAAAGTCGAGCGTTCGAACCAACGATATCATCGCGCGTCTGGGCGACGACGAATTTAGTATTGTTATCAACGGAGTGAAAGCCGATTCAGCCGTGTTATGCGCACAAAAAGTACTGAACGCACTTGCACAACCCTATAATCTTGCGGGCCAGGAATTACACATCACCTCTAATATCGGTATTAGTCTTTTTCCGGATGATGGCAGCGATGTCACTTTGCTTCTGAAAAATGCAGGTGCTGCCCTATATAACGCCAAGACCCAGGGCTGCAACAGCTACTGTCAGTTCACACCAGACCTGAATCGGGATGCCATGAATCGGCTGCTGCTGGAAAATCAGTTGCACCAAGCATTGGTACGGGATGAATTAGTTCTGTTTTATCAACCTCAGATTAATGTACAGTCTGGGCGCATGATTGGTGTAGAAGCCTTGGTGCGCTGGAATCATCCAGAACACGGCCTACTTTTTCCCGACGTATTCATCCCTATGGCGGAAAGTTCAGGTTTGATCCTACCCTTGGGGGAATGGGTATTGCGTACCGCTTGTCGGCAAATGCAGGTATGGCACGCGGCGGGACTCACGCACATCAATCGTGTGGCAATCAATTTGTCGGCTCGCCAATTTGAACAGCTTACATTGCCAGCGCTTGTGGCAAGCGTTCTTAAAGAAACGGAACTGGATGCGGCCCACCTGGAATTGGAGATCACCGAATCTGCTGCCATGAAAAATCCTCAACGCAGCATAGAAATTCTTAACATGCTTAGAAACATGGGCATCACCCTGTCACTGGATGATTTCGGCACTGGCCATTCATCTTTGACTTACCTTAAGCTATTTCCAATCACCACCCTGAAAATTGACAAATCTTTTGTGCGCGATATTGAAACCGATCACCACGCTGCAGAAATCTGTGCCTCAACCATCGATCTCGCTCATAAATTGGGCCTGAATGTAGTGGCCGAGGGCGTAGAAAATGCAGAGCAACTCCTCTTCCTGCGCAATATCAAATGTGGCGATGCGCAAGGTTATTATTTCAGCCGTCCAATCTCATCGGCAGATTTGGCGAACTTCAAATTGGCAGTGTGAACAAACACAAAAGTTACACTTCAATACTGTATCCCTCCTTTTTAAAAAACTCGAACGTTGCATCGTCACCGCAATGGGCTACATTAAATCTGAACCACGGTGAAGATTCCTGGTGCGGGCGAAACATGTTTCCAGGAGCGAGCATGATTCCCTCTTTCGCAGCCAGGCTTGTAATTTCAGCCGCATTATTTTGGTCATTCAATTTTGCCCAAACGAACATCCCACCTTCCGGCTCACAATAAAGTGTGAAGCCAAGATTTTCGAGTTTTGTAATCGTGTTTTGTCGCGCCAGTTGCAATTTTGTGCGAAGCTTATCCAAATGCTTCCGATAATGGCCGTCAGTCAAAAGTTGATAGATCAGTCGTTCGCTTACTTCCGATGTAGTGAGACCTGTCAGTAACTTAACATCACACAGACTCTCTGCGATTTCCCGGTTACAGGCAAAATATCCAACACGCAGACTTGCTGAAACCGATTTTGAGAAACTACTCACATAGATCACCCGATTGAGCTGATCGAGCGTAGCAAGACGAGTCGCCGTCGCCGGATGAAAGTCACCATAAATGTCATCTTCAACCAGGATCATGTCGTATTTTTCAGCCAGCTGAAGCATCCGATGAGCGACAGGCTGACTAATGCTGGCGCCGGTCGGGTTGTGCAAAATCGTATTGGTAAAAAAGAGTTTAGGATGATGTTCTTTGATCAACGCTTCCATCGCACAGGTATCAGGGCCATCATGATTCCAGGGAACCCCTACAATTTTGGCGCCAAACGATTTCAGCCCACCAAAAAGAATAAAATATCCCGGATCATCGACTAAAACAGCATCCCCTGGCCGTATGAAATAACGAGTTACCAGATCCATCGCATGTGTCACACCTGTAGTCAGGATGATCTGTGAAGTATCCGCTACCACACCAATATTGGATAACCTTCTTTGAAGTAAATCCCTCAGGGGTAAATAACCACCCGGCGTACCATAGGCAGTAAGAAACTCCCCATCTTTCAGTGACAGCGCTCTCAAACTTTTTTTGATGCCTGTTTCGACCATCCATGAGGCTGGAAGCCACCAGGCTCCGGGCATCGTCTTACTGGCACGATCCTTAAGGGAGTTCCTTAACAGCCAAACAACATCTATGACGCTATCGAGTTTGTACGCCGCGTCCGATGAATCTCGTGGCGTTGGACGCGATGAAACATAAAACCCAGAACCTTGCCTTGAATGCAGATATCCCATTGCCACCAGCTTGTCGTATGCCTGCACAACAGTGAAGCGGCTTATTCCGTGATTTTGGGCGAAACTACGAATCGAAGGCATACGCGCACCCGATCGAATCGCCCTGTCATCTATCATTTTTTTGACGGCATTAGCGATCTGGTCAATTAGTGGCAAAGGATCGTTTGAATCTAAACTTAACATTGGCATGGTTAATGAACCGGTACAGGTTGATTAAAAATAAAAACAACTGTACCTGTATTGTCAGGTTATTGTTCTGTAATGTAAGGGCTGAGAGTTAGGGATAAGTACAAAACATCTCTCAAACGAGTAGCGCCTTGAAAAATTTTAAGAATAAATGTGTAGTTTGACTGAAAAAGGAGCAATAAAAATGAATTCTCGATATGTTAAAGGATTTATTGCTGTGTTGGTTGGCATGGCACTGAACTATTTGGGAGATAAAGCGCTGGGAGTCAATATCGAAATATTTACAGGTATCTCTACCTTTACTTTTCCCTGGATGATAGATATATTTTTGGTGCCGTTCGTGGTGGGTCTGGCGGTTTCCTGGATTTTTGGTTTAGGTGGGAAATGGCTGGCTTGTTTACCGCCACTGTTTGTACGCTGCATTAGTTTTGTCTATCTAACCTATTTCGAAAATCCATCTACCGATGTAGACATGTTTTTTCAAATTCCGCTTGCCTACTGGGGACCGTGTCTCATTCTAGTAGTAGAAGCCGCCAATTTTGGAGGAATTATCGGAGAGATTTTAAAAGGTGTATATCGTCGCTCGAACACAGAAGATAAGGAAGTAAGTATAACTGCCACCCCAAAAGTAACCCTTTGATCTTTTATTTAGTAAATTTATTTTAATCACAATTTATCAGTGCAGCACAGTGTAACCAGCTCTTTAATCTTGACTAAATGTAGTTTTTAAAAAAGCCATCTGTAAGTCATTAAAAAGGATAAGTCACCATGTTAAAATTATTTCTGCCGTATTTTATTCTATGTTCAATTATAGCCATCAACCTCAGCGCACTCTCAGTAGTACTGCAAATGAATATAATCGACACCTCGATCACTGCTAAAAGCATTTCGTGGACATTAACTGCATGCGCATGGTCGTTGGCATACGTGTGTCGTAATCGATAGTGTGAGCAGAAAATAGCCCAGAATTCTTTTTTAACGAACCTTATCGGGCGCAATTTCAGCGCTAGGATATCATTACCCCCAAAAAGATTTAAAACGCCGCAAAAATAGCTGATTAACTTGTATATTTTTCTTGGTGCGACAAATTGTCGCGCGACAATTTGTCACATTCCCGCCGCATCTGCATTCAGGTAAGCTCAAATTAGGTAGCTAAGCGCTCAGCTGATTGCTGCGCAATCATCATTGCGCATCAATCTGTTGCTCTGAAAATTCAGTACGACGCTTTAAATACCATCTACTAAAAACACCGTTATAAATAATACAGGAGCGTTCTGTGAAAGATTACGTCGGCCTCAATTTTACCTGGAGCTTTTATCAAAATATTTATAGCTACCTTATCCTTCAATATAATCAATGTTTAAAAGATAGATTGCAATCATTGTGTATCGTCATCTTTTTTTTGCTTTGCATGACAGCAACTCCCATTCTTTCCTATGCCGCAGAGCAGATTGATATCGATATACCAGCCTTATCCCTACCACTGGCTCTGGCGAAATTAGCTGAATCTGCACGTCTAAAAATTTCTTATGACCCTGCACTTCTTACCACTTATCAGACCAATGCGCTTAAAGGAAATTATGAGGCGGGTACGGCACTGAAACACCTGCTAGCTAATAGTGGCTGGATAGCTATTGAAACTGCCCCGCGTCATTTCACCATAGTAACCAAAAATCATCTGAACAAGCCGGACGATAATACTGGTCAGCTTGCTGAATTACTACCCGAAGTGCAAGTCACTGCTCCTATCGTTGCCGACTCACCTTACAACACACGTTATATTCGGACCAATGCCATTTCTGCCACCCGGACTGATACACCCATTATGGAAACCGCTTCTTCCATTCAAGTGGTGCCCAAACAGGTTTTACAGGATCAACAGGCATTTCGGCTGAATACTGCCTTACAAAATGTAAGCGGCGTGACCACTTTTCCAAACTTCGTAGTGGGAGCAGATAGCTTTATGATTCGTGGTTTTCAAACCACTTCGTATTATCGCAATGGCGTTTTTATCCCGACAAATAACATAGTCGAAATGGCCAATATTGAACGTATGGAAGTGCTTAAAGGGCCTGGTTCCATCCTGTTCGGACGGACTGATCCGGGAGGGATTATTAATATTGTTACTAAACAGCCATTAGAGATCCCTTATTTTTCGGTGCAGCAACAAGCGGGTAGTTTCGATTTTTATCGAACGGCTGTCGATGCCACTGGCCCAGTGACCAAAGATAACAGCTTGCTTTATCGTCTGAATCTTTCTTATGAAAATTCAGGATCGTTTCGTGATTTTATTGATAGAAAAACAGTCTTCTTTGCGCCGATGGTGAAATGGAACATCAGCCCGCAAACGCAGATTACCGCAGAAATGGAGTATCAGACTATCAACACGAAGCAAGATGGCGGTATCCCTTCATTAGGGGATCGCCCTGCACCGGTTCCTCGTAATATTAATCTGGGTGAGCCTCTATTTAACAGTCATAAAGTTGATCGTAATTTCTTTGGGGTTAATTGGTCACACCAATTTAATGCAGATTGGTCTATCACTCATCGGCTTTCCACGGAACTCACTACGATTGAACCTTCTAGAGCAGTATTGCCTTTCGGTGCAGCAGCACTGGATGGAACAGTTGATCGATATGCAGTCGATACGAGAAAAGCCAATACAGACCGGTACCAAAGTTCAATTAATCTTATCGGAAAGATTACCACCGGGGTGGCACAACATACGTTGCTGTTTGGATACGACTATTTTTATCAGCGTGACGATTATGTAAATGATATTTGCTGCCCCTCATTTCCGATCAATATATTCAATCATAGCTATATGACGACACAGCCGGCCATTCCCCCCGGTATAGATTTTTCGTCCAGATATGTTTCGACGGAATCATGGCATGGCGCTTATTTTCAGGATCAAATAAAGCTACCTTTCAACCTGCATATCATGGGGGGATTTCGCTATGACAGTGCTGTGAGTCGGGATATTCTCCTTGGAATGACCACCGGAGTAGACGATCGCCTTTCTCCGCGTGCAGGTTTGTTATGGCGTCCCATGCCATGGCTATCCCTGTATAGCAGTTACACCGAGAATTTTGGCGTATCTAACGGGTTCAATTCCAATCGGCAGAGGCTGCCCGTGCAGACAGCACAGCAATGGGAAGCTGGCCTGAAAACCGAGTTTTTTGATGGTCGACTAAGATCAACGTTGTCGTATTATGATCTGACCAAACAAAATATTTCGGTTCCTGATCCTGTAAACCCCTTATTTTCAAAAGCGATTGGAGAAGCTGAAACCCGCGGCATTGAATTCGATGTGGCGGGCGAAATTCTGCCAGGCTGGAATATGATCGCTGCATATAGTTATATGCCTTTTGCAAAAATCACCAAAGATACCGGCTACAGTGGATTACCCGGCGATTTGGGTAATCAGGGCAATCGCCTGTTTCTGGCGCCGCGTCATTATGGAAGCGTATGGAATACCTATGCTTTTCAGAATAAGGAGTGGCATGGTTTTAAATTGGGTGCTGGGTTGATAGGCGTCGGTAACCGGCAAGGAGATGCCGGCAATAGTTTTCAATTACCCGGCTATGTTACTGCCAACCTGATGGCTAACTACCAGTTTAAAGTCAGTGCCAGTCGCATGAGTGCCCAGCTCAATGTGAATAACTTATTTGATCGGACTTATTTCGCCGGAACCAATGGAGGAAACTTTATTTCGCTTGGAACACCGCTGACTGTAATGGGTTCGCTACGGATCGAATATTAATCAAGGGCAATACATGAACGATAAAGCTGCCCCGATTATCATGCGGCCTGCGGGTGGCCGCGCATGGCGAAAATGGTGGCTGAAGATTCATCTTTATCTTGGCCTGTTCATTGGGGCATTGCTGCTTGTATTTGGTACTACAGGTGCGATGCTGGTGTTCTGGATCGAGATCGACGAATGGCTGAATCCTGAACTGCGGACGGTTATTGCCCCTGCATTAGACAAGGCTGCTTTTCAGCCACTGCACAAAATTATGCGTGCAGCCGAACAGGTCGCGGCTCCCAATAGTAAATTTACTACGGTATACGGCTCTCTCAGCAGGGAAGGCGTATTTGCCGTTTATGCCAGTCAGCCGTCCGGGAATTGGCAGCGTATCTTCGTGAATCCCTATCTAGCGCAGGCAACCGGAGTACGTAACTATCGCGTAAATGAATGGATTCCTGATTACCTGATGGATGCTATTTTCAGCCTTCACTACGCATTATTAATGGGTGAAAACGGCATTATTCTTGCGGCTATCTGCGCATTATTTTTGATCATTTCCTTGATTACCGGATTGATCGTTTGGTGGCCTGCCAATGGACAATGGAGCAAAGCCTTTACCATCAAACGCAATGCGAGTCGCGTCCGGTTAAATTTTGATTTACACAAAACGTTTTCTTTATATTTTTTCCCGGTACTCGGGGCAGTTTTATTATCTGGCGTGTACATGAATCTTAACGACCCCTTTATCTGGATGACACAGCACTTTTCCGCTACGACCCGTGGATCACCACAATTACTGGAATCGTTCCCTATTCCAGGGATTCCTCCGATGGACGTGGAACGTGCATGGAGCCTTGCAACAAAACATTACCCCGAAGGCGAATTTAACAGCATCTCACTGCCTGAAACTATTACCGGTGTATACGTTATCAGTCAACGCAATGTGCCCAGACTAAGTTCATATTGGTCAGAACGACTCATAACGATTGATCAATATAGTGGCAAGATACTGGATGTACGTGCGCCCAACGCGCGCCGAAGTGCAGGAGAAACTTTTCTTGACTGGCAATGGCCATTGCATACGGGTAAAGCGTTCGGCTGGTTCGGTCGCATCCTTGTTTTACTTTGCGGCTTAGCCTGCTCTGTTATTTATATCACTGGGGTTATTCGTTGGTTACAGAAGCGTGGCGTGCAAAAATGAAGATAATTACGCCTGAACAAGGCGTGCTACCCTTATTAAGCACGATTAAATATACGAAAATTGTGGCCATGTTTCTCGAAAAGCAGACTTACCCATCACCACCATGTTTCAAGATATCTGTTTCTTCAGTCATTACCGCCCCTTTATGACATTGGGTTGACGCCACATTTCAAAACCTTACAATCCCTCCAGGTTCCGCTCTCCAACGATTTAGCCCAACGAGGTTTATCTGCCGCCCATAAGGTCGCGGGTTTAACAAATTTGGGGAGAGTGGTAGATAAACTGCTATTCATTACACCTAAGATGTCTAAACCACGAATCTGCCTTCGCGAGTACTTCGAGCAATTTGGGATGACGCTAGCATGGTTAACGGAGGACAGTCACGCCCGAATTGGTGGCGACCCGAACGCTCCGCATTTCGAGCCGCTCCCTTTCCATTTGCGGGCTAACAAACGCAATCGTATTCCAATTTACGAAGCCCTTGATGGCTCCAAACTGATATTTCTGCATGCGATGTTGCATGATGTGCGTTCTTGGTGGCCATCAGTCGCCGGTTTATTTCGGGCGCCCGTCTCCGGGTCAATCCTTCTTGTTTTCATCATGATCGCAAAGCTGACCGGTCAGTGGGCTGAGATGCAGCGGAAAAGTGCGATTGCAGTTTCGATTTCTGAAAATAATCGGCGACCAATTTTAGAGTTTCCCTTTGATATACCGCTTCAGTTTTGCGGGAGGTCTCTTTTGAATGCTGGTTTGTTTTTAGTCCAGGATCCTGATGGCGACTATTGGCACCTTGACTCGACAGTCCTCTGTAGTGTCAATTTCATTGAAATCCAATATGAAGGTGCCCCAGAAGCCAAATATGATGACGAGATCGAAAAATTCAAAGCTCATAATGCAAGGGAAGATGCAATTGAGAGGAAAAATGAAATAGCTTATTGGATTGCCAGGCACGCTAAAGGGAAATCAAAGATTAAGAAGGGTTATTCAGCCTAACAAATAAGGTTAGATCGTGCGAGCGAAACGAAGACACAATTTGACATGCTTGGTACAGGAGCGCAAATCACTCCTCATAGAAAATATATATCTTTTAGCGTTACCCTGGATTGAAGTTTTGAGAAAGGATGAGAGTTTGAGTGCGCATCCCATACATACATGCCGTTGCGGCAGCCGTAATTCAATTTCGGCGTTTTCACTTCAACGTGAAATCAACACGATTAGGCTTACCCTTATCCTTGATGCCTTCTGCCGTCAATTTGGGAGCCACCAGGAACATTCGCCCATTGGCCACTTTACCTTGCTCTTCCAGATGTCGCTTGACTAACAATGCGCGGCGTTCAGCCAGTGCCTTCAATTCGTTTTCACCGATCGGTGCGTTCGTAATCATCAAATTTTCCATTTCTTTCGGTGGCAACGATTTTAGTAAGCCAATAAAATTACGTGGTTTTGAAAATTTTTCTGCCTTGTAGGCTCGTTCCAGGAATTTGGGATATTCCTCAGGGGTGACAACCACCTCCTCTACGTTTACGGAGGCGCCATCAGATTTCAGACTGCTTATTTTTTGCGCCTTTATTTTTTGCGCAACATAGGCACGGCGGGCACCATCACGATCAGTAACAGGATCGACTCGACCAATGATTTCGAGCTTAAGCGCAGATCGATCATTAAGCGCTTTGGCCAGCGTAGCGAGCTTGACCTGTGCATCTGGCGTCAGGTTGCTGATACCAGGAGCAAATTCTACATAACCCAGTTCGTCGCCACCGCCAAAAGCTGAGGCCAGTAACGAGAACGGCGAGATGATGGCCTTGGTTATCAGGTTAACGAATACTTTAAAAATTATGCCGCCAATGCTGAACTTAGGGTCGGATAGTGAACCGGAAACTGGCAGGCTGATGTCGATTTCCCCCCGGCTATTTTTTAACAGTGCAACCGCAAGTAACACGGGCAATTTGAGCGCATCAGGGCTGTCCACCTTTTCGCCGAAGGTTAGCTGATCGAGAAATATGTTGTTCTTGGCATTCAACTGGCCATTCTCAATATGGTAGGTTACATCTACTGATAGCTTGCCTTTGGTAATCGGATAGCCCGCATATTTTGCCGCATACGGAGTCAAACGAGTTAGCTCGATATTGCGAGCTTTGGCGGCCAGATCAAGAAATAATTGTGTACCCAACGGGTTGATTTTGCCGATAATTTCCAGCGCGGCATCATCGTCAATTTTGCCATTCATGACGAGGTCAGCGGGTGTGGGGTCGTCGGACTCAACCTTTGAAACTGAACCAGTCAAACCCGTCAGGTTAGCACTGTAGCTGGGCTTGATAAAGTTGTCGGAAAAATAGATATTGCCGCCTTGCAGGGTAATTTGTCCAATGCGTATTAATGGTCTGACGCCTGCATTTTTGGCTGACGCTTCACCTGCTGGCTGCACTGAGGTAACGGCAGAAGATACATTCGAAGCAGCCAAACTTGCTGACCCAGTCATGGCTGGCGTAGATAATTCAGCAGCAGCTTCCGTGGAATTGTCTGTTGAAGGTGTCGCCTGTGTCAGACTGGTAGGAGTCGATTGCCCTTGGTCATTTTTTGTTGCGATATCCTGTAGATTAAGATGCCCGTCGGTATTAACAATAACCCGTGCGTAAAAATCAGAAAGTGCAATGTTGCCAAGCGACACTGCCAACGGATTCTTTTGCGTGTTGATTTGTGCGTTTATATTGCCGATGTACAAGGATTTCCAACGCATGAAGTCATCGCCGCTAATTTTGTCCAGCGCCTGAATATCGGCCAAATTGATTGAGCCAATATAACTAGCGCGTAACGGTCGACGCTCCGGTAATTGCAGCATCAATTTGCCCTGGGTACTAAGATTACCGTGGGTAAAACTGGCGTTGATCTGGTCTGCAAAATAAGGCTGAAATGCTTTTACACTGAGTTTTTTGCTATCGATTTTAAGATTCACACCGAACGGACGTAATGTCAGGGTGCCATTGGCATTCAGATTACCCTGTTTATTGTGGCTAAGCTTGAGAGTCAACGGCGAGGGAGTTGCAGTGGCAGCCTCAGTCATCCAAGCAATATTTTCAAGTGTGAGATCTAAGTTACTCAGCTGCTGCACTGCCGGCTTGCCCCCATTTTCGGGTGCGACCTTTGCATCGCTAAAATAAATATCCGATTGCTCAATTTTTAGTTGCTTTAATGATGCCTGCCAAGCACTGGCCTTAGCAGGCGTACCAGAAGTAGCTGTGGTTTTTTTAGTTGCAGAGTCATTACTTGCAAGCATTGCCATTAAATCGATTTGACCTTTTATATTGCGCTTGATTTTTATATTGGCTGCATTAATGGCTATGCCATCGAGCACGGCAATTTGTTTATTAAGGTCAAATTGAAAGCCATCAAGCTTGATGTCTTTGGCCGTGATGCTACTGTCTTTTTCTTTTGGCAGCGTCACTTGCAGATTGCGTAGATGCGCACTGGCATTAGTGAGAACCAGATTAACGCCAGTTTCTGGCCAAGTCAGTTGATAAGGTAATTTAGCATCCAGTAGTGTATCTGCCAGTTCGGCGGCAAAAATGGGGGCAAAGTATGGACGCAAATGCTGTGGCTGCAGGGCTGTTATTTGCAAATCGCCTTGCAAAGATTGGCCGTTGAGCAGGAGCGATCCCTGGTGGCTCAAGAGTTCACCCGCATCGGTTTCTAATTTGATATTTACATTTGCTGGCGTATTTCCTTCAGTGCTGAATTTGGACAGGCTGGCGTCCAATCGTTTGATCATCAGCATGGCAGGTCCAAATTTAGGATCGATAGTGGCATCCTGCCAATTTATATGTCCGTTTATTATCTCGGCATTACCAAGCGCAAAGATAACAGGCTTGGACTTGACAGTGGTGGGCTGACTGTTTGGCGTTGTGCTTGCACTATTACTGGCTTTGCCTTTTTGAGCTGTCGGAGGCAACACAAATGCATGCAAAAGATTCAAGGAACCGTCCGGCATTCGCTTTACTTGCAACTCTGGACTTTCCAGTTTGATATCGCGCACACGTACCAGATTGTTAAACGGCTCCACCCGATCAAGCACCACCGATAGCTTGTCCCATTGCACCAAGGGTACGCCCGATTTTTCTTGCAACTGCAATTTACGGACGCCAGCATCACCGCTAATAACGATATTTTGCGTGCTGCCGCTTTGTTTAAAATCGATATTCAAGCGCGTATCCAGCAAAGCGGAGGCTAATTTAAAATTTAGCTGCACTGGCACAAAGGGCATATAGGTTGGCAGCGATAGACCATCAAGGTTGATCTGCACTGAACTGTCATGTGATGTAGTAAACGGCTTGGTTTTAGCTTTTATAGCAAGTGCAGTGCCGTTTACTTTTGCGCTAAACGCTGGAGAGGTAAAAATTTCGACATCGTGTGGCAGGTTTGAAAGAAATGGAATAGCAAGATCAAAATCGGAAATGGTGTGACGGGATTTCAACACCCGATCGTCGTAATCAATACGGCCTTGATAGATATGTATGTTGTTTAACGAGAAACGTGCAGGCGTATCGTCAGATTTTGGTTTATCGAGAATTTTTTTGACTATATCTGAAAAATTAAACTGGTTTTCTGCTATACGGATGATGCGAACGACTGGTTGTTTAACCCGAATTTCATTGATTACTGGTGCTAAGCGGCTAACACTAGCCAGTGAGCCATCCACATAAAGTTCATCTATGGCGAGAGTCTTTTCTTGTTGATCTGGTTCGTAGATGGAGATGTTGCTTATGGTTGCTGACAGCGTAAAGGGGTTAATATTGACTATGCCGAAATCAACCTTGCGTCCTATTTCCTCACCAATTTTTTTGGCTACAAATGATTTGACGATTGGGGGTCCGACAAAAAAAAGAAGTGTGCTAAAAACAACAAAGACGATGGCAGTTATTTTGCCAATCGAAAGTAGTTTCTGCTTATGTTTATGGGTGAAATTTTGTGCAAGTTCGCGCATGGAGGTCAGAATAATTGATATTATTCATTATTAATCCCGCCAGCAATGTCAAATGACATTAAAAAATACCAGCAAGCCTTTGTCTATTATCGCTAAAGCCAGTTTTAAAAGTGCCTAACTTGTGCCAGTTTTATGCGTTGACGCTTTACTTTTGATCATCTGAGAAATACGCGTTCTGCTAATTCAATCAGTTCTGCGTTTATATAAATGGTTAGCTAACTGCCTCCGACCTTTATAAACAAGGTCAATAAACGGCAGCTATAGCCAGATTATCGACCTTAAACTAGAAGTAGATTCAGCGACGCGAAATAACTGCACCGAGAAGTATACCCACCGCTGCCGCAATTCCTATGGCCTGCCATGGATTGACATGTACGTATTCATCCGTGGCCGTGGCAACAGCCTTAGTTTTTTCCATAACCGCCACTTGTGTATTGGAAAGCCGAGTCTTGGCTGCTTGCAATGACTCTCCTGCCTTGACGCGTGCCGCCGCGATACGCTCCCCAGTCTGATTGGCAGTTGCCTTCAGCAGTTCTTCAGCATCTGCTACCACTATTCTCAAATCATCCATTAGCTTTTCTTTGGAAACATCCACGGTTGACGTTGTTGCTCCTAGTATACTCATTATAAAATTCCTTTCGTTAAAAAACGCCATTTACTGCTTTCACTATAACAACCCAAATTGAGCAAATCAAGCCGCACCTTGAATTTCATAAAAGGCAAACTGAGCAGTCCACCTATTCAATTTCTCCTAACGAAGCTTTCCAAGTAATAATTTGCTTGATATTTCCTGATCACCTTAAGATTAATGCTTACCTGCGTTGCCGCACAGCTTCAAACAAACATATAGCTGTAGCCGCAGCAACGTTTAATGATTCGTTACGCCCCGGCATAGGGATAGCAATGTGCTGGCTGATCGCTGCTAACAAACTTTCAGACAGTCCTGCTCCCTCGTTTCCAACCGCAAAGGCAATATTGCCACGAAGATCACAATCGTACAGATTGCTTTTTGCATCCACCACAGTAGCAAAAATTTTCCCTTGAAATGTAGTAGCTATAGCGAGTAAATCAATTGATTCATGGATTCTTAACACAAAATGTCCACCCATTCCAGCACGCAGTACCTTAGGCGACCATGCATCGGCACAGTGTTTGGACAAAAATACTGCATCGCAACCTGCCGCAGCCGCTGAACGCAATATAGAACCTAGATTGCCAGGATCCTGGATGTCATCCAGCAACAAACAAAAGCTACTTTGTACTGATGCGATTGGGGTTCGAGGCAATTCAATCAGAGCGAGGATACAACTGGGCGTTTTAAGTTCAGACAGCTCAGCAAACAGGCTGTCGTTCAGTTGAGATAACGGCACATCAGGAAATTTTTTCAACAACTTCGCTACTTCGCGGTTTTGCACCGCCGCTTCCGTCACCAATAAATGCTGAGGCTGTTGGTTGCCGGAGGCATAATATGCTTGCAGTAGATGTGCGCCTTCTAATAAAGTTTGCTGGGTCTTTCGGCGTTGACGTGCTGAACTGGCCAGCTTGAGCAGCTCTTTAAAGAAAGGGTTGCTGTGCGAACTGATATATTTCATTGTTCATCAAAATTCATATCTCATCGTGCTCCAGTAGACTGCTCATTTCTTCCAGTGGGGGTAATTCTTGCAGGGAACGTAGATTAAGGTCATCCAGCAGTTGCTTGGTGGTAGCAAACAATTCTGGTTTGCCGGGTGTATCGCGTGTTCCGACTACATCTATCCAGCCGCGCGTTTCCAAGGTCTTCAAAATTTGCGAGGATACTGCTACCCCGCGAATCTCTTCAATATCGCCACGTGTTACGGGTTGACGATAAGCGATAATTGCGAGGGTTTCCATAACCGCGCGTGAATAGCGCGGCGGTTTTTGTGGATTGAGGCGATCTAAATAAGGTTGCATCTCAGGACATGCTCGGAAACGCCAACCATTCGCTACTCGGTTGAGTTCCACGCCGCTACCTGTATATTCTTGCGCCAATTGTTCCAGCATTTTTTCTATAATATGGTTTTCTACCGGCGCATCGCTAAGTTTTTTCAGCTCTGCCAATGACAGTGGCTCTGAGGCAGTCAACAATGCAACTTCTAATATTTTTTCGAGTTGCACCGCATCAATTTGTACAGTGGGGTTTTCACTCAGCGGTAAGACTGTGGCTTGCCCTAACATAAATATTTCCCATTGTTTCGGTTTGTGTAATTTCGACCAAGGTTTCCTTGGCCAATTCCAGAATTGCAATAAATGTCACCACTAATGGCGCAATACCACCGCTCGCTTCAAACAGATTTTCAAATGCTTCGAACTCGCCGTGCCGCAACTGGCGCAATACACGTGTCATTTGTTCGCGCACCGAAAGCTCCTCACGCCGCACCCTATGGTGAGTATTCAGCTTTGCACGCGCTAACAGTGCCAGCCACGCTTGGCGCAAATCTTCCACAGTAACATCCGGCAATCGCTGCGCTTCAACACGTTCAATCAGAACTTGAATCAACTCAAAATCACGCCCGGCCTGCGGTAATTCGTTCAACTTCTGCGCGGCCAACTTCATCTGCTCATATTCCAGCAAGCGACGCATCAGTTCAACCCGAGGATCATCCTCTTCTGCATCCACAAGCTTGGACAGTCGCGGCAACAACATGCGGGATTTAATCTCAATTAACACTGCCGCCATTAGTAAATATTCAGCGGCCAACTCCAAGCGGTTGCGCTGCATGATCTCAATATAGACCATGTATTGTTGCGTCAACTGTGCCATCGGGATATCAAGCACATCCAAATTGTGCTTGCGGATCAGGTACAGCAATAAATCTAATGGTCCCTGGAAAGTTTCAAGAACAATTTCCAGAGCATCCGGCGGAATATAAAGGTCGAGTGGCATCTCCAGCAACGGTTGGCCATGGATATGAACGCCGTGCGTGTTGCCTGGAGACTGCGCCGAAGTCTTCACCTATTTGCCAGCATCTATAAGCCAGAAATATCTTTTGCCCTGTTTAGCGGTAACTAAGACCCATCGATTCACGCACGTCACGCATAGTCTCAGCCGCCAGCTTGCGCGCTTTCTCACACCCATCAGAGATTATGTTACGCACGAGCTTGGGATCGTCCAGATAGCGCTGGGCACGCTCGCGCATAGGGGTTTGTTCAGCCAGTACGGCATCTACTACCGGTTGTTTACACTCGATACAGCCTATGGCCGCGCTCTTACAGCCTTGTTGTACCCAGTGTAGGGTATCTTCATTGGAATATATCTGATGTAACTGCCACACAGGACATTTATCTGGATTTCCTACATCGGTACGACGTACACGCGCCGGGTCAGTCGGCATGGTGCGAATTTTCTTCGTCACACTGGCTTCGTCTTCACGCAAACTGATGGTGTTACTGTAAGACTTCGACATTTTTTGCCCGTCCAGCCCCGGCATTTTCGAAGCCGTAGTCAGCATGGCTTGGGGTTCCAATAAAATCATTTTCCCGCCACCCTCAAGGTAGCCGAACAAACGCTCACGATCACTGATGCTTAGGCCCTGCTGTTCATCGAGTAGTAACTTGGCAGATTGCAGCGCCTCGTCATCACCTTGCTCTTGATAGCGAGAACGCAATTCGTCATACAGCTTTGCTTTTTTACCCCCCAATTTTTTGACAGCGGTTTTAGCATTTTCTTCAAAACCCGATTCACGCCCGTAAATATGGTTAAAGCGGCGTGCAATTTCGCGCGTAAACTCGATATGTGGCACCTGATCTTCACCTACTGGCACTTGGGTAGCGCGGTAGATGAGAATATCTGCGCTTTGCAATAACGGATATCCAAGAAAACCGTATGTACCTAAATCTTTCTCTGTCAGTTTCTCCTGCTGATCTTTATAGGTCGGCACACGTTCCAGCCATCCACGCGGCGTAATCATGGATAGCAACAGGTGTAATTCGGCGTGTTCAGGTACCCTGGATTGAATAAACAGCGTGGCTTGCGCTGGATCAACTCCCACGGCCAGCCAGTCAATAACCATATCCCATACACTTTGTTCAATAATCTGAGGCGTATCATAATGCGTGGTCAGCGCATGCCAATCAGCAACGAAAAAAAAACACTCGTATTTTTGCTGCATCTTCACCCAGTTTTTCAACACACCATGGTAATGCCCAAGGTGTAAGCTACCCGTGGGTCTCATTCCTGATAACACTCGATCAACAAGCATAATTTTTACTTTACAATCCAAAAATAGAATTAATTAATTTAATCAGACCAATGACAGGCGGCCCCAATATCCAGCTGAGAACTGGCGAAATCGCCAAAAAAATTAGTATAAACATACCGTAAGGTTCAATTCTCTCCAGAATGGAAGCTTGGCGATGCGGTAATAGGCTAACGGCCATACGTCCCCCATCCAGAGGCGGTAGCGGCAGCAAATTTAGCACCATTAATACAACGTTAATTTTAATTCCGATCTGTGCCATTTCCAACAATGGCTCGGCAAAATAATTTGCCGGTAATGTCCATGCCAATTTGGCCAGCGCCGCCCAGAGTACTGCCATGAACAGGTTGGCAGTCGGGCCGGCCAGTGCCACCCACAACATATCCTGCTTGGGACGGTTTAGTGCAGCGAAGTTCACAGGCACCGGCTTAGCCCAACCAAACAAGATTCCCCCCATCCATAGCGTCAACAACGGTAACAGAATCGTACCGACAGGATCAATGTGGCGAATGGGATTCAGGCTGATACGCCCCTGCTGATAAGCCGTCATATCACCAAAATGACGCGCTACATAGCCATGCGCCGCCTCATGCAAGGTAATTGCAAATAAAATCGGAATCGCTGCAATCGCAATGGTTTGTATTAGTTGGTCGATCTGCATTTATTATTTATTTCTCAATTAAAAATGGTGAAACATCACCCTTACCAAATCGAACCACCACAGGTGTATCCGTGGTTAGATCGATGACTGTGGTCGAATCTAATCCCACCGCACCACCATCCACTACCAAATCAATTTGATGCTGTAACAGATCACGAATCTGTTCGGCGTCATTCATTGCAAACTCTTCATTTGGCAAAATCAAGGTAGAACTTAACAGTGGCTCACCTAACTCTTCCAACAACGCCAACGCCACCGGATGATCGGGTATACGCACACCGATCGTACTGCGTTTAGGATGTTGCAGGCGCTTGGGAACTTCCTTGGTCGCTTCGAGAATAAAAGTATAACTGCCGGGTGTATTATTTTTTAGAAGTCGAAATTGCACATTATCCACTCGTGCATAGCGGGCTAATTCAGACAAATCACGACAAACCATTGTCATATGATGTTTATCATCCACACCGCGTATTTGGCGGATGCGCGCCACTGCTTCCCTATCACCAAGATGACAGCCTAAGGCGTAGCAGGAATCAGTAGGGTAGACAATCACCGCACCATTGCGAACTAAATCGGCGGCCTGTTTAATCAGCCGTGGCTGTGGATTTATTGGATGGATCGTGAAAAATTGTGACATGGTCAGCGGTTAGCTCTCTCCGCTTTTCCTTGTTCCGTCGCTGGGGATGGGTCAGTTTCCCAGGCCAGCCAAATGGGACGGCAATCCAGCGGAAAATCGGGCAAACGTCCTAAATCCCGATAACTTTCACCTGGCCCATGAAAATCCGAGCCACACGAAGCTAATAAATTAAATTCATTCGCATAGCGCGCAAACTCGGCATATTGCTCTGGCGTGTGGCTACCACACACTACCTCGATCCCCTGCCCGCCCAAATCTATAAATTCACGCAGTAATTCGCGCAATGTCTTCTGTCCCATACCTTTGCGCGCCAAAGTATAACGACCCGGATGTGCCAGCACAGCGACACCACCGCTGCCACAGATCCAGCTAACTGCGTCTGGCAACGAAGCCCATTGATGCGGCACATAGCCGGGTTTATCCTTTACCAAATAATTCTTGAACACACTACGTACATCCTTGCAGTAGCCTTTCTCAACCAAAAATCGTGCGAAATGCGTGCGTCCAATAATGCCATCGTTATCTGCATATTGATAAGCACCTGCCAGCGCCCCGCTAATACCGCTCCGAGCCAGCGACTCAGCCATCAGCTGCGCACGTGCTCCACGCCCACTGCGAATGTTATGTAAACCTTCCGCCAGCGGTTTATAGTTCGGATCGATACATAAACCAATAATATGCAGGGTGTAGCTACGCCAAGTGACCGAGATTTCCACTCCGTTTATAAATTGCATACCGTGCTGTGCAGCGGCAGCGGCGGCCTCAGCCAAGCCAGATAAATCGTCATGATCGGTTAACGCAAGAAACTTCACTCCTCGTTCAGCTGCACGCGCAACTAGCTCTGTAGGCGATAGCAATCCATCCGAAACAGTTGAATGACAATGCAGGTCGTAATCTAACATTTAGTAACCCTAAATAAATCTTGGCGTGCCGAACAGATAAATATCTGTCTGATAGGCTAATAGGCAAATTGCAATACTAATCTGGTCTTTCATTTTCTGTATAAATCTTCTCTGCACGATGAACAAAGGCATCCACAAAACTATCGGCAATAAAATGAAAAACAGGACCAAAGACTTTTTCCAGTAATTTGTTGGAAAATTCGTAACGCAACTTAAATTCTATTTTACAGGCAGATTCGGAAAGAGGTATAAAATGCCAGTCACCATCAAGGTGCTTGAATGGACCATCTTTCAGTGTGATGTCAATGTGATGAGGAAACTGACGCACATTCTCAGTAGTAAAACTCTGTTTAATATGGTGGTAATTGATGTGTACGGTCGCATGTACAGTATCTCCATCCATCGAGATGACGCTGCCCCCACCGCACCATGGCAAAAACCGTGGATAATCTGCCACATTATCTACCAGAACAAACATCTGCTTCGCGCTGTAGGGAACCAATACTGATTTCTCGACTAAGGCCATTCTGGCAGTACGTCCATGCAAAGCTGGTAGAATATACAAATTATGAGCATAGTCCAAAATAAAAAAGCATACCACGACTACTTCATCGAAGACCGCTATGAGGCTGGTATCATGTTGGAAGGCTGGGAAGTCAAAGCAATCCGTAGCGGACGCGCCAATCTCAAGGAAGCCTATATTACAGTGAAAGATGGTGCCCTGTATCTGTTCGGCTCCCACATCAGTCCATTAACCACCGCTTCCACGCATATCTATCCTGACCCGGTCCGCACACGCAAACTACTGTTGCATGCAGCTGAAATCAACAAGTTGATCAGCAAAGTACAGCGCGCTGGGTACACGCTTATGCCATTGAACATGCACTTTAAAGGCAGTCTCGTCAAACTGGATATCGGCCTTGCAAAAGGGAAAAAGCAACACGATAAACGTGACGCCGAACGTGAACGCGATGCCTCACGCGAAGCTCAACAAGCAATGAAAAAATCACGCAATTAACTGCCCTACGATCACTCTGCATTAAAATACTGTATCAAACCAGCATACATATTGCCTATCTTTGCATGAGAGACATACTTGCAGCATATATCAACCAACCTTTGCAAGCTCTGCATGCAGGGCAGCAACAATAGAATCATATTGATTTGGGTCAGTCTCATTGCCTGCTTCGTATATAGCAGAGCCGATCACAAAAGTGTCAGCACCGGCCATGGCAATTTGTGCAATATTGCCTAAATTCACATCCCCGTGAACTTCAAGAATGATATTACGCCCGCTCTCATTGATTTTTTTGCGTGCCATGCGCACCTTATTAATCGCCTCGGGAATAAATTTCTGACCACTGATTAAGCCCGTCTGTTTAGACATGATCAAGACAACATCAACCTTGCTTATAACATGATCGAGGTAGCTAAAAGGTGTGCCAGCATTTAATGCCAACCCGGCTTTACAGCCATGTTCGTGAATTAAATCAATGATCCGTTCGATATTTTCAAAAGAAGGTAGGTTGTACGCATCTCGATCAACGGCTTCAGGGTGAAAAGTAATAATGTTTGCACCAGCCTTAGCGTACTCCGGTACAAGGTCATTCAGTGAATTATCCACATTGTATCCACTCGTCAGGTGTATCTCTATTGGTGCCTGAGTAATAGGACGGATCGCAGCGCATGCCTTTGAACCATTTCTAAAAGTTGGCACAAAGTGTTTATTCATCACTTCCAAGTGAATAATGTCCGTGCCTGAGGCAAGAACATTGATGATCTCTTCGCCAAGCTTAGAAAAATTGGCAGAAATAATACTGGGTGCAATTTTGTACATTTTTAATGCCTTTAAAATAAATTTATAAAATGCTTATTCTACCCGAAACTCACGGCGAATAATTTTAACGGCAAATGTCATGAGTACAGGTTAATTCCTCAGTTCACAAACACTTTATTGCAAATGACAAACTCTAAGCACCTGATTGGTGCGATATATATTTTAAGATGCCTAAAATCAGTGCATGAAAATTCTATTCTATCTTAACGATACACATTAATATTTTGTTTTAATTAGTTAAATATTATTGGCACGGAAAATGCTTTAAATTGACGGGACGTTACTGAATTTCGCTGTCAATTTTAGAAAGAAAATGCCATGTATAAAACTAAATTTCTGATTGTTGCTCTAGGTGCTTTGTTCATACTTCCCGCAGCAAGAGCCGAGGAGTCTGCATCGTTATTTAAAGATAATGGCATTGAAGTGGGCGGTTGGATTAATGCAGGAATAACTTATAACGCGAATAACCCAGCTAGTCGCTTCAATGGCCCTGTTACTTTCGCTGATCGTTCTAAAGAATTTCAATTGAATCAGCTGAATGTATTCATGCAGCGTGCTGTGGCGACAGAAGGAAAAACATGGGATTTCGGGGGGCGATTTGATTTGATGTTCGGTACCGACGCTATTTTTGATCAAGCATACGGCATCCCCGCATTTGATGTAAATACCGGCCAGCCTTTGAGAAGGAGTAATTGGGATCTGCATTTATGCTGCTCTTCCAGTCGCTTTTATAATATGGCTTTACCACAAGCTTATTTAGAAGCCTATGTACCGTTGGGAAACGGCCTGAATCTCAAGGTCGGTCATTTTTATTCACCAACCGGTTATGAAACAGTTCCCGCTCCGGACAATTTCTTTTATACACGTTCCTACACCTTTAGCAATGGTGAGCCATTTACCCATACCGGCTTAGTCGGTAACTACACAGTCAACAAGAATTGGTCGTTTATGGGTGGGGCAATCACTGGCAGCGCAACGGGCGGTTGGGATGGAGGTTGGGATAAAGAACTGAATACTTGGGGCGGTTTGGCTGGAACAACCTGGACCAGCGACGACAAGCGAAGTTCTATCAATCTCACTGGCTCCTATAGCAAGACTTCTTCACGAAGCAATGAGCCTTGGGCTTTCTATAGTCTAGTAGTACAGCATAAAATCACCCCCCAAACACTCCTGGTGTTGCACCATACTAGTGGTTTCGCGGGGGGGGTCTTCATACCTGACGGCCATAAGGATATGACTTGGCATGGTGTCGACCTGCAGTTGCATCATGATCTGAGAGAAGATTTGTCAGTGGGTATTCGTAGTGAATGGTTCCGTGATAGAGATGGCTTCCGTGTCTGTTCGCCAGTACGGGTAGCTCAAGCAACTAATAGTGTACACATTAGCTTTGCAGCTGACTTCTTGGCTACCTGTCAACCCGCCGATTATTATGATGTCACCTTAGGCATGAACTGGAAACCGGCTAAACAGCTAAAACTTGATTCGAAATTGATGCAAAAGCTGAATATTCGCCCAAATATCCGTTACGACAGAGTAGATGGCATTGGTCAAGCATACAGGCCTTTTGATAATAAAAAGGATCAATTACTATTATCAGTCGATGCCACACTCGCATTCTGATGCGGCAATCTTGGACAGGTCGATTTTTACCTACCCAAGCACGCTGACCATACAATGTGACTTTCATTTTTAAGGCAATGTGAATGGTTCATCAACAATAAATTCTGGATACTGCTGCTATCTCGGTGAGGATTATATGATGGATTTTTTGCCTAAGATCAAGCTGAAAGTCACTATAAAGCAGAAACATTGTAGCGTGACACATCAAATTTCTGTACCGACTTGCCCTTAATAAAGGGAAAACTCTATTCTACAGCGCTATACAGGGGGTCGTGGATAGCTGCTACTTTATCGTTCCCACAATAATGATGGTGACTGTATGTCAAATTCATTAGACACTGTTAAAAATGCGGCCTGATACGGGTAAGTTCGGCTGGCCATCAGGCCCATATAAGCCATTGGCACTATGTGTAGCATTGTGTAGCATAGTTAATGTCTGCTGATTAAGACGCATTTTTACTTGAATTAATTCACCATTGGTGCGGTTCATATGCTGTGCATGGCTAGCCAATTGCCGGATTTCATACCACGCTGGCAAATTAACTGCGGTGTGGGTTTGCAACCAAGTCTCCATACTGCCGGGTTCAATTTTTATACCCCGCGTAAGCATTCCATTTCTCCGCGCATTCACCAACTGCGTCAACTCCTGTACCATTTGTACCTTGGTATCAGCTAGCAGATATATTTGTTCGGTCTGTTCATTAAGTAAAGCTTGTTGTTCAGTTTCAAGCAAGCGTATGAAAGCATGCAAAGCATCACGTTCTGCATGCATCTGAGAGATAAACTCTGCCGTCGCAGCGGCAGATCTGTCATTAATCATATAGCATCAGATTTTGTGCGAGTTAATTAAATCCTGCACAGTTTGAATCAGGCCATCAGCCACAGCACTGGTATTGACTTGAAAACGGCCGTCACTGATCGCTTGCTTAATATCTGCGACTTTAGCTGCATCCACTAGCGGTGTGTTTGCCATACTGCTTTCCATTTTTTGAAGTTGTGCGGAAGTTGCACCCAGATGTACACTGGTGGCAGTGGATGGTGTGCTACTTGTAGGGTTGGTGGTGGGCGCCCGCGCTCGCTCTTCACCCGACGTAATAATAGGCAACGGTTTACTATTTTTTTCGATTTTCATAATGACCTCTTTTTCTAACGCAGATAAAATTTACATCGGCAGCCAAATATAAAACTTTAGAGCCCCGCTTTTATACACCAGCAAAACTTGCTGCACAATATATACCCACCCGACAAATATACACATAATTGTATATCTAAGATTAAGAGCTAGGGTCGAATGTTTATTGCTCCGTCCGGCTGCACCACACCACTCACCACCTGACCAGATGAGGTTTTAACCTGTACAACTTGCCCTTCCGCCGCATTATTTAATGCTTGGCCACCGGCGTGAATTTTAAAACCTTGCCTTTCAACTTGAATTTGTACTACCTGTCCCTGCTTTACTACGTAAGGTGCCTGCAACATGTCCTGTTTTAAGACCTGCCCTGCTCCTACATTATATTTAAGAATTTTGCCAATCGCTTGCAAAGGGTTGGTAAGAATACCTATTTGAGTTAATTCACTTCTCTGATTTCCAATATCTTCGGCACGTAGTATATGCCCTTGTTGCAGAGAGCTATTGACGATAAGCAAATTTGCACTCACTTTAATATGCACTGGCACGAACAGTGTCCATTTCTTCATATTAGTAGTGCAGCGAACGCCTACTGTGCTGTTGCCCAATAACTGTCCTCCAGGAGGAATAAATGCCTCCAGCGCTGGACAAGCTGGAAGGGAAACGCGTCGATCAATCTCATTCACCGTAATAGTAACTTGGCCCGGCAGGTTAAGTGTTTGCTCATGCACGAAAGTAGTAATGAGTGTGCGTATTTCGACATGGCTTTGCTGCGGCACTGCCCATGCGGACAGCGTGTACAGTAATGCACCGACCAATGTCCATTGCAAAATATTTTTCATATTGAAATTGTCTGATTGAACTGGGTATTAAGGAAGCATTTAACATTAGAAACCAGACAGCTTGCAATGCATAACGTTCGCTATTAAATGGTTAACAGGTAAAAATTTCTTAATCTTTAATTTCATCTCCTATCTCTTGGGTATGATTTCTCGCGGCTTGGCTCGACTTTCAAGGTTTTTTCGCCAAGGCTGCCGTGCACCCGTTCTGCCAACACACTTGCCACAAACTCTGCACAGGCTTGCGTGCAGGTCGATTCATCCGGCAAGCTATTCCACATAGAGAATCCGCAAATGCACTTCAATACCCGGTCGACAGTGGGCCGTTCAATCAGTCCTGTGGTGGTAGCTAACCCCAGCACAGTCTTCGCAACAAACGCGCTGGCCAGCACACAGCTATATGCAGATAGACAGAGCCGCGATTTTTCCCACAGTTATGCAATTGATAAGTTAAGATTAATGTGGCTTACGCTCGATTTGCGGTAACCAGCCGGGATTTATACCCTCGTCGCCATACGCTCCATTGTAGTGCTCATTCCGCTTGCGCCCGTTAAAGTCTATATCCCAGTCCTTAAAGACACGAAAAGGGGTGGTATCAACTGGTTGGGATTTCATCTTTTTTACTTTTGGGTAAAGATCCATCGCGCCTAATGGGGCAAATGGTTTCACTAGATAATTAACGGCATCTTCTTTTTTGCCAATGCTATTAGATTCCTGTGATTTGGGCCTAATAAGGTTAGAAGCAAAAATCATATTAGCGGAAATATGTTGAACATAATTTTCGCTGCGTTTCCGTCGGAGTTGCCAAGATAAATTCCAGTGCCAGCACCCAAAATTGTGTTATTCCGAATAATCCAGTTCCACGCGGGACACTTTGTCGAAATACCTACAGTTTGCTGGTTATTGCCATGACCCTTAATAACGAGATTTTCAAGCGTGATGTGGTGAGCCCAGTCAGCGTTCCCTTCGCATTTAATGCCGTCTACCGCTATGCCCTGTCCGTCAAGTTCGAGATTACGAATAACAATGTAACTGGCATTAATAATGCTGATTGTATTGTGTCCCAACCTTGCTGAAAAAACAGGTAGAGGGCCATTTGATGGGCCCATGATGATGACAGGTTTGTCCTTGTTTCCGTGCAACTGGTGTACCGGTAAGCCTTTTTTGTAAACGCCAGGCTGTAATACAAGAGTATTGCCTGGTTTCAGCCGCGTAAGCAATTCACGATAATTATCGGCGTTAGCTGTAACGATGCTGGCGGCTTGTAAGATTGAACTGCACAGGAAAAAGTGAAGAAAAACAATGTGTCGCAAGAATATACAAAACATATCTTTAATTGTTGTGTAATTCAGAGATTTACATTCCAATAATGGTGAGTTAGACGTAGATTAATCCAGCGCAATTACACCTGACTCCTAGGTATAAAACGTAACATATTAAAATTATTATATATTATTAAATCTGGATTAGCGCCCGTATAGCCTGCGTCCACGGATGCGAGCGCGGTGTGCACTACGCTCTTCGCTTTCGGTTAGCGGTTTGGGAGCTTTATTAGCGAATGGATTTTTCCCTGCCTTGAATTCGATTCTAAGTGGAGTGCCTTGAAGTTTGAAAGCAGCGCAGAAAGTGTGCTCAAGATAACGGCGGTAACTGTCTGGTATTTTGTCCAGTGCGCTGCCATGAATTACGATCAGCGGGGGATTGCTGCCGCCTTGATGAGCGTAACGCATTTTGGGACGAAACAGGGAGCGCGGAGGCTGTTGCTTATCCACTGCAGCGATGAGCACCCGTGTAAGCTGAGGCGTAGGCAACTTGACCATGGCGGCGGCATAAGCTTCATTTACCGATTTCAATATGGCGGGCACGCCATTACCAAGAAGTGCGGAGATAAAATGTAATTTGGCGAAACTGAGGAAATGCAGCTTGCGATCAATATCACGTTTAGTTGTCTCACGCTGGTAGTCGTCCAACCCATCCCATTTATTTACCGCTAAAACTAGTGCCCGCCCAGCTTGTAAAACGAAATCTGCGATATGCGCATCTTGTTCGGTGATCGTCTGTTGCGCATCTACAACAAGGACAACAACATTGGCGTCTTCCACCGCTTGCAAGGTTTTTATTACAGAAAATTTCTCGATTGCTTCATCGACTTTGCCGCGGCGACGAACCCCGGCAGTGTCGATGATAGTGTATTGCTTGTCATCCCGTTCAAAATCAATATAAATGCTGTCGCGTGTGGTGCCGGGTTGGTCGAAGGCGATTACGCGTTCCTCACCCAAAATCGCATTGACCAAGGTGGATTTACCAACGTTGGGGCGGCCAACGATAGCCATTTTCGGGTGATCAGAATGATTTTCTGTACTTTCAGTCTGGGGGGGTAGCTCTTCCAGTGCAAGTTCTACCATTTCACTGACATTGTCACCATGAGCCGAAGAAATTGGCAACGGCTCGCCGATTCCCAATTCGAAAAACTCATTAACAATCGCAGCACGTTGCATACCTTCAGCCTTGTTGACCAAGAGTAAGAGAGGACGCCCAGTTTTACGCAATTGCTCGGCAATAATTCTGTCCTGCGGGGTTAATCCTTGACGCCCGTCAACCAGGAATAACACCAAATCAGCCTCGTCCACTGCTTGCCGCGTTTGCTTAGCCATTTCATACAGAATACCGTCCTTGGCGACTGGCTCTAAACCACCAGTATCCACCACTAGAAATGGCCGTTCGCCAACGCGCCCGCGACCATAATGACGGTCACGTGTTAGCCCTGGCAGATCAGCTACCAGGGCATCACGGCTACGCGTAAGGCGGTTAAATAAAGTGGATTTCCCCACATTGGGACGACCAACTAAAACGAGTGTGGGTAACATTTCAGACTTTCAATTAGGAGCAAGAACTTAATGAAGAGTCACCGAATACAAACTGCCTTTTTGTGTTTGCACCAGCAGACCGCCATCCAACTCCATCGGAGCAGCCAATATGGCGCTACCATCGGTTTTGAGTCTTGCTACCATGCTGCCATCCTCACGGCTCAGCGCATGTAGGTAACCTTCATAATCGCCCACCGCCAGATGATCCCCAAATGCATAGGGTGCCGACGTCTGGCGCATGAATAACTGTTCATTTTTCCAAAACGAACTTCCACTACTTTTATCCATCGCCAATATAGCGCCCGTGGTATTTGTAATATAAAGATAATTATGGAATAACGTCATGCCTTTATCGCTGGATATATCCCGGCTCCATAGTAAATTACCTTGTGCCAGGCCATAACATGCGATACGCCCTTGAAATGCCACTGCACAAACTTGGTCGTCATCCAGCACCGGCGAGCTGGTGATGTCACTGATACGCTCTAATTCAGTGTTACCACGCGGTTGGGACACAACGGTTTCCCATATGACAATGCCAGAACCCAAGCTAACTGCCACTAATTTACCAGCGGCGAATCCACCAAATATGGTGCCACGTTCAATTGCCACGCTCGCATAACTGCGCGCAATCAGCGGAGGGACAGATTGTTCATACAACCATAAGCGTTTGCCATCTGTAACATCCAGTGCAGAAAGGCGACCATCAGCGGTACGCACCACTGCAATGCCATCGACAATTTTTGCGATATTTAGCACTTCGCTGGAGACTTTGGTTTTCCAGAGTAATTTACCATCCGCCGCAAAGGCTGCCAATTGACCCTTACCACCCCCGACCAGCACTAAGCCCTCACCCACCCCTACGCCAGCAGAAATAGCGAAACCACTGTCGGCACGCCATATCTGTTTACCTGTAGCAGGATCGAATCGAAATAACTCTCCTTTGGTATTGGCTGCATACACCGCATCACTTGTTACGGCAGGCTGAAGTATATAATTGCCGCTCCCTCCGATTTTGAGCTGCCAGCGCACCTTAAACGCACCAGTCTGCTTGAATTCAACCAGCTTTGCGGGTTCATTGCCGGTCTTGTCCTTGGCAAACCAGCCAGATACGGTGGAGCAGCCTGCTAGCATTACTAGTAACAGCAATGCAGCAATGCGAATAATCATTTAGCGCCTCCAAGCGCATCCAGTTTCATTTGGATTAGAGTGCGATACTTACTTTGAGCATCCGTTTTATTGAATGCAAGCTGGTAAGCGGCACGTGCTTCGTCAGTCTTACCCTGTGCATGTAACACGTCGCCCTTGAGATCAGCATATAAGCCCATGAAAGAGTCAGCATGCTTTACGTCCAGCAGCTTGAGTGCATCAGCATAATTTTTTTCATCCAGCAATACACTCGCTAATTTGAGGCGCGCTACGTTCTGTAGCCCGGTCTCGTCAGCATGTTTGATTACCCACTCTAATTGTGATTTAGCGCGCGCCACATCTTTATTCTGAAGATTAACCTGTGCCGCCAGCAGAGCCGCTCGCGGCGCATAAGCAGTAGAACCGTACTGATCAACTACTGCTTGCTCGGCATCATTGATACGCTTGGGATCGTTGCTGGCAAGCTGTTTTTCCAGTTCTGCATACAAAGTACTGGCATCTACCATCTTCTTTTCTTTATAAGACTGCCAGCCCTGCATTGCAGCAAAACCGCTTACAGCCAAGGCCAATGCTATTAACAGCCACTTGCCATTATCTTTCCACCATGCCTTAAATGCATCTACCTGTTCTTGTTCTTGTAAATCAAGTACTGCCATTTTCTTTATCCTTGTTTAATCAATTCATTAATTTTGGTCGGCAAGTCGCCAAATGCCACTTTCATTTGTTCGCCACCGCGTAACGGCTTGAGCGTGGCCAACTCAGTACTCACCTCATTGTCACCAAGGATCACAGCCACACATGCATGACTGGCATCTGCCTTTTTCAGCTGCGACTTAAAGCTTCCTCCATTGCAATGCAATAAAACACGCAGCCCAGAATCCCTCAATCGCTCTGCTATCAAGCTCGCCATGCCTTCTGCCATCTCACCTTGATGCACCACATATACATCTAGAGGCGCTGGCGGCGTGCTCATGCCATCCTCCTGCAACAATGCCAACAAGCGTTCAATGCCCATGGCAAAACCAGTGGAGGGTGCAGATTTTCCACTGATTTGTCCAATCAAACCATCAAAACGACCGCCCGCACAGACGGTGCCTTGAGCGCCGAGGCGAGTAGTAATCCATTCAAATACAGTGCGATTATAGTAATCCAGCCCGCGGACTAAGCGTGAATTTATCTCAAACGCCACTTCATGGCGCTGTAAAATTTTTTGTACCGCTTCGAAATGTTTAAGCGCGTCTTCTTCCAGTTCCTCCATTAAACTGGGCGCAGCAATGATCAATTCTTGCATAGCCGGATTTTTGCTATCCAGGATGCGTAATGGATTACTTTGCAAACGGCGTGTTGCATCTTCATCCAGCACACTTTTGTACTGCTCGAAATAGGCTATTAACTTGGCGCGATGGCGCTGCCGTGCAGCTATATCACCCAGTGTATTGAGTTGCAAGGTGATATCGCGCAAGCCCAGTTTGCGCCACAGACGTGCGCACATCACAATTTGTTCGGCATCAATATCTGGGCCAGTGAAACCCAATGCTTCTACACCAATCTGGTGAAACTGACGGTAACGTCCCTTTTGCGGACGCTCGTGACGGAACATCGCGCCACTGTAATACAAACGCTGCGGTGCATTGTACAGCAGGCTGTGTTGCAGTGCGGCCCGCACGCAGGATGCAGTGCCTTCCGGGCGTAGCGTGAGTTGATCTCCATTAAGGCTATCCTCAAAACTGTACATTTCTTTTTCTACAATATCGGTCACTTCGCCTATCGCACGTTTGAATAGCGCCGTATGTTCCAGCAATGGCATACGAATGTTGCGGTAACCATAACTTTCCAGCCAGTCACGCACTGTGTCCTCAAACCACAGCCAAAGCCCCGCCTCTTCCGGCAAGATGTCATTCATACCGCGTACTGCCTGCAATGGAGAATTGCTGCTCATAAAACGATTAACCTTTACTTCACTTATGACTGATTAAAGCAGCCGTTATTAGAATTTATAGCGAGTGGATTTCAGCCTAATACTATGTACATTTTTTGATACTTAATTTATTACCTGGATCGGTATAGTTTTAGGATACGGATGCCCTGTTTCAAGCCGCACATAGTTGCGCGCCACATAATCATTCACAATTTGCTTAAACTCGTTGGCAATATTGTCACCCCGCAAAGTAACTACTTTTTGACCATCCACATATACCGGCGCTGCAGGATGCTCGTTACTGCCCGGCAGACTGATACCAATGTTGGCCATCTTGCTTTCCCCCGGACCATTCACGATACAGCCCATTACCGCCACCGTCATTTCTTCAGCGCCGCTGTATTGCTCGCGCCACACCGGCATTTGCTCGCGTAAATAAGATTGGATACTTTGCGCTAATTCTTGAAAAACCGTGCTGGTGGTACGTCCGCAACCGGGACATGCAATCACCATCGGCGTAAAGGAACGCAGTCCCATCGTTTGCAAAATTTCCTGTGCCACGATGACTTCCTGCGTACGTTCACCACCCGGTTCTGGTGTGAGAGAAATACGTATAGTATCCCCTATTCCTTCCTGTAATAGCACGGCCAGCGCGGCGGTGGAGGCAACAATGCCTTTTGATCCCATGCCAGCTTCAGTTAACCCTAAGTGCAGCGGATAGTCGCAACGCAGTGCAAGTTCACGGTATACCGCGATTAAAGCTTGAACCTCACTCACCTTGCATGACAGCACGATTCGATCATGTGGCAAACCGAGCTTTTCGGCGCGTTGAGCGCTATCCAGTGCAGACACGATGAGTGCTTCACGCATTACTGCAGCAGCCTCTTTCGGTTGCGGTAATTTAGCGTTTTCATCCATCATGCGCACGATTAAATCAGCCTCCAGACTACCCCAGTTAACCCCGATACGTACCGGCTTAGAATAACGGCAGGCAGCATCTATCATCATAGCGAACTGGTCTTCACCCTTGCGGTTACGACCAACATTGCCCGGGTTAATCCGATATCCGCCCAATGCTTGGGCGCATTCCGGAAAGTCTGTTAACAAGCGATGACCGTTATAATGAAAATCACCCACCAAAGGAACATTACAGTTCATTTTGTCGAGTAGCTCACGGATGTAGGGCACCTGTGCAGCAGCTTCGGCAGTATTGACAGTAATGCGCACTAACTCGGAACCCGCTTGTGCAAGCTCAAAAACTTGACGCGCGGTTCCTGCAGCATCCACGGTATCAGTATTGGTCATCGACTGTACAACGATAGGGGCACCGCCGCCTATGGCGATATTACCTACCATGACACGTTGCGTCGCACGACGCGAAATGGAATGCTGGCTCATAATCTACTCCAACGTGAGGCGCGCGGTTCCGCCATTGTTAAAGGGTGCGAGTTCAACAAGCTTCCCTTGATAAAATAGGCGTACTCCGTTGATATTACCAATAATCACGGAAAATGGTGCCTTGCCTTTGAGATGTTGTTCGCTACCACTAGAATTGAGTTGTGACAGTAATATTTTGCCGTCATTGTCTGTTACTTTCACCCATGAATCCGCATCAAACTTAAGCCTTATAGCAACGGATTGCGGAGATATTGCTGCCACTGTGGAAGCTGGAATAGGCATGATGGTTGGTAATTCTATTGTTTCCATTGTAGCCTGCTGCTGCATAATTCGCAGGTCACGGTTGAACCAGATAAAGAGTACCAATGTGATCGCGAGGACAACAAGACCGATCGACAACCAGATGATATTGATTCTGCGCGTTGCGTAAGTGTTTGGGAACGGCACGTCAATCGCAACGTTTGCAGTATGCAGCGAGGGTTGTACTGGTTCCACTGGTAGTGATGCCAGCAAGGGGGCAGGATCCAATTGTAATAGCTTGGCATAACTGCGTACGAAGCGACGCACAAAGGAAATTTCCGGTAGGCGAGTGAAATTGTCCGCCTCGAGTGCCTCAATTTGACGCGATGCAAATTTGAGACGACTTTCCACATCAGCAAGACTTAACCCGAGTCGCTCGCGTGTTTCACGCAGCACGGCGCCCACGCTGAAAGGCCGTACCTCAACGCTGCTGGAGGTATTGTCTAAAGTATTTTCCGCCGAATTATCCACTATTGTCTATACAGCATTAGCTGAGTTTCACGCGCATCAGGAAAGTTTTTACGTAATTGCACCGCGTAGTTATTTTCCGTAATTCTATCTCCCAGCTTACGTTCAATACGTACTGCTAACCATAGGTTTTCAGCCGTCAAAGGAGATACGCTGTGTTTTTTAAAGGTCATAAAATAAGATTTCGCACCTGAATAATCCGCTTTAGTAAAGTATAGATTGGCTAAACCAAGAAGGGCATCCGGCATATTGGGTTGGGCCGCTAGCGCTTTTTGAAAAAATTCTTCAGCATTGTTCACATTGCCAGTATTGATAGAGCATAAGCCTGCATTCAAATAAGCTTTTTCCGGAGTAGTATAGAGTGGATTTTTTAGCGCTGTCATGAAGTGTTTGATGGAATCCGATTCCTTTCCGCGCTTACAAAGAAACCAGCCGTAATTGTTATGTGCATCTGGATCTGCACTGTCCAAGCGTAAGCTGTGCTGAAAATCCTCATCTGCTTGCTGGTCTTCATGTAACGCCATATGTACAAGGCCACGCACGTTGTAAGTCGGCGCGTAGTCGGATTTAGACTGTAGCGCCAAAGAAGTTTCTTCTAATGCCACTCCGAGTTGTCCCCGGTCATAATATTGTGCTGCTAATTCAGTATGTATTTTAGCGCTGGCCTCTTCCCGCGAAATATTATGTTGCTGCGTCACACATCCTGTCATGCTTAGAGCAAGCAGCAAAAAGCTCACTCCTCTCATGCGTGAAAATAGTTTCATGTACTAATCTCTGATAATCGCTGTGTTCGTTTAGTTTTATCTTGTACCTGCCCGGCCAACTGTCCGCAAGCTGCAGCAATATCATCTCCTCGTGTTTTGCGGATAGTCGTAACAATATCAGCCTGCACCAATACGTCTCGAAACCGGGCTATAGCATCGGCTTTGGATCGGCGGTAATGCGTCTGTGGAAAAGGGTTGAACGGTATCAGATTAAATTTACACGGCACATCACACACCAACGCAACAAGTTCATGCGCGTGCTGTACGCTGTCGTTCACACCTTCCAGCATCACATACTCGAAAGTGACAAAATCACGGGGGGCGCGTTCCAAATAGCGCTGGCATGCTGCCAGTAATATGCGTAAAGGGTATTTCTGGTTAATCGGCACCAGCACATCGCGCAAGGTGTCGTTGGATGCATGCAACGACACCGCTAACGCTACGGGGCATTCCTCACGCAGTCTATCCATCGCCGGTACGATGCCAGAAGTAGATAAAGTCACCCGACGCCGCGACAGGCCATAAGCATTATCGTCCAGCATCAGTCGCAAAGCACTTACCGTATTATCGAAATTTAGCAACGGCTCACCCATACCCATCATCACCACATTGGTGACTGGCCACTTGCCATCACAATCTTTGCCAATCTGGCGGTTAGCCCACCACAATTGACCAATAATTTCGGCCACACTTAAATTACGGTTAAAACCTTGCTTACCGGTTGAACAAAATGAGCAGTTGAGCGCGCACCCCGCCTGAGTAGAGACGCATAATGTGCCGCGCTCTGCCTCTGGAATAAACACTGTTTCAATTGCGTTGCCCGTGCCAACGTCCAACAACCATTTACGCGTACCATCTGCAGAAATTTCGTCTCGCATCACCTGTGGTGCTGCCACATAAGCTTGCTGCTGCAATTTTTGGCGTAGCAAAGCAGCGATATCGGTCATCGCTGCAAAATCTGCCTCACCCATTTTGTGCACCCAGCGCAATATCTGGCGTGCACGGAAAGGTTTTTCACCCATCGAAGCAAACCAGGCGGTAAGTTGCTGCACATCAAAGTTAAGAAGATTTTCGGACATTCATGATGACCTTGAAAAATTACGCCATCCCGTGATGGTGAGGACTATTATTAATAGTGGATCCTCTAGGGACTTTTAAATTAGAGCGAATTCACGTCCATAATAGCCCAAACGTTTCATGGTTCGCATATTGATCAACTCAGGCTATTATTTGAAAGACGATAATGTGAAGGAACGGCCTAGACAAAACCTATGCATAGTAAATATAAATGACTGGCAAAAGAACAGGTTAATTTATGAAACTTTCAGATCAGGAAAAAAGTAAGAAATTTCTGCTGCGGCAGCTTCCAGTGAATCTGAACCATGTACTGCATTGGCGTCAATGCTATCAGCGAAATCCGCACGTATACTACCTTTATCAGCTTTTTTCGGATCCGTTGCTCCCATTAAATCACGATTTTTTGCAATCGCATTTTCGCCTTCCAATGCTTGCACCATCACTGGGCCAGAAATCATAAAATCTACCAGATCCTTAAAGAAGGGGCGCTCGCGATGTACGCCATAAAAGTTTTCTGCTTGGGTCCGTGACATCTGCACCATGCGTGCAGCAATCACTTTTAATCCAGCATTCTCAAAGCGTGTGTAAATCTGGCCAATAACATTCTTGGCGACGGCGTCTGGTTTAATAATTGACAAGGTACGTTCAACAGCCATGCTACTTTCTCCAATGGTGATTAACAATCAAGCTGGCGATTTTAACAGGCTTTGCAGCTTATGTCGCTTTGTACAAACAGTGTAGATTTCTTCATGATTGTTTCCGATTATTAAACTGTGAGGCTGTTGATTTACAGAATTACATAATCGTAAAATCATGCAACGCTAAAACGATACCAGTCTTAGCATCCATTTATGTGGAACACCTCTTCCTGATTATCAGGATGCACAATTCTTAACGACAACAAAGGGGATGGAGCGTCAGTCACTTCGGGCTGTTCAGCCTTCTGAAAGAGAAACAGCCAAACCACTCTAAGGGGCTTGGCTGCATTGGCCTTTGCTGGTTTCTAGATGCCTCCAGATTAATGGAGACAGCAAAATTGACCAGCCGTTTAAATCAATAAGCTAATTTTATTTAGCAGTCACGCTAATCGTACTACGCATTTTTTCGCCATAAGAAACATGCGCGCCATTAGCAAATTGCAAAGTCAGTGTATGTGTCCCTGGCGCTAATTTAATTGTGGTTTCCGTTTGACCTTTGCCAAAATGGAGATGTTTGTCACTTCCGGTCGGAACCGCTTCTCCGGCATTCAGCTGCTGCGATGCATCTATAAGCAAATGATGGTGCCCGGTATTTTCTACTACAGCACCAGCAGGCTTGATCTCCATCCCTTGTACACCCATCACAACTTTAACTTCGTTGCCGACTTCTGCGCCATCTTTGGGTTCAATAAAATAAACTCGTTGTTCCGGCGATTGTTTCATATCATGATCATGTGCCAATACATTATGGACGTAACTGACTGATGCAAATAATATAAAAATCGGCAATGCTAGTTTTAATCTCATTGTTTGTCTCCTAAGTTAAGTGTGTCCAACTTTGTAAGTTTAACGCGTAAATTAATATTCGCAAGAAATAGCTGGCAAAATATTAATTCTTAATTAAAAATCAATAATATATTATTGATAATGTGGCCCGCAGGTTAGTTCAAACATATCCTAGCCGAATCAATCAATACAGTCAGTATCTATTTGCCAAAATCTGGATTTTATACACCGCTATTTCAGAAGCACACCGCTAGCTGCCCTGACATCAAGCCCGGCTGACGCAGGCAATAACGAATGATCACCCATTACCTGAAAAAAAATTTCGTCGCGCTTGACCATCCCCAATTCATTACGAGCGCGTTCTTCTACGGCTTCTGTGCCTTGCTTTAGATCGCGCACCTCGGCATCCAGCAGTGTATTGCGCGCTTGAGTCTTTTGATTTATATTTTTCTGTTCATCAACTTGATGAGCAAGATCCCAAGCTTTCAACCAACTGCCCTTACCAAGCCACAGCGGATACTGCAATAGCAGTAGCAAAGATATCAGTATCAGCAAGACCCAGCGCATTTATATTAAATTAAAATCAAGCGCAGAGCCTATGCTAGTTGGTGGTATGCATCACGCCCGGGGTAATACGCGCTATCACCCATGTCTTCTTCAATGCGTAACAGCTGATTATACTTGGCTATTCGGTCAGAACGTGACAGCGAGCCGGTTTTTATTTGCAAGACATTAGTACCGACAGCAATATCCGCAATCATCGTATCTTCAGTCTCCCCAGAGCGGTGTGAAATCACTGCGGTATAGCCCGCGCGTTTAGCCATCTCCACAGCGGCAAAAGTTTCAGTCAGTGTGCCGATCTGATTTATTTTAATCAGAATAGAATTAGCCAAACCTTGACGAATTCCTTCGCGCAATATATTGGTATTAGTTACAAAAATATCATCACCTACCAGTTGCACATCTTTACCCAAACGCTGGGTCAACAACTTCCAACCTGTCCAATCATGCTCACTCATACCATCTTCTATACTAATCAACGGGTATTTATCGACCCATTTAGCAAGATAATCAACAAACTGCGCAGATGTCAGTTTAATACCTTCTGATTCCAGATGATACAAGCCGTCCTTATAAAACTCGGAACTAGCGCAATCCACACCGATAGCCACATCCATACCAGGCACATAACCTGCTGCTTCTATGCCTTCGATAATCAACTGCAACGCAGCTTCGTTGTTTGGCAGATTGGGGGCAAAACCACCTTCATCCCCAACGGTAGTTGGCATGCCTTTACGGTCGATCAGCTTCTTTAATGCGTGAAATATTTCTGCCCCACAACGCAATGCCTCGCGAAAGCTAGCCGCACCAACCGGAATAATCATGAATTCCTGCATATCAATATTATTATTAGCGTGTGCACCACCATTGATGATGTTCATCATGGGAACGGGCATTCCCATTCGCGCTACGCCACCCAGATAACGATACAATGGCAAACCAGACTCTTCCGCAGCGGCCTTGGCCACAGCCATAGATACCGCTAAGATAGCATTTGCACCAAGACGAGATTTATTTTCGGTACCGTCAAGATCAATCATAGTCTGATCAATAAACGCTTGCTCGGCGACATCCAAACCGATGATAGCTTCGGCGATTTCGGTGTTAACGTTCTCCACCGCGTTCAACACTCCCTTACCGCAGTATCGCTGTTTATCGTCATCACGAAGCTCAACGGCTTCTTTGTCCCCGGTGGATGCACCAGACGGTACTGCAGCACGTCCCATAATGCCTGATTCCAACAACACATCCGCCTCAACCGTAGGATTGCCCCGGGAATCCAAAATCTCACGCGCTATAACATCTACAATTGCACTCATAACTTATTCCTTCATTCACTAAACATTACTCAAGTCTATGCTTTCTTCGATTAAACCCTGTTCCTTAACTGCCTCATCCAAAATTTTTAATGTGTGCAACAGTGCCTCCAAATATCCAAGCGGAAAGGCATTCGGTCCATCCGACAACGCCTGCGCCGGATTGGGGTGCGTTTCCATGAACAGCCCAGAAATACCTGCCGCTACAGCTGCTCGCGCCAGCACTGGAACAAATTCGCGCTGCCCACCGCTTACTGTGCCTTGCCCGCCTGGTAACTGCACCGAATGCGTAGTATCGAATACAACCGGACAACCAGTGTTACGCATTACTGCTAAGGAACGCATGTCCGACACCAAATTGTTATAGCCAAATGATACACCGCGCTCACACACCATGATGTTATCCAAACCGCTAGCCTCGCGTGCCTTTGTAACCACGTTTTGCATATCCCATGGCGATAAAAATTGCCCTTTCTTTATATTCACTGGGCGCCCAGCGCTTGCCACAGCATGAATAAAATCGGTCTGACGACACAGGAAAGCAGGTGTTTGCAGAACATCCGCCACTGCGGCAACCGACGCGATTTCTTCAACACTATGCACATCAGTTAGTATCGGTACGCCAATTTGAGTTTTTACCTTATCCAGAATTTTCAGGCCTGCATCTATTCCAAAGCCACGAAAAGATTTATTCGAACTGCGATTGGCCTTGTCGTAAGATGACTTGTAAATAAACGGGATACCCAGCTTCAGGCAGATCTCCTTGATTTGCCCTGCAGTATCCAACGCCAATTGCTCGGACTCAATCACACAAGGTCCTGCAATTAGAAACAATGGTTTATCCAAGCCGACTTCAAAATTACATAATTTCATATGGTCGCTATTTTTTTTCAGGAAACGGTGTCTTATGGTATTCAATAGCCGCTTCAACAAACGCTTTAAAAAGAGGATGTCCTTCACGCGGTGTGGAAGTAAATTCAGGATGGAACTGTACGCCAATAAACCATGGATGCATAGTTTGCGGCAATTCCATAATCTCTGGTAAAGCCTCGCTCGGCGTACGTGCAGAAATCACCAGACCAGCTTTCTCAAGCGCTGGCACATAGTAATTATTAACCTCATAGCGATGGCGATGACGTTCATTGACTTCAGTACCGTAGACAATCGCAGCCAAAGTGTTCAGTTTGATTGGGCAGCGCTGTGCACCCAAACGCATGGTGCCGCCAAGATCAGAGTCTGTACTGCGAATTTCTATCTTACCGTCGCTGTCTCGCCATTCAGTAATAAGCGCTACCACCGGATGTTCTGTTTCTGGATTAAATTCAGTACTGTTTGCATCCATCATGCCTGCCACGTGGCGCGCATATTCAATCACCGCAAGTTGCATACCCAAACAAATACCAAGGTAAGGCAGTTTATTTTCACGGGCATAGCGTATTGCGGCAATTTTTCCCTCAGTACCCCGCTTGCCAAAACCGCCCGGAACTAAAATCGCATCGAGACTTTTTAGACTATCTACACCACCACTTTCAAGCATTTCTGAATCAATATATTCGATATTGACGCGCGTAGCAGTGTGTATACCCGCATGACGCAAAGCTTCGATGAGAGATTTATATGATTCAGTCAACTCAACATATTTACCGACTATGCCGATAGTAATTTCATACTGCGGATGTTCTAATGCATAGACAAGCTTGGCCCAGACTGACAAATCAGCAGGCGGAAGTTGAGACCACCCCAATTGCTCGCAGACAATACGATCCAAATCTTGCTCATGCAACATCTGCGGAACTTTGTAGATGCTATCTACATCCCACATTGAAATCACAGCTTCTTCACGCACATTAGAAAATAATGAAATTTTGGCACGCTCTTCGTTAGGTATTGGACGGTCTGCACGACATAGTAAAACAGTTGGAAAAATACCAATTTCACGTAATTTCTGCACACTGTGCTGAGTCGGCTTAGTTTTCAATTCACCCGCGCTGGCAATATATGGTACCAACGTCAAATGTACATACGCCGTATCACTACGACTATGGCGCAACCCCATTTGCCGAGCAGCTTCCAAAAATGGCAAAGATTCAATATCCCCTACCGTTCCACCAATTTCGACGATGGCCACATCGGTATTACCATCATACGAAGCCGCCGCACCACGTTCGATAAATGCATTAATTTCATTCGTTATGTGTGGAATAACTTGTACCGTTTTCCCGAGGTACTCACCGCGGCGTTCCTTGCGGATCACGCTGTCGTATATTTGCCCTGTTGTAAAATTGTTCGCTTTGCGCATCTTGGCTGAAACAAAACGTTCGTAATGTCCTAAATCCAGGTCCGTTTCTGCCCCATCCTCTGTAACAAACACTTCACCATGTTGGAATGGACTCATGGTACCTGGGTCAACATTGATGTAAGGATCCAGTTTAAGTAGCGTTACTTTAAGACCACGCGATTCAAGAATCGCCGCGAGTGAGGCCGCTGCAATGCCCTTGCCTAAAGAGGACACCACACCACCGGTAATAAAAATGTATTTAATCATAGGATGCGATGATACTGTAAATCCTTATCGCTCTCAAAAAGAAAGCTCTTGATGGACTATAAACACCAAAGCCCTCACTTGGAGGGCTTTGGTGTTTATAAGGAGTCTGACGATGACCTACTTTCACATACGTATGTACACTATCATCGGCGCAAAGTCGTTTCACTGTCCTGTTCGAGATGGGAAGGAGTGGGACCAACTTGCTATGGTCGTCAGACATAACTGTCGACTAACTGGCTACCTGATTAAACAGGTAATCAATCAGCCATCAACTGGAAGAAGTAATTGGTTTTTGATTGCAACGCAACTTGTAATATTTAATGTTATAGGGTCAAGCCTCACGGGCAATTAGTATCAGTTAGCTTAACGCATTACTGCGCTTCCACACCTGACCTATCAACGTGGTGGTCTTCCACGACCCTTCAGGGGGATCAAGTCCCCAGGGAAATCTCATCTTAAGGCGAGTTTCCCGCTTAGATGCTTTCAGCGGTTATCTCTTCCGGATTTAGCTACCCGGCAATACGACTGGCGTCATAACCGGTACACCAGAGATCCGTCCACTCCGGTCCTCTCGTACTAGGAGCAGGTCCCTTCAAATTTCCAGCGCCCACGGCAGATAGGGACCAAACTGTCTCACGACGTTTTAAACCCAGCTCACGTACCACTTTAAATGGCGAACAGCCATACCCTTGGGACCGACTACAGCCCCAGGATGTGATGAGCCGACATCGAGGTGCCAAACTCCCCCGTCGATATGAACTCTTGGGAGGAATCAGCCTGTTATCCCCAGCGTACCTTTTATCCGTTGAGCGATGGCCCTTCCATACAGAACCACCGGATCACTATGACCTGCTTTCGCACCTGCTCGACTTGTCAGTCTCGCAGTCAAGCATCCTTTTGCCATTGCACTATCAGTACGATGTCCGACCGTACCTAGGATACCTTCGTACTCCTCCGTTACTCTTTGGGAGGAGACCGCCCCAGTCAAACTGCCTACCAT